>NZ_JBIWDT010000004.1:242290-333743 GCF_044762185.1 Lysinibacillus sp. NPDC097162 | reverse complement strand
CAAACTCTCCATAAAAGAAATTTGATTAGCTCAAATTGTTTTGCTGGCATCAATTTTGATGTCCAAAATTTTGTTTCGTTCACTAACGAAGTTAGCTAGTAAAAACTATATTGATTACGTTTTGCTTGTTCAGTTTTCAAGGTTCATTTTGTTATCGCTTGTTTTCAGCGACTTTATTAGTCTAACTTGTTTTCAACAAGAAGTCAACAACTTTTTTAAATTGTTATTTTCAAGCCGTCCTTCTTGTTAAGGACAAGTAATAATATATAATATTGCAATATAAAAATCAAGCTTTTTTCATAAAAAACTTTAAAATCTTTTTTTCGTCCACTACAAATAATAGAATCCCTACTATTACAACTAATCCACCGATGATTTGTGTTGCAATTAAATACTCTTTAAAAATAACAAGAGCTAAAACAGCCGCTCCAATTGGCTCGAATAGAATAGCAATTGATATAACATTCGTACTAACATATTTAATGGACCAATTAAATAAAGTATGGCCTAATAAATTTGGGACAATGGCTAATAAAATAAACCATATCCAATCCGTTGAAGAATAAGGACCGAATGATTCTCCTTTAATTAGTACATAGAAAAACAACGTAATCGTACTCACTACGTAAACTATCATTGTATATGTCACAAGTGACAGTCGTTTCCTTACATCCTGGCCAAATAAAAGATAGGTTGTAATAAGTGCACAAGCAATTAGTGCAAGCATATCTCCATAGAAAGCAGATCCACTTAGCTTAAAATCTCCCCAGCTAATTAATACACTTCCTACTATGGCAATTGCCCCTGCCAAAATGGTTTTTAAAGTAATAGCCTCTTTAAAGAAAAAGTATGTACCAACAAACGCAAAAAGTGGTTGAAGAGTCACTAGGACAGTTGAACTTGCAACAGATGTGTAATTTAGTGATTCAAACCACAAAATAAAGTGAAATGCTAAAAATACCCCCGCAATTGAAGAGAAAAGCCAATCCCTGTTAGATAGCTGCTTTAATTCTTTTGTATATTTCATGAAAAATAACGGTGACATGATTATGACAGAAAACAACATACGATAAAAAGCAATAACACCCGACTCCGCATTAGCTAATTTTACAAAAATAGCTGATAAAGATACTGAAATAACGCCAATAAAAATTGGGATATACGGATGAATCTTTGGTTCATTCATTGAAATCGACCTCCAGAAAAAAAGCTTATACATCATAACTTCCATGATGTACAATACAAAAAAGTAATGTACATATAATAATGACAGCTTGCATATCTCTTAGCAATACGAAATATTAATGGAGGGGTGCGTTTGGAAACATTATTGGAGAATATGATTACATATGAAGTTGGCATAAAATTAGTGATTGCAGCCACATTAAGTTTAGTAATCGGAATTGAAAGGGAATTAAAAAAGAAACCTGTTGGATTAAAGACCAGTTTAGTTATTGCTACATTCAGCTGCTTACTTACAATTATCTCGATTGAGACCGCATACTCAACACCTCCGAGATCAGAAATTAATATATCAATGGATCCCCTTCGCCTCGCAGCTCAAATAGTAAGCGGCATCGGATTTCTTGGAGCAGGAGTCATTTTAAGACGCGGTAATGATAGCATTTCGGGTTTAACTACTGCCGCTATGATTTGGGGAGCTGCTGGTATCGGGATTGCTGTTGGTGCAGGCTTCTATATGGATGCTACAATGGCTGTTATTATTATTGTTTTCGGTATCGAAGTATTGTCTCCATTTCTTATGAAAATTGGACCAAAGAGAATTCGTATGCGAGAAGTATCGCTAAAAATTCAAATTGATGATGATGGTAATACAGAATCGTTCCTTCTATTTTTAAAAGACAACAATATTGTGATTGAAAACATTCGTATAAAAGACATTCCTTTAGGCAATAATCAAGTGTTACACGAATTAGATTTCCGTTTATCTTTAATTGTCTCTGATAACTTACTGTCGCTTTATCGTTCATTACGTACCTTACCTTACATTGAAAAAATTGAAATGGAAATTTTAAACTAGCTGGAGGATTCTCTAATGACAGAAATATTGAAACTACTCAAGGAAGGTAATAAGCCTTCATTAATGGCTGCATTTGTAAATGCATTTTTAGGGATTATAAAAGGCATTGCCTTCTTCTTCACAGGTAACGTCGCTATGTTTGCCGAAATGATGCATTCACTAGGAGACGCTGCAAACCAACTATTTGTATATGTTGGTTCAGCGCTATCCAAAAAAGCCCCTACGAAAAAATTCCCTGGAGGCTTTGGTCGAATTGTTAATCTAGTTTGCCTGTTTGCCGTTATTATTGTAGCTATCCTTTCTTACGAGACTATAAAAGAAGGCTGGCATCATTTTATGCATCCTTCAGGTGAATCAAAAGGAATGTTAATAGCACTTGGCGTGTTATTGGTCGGGGTTGTATTAGAAGGAACAGTTCTGGCAAAAGCGGCAGTGGAAGTACTTCACGAAGCAGGGCAAGAAAAAGCTGGTATGATGTCTATTCCAAAAGCATTTGGATTTTTGAATCGTGCAAAACCTGCGACAAAATTAGTCTTTATGGAAGATTTAGTAGCAACAGGTGGTAATGTTTTAGCCTTTGTCGCTATCTTAATTGCACATTTTACAGGTTGGACGAGAATTGAAGGACTTGTATCAATCATTATTGGCTGTATGATGTTTTATGTAGTTGGAAAGGTATTCTTAGATAATGCACGTGGCGTTATTGGTGAAACAGATGAAGAAATGCTCAATCATATTGCTCATCTTGTGATGGATGATCCTAACATTAAAGATATTGTACGCTTAGAGGTTGTAAAAGAAGGCGAATTTTTACACGTTGAATTAGTTGCTGAAGCTGATGCTAATTTATCACTTGCATTTCTAGATGATGTCCGTGATCATTTAACAGAAGTTATTCTAAGTCAAAAAGGTGTCTCCAAAGTAGCCATATTATTTGATGAAGATGATGGAAAAGCAAACTGGGTACACGTCGGCGAGCGACCATCAACCGCCTATAACAAACAATAATAGAAGAAAAGCCAATTGCCTACTTAGGCAATTGGCTTTTTTATCGTATCCCTATAACGCGTTTTGTAAAATTGTACGAACATCATCTTCGTGTAGCTTATTAAAGTTACCAAAAGGTCCATTTTGCATTGCATGCTCAATGATTTGGTCAAATTTCGAATCATCAATATCATAATCAGCTAGACGGCTCGGTGCATCCAATGAAGTCCAAAATGCAGATAAACGATCAATTCCTTCATAGGCAATTTCTTCTGCTGTTTTTCCTGTCGCATCAACACCGAAAACGCGAGTTGCTAAACCGGCAAAACGTTCTGGATTTACTGGCACATTTAGTCGCATCCAATGAGGCTGTAATATTGCTAGGCCACCAGCATGCGGAATATCGTAAATTGCTGATACAGCATGTTCGATATTATGTGATGCCCAATCTCCGCGAGAGCCGATTGATAGGAAACCATTTAAACCAATTGTCCCTGCTAGCAATATTGTTTCACGCAATGAAATATCCTCTAAATCTTTTAGTAATTTAGGTGCTGTCGTCATAACAGTTCGTAAAACACCTTCACACATTTCATCTGTCACTGGCGTATTCGTCGTGTTGTGGAAATATTGCTCGAAAACATGAGACATCATATCGACCATACCGTAAACTGTATGGTTTTTCGGTACTGACACTGTGTAAGCTGGATTTAAAATAGAAAATTTAGGGAACGTAGCAGGACTTCCCCAACCTAACTTTTCTTCAGTTGCCGCATTTGTAATAACAGAGCCTGAATTCATTTCAGAGCCTGTAGCAGCTAATGTTAAAACAGTTCCAAGTGGTAAGGCATCTTGAACTAATACTTTTCGTTTAACAATATCCCATGCGTCGCCATCATATTTAGCACCGGCAACAATTAATTTAGAACAGTCAATGACCGAGCCACCACCAACAGCAAGCACAAGATCAATGCCTTCTTTTTTACAAATATCAATGCCAATTCGCGCTGTTTCTACACGAGGATTAGGCTCTACGCCACTCAATTCAAATATCATTTTATCCGCTTGTTGTAGCTTTTCAATAACAGCATTGTACACGCCGTTACTCTTTATACTTCCCCCACCATAAACTACTAGTACTTTGCTACCATATTGCTCTAACTCTTTCGGTAATTTTTCCAGTGCATCTTCACCAAAGTGTAATTTCACTGGGTTATAAAATGTAAATGAATCCATTGAATTCGCCCCTTTCTAGTTGGATTTTCTCATATCTACAATGAAGAAAGCAAAGATTTAAAACCTAAAAATGCAAAACATAGGAGAATACAAGAGTGTCAACTAATAGCATCAGGCATTTTACCTTGCTGCCTATTATTCAGTTGTTTGGTGAAGAGGACGAAGGGTGGGTGATTAGCACTGGAGGGCGGGTGCCTGGCACTCAAACAATTCACCAGGCTAATCATGCATTTTATGACTATCCAAGTAAACATCCACGTAGACTCCTGCGGGAACAGCACAAGGTGTAAGACGCAATAAACCGCGCAACTGCGAGGATTGTGGCTTACATTTTGCCCGAGGAAAGCGTAGAGGTTTTTTACGTTTTTGGAGCCGACTACTACTACTTAGTGCCAGGCACTCAAACAATTAAGGTTGCCACCTAGAGCATAAATCAACTGCAGTCCATAAAAAAAGACATCCCTAATTAGGAATGTCTTCTTATTTAAATATCTATTGATTAAACCCAGCCACGGAAGCGAGATGCTTCTGCAGTACGGCGTACACCAACCATATATGCTGCTAAGCGCATATTGATATTACGTGTAGTCGCTGTTGTATATACATTATCAAATGCTTCAACCATTTTTTTGTAAAGGCGTTCTTCTACTTCTTCTTCTGTCCAATAATAACCTTGGTTATTTTGTACCCATTCAAAGTAAGAAACTGTAACACCACCAGCAGATGCTAATACGTCTGGTACAAGTAAAATGCCACGCTCTGTTAAAATTTTAGTCGCTTCTGCTGTTGTTGGACCATTTGCTGCTTCAACAACAATGTTTGCTTTAATATTATGCGCATTGTCTGCAGTAATTTGGTTTTCAATTGCAGCTGGAACTAAAATATCACAATCAAGCTCTAAAAGATCTTTATTTGAAATTGTGTTTTCAAATAATGTTGTTACTGTTCCGAAGCTATCACGACGATCTAATAAGTAGTCGATATCTAAACCTTCTGGATCATGAAGTGCACCATATGCATCAGAAATACCAATTACTTTAGCACCTAAATCATTCATGAATTTAGCTAAGAAACTACCTGCGTTACCAAAACCTTGGATTACAACGCGAGCGCCTTTAATGTCGATACCACGTTTTTTCGCAGCTTCTTCGATAACAATTGTTACACCTTGAGCAGTTGCACGGTCGCGACCTTGAGAACCGCCAAGAACAAGTGGCTTACCTGTGATGAAACCTGGAGAGTTGAATTCGTCCATACGACTATATTCATCCATCATCCATGCCATAATTTGTGCATTCGTAAATACGTCTGGAGCAGGAATATCTTTTGTTGGTCCAACAATTTGACTAACCGCACGAACATAACCACGGCTTAGACGTTCGATTTCACCCATAGACATTTGACGTGGGTCACAGATGACACCGCCCTTACCTCCGCCGTATGGTAGATCTACAATTCCACATTTCAATGTCATCCACATTGAAAGCGCTTTAACTTCCTCTTCGGAAACAGCTGGATGGAAACGTACTCCACCTTTAGTTGGTCCTACTGCATCATTATGTTGTGCACGGTAACCAGTAAATACTTTTGTAGTTCCATCATCCATTTTAACTGGAATGCGGACTTGCAGCATACGAAGCGGCTCTTTTAGTAGTTCATACATTGCTTCGTCATAGCCTAGTTTATTAAGAGCTTCTTGAATAACATCTTGAGTTGATGTGAACAGATTTAAGTTTTCAGACATTTTAAATCGCCTCTTTGTTTTTTTTAATGATTGTATATCGGCATCATTGTAACACACTTCTGAATTAAAATGTGAACATTTTGTTAAAGTTTAAATACTTTTTCAATTTGAGCAATAGACCAATCTAAATCTTCTTGAGAAATAACTAATGGTGGTGCAAAACGAATTACAGTATCATGTGTTTCTTTACATAATAAACCTAATTCTTTTAGTTTTTCACAATATGGACGTGCAGCTTCTGTTAGTTCCATACCGATGAATAAACCACGGCCACGAACGTCTTTAATCACTGGGTTGTTAATTTCACGTAATTTACCTTTGAAATATTCACCAAGTTGTTGTGAGCGCTCTGCTAATTTTTCATCTAATAATACTTTAATAGATGCGATAGAAACAGCACATGCTAAAGGATTTCCTCCGAAAGTTGAACCGTGAGAACCTGGATTGAAGACACCTAAAATTTCACGATTAGCAGCAACACAAGAAATTGGGAATACACCGCCACCTAATGCTTTACCTAAGATGTACATATCAGGCTCTACTTCTTCCCAATCACATGCAAACATTTTACCTGTACGAGCTAAACCAGCTTGAATTTCATCCGCAATGAATAAAACATTATTTTCACGGCATAATTCACGTGCAGCTTTTAAGAAGCCTTCTGGTGGAATAACAATACCAGCTTCACCTTGGATTGGCTCAATTAAAAATGCTGCTGTATTTGGAGTAATTGCAGCTTTTAATGCTTCTAAATTACCGTAATCAACAAGTTTAATATTTGGTAACATTGGTCCGAAACCGCGACGGTATTCTTCATCAGATGATAAAGATACAGCTAGCATCGTACGTCCATGGAAGTTTCCGTTACAAGCGATAAGCTCTGCTTTACCTTCTTCTACACCTTTTACATCATAAGCCCAACGACGAGCAGCTTTAAATGCAGTTTCTACTGCTTCTGCGCCTGTATTCATAGGTAAAACCATTTGTTTATTTGTTAATTTTCCTACTAGCTCATACCATTCACCTAAGTTTTCACTGTAAAATGCACGAGAAGTTAAAGTTACTTTATCAGCTTGTTCTTTTAATGCAGCAATAATTTTCGGATGGCGATGCCCCTGATTCACTGCAGAATATGCTGATAACATATCTAAGTATTTGTTTCCTTCTGGATCTTTAACCCAAACACCTTCAGCCTCTGCAATAACGATTGGCAGTGGATGATAGTTTGCAGCACCGTAATTTTGTGTTTGTTCAATAACTTGTTGTGATTTTGACATATAGCATTCTCTCCCTACTAACTAAAATGAAAATCTATAAAGATAGGACGGTTTATAAGATCTGATAAAAGAGCTCTTTAATAGAAACAAAACAAAAAATTGGTCACCTATTAATTAAGCCGCACACCTCGTAGGTTTTACTATCTACGTACGAGGCGTTGCTAGCTTTTTCTTCTTATTTAAACAGCCCATCTATGAACATGTGGTTTTGCGCCACACAAATCAGTAAAAATTAAAGCATTTCTGAAGTTGTTTTTGCTTGCATATGAAGTTGTAGGTAGTCAGGGCCACCAGCTTTTGAGTCAGTACCTGACATGTTGAAGCCACCAAATGGTTGGTAACCAACGATAGCACCTGTACAACCACGGTTGAAGTATAAGTTACCAACATGGAAATCTTCACGAGCTTTTTCTAAGTTCATACGGTTGTTAGTAATAACCGCACCTGTTAAGCCGTATTCTGTGTCGTTTGCAATTTCGATTGCTTCATCGAAATCTTTTGCTTTCGCAATTGCTACAACTGGTCCGAAAATTTCTTCTTTCATAATACGAGCAGAACGATCTACGTCAGCGAATACTGTTGGATTGACGAAGTAACCAACTGAATCATCAGCTGTACCACCTGCTACAAGGCGACCTTCTCCTTTACCAATTTCAATGTATTCAGTAATTTTATTGAATGCTGCTTGGTCAATTACTGTAGCCATGAAGTTGCTGTTGTCAGCTGGGTCACCAACTGTTAACGCATTTGTAAGCTCAGCTACACGGTTAACAACTGTATCGTAAACATCTTCTACGATAACGGCACGAGAACATGCAGAACATTTTTGACCTGAGAAGCCGAAAGCTGATTTTACGATTGATTGTGCCGCAAGCTCTAAATCTGCTTCTTTATCGACAACAATTGTATCTTTACCGCCCATTTCAGCGATAACACGTTTAATCCAAATTTGACCATCGTTATGTGTTGCTGCACGTTGGTTAATACGTAAGCCTACATCACGAGAACCTGTGAAGCTGATGAAGCGTGTTTTCGGATGATCAACTAAGTAATCTCCAACTTCTGCACCTGAACCTGGTACATAGTTCACTGCACCTGCAGGTAATCCCGCTTCTTCTAAAACTTCGATAAATTTATAAGCAACAACTGGTGTTGTTGAAGCTGGTTTTAATAATACTGTGTTCCCTGTTACTAAAGCTGCTACTGTAGTACCAGCCATAATAGCGAATGGGAAGTTCCATGGTGAAATTACAATACCAATACCTAATGGAATATAATCATAACGATTGTATTCGCCTGGACGGCTTTCTACTGGTTGACCGTCTTTAATACGTAACATTTGGCGACCATAGTATTCAAGGAAGTCAATTGCTTCTGCTGTATCAGCATCTGCTTCATTCCATGGCTTACCAGCTTCTTTTGTTAAAAGTGCTGAGAATTCATGTTTACGGCGACGGATAATTGCTGCTGCTTTGAATAGCACGTCAGCACGAATAGCTGGGTCTACTTTTTTCCAAGTTTTAAATGTTTCATCTGCTGCTTGCATAGCTTTTTCAGCTAATTCTCTGCTTGCTTTTGAAACGCGACCAATTACTTCTGTTTTCTTTGCTGGGTTATATGAAACAATTTTATCTTCTGTTGTAATACGTTCTCCACCAATAATTAGTGGATAGTCTTGACCTAAATAGCCTTCAACTTTATTTAATGCCTCTAAATAAGCTTTGTAGTTTGCCTCTTGAGAAAAATCTGTAAATGGTTCGTGTTTGTATGGAATCATACTATATCCTCCTTTTGTGAGCTGTAAAAATTTAGTGTGCAAAAAACATTGACGCAAATTTTTTTTGCGTATAAAATATTCTTACACTTATTATAATGCAAAATTTCGTTGCATATTTCAAGTAAAAAATTTTTGAGGTGCACATTTTATGAAAAATTCTGAACCCTTATTACCTTTTTATGAGTTTATTGCAACTAATGTATCCGTTGGTATACATGCGATTGACGTAACAGGTAAAACAATTATCTATAATTCAAAAATGAAAGAAATTGAAGGATTTCATTTTGATGAATTAGCAGATCGTTCAATTATTGAGTTGTTTTCCTTCCGTCAACATGAAAGTACTTTAATGCGGGTATTACAAACTGGCTTACAAGAAATGAATGTGAAACAAACCTATTGGAATAAAAATGGTCATGAAATTACAACGATTAACGATACATTTCCGCTTTTTAAAAACAATCAACTAATCGGTGCAATTGAATTTGCACGTGATATAACATCTTTAGAAAAACTAGTGTATCAACCTCTCCGTCGATATGGTGAGCCTTTAACATTTGATATGATTACCGCCGTTTCAGAGACGATGAAACAAGTTATCGTAAATGCTAAAAAAGCTGCCGCAGTAAAATTACCTATATTACTCATCGGGGAGTCTGGTACAGGAAAGGATTTAGTTGCAGAAAGTATTCATCATGCTGCTTCAGCTGATACTGAAGCTTTTGTTACACTATTTAGTCGACGTTCAGCGAAATCAGTGCTAGATAAAATGCAAGAGCTTTTACAGGATGACAAAGCATATACATTTTTCTTTGAACGGATTGATTTTTTAAGCCTTCATGTTCAGGAGCAATTACTGGAATTATTACAGTCGCTTCCACAATCAAAATATATGCTGATAGGCAGTGTCGGCAGTGATCCGATTACACTTATAGCGGAGAAAAAGCTTTTAAAATCTTTGTATTATTTCTTTGCAACAATGTCCATCACTATTCCAAATTTAACAGACCGAAAAGAAGATATTTTACCGTTTGTTGATGATTATTTTAGTCGCCATCGTGAGCGATTTGCATCAAACGTAACAGAACTAGCACCTGATGTCCAAGCATTATTCTTACAATATGACTGGCCAGGAAATCTGAAAGAACTCGAACTTTTACTTGATGAAATCGTGTCATTTATGACAACTGAATCAACTGTTACGTTCGATTTACTCCCTGTTCATTTTCGATTTAAGGTGCAGAGCCAAGATACTTCTGAGCGCGAACCTGAATTTTTTATGTTCCAACAGCAAAATGATGTCATGCCTCTTGATGCTTATTTACGGGAAGCCGAATCCTATTATGTGCAAAATGTCTTAAATCTATATGAGGGTAATATAACAAAGGCTGCTGGTGCGCTTGGCATGAGCCGCCAAAACTTGCAGTATCGCATACGGAAGATGAAAAAGGACTAATCTTAATTATGAAAATGTTTATAAAAAAACGAGGATGCCTTCACATGGAAGCATCCTCGTTTTTTAATGTCCTGACTGTTCGATCCAGTCCTGTAGTTTATCTTTTAGGGAATTAAAGCCGTTTGCATCGGATTCATCTACACGATCCTGTAGAGATTTCCGTGGTGGCGCATCTTTTTTTCTTATTGCTGCTGGGCGCTCTTGTAAGGCACGGATCGATAAACTAATTTTTTCGGCCGCTTCATCGATTTCAAGTACCTTCACTTCAACCTCTTGCCCTACTGATAAAAACTCACTGACGTCTTTTACAAAGCCGTACGTAATTTCAGAAATATGCACGAGCCCTTGTGTATCGTCATCAAGTGCTACAAACGCACCGTACGGTTGAATACCTGTAACTTTTCCGGTCAATACGTCTCCTAATTCATATTTTTTTGCCATAACCTTTGCCCACTTTCTATATGTTTGCTACGTATATATCACGTTAAATTATAACATACGTCAATATCTGGAGCAAAAAATCGTCCCACTAATCAATGATCTCTGTTATACGATAATACCCTTCCTCTTGCTTCGAAAACTTTATTAGGAATTGCCTTCCGTACTTATCCTGTTCACTGATTGCAACGCGAGCAGCTACAATTGGATAAATCCCATCGTATTCACCTAGCTGACTAAATATTTCTATATCTTTCATTGTTTGTAACATCAAACTTATATCCAATTCGGAATCTGGCATTAATAAAGTTTTTTGCAAAGACTCATCACCAATGGATATGGCATATAAATAAAGCGCAGCAATATTTATTGGGCGAAGTTGGTTTAATATAGCTATATCGTTATGTTTTTTATATTGCTCATATATTCCTTTAATTTGCTCTATACGAGAGTCATTCATGTCAACAATATTAAAATCACTATCGTTGATATAACCTGCTGTTTCTTCCCGTGTCTGTAAAAGTATTGTCCATATATCATAAGCAGTAAGTTGCGCTAATGTTTCAGAATGATTATTTTGCTGTAATTCCTTAAAGATATTGGCAGCTTTCTTTTTCATAACCTCACCATACTTACCCTTGGCTACTTCCTGTAAAAATGTTATATATTCCTTATCAGGTTGCCCATCTTCCGCTAAGACAGGATATTTTTTAGTACCTAGCAATAATGCCACCCACGTGTTTTTAAAGGTTTCAAGTAATAGTTTGTAATTGGGAGAACCGGCATTGATATCTGCAAGTAACGAACGTTCCATTATTTTAAGCGAATTTGCTGTTTCTTCTCGTGAATAGCGTAAATCGTCGACTAATAATAAATAACCCGTTTTTAAGTATTCGAAATACCCAAAAACATCCGGATGTAATTGATTTATATAAGCTGGCGCAAACTCCCCTTCTACTGGATTCGCTTTAAAATAAAACGAGCCATTTTCATCCTTTTTCAGCTCCATATATTGATTATTTGCCGCTTCAATAATAGCTTTTAAATCAGAAGGATATTGCTTTTTATCCGCATTCTTCAGTAGTGGTTCAAACGGTTCAAGTAGCTTGCTATAAAAATTTTCCAACTCTTCTACAGCAATAACGTATTGGTTATAAACCTCATACGATTCATCAAAAGTTAAATTGTTATATGTTTTTATCGTCTCTATAGCCCTTTTAGGAGTCATTAAATAATATAAAACGTATTCTTCTACATTTTGTGCACTATCACTCTCAATTGATGACGAATGCAAATTATTTGCGATATAAAAATCTAACATTGTATCTGCCGTTTGAATAAATTCAAATGCTTGCAGTTCATCTTTCGAAACTTTTAATTCTCTTCTTATATCCTCTTTTCGACTATTATATTTTTTCGTTATATAGTCGACTGCATCTTTCTCTTCAGCCTCTTTTACAGGAATATTTTGTGGGACTTCAGTTTGGTTATTTTCTTGCTGTTTCATTGTATAGAGCGTCACTAAAAAACCAACTAGTAATACGCTTGCAATACTCGCTAGCCACACTGCTGGCTTTTGCCATTTTGGGAAGGGCTTCTTTTGTGTGGCAATCGTTTGCTTTGCGAGTGCTTCTTTTTCTTCTTCTTCAATTTGCTTCAAAACATCTGCTGGATTTAATTTTTGTTCCATTCGGTCGTATGATTTTTTTAATAATGCCATACGTTTGTCAAATTGTTTGTCATCCATTTTCAACACTCCCATCCTGTGTCAAAGAGACTTTGAGCTTTTCCTTTGCGCGTAAAATTCGCACTTTGACCGCCGACAATGAAATACCAAGTACTTCCGCAATTTCCTCATATTTCAACTCATGAAAGTAAAACAATACAAGTGGATAGCGATATTTTTCATCCAATGCTTGAATGTTATTGTGCAATAATCGATCTTCTTCAAAATTTAATACGTGCTTTTCCGCCGAGGGACTATAATTTTGTGGCTGTGCATTTAACAGCTCCTCTTTCGCCTGCTCCCGTTGCTCCCGACGATAATAATCACGCGTAGCATTGAGCGTGACTTTATAAAGCCATGTAGTAAAACGATCCTGCTTGAATTGATGTAAAAAGCGGTACAGCTTAACAAAAACTTCTTGTGCAACATCCGCCAAATCACTACTATGTACGCCACATTGAAAGGCAAATTTTTCTACTGTTCGCTGATGGATGCGAATTAGTTCGATATAGGCTTCTTTATCACCTTGTTGTGCTCGTTCGATTAATTCGGACTCATTCACTCGTTATCCCTCCTTTTATATGTAACGACCTATTTCCCCTAATTGTTACAATTAACTGAATTGGTGATAGCGCATAGTTTTGTGCTAATAAAACCAATAGAACCGGTCTTCTGCGCTGTTAAGCTAACACTTTAGCACGTAAGTTTTTAATCCCATTTAGAAGTAGCTAGAAAAAAAGTATTTATAATCAATTTTCAGAAATTTGACTTGTGTTATGACGTTTTTACGGTAAAATATAACTTTAGTATAAGGAGGCTTTATTTTCGTGTCATCTAGAGATCAATTCCATATATGGCGGGAACGATTGGTGGAAGTGTATTTATTTTATGTACATTTTTCATCGGCTTACCGGTGTTAATTGCAGATTTTATGATTGACCGTCATGGGCAAAAGGATGCTGTTACATCGTTCAAAGAACAAGCGCCAGGAAAATCATGGTTTTTAATAGGATGGGGCGGCATAATTATTGCTTGTTTAATACTGTCCTTCTATAGTGTAGTTGGCGGTTGGATATTAAGTTCTTTAGGGCGTTCATTGACTTTTCAATTATCAAGTAATGGTAGTGAAGGCAATTACGCTGATTTATTTAGCAATATCATCTCTAGTCCAATTGAAGCTATTCTTGTACAAGGACTATTTTTACTTTTAACAGTTGCTATCGTATCGGGAGGCATTAAAGGTGGGATTGAAAAGGCTAGTACGTGGATGATGCCACTATTATTCATTTTCTTCATTGTGTTAGTTATCCGTTCCTTAACACTTGATGGTGCAATGGACGGCGTAAATGCTAAAACATTTTTAAAAGCACTTGGACAAGCATTCTTCTCTCTAAGTGTCGGTATTGCCGTTATGATTACGTACGCATCATATCTCCCGAAAACTGAAAAGATTGGTAATTCAGCTATCAATGTAGCCTCTATAATAGTATTATTTCGCTACTTGCAGGTTTAGTTATTTTCCGAGCCGTGTTGGTACTAGGCTATACACCTAACCAAGGCCAAAGCTTGTTTTTATTATTTTGCCTGCCGTTTTCGAACAATGGCCACTCGGTGGTCTATTCCTGAAAATTTTCTTTATTCTTATACTGTTACAATTCTATGTTAGAAATAGTAGTAGCTATCGCCACTGGAAACAAGCCCGAAAAGCGTAAAAAATTGCATGGATTGGCGGTATTATTATTTTCGTCTATGGTATTCCGAGTGCCTTATCTTTCGGAATTGTATCGGACGTACAAATTTTAGATCGTTCAATTTTTGATTTTGTAGACTTTTTTACAAATAGTGTCGACGTGCCAATTGGTGCATTACTGATTTCTATTTTTGCAGGCTATTACTATACAAAAGATATTTCCCGAAAAGAGCTTGCTTCCTCAAGTCTTATGTTTAATATTTGGTACTTATTAATTCGCTACGTATCACCAATTGCGATTTTCCTTATTTTTATTCAAGGGATTTTACCATTGTTTTAATAAGAAAATGAGGCTGTCTAAGTATTGAAGACAACCTCACTTTTATAAGGAAAGAGAGCTTACGGCATACATGCTCGCCCCATACGCCCTTTCCAATAGAAAAACATTATATGTCGTTTAAATAATGCATTTGGCTTCAAACTTAATGGCAATTAGTTTGTATGAAATGGCAACACAATCTTCAATTGGAATCCATTGCTCAAACGAGTGCTCGTAAGTTTCTTGAATGACCTTTGCAAGAGCCGATGGGTCATCAATACCTTGTAATGCTGCAACAACATCTGCTGTTTCTGTATCATAATTCTCAGCACCGATGTGGAAAGGGTCCCACTCCGCTAGCAGATGTACGGCTGCTCGATTCATTTTTATATTTTCCAAAATACTCACCTATTATCCTTTAATCTTAATAGGTATGATACCATAGTAAAAAAAAAAGAAAAGAGTGATTTGCTTGTCTATTTTCGATCAAACTTTAAAACGTCGCTATACTAACTCAGTAAAATGGGACGCAATGGAGAAAATTTATGGCCTAAACGATACTACAGAAATATTACCAATGTGGATAGCAGACATGGACTTTGCCCCACCATCAGCTGTTTCAAAGGCACTACAAAAACATGCTGAGGGTGCCATCTTCGGTTATGGCTTTGTATGCGAGGAAGTAAAACAGTCGATAGTGGACTGGCAATATAATCGTTATAATTGGCACATTGAAAAAGATTCCATTTCTTTTAGCCATGGCGTCGTGTCAGCATTAGCAAATATTCTAACAGCAATGACAAATTTAGGAGATAAGGTACTTATTTCAACACCTGTCTATCCGCCATTTTTTAATATCCCAAAAAGTAATGGTCGTGAAGTGATAACTTGTCCGTTAGTAGAACAAGACGGGACATTTGTCTATGATTTTGAGGCATTCGAACAAGCACTTGCCCAAGACATAAAAGCTTACATATTGTGTAACCCTCATAATCCAGGTGGTTATGTATGGGACGAAGCCACACTAAAAGAGATTATTCGTCTTTGTGCTAAGTATGATGTTCTAATTATTTCAGATGAAATCCACGCAGATTTAATGTTAGATGGTGCCAAGCATACGCCGCTTGCAAAAATTGCAGGCGATGAAATCGATCGTGTAATTACGTGTATGGCACCGACAAAAACATTTAATCTTGCAGGTATTCAAGTCTCATATATCATTGCCACTGATAAGAAAAAACGCCTTCAATTAGAGGCTGTCAATATGGCCAGTGGTCAAGGCTCATTAAACAGCTTTGCCCCTATTGCACTGCAAGCAGCTTACACTGAAGGTTTACCATGGCTAGAAGAATTACTTCTTTATATTTCTAATAACATGGATTATGTCATTACAGAGTTAACGCAATTGCCTGGCATACACATTGCTAAGCCTCAAGGCACATACTTACTGTGGATAGATTGTCGTCAATTAGAAATGGATGAAAAAGAGTTAATGAAGCAATTGCTGGAAGTTGGGAAACTTGCATTAGAGCCTGGTTCAAAATATGGCGAAGAAGGCCGTGGCTTCCTACGTATGAACGTGGCCTGCTCATTTGATACTGTAAAAGATGCAGTTGCTCGCTTTAAGCTAGCATTGTCATTGTAAGTGCCTGGCACTCAAACAATTCTGAATTTTTAACAAAGCAAAAATCCACGTAGACTCCTGCGGGAACGCACGCAAAGTAAGACGCAACAAACCGCGCACCCGCGAGGTTTGTGGCTTACACTGTGCCCGAGGAAAGCGCGTGGTTTTTTGCGCTATAAAAAGTGGATTTTTAGTATTCTAGTGCTAGTTACTCAAGTCTTCACTTTGCATACAGGAATGTTTTATGTATTAATCTAAAAAAAACTATAGACAAACCGAAAATTATTCGAGTTTGCCTATAGTCTGAGGCACTCTTACACAGAGTACCTTTACTTATACATTTTGTTGATTATTTGTGCTATTACGTTCAGCTAAAATACGTGTTTCGATTTCCTTAGATTTTAATTCCTGCTTTTTAGAGATTTTACGGAAAATCATAAATACACCTATACATAAAATAAGCATGATTAAAAATTCAAAAGCTGCTGGAATATAAGCTGTTTTATCTTCAGGGAAATATAAAAATTGATACATTAAATGTTCCATATTTTCTACACGTCCTTACAATTATTATTCAAAAACTGTAATTGACTCAATTTTAACATCTTCAAGCGGTTTATCGCGGTTATCTTTTGCTACATCAGCAATTTTATCAACGATATCCATACCCTCTACAACATGACCAAATACAGAGTGTTTATGGTCTAACCATGGTGTACCACCGTTTTGTGCATATGCTTCAATAATTTCTTCTGGGAAACCAGCACCTTGAAGTTGGCGTAGCATATCACTTGGAAGGTGTTTCATTTGTACGATAAAGAATTGAGAACCGTTTGTGTTTGGACCAGCGTTTGCCATTGAAAGTGCACCACGTAGGTTAAATAATTCATCAGAAAACTCATCTTCAAATGAGTTACCCCAAATTGACTCACCGCCCATACCAGTACCAGTTGGGTCACCGCCTTGAATCATGAAATCTTGAATAACGCGGTGGAAAATGATTCCATCGTAATAACCTGATTTTGCATGCCCTAAGAAATTTTCAACTGTTTTTGGTGCTTGTTTTGGAAATAATTTAATTTTTAGCGCACCTAAAGTCGTTTTCATTTCTACTAGTACTTCGCCTTCTTGTACTTCTGTTGTTAATTGTGGAAACATTGGAGTCTCTCCTTTAAATGTAAAATTTCAGTTTCAATGAAAATGATCATCCTAGATCATTCCTGACCTCATATTAGTCTAACATACTTCCTAGCCGTTTTCTCCACCTAAGTATTGACGAATTTTGTAATTTTACAATCGTTCAGCCAATTATATTTTTGAATACGGGGAAACTTCTGTTTGATACCTATGGTAGTATAACCCAAAATGATGATGGAAGAAACGGGCTATCTTTGCTATTTCTTTTTATAGTTTCGTATTGTGTAAATAGGTCTCAACGAGTATTTGGAATACATCCAAAATATGCTATTCTGTTGAAAGACTTATTTTCAAAGTTGGAGGCATTTATGAAAAAAGTTTTTGGTTTTATTATTATTACTCTATGTTTACCTACCATTTGGTGGATTGGTACGAATATACGATCAGAGTTAAATGCAGCCCAAGCCCACGAACAACAAATCGAGGAAACGATTGATGTACCTGAAGTACAGGTTCAGCTTCCAGTCACATTAATAGATCAAGATGGTCAAACCTTTAGCGAAGAATATGTCGAATGGAGGCAGCCTTTAACACTGCAAGAAATTCCACAAATTGCCCAGGAAATTTTTATTGCTAGTGAGGATGCCGACTTTTATGATCATATCGGCTTCGATCTTAGTGCCATTATTCGTGCTGTTGTCGCGAACTCTAATGCCAATGCTACTTCGCAAGGAGGCAGTACCATTACCCAACAGCTTGTTCGAATGCGCTATTTATCTGACGAAAAAACGTACGAACGAAAATTGACGGAATTATTTTATGCCTACGAGCTTGAAAAAAAATACGATAAAGATGCTATTTTAACTATGTATTTAAATGAATCTTATTTTAGCAATCAAGTATATGGTATAGGAAGTGCAGCGAGCTATTATTTCCAAAAATCTATTCAAGATTTATCAATTGCTGAGATAGCTTTTATTTCTGCTATTCCAAACAATCCATCACTTTATAATCCTTTAAAAAATTTTGATGAAACAAAGGCAAGACAGGAACGGCTACTCGATACACTAGCTGCTAGTGGTGCTATTACAAAGGAAGATGCAGCTTCTTATAAAGCAGCACCAGTCATATTAAATGTGAAAAATAAGATGCAAAGCTACCCCATGTATAGCACTTATGTTCTGCAAGAGCTACGCTGGCTTGTAGCTGAGAAAGAAGGCTATACGGATCGACTTCAAAATACGCAAAGTGATGAAGAAAAAAAGTTGATTCAAGCACAACTAGACAATCGTCTCAATACTTTGTTCCAAAATGGTTTAACCATTTATACGGCTCTTGACCCAACTAAACAAAATCATGATGAAGAGCAAATGACGGCTATATTAGGAACTGGCCAATTGCAAGCAGCGGGAGCTGTAATTAATAACACCTCTCGTGAAATCATCAGTCTATATGCCGGTAAAAATTACGAGAAATTTGATTATCATCGGGCTTTTCAAGGACCAAGACAGCCAGGTTCAGCATTTAAGCCACTTGCTGTCTATGCACCTTTTTTTGAAACGACAACAAATACACCAGATTCCATCGTGAATGGTGGTAGTTATTGTGTCGGTTCTTTTTGCCCTCAAAACTATGGGGGATATAAATATGGGGATGTGACTATTCGAACAGCATTCCGTAATAGTTATAATACTTCTGCTCTTCGCCTTTTTAATGCTGTTGGTGTCGAGACGGCATTTAGTTACCTTGATCGCTTCCATTTCCGCTCCATCGTGGCAAAGGATCATACATATGCCGCATCATTGGGTGGATTAACATATGGTGTTACAGCTCTGGAGTTAGCAGATGCCTACACAAGCTTTATTGACGGCTCATATGTCCTTGCACATAGTATTCGTAAGGTGACAGCCAATGACGGCACTGTACTATTTAGCTGGGATACGGAACGTGATCAAATATGGTCACCCAAAACGGTAAAATATATGCGAGAGTTACTTACAGAAGTTGTAACAAATGGTACAGGGCAAGGTGTTTATAATAATAGTAACTATGTTGGTGCTAAAACAGGTACGACAAATGATTACCGCGATTATTGGCTAGCCGGTTTAAATGATCAGTATACAGCTGCTGTTTGGCTTGGCTATGATAAACCTCAACCAATGGAAAAACTAGAAGCATATAAAATTCATCACAAGCTATTTAATGTTTTACTAGAGTAAAGTTTCCTAGCAGAATTCAGAATTGTTTGAGTGACTGGCACTTAGCAAGGACACCTAGCACACTGGCATCTTCTAAAACGTAAAAACCCACTCGCTTTCCGCGGGCACACTGTTAGCCGCAACCGTCGCTATCGTGCGATTTGTTGCGGCTTACTTTGCGTGCGTTCCCGCAGGAGTCTACGTGGGTTTTTACTTAGTTATTAAAAATACATTACTGGCAGTATTCAGAATTGTTTGAGTGACTGGCACTGACTTTATTTTGCAAAAGGTAGACTTGCCAGTACACCGTTATACAATTTTAAAATCACATAAACTAATAACGAAAATAATATTGTCCACATGAAAAGTTCAAATATTAGTAATCCAATCGTGCCACCCATGGACATAAAAAGGCTCATTTTATAAATAAGATAAATGAAATAGATAAAAATCGTTAAAACGAATATACCTGCTAATGCATAAATGGATTGAATAGCAAAGACAGAACACATAGCTCCAATAAATAGAATGACATAGCCTCCACGCGCTTGGCTTACTGCTGCACCTTCATTATCTTTTGAAAAAAATAACATACCTAGTTCATGAATTGTTTCACCAACTAATTTAAGCGCAGAAATTGCCATAAAAAAAATAACCGCAAATACAACTAGCAATAATACACGTAATTCAAAATCCGATAAAAATTCACGCATTCCTGAATAAACACCGATTGCTTGAAATAATTGTAATGCTTCGCCTACTGCATACATGCCGAACGTTAAACTAAACAATAAAATTGTAATTAATGGTAAATAACCATATATGTAAGGGTTCCTCATAAAAATTTTTTTCCTCTGTTTTTTTTGATAACTTCCTATTTATAATATAGCTAAAATTCTCCTGCTATCCAAGCTAAATCCTGTTAGTCCAAATGCATTCCCTACGAAAGTACGTTATAATTATTACACTTACCTGCATAAAGGAGGATTTTTTTGTTACAAGTACTCTATATTTTCATCCCGATGCTTGCTGCAATATTTGTGCCTTTTATATATAAAAGCGTAAAAAATATTCATACAGGCTGGTTTGTTCTGGCAGTACCTGCAACACTCGCCGTTATTTATGCTACTTATATAGCGAGAGTTGCCCAAGGAGAAGTGTTTTATGATGGAATACCTTGGATTCCATCGCTCGATATTTCTTTCGTATCATATTTGGATGGACTTAGCTTACTATTTTCGTTACTCATTACAGGAATTGGCTCACTCGTTGTGCTTTACTCCATTTTTTACTTAGATAAACATAAAGAAAAACTACATAATTTTTATGTTTACTTATTATTGTTTATGACCGCAATGCTCGGTGTTGTACAATCTGATCATTTAATTACTTTGTACTTCTTCTGGGAGTTAACGTCGATTTCATCATTCCTACTTATTGGTTATTGGTACACACGTGATGCTTCTCGCTTCGGTGCACTAAAATCAATGATGATTACAGTCTTCGGCGGCTTAATGATGTTAGGAGGATTTATCCTACTTTATTTAATGGGTGGAACATATTCAATTCGTGAACTTATTGCAATGGCACCAAACTTAGTGCAACATCCATTGTTCACATGGGCACTCGTTTTATTACTCCTAGGGGCATTTACAAAATCTGCACAATTCCCATTCTACATTTGGTTACCTGATGCAATGGAAGCACCGACACCAGTCAGCGCATATTTACACTCTGCAACAATGGTAAAAGCAGGGATTTACTTAGTGGCTCGCTTTACACCAATTTTTGCAGCTTCTGAGCTATGGGTATGGCTTGTTACAGGAGTAGGTCTGTTAACGCTATTCTGGGGGGCGTTCTTTGCCTTAAAGCAAACCGATTTAAAAGGAATTCTAGCGTTTTCTACTGTCAGTCAGCTTGGATTAATTATGTCACTACTAGGCGCTGGGGCAGTTGCATTTCATGTAAACGGTGCAGCTGATTCAGTGTTTAAATATGCGGCATTTGCAGCCATTTTCCACCTTATTAACCACGCAACATTTAAAGGTAGCTTATTTATGATTGCAGGGATTATCGATCATGAAACAGGTACTCGTGATATCCGTAAACTTGGGGGATTAATGAGCATTATGCCTCTTAGCTTTACAGTGGCGGCAATTGGCAGCTTCTCGATGGCAGGATTACCTCCATTTAATGGTTTCCTAAGTAAGGAAATGTTTTTAACTGCTATGTTAGCACTTCAAAATTTCGAATTTTTTGGTTTTGATACATGGGGCGTTCTTTTTCCTATCGTTGCTTGGGTAGCGAGTATTTTTACGTTTATTTATAGTTTCTACTTTGTATTTAGAACATTTACAGGAAAATATAAACCAGAGCTTTACGCTCATAAACCACATGAGGCTCCTATTGGTATGCTAATATCACCGATGATTTTAGCATCATTAGTAGTCGTTATTTTCTTCATTCCTAATATAATTGGGGATACGTTTGTAAAGCCTGCAGTACAAGCCATTCAGCCGTTTTTATATGATGTTCCTAAAGATATCAATATTCACGTGGCAGCCTGGCATGGAGGTCTAACACCGGAGTTAATCATGACTATCGGCATTGTCATTATAGGCGTCTTATTATTTGTTGCTTTACCTAAATGGCAAGGCATCTATAAACTATTCCCGCGTGCTCTTACGCTCAATAATGCCTATGACAAAACAATGCTTGGTTTAGATGTCGGATTAAATCGTGTATCACGTCTTTATATGACTGGTTCTATGCGTCACTATCTACTGTATATGTTTAGTGCTATTGCTGTTATTTCAATTGGGACGTTATTTGCCAAGGATGCCTTTTCAATATCCTTTGAAGGTGCAGCCCCAATTCGATCTTACCAATTAATTTTAATTGTTGTATTAATTATTGGCACAACGATTACTATTTTTGCGAAGTCACGTCTTACAGCAATCATTGGACTTGGCTCTGTCGGATACACTGTTGCATTATTTTTCGTAATTTTTAATGCACCTGATTTAGCTTTAACACAGCTAGTTATTGAAACTATTTCTGTCGCATTATTTTTATTGGCGTTTTACCATCTTCCGAAGCTTGGAAAACGTGAAGAACGCATGCGCTTTCAGTTGAATCGTGCGGTTATTTCAATCGCAGTTGGTGTGATGGTGACGCTTATAGCCTTATCGGCACATTCTCAAAAGCTTGTCCCGACTATCTCAAAATATTACGAAGAAACCGTCTATTCATTAGCAGGTGGCGGGAACATTGTAAATGTTATTTTAGTAGACTATCGTGGCTTTGATACATTATTTGAAATTACAGTGTTAGGTATTGCTGGAATGGCAATTTTAGCAATGATCAAGCTGCGTATGAATAGAAAGGAGAAATCGCATGAAAACAAATGATGTGATAATACAATTTACAGCTAAAATTGTATTCTTCATTATTTTCTTCTTCTCCATTCATATTTTTTTAGCTGGTCATTATACACCAGGTGGAGGCTTTGTAGGAGGACTTTTAACATCGAGTGCCATCGTGCTCTTAGTACTTGCCTTTGATTTAAACACTGTACGCAATGTTTTACCGATCAACTATACGTATTTAACTGCAACGGGCTTATTATTGGCACTTGCAACAGCTGCATTCCCTATGTTTTTAGGGAAACCTTTTTTCACACATTTCTTTGATTATTTCGAACTACCGCTTCTAGGTAAGCAATCCTTACACACTGCAATGCTTTTTGACAGCGGTGTTTACTTGGTTGTTGTTGGCGTTACGATGACCATTATTCAAACGATTGGAGAGGATGAATAATGGAAATAATTATGGCGTTTGTCATTGGCTTTTTGTTTATGGCAGCGGTTTATTTAATATTATCGAAAAGCTTATTACGTATTATTATCGGTACTGGGCTTCTAAGCCACGGTGCACATTTACTCATTTTAACAATGGGTGGACTTACAGGGGAGGCTCCTCCTGTTTTAAAAGAAGGTGCCAAAACGTTTGCTGACCCTTTACCACAAGCTTTAATTTTAACCGCTATTGTTATTAGCTTTGGGGTAACGGCTTTCTTCCTAGTACTTGCATATCGCTCATATCAGGAGCTAGAGACAGATGATATTAGCTTAATGAGAGGAAGTGATGAGGATGAATAACTTCCTTTTACTACCAATCATCATTCCGTTCTTCTTCGGCATGATTTTAATGTTTGGGCAGAAAAATTTAAAATATCAGCGCACGTTTGCTTTACTAGGCATTCTACTTGCTTTCATATCAGCCGTTTCACTTTTATTGAAAGTAAAAAATGACGGTCTGCAGAAAGTTACATTCGGAGATTGGCCCGTACCATATGGTATTACAATGGTTTCGGATATGATGTCTGCACTGTTAGTAACGACAACATTACTCATTGCATTCTTCGTTGTTTGGTACGGCTTTGGTTCTATTACAAAGGAGCGTGAACGCTTTTTCTATTATCCTGGTATTATGTTTATTTTAACAGGTGTGAATGGCGCATTTACGACAGGGGATATTTTTAACTTATTCGTATTCTTTGAAGTATTATTAATGGCGTCCTATTTACTAATTGTACTAGGTGGAGAAAAAGGACAACTTAAAGGCTCCATTAAATATATTTTAATTAATGTCATATCTTCAGCATTGTTTGTAATTACAGTAGCTTTCCTATACTCAGTTGTAGGCACACTGAATATGGCAGACATTGCGGTGAAAATTAGCGAGATTAATCAGCCAGGTATCATAACCGTTATTGCTGTGCTGTTTTTAATGGTATTTGGTTTAAAAGCGGCGATATTCCCGCTTTACTTCTGGCTTCCAACTTCTTATGCAGCTGCACCGATTCCTGTGTTGACACTATTTGGTGCACTTCTAACAAAAGTTGGCGTTTACGCGATTACTCGCACATACACACTATTTTTCGTACATGATTTATCGTATACACATCATTTGCTGATGATACTAGCAATTGGAACGATTATTGCAGGCTGTATCGGGTCACTTGCCTATTTCGATGTCAAACTCATTATTATCTATAACATTGTTATTGCAGTAGGTGTCATTTTATTTGGTGTATCTCAAATGAATGAAGTGGCGTTAAAGGGTGCGATGTTCTACTTAATCCATGACATGCTTATAAAGGCTGCCCTCTTTATGTTGATTGGTATTGTAATCTACATTACAGGCACATCAGATTTACGGAAAATGGGCGGACTTATGAAAAAGTACCCTGTGCTAGGCTGGTTTTATTTAATAGCTGCCTTCGGTTTAGCAGGGATTCCCCCACTTAGTGGTTTTGTTGGAAAGCTGTTAATAGTTCAAGGCGGCTTTGAGGCTGGTAGCATGTGGAGTAGTATCTTTATTTTAGCCTCATCTTTACTTGTGCTACTTTCTGTTATTCGTATTTTCCTTTATGCCTTCTGGGGAGAGGAAAAAGCGACAACGGGTACTGTCGATAAAAAAGTATACACTACCCTTTTTGTGCCAACTGTCGTATTGGTGCTTATTACAGTAGCATACGGTGTTGGTTCAGAGTGGATAACACCATTTATGGATGATGCTGCGAAACTATTAAATGACCCATCTATTTATATAGATGCTGTAATGAAGGAGGATTAGAGCTATGGCATTTCAAATTATTTTAAACTTTGCTCTTGCCTTCGTTTGGATGTTTCTTTCATCTAACTATACAGCAACAGGCTTTATAGTAGGCTTCATTCTCGGTATTATATTGCTCGTGATTATGAGAAGATTCTTTTTTAAACGTCTCTATGTTTTCCGTATATGGGCAATTATTAAACTAACTGTACTCTTCTTTAAGGAGTTAATATTAGCAAATATTCAAGTACTGAAAGTTGTGTTAAAGCCTAAGCTAGATATGCAACCTGCCTTCTTTGCTTACCCTACTGTCCTAAAAGAAGATTGGGAAATTACATTATTATCGAGTCTCATTACTTTAACACCAGGAACCGTTGTCGTTCATGTATCGGACGATGCAAAAACATTGTTTGTCCATGCTATTGATATTAGTGATGTAGACGATGCCATTGCATCCATTCGTGATTCTTTTGAAAAAGCCATTTTGGAGGTGAGTAAATCATGATGACGTTTATTATTGCAGCGATCGTAGTGATTTGCTTATCAATGATCGCCGTGATTTTCCGTATGGTGAAAGGGCCATCCGCGTCCGATCGCGTCGTAGCACTAGATTCCTTAGGAGTGTCACTAATTTCATTAATCGCTTTATTTTCAATTTTAGTGGAAACGAGCTTCTTTTTAGAAATTGTATTATTGTTAGCGATTTTATCGTTCATCGGTACAGTTGCTTTCTCTAAATTCATAGAGAAAGGAGATATCATTAAACGTGACAATTCTCGCTAATACTATAGTTATTCTGTTCATTTCTATCGGGGTACTATTTATCGTCGTAACAGCTATTGGGCTAATTCGATTACCTGATTTGTATACACGGGCACATGCCGCTTCTAAAAGTGCAACACTCGGTGTTATGTGTGTATTGATTGGCGTATTCTTTCACTTTTGGCTTATCGAGGATCATTTTAACCCTCGTATTTTACTCGGTATATTGTTTCTCTTTATTACAGGCCCTGTCGGTGGACATATCATGACCCGTTCATCCTATATAGCAGGTGTTAAACCTTGGAAGGGAACAGTACGTGACGAGCTAGGTCCTGAAATTGATAAAATGAAAAAAGAACAAGGTATCAAATAAGAGGCTGAGACAAAAATAAAAAGTGTTAGATTGACTGCAATCAATCTAACACTTTTTTTATTATGCCGTTGATGTTCGCTACAGGTTGCTTTCCGCAGGTTTACTGGCGATTCACTGGCTTTTACGGGCGATTTCTCTAGTTTTACTGGCGATTCAAAGGCCTTTTCGGGCGATTTCCCCTGTTTTACCGGCGATTCAGGGACTTTTACTGGCGATTTCTCCTGTTCCTGTTTTAAATATAGCCTTTTTCCGTTAAAAACGTCGTTAACTGCTCGATACATTCCTCAATAGAGTAGCGTTCCGTGTCCAAAATAAATTCTGGATGTTCAGGTTCTTCGTATGGCGCACTAATACCTGTAAAATTGGCAATTTCCGCATTGCGTGCTTTTTTATAAAGACCTTTTGGATCACGCTGTTCACATGTTTCTACAGAGCATCTCACATACACTTCTAAAAATTCTCCCTCTTCCACTAGCTTACGAACAACTTGGCGATCTTCTCTATAAGGTGAAATAAATGCCGTTAGCACAATTTGACCGCCTTCCACAAAAAGCTTGGAAACTTCCCCGATACGCCTTATATTTTCCTTACGACTTGCTTCGTCAAAGCCTAAATCATTATTTAACCCATGTCGTACATTATCACCGTCCAGTACGAATGCCTGGTTCCCTCGTTCAAATAGGGCACGGGCAAGGGCATTTGCTACGGATGATTTCCCTGAAGCTGATAGCCCTGTAAACCATAAAATAAAGCTTTGATGTTTATTTTGAGTGCGACGTTCTTCTTTTGTAATGGATGACTCATGCCAAACGATATTGGAACTCATTTTAACACCTCCTCACGCATGCCTTTAATAAGTACATCGACAACCTCTTTACGGCTAAATGTACTTGGAGGAACTTCCCCATTCCGAAGCATTTCCCGCACTTTCGTACCGGATAAAATAACATGTGATGCACTATCATGCGGGCATGTTTTTGTTGTAGCCATACCTTCACATTTAGTGCAATAGAAACTATGTTCAAACTTTAAAGGAACAATACCAAGTTCATCTTCTGTAAATTGTTCAAAGATTTTTTGAGCATCGTATGTTCCATAATAATCACCTACCCCTGCGTGATCACGTCCTACAATAAAATGGGTGCAGCCGTAATTTTTTCGCACAAGTGCATGGAAAATGGCTTCTTTTGGCCCTGCATAACGCATTGCTGCTGGAAAGACACCTAATTGCACACGATTTTGAGGATAGTAATTTTCTAAAAGAACCTTATAGCTCTCCATGCGTATACTTGCCGATACATCATCTGACTTCGTTTCGCCTACTAACGGATTTAAAAATAAGCCATCGATTGTTTCTAATGCCGCCTTTTGGATATATTCATGTGCACGATGAACAGGATTACGTGTTTGGAAGCCCACAATTGTTTGCCATCCCTTTTCCTTAAACAACTGACGTGTCTCCTTTGGATCAAATGAATAAGTAGGGAATTTTTGCTCAAGACGCTTTATTAATGTAATTTTACCTCCGACATATATCGACTGCCGCTCATGGAGCTTTTTCACACCAGGATGTGCTAAATCCTGTGTACCGTAAATGAGTAGTGCCTCTTTTAGTTTATCTGGCTCATATATATCAGTGATATCGATGACACCATAAATTTCGTTGCCATATACTAATTTCGCTTCATCCCCTGGCTGTAATGTTGTTGCGACTTCGTTGTTAACAGGAAGTGTAATAGGAATACTCCATACAATTCCAGAGGCTAACCTTGTATGTTCAACGACAGATTCATAATCACTTTTAGTTAAAAAACCATCAATTGGGCTATATCCACCGATTGCAATTAACTCTAAATCACTTAACGCAATTGCATCCAATTCAATCTCCTTTTTAATATGTACTACCGATTTCTGTGGATTATAGGCTTGCACTAAAGCACCGCCATGTGGTTGTAGCGTCATTTTTATTCCCCCTAATTTAATTCGAATAGTATGTTTTATCATTAAATGCCTTCACCAGCATCGTAAATTGATCGTTCCTCTTCACGCATTGTTCTCATTAAACTAATCGCACCAAGCGTTCCGATTATGACGCTTCCCATTATTACGATGGCATATAAATCTTTCTTCATAAATAACTGAATGAGACTATAAGAAATCGCTAATGAAAAAATAGGTGAAACAAGCCAAATACACATAATTTTTTTGACGATATGTTTATGAAAAATTTGTTTTCCGCTTTTCGCCATTCCTATACCAATGATAGAGGAGGACGTTACTTGCGTTAACGGTACGGGTAATCCAAACAGCGAACTGATTCCAACAAGCAATGCACCTGTACTTGAAATTAGAATGCCCTCAGCTTTCTCAAAACGTACAATTTTTTTCCCATTCGTTTCGAGTACGCGTTTTCCTAATAGCATCGCTCCTATAGCAACAAATGCACCCCCAAGCCAAATGCCATTTGAGACAGTTATCATCCCAGCACCAACAAGTGGGCCAACTGCATTAGCAACATTGTTCATACCTGCTGAGAAGGCTTCAAAAAATCCTGCAAGCACGAGTAGCACTGTTAACAACGGACGGTTTGCTAATAATCCCTTTCCTTGAAATTTATTTAGTACCTTACCAAATACGAGAGCAATGACAAATGCTATTAGCGGAACGATTACCCAAAAGGACATAATGACAAGCAATGATTTAACATATAGCACGCGATAGGCAATTCCTACACCGACTACTGCCCCTACGGTTACTTCACTTGTCGATAATGGAATGCCTAATAGATTGGCAAGAAACAATGAGCTTGTGGCAGAAATTAATATAATCATGACGATTTTCACCGTAATATACTCTTGTGGTATAATTCCTGAGCTTATTGTCTTTACAACTTCCCCACCACCTAGAATCGCGCCTGCAAAAACCCCTACTGCACAAATTAGTAGTGCATGCCAAGCTTTTTTAATTGCCCCCGCTCCGTAGGCTACACCCATTGAAGCGGCTGCTCCACTTGCACCAATATTCATTGCAAAAAATAAACTAATGGCTATTGCAATATATTCCAGCATAATTTAAACGCCCCTATTCATGTAGCCCACATTCAGTTTTAGCAGATCCTTGCCATCTGCCTGCGCGTAGGTCATCCATTGTAAAGGCTGGTTGTGTACAGTGTTCACAGCCAATGCTCGGATAGCCTTGATCGTGTAACGGATTGTAAGTTAAATCATGCTTTGAAACATAACGCCATACATCTTTCCACGACCAATGAATGAGCGGACAAATTTTAATCGACTTAAATTTATCATCACGATTGATAAAATTCGTCTGCTGTCGTGTCGGGGATTGTTCCCTGCGCAAACCTGAAATCCAAGCTGTAGCTCCTGATAATGCCTCATGTAATGGCTTAATTTTTCGAATATCGCAGCACTTATTAGGGTTGGACTTCCATAATTCATCTCCATATTGAGCCTTTTGTTCATCAAGTGTAAGCTTAGGTTTCTGCAAGATTATATTGAGCTGTGGATATTTTTGCTTTACACGTTCAATCGTTTCATATGTTTCTTTAAAATGGACATCTGTGTCTAAAAAAACGATAGTAGCGTTTGGCTTAACCTTTGAGATAAGATCGATTAATACAATTCCCTCTATACCAAAGCTACAGGCATAAACGATATCATCGCCATATTGTGCATAGCTCCATTGTAAAACCTCTAGTGCACCTTTAAAGGATTCATCCACTCCAAAATTAATCGTTGGCTCCTGCCAAGTTGCATACGTTAACATGTAATCCCCCTCGAAACATTTTCAGATATAGCAAAAGGCGTTTTAACAACAGACACAACAATTGCATTGTGCCTTCGTTAAAACGCCTCTAGTTTGACTAGCCAGCTTTTATGGATGATTGTAAACTAGTAATCTTGTACCTCATTTAGCAATCATACTTCTTATTACCAAATATATACTAAATTACACCTAGTAGTCAACTAGGTTTTATAAAAAATCTAAACTTCTTTCAGCAGTATCATTTTATCTCCCATTTGAATGTCACGCTCATCATTTACAAATAATTTTATTCAAATAATTTGTCTTTTGCTACTCACCGTCTGCACATCGGTTAATTGTCTGAAAAAAAAACAGAAATTTTTCATAATTCCTTGTTGACTAATAGGAAATATATGTTTAATGTGGTACTAAGCTAATTAAAAACAAAAAATGCTGATCAGAGGATCTGAAGGCCATCTACTCAAAATGTGTTTGTACACGTTTTTGAGAGATGGTCTTTTGTGTTCTTTTGAGAAAAAGGGGAGATTTTTGATGAAAAAAAGAAAGCATATTTTTCAATCATTTGTACTCTTATCTGGCTTAACTTTAATGTTAACAGGATGTAATAGCACATCCACAGACAACGATACAAGTACGGAAGACACAAAAAAGTCAGTTGAGCTACTAAATGTTTCTTATGATCCAACGCGGGAGCTTTATGATGAATTTAATAAAGACTTTATCGCAAAGTGGAAAGACGAAACAGGTCAAGATGTGAAGATTCATCAATCACATGGTGGCTCTGGTAAACAAGGGCGAGCGGTCATTGATGGTCAAGAAGCCGATGTTGTGACACTAGCACTTGCCTATGATATTGATGAAATCGCCCAAGCTCGCGATCTGCTAAATAAAGACTGGCAAACTGAATTTGAAAATAATTCTACACCCTACACTTCTACAATTGTCTTTTTAGTACGAAAAGGCAATCCAAAAGCTATACAAGACTGGAGTGATTTAACAAAAGACGATGTATCAGTCATCACACCAAACCCAAAAACTTCAGGTGGTGCACGTTGGAATTACTTAGCTGCATGGGGGTTTGCTGCAAAGTTGTATAACAATGACGAGAAGCAAATAAAGGATTTTATGAAGGCGTTGTATAGCAATGTAGAGGTACTTGATTCTGGGGCTCGCGGCGCTACGACGACGTTTGTTGAACGGAAAATAGGTGATGTGTTAATTGCTTGGGAAAATGAAGCTTATTTATCACTCAATGAATTAGGGGAAGATGAATTTGAAATCGTTACACCTTCATTGAGTATTTTAGCAGAGCCTCCTGTTGCAATTGTTGACAAAATTGTAGATAAAAAAGGGACGCGCGAAGTGGCAGAAGCATACTTACAACATTTATATAGCGATATTGGGCAAGAAATTGCTGCAAAAAACTACTATCGACCACGCAATGAAGAAATATTAGCAAAATACCAAGATCAATTTCCAAAGCTTGAGCTCATTTCAATTGATGACTTTGGCGGTTGGGCAGAAGCACAGTCCAAGCATTTTAAAGACGGTGGCACGTTCGATGAAATTTACGTTCCACAATAAGGAGGCATATGATGAGTAGCCTAACATTAAAAAAGAAGCCGGCACGAGTTATTCCCGGCTTCCATCTTTCTCTTGGTTATACAATGCTATACGTTAGTTTGCTTGTGCTCTTGCCTTTAGCAATGATTTTTATTCAGACGATGTCCTTGAGTTGGGCTGAATTCGTGACAATTATAACCGATCCACGTGCAGTTGCCTCCTATAAGCTCAGTTTCGGCACAGCACTAGCTGCTGGTTTACTTAATGTTGTCTTTGGCACCATTATCGCTTGGGTACTCGTGCGTTACCATTTTCCGTTTAAGCGCATCATTGACGGTCTTGTAGATTTACCATTTGCTTTACCTACAGCAGTAGCAGGAATTGCTTTAACATCTCTTTATGCCCCGAATGGTTGGATAGGTCAATTTTTCGATTTTAAAATCGCTTTTACACCACTTGGTATCATTATTGCACTAACCTTTATTGGACTTCCATTTGTAGTGCGCACCGTGCAACCTGTTTTACAAAACATTAGTACTGAAGTCGAAGAAGCCTCAGCAAGTCTTGGAGCAACAAGGCTCCAAACAGTCATAAAAATTATTTTCCCTGAACTAGCACCTGCCATTTTAACAGGCTTTTCGTTAGCCTTTGCACGTGCCCTAGGGGAATATGGATCAGTTGTCTTTATTGCTGGGAATATGCCGATGAAGACGGAAATTACACCATTAATCATTATGACAAAGCTTGAACAATATGACTATGCAGGCGCTACTTCTATTGCTGCCGTCATGCTTATTACATCATTTGTCTTATTGTTCACCATTAATTTAATACAGTGGCTGGCAAATCGTCGCTTTGTACATTAGGAGGTATTTATGGATCAGTCTACGGTAATCGAACCAATTGCTCCTGAATCACACATTGCAACGGCAAAGCCCGCTGCCCTACAGGAGCCTCGTATTGTTCGTTATGTATTAACATTTATTGCGCTTGCTTTTTTAGCATGTTTTATCGTTCTTCCTCTCGTATCAATTTTTATAACAGCCTTTCAAAAAGGAGCAGACGTCTATTTTGACGCAATTACCCATCCAGATGCATTAGCTGCTATAAAATTAACCTTAACAGTAGTGGCAATCGCAGTTCCTTTAAATGCAATCTTCGGCATTATGGCAGCTTGGACACTAACGAAATTTAACTATAAAGGGAAAAATCTATTACTTACAGTGATTGACCTACCTTTTGCTGTGTCACCAGTTATCGCAGGTTTAGTGTTTATATTGCTATTCGGTGCACAAGGTCTGTTTGGGAACTGGCTATTTGCCAACGATATTAAAATTGTTTTTGCTTTGCCGGGCATTGTACTTGCTACTATTTTTGTCACATTGCCCTTTGTAGCAAGAGAGCTCGTGCCATTAATGCAGGCACAAGGGACATCAGAAGAAGAGGCCTCTATTTCTCTCGGGGCTAATGGCTTTAAAACCTTTTGGTATGTCACATTACCCAATATTAAATGGGGATTATTTTATGGTTTGATATTATGTAATGCTCGTGCAATTGGCGAATTCGGAGCTGTTTCTGTCGTATCGGGTCATATTCGTGGTATGACGAATACAATGCCGCTTCATATCGAAATTTTATACAATGAATATCAATTTTCAGCAGCCTTTGCTGTTGCGTCATTGATGAGTGTGCTAGCTATTATTACGCTTATTATAAAAGATATTGTTGCTTGGAAATCAAAATCAGTTTAAAGGGGGTATACTTGCTTGAGTATACAAATACAAAATGTATCAAAGAAATTCGGTTCCTTTCAAGCACTGCAAGATGTATCCATTGATATTCAATCTGGTGAATTGGTAGCACTGCTCGGTCCATCTGGCTCTGGCAAAACGTCTTTACTTCGTGTAATTGCAGGACTCGAAGCCTCCGATGTTGGCGAAATATTATTTGACGGTCAAACGATTACGAATCGTCATCCGAAGGAACGAAACGTAGGCTTTGTTTTCCAACATTATGCGCTTTTTCGCCATATGACTGTTTTTGATAATGTAGCTTATGGCCTGAAAGTACGGCCACGTAAAACAAGACCATCCAAAGCAGAAATAACCGATAAAGTAATGACATTACTACGACTTGTTAAACTAGAAAATTTCTCGGATCGTTATCCAACTCAGCTATCTGGTGGGCAACGTCAACGTGTCGCACTCGCTCGCGCTCTCGCTGTCGAACCTAAAGTACTTTTATTAGATGAACCATTCGGTGCACTTGATGCTAAAGTGCGTAAGGAATTACGGCGGTGGTTGCGAAAGCTACATGATGATTTTCAAATAACGAGTATTTTTGTGACGCATGACCAAGAGGAAGCGCTTGATGTGGCTGATCGAATTGTCGTGATGAACAACGGTAAAATTGAGCAAATTGGCAGTCCAGATGAAGTTTACACCCACCCTAAAAGTCCATTTGTCTATGATTTCTTAGGTAATGTCAACCTCTTCAAAGGGCGTTTACATAACGGAAAGCTGACACATGGAGAATTTGCCATTGATGTGCCAGACACGCATGCTCATACACAGGACGATGCTGTAGGCTACGTTCGCCCACATGATATACAAATTGAAAAAACAGCGGTGTCAGGCACTGTTCCTGCTCAAATAAGCCATATACATTTGCTAGGACCAATTGTACAAATTGAACTACGCCGCCTTGATATTGATGAATTTTTAGAGGCAGAGCTGACAAAAGATCAGTTTACAAATCTTCAACTAAAAGTAGGCGACAATGTATTTGTACGACCAAAGCAATTAAAAGTATTTATTCCAGAAGATTTTTCTATTTAAAAAAAGAAGGCACGGTTAAAATTTAAGAATAAAAATATGTTCGCTAATTTTGCTATTTCACTATGTTAAACTTAGCAATTCTTTCATTTGCAAGAATAATAAATTAGCAACGTGTACTAGTTGTTGGTTGCGAAGGCGGTGACTCCTGCGGGAACACACGCAACGTAAGACGCAACAAGCCGCGCGTTAGCGAGGGTTGTGGCTTACGTGTGTGCCCGCGGAAAGCATCGCCGGAGCGGACAACAACGGCATAGCTTAATAGTGGGTAGATTGTCTAGAATCAGCAATTCTTTCTTTTGCAAAAATAATAAATTAGCAGCGTGTACTAGTTGTTGGCAGCGAAGGCGGTGACTCCTGCGGGAACGCACGCAACGTAAGACGCAACAAACCGCGCGTTAGCGAGGGTTGCGGCTTACGTGTGTGCCCGCGGAAAGCACCGCCGGAGCGGACAACAACGGCATAGCTTAATAGTTGGTAGATTGTCTAGAATCAGCAATTCTTTCTTTTGCAAAAATAATAAATTAGCAGCGTGTACTAGTTGTTGGTAGCGAAGGCGGTGACTCCTGCGGGAACAGCACGCAACGTAAGACGCAACAAGCCGCGCGTTAGCGAGGGTTGCGGCTTACGTGTGTGCCCGCGGAAAGCACTGACGGAGCAGACAACAACGGCATAGCTTAATAGTGGGTAGATTGTCTGGAATCAGCAATTCTTTCTTTTGCAAAAATAATAAATTAGCAGCGTGTACTAGTTGTTGGTAGCGTAGGCGGTGACTCCTGCGGGAACGCACGCAACGTAAGACGCAACAAGCCGCGCGTTAGCGAGGGTTGCGGTTTACGTGTGTGCCCGCGGAAAGCACCGCCGGAGCAGACAACAACGGCATACATAAAAAGTGTTAGATTGATGGCAGTCAATCTAACACTTTTTCTACTTTGCATATATTTTAGTTATGAAATTCTCGTCCATCAAAGACTGCTGACACATAGCCCGCACGAATAACAAAGTCTCCGAAATGCTCACCATCTAAACGGTCCTTTGCAAAATGCAAAAGAATTGGACGTAACTCCGCTAAAATTTCTTCTTCCCCAATATTTTCACGATAAATTTTATTCAAACGATTACCTGTAAAGCTAGCGCCAAGATACATATTGTACTTACCTGGACCTTTGCCGATAAAGCCTATTTCGCCCATTGCTGCACGTGAGCAGCCATTTGGACAACCAGACATACGAATAACAATTTCGGTGTCATGTAATCCAGCTTCATCAATAATCGTATCAATTTTCGTAATGAGTGAAGGTAAATAACGCTCTGCCTCTGCCATTGCTAATCCACAAGTAGGTAACGATACACAAGCAATTGAATTGCGGCGCAGTGCTGAGTAATGCGCGCCATCAGTTAGCTTATACTGTTCAATAAGTGCAGCTATTTGTTTCTTCTTCTGTTGCGATACATTGCTAATCATTAAGTTTTGATTTGGTGTTAAACGAAAATCTCCGCTATGCACTTTGGCAATTTCTCGTAAACCAGTTAACAGTTCATAATCCTCAAAATCTTTAATTCGCCCATTTTGAATAAATAATGTGTAATGCCAGTTGCCATCAGCACCTTTGATCCATCCAAATTCATCACCAGTACGTTCAAATGTAAATGGACGTTCCTCTTGTAGTTCCCATCCTAAACGACGATGTAATTCTGCTTTAAACCAGTCGAGTCCTCGCGCATCAATTGTATATTTAAAACGTGCATTTTTACGAACTGAACGATTACCATAGTCACGCTGAATCGTAATAATTTTCTCCGACGTTTCAAGCAATTTGTCAGGTGTAATAAAGCCAATAATACGAGCAAGCTGTGGATATGTTTCATGGTCACCATGTGACATTCCCATGCCTCCTCCAACAGCTACATTAAAGCCCACTAGCTGGTCTTCTTCAATGATTGCAATTAAACCGATATCTTGGGAATAAACATCGACATCATTGCTTGGTGGAATTGCCATACCGATTTTAAATTTACGCGGTAAATATTGTGCACCGTAAATAGGCTCAATTTCTTCCTCTTGGCTATCTACTACTTTTTCACCATCAAGCCATAGCTCGTGATAGGCACGAGTTCTTGGCAATAAATGCTCACTTAACTTTGCTGACCAATTGTAAATTTCCTCATGTAATGACGATTGGTTCGGATTGACATTACACATCACATTTCGATTCACATCCCCACATGCAGCGAGTGAATCTAACAGAACATCATTAATTTCTTGCATATATTTTTTGACATTCCATTTCAAAATGCCATGTACTTGGAATGCCTGACGTGTCGTTAATTTTAATGAGCCATTGCCATATTTTCTTGCCATGTCATCCATCACAAGCCACTGTGCAGGTGTTGCAGTCCCACCAGGTGTTCTTACTCGCACCATAAACTGATACGCTGGTTCTAGCTTTTGACGCTGTCGTTCATTTCGCAAATCTCTGTCATCCTGTAAGTAACTTCCGTGGAATTTCATTAATCTATTATCATCCTCAGGAATTCCTGAGCTTAATGGATCATTCATAGTCCGTTCAAGTGTCCCACGTAAGTAATTACTATCGCTTTTAATACGTTCTACATCACTAGGTGTCCCAGGTTGTGGAGGTAAAATAATTTTTCCAGTCATCTTTTTCGCTCCTTTACTAATAAACGTCACGTTGGTAGCGTTTTTGCTGTTTCAAATCATTGATATAAGCTTTCGCTTCCTCAGGCGTTTTGTTCCCTTGCTGCTCAATAATGTGACGGATTGTTTGATCAACATCAGCAGCCATCGATTTTTTATCGCCACATACGTAAATAACAGCCCCTTGCTCAAGCCATTCATAAAATGCTTGTGCCTTTTCCTCGATTTTATGTTGGACATATATTTTTTTATCTGTATCACGAGAAAAGGCTATATCCATTTGAGCTAATGTTCCTGAGGCAAGCCAACGCTGCCAATCTGTTTGATAAAGGAAATCCGTCATAAAATGCTGATCGCCAAAAATTAACCAAGATTTTCCCTCTATACCTAATTCCTCTCGCTCCTCTAAAAATGCACGATATGGCGCAACTCCTGTACCAGCGCCAATCATAATAATTGGTGTGTCTGCTTGCTCCGGCAATCTAAAGTTCGGGTTTTTATGAACATAAATCGGCAATGTATCACCAATATTGACGCGCTCTGCAACACTACCGGAACACACCCCAAAACGCACTCGCCCATTCGTTTCATAGCTTACTTTTCCTATTGTTAAATGGACCTCATCACTATTTGCTAATTGGCTACTTGCGATGGAATAAAGTCTAACTGGTATTTTGCGAAGAAGGTCAACAAATTGTTGAGTATCCCAAGTAAATGGAGCAAAATCTTCAGCGATATCTACTAAATCTCGTCCTCTTGCATAGTCCTTCCAAGCTGTAGAACTTTCACATAGCTTTGCAAATTCTTTATGCACCGTAAATGCGCTAATTTTTTGTAAAAGAGGCTTTGATAAAACCGTAATTTCTAACTTTTTCCGAAGCGCATCTTTTAATTGCATTGCCTCATCAGATACAGTTACTTGTGCCTGTGGATTAAACTGTAATGCTTTTATTAATGCATGCACTAATGTTTCATCATTTTCTGGAAGAATACCAATGCTATCTCCAGGCTGAAACTGAAAATTCGCTCCTTCAATTGATAACTCGATATGACGCGTTTCTTTTTCAGAGCCACGACCATTTAAATTGATGTTTTCCAATACTTCAGCATAATACGGATTTTTACGGGAATATGTAGCATCTCCTTCTAATATTTGCGTTTGCTCCGTTTTAATCGCTGTATCTGTATGCTCTAATAATGCCTGTTGAACATCCGTAAACCATTTGGCAGCAGGTTCATCGTAATCAACATCACAGTCTGTTCGTGGAACAATACGTGTTGCGCCTAACTTTTCAAATTGCGCGTCAAAATCCTGACCTGTTTTACAGAAAAATTCATATGAGCTATCGCCTAATGCCAATACGGAAAAGTGCAGATGCTCAAGTTTGGGTGCACGTTTACTGTGTAAAAATTCATAAAATTGAATTGCTTGATCGGGTGGTTCCCCTTCACCATGCGTACTTACTACGAGCAATAGATTCGTTATTTTCTTTAAATTATTCGGCTTAAACTTCGCTAAAGATGTAACTGTTACCTCAACATCATTGGCTTTTAACGCAGCTGCATATTTTTCAGCTAAGCCTTGGCTATTTCCTGTTTGTGAACCATATAACAGTGTTACTGATTTCGTTGTTGGGACAACTGACAATTTTGCTTCTTCTACTACGTTTGTATCAATGGTTGCTAGTAGCGCACTTAAGTAACCATTTAACCAAATTTTTTGTTCTCCTGTTAAATTAGGTAGAAGCTCATTTAAAAGTTTCACCTGCTCCTCATTAAAAGGACTGTTAATTACTTGCAGTTTCAAACTATGCCACCTCACGTATAATTTAAAATTATCTAAGTCGTATTTTTTCTTTCTTTTCAATTTGTACAACGTAAAAATTTTGTACAATTAATGTAATCGAACCATGGTTAACTGTATTTAAAATTTGTCGGACATTATCTAATGCTAGATTGACATTTTCTTCTCTCTTATCTACCATTACGAAAAACACCCTTCCTCCAAATAATTTAGTTGTACTAATTGCACGATACGTTCCACTAATACTTTCCTTACATTATCGTCATAGCCCAAGCTATTACATAAAATCATGTTGTTTTCCTCATATCCTTGCAATTGCTTGGCAATACTTTGACGTAAAATGCCTGTAAACAATAAATACGGCACGATAAATACACGATGATTGAATTGTTGCCTTTGCTTTATCCAACCTTCCAAGCTAGGACCCGCTCCGTATAAAAAGCATGTATCGACTGCTACATAACTATATTTTTCACGTAATCTTAACGCAATTTTAGCTAAATCCTCTTTAACTGCTGGATCACTACTGCCACGACCAATGAGTAATACGCTTGCATTGTTAGCATAAAGCTCTGTTTCTAAAATTCGCGTTTGTAGTGTGTCAATTAATAGCTCATGTACTCCGAGTGGCTCCCCGTATGTAAAGCGTACTGTTGGGTATCGCTTTTTTGCCTTTTCAATCTCCTGAGGGATATCGTGCTTCGCATGCTGGGCAGCTAACAAAAGAATCGGCATAATTGCAATGGCTGTAGCCCCTTGGCGTACGCAATTTTCAATACCTTGTGCAATCGTTGGCTGGGCTAGCTCTAAAAAACAAATTTCCTGAATCGGTAAATCAATGTCCTGTTGCACTCGCTGTAAAAATGCAACTGCTTGCTCTACACCAGCCTTTACCCGACTACCATGTGCCACATATAAAATAGCCTGCATCAAAACACTTCCCTATACTGAAATTTCTTTTAAAGGCATTTTAGGACAAGTTTCCTCAAACCATTGAATTTTTTCCCGTAATGTCACCACTTCACCAATTACAATCATGCTTGGATTTTGAATATTTTCTTGCTGTGCAACATCCACAATATTCGCTAATGTTCCAATGACAGTTTTTTGTTGCTGACATGTTCCCCAATGAATAAGTGCGACAGGCGTTTGCTCGTCACGTCCGTATTTTATTAACTGCTGTTGGATATAAGGTAAATTTCCAACCCCCATATAAATCGCAAGCGTATCTATTCCTTTAGCAAGACTTTCCCATTGAATAGCATCATCTTTTCCCTCTCGCATATGACCTGTGACCATTGCGAAGCTTGAACTTAAATCCCGATGTGTAACAGGAATACCCGCATATGCTGGCGCGGCTATTCCAGAGGTGATCCCAGGTACGATTTCAAATGGAATATGATGTTGTGCAAGCACTTCTGCTTCCTCAGCACCTCTGCCAAAAACGAATGGGTCACCCCCTTTTAACCTTGTGACAATAAAGCCTTGCTGTGCATAGCTTACAAGGGAATGATTAATATGATCCTGAATCATGGCATGTCGATTTGGTAACTTTCCACAAAATATCAACTTGGCACTTTTTTTCGCATACGTTAATAAGTCCTTATTAATCAGTCTGTCGTATAAGATGACATCCGCCTGTTCAATGCAGCGTAATCCTCTTAGCGTAATCAAATCAATATCGCCCGGACCGGCTCCTACAATGTAAACTTTCCCCATGTCATGGCACTCCTTTCTATCGATAAAAAAAGAGACTCATACTATCCATAGGCAAAGCAATGCCTGTGAATAATAAGAGCCTCTAGTTTGCTAGTCAGCTTCCATTTTTAATTCTTAGTAATATAATAAGAATAATAAATAATTTAGTATATTCTGTCAACAGTTGTTTTATTCCTTTTAAAAATGCTAACCGTTTAAACGGAGCAATGAAAGGTAACAATGCAAAAAAAATATGCAAGGAGCGTGTACTCCTTGCATACTTTTTATTTTTGGGTCAAGCCACAAGCTGAACTTTTGTTCGTTCATAGAAATCAAATTAGTATGGTCTAAACCGTGGATATGGTCTACGTGGACCGAAATATGGACCTGGTGGATATGGACGATAGTACGGATAATTCGGGTAGTAGGGATATTGGTTGAATTGTGATCCAAGTAAACTTCCTAAAAAACCACCAAAAAACGGCCCGCCAATTGGCCAAAAGCCTCCTCCAAAGCCTCCAGGATATCCTCCGAAATTTCGCATAGGCTTCCTCCCTTCTTCTCTATCGTATGAAGGGAGATACATATCCCGCGAGTCCTTTGCCTACTCTATTTTTCTTCACCTAAACGTTGCACAAAGTTTGCTAATGTACGCACCATGACACCCGTACCACCTTTTGGTCCTAAATCATGTGCAGCTCCTGTATCCGATGTACCTGCAATATCTAAATGAATCCAAGGTAAATCACCAACAAATTCGCCTACGAAGCCACCACCGAAAATCATATGACCATCGCGACCAGGAGAGTTGTTCAAATCTGCAACATCTGATTTACGAATTCGTTTCTTATCACTTTCTGTTAAAGGCATACGCCATACAAACTCATCTGTCTCTTGTGCTGCTTCCATGAAACTAGCATAGAATTCGTCATCATTAGAAAGTGCACCCGTTTTATCTAGACCAAGTGCTGTAATAACACCGCCTGTTAAAGTAGCAACGTCAATAAGTGCAGTTGCTCCTTGTTGTTTAGCATATGTAGTAGCATCTGCCAATACTAAACGTCCTTCAGCATCAGTATTTAAAATCTCAACCGTTTTACCACTATACGTTGTAATTACATCATCAGGTTTAAAGGCTGTATCAGAAACCATATTATCAGTAGAGCCAATAACTGCAACTACGTTTTTATTAGGGCGTAATTCACCGATAATTTTCATAGCACCGAGCACTGCTGCTGCACCGCCCATATCGCCCTTCATACCAACCATCGAATCTTTAGGTTTTAACGAATAACCACCCGTATCATACGTAACGCCTTTACCCACAAGACCAATTGGATCAGCGAAATCTTCTGTTGCTTTATATTTTAACGTGATTAAACGAGGTTCTTCATATGAACCTTGATTGACACTTAAAATACCGCCCATACCAAGTTCCTCTAGTTGAGCTTTATCTAAAATTTCCACTTCAAAATCATAGTTGATTGCAAGGGACTGTGCATAATTTGCTAAGTCTGTTGCAGTTAAGAGATTTGGTGGTAGATTAATTAAGCTACGTGCCTCGTTAACTGCATCTGCATAAATGATACCGACTTCAAAACTAGCCACAACTTCATCTAAATCCTCAGCAGTAGTCACTAAATTTACTGCTTCAATACGTTTATCTACTTCATTTGAAGTTGTTTTATAATGAGGAATAGAATAATAGCCTAGCGTTGTTCCTTCACCCGCTAAAAACGCAACATCATTTACAGTTATTGCTTCTGTTGTAAATGATTCAAGCCAAATTGAATAGTCTTTTACTTTTAAAGCTTTAAGCTCTTTACCGACTAATCCAAATGCAGCACGTAAGTCACCTTCTGTTAAGTTTTTACGCTCATCTAAGCCTACAAATAAAATACGTTTTAAATTGTCATGTTCCTTCACGAATGGCAATTTCGTAATCGATTTTAGTTCAGTCGATACATCGCCTGCACTAAGCCAAGCATTTAGTGATTCTCCATAAAATGCTGAAAAACTTGCCCAATCTTGCATTTGTTCACGATGTTTTGTAACCCCTACAACTAATACTTCTGTAGAAATCGATTCAAATGTTTTTGCTTCTTTAACAATATGCATAATTATTCCTCCATTCAATATTTCTATTATACCTAACTTTCAAAAAAGCGCGTAATATTTAGCTATTTCTTCTTTTAGAAAATAATGAATGTTATAATAAAAGCAATTATAAGTGAAGGTTGTGATGAATTTGGCGATACTTCAAAATACCCCTCTACTCGTCGCCCTCTTTTCTGTTCTCTTTGCACAGTTTGTAAAAATTCCTATACATTTTTTAATGACAAGACAAATAAAATGGGGCCTATTTACATCCACTGGAGGAATGCCTAGCTCTCACTCTGCTTCTGTTACGGGGTTAACAACATCAATAGCGTATGAAACAGGCTTGGATTCACCTATTTTTGCTATAGCCGCAATGTTTTCGTTCATTGTTATGTATGATGCAAGTGGTGTTCGTTTCCAAGCAGGGCAACACGCAGTTGTATTAAATCAACTTCGCAAAGATTTTCAGACGTTGCTACGTGATATTAAAGATTGGCCACAGATGGATGGGCAGGAAAAAATGGAAGAGTTGAAAACTTTGCTTGGTCATAAGCGTAGTGAGGTGTTTTTCGGAGCATTAACAGGCATCTTTATCGCTATCATAACCTATCAATTCATTCAATAAAAAAAGAGTTGGTTCACATCCACGAACCAGCTCCTTTTATATATCCATTTTGTCTTTTTAACGTTAAAACATCCGATATCCACTTTTTCTTAAATAAATCATAACAATTCCTGCTACAATTGCCCCTGCAAAGCCACCGGATAAAATAGAAATATCTACTACTTGTAACGCTTGCAATTTATCTAACAGCGCTGGGAAGGCTGAACCAGGTTTAAAAATATAATCTAAAAAGCTTACATCATCAACAATAAAGACAACTACAATTGGATATACAACTGCCATTAACCAAGTCATCCGCAGTAACATATTCAATAGAAACCCGATACCAAAAAACATGACGAAAAATAACACAATTGAAATGATTAACTGCACGATTGAAACTGAACCACCCATGTATGTATAACCTCCGTTTTCCTCTCATTAGTTTACATGATTATGAGAGTGCTTTCAATGAACATATCCTTCATTTCGCATGTTCGTCATATTTTAGTAAAAAACCAACTTCTAGTAAAAGCAGCCTGCTATTATCATCATATTATTTTTTAAAAAATAATCGATAGGAGGAGTAACCGAACACGTCACCTGGATTGATGCCATCAATTGCATCTAATTGATGCTGTTCAAATTGATTAGACACCATTTCCTTTAACATAACAGATGTCATTTCATCTTGTGCCAGTTCACTAGGATACAGCCATTTGGCCTCTAATATTTCATTTTCTTGAATAAAGAGCTGTTGTTGTTCATCCTTCATCTTGCAATAAAAAATAGCCATGTTATCACTAATTTCACCACGAATTACACCTGTACGAAAGCCGATTAAGCCCGAAACATAACAATCGATGCCAGTTTCTTCTTTCAATTCTCGAACAACTGCCTCATCAACTGTTTCTCCTGCATTAACAAAACCGGCTGGTAATGACCATCGTCCTTTTAAACCACTATAGGCCTTTTTTACAACGAGCCATTGCCCAATTTCATTGACAGTGCAACCTGCAACGCCTAACCAAACTTTGCCACGATCTTTTTTCATAACCATTCACCTCTATGTCCATATTATAGCTTTTTCATTTCTATTCTTAGAAGCAATAATTTATAAAAAAAGTATGCGTAGATAGGAAAAGTTGAATTCAAAAACTGTAGATGACTACTATTGTTGATTTCCGCTTCAGGCGGCGCATTCTTCGGACACGTTGTAAATAGCAATCCTAGCTAACGCGCGAGATGCTCGCGTCTTACATTTTGTGCTGTTCCCACAGGAGTCACCCCCTATCTCTACAATCGACTGGATAGGTAATAAGATAAAAGGAATCAAGAATAAACTTCTTGATTCCTTTTATCGACAATTCGAAGAATTAAGAAATAGTCATTGTTAAAAACTACTCGTTGTTATGCCTCTAACTGCTCAATACTCCAATTAAGTTGTAATATATTTTTTAATTTCGTTACTGATTCTTCTCCAATTGTGCGAACCAATTGTTGTTCAATTTCCGCTTTGTTACGTTCGTTTTGTTCATAGCAAACTTCGCCGAAATTTGTCATTCGGATCACTTTGTGTTTTTTACTATGCTCAGCATTGCTCACCTCTACCAAGCCTTTTGCTTCTAAACTTTTTATAAATTTGTGAGTAGCCTGACGGGAAAAATCGACAACTTTCGTTACCTCTGAAATAGTAGGTTGGTTTTTATATATTTTACTTAAAATATGCCATTCTGAGTTAGATATATGGATTGTATTATATTTATTCCATTTCTCTTCAGCAAGTCGTCGAAGTATTTCATGACGTTCGCTCAACAAATCAATGACATCTCGATTTTGCAATTCGTCCTTCAACTCGTTCACCTTCATTCCATAATTTCGTAATTACTATACAAAAAAACGACCCAGTCGTCAACTAAGTTGACAAAAGTTCTTTTATTGTTTACAATTAATTTAGTCAACCAAGTTGACAATAATGTTTGATGGAGGGATTATACATGTACAATGTTGGCGATGTAGTCATTTATTCATCACATGGACTTTGTTCAGTTGAAGATATTTGTGAACAAACCTTTAGCGACATTACTAAAACTTACTACGTTTTACAACCACTCAACGATTCAAAATTAACAATTCGTACTCCTATCGATAATGCAAAAAAACAACTTAGAGATATTATTAAAAAAGATGATGCCATTAGAATTTTAAGTTCATTTACGTCTCCCGGTATTGAATGGATTGAACAAAACACACATCGGATGAGATTTCACGTAGAAATTATTAAAACAGGCGATCGACAAAAACAGGCGAACCTTTTAAATACATTGCTACGCAAAAAGTTTGAATATGAAGCAAACGAAAAAAAATTCCCAAATCAAGAAGAAAAATTATTGCACTCTTTACAAGAAATTATATTTTCCGAATTCTCCATTGCACTCGATAAACCTTCAGAAGAAATTTATGAAGATGTATTAGCTAAACTAAGTTAAACATTTCTTAAAGGTACATAAAGAAGCCCACAATTAAGAAGATAATCGAGGCTTCTTTTTTTTCGTACTAATTGTACCTACCTTTTTACCTCAATTAAACTACTTTAACAAACCTTTTATTATTCAAAAACCCTAGAACTACCTCAACTTTAGTTGTAAATATAGCAATAATTCCCCTAATAATTTTCCATATATATACTGAATTATCATTTAAAGTGCTACAATTATATGTAGACAGAAAAATACACATATTAAAATTAGAAAAAAGGCAGGAAAATTTATGGTTGAAGTAAGAAAAGCATTCTCTAGTGAAGCTGAAAAAATAGTAAGTGTAATGACAAATGCCGAAGCATCTGGTTTTATGTTATTTTCTCCGCAAGAAAGAGTAGTGAATCCTGAAAAGTTCGCTAAATTTATTGATGCAACTCATAGTAATGAGAAATCAGGGGTTTTTGTTGCATGTGTAGATGAACGAATAGTAGGTTATTTAATCGTCCAAAATGAAAAGCCGCAACGTATAGCACATCGAGCAAATATTGTAATTGGCGTACATAGTGAAAGTCGTGGTCAAGGCGTCGGTAATGCCCTTTTTACGCATGTAATGGCATGGGCACAGCAAGTAGGATTGCACCGACTAGATTTAACGGTTATCGCATCAAATGAAGTTGCCGTTCATTTATATAAAAAAATGGGCTTTGAAATTGAAGGCGTAAAAAGACACTCTTTATGTATTGATGGTCAATATGTAGATGAGTATTTTATGTCCATATTATTATAATCAGAGTCCATTCTAGACTTTCCTGTAACGCTCAGCCAAGTCAAACACTTCTAATGGAGAAAAGAGATGATTAAATGGAGTATTTCAAATACCTAAGACAATATGTTGGCCATCAACCAATTATTTTGCCAGGTTCGGTTGTCATAATATTAAATGATAAAAATGAGTTATTACTCCAAAAAAGAAATGATGGTACTTGGGGATTACCAGGTGGCTTAATGGATTTAGGAGAGAGTTTTGAAGAAGTAGCCAAGAAGGAAGTTTTCGAAGAAACCGGATTATTAGTCCACAACCTAAAATTACTGAATGTATTCTCAGGATCTGAATACTATTTAAAAGTATCAAATGGTGATGAATTATATTCTATAACAGCTGTTTATTACACAAAGGAATTTAGTGGCGAAATGTAAATCGACTACAATGAATCAGAAAGTCTTCAATTTTTTGCTTATTGTAATTTACCTACAGACTTAACACAAATATATAGAAGTTTTATTAATCCATATATAGATACTATATTTACATAATTCGATAGTGCTTATCCGATACTCAAAATAACTGATTAACTTGCTTTCACTTGAAATCATCAAAAACCCCCTTCTATTTACTAAAGTACATAAATAAAAGAGAGCCATTTTATTTAATATTATTGTTGAAGAAACCGACCACTAAAACGGCATTTCACTTACGATAATATATTAATTTTGCTGTAGTATAAAGATTTTTATCATCCACTGCAATCAAAACTGCGTAACCACTCTTTTCCCAACCTGTATATAAAGCGCTATATTTTTCATAACTAAATTGATAATCATTACCAAATTCAGCTACTCCTTGTCTATGTAGTAGGTCATGTATCGTTGACATTTGATCCCATGTGTGAAAACTATTTTCTTCTGGAAAGAAGTTATAAGTAATATACTCTAATTGCCCACCTAAAAAAATGTAAGTCAACTCTGCATAATAGCCATATTTCATCGTTTCATAGATTAAAAAAGTCTCTCTACCGTCTTGAAGTTTTTGTATAAACTTTGATTTTTCATTTTTCTCTACATCTTTAATAGACAAGTTAAAGTTAATATTATTGAAAGGTACAACTGGTTTCTTTGTAGATAAATACGAATCTACTACGTACCCTTTGACATTATTAGCAGTCACATAAGACCAACCTACTAACGTAGCATGTACAGTTACTTGTGTACCATTACTTAATGAACCTACCGAAGCCCCAGATTGGCTGGCAATATTGCGAACAACAACCCCACTATTTGTATTAACATACTTTGTCGTTGTTTTAGTCTGACCCATAAAATCAGATTTAACATAGCCTACCACATTGCCATACTGCACAAATGACCATCCATCCCCTACCGAACCATAATCTTCAACAACCATATTATACTTCAATGTAGCTAATGTTGAGGCTGATAGAGATGGCATAGATTTTACAACGAGGCCACTTTTAGAATTTGCGATTTTAATAGTTGAAGGTGGAGTACTTAAAAAAGAGGAAGATACATACCCTTTTACTTCACCTGCTTGAATGTGAGACCAACCATTTGATGAAGAAAACTCTATTACGAATTGATCTTTATCTAAATTACCAATGGAATTGGCTGTATCATTCGGCGAATCTCTCACAATCAAGCTGGAGCCACTTACAATCTTCACAGTACGATAGTCAGCTGCTTCTGCTACTTGATGCTGAAAGCTAAATAGGATCAGAAGTACAAAAACTGCAACTAACCATTTCTTAATTATATTCAATCAAATTACCCCCTTTCACATTTTCACCATCATACCATTCAGCCTATATATTGTATATATTTCCATAATATTTATTACTACTGAATCACAAATGTATAAAGATTAATAAAACATAAAATGGTATAATACGGCCCGGTCTAATAGCCACTGACGCTTCGCTTTTGTGCATATAATCAATGTGTCCGGATTTCTTTGTACTTTTTAATAATCTCTTCTTACCTTCCCGGGCATCCTCGGGAAATACACTACAAGATTACTGCTCGTTCCGCCTTGTCTTTTACCAATAGAAGTGCGTTACTTCTTTTCGAAAAAAATCCATACAAAAAAGCCTCCCCAATTTGTGATGTTGTTGCAACATACAAATTAAAAAGGCTTCGTATCTACATTCCTTAATACATCAATTTCTATTTTTTCGCAATCCTACTTCAACAATTGACAACTATTTATTAATCACAAACCTCAGGCGTACCTTCACGTTTTGCAGCTTTAAAGCTTGTGCCACAGCCGCAAGATGCGATGGCATTTGGATTATCGATGGTGAAGCCACCGCCCATAAGCGATTGTTTATAGTCAATTTTTGTTCCCATTAAAATAGGCGCATCTTCGCGGGAAACAAGAATCGTTAAACCATGTTGTACATCTTCAAAATCGTCTTCTTTTTTCTCTTTATCAAAATGCATTCCATACGATAGACCACTACATCCGCCACCATTAACAGCTACGCGTAAAAAAGCACCTTGCTCCTCATTATGCTCCATCATTTCATTAATATGAAAAACTGCTGCCTCAGTCACTTCTATTACTTGTTTTAAACTTGTCATCCCAATCACCTTCCTTCTTACTTATCATATCAATTTTGACTATTGTATGACAAACATTCAGCTTCAAGTAGATTATTAGCAAAAATTCCCGATTTTTTCACTTAATTAGTATTTTTTATTCATGTACAAAACATATGAATTGGTATAATAGTTTTAATTACATCTATGAAAGAGGTATCAATTATGGAGATTTCACCATATTACGAAAAGAAAGTACAATGTCTTAATTGTAAAAAAGAATTTCCTACATTAAAAGTACGCTCTAAATTCATAAAAGTAGATCATACCGAAACTGATTTTCATCCGATTTATGCGGACGATGTTAATGCTCTTTACTACAACGTATTCGTTTGCGAGCATTGTGGCTTCTCCTTTACTGAAGACTTTTCAAAATATTTTGCGCCTGGCGTACAGGATATTATTCAGACACAAATTACAGAAAAATGGGTACATCATGATTTCAAAGGCGAACGTACTATATTCCAAGCGATTCAAGCTTATAAATTAGCCTTTTTATGCGGTACTATTAAAAAGGAAAAATTCGTTGCTACAGCTGGCCTTACTTTACGTCTTGCATGGCTATATCGTGCATTAAAAAATGAAGGGCAAGAGCAACGATTTATGAAAATGTCACGTGATCTTTATATGGAATCTTATTCAAATGAAGATTATAGCTCAACTCAAATGTCAGATGTTCGCATTATGTATATGATTGCCGAATTATCTCGTCGTATCGGTGATATTGAAAATGCGACACGCTTCTTTTCTAAAGTTATTGAGAAACAAAGCAATGGTGGAGAAGCAAAAATTATCGATATGGCGAAGGAACAATGGACTCTTATTCGCGAAGAAAAAGAAAAAGCTCGACATGTGTAAATAAAAAAGTTCTAGCCTGAATTATTCAGCTAGAACTTTTTATACAAAATGATTAGAAAACTTGCTCTACTTCAATGATACCTGGTACTTCTTCTAATAAAGCACGTTCGATACCTGCTTTTAGTGTAATCGTAGAACTAGGGCAACTACCGCATGCACCTAATAAACGTAATTTTACAACACCATCTTCTACGTCTACTAATTCACAGTCTCCACCGTCACGTAGTAAGAATGGGCGTAATTTATCTAATACTTCTTGAACTTGGTCGTTAATCATTGCTTCTGCCATTTGTCTCGACTCCTTTCCTTATAATGATTATAATGTTAGCAACAGAAAAAATCCAATATAGAATCACGGAGGAGAATAAATACTATGGGTCAATCAAAACCAACTATTGAAATTTACGGAACAGCTGTGATTTGTGCTAGCTGTGTCAATGCACCTTCTTCAAAAGATACATATGAATGGCTACAAGCTGCCATTGATCGAAAATATCCAAACCAAGCCTATGATATTCGCTATGTCGATATTGAAGGTCCAATTGAGAATGATCGTGACCAGGATTATGCTACACGTATTCAAGAAGATGAATTTTTCTATCCACTTGTCCTAATCAATGATGAAGTAGTAGGAGAAGGCTATGTCCAATTAAAACCTGTCTTCACTGCACTTGAAAGCCTTGGCTTTACACCAGACGAAACCGTGTAAAAAAAAAATAGGAAAGGGATTGTTCAGAAGTTCTTTGAGCAATCCCTTTTTTATTATATATGAATGCTCAACGACAAAAGAGCAACTTATTAATCGTTTTGATATTTATACATCCACAGTAATCCAGATTTCATTAAACGTGCAATACGACCTGTAACAGTTGTATCAGCTAGGTATGCAAAGCCTTGTTTTTTGCCTAATGAACCCATGAAACCTTTTAATTTAATATCTGGCATTTTTTCTGGTAAATGCTCACCTTTCCAACGCATGCGCAATACTTTGACGATATGCTCTGCCTGTTCTTCCGCTAATTGTGCACTTGGAGAAAAGTCTGAAGATGCACAATCACCTACAACATATACATGCTCATCATCTAAAACATTAAAGTATTGTGTAACAATTGGACGACCTTGGCGATCCTTTTCAACATCCATATCGCGTACGATTTTAACAGGCTGTACCCCTGCAGTCCAAACTATTGCATCTAACGGAATTTCTTCTTCATGATTAAATATTTTACCAGGTTCTACTTTAGTAATATTAGAGTTTGCTATTACATCTACATTATGTTTCGTAAACCAAGCTTTTACATATTTACTAAGCTTCTCAGGGAAGTCTTTTAAAATACGTGAACCTCGGTCAAATAATTTTACTTTTAAATCAGCACGGCTTTCACGTAGTTCACTCGCTAACTCAATACCACTTAAACCAGCTCCCACAATGCCGACAGTTGAGCCTGCTGGTAAGCCACATAACGCTTGGAATGTTGCACGTGATTTTGCCATCGTCTGAATGCTGTAAGTGTACTCTTCTGCACCTGGTACACCATGATATTTATCTTCACAGCCTAGACCAATTACTAAATCATCATATTCAATACGTTGCCCATCTTCTAGAATGACTACTTTTTCTGCACGGTTAATGTCAACGGCCTCACCATATACAGCCGTTAAACGCTCGTGCTCTGGGAAGCTTACACGAATTTCTTTATCTGTCGATGTCCCTGCTGCTAATGCATAAAATTCTGTTTTTAAACTATGGAAAGGTGCTCTATCTACTAAAACGATTTCCGTGTCTAACGGTAAGTTGTTCGGTAAAAGTCGAAGCATGACACGCATATTGCCGTAGCCGCCACCTAAAAGTACTAATTTCCCCATAATAGTCTCCTTTAATGTATCTAATAATAATTGTTCACAAAGTATCCACAAATGAGTATAACCGATTGTGAGAAGTTTCACAATATCATAATGCATTTTTTGTGAAAGATTTCACAATATCGATTACTTCTTTGCGTTTTTTAACAACAATTTATACAAGAACGATTACAGCTCGAGCTTATTGTATCTAGTTTTTTAGGTAACATGCTCGAAAAGTACCGCTTTAAATTTGTGACATTCTCCGTAACTCTTAACATGCTTCATTCCAATAATGACGCCTACGGAATCAAGTGCATAGTTTAGCATTTCTCCCCACTTGAAAACGTGTTGGCTTTTGTTGAATTAAGTTAAAACATTGACGAACGTTTCAAAAGCTAGTAGCATAACAATGGTGAGGTGAACATATGAATCCAATGGTTGAATTTTGTGTAAGTAATTTAGCAAATGGCTCACAGAAAACTTATGAAATACTCGAACGCGATCCAAATATCGACGTTTTGGAATATGGCTGCCTCAGCTACTGTACGAAGTGTTCTGAATCCTTTTATGCGATTGTAAATGGTGATTTAGTTGAAGCTGCTTCTCCTGATGAGCTCACAAAAGCTATATATCAATTTATCGAAGAAAATCCATTATGGTAATATAATTGTTTTTATAACAATCATGTTGAGTCCTATAAAATAAAGTTACACATATGAAAAGGATGTTATACCATTAATCGGTATAACATCCTTTGTTTTTTCATAAAGTCCAGCACAGCTAGTATTTTTAAACGAGCGTTTCTACTAAATAAGTAGGTTGCAATTCTTTTTCAAGCACGGCACTTGTTGGTGTTACGCCTGTGTTGACGTGAATAGTATCACAGCCGAAACGAATACCACACATAATGTCTGTATCGTAGTTATCACCAATCATCACCATCTCATCTTTTGTAAAACGATGCTCTATTGCGATGATGTCGAGCATTGCGGGTGATGGCTTACCGATGTATATCGGCTCGACGCCTGCAACATCCCCTACTAAGCGCGCAAATGACCCATTCCCAGGTAAAAATCCATATTCTGTTGGAAACTTAATATCTTGATTTGTTGCGATAAATATCGCACCATTTTGCACTGCAATCGTTGCCTTTGCTAATGCCATATAATCCAATGTCCGATCTATTCCCATAACAAATACATCTGGCTCGTTGTCTACAGGTTCAATTCCTTCATTTTTTAACGCCAATCTAATACCATCTGAGCCCATCATCGCTACTTTCTTGCCTGAATAATTCAGAGCTACATACTTTGCCGTAACTAAAGCACTTGAATAAATATGATGAAGTGGTGCTTCTACTCCAATAGCTTTTAAAGATTCTTGTAATTGCTCTCTCGTTTTAGAAGAGTTGTTTGTCACGTAAAAGGGTTCAATCCCCTGTTGCTGTAATCTCTGTATAAAAGCAACCGCAGAAGGAATACCTTCCTTACCGCGGTAGACAGTGCCATCTAAATCAAAGCAATAAGCCTTATAAGTTTTCATTGATGATCCTCAGGTAAAAATGCTGATACGGGACCTAACTCATTTGTTAAGTAGCTATTCACAGCTGGTGCAAACTGCTTTAAAGCAGGTAAGCTTGCCGTTAAAACGTTCACAACTTCAGTAATATCTACAGATGTAAATTCACGAACAAGCATTTTACGTAAGCCTACAACAGCCTTTAACGATGCTTCGATGTCAGTTGAAACAACTTTTTCATCGATTAAAATATCAATTATATCCTCATAGCTACCTGGATCACGCATAATAAAGCCGTCAATCATCAAGTTACCTACATCCATCATTGATTCCATCACGTTATGACCGATACGCTCGATTGCTAATTTCGTAATATCACTTTGAAGCCAGTTATCCTCTGCCTCAAAAATAGCTAATAGTTTATCTAAGTACTGTAAGTTTGTTGTGATTTTATTTCGATCTACAAAATACACAAGGAAAGCCCCCATTCAAATCATTTAAAGTTGATACTCTTTTCTCTTCTATAGTACCATATCTATAGGACTGGAAGGAGATTAAAAGATGGAACGTTTTTTCTTATATGATGATGTAGAAGATACAAAAACACGCTTTGTAAGTTTCGCAGGACAAAAACTTCGTTACGATTTAGCCATTTTACAATCTGGACGCTTCTTTGGAAAGGTGCTTGTAATGGATATCCAATTTGGCCGTTTCGCCATTATAGGACCAGACGATATAGAAGAACCTGGCTACCTTGAGCATGTGTACAACCGTTCTGAAGAGGACACAGTGGAATTGCGTGAATACTTACGTGAATTACTTAATTGACACCCGTTTAAAGATTTAAATACAAAAAAAATTCCGCTAATCTATTTCTTCGGGGCATTCCGTAAGTTGTACAATCTGACATTAACAGCCCCGCTGGAATAGAGCGAAATTTTTTTTGTCAAAATCTTATCGACTAACGGATTTTGCTAATTGAATTACCATCTGGGACAATCCATACAACCTTATTGATTTAAGGTTGATGGGTTGTCTTTATTATGTGGTTTGTCTTTATTTTCGTTATCATTTTGTTTTTTTGCTTGTTTGTTTTGCCCAATAACAGCTAAATCATCAACACTAATATCAAATCCATATCCGTATTCTTCACGGTCTAATTGTTTTTTCTTTTGTTTATCGTTCGCCAAAATTTTCACCTCCAATTTATAAATTATCCTTTTTTATGTGATTTATACTTAATACATTATGAGCTAAAATTGTGCATCTTCTATTATCCAGTCTACTGCACTTATTAAATTAGGGAATATTGCATCAGCTAGTGGATCATGTTTACCTAAAAAAACGCCCTTTGTACCAGCTCGTTTCCCTGCTATTATGTCTGTATCTGTATCCCCCACCATATAGGATTTGGTTAAATCAACATCGTATGTTTCAGCAAGATCAACAATTAACTTGCTATTCGGCTTACGACAGTCACAACCAGCTTTTGGTTTATGAGGACAATACACTACTTCATGAATAATAGCGCCTTGTTTCTTTAATTCACTCGCCATATGAACGTGTATTTTTTTAAGTTGACTTTCCTTCATAAAACCTAATCCCACACCCCCTTGATTCGTTACAACAAAAACGTAATCAAAAAACTTATTCAAATTTTTTATCGCTTCCGGTACGCCGGGTAAGAAAAACAGTTGCTGAGGTTTATTTACAAATTTAACCCTTTTGGTCAACACTTCGTTAATAACGCCATCCCTGTCCAAAAATACTGCCCTTTTTATATAAATCACACCTTTATTAATAATCAATTGCGCCTTCGTTAGAAGATATTGTTTCCCATTGTGAGTAAAGCTATGAACACAGACTTTGACTGAAGTTAATTTCTTCATTTTACAAATAATTAACGTAAGAACAAATAGAAAAAGTGCTAGACTGACTGCAATCGATCCAACACCTTCGTATGGACATCATTACTAAATCTAATTGCAATAATACTAACAAATGCGAAAGAAAATAAAGCCTTCACCATCTTTTTCATGGAAAAAATCTCCCTTCGTATTTTTTTCGATTCTATATTATCATAAACTATTAATTCTGTAAATTCTGAATATTAATAGTTCTAAATTATTTAATTTATATAAAAATTAACAATCACATATATAACATAAAGACTAAGATAATAGCCAATATGATTCGGTAAATTGCAAATGGGGTTAATTTAATACGGGAAATAATTTTTAAAAAGAAGCGAATGGATATAAGAGAAAAAGCGAACGAGCTAATAAAACCCGCAGTGTAAAACCCTAAATAATCAAAAGATAAGTATTCCCAATTTTTAACGATTGATACACTACTTGCGCCTATCATAATTGGTACAGCCATGATAAAGGTAAAATCAGCTGCTACTTTATGATTCATTCCAAGTAAAACGCCACCTGAAATCGTCGCTCCTGAACGTGAAAATCCAGGCCAAAGTGATAAACATTGTATAATTCCATCATAAATGCTTGTTTATAAGTAATTTGATCCAAAGAGACAACTTTCGATTTTTCAGGACCAAATTTATCAGCAAAAATCATAAGAACTGCACCAATAATTAGAGCCACTATGACCGTCTCTATTTTAAATAATTTGTCAATAAAATCCTTAAAAGTTAAACCCAATACAGTTGCAGGTAATAAAGCAATTACAACATGGAACAAGTTTAAATGAGACGTTATATTTTTATTAAACCCTAACAGACTTAAAATACGTTTCCAAAAAACAAGAAAAACAGCTAAAATTGAGCCTAATTGAATTACAATTTTAAATGTAATTGCAGCTTTATCTCCTAAAAGTATATTTGTTTGTAGCCACATGTCATCTACAATAATTAAGTGACCAGTTGATGAAACAGGTGCAAACTCTGTCATTCCTTCAATAAAACCTAAGATAGTCGCTTTAATTAGATCAAAAAGTTCCATAGATGTTCCTCTCCTTCTTCAAAAATTATTAAAATGGTAGTTATTTCATTATACATAATAATAATTGCACTCTAAATTAGATGAATGTCTTAAATATTTCAAAACATCTATAAATAAAAAAACCTGATGCAAACTTCACATCAGGTCATTATAGCTATTCTGCTATTTGTTCATTGTCATTTGGTTTTGTCACTTCGGTTGCTTCATTTACTACAACGTCGGGCTGTAAAAGAACTTTACCGCCTTTACGTAAAACAAAATATGCACAGCCAAAATTACAATACTCATATAAGTAATCTTGAAGCGTACTAATTTTCGTATCAAAGGTAGATTTTTGATTTTTATCATCAAAAAAACCTTTTAGACGTAGCTGATTATAGCCCCAGTCGCCTACAATATAATCATATTTGACTAAAATATCTGAGTACCGCTCTTTAAAGGCTTCTTCCTGAAAAGCTTCACGGTAATCTTCAACAATTTCATATTCATATCCTTCTATAATTATCAAAGTGACACCACCTTTCTCGTCAATCTTTTCACATTATACTTCAGCCTGTAGTTGGCGCTCCTTCGTTGCAGCATTCACTTGCTCATCGGCATGATAACTACTGCGTACGAGTGGTCCTGCTTCACAATGCTTGAAGCCTTTTTCCATTGCAATTTTGCGAAGTTTGCCAAATTCAATAGGTGAATAATATTTTTTTACAGATAAATGTTTTTTTGTTGGTTGCAAATATTGACCAATTGTCATAATATCCACGTTATTTGCACGTAAATCGTCCATTACTTCTAAAATTTCTTCATGCGTTTCTCCTAAGCCAATCATTAATGATGACTTTGTCGGAATGTCTGGTTGCATCTCTTTTGCTAAACGAAGAAAATCTAATGAACGTTCATATTTCGCACGTGCACGTACTCTTGGTGTCAAACGGCGTACTGTTTCAATATTATGATTTAAAATATCTGGTTTAGAGTCCATTAAAAGTTGAAGATTTTCCTTCAAACCACCAAGGTCAGAAGGTAATACTTCTACAGACGTAAAAGGACTTTTACGGCGAATAGCGCGTACTGTTTCAGCTAATACTTCTGCACCGCCATCCTTTAAATCATCACGTGCTACCATTGTTATAACAACGTGCTTTAAATTCATAATGGCTACTGAGTCTGCAACACGTTCTGGTTCTGCAAGATCTAACTCATTTGGTAAACCGGTTTTTACTGCGCAGAAACGACAAGCACGTGTACAAACTGATCCTAAAATCATCATTGTTGCAGTACGACGCTCACCCCAGCATTCATGAATATTTGGACAGCGAGCTTCTTCACAAACTGTATGAAGATTTTTTTCACGCATAAGCTTTTTAAGACCTTTATATTCATCGTTCGTGTTTAGTTTAATTTTAAGCCAATCAGGTTTTCTTACATGTTCTTCTTTCTCATGGCTAGTAGGTTTACAGGATGTCATACAAATTCGCCCCTATCAAAGTTATCTTTTGTTGAATATTATCTACCATCACTGTTGTCAATGTATCATATTACACGAACGGCAACAACTAACATTTACTCTCAATTTAAACTTTTCTATTGGTACGGAACTGGGACTTCTATGGATGGTTGTACTGCATCTCCACCATTTGTATAAATGTTTGGTACTGGTCCTCTCGTTAATCCCATCGCTACCGGAATGTCCTGAGATACCGTCGTTGATTTACTAGCAAATGGAACTATTATTTGGACATTAACTTCTATATGAATACCTACTTCTACATAGGCACTATTAATGCCAAATTCCCTTATATCTGATGTAACATTACTATGCACATTACCAATTACATGAAAACGAATTGGTATTTTCGGCCCCAAATTACCGAGTAAAGGAAGATCAGCCGCCTGTGCAAGTGGGACGAAAAAGACAATTCCATCGCCTTCTTGAATTTTATTCATATCATATTCGACATTATCTAAATCAGGTAAATGGGCTAATTCTCCATGCTCTGCTTGCTCTAAATACATTTTTACAAGTTCAAGTGTTTCTGCACGTACTCTATTGATAATTTCAGTATTAAATTTTGTCGTTACAGAGGTGCCAGATGGTACATCTTCGATTATATCATTAACGTCTAATACGTTAGAAGTACGTGAGTTAATGGCTTTACTGACAACATACGACGCTATTTTATTCGTCTGCACTTCGGCATATTCCAAATATGTGGGTTTAAGACGTTCATTTAAAAAATACAGAAAAAATACTATACAAATGATACTCGCAACAATTAATAAGGTTAAACGATTGAGCTGCATTCCTCTTTTATGATTCGTTCGCAATTTCATCCTTTTTCGAGGGAAAAACAAAAAAATCTCCTCCTGTTCTACAACTTATGAACAGGAGGAGCAAATTATACGACTCTCGATGGTACTACATAATCGGTTTCAATACTATCAATTGTTACAGTTGGATAGTCCACTAAATTAATTTCGTATGTCGCTGTGAGTAATTCATTTTGTTCTTCAAAAATTCGAATCCACGGCAAGGAAGAATCCAAATTATTTTGTTTAGAAACAATTCCTCGACGACCGTCTGATAATTTTAAAATCAGTCCATTCGGATAATGTACAACTGATTTTTTCAATGCATTGACAATGCGCGCATCATAAAGTGTACCTGAGCCAGCTTCTACAATGGCTAGCCCTTGTGAAGGAAGCATCTTTTCACGATATACCCGATTTGTAGTCACCGCATCGAATACATCAGCTACACCAATAATTTTAGCAAATGGATGGATTTCAAAATCAACTAAACCACGTGGATAGCCACTTCCATCAATGCGTTCATGATGTTGAAAAGCACAATGTGCAACCAGTAAGGAAATGGAATGTAAATTACGTAATAAATCAAAACCAAAACGCGTGTGCATTTTCATCATTTCAAATTCCTCATGCGTTAAGCGACCTGGTTTTTTGAGTATCTCTTTCGGCACCATAAGCTTTCCAACATCATGCAATAAGGCACCAATACCAATTAAACGAAGATCTTCGGCTGAATGTCCCAATTCTTTTGCAATAGCAATCGAATATAAGGTAACATGAAAAGAATGCTGATATAAGTATTCATCGAATAAATAAGCATCTGTTAAAACCGTTAAAATTTCATTATTACCTGTAACAGCTGAGAGTAGTTCATCGACAATCGTAACAATCGCTTTCGATTGCTGATCAAGTATATAAGAGGCATTAACCGTACTTAAACCATTTATTGATTGAAAAGAATCTTTTATGGTCGAAATGGTTTTGTTTCGGACATCAGCAGGAACCGTTTCCTTCACTTCAATGCCTTCAGAAAGTTTGTCGTCTATATATAAATAATGAGTATTCAACTGTTGAAGTCTTTCAATAATACGTTCATTAATGACAACGTCTTTCTTTAAAAGTGGATGACCTGCCTCATTCCAAATGGTTCTTCCTAATACCATACCTTCTTTTAATACATCGATTGAAATTAATCGCATGACTTCTTCCCCAATCCATTCTTAAAGCTTTGTTTATCTATCGCTTAAAGAAACTTTGCCCATAATCTAACATAATGTTTCGTAAAAAATCAGGTAAAATATATTTTTTCTTTGCATATTTAAAGCTTGGATAAAAATAACCGAACGTAAACAAATCAAGTGTCACTAATTTATAAGTACGATCATTATCTGCCATCTTACCATTTATGAGCAATTGACGATCCTCATTCATAGCAAAGCCATATGTCAGCATCTTACCAAAAATAACGCCCCTAAAACCTAACCCTTTAAGTTCCATATTGGGCCATTCTTCATTTTTCGATTGCTGAAAAATTTCTTTCATTTCCGAAACTGACAATTCAATTGTACATAAATTAATAGGATGTGGAAAAATTTTATGCAAATCAAGCGCTGTTACCGTTCCTTTTGGAAGGCCGTCTAAAAAAATCCCTGCATTAAATAACGCACAGTCCGCACCACTTTTTTCTAATATTGCTTGCGCAAATAGATGTGATAATTGTGAGTAGTGGAACCATTCTTTATTGTACGTCTTTTTGGTTGAAAATACAGGCTTGTCTAATAAGCTTTTACCTTCTTCTTCTAAAGATAGCAGAAACTCTTTTTCATTTTCAACAATTGGCAAGTCCTTATTATGAATTAAAGTATCCTTTTTTTCAACAATTTCCCTCGTTTTTTTATCGTATTCTAGTACGAGGTGTCCCGTATATTGACCAAATTTTCCTCCACCTGTGAGCAAGACACCGTTGATAAACTTACCATTTGGCAACGTATGATGGGTGTGTGAACCAAAAATGACATCGATTCCTGGACATTCCTCCGCTAATAGCTCATCTTCAGTAATTCCTAAATGTGACAGACAAACAACAATATCAACTTCTTTCCGAAGTTGATGAGTTAAACGAATAAGTGAGCTTCGAGCATCATCTATTTGCCAGTTCAATTCCTTATAATAGATTTCGAACATTGCTGTCGCAGCAATAACTGCAATTTTTGTATCGTATTTCGTTGTTAATATAACATAAGGCTTCAACCACGTTGGATTTACCCCATTAAATGCATTAACATTCCCCACTACGACTTCAAATAGCGCGTCATCGTATAAATGAAAGAGCTCTTCATGCGACAATGTAATGCCCTCATTATTGCCTATTGTGACAACATCATAACCGGCGTTGTTTAATAATTGGACATTGCCCTTGCCAATTGTGGCATCTGTATAAATATTGGACCTATCTAAATGATCCCCTACATCAACTAAAAAGCTCGTTTCACCTAAAGCCTCATACTGAGCACGTTGCGTAGTCACATAGTTTTGCATTCGTGGCCAATACTTAAAATGACTATGCAAATCATTTGTGTGAAAAATATGAATTTTTTCCAGCATTCAAGCCACCTCTTCTTTACAATAAGCCCTCTATAATGGAACGAATTCCTAATAATAATAAAATAATTCGTAGTGCTAGGACAAGTGTATCGGATTTAATTTTTTTATTAAGTGCTGCCCCTAATTTAGCCCCGATATAAGCTCCAGGAATAACAGGAATCGTATATAGCCACGGTACATGTCCTAAATAAATATGACTCGCGGAGTTCACAATCGAAGTTAGGAATACCATATACATCGAAGTTGCCACTGCAACATGTGGCGGAAATAAAAACAAAATAATCATTGCAGGCACGATCATTGAGCCGCCACCAATTCCAAATAATCCTGAGGCAAAGCCAACTGCAAAGCAAAATAGTAACGCAAACCAAATTGGATATCCGTAGACATACGTTTTTCCTGCTTCATCGATAAACTGATGTTGTGTACCATTTTTCACAAACCATTGTACAGGTTTCAATTTATCGCGTACAAGTAAAATTATCGATATAACAATTAATAATATCCCAAAATATAAGTTAAATGAGGGTAAATCCAAACCTTTATTTACCCATGCACCTAATATCGTCCCTGGAACACTACCTAAAAAGAATATAAACCCACTTTTATAATCCACTGTTTTGGATTTCATATAGCTTAAAGTGGACGCTAGCCCAGTGAAAATCATCATTACAACCGATAGCCCTACCACTTTTTGCGGTGTAATATCTGGGAGCATCCCGAGGTTTAATCCTACAAATAAAGTTGCAGGTACTAAAATAATTCCTCCACCAAGCCCTACAAGCGAACCAATGAGCCCCGAGGCTAGTGCAATCACTGCTAAAACAATAAACTCCATTATACTTCTCCTTCAAACATATTTAATTGTTTTGGTGCTAGGCCAACATCTCGAATAGCTAGCATCTCTTGAAGCTCCTTCGCATTTTTTGCAGCATGTTGACCAGAATTATTATTAAATAAAACAAATAACTCTTGCACATTAGGCTCTATGCTTTGAAGATGCTGTCCGAGTTGTTGTAGTTCTTCTTTATTATAATCATATAAAAAACGAACTTTGCGCCAGTTTTCTGAATTGCCCGTATTACGCCAGCCATGAATATTGCGCCCATGAATACGGACGAGTGCTTTATTTGCCGTTACTTCAGGATAAAATGGGACAGAACCAATACCTGCTTGCGGTTCATCACAAATTGTATGAATAAATTGATGTTCCTTTAAAAAATCCATTGTTTGCTTAACAACCTTCTCTGCATACCATGTCTGATTCCGAAACTCGATTGCCACATCGAACTCTTTTAATTGTTGCCTAATATACAATAAGTATTGTACATTTTTTGACTGACAATCAAACCATGGCGGAAATTGTGCCAATATTATTGCTAACTTCCCGTGACGTTTAAATTCATTAGCACATTCGATAAAAGCATTGAACATATCATTTTTGGATTCAAAGGGAATTTCCCCTCGCAAATGTCCGGTCATACCTTGGTAAGCCTTTATTACAAAACGAAATGAATCTGGTGTTAGCTCACACCATTTTCGAACATTATCCACTGACGGAATGGCATAAAAAGATGTATCTAATTCTACAGTTAAAAAATGACCTGCGTAATCGAATAATTTGTCCTTTGAGGCAGTCACTCCACTATATAACGAAGGATGATCGCCCCAACCTGTTAACCCAACTCGAATCAAGTGACTCCCTCCTTATGTACATAATGATAGCACACACTTTCTAAGTGCAAATACTTACAAAAATAAAAAGCGACTAAAGCTAAAATAGCTCTAGTCGCATGTACATCAACAAAAAATCAGCCGATAGAACCTTCCATCTCAAACTTGATGAGACGGTTCATTTCTACTGCGTATTCCATTGGTAATTCTTTCGTAAATGGTTCGATAAAGCCCATTACGATCATTTCCGTTGCCTCTTCTTCAGAAATACCACGAGACATTAAGTAGAATAACTGCTCTTCTGATACTTTAGAAACTTTCGCTTCATGCTCTAAAGAAACATTATCATTTAAAATTTCGTTGTATGGAATTGTATCCGAAGTAGATTGGTTATCCATGATTAACGTATCACATTCAATGTTGGCACGTGCACCACTTGCTTTAGGACCGAAACGTACTTGACCCATATATGTTACTTTACCACCTTGTTTAGCAATCGATTTAGAAACGATTGTAGAAGATGTATTAGGTGCCATATGAATCATTTTTGCTCCTGCATGTTGGTGTTGCCCTTTACCAGCTAATGCAATTGATAATGTCATACCACGAGCGCCTTCACCTTTTAGGATACAAGCTGGGTATTTCATCGTTAATTTAGAACCGATATTACCATCAATCCATTCCATCGTACCGTTTGCTTCAACAACTGTACGCTTTGTTACTAAATTGTAAACGTTGTTCGCCCAGTTTTGAATCGTTGTATAACGGCAATAAGCATTTTTTTCAACGATAATCTCTACAACTGCTGAGTGTAAAGAGTTTGTTGTATAAACAGGAGCTGTACATCCTTCAACATAGTGTACATGTGCGCCTTCATCAACGATAATTAGCGTACGTTCGAATTGACCCATATTTTCAGAGTTAATACGGAAGTAAGCTTGTAAAGGTGTTTCAACTTTTACACCTGGTGGCACATAAATAAATGAACCACCTGACCAAACTGCTGAATTTAGTGCAGCAAATTTGTTGTCAGTGTAAGGAATTACTTTACCCCAATACTTTTTGAAAATATCTTCATTTTCACGTAAAGCAGAATCAGTATCTTTAAACACAATACCAAGATCTTCAAGCTCTTGTTTCATATTGTGGTATACTACCTCAGATTCGTACTGAGCTGATACACCTGCAAGATACTTTTGCTCTGCTTCAGGAATACCTAATTTATCAAATGTTGCTTTAATTTCTTCAGGTACTTCATCCCAAGATTTTTGCGTAGCTTCAGATGGTTTTACGTAGTACGTAATTTCATCGAAGTTTAAATCGCCAAGGTCGCCACCCCATTGTGGCATTGGTTTTGTATAGAAAGTTTCAAGCGCTTTTAAGCGGTATTCAAGCATCCACTCAGGCTCTTGCTTCATATTTGAAATTTCACGGACGATTTCTTCAGTTAAACCACGTTTTGAACGGAAAATTGATACGTCCTTGTCATGGAATCCGTATTTGTAATCGCCAATATCCGGCATTTTTTTAGCCATTATTTCTCCTCCGTTCACGAATTATTATTCTTTTACGCCTTTTTCCATTGCTTTCCAAGCCAATGTCGCACATTTAATTCGTGCAGGGAATTGAGAAACACCTTGCAGTGCCTCAACATCCTCAAGGTCGTATTTATCGCTATATTCTTCACCCATCATCATTTTTGAAAAAATTTCAGCAAGCTCTAATGCTTCTTCTACTTTTTTCCCTTTGACAATTTGTGTCATCATTGAAGCAGAAGACATCGAAATAGAACAGCCTTCACCATCAAATTTCGCATCTTCTACAACACCATCATTCACTTTAAGCGTTAAGTGAATGCGGTCGCCACAAGTCGGATTGTTCATATCAATTGTTACAGCATCTGTATCTAAAGATCCTTTATTTCGAGGATTTTTATAATGATCCATGATAACTGAACGGTATAGTTGATCTAAATTATTAAAAGACATCGCCAAAATACTCCTTCGCAGAACGCAACCCGGCAACTAAGCGGTCAATATCTTCCTCCGTGTTATACAGATAAAAGCTTGCGCGCGCTGTCGCTACTTGTTGGAGACATTTCATTAGTGGCTGAGCGCAATGATGTCCTGCACGAACAGCGATACCATTCATGTCCAGAACTGTTGCAACATCATGTGGATGTACATCATCTAAGTTAAACGTAACAAGACCACAACGTTTCATTGGATCGCGCGGACCAAAAATTTTGAGTCCCTCAATTGTTTCAAGTTGATCCATTGCATAGCCTACAAGCTTATGCTCGTGCTGTGCAATATTCTCTAACCCTACTTCCGTTAAGAAATCGATAGCAGCACCTAAACCGATTGCACCTGCAATGATAGGCGTACCACCTTCAAATTTCCACGGTAATTCCTTCCACGTTGAATCTTGTAGTCCAACAAAATCGATCATTTCGCCACCAAATTCAATTGGCTCCATCTTTTCAAGGTGCTCTTTTTTACCATATAGTACACCTATTCCAGTCGGACCGCACATTTTATGACCTGAAAAGCCTAAGAAATCTACATCTAAATCTTGCACATCAATTTTCATATGCGGTGCAGCTTGCGCACCATCTGCTACCATTACGGCACCATTAGCATGTGCAATTTTTGCAATTTCTTTAATCGGATTAATTGTACCGAGAACATTTGATGCCATTGATACTGACACGATTTTCGTTTTCGGTGTAATCGTTGCTCGAACCTTTTCAAGATCAATTGTGCCATCTGCCTCAAGGTCAATGTACTTTAATATTGCATTTTTTTCTTTTGCAAGTTGTTGCCAAGGAATAATGTTGGAGTGATGCTCCATATGTGTGATGACAATTTCATCACCTTGCTCAACATTTGCACGACCATAACTAGAAGCTACTGTATTTAACGCAGTCGTTGTACCACGAGTAAAAATAATTTCTTCTGTTGATTTCGCATTAATGAAATTGCGCACCTTTTCACGAGCACCCTCGTATTTGTCAGTCGCACGATTTCCCAATGTATGCACACCTCGGTGAACATTCGAGTTATCAAATTCATAATAATGCTTAATTGCTTCAATTACTTGAGTAGGCTTTTGAGATGTTGCTGCGCTATCAAGGTAAACAAGTGGATGACCATTTACTTGTTGATTTAATATTGGGAAATAGCTTTTAATGTCTTTATTGATCATTAGCGAACTTTCCTTTCGATAACCTCCGTCAGTTGCTTTTGAACGCCTTCTATAGGTAATTGCTTAACAACTGGCGCAAGGAATCCATGGATAACAAGGCGCTCTGCTTCTGCTTTCGAGATACCACGACTCATTAAGTAATAAAGTTGTAGTGGATCTACTCGTCCTACAGATGCTGCGTGTCCTGCTGTTACATCATCTTCATCAATTAAAAGAATTGGGTTAGCATCGCCACGAGCTTTTTCAGAAAGCATTAACACACGTGATTCTTGTTGTGCATCTGCTTTTGTAGCACCGTGTTCAATATAGCCAATACCGTTGAAAATTGACTGTGCTGCATCTTTCATCACACCGTGTTTTAAGATGTGACCATTTGAGTTTTTACCCCAGTGACGAACTTCTGTTGTGAAGTTTAGTTTTTGCTCTCCGCGACCAACAACAACTGTTTTTGTATCAGCATGTGAACCGTCACCGACAAGGTGTGTAATATTTTCAGAAATTGTATCTGAATCGTTCATTAAACCAAGAGCCCAGTCAACTTTTGCATCACGTGCTAAACGAGCACGACGATTTACATAAGTAGTATAACCTTTAGCTAGTACATCAACCGCACCGTAAATTACTTGTGCATTATCTTGTACAATTACTTCAGAAATAATGTTAGCTTGAGCTTTTGCTTCTTCAACTGTAGAAATATATGTTTCCACATATGTGACAGCTGCATTTGCTTCAGCTACTACTAATACGTGGTTATAAAGTGAAGCTTCTGCATTATCATTTAAGAATACAACTTGTAACGGTTGCTCAATAATGACATTTTTCGGTACGTAAACAAATACGCCACCATTCACAAGTGCTGCGTGAAGTGCTGTTAATTTATGTTCATCAACTTTAACCGCTTCAGTCATGAAGTACTTTTGAACAAGCTCACCGTGATCACGTATAGCTGTTAACATATCTGTAAAAATAACGCCTTTGTCAGCAAGCTCCTGTGATGTTTTAATAAACGCTGGTGTGTTGTTTCGTTGAATATATAAGTTTTCTTGTGCCTCAAGATCAATTAAGCGACGTGCCTCTTCTGGAAGTGCATCAAGTGAAGCAAATTCTTCACTGACAACTGTATGAGTTGGGAAGTTCATGAAGTCCCATTTTGAAATATTTGTTCTATCTGGTTTTGGCATATCTAAACCAGCTGCTTTGTCTAGTGCTGCCGTACGAAGCTCTGCAAACCAAGTTGGTTCACCATTCGCCTCTGAGAACGAGCGCACGTCCTGTAATGTTACAGGCAAGTTAAGTTCCACTGTCATGCTAGTTCGTCCTCCTTCTTATGCTTCTTGTTCTTCTGTTTCTTCTTCGATACCTAGTTCTTTTTTAATCCAGTCATAACCTTCTGCTTCTAAACGGTGCGCTAATTCTTCGCCACCTGATTTTACAACGCGACCTTGCATCATTACGTGAACATGGTCTGGTGTGATGTAGTTAAGTAGACGTTGGTAGTGAGTGATCATTAAGCATCCGAAGCCTTCGCCACGCATTGCATTAATACCTTTAGAAACAACTTTAAGTGCGTCAATATCAAGACCAGAGTCAATTTCATCTAAAATAGCGAAAGTTGGCTTAATCATCATTAATTGAAGAATTTCGTTACGTTTTTTCTCACCGCCAGAGAAACCTTCGTTTAAATAACGTTGTGCCATGTCTTCGTTCATTTCAAGGAATTCCATATTTTTATCTAATTCACGAATGAATTTCATTAATGAAATTTCGTCGCCCTCTTCACGGCGTGCATTAATAGCTGAACGTAAGAAATCAGCGTTTGTTACACCAGCGATTTCTGATGGGTATTGCATAGCTAGGAACAAGCCAGCTTGTGCACGCTCATCAACTTCCATTTCAAGTACGTTTTCACCATCAAGTTCAACTGTACCAGAAGTAACTTCGTATTTTGGGTGTCCCATAATTGCAGAAGCTAGTGTTGATTTACCAGTTCCGTTTGGTCCCATAATTGCATGGATTTCATTTGTATTAATTGTAAGGTTTACGCCTTTTAAAATCTCTTTCCCGTCGATTTCAACGTGAAGATCTTTAATTACTAAAGTTGACATGAAAATACCTCCATAGTGTGTTCTGTGAATGGGCAACCATTCCTTAATTATCATCATTCTAATCTTAACTGAAAATCGTTCTCTATGCAAACCATTTTGACCACTTTCACTTTTCAATGATGAAATCTTGAATTATAAAGACTTTTTAAGCATTTTCAGATTTTTTAGAATCGAAACTGCTAATGAGAATAGACAAAGTCTATTTTCAATGAAATATCCCTAAATGAGAATGGATTTCATCTAGCTACATAGTGGAAACCTCGCATAAAGCGTTAATTGTAGCGGTTTTGTGACAAAAATGCACAAACAACCATATCTATACTATATCCTATTTCATTAGAATGGAATCACTATAAGAAAATAAAATTATAGAGTAATAGTGCTATTAATTACTATCGTTTTAAAAAAGCTATCTTATAATCCCTTCAAATATTCATACACTTTTTACTGTATGTTAAAAATTCACTTTGCTTTCAGCAGAAGTCATCACATAATTTTCATGTCCAATGAAAAGATGCTATGGGCAAAAGCGAAAAAGTGTTAGATTGGTTGCAGTCAATCTAACACTTTTTCATTAAATATGTATAAAGGCTAACTTTTTTTTGCTATAGATAAAATTCAGTAGATAGCACCAAGTTGGTGGAATCGAAGGCGGTTGCTTTCCGCGGGAGGTTACAGCTTTCTCATATGCTGATTATTAAATGCTAAACCTTCTAACATTGCGATTATCAGTAAAATTAGCAGCCAACTGATTCCTTTCTTTATCATAAATCTCCCCCTGACATTGATTACCCAAGACTTAGCTGCCAAATTACAAACAGAATTTGCGTTCAACTGCTTCTTTCGGATTCATTTTTAACAAATATTGGTCATCTACTTTAAATGATTTAAAATGCATTTGAGTTGACTGTAATCGTTTATTCATTTTTTAGCACCATGATATTTTTTCAGTCTTTTTATATCTTAAATATTATATAATTAAAATATAATTAATCGGATTTTTCGATTAGATAGAGGTGAATATCCAGTGGAGTTACGTCAATTACGTTATTTTGTGGAGGTTGCAGAGCGTGAGCATATTTCTGAAGCTGCTGAACACCTTCATGTTGCCCAATCAGCAATAAGTCGTCAAATTGCTAATTTAGAAGACGAATTAGGTACACCACTTTTTGAACGTGTCGGCAGAAATGTAAAATTAACACCGATAGGAAAAACTTTTCTTGAACATACAATCACTGCTTTAAAAGCAATAGATTTTGCAGCCAAGCAGGTTGAGGAATATTTAGATCCTGCAAAAGGAACCATTAAAATTGGTTTTCCTACGAGCTTAGCAAGTTATGTACTGCCAACCGTTATTTCAGCTTTTAAGCGTGAATACCCAGATTTGCAATTTCAATTGCGCCAAGGCTCTTATCGCTTTTTAATTGATGCCGTTAAAAATCGTGAGCTTAACTTAGCATTTTTAGGACCGCTGCCACCAAAGGACGAATCAATTCAATCAAACATCTTATTCACCGAAAATATTGCAGCCCTATTGCCAGCAAACCATCCTTTGGCGAAACGGGAAAGTATTCAGCTAGCAGATTTACGTAATGATCTTTTTGTTCTTTTTCCAGATGGCTATATATTACATAAAGTTGCGATGGATGCCTGCCGTGCTGCCGGCTTTTTACCAAATGTAATATCTGAAGGTGAAGACTTAGATGCATTAAAAGGTTTAGTGGCCGCTGGAATTGGTGTCAGCCTACTACCTGAGAGTTCACTATACGATTCAGCAGCCCGATTCACTATCAAAGTGCCAATTGAATCGCCCACAATACCAAGAACAGTTGGTATTATTTCACCTGTAAATCGAGAAATTGCACCATCTGAAAAAATATTTTTAGACTTCGTAACTAATTTCTTTTCCCGACTTTCTCAGTTTCAATAACACCGTTAAACTAACATGAAAAGACCCAGTGAAATTCACTGGGTCACACATTGTCTTATAACCGGCATCAAGAAGTTCAACTTGATGCCGGTTATTTTGTTGATTGTATTGATGGGATGGCGACTCATGCTCAGGGCGTAAGACACAACAACCGTGTGCATGCGAGGGTTGCAGCTTTCGTTGTGCCCGAAAGAAAACGCCTACCCAGCGAAAATTAATCGCAATTAAATGGAAAAAGACAGTAGACCCAGTAAATTTACCGGGTCTACTGATGCTTAAAATCTACTCTTCTTCATCCTCAACAAGGAGATTTTTTCTTTTTCTACGTAAAATAAAATATAAAATAAGCCCAATTACTAATATCAGTACAGCAAATTCTGCTATAAGTACAAATGAAATAGAATTGTTCTGCTCTGAGGTAGATTTTTCAATGTCTGCTGCACTACTAGCCGCAACTACAAATTTCCCCTCTTTTGTTTCAATCGCAGAGGTTACCTTTTCACTGGTCCCCTTCAATTGGGCTAAAAAGTCCTTTTGATTTGCTGCTTCATCCATCATTTGGATGATTAATAGCGGTTGCTTATCATCCCAAAAACTTTGGGTAATAAATGTATACTGAGCCATTGTTTCTGGAAGAAAACCTTGTTTTAGTAAATCTTCTGCAGATTGAGGTATATTGTTTTTGTTTCCTATGAGCGCTGTGAAATCGGAGGAAGCGCCAGCAAAAATAATTGCACTTCGTTTTAATTCTTCTTCCTTAACGTCTCGTTCTTTCCTCAACATTGTTTGAGCCATTTCACCATTCGTCATTAAGGACTTATACAACAAGAGCATTTGTGTATCGTTTATCACCGTATTATTCGGAACAATAATCAAAGATTGTTCTTGGAAAGCATTTGGAAAATCTCTTAATGTAAATGTTGGTGTTGTATCTTCTTTTGTAATAGATAATGTACTACTACCATCAATATAAAGCCAATAACGCTCATTCGTCGTTTCACAAGGATCCTCTAATTGAAAACCAGTTACTTCAAATTGGATATCTGTCATCGATTGTTTATTTAACACATTTGTTTGAATGGGCACATTCACTTCATATAAATCTGAAGAAGTTGACTCTAGCTTCTGAAGGTCAACTGCATGCGGTACATCATTAACCCATACAATCAATTCTACTTCTCGTTCATTACTTTTACCTTTTTCAGGTAGGAGAGCTGATTTCTTTAAGACTAATCGCATGTTTGCTTCTTTATTAGCTTCAACTTGTGGTAAAGACACATAATAGTGCGGCGTCATCGTTTCTTGACTCGATAATATTTGATGGTCAAAACCTAGCTGTGAAAAGAGAAGTGTTGAATTAGAAGAATTGTTCACTGTTGGTAACTCATCCACCGTTAACGTACTTCCTGCAAATTGACTATACAATTTAGTATCCGTCAATAACGAAATTCGCTCTTGAAGTGCGTTTGGAGTAGCGGCTGACACAAACAAAATAGGTACACTTTGATTGCTTTCCTCATTTTTTAGACTGTGTACACTAAGTGAAAGACCATCTTCATATTGACTATTGGCAGTCTCGAGCATTTTAATCATATAATTTGTACTAAATTCATCTTTTGCTCCTACAACAATAACCGGTCCAGCAACACGTGCAACAGCAGATTCTCTTTTAACATCAACGTCATTCTCACCTTGCTCTGACAAATAAGCAGCAAGTTGATAACTAGCATTCAATGTTTGTTCTGAAGCTTCATCAGGTACTATAAGTGTTGTTCTATAATCTTCATAGCCTACAAACGCTTCAGGATAGTTGCTCAATGTCCATTGTTGTGTACTTTCATTAAATGATGATATAGACGATAAAATATCGATACGTAACCAATTGCCCTCATTGCCCGGTGCTACACATACACCTTCTTTCAAAATACCATAAAAACTAGCTGTTATTTTATGCGTTCCTTTCATTAAGGCACTTTCCGGTAAAGTAACAGTCACAGTTTGCTTCAATAAATCTGAAGTTAATGCAATCGATTTAATTGCGATATCATCCACTTTTACCGTAAAAGAGGATGGCGCTATTAACAGCTCTGACTGCTGTATTTGAAATGAAACAGTTTGTCCCTTCGCCTCTACATCTTGACTGAGCGTGTAATAGAAATCTCTTGAAGAGGAAGGCCCTTGTAATTCAATTGCCTGAGACAACAATGGTTTTTTTGCTAAGCTGTTTGCCTCAATAGCTATTGTTTGTTTTTCTACTGTGATTGGCGCAGCTAGGGCATGCGTAGCTAAGAACGGCAAACTGATTAAGACTGTAAAAATATAAAGTAAGACTCTCATTATTGTTCTCCTTATTTTGTTTTCTTTGCAAAGCGCTCAGTTTTATACCACTGCACTTCTTGGCCAGTAAAAACTCTTTTTATCTCTAAAAATAGCGACCAAATAACTAATACTATCCACATTTGTGAATATGTAAAATACATTAAAATGACATAGAAAAAATTTTTACGATTCATTTCTGTTTTTTCAATGCTTAAGGTAATCATCACTTCACCTAAAAATAACAAGAAAGCCAATACCCATAAAACAATTGCGATATCTCCAACAGTTAGTCCAATATCGTAAAAAAGATTGGTGATAAATAAAATGTTGGATAAAATGACGCCGAAGAAAAATAAAAAGTAAGTAAAAAAGAAATAAAACAAATCAAAAATAATACTTTTTCTTTTCAATGTGAAAAATTGGCTTAAAAACTTTAGCACAACATACTGATTTCCTCTTGCCCAGCGTGTTCGTTGTTTCCACCATACTTTTAACGTCTCTGGTTCTTGTTCCCACGTAATAGCCTTTGGGAAAAAGCGGATATGATAGCCTAAATTATAGACACGAATAGTTAATTCAGTATCTTCCGCTAACGCCTTTACATCCCATCCACCTAATTGTTCTAAAATACTACGGCGAATGGCGAAATTGGTACCTGGAATTGTTGCAATGTTAAACCACTTCCAACGACCACCTTGTGCCATCCACTGAAAACAAATCGTTTCAATATTAATAAATCGTGTTAACCATGTTTCAGTCGCATTTACCACTCGAAATTTCCCCACGGTAGCTGCAGCTTTTGGGTCATTTACAAGCCCCATAACTAAATACCAAATGGCCATACGCTCTGGCATATTATCTGCATCATAGACAATAACAACTTCCCCAGTAGAATCCGCTAAAGCGGCATTTAATGCAGAAGATTTGCCCTTACCTTTATAAGGTTCTACTGTTTCAATTACTCGTATAAATGGATATTTTTCTGTAAACTTTCTTGCAATCTCTCCTGTTCTATCCGATGAATTATCGTTAATGACGATTACTTCCAACTTATCTTTCGGGTAAAACAATCGGGACATTGCCCGTAAAGTTTGCTCAATAACAACTTCTTCATTATGTGCCGGAATAAAGATACTCACTGTTGGAACATCTATCATTTTTTTTGACCATTCATCGATAACCTTTTCATAAGATCGAAAATGCAAATAGCCCCCTTGCATTAAAAACATATGGTATAACAGCATAATCCATATGAGAAACAATGAAATATAAAATAAAATATCAGCCATTACTTTTCCTCTCCTCAAATAATCGCTTACGTAGCGTTATACGTAGTCTCAAAGTATTCATAAAAAATACAATAACAAATAACGATACTATGATTACTAACAGCCATAAAACTACTTCAAATGGCCGCTCATCAAACATCTTTTTTAAGCGATCCAGTTTGGTAAAAGAAAGCTGTATCTTTTGCTCTCCGTTTGCTGATTGCATTATTGATACGTTAGACGTCTGTACAAACTGTTCTGTTTTTCTAAAATCAAGCCATTCTAGCTGTACTTGTTTGTTTAAGAGTTCAACAAGCTCTTGTGCATGATGAGCCCCTAAGTAGCTAGGATATTGAATTCCAATAGTTGAACCTGGCGCTTTATTGATATTACGAATCGACTGCTGTGTGGAATACAGTGGATATACATTCACATCATTTATTGCTGCTATCGTATAAGGATAAATTGTTTGTAAATCTCTTTCGGTTATATAAAAATGATTTTCTTGTTGTCGCAATACTCCACTGAAAAATGCGCTATCATTTAGAATTAAAGTAGGGTAAATTTTTTGCAATACTAAATAATCTAGACTTTTTTCTATGTTAGCTTGTGAAGAAGATAAAATAAAAGCTACCCCCTCCTGCTGTAATTGTTGTAAATATTTCAGCAATGCCTTATTGTCCTGTAAATAATAAATTGCACCATCTACTTCATATAGCGGGCTAATCTGTAAGTTGATAGGAACATTCAATTGCTTTAATTGTTCAACTACTTCCTTTAACTTCAAAACATCCGTTTCCACATTAATGTCTGATAACACGATAAATGCAGGATGAATGTTTGGAGATGATATTTTCAATAGATCACCAAATATCGATGGCCAGTCATATACTAAAGGAGATGTTTGAATCACTTTACCTATATAAGACCAATTGCTATTTTTTTCTTTCACAATAAAAGGGAAGTCTTCATTAAATGAAGATGCCATTTGTATAACTTCAGCATCGTTAGGTGGAGTCATGACCGTCCATTCAATTGGACTCTGCAATTCATGTTCCCCGATTTTTCGAAGCTCGACTTTTTTTCCCTTTTGCCAATGTGAGAATGAGGAAATCTGCTCAATATTCTCCCCTATAGCAACAGCGGGTCCATGGAAATTGTTCATAGCTTGTAATGCTTGGAAAGGTATATGCATCTTATAGGCATTTAAAATGACAATACGTTTATAACCAGCCAATGTATCTTCTTTAATATTTTCCACCGCTATGACATCTACATCTGTATAAGCATTTAGCATTTCACGTAGAATTTGCACATCTTCATCAACTTGTTGATTGCTAGTAACATAAATAAGTGCAATGTCTTTATCATCGGCACTTGCTTGAGAATGCTGAGGCATACTAACTAAATAAAAAAGAACAATGAAGACGAGCAAGCCAAATCTAAAGCGCACTTGTTTTCATCTCTCTTTCCATTTCTGCTAATAAATCATCAAAACTTTGATCCATCTGTGGCGTGTAAGTAAAATAACTTGTTTTGTAGCTTAGTGTCACCCATCGCTTATTTAATAATTGGTGGTTTTTTAAAGCTTGATCCAACTTTTCGTAAATAATATCAATGTATTGATCTGATGTATCGATTAATAAAATGGCAAGATAATTTTCACGATAGCGAAATTTTTTATCTGTTTGTCTAACGGATTGTTGTATTTTTTCCGCCAGTTGCTTCCATAAATATTGTGCTTCTTTGAAACCATATAGCTTTTTAAATTTTTCATAGTTTTCAAGCTTTAGCATAATAAAAACAAAAGAATGTTGATGACGATCCGCTCTTCGCATTTCTTCATTAACAATCACACGCATACGGGATTCATTATCAAAACCAGTCTCTACATCAATGGCTACAAAGTTTTTGACATCCTGCTGTAAGTTTTTCATATATTTTTCTTGTGCTAACAATAATTCATGAATCTTTCCGGCGCATAATACTAGGAGTAGTAAAACAACACCATATGCCAAAAATTGTTGCATTGAAAATGCATTACTTAACAATGCTACAGAACCAGTCATACCGATATACAGTAATGTGGAGCCGCTGATAAAAATAAATAACAAACTACTTATTAGCCCAGTAACCGTACCTCTCCATAGTGTTAGGATTACTATAAGTACTAAAAAGATATATAATAATAAGCTTTCAATATCTTGATGTAGTAAAAAATAAGCAGGTAATTGTAGAAGCAAAATAAGTAAAATTCCATAAAGAAATATAGCTTTATTCCATTTTATTGCTGTTCGCATCGTCGACCTCTCTTTCCGCTAGAAGTGGTAATAAATTATCAAATATATGTGTCGCATTTGTTTGCACGTCTACATACCCCGTATTTGCATTGGCCTTGAGCGATTCCATTTTGCGGAAAAATTCTTCAGCCATCATATCATTATGGATTTCCAACATATAACGAGTTGCCATTGCGTAAACAGCAGGCGATTCGAATGTAACAGCTGGTTCACCTGTTTTAGCATCGTAGCGGCCGTACAATTTATGATCTCTACTATATAAAGACAACAACCAATTGGTAAAGGGCTTCGTTTCTAAACCTAAAGTTGCACTATGGTAAGCAGTATACAATTGATCTATCATATGTAACTCTGTATCATATTCATAGTTTTTTGATACGACATCATAATATTTTGGGAAAAAACCTGCTTGAGCTTTTGGAGCTTTTGCTAAAATAGATAATTGATGCTCTAGTTGTGCTTTAGATAAAACATCATATTGTTGCATCTTTAAAAGTGCAGAAGGCATAATATAACTTAATGTAATAGTGTTAGCCTTTTTATGTGTATGAACATCAACAAAATCTACAAATGTATCTTCTTGCATTCCATACTTTACAATGTTCTTGCCAATGGACTTCCCTAACGTAATATAACGTTCATCATTCCATTTCTCCCCAGCATCAAATAGCGCTCGCATGATTCTATAATCATCAATCAGTGCGTTTACAGTAGCTTGTTTTTTACCGTCAATTCGCCAGACAATAAATTTCTTCTCTAAAAAATAATTATCAATCACTTCAAGCTGCTCATCAAAGCGAGCTTGATCATCTTTTTCTAGTAAATAGGTCAACCATAATCCGACTGATTCAGATAAAAACACATCTTTTTGTTGCGTTAAATCAGTACGTAATAAGTTATCTTCTGTCATTAGTTCTTCAACAACAAACCTCTCAGTTGATGAAATGGGCTTTTTTGTTATTTTTTCTTTTCCTTGTGAGCAGCTCATTAAAACAAACAACAGGCAAAACATGACTAAAATACCACTCCTAAAAAATTTCGTTATAGGATTTCACCTCCGTCAGGACTAAATACCAAATTTTTTCAGTATTATTGGCGAATAATATTATATCAGTAATCATATTAAATGAATCTAAACAAATTCTAAACAATTTTAAAAAAATAAAAGAACTTAATTATTGGATTTCAAACCATTATTTATCTTTCCCCAAAAAAAATAGTACAAACCATTTTCATGGCTTGTACTATAGTGTTAGAAAAATCTATTTTACTGGTACTACTGCGCCTTTCCATTCCTTCAGGATGAAGTCTTGGATTTCTTTAGATTTTAATACTTCTAATAATTTTTTAATTTCTGGCTTATTTTCATCTCCAGCACGTACCGCAATAATATTAACATATGGAGATTCTTTATCTTCTAGCTCAATTGCATCATCAATTGGGTTTAAGCCGTTATCAATTGCATAGTTAGAGTTGATAAGAACAGCATCGCCTTCTTCGTTTTCAAACATTTGAACAAGTAATTCTGGTGCAGTATTTGCATCGAATTTAAAGTCTTTTGGATTATCAACGATATCTTTAATTTCTGCTGCTGTTTTGTCGATACCATCTTTTAATTTAATTAAGCCTTTTGCTTCTAACAATGACAGCATACGGCCATGGTCTGAAACTGAGTTCGATAATAAGATTGTTGCACCTTTAGGAAGGTCTTCAAGAGATTTATATTTTTTAGAGTAAATACCGATTGGCTCGATATGTACGCCGCCAGCATTTACGAAATCATAGCCATTATCTTTAATTTGTTGTTCTAGATAAGGGATATGTTGGAAATAGTTTGCTTCGATTTCACCAGACTCTAAATCTTGGTTAGGTAGTACATAATCTTGGTAAGGTTCGATTTCTAAATCAATACCTTCTTTAGCTAAAATCGGTTTTGCTTGTTCTAAAATAACTGCGTGTGGTGTGTTAGAAGCACCAATTTTTAATGTTACTTTTTCTTCAGTTTTTGCACTGTCGTCTGCTTTATCTCCAGATGTTGAACCTGCTTCGTCTTTGTTACCAGCACCACAAGCTGCTAAAGCTAGTACAAGTACTGATAAAAATAATCCAGCTAATAACTTCTTCATTTGTATACACTCCCTTTATTTGTTCAATCAATATGTTAGCGGTAAAAACCGGGTTAACCTTTTTAACGTTTGTCTGTTTTCGTTGTAATCATATCGCCAATCCATTGAATGATAAATACGACTACTAAGATCAAAATAGTTGCCATTAATGTCACATCTTGGCGATTACGTTGGAAGCCATCTAAAAAGGCTAAGTTTCCTAGGCCGCCAGCACCAATAATTCCAGCCATTGCCGTATACCCAACGAGTGCTACAGCCGTTACGGTAATTCCAGAAATAAGTGCCGGTAATGATTCTGGAATTAGTACTTTCCAAATAATTGTGGACGTTTTAGCCCCCATCGAGCGTGCTGCTTCAATAACGCCTTTATCAATTTCTCGTAATGCAATTAATACCATTCGTGCATAGAATGGTGCAGCACCGATAATAAGTGCTGGTAGAGCTGCATTCGCTCCTCGAATTGTCCCAAGTAAAAACTTCGTAAATGGTATTAGTAAAATAATTAACACGATAAATGGTATCGAACGGAATATATTAACGACCGATCCTGTTAAAAAGTTAACGATTTTATTGGCCCATAATTGGTTTGGACTCGTTAAAAAGAGGATTATGCCAATGGCTAAACCAAGTATAAATGTTACGACTGTTGAAAGAGTGGTCATATAAAGTGTTTCATATGTGGCTGTCCACATTTTTTCCCAGTCGACATTCGGAAAGAGACTAGTTAGCATTTGCAATCACCTCCGTTTGTACTTCAACTGTATTTAAATAATTTAGTGCAGCTGCTACATTTGTATCCGTGCCATCAATTTGCACGATAAGAGTACCGTATGCGCCATTTTTAGTTTGTGAGATATTGCCATGGACAATACTAATCTCCACATCAAACTGTTTTACTAAATGCGATATAACAGGTTGCTCTGTTTTTTCACCAACAAAGACAAGCTTAACAAGGTGTCCCGTTGGATAATTTACTCTAAGCTGTGCAACTGTCTCCTGGGTTTCCTTCGTATCCGTAATTTGAGAAACGAATTTTTTAGTAATCGCCGCTTGTGGTGCTTGGAACACTTGTAATACTTCACCACGCTCCACAATTTCTCCAGCTTCCATTACCGCTACACGATGACAGATTTTGCGGATAACATGCATTTCATGGGTAATTAATACAATCGTTAAACCTAATCGTTCGTTAATGTCGACAAGCAAATCAAGAATTGCATCTGTTGTTTCTGGATCTAGTGCCGATGTAGCTTCATCACATAACAACACTTCAGGATTATTAGCAAGTGCTCGTGCGATACCAACGCGTTGCTTTTGACCGCCTGATAGCTGTGATGGATACGCCTTATCACGTCCTTCTAAACCAACAAGTGCAATCAGTTCTTTCACACGTGCGTGTCGCTCACTCTTAGCTATACCTGCAATTTCAAGTGGAAAAGCGATATTTTCAGCAACAGTTCTTGACCAAAGTAAGTTAAAATGTTGGAAAATCATACTTACTTTTTGTCTAGCATCACGCAACTTTTGGCCCTTAATAGATGAAAATTCTTGATTGTTCACCTTCACCGTACCTGTTGTCGGCTTTTCTAAACCGTTTAATAAACGAATCATCGTACTTTTACCAGCGCCACTATAGCCGATAATGCCAAAAATCTCACCTTTGTTAATCGTAAGATTGACATCTTTAACAGCAGTTAATTCGCCATTTGCGGTTTTGTATTTCTTCGTAATATTTTGAAGCTGTATCATAGCGAATACTCCTTTTCTCATATAGAAAACCCCTTCACTCATAGACAAGTAGAAGGGGTCACGTATTTTATACGCTAAACCGTTCTCTCATCTTTCAAAGAAAAATCTTTGAGTGATTTGGCACCTTTTCACATATGTGATGGTTGCCGGGCTTCATAGGGCACTTCCCTCCGCCGCTCTTTATAAGAGTTCGATATATTTAATAGTTTTTAATATAGTTGTTACTTTACCATGCTAGCAAAGTTCAGTCAATTGGTTTTTTTAACAATTCGTATAAAAACGGTACGGATTGAAATGCATAAACCTTCTCTATAACTTTTCCTCCATCGCTAACGAGTAAACAAGGTACACTTTCAATTTGAAAATCATAAGCTATTTGCTCTAAAAAATTTATATTTGCCTTACCTAATTTCAACTGTGGCAGTAACTGTTCTATGATATCCATCATTTTAAATGCAACTGCACAAGTTCCGCACATCGGTGTATATAAATAAAAGGCAGTTTTTTCACCAGATTTTACAGCCGTTTCCCACTGCTCTTTTGACCATTCTTCCATTTTTCACGCAACCTTACAAAATATATTCATTATGGATGGAAAAATGCGCGCGCAATAAAATCATCGCAAGCACTTTCCTCGGTGTAGTTTCTACTTCTTTATAAGTAGGCATTGTTCGCAAATGCTCCGCCTCAGGATAATGTCTGTCCATTAATGCTCGTAGTTTATCTCCTGATGCATCTGCATCAAAAAATGTATATAGCTCACAGCCCTCATATGGGTCGAGTAATTCTTCTAATTGATGCACACCAATTGTACCATTTGTACAAAGTATTGTAACATCTTCACTCAAAATAGGTTTTATTTGAAGCTTATCCGAACGGCCTTCCACGATTAAACATTTCCCTTCGAACATCACGCCACCCCCATTTAGACAGTTATCTACTACAACAATTCATCGCCATTACCAGATTCCATATGATGCATAGATCTACATGTTAACAATCATTTTCACATGTCGCTTCGCAATTTGGACAACATTTTATGGTGAGTCACTGTACTATCGTTTACTTGCAGAATCAAGCTTTGTACACATCAAATTACCAACTAATACCTCGTGCTATATAATAAAAAACGCCGGTGTGTATGCCGACGTTTTTCTATTATAGGCTTGTTTATTCTGCAATCATTTCTTCGTATTGTTCTGCAGTCATAAGGCTTTCAATCTCTGAAGCATCTGCAGGCTCTACAACGATCATCCATGCTTTTTCATATGGTGATTCGTTTACGAATTCAGGGCTATCTTCTAAATCTGCATTTACTTCAACTACAGTACCTGAAATTGGTGCGTATAATTCAGAAACAGTTTTTACTGATTCTACGCTTCCAAATGGATCATCTGTTTTAATTTCGTCGCCAACTTGTGGAAGCTCAACGAAAACGATATCTCCTAATTCAGATTGTGCGAAATGTGAAATACCGATACGTACTTTACCATCTTCTAATTTTACCCATTCGTGTTCTTCAGAGTAACGTAAGTCTTTAGGTGTGCTCATGCCAAAAACCCCTCCATAAATATGTAATATATTCACTTTCAGTGTGCCATACTTCTTTCATAAAAACAAGGATTAAAGCTGTTATTTCCACGCTTGTTCAAAATCTGATTCCTTAAAACCTAACGTTACTTTTTTTCCATCAGTAACAATTGGTCGCTTAATTAGCATACCGTCAGAAGCAAGTAGTGTGAGCTGTTCATCTTCGGGCATTTCCGCCAGTTTATCCTTCAACCCAAGTTCGCGATATTTCATGCCAGATGTATTGAAAAATTTCTTCAGTGGCTGTCCGCTAGCTTGCCAATAACTCTTTATTTGCTCTTTCGTAGGTGGTTGTTCAACAATGTGTACCTCTTCGTATGAAACGCCATTGTCGTTTAACCACTTCTGTGCTTTTTTACAAGTTGTACATTTAGGGTAATGGATAAATTGAATCATATTTATAGGCTCCTCTACTATCATTTCCTGTAGTATACCATCATAACTAGTATGAGCCAAAACGAAACATTTATTGGCTAGTTACGCAAGATAAATTAGTAATGTCGAATGTGGCTACCGCCATTGATTTTCGCTACGGGCGGAAGGTCTGACCAGCATGGAAATTGTTTTAGTGCCTGCCACTTTAGCATAGATACATCGCATTGTATCGGCTCCTATTTCGTAAAAATCCACTACGCTTTCCGCGGGCACAGTGTAAGCCGCAACCCTCGCTAGCGCGCGGTTTGTTTCGTCTTACATTCTGTGCTGTTCCCGCAGGAGTCTTCGTGGATTTTTACTTAATAAATTATAAAATGCATGGTGAATTGTTTGAGTGCCTGGCACCCTGCATATGACACTTAGCATAGATACATCGCATGCATAGTATCGGCTCCTATTTCGCAAAAAATCCACTAGCTTTCCGCAGGCACAGTGTAAGACGTAACCCTCGCTAGCGCGCGGTTTGTTTCGTCTTACATTCTGTGCTGTTCCCGCAGGAGTCTTCGTGGATTTTTACTTAATAAATTATAAAATGCATGGTGAATTGTTTGAGTGCCTGCCACCCTGCCTATGACACTTAGCTTAGATACATCGCATTGTATCGGCTCCTATTTCGTAAAAAATCCACTACGCTTTCCCTCTGGCACAGTGTAAGAAGTACCCCTCGCTAGCGCGCGGTCTGTTTACAACAATATCTACTAGCAAAATTCAGAATTGTTTGTGTGCCTGGCACCCACATAACAAAAGGCAACAAGAATGATTTTCTCGTTGCCTTTTGTGGACACTCTAATCTTAGCTATCCTATAGCAAGCAGCTAGGTCAAAGTTTATATTATACGATGAATTTTTCTGCTTCTATTAGTTTAACTGAAGCTTCACGCTTTTTAGTAATCAGGTTATAAGGATTGTTACGAGTCAGTTTACGTAATGCAGACAATGTCATACGTGCAGCATCTCCATCTGCTGATGCAAGAATTGTATCCTTTGCCTCTTTCTCGATTTCTGCAAATGCTTCTTGGCAGAAGATTTGTGTGTAAAGTAATTTTTGATGTGATTTTTCTACACCTTCACGCGCAATTGCCTTTTCTGTACGTAAAACCGCAGACTCCATAGCGAATAATTGGTTGGCGATATTGGCAATGTTCACTAATACCTCTTGTTCTTGGTCCAGCTTCGCCCCATAGCGTTGTGCTGCCATACCAGCTGCTAACACAGCAATTTTTTTAGCATTTTTCACAAGGTATTTTTCTTGTGCTAGTGGCTCTGTGCCTACATCTTCAGGCATTAGCATAAGAAGTTCTTGTTGTAAATTTTGTGCGACCTGTAATAATGGCAATTCACCTTTTAACGCTTTTTTCATAAATGTACCTGGTACAATCATGCGGTTAATTTCATTTGTACCTTCGAAAATACGGTTAATTCGAGAATCGCGATAAATTCGCTCCACTTCATATTCTGCCATAAAGCCATAGCCACCATGCAATTGCACCGCTTCATCTGCGATATAATCCAATGTTTCCGAACCAAACACTTTCGCAATCGAACACTCAATTGCATATTCAGCAATTGCATTTGCAATAACTTTCCCTTGCTTTTGTTCTTCAGGGCTTAATTGGCTTAAACGATCTTCAAATAATCCAACCGTACGATAATTTAATGACTCAGACGCATATAATTGAGACGCCATTGTCGATAGTTTTTCTTTCGTTAAGTTGAAATCAGAAAGCTTCGTTTTGAATTGTTGACGTTGGTTTGTATATTGAATGGCTAGCTCTAAAGCACGCTTTGAGCCACCGATTGTTCCTACACCTAATTTATAACGACCAATATTTAAAATGTTAAATGCAATTACGTGTCCACGACCTACTTCACCTAGTAGATTTTCTACAGGTACTTCTGCATCCTCAAGCACTAATGTACGAGTTGAAGAAGATTTGATACCCATTTTCTTTTCTTCTGGGCCTACAGAAACACCATTATAGGCACGTTCCACGATGAATGCTGAGAATTTATCGCCATCGATTTTTGCGTACACAACAAAGACATCAGCAAAACCAGCGTTAGTAATCCATTGTTTTTCACCGTTTAATACATAATGAGTACCTGCAGCATTTAGCTTTGCAGTCGTTTTGGCACCTAAAGCGTCCGAACCTGAACCAGGCTCTGTTAATGCGTAAGCTGCAATTAATTCACCAGAAGCAAGCTTCGGTAAATACTTTTGCTTTTGATCTTCGTTACCGAATAGCACGATAGGTAATGAACCAATCCCTACATGTGCACCATGTGTAATCGAGAAGCCCCCAGCTACTGACATTTTTTCAGCTATTAATGCAGAAGATACTTTATCTAAGCCAAGACCTTCGTATTCTTCTGGTACATCTGCAGCTAATAAACCAAGTTCACCAGCACTTTTCAGTAGACGCACTGAATGCTCGAACTCATGATGCTCTAAGTTTTCAACTACAGGTAATACCTCATTCGCAACATACTCTTCAGTAGTTTTAGCAATCATTTTATGCTCATCTGTAAAATCTTCTGGTGTAAATACGCGGTCCAATGCCACGTCCTCAATGATAAATCCGCCGCCTTTAATGATATCTGTTGTTTTTTCTGTCATGTTAAATTCCTCCTTATTTTTAGGTGCCAGGCACTCATACAATTCGCAATTCTCAAATAATTTCACATAACTTATAAAATCTCAAATACTCCAGCAGCGCCCATACCACCGCCGATACACATTGTAACGACACCATATTTTTTGCCTTGACGTTTCAGCTCGTGAATTAGCTTCAATGTTAAAATTGCACCTGTTGCACCAAGCGGATGTCCTAATGCAATTGCACCGCCATTTATGTTTACTTTCTCTTGGTCAATACCTAAATGACGAACCACTTGTAATGATTGAGATGCAAACGCTTCGTTAATTTCCCACAAATCAATATCTTGAATTGATAAACCTGCAATTTCAAGCGCTTTGGGAACTGCTACGATTGGGCCGATACCCATCACTTCTGGTGGAACTCCGCCAACCGCAAAGCCTAAAAACTTAGCCATCGGTGTCATTCCTTGCTTTTCTGCTTCCTCACGATCCATTACTAGAACTGCAGCTGCACCATCAGAAGTTTGAGAAGCGTTACCTGCTGTAACACTTCCTTTTACATGGAATGCAGGACGGAGTTTAGCTAAGCCTTCAACTGATGTGCCCGGACGAACGCCCTCATCGACACTGAAGGTAAATTTTTTCACCTGTAGTTTATTATTGTTATCCACATAATGTTGTTCCACTTCAATCGGAACAATCTCATCCTTAAATTTACCTTCTTTAATTGCTTTTTCTGCAAGCATATGTGATCGTACAGCAAATGCATCTTGATCTTCACGACTCACATTGTACTGACGTGCTACTTCCTCTGCTGTATGCCCCATCCCCATATAGTATTGTGGTGCAGTTTCAGCTAATGTTGGATTTAAGCGTGGTGTATTTCCTACCATTGGCACCATACTCATCGATTCAACACCGCCAGCAAGAATGGCCTTTGAATGACCAAGCATAATACGTTCAGCTGCATATGCTATTGCCTGTAAACCTGATGAACAAAATCGATTAATTGTCAGTGCAGGTGTAGTATCTGGTAGTCCTGCAAGCGCTCCGATACTACGAGCTACATTCATCCCTTGCTCTGCTTCTGGCATTGCGCAGCCTAAAATTAAGTCATCGACAGGACCTTCATAGCCCGCTCTTTTTAATGTTTCTTTGACAACTGCTGCCCCAAAATCATCCGGTCTTACTGTTGCTAATGAACCTTTTTTCGCTTTTCCAATAGGAGTTCGTGCTCCTGCTACAATTACGGCTTCACGCATCGTCTAAATCCCCCTTTGTTTCATGTGCAAACATTTTAGTCTAGTTAGTTACGAAGTGGTTTTCCTTTTAATAACATGTGTTGCATTCTTTGTTGAGATAGCGGATCTGCAACTAAGCTTAGGAATGCTTCACGCTCTAAGTTTAATAGGTATTGCTCATCTACTAATGTGCCATATGGAACTTTTCCACCTGCAATTACGTACGCTAACTTCTTAGCAATTTTTAAATCATGTTCACTAATGAAACCTGATTCAAACATTCCTTGAGCACCAATTAGTAACGTACCGTAGCCAGATGCACCGACAACAGGAACTTTTGTTGGCACTGGTGGTTGGTAGCCTGCATCATAAAGTGCCAAAGCAGCTTGCTTTGCATCATAAATTTGGTGATCTGCATTGACTGAAATACCATCTGCAAAATCTAGGAAGTTATTATCGCGTGCTTCCTCACCTGACGTTGAAACTTTCGCCATCGCAATTGTTTCGAATACTTTATTAGCAATATTTTGATAGTCTACCTCAACGCCATTTGGTAAACCTTTCAAAAACTTTTGGTAAAGCGCTTTATTACCGCCTCCACCTGGAATTAAACCAACACCTACTTCTACTAAGCCCATATAAGTTTCCATCGTCGCTTGGATATGTGCAGCAGGTAAACATACTTCTGCGCCTCCACCTAATGTCATCGCGAACGGTGCTGCCACAACAGGTTTGTTAGAATATTTTATTTTTTGCATCGCATCTTGGAATGCTTTAATGACAAAGTCTAGTTCGAAAATGTTATCATCCTGTGCTTCTACTAAAATCATTCCTAAGTTAGCACCGACACAGAAGTTTTTACCTTGGTTTCCAATTACCAAGCCTTTATAATTTGCTTCCACTTCATCTACTGCGTAGTTAATCATTTGAATAATATCTAAACCGATGGCATTTGATTGGGAATGGAACTCAAGTAGTGCAATTCCGTCACCTAAATCTATTAAGCTAGCACCTGTATTAGACTTAATAACGCCATGTTTCTTTTTATAGCGCTTTAAGTTAATTTCTTTTTCATTAACAGGAACTTTTACGTATTGTGACCCGTTATAATACGCTACGTCACCTTCAAGTTCTGAATAGAATGAAGTAAAGCCCTTCTCTAACATGTCTTTTACAAATACAGGAACCTCGCGACCTTCCGCTTCCATTTTGGCAACGGATTCTGCAACACCGATGGCATCCCATATTTCAAATGGACCTTGTTGCCAGCCGAAGCCCCATTTCATTGCATTATCTATTGCCACAATATCATCGGCAATTTCACCGTGTAGATGTGCAGAGTAAATTAATGTCGGTGCAAAAATCCCCCATAACAGCTCACCTGTACGATCTTTAGCATACGTTAATGCCTTAACTTTATTAGCTAATCCTCGCGTTTGTTTCGCCATTTCAATTGAAGGTGTTTGTAATTTTTTCACAGGGCTATAAGCTAATGTGTTTGGATCAATTTCTAAAATTTCCTTCCCTTGCTTCTGGAAGAAACCTTGCCCAGACTTAGCACCTAGCCAGCCGTTTGTAACCATTTTTTGCAAAAATTCAGGTACTGCAAATACTTGCTGTTCATCTCCTGACGTTTGGTCATATACGTTTTTTGCCACATGGATAAAAGTATCTAAGCCAACGACATCTAACGTACGGAAAGTAGCAGATTTTGGACGACCGATAAGTGGCCCTGTCACTGAATCTACTTCGCCAACTGAATAGCCGCCTTTCATCATTTCCTGTAAAGTAACGAGCAGACCATATGTGCCTATGCGATTGGCAATGAAGTTCGGAGTATCTTTTGCTAGTACGACCCCTTTGCCAAGAATGTCCTCACCAAATTTTTTCATAAAGTCTACAACTTCCGGTGCAGTTGTTGTTGCAGGGATTACTTCAAGTAATTTTAAATAGCGTGGCGGATTGAAGAAATGCGTCCCTAAAAAATGTTTTTGGAAATCTTCTGAACGCCCTTCCGCCATTGCATTAATACTAATGCCTGATGTATTAGAACTAATAATTGTACCTGCTGTACGTACAGCATCAATTTTTTCATATAAGCTTTGTTTAATTGCTAGATTTTCAACAACAACTTCAATTACCCAATCTACATCTTTTAGTTTGTCTAAATCGTCTTCAAAGTTCCCCACCGTTAGTAGCGATAAATTTTTCTTAGAAGTAAGTGGTGCTGGCTTTTGCTTCACTAACTTTTGAAGAGCACTATTCACAAAGCGATTTCTTACAGCTGGATGCGCTAAAGTTAAACCCTTTGCTTCTTCCTCTTTCGTTAGTTCTTTCGGTGCAATGTCTAATAATAATGTTGGAATACCGATGTTTGCTAAATGTGCTGCAATTCCAGAACCCATTACTCCAGAACCTAGAACAGCCGCTTTTTTAATGTTATAAGTCACAAGCAATTCCCCCTTATTCTCCCATTGAATGAATAGCCATTCATTTTTTGGCCAAAAAAAATCAAAATTTCGCTTTGGCGTTTTTTGCTTCGATTTTGACATTCACGTTGATCTTTTACAATGTATGCTTGCTAGTCGCAAAGTCTTACATTGTCGTAGATTTTTAGCGAAAAGATTTTAACTAATGTCATTTTATAATCTGTGGCAAGCGCCAGAGACTTATCTTCAGTCAGTTGATATGCAACTCAAATCAGCGTGTGAAAAGTCTTCCACTGAATGAAAATAAAACTACTTTTTCTGTTTTTAGTGTAGATTATTTTGTCTAAATTAGCAATCTTTTTTCTTCATTTATTTTTGCAATATACAACTTTTTTTGTTTTTTACGAGCGAAAATAGGACAATAAGTAGAGTCCACATATCCCAAACAGATAACTTTCAGGATGAAGAGAAAATGTGTAAAATGGTTAGCAAGGAGAGTGAATTACTAATGAAAACAATAACTACTGCAGAACAATTTAATGAGCTTATCTCTGGTGAGCAAAAAGTGCTTGTGAAATTTTATGCTGGATGGTGCCCTGATTGCACACGCATGAATATGTTTATCGATCCAATTATTGAAGAGTACAACCAATTTGATTGGTACGAGCTTAACCGCGACGAACTTCCTGAAATCGCAGATAAATACGATGTAATGGGTATTCCAAGCTTATTAATTTTCCAAAACGGTGAAAAATTAGCACACTTACATAGTGCTAACGCTAAAACACCACAGCAAGTTACTGAATTTTTAGCTGCTCAACAATAAATAGATAGTATTAGTTGATTGTAGCAAAGGCGGTGACTCAAGCGGGAACACCACAAAACGTATGACGCAGCAAACTACGCGATCGCGAGGTTTGCTGCCATCGGTGTGTCCATAAAAAGCGTCTGCCGTAGTGAACATCAACTGTCGCAGCAAAAAAGTGTTAGATTGTTTGCAAACAATCTAACACTTTTTCTCTTTTGTCCCAGCTTGATTCATTATTTAAAGAAGGACTCCACGTAATTATGTGTGAAAGCGCCTAAGAATTACATTTAAACCGTTCTTTTTCGAAGGGAGATTTTTATGAAACAGTATTTGCCGATACACGGAATATCACAATACGAAACATCCATTACACCTAAATATCGTAATTCTGCCTGTGGACCAACAACAATCCATGTCATTCTGCACTACTATAATCCGACTGCTCCATCGGTTAACGAACTTTATGAACTACTCGGTGGCACAAAAATAGGCTTGTTTAAATGGCGTTTAATTTATAACCTTCGGAAACTGTTACCGACCTGGGATATACGCAACTGTACGTTAAAAGAGGCGCTGCAGGAAATAGATGCAGGACGCCCCGTTGCGATGCGCTTTGACCGTTATTTTAGCCTGCAATGGTTTGATAAAAAATCTACCTTTGTCTATCATTGGGTACCACTCATTGGCTATGACGTGCAAGACGGTGAGCTATTGTTAATTTTCCATGATAATGGTGGCAAAAATCGCCCCAGCCAAATTCGTACTGCTCTATTTCAAAATAATGAAAAAGTGTTAAGCTTCGTTAAAGTAGCACCTAAATAAGGGAATACAATGAACGTGCCTGCTTTGCAATAAGCGTAAAGCCACGTTCTTCTATCGCTTTAAATGTTTGTTGCTCATAGTTTGGCACTACTAATTGAGCAATCTCTGCTTCTATCGGTACATTCGTTTGAATTGTTGCTAGTTCGTGTGATAACTTCAGCATGTCAAGATTGTCTTTGATTTTCGTACGTTGACCAGGCTTTAATTCCTCCAAGGAAGAAATAACATTGTCAATAGAGCCGTACATTTGAATAAGTGTCAGCGCCTGTTTTGGACCAATCCCTTTAACTCCTGGATAGCCATCACTTGTATCACCCATAAAAGCCTTTACTTGTGCAAATTGAATCGGTTCTATACCATATTCTTCTTTAAAACGAGAATGTGTATAAAGATCATACTCTGTATAACCTTTTTTCGTAAACGCTATTTGCGTTGTAGGCGTCAACAATTGCAATAAATCTTTATCCCCACTAATAACCGTAATATCGGCTTCGTCTTGCCATTTGGTAATCATTGAGCCGATCAAATCATCAGCCTCCATACCAACAACGCCGAAATTTTGCCACCCAATATGTTGAGATAAGTTTTTAGCCATATCAAATTGAGGTAGCATTTCCTCTGGCGGTGCTGGGCGATTAGCCTTATAGCCATCATATAATTCATTTCGGAATGTTTGTGAACCCATATCCCAACAAATAGCTAAATGTGTTGGTTGCATAATAGATTGTGCCGTCAAAACATGGCGGACAAACCCTTGCGCACCATTAGATGGTGTGCCGTCCTCTAAGCGTATAAAATGCCCCATTGCAGCTGAAGCAAAAAAAGAACGAAATAACAATGCCATGCCATCAACAATGAGCAATTTTGGTTTTGTAGTCATGATGAAAAATCCTCTCTAATCCATTATTCTAGCGTTTAGACATTATCTAAAGAATAATAAGCATTTTTCTATTATAGCAAACTATCGACTTAATATAAGTGCCAGGCACTCAAACAATTTACATACCGGTCATGCTTTTTTTCTCTTTACTCACAGAAAAACCCTGGACGTTCTGAGGGAACTGCATAAGTTGAAAAGTGCCAGGCACTCAAACAATTAAGCGGAAAGCGCCTGTCCGTAGCGGAAATCAACATCACTTTTTTTCCTTATTTACAAAATAAAAAAGTGAGATCTTTCTTCCATTGTCCAGTTGATTGGAGCGGAGGGCGGGCGACTCCTGCGGGAACGCACAAAACGTAAGACGCAACAAACCGCGCGTAGCGAGGGTTGCGGCTTACGGTGTACCCGCGGAAAGCGCCTGTCCGTAGCGGAAATCAACGTCATTTTTTCCTTATTTAAAAAATAAAAAAGTGAGATCTTTCTTCCATTGTCCAGTTGATTGGAGCGGAGGGCGGGCGACTCCTGCGGGAACGCACAAAACGTAAGACGCAACAA
>NZ_JBIWDT010000004.1:167203-242193 GCF_044762185.1 Lysinibacillus sp. NPDC097162 | reverse complement strand
CAAACCGCGCGTAGCGAGGGTTGCGGCTTACGGTGTGCCCGCGGAAAGCGCCTGTCTGTAGCGGAAATCAACGTCAATAAATATTTTTCTTTATGCAAATAACAGACTATGGAGTAGCCCCATAGCCTGCCTTTTCTTTCCTCGATATGCGATTGCGGTGATCCAATTGAATGCCAGTTAGCCATTGCAAAAATGCTGTAACGCCCGTTTTAACTGTTTCTATACGAAGGTCATTATGCTTTGGATCAGCGTAAATAAAATCAATATGACGTACGCCCTCATTTTCGCCAATCAGCTTTAAAATATCAAATAATTCATAGGCTGTTAACCCACCAGGCGTAGCCGCAGGTACATCAGGCGCAAATGTAATATCCAATGCGTCTAAATCAACGGACACATAAATTCTATCTACTTCATGCATAAGCTGACGCAACATTTCACGGATAGTCAACTGTATACCGTCGCGTCGCATTTGATTTAACGTAATCATATGCATTCCTTGCTCACGGGCATAATAAATCATTTCAGGCGAATTAAAAAAGCCATGCAAGCCGACATTATAAATATGCTTTCCCTCTACAACGCCTGATGCAATCAGTTGATGAATTGGCGAATTCATCGCTAAACCAATTTCTTCTTGATTTCTTGCATCTAAATGTGTATCAAGCTGAATAATGCCAATGCGATCTTTCGGAAAAGCATTTTTAATCCCTCTTAATGAACAAGCTGTAATTGCATGATCTCCACCAATAAGGCATGTGAAGCTTTTTTGATAGGCAATGCTTAAGTTTTCCGCTGCCGCCTCTATTGCCGATTCCGAAAGCATTCGATTTTTCGGATCTATCGCTACGTCACCAATATCAACAATTGCTAATGCACGTAAATCTACTTGTTCGTCTAAATTATAAGATTGGAAACCGGACCATGCCTTACGAAAAGCATTAGGATACTGTGCTTTTTTGGATGGATCACTTGCATATGATAATAATGCTCCATACACAATAATATCCACATCGTTTGCAGTTGGATTTTGTTTTTGCTTAATCCACTGATGCATACTTGAGCCATTTTCTTGTTTCCACTGCCATTCAGGTTGGATGAACATTTTAACCTACCACCTTCACGCCTTTTTTCCAAACTTTTTTCACATGATTCACACCAAAAATATAATGTAGCTTTTGATGATTATGAACATCCCATAAAACTAAATCAGCTTGCTTTCCTACTTCGATAGAGCCAACACGATCTTCAATTTGCAATGCACAGGCAGCATTATACGTAGCCGCACATAAGCTTTCTGCTGGTGTCATTTTCATTGTGATACATGCTAGGTTCATTACAAGTGGAAGCGAAATGGTTGGAGAGGACCCAGGATTGCAATCAGTCGAAATGGCTACAGGCACACCTGCGTCAATGATGTCTCTAGCACGTGCCGGTTTTTCTCCTAAATACAATGCTGTCGCTGGTAATAAACATGCAATAACCCCCGATTTTGCAAGCTCTTCGATTCCTTCGTCTGAAACTTTTAATAAATGCTCAGCAGAAATAGCTCCTACTTTTGCTGCAACATGCGCACCTTTATTTTCTTCAATTTCATCAGCGTGTATTTTAGGGATGAGCCCTTGCACCTTGCCTGCCAATAAAATACGTTCTGATTGCTCCGGTGTAAAGACATCGACCTCACAAAATACATCAATAAACTTTGCCAGGTTTTCTTGAACAACTGCAGGAATCATTTCATCAATCACTAAATCAACAAACTGCTCTGGGTTGTCTCGATATTCTTCCGGTACTGCATGTGCTCCCATAAAGGTTGGCACAATGTCCACTGGGTGCTTTTTTTGCAAGCGCTGCATAACACGTAGTTGCTTTAGCTCATTTTCTAAATCTAGTCCGTAGCCACTTTTACTTTCTAATGTTGTGACACCATGCTGTAAAAATAAGTCCAAGCGTCTCGTCGTTTGATTGAAAATATGTTCTTCTGTCAATGTACGCATTTTTCGAGTTGTTGCATGAATGCCTCCCCCAGCATTCATAATGTCCATATAGCTCGCACCTTCTAAACGCATCTCAAATTCATGCTCGCGACTTCCACCAAAAACAACATGTGTATGAGGATCAATCAAACCTGGTGTTACAATTTTTCCCGTTGCATCTACAATCTCTGCTTCGTCTGCACGGGGTAAATATTTAAGTATCATGTCACGAGTCGTACCAAGATCTTGAATAGTACCATCTTCAATCCAGACGCTTCCACCTTCAATAATTCCGAGCTCTCGCATTTCTTCACGTACACGAGGTCCCTTCTTATCACTTGCAACTGTCACTAATTGAGAAATATTTTGAATCCAAATCGGCCTTTGTTGCTTTTCCATCATCCCTAACTCCCCTTTGTTATGTAGAAAGCTACTTCTTTCCTTCTGCTTGTTCTATATAGAATTCTAAATTAACACGAAGTAACTTACATCTTCGTCACGCTCAGGTAATTTCCCTCTTATTCTCTTAAAAATTATACAAAAGCAGAGCATCAATTAAGTAGAGGATGAATTCTGAGCAACTAAAATAAAAAAGCAATAACACTCTATTCAGAAATGTTATTGCTTACATTACATAGTCTGGCTACCTCATGCATGGAATAGCTTTGAAAATTATAATCCTGCTGTAATTCTTGATAATATTGCAAAAGCTCCTCAAGCATCGCCAAATTTTTATCAATATGTTTTCCAAAGTTATGCGGATGCCACCACAAATGATAAAAAGCCCCTTCCTTTGCAGCAGCAAGCATTCCTTCTTTAATTCGTTTTACCTTGAGGTGCTCAAATGCACGCAACAAGCTACTATATGGTCTTAAAAATGCACTTGCTCGAACATTAATAAATGCATCCCCTTGCATCTCTTCTAGACTTACCATATGATTTCCAGTTACATTAACATAGCTATCCAGCCATTTCATTACACCAAAAGATAGTCGATTTTTTTTAGTGAACTTTTTAGGATTGTATAAATCATGTAGTTCATTTCCTCTATAGCAAACAAATCCTGCTTGCTGACAAATTGCAAAATAATTATCATTCACTTGATTACGTGGAAAAACAATGGACTTCATCGGTTCAATATACCCGTCACATATCATGTTCATTGCTTGTAAATCCGCAAGAAAGTCCGTTTCTGTTTGTCCACTTTCTAAACAATAAAAATGGGAAAATGTATGACTACCAATTTCCTGATGGGGTGTTTGAATAATTTCTTCAATTAATGATTTGCCAAAGTGCAAAGAATCTTCTTGCTCATTTTCCCCTACTTTCGCAAGTTGGGAATGTGCTGCATACCGCATTTGTTTATATTTCACTGGAATACCTCGCAAGTAATGAGCCATCTCACCTTTAGATTCTGCAAATAATAAACCTACAGTAGCCCATGTCGCATGTATTTCATATTGCTTAAACAGCATCAAAATTTTAGGTAATGCCTGACGAACACCATATAAATTTTTATTATATTGTCCATGCCGAAATACATCATGAACACCCCAATTTAACTCAAAGTCCAGTGAAATCACTAAACCACCATGATTTGCATTGCTTGCTATTTTCTCCACTTTTGCACGCCCAATAACAACGCACTCATTTTCGATTGTGCGATGTAGCCTGAATATACGTTAACAACTTGTCCACCGAAGCTCAATTTAAATTGACGAATCGTTTCGACATCTGTTAACTCGCCCATATCGTATAGTACAAATCCCTGCTGCTTTAAATACATTAAATTGTGCCATAATAAGAAACGATTCGCATAACGTAATGGACGCTTTAAATGGGCAGGCAATGATAAAGCATCACTTGTCGCTACGTAATAGGACATCGCTTTTTGTGCATGTACAATATCCAATCGATAACACAATGTTTGTCCACATATACTACGTACTTCTGACAAAAACAAAGCGTTTTTTTGATTTAAAAGCATAATGGATTCCATCTGCGATTTAGTAATTTGTTCAATTTTTTTCCTTTTTGCAAAATCATTATAAAACTGTTGAAAAGCTCGTAAGTTCTCTTCTGAAGGCTCTGTATATAAAAATACTTGATAGGGCTCTTCCTGTGCGCGACGTAGCAACTTTCGATTGTTTTTCGAAAGTGCTGTATACATCGAGCACTCATGATTTGTTAATGGAATATGAACCGCTTCACGTTTAACAAGCTTACGGCTCGGAACAAGTGAATGTGTGTGACAAACTAACTTCATTGACTTTCTAGTATTTGCCAACTTTTCTGCAAAGTAAATATGCTGCATCGCGATATTCCATCGCTTACTTCTAATGGATAGAATGAACACCGCCCCCACTCTCTGTGTAATTTTCTACATGATTGCGCTCATAACGAGCACATTTAAAATGCTTCATTCGAGAAATATGTTTATAGCCTAATTGCTGCAATCGTTTTCGCTTACGCCATTGCCAAAAGCTTGCCGTTACCCAAAGTGTTTCATTTGGCTTTATTTTTTGAATAAATGCTGTAACAACGTCTATCTCTTTATAGAGATCGTAGCTCAAAAAGTAGGTTTGTTTAGGCAACGATTCAACGATTTGCAATGCATCCACACGTAAGTTTTTCGTATGTAATGCAAATGCAGGCTTCGTCGTCTGTGCAAAGGAATCTTTATAAATGGTATATCCCTTATAAAATAATGAAATAATCTCTTCCTGATCGAGTGACATTGCCTCTTGAATCGACATTTCCTCAAACAACTCCCCTACTGGTTGTTGTGGAACGACCCGATCAGATGGGGATAACTCGTACAATTCCACTTGCTTAAAACGAACAAACTTTTCAACGAATTGTTGTCCATATTCTAGCCAATCTTTCGCTTTTCCATACTTTACTAAATAACGCAGTTCACCAAGAGTGTGACGTTTCCATCCAACGAAACGCTGACTACTTTTCAGCATTTCCTTTAAACGTTCCTTCATTACAAACCAACCAAGCAAAACCTTTGCTCGTTTTGTTTTACTACTTGCAACGATACGCCTCGTAAAATCGATGCCAGAGCGCCAATCAAATTTATAAGCCTCATAACCAATACTCATATCGAACATATGATAATTTTCTGAAAAAGTACGCTTTATCGTAGTTTGATTAAGTAAACGACCAATTCCAAAAATATTGAAGTTCGGCTCATGTCCGAGTGCATAAGTGACATAGCGCCCTCGACAGCAAATACCATAGTTAAAGGCAAGCCATTGATCTTCAAAAACAAGTGCGTCTACTTCTACTTGCATCGCTTCCCCTTTAAGGTGGAAAATGCGTTCAAAAAATTCCCTTTTCTTGCCTTTTGTAAAACCGCTCGTATCCATCTTTTTTTTCCAACGTCGATCAAATAATCTAAACATTTGCCAAAGGTCTTCTTGTTCAGGTGTTTTTGTCCGTAAAGATCCTAAATTACGTAGCTTTTTTTCTCTTCGATCTATACCATGCATTTTTTTACGGTTATTGAAATGGCTATTGAAATCGACGTCTTGAAAAGTAAGGTATGGTGTTACTACTCTGAAAATATGTGGCGGTAATTGCCTTTCTACGAAATACTGTTCAATTGCCTTCGAGGACTCTTTACTTTCAAGTAATCCATGAAATGAAAATAGTACATGACGATGCTTTTTCATTAGCTCATCAAATACAAATGTTATAGCAGGCAATTGCCATTTTTTCCTTGCGATAACACCCGAATAATTAGCGATGTTTTCACCTGTAAAGGCATATAGACGAACACCCCAAAGCATTCGAACCGTAAATGGCAAAAATGCAATAATATCCTCATCCTTTTGCACAGCATATAGCTCTATTCGCTCTTTTCTTCCAATAGTAATCCACCAGTTATAAAACCATGCATATTCAATAAACGGATTATCATTGTGTTCATTCGCTAATATCTCATCCCAAATCCCCTTATAATACATAAGTTCATCTTCTGTTCTAATGCGAATTAATTGCAATTTAATCACCCTTTTTAGCAAACTTTGAAATTGCCTGTTCATAGATTGATAATGTTTTTTGATACATAGGAATAAACGTAAAATCACGTAAAAAACGCCGTTCACTTATATCGCCCATTTTTTCACATAGCGTTTCATCCGTTAAAAGCTGTTTAAGCCTTTCTTTCAGTAGGCTTGGATCGTCACGAGCAATTAAAAATCCATTTTCTTGATCAGTCACTAACTCATTGACTCCACCAACATTCGTGGCAATGATAGGAAGTCCTGCTCTCATCGCTTCAATAATTGAAATGGGTAAACCCTCCCAGTCTGATAGCAGTGCAAAGATATGACTTTGAGCAAGCAATTTTGTGACATCTAATTGATTGCCTAAAAACGTAACTCGCTCTGAAAAACCTTTGTCTTTAACATAACTTTCTAATTGGGGACGCAAAGAACCATCACCAATAAATTGAAGGTGCCAAGGTATATCCGATAACTCCATCAAAGCCTCCAACAGTAAATCTTGCCTTTTTGGCACCTCAAAGCGAGCAACCATAACAATTTGCGAATGCTCATTTTCCACTCTATTTGGTGCTATTTTCGTTTCTAATTGTTCAATGCCATTATGAACCGTCTGCATTTTATGAGCAGGTGCAATGCCTTTTGTTAATGCCAACTTACGATCATAATCAGAAACGGTGATGATCTTAGTTGTTAATGGCTGGACCGTTTTTTCAAGTTGGCGATACATCAGTTGCTTTTTTTGTGGCACTCCTTCTGTAAAACTCCAGCTATGTGCGGTAAAAATCGTCGGAATGCGCAAAAGACCACCGATAATACGTCCAATTGCCCCTGCCTTAGAAGAGTGTGTAGCAATGACATCAGGCTGTATTTTTTTAAAAGCAGCTCGTAATTGCCAAAGTGCTTGGATATCTTTTGTTAGATGAATTGCCCGCTGCATGGCAGGAATACTGATTACATCAATTTGCTCATCTTGTAAACGCCATAATGAAGCATCATAATAACCTGTAACAATCGTAACTTTATGGGCATCTTGCTTTAACTTTATCGCAAGTGCCTCCACATGTTTTTGAGCGCCTCCTACTTTATCCATACGTGTTATTAGTTGAACAATCTTCAGCATCCTTCACCTCTTGCTCTTTTAGTAAGCCCCTGTTCTACCTAGAACGACGAAAAAGGTTTTCATAACAATTTTTAAATCCATCCAAAACGTTACGTTTTCTACATAATGAATGTCATAGGAGATTTTTTGACCATGCGAAATATTAGATCGTCCGTTAATTTGTGCAAGCCCTGTTAAACCTGGTTTTACTTCCAAACGGCGTGCCTGTAACGCACTGTAACTATTTGTAATTGTCGGTACTTCGGGCCTTGGTCCAACAATACTCATATCCCCCTTTAATACGTTTAAAAGCTGCGGAATTTCATCGATGCTTAATTTACGTAATATTGCTCCTACCTTTGTAATGCGCGTATCTTGGTCAGTTTTGAAATAGTAATCATCTGGAATACCTTCTGTACATATTACAGGCATGTTGACAGGTGTTGCCTGAATAGCCATTGTTCTTAATTTCCAAATGATAAAACGTTGATGTTCGTAACCAGTTCGAATTTGTTTGAAAAAGATGGGGCGTCCTGTAGTAACGAATAATAGGAGGAGTACACCTAACATAAGAGGAATTGTAATAAGTAATAAAATAAATGCCCCGACTATATCAAAAATTCGTTTACCATACTGACCGTAAAATGTGATTGTCTCAGCTGTCTGTACGTGCAATACATCATCCTTTACATTTTTTTAGTGCTTAACTTTATATATTCATTTCGCCCATTTATAGAACTATTTCAGACAAAGCAAATACCCTGTAAATATGACAAAAGGAATTACACCAGAAAAATTTTTGGCATAATTCCTTTAATAATCAAGAGAATAAGTTAATTACTGAAAATCAGACACCTGCTCAATTTGAAGGTGACATTCGATATGAACATTTCCCTTTAATGCTTTACTAATCATACACGTTTGTTCTGCTTTTTGAGCTAGCCGATTAATAAGATTTTCATCACGTTCGGTTAGATGCGGTACTTTTACATTTGGTTTATGGACAATTCTCTCATATGTAAAAACACCATCCGTTACATCTACAAACCCTTCTGACTCCATCGACAATGCCTCAACTGGTATTTTGGCGTTTTCCAGTAATGCTGCAAATGTAATTAAATAACAAGTTGCTGAAGCACCTAATAACATTTCATCTGGATTTGTTCCGATTCCTGGTCCATTCATTTCCCGAGGAATAGATACGATTGTATTCAAATTAGTGGATGTTAAGTTCCCTGTACCATTTCTTCCTTGCGACCATGATAAATTCATACCAAACTTGTGCTGCATTTACATAGCTCCTTTTTATTTTATTTCCATTACCTGGAATTAATATTTCAAATTATAATATACTGTTGAAAATGCCCATCCAGCCATATGAATTAGTAAAAGGATTCCTAAAGCTTGAGCGGTAGATAACTGAACACCTGCTATTAACAACAGAAATAGAGCATAAATGGAAATAACCGTTATTTTCCACCCATTCGCTAGTGAGCTTACTGTAATTTTTTCATATCTTTCATCGAGTCCATTTTTACGTGCCGCCATCCTTCGTCCCCACCAAAGTCCAAAAAGACCTCCTGAAATGCCAAGCACTATACCAAGAAATCCTAACATTTGTTCCAAACTCATATTTAATCACTACCTTTCTCAAAAATAAATACTTCTTCAATACTTAGTTGAAATGATTTTGCGATTTTATACGCAAGTTCTAAAGATGGATTGTAACGACCATTCTCTATAGAAATAATTGTTTGCCTTGAAACTCCTAGTTTTTCGGATAGCTGTTCTTGAGTCCAGCCAAATGATGCTCTTAATTCTTTAATACGTTGTTCCATTTTTCACCACCCCGATGTAAAGCAACCTTTACGTAAAGTGTACTTTACTATTTTTTATTTGTAAAGTATACTTTACATTTTTTCTCGAATTTTCGGAAAACAACACAAAACTTCCTCGCTTTGTATAACAACAACCATCGAAAAACAGCGAGCCTTATTTTATGGTAAAATAGAAAAAACAATTATTTAGGAGATTTAGTAATGACTTTAACTAAACAACAAGCACTACAAGCACTTAATAAAAACAAATTTATCGGTTTTACGATTTCAACAGGAAATATTATTATAAAAAAGATTAATAAAACCGACTATAATATTTTCGTATATGAAGAAGGTAATGAAAAACCAATGCATTATGTAGGTTCCATTATGAACGTAATGGCGACGATGAGTGATAAAGCTTCAAATAAGGATTTTATTATCGTCGAGCAACTTCCTGAGGAAAATAAAACTGAAACGCCTGCCAATGGGGCTAATGAACAAAAGTCTGTTAAAAAAGCTGTTATAAAAACGGCTAATTTGGATGAACAAAGCCGTGCAATCGCTGGCTATGAAGAACTCTATGAAATAACTGAAAGCGGACGCATTATTACAGTGCGTGAAAATCGTGCATTAGCTCGTTGCAATGATGAATATGGTTTTCATATTGTCCGTTTAACAAAAGATGGCACAGCATCAAACCATAATGTATTCGAACTATGGAAGCAGGCATTCCCAGAGCTTGAACAAACAAACTTTAAAGGTGCCTTAAAAGCGAAATACGGAACAGGCTGTAAGCTAATTGACAAGCCAGGCATTCACTTTTAACAAGGGCATATACAGCTCCAAGTCGAGACAAGTAAAAATCCTCAGCGCCTATAAACAGACGCTAAGGATTTTTTGTTATATTAGAAAGGAAAGTAGTGCTAGGTGCCAGCTATGTTCTGATTGCTGTCCTTGTTTTGAAAAAAATTTCACCCATTTCTTTTCTTGACGATGCACTTTTTTCCACTTCAACAGTTGATTTACCCATACACGTTCTACCCTTCGAAAACCTAATGCATTCAACGTCCTACGCTTTCGCCACTCAAACCAATTAGCCGAGGTACAAATTGCACGCCCTTCTCGTTGCACTTCATCTACAATAATTTGGAGTTTAGGTAGTTCATAATTTTTAATATATGTAGTATTTGGTGGCAATTCTTGCATAAACCCATCCGCTTCCTCTTGGATTAATTTATCATGTCGCAAAAATGAAATTTCCTGTTTCTGTCCATAGAGCTTATAGCCTTTAAAATAATGAGCAAGGAGCTCAGTTCGCTGATTGTGGTCGAGCACCGATTGAATATTTATTTCCTGGAAGTTAGATTTATTGTGGCACATTTTTTCATCTAAATAATAAATATTAAATACATGTCCATTAAAAACCTTACATTTCAGCATCGAAAACCACTCATTCATATTGGCTTTTGTGAACAAGTATCGTAATTCTCCTAATGTATTACGTTTCCACTCTACAATCCTGCGATTTGTTTTCACCATGGCTAACATCGATTCTTGCAGCACCATTACATTACGAAGCGCTTGTTCCCTCATCCCTGTAGTACTCATAATAAATTTTCTTGTAAAATCTAAATGTGTATACCAGTCAAACTTATAAGGCTCATACCCAACACCAAAATCGTATAGACGAAAGTTCATACTTTGTGCCTTTAGCATATTTTCCTTTTCAATTAAACGTCCAGGTCCAAACATATTGAAATCAGGTTCATGCCCCATAGCATGACAAAAATTTCTCCCTCGACAACAAATATCTAATGTAAAGCCAATCCAAGTATTCTCAAATTGCAAACTATGAACTTTTAAACATAGTGCTCCATTTTGCTGCATTGCAAGCTGTTCAAAAAATGCCTTCGTTCGTTCGTCTGTAAATCCACTCGTATCCATTTTCTTTTGCCATCTTCTTTCAAACAATCGAAACATATTATCTAAACTTCCAGCATGTGCTTTTTGATAAGTTATGTTTCCAAATTCCTTCAACCGCTTTTCTCGACGATTAATACTCTTTAATCTTCGCTTATGCTGCGCTAAAAAATCGGGTAATTCAATCGACTTAAAATCTATATAAGGCGTGACAACACGAAAAACTGAATAGGGCAATTGATGTGCTAACGTATATTTTTCTAATATTTGAGATGTATCCTTACTTTCCAGTAAACCATGTAATACGAAGAGGACTCGGGAAAATTTGCTTGTAAGTTCCTTTAATAAATAATGCACAGCCTGCTCTTTCCATCTTTTTTCGGCAATTACCTCCATATAAGAGGCAAGTCCTTGTCCTAAAAAGCTAAATTGATGGATACTACTAAATCTTCTTGTATGAACTAACGGGAAAAATGCTATAGCTTCCCCCTTATGCTCAACAATGTAAATTTCCACATTCACATCGTGCCCAACTATCATCCACCACGTCGAAATCCATTCATATTCTATAAAAGGATTATCGTTTTTTTCACGTTCAAGTATTTCAGACCAAGTATCCTTATATGTCTCTAGCTCGTTAATCGTTGTCACGAGTCTATACTCTAGCACGTGTGTAGTCACTCCTTTTTCACTTTCAATAACAAAGCATTGCCTTCCTTATAACCCAGTTATTGTTTTTAGCATTTCAATGTACTGTCCTATTTCTTCACCCAGTAGCCACTATATTCAAAAACGAACAAAATTAGAACGATTGCACATACCAATAGCCTGATTCCATTAGTAAAAAGGCATTCCACATATACTTCTCGAGACAAAAAAACCTCCTTATCGAAAGAAGAAGAAGGTTTTTATATAGTACAAATTAAGCTTCAATAAGAGTTGCTATTTCTTGTTTACAACTTTTCGCCATATGTGACGTTGCGATATAGCTCATCGTCATTCCTGGTCCTAGTGTAGCACCCGGTCCTGGATAGGTTTCGCCCATTATCGAAGCGGAGCAATTACCAGACGCATACAAGCCTTCAATTGGTGTTCCGTCCTTCTTTACAACCCTAGCATGTTCATCTATAACGAGCCCCCCCTTCGTGCCAATATCGCCTGGATATAACCGTAGTGCATAATAAGGTGCATCCTTCAATTCAGCTAAATTTGGGTTTTTTAATGTAGGATCACCGTAATAGTTATCGTAAGCACTTTCCCCTCGATTGAAATCATCATCGTGTCCATTACGTGCAAATGTATTAAAACGCGCAACCGTTTCAATTAAATTTTCTGATGGTACACCCATTTGACTTGCCAATTCCTCTATTGTTTTCCCACTTTTCACAATATCATTGTCAAACCAGCTTTTTGGGAAAGCTTGTCCAGGGAACAAACCTGTAAATATATATCGACTCTTCGCAGTTGCATCAATAAGAATCCACGAAGGTATTCCAGTATTCGTTTTTTTATGATGTGCAAACATATTATCTACAAACTCATGATAAGGGGCAGCTTCATTTAAAAAACGATTGCCTAAATTGTCTACCACCATCATATTCGGTACCCCACGGTCTGCTACTAAAAAGAATGGATGACCTTCCGGATCTAATACTGAAGGCGCCCCCCATACTTTATCCATTAAATCTAACGTTCCCCCAATTTTAACGCTTGGTTCAATACAATCACCTGTTTGTCCTTCTGGAGTCGATGTCCACTTGGCATTGGTTGGGGAAGGCAAATATTTCTCTCGGTACGCTTGATTGTGTGAAAAGCCACCAGATGAAAGCACTACACCTTGTTTGGCTTCAATCTGCATTTCTTGTCCATCCCGTTCTACGATTAAACCAATCACGCGATTATTCTTTACGATAAAATCTTTAAATGCCGTCGAAACCCATAACTCCCCATTCGCTTCTGCAAGTGACATACGTAAGCGTGCAATTAATGATTGTCCTAACGCTACAGGCTCACTACCTGTTATTTTAGACTTCACTAAGCGCATCCCTAGTTTTAGTGCTGTTGTTTTTCCTTTCATTGTACGTCTTATCATATTTACCTTATGGAATTCATAGCTATTCATCGTGAAGCCTTTAGTCGACATAGTAGACCGGCGCATCGTATCAGCTAAAGTTCCCATCTTCTGCAAATCAAAAATAAGTGGCTCAATAGAGCGCCCTTGTGAAAGGCCACCTGGTTTTTCAGGATAATAATCCGAATAGCCTGTAGCATATTGGAAACGCATGTGATTAGTATGATGATTTAAAAACATTAACATTTCAGGTCCTTGCGTTATATAAGCCTCTTTTAATGTGGTTGGCACACGATCACCAATAGTTGAATCTAAGTACAAACGTGCTAGTTCATGCGTGTCAGGAACACCTGCACCTTTAATGACATGATTATTTGGAATCCATAGTGCTCCACCCGATAGGGCAGATGCTCCACCGTAACGATCAGTTTTTTCAATGACTAATGATTTCATCCCTTGCAACTTTGCTGTTAGTCCTGCTGTCAAACCTGCAGCGCCTGATCCTACTACTACTACATCATAACTCGCATCCCATTTCATACTTACATTCCTCACCTTCATTAGTAGTTGACTAAATCAATGAATCTAGTATTTCTATTCAAAAGTATAGAATTAAAGTAATATTCAGTCAATTTAATACAACCTCTTTTTTCCAAATAATACTTTACGTATACAGTGACGCTTCATTATCTTCGCTTTCCGATAAAAATCCATATAACAAGCACAGCACTATACAGTAAAGGCATATAAAATAAGCTTCCAGCATCTACCCCATTTTTCACAGCAATGCCGATAAAAGCCCAAATAATAACTATTGGAAACAAAAAATCTACTTCAACATAGCGAATATAAATAGCAAGACATGTGGCAACGAAAAGCAACAAATTTGCCCACCATACATCTGATATACCAAAGCCATCCCACTGATAGTACGTCAGAACATAACTAATATTCGCCATTAAGGCAACACTAATCCAGCCCAAGTAAATCGAAAAAGGTAATCTCCCTGCAAAACGGGTGTCCCCTTTCGGATAACTTCTATAAATAAAAATTAAACTGACTAGAAGTCCAATCATCATGACGATCGATAACGAAAAGTATTCATAATGCCAACATAAAAGCCAAGCAATATTATACAGACAAGTTGACGTTACAAGACTTATGATGGCTGTCTCTTGATTGGCTTTCTTCCGGAATAAATGAATAACAAGCCATATTCCTAAAACTATATAAATAACAAGCCATATAGAAAAAACATAGCCTGCTGGCATAAACAGCACCTGTAGTTGGTTAGATACTTCTCCTGTTGTTTTGCCATTAATACCTATTGTACTTGCTATAACATTAACAGTAATCATGATTAAAAAGCTCAAAAGTGCAGCCCATTTCATTGCAATCCCCCCTATTATCATAATTAAGCTACTATATAACTAATTAATTCATAAATATAACTACCCTATTTAAAAAAATGAAATCTTTTTAGGATTGCTTAGTATCCAGCTTCATTTCTTTTGTACGCACTGTTTCGATTTGCGTGTATAGTTTTCATTATTTAAATGCAAACGTGGTCATTTATTTTAACTGTGCCCCATCATATAACCCTTTACGTTGCATATATTTTGTAAAACGGACTTCAGTTTATTATAGGGCGGAGGAATTTCGCAGTTGAGTGCAATGATACTTGGTGGATTTCTTTTTTTCAGCGTTAGCATAGGTGGAACAATCGCTTGGGTTTTCTCTAAGCTGTTTCAACATACAACCCAAGGTTTATCATTATTATGTGGTGGTTTTTTAGTAGGATTGCTCGTACTAGATATCATTCCCTCCTCTTTTCAAATGTACAAGTCTTTTGGCATACTATTAGGCATACTTATTGGCTATTTAATATTTCAATTACTTAGTAGTTTATTTCACCCTACAAATCATCAAAACTCCTCCGTTTCTTTGCTTGCAATAGCAATGGTCATCCATACAATTCCTATTAGTCTTACTATTGGAAACTTACTTGGTAATTCCGCCCTTAGTATTACAATGACAGCATCAATCATTCTTCATCATCTTCCGGAAGGGTTTGCACTTACAACAGCATCTCTTTCACAAAGCGGAAGACTATGGAAACTATTCATTTATTTCATCGGATTTTCGATATTCTTTGTATTTTTCGTTTTCATTGGTCAATATTGGAATTTAACAATTAAGGCACAAGGAATGTTAATGGGCCTCTCAATAGGATTAATCGGCACGGCTAGTATTTCAGAATTTATTTTGCATCATGTTCGATCAGTAACCTTAAAATCCTTTATGACATATACTTTATTCGGCTATTTTTTAAGCTATATGTTTCATACATTTGTAGGCTAAGCACTTATTTTGTTTGAATTTCCAGAATTGTTTGGGTGACTGTCACTTAGAAAAAATGTAAAAAATCCACTTCGCCTAACAAAGCACTGCGAAGTGGATTTTTACATTTTAAATTTGGCTTAGTCTACAGGATGTATTACTCTTCACTCACTGTCATCAACGTAAGTGATAAAATTTTAGAAAACTGCGCACGAGTCAGATTGCCTTTTGGATTAAACTTGCCACTTGCACCTTCAATAATTCCCAATTGCTGTAATAAACCAATAGATTCCACAGCTTCCTTACGCATTTGATCCTTATCCGTAAAGGTATTATTTTTGTTAGCCTTTGCGATATCGAATTCCATTGCTTCTAAGTAACTTGCCGTAACATGAGCCATCTCTTCACGTGTAGCAGGTTTGTTTGGCTCAAAATAATTACCATCGAAAATTTCGAGTAACCCGTACTCTTGTAAAATCGCTACTTCCTTAGCTCCCCAGAAACCTTGCATATCTTTGTAAGAAGCAGGTCCTTCATAATCTTCATTTACATCTAATCCTGAAGCACGGAAAATCATCGCAGCTAATTGACCACGTGTTACTTGTCCGTTCGGATTGAAAGTTGTATCAGTAGTACCAGTTACGATTCCAGCCTGATAAAGCAATTGGATATAGCTTTCAGCCCAATGGCCAATCGCATCTGTAAAATACCCACCTGGTTTTAAATCAAGGTCAGCACGGTTTAATACCGTAATTAAATCACCCATATCTGTATTACTTGCTGCTTCCCATTTCCCCGCTGTAAAAATTTCAGCCTTGAAGCCATTACCAGATTGAGTAATGCGCATTTGAATCGCATCACCATACAGCTTTTTAAACTCATCAAAGTTTTCTTGTAATGCCTGTTCACCTTCTGGGAATAAGTTTGTCCCATCTGTGTAGGATGCCATTAATCCTATAAGGGACATTTTTATAATAATGCTATCTTTAGATGTAACTATTGTTACATCATCATCCTCATTGACTAGCTTAAAAAGTAAAAACATTTTGTAAATATCTTGATAGGACATCGATTGTACTTGATTAGTCGATGCAACGACTTGTTTAGGATGAATAATGTTTGCAACATCGACTTTTTCTTGTGCATATGCTTGTAAGCCAAAACCTCCTGTAAAACATGCAATACTTAAGGCTCCAGCTAAAATTGTTTTCTTCATTCCCCTTACCCCTTTCAATTCATAACTTCAGTGTACTAAAACACCTATTAACAAATCTATAAATATATGTAAATTATTGAAAATTATAAAATAGCCCTATTTTTGCAAATCAATTTACTCCGACTAAATCTTTACACTTCTAAGTCTAAATACTTGAAGATATTATTAATAAAAGACAAAAATACCCTACAAATCCAAATAATTAATAATAATTCATTTGTACTACCGTATATGTTCCTAAAGTCTCCTTTTAAAATTATTAAGGCTAACGGTTATTTTTATTCTCAATAAGCACATACTTGAAGCGTATAAATTTAAGTAGAAATCGGACATATTTTTATATCATTATAATAATTGAGTTTATAATTTGATTTTCATTCAACGAAAGAAGTAGTATGAAATTGTAATAAGAAAATTATTCTACATCAAAACTATTATACTAACGTAACAATATCAGAGGAGGAATTCAGATGAACTATCAAAACATTACTGTAGCAGGAAGTGGCGTTTTAGGAAGTCAAATTGCTTATCAGTCTGCTTTTAAGGGATTTAACGTTACTGTGTACGATATTAATGACGAAGCTTTAAAAAATGCGCAGGATCGCATTACAAAGTTAAAACCATTATACCAACACGATTTGGGTGCGACACAGGAAGAAGTAGATGCTGCTTATGCGCGTCTTTCATTTAAAAGTGACTTAGAAGAGGCTGTAGCAAACGCAGATCTTGTTATCGAAGCGATTCCTGAGGTTGTAAAAATTAAAACAGAATTTTACACAAACCTTGGCAAAGTTGCCCCAGCAAAAACAATTTTCGCAACTAACTCATCTACTTTATTACCAAGCCAATTTGCTGAAGCTACAGGTCGCCCTGAGAAATTTTTAGCATTACATTTTGCTAATACAATTTGGGTAAACAATACAGCTGAGATTATGAAACATCCAGGTACAGATATGAAAGTATTTGATGAGGTCGTTGAATTTGCTCGTGCTATTGGAATGGTGCCACTAACATTATATAAAGAACAACCTGGCTATATTTTAAACTCTCTACTCGTGCCATTTTTAGATGCAGCTGAAATGCTATTAGTAAAAGAAGTATCTGATCCTGAAACAATCGACAAAACTTGGATGATTGGGACAGGTGCTCCTCTTGGACCATTTGCTATTTTAGACGTTGTAGGTATCAATACCGCTCATAACATTGTCGAGGCAAAAGCTGCTGCAACTGGTGATGAAAACATGAAAAAGCTTTCTAACTTGTTAAAAACAGAGTATATCGACAAAGGCAAATTAGGACGAGCAACAGGAGAAGGATTCTACAAATATCCAAACCCAAGCTTCTCAAAACCTGATTTCCTTAAAGGATAAGTGCCTGCCACTCAAACAATTCACTACAATTTACTACGCTAGTCATGTATTTGATGACTAACATAATAAAAATCCACTGCGTCTCCAGAAAGCGCAGTGGATTTTTACGATTTTAGGAGCCCGTACTATGCAGGAGCTAAGTGTGAAACTAAGTGCCGAGACTAAGTGTCAGGCACCCAAACAATTTTGTATCTAAATAACACTGCCAGAAGGATTTACTTAGTAAAAATCCACGGAGACTCCTGCGGGAACGCACGGAACGTAAGACGCAACAAGCCGCGCGTCAGCGAGGGTTGCGGCTTACGTCGTGCCCGCGGAAAGCGTAGTGGATTTTTACGATTTCAGGAGCCCGTACTATGCAGGAGCTAAGTGTCAGGCACTCAAACAATTCTATCTTCTACTCATTTAATACTTCCCCTTGCGAATTCACTACTTTAACCTGAAATTCATTTATCGGCGTTACTTCATTTCTCTCTTGTGAACGTAAAATTCCATATATGATTTCTTCCATTTCTAATGCTACCTTTTGTGCATCTTTCTCCGAACCAATGATAGAAGTTTGAACAGTGATAAAGGTGTGTTGATCCGTCGTTACATTTTTAAATACATCAAATTCTTTAAGACCTTCTACAATAGCTTTTAAAAAATAGGATAATTCTTTATCTATTAGTTTTTTTCCTTCATTTTCTGTTGTAAACTCCCACCTTTCAAAAATAACTGTATAGTCCTTAAATGGTGAAGTTTCCATAACACGTTTGGCAATCGGCTCCATATCTTTTTTAACAAAATTAAAATAATCTTCATCCGCCACAACTTGTAACACCAATTCTTTCTTTGTCGTCGTTTTCACATCAACTCCAACATATATTTCATGCAGTTTTTCTTTCAATTTAGCAATACTTAACTCTTCTTTAGTAACGAAAGATTGCTGCGCCTCTTTATTTTCAGAACTATCCACCTCAAAAAGTCTAGCGACTAGGCTAACTATAATTATTACCATAGTAAGTGTTCCTACAAGAATCCATTTCCTTTTGAACATGTTATCCCTCCTACTTAAGAAGGTATGTCATCGAAGATATAAAAAATGCCCTAACCGAAAGTCTCTTTTGTTACCACTAGCGTAAGTTCCACAAAAAATACTTTTAATAAGCACTTGAGAAACATTTTTAATCATATTACCTTTACTTAGGAAGGGGGATGAAATGATGAAAATAACTATTGAAGAATTAGCAGAATCAAGAATTGCCTTTTTTAGAAACGTCGGTGAATATGGTGAAAAGCAAAACAAAGAACTAATGGAATCCTTTAAGCAATGGGTACTGGAAAATGGAGTATTTGATAATTCACCAATTTTAGCTATACCACAAGATAATCCAGCAGTTACACCGAAAGAAGAATGTCGTTATGATGTTTGCGCCATTATTCAAAACGATTATCATGTGGCAAAGCCTGCTCAGGTTGGTACATTCACTGGAGGGAAATATGCGGTTTTCCTATTAGACCATACGAAAGAGGCAGTCAGCGAATTTTGGGGCAATATTTTTTCTGAAATCGCAAAACATAATCTATCCATTAGACAACAACCAATAATTGAAAGATATACCTCGCAAATGATTGAAAATCATCTATGTGAAATATTAGTTCCTATTCAGTAACGAAACTTAATATTTCCATCTTCCATTTAACAATAAGTTGTTGTTAGTGAAGGCGATAACTACTGTAGGAAAGGAACGCAACGCATACAGAAAAAAAGTGTTAGATTGATAACAGTCAATCTAACACTTACACTTTTCAGCCTATAATTGATTTTGTACAATTTTACCATCATTCATTTTAATGACCTGATCTGTATATGACAGCATTTCTTCGTCATGTGTAACCATTAAAGTTGTAATGTTTAATGTTTTTGTTAGATCCCTAATTAACTCCATGACGTCCTTAGATCTTTTAGAATCTAAACTTGCTGTAGGTTCATCCGCAAAAAGAACTTTCGGTTTATGAATAATTGCTCGCGCAATGGCGACTCGTTGCTTCTCTCCACCTGATAATGATGAAGGATAGGCATTTTTCCGATGTTCCATCCCGACTAATTTTAAAAGTCGCTCTACCTCTCTTTGCTGCTCGTGTTTCTTTAATGCTGATTCAGACACTTCAAGCATAAGTAAAAGCTGTTCTTCTACTGTTAAAAAAGGAACTAAGTGAGCAAATTGAAAAACAAAGCCGAATTTACTTGCCCGAACTTGTCGCACTTGTTCTTTAGTCAAAGCTGTCATGTTTTTCCCTTCAAAAATAATTTTGCCATCAGATGTAGGTTGCAACCCTGCAGCAATCGTTAGAAGTGTACTTTTACCTGAGCCAGAAGCACCTACTAACGCCGTTACCTCTCCTTCTTTAAGCGTCATATTAATCCCTTTTAATATTTCTTCTTGCACTTCACCATTCGTAAACGTTTTTCTAACATTCTCCATTGTAAATAGCGTCATATTAGACCTCTCCTTGTTGTATCGCTTGTAATGGTTGAATTTTTTTAATTTGGATACCTGAAATTGTTGCACCAATAAAACCAATAATGATGAATACAATCGACAATTGTGTTGTCGTTGCTAAACTTAAACTAAATGGCATTCCTTGTGGTGCAAATTGATTGAAAATTTGACTTAGCGCAATAGATAACGCAAGTGAAATAATCGTAATAACGACCATTTGCGTCCAAATCATTTTAAATAGCTTACTCGTTTTTAAACCGATTGCTTTTAAAATACCGTACAAACCTATCTTTTGAACGTTCATCATGTAGAAAAAGATTGCAAACAGCATGCCACTAATTACAACTAAAAACCAAACTATCATATTAAGAGACATTTGCTCTGCGCTATAACTAGGAATTGTATTTAAAAAATCATTTTTTGAAAATGCTTGTAATCCCGTATAGGCTTGAGTAGCATCCCCATCTGGAGCGAAAACTAATTGCATTTCTTCGACACGATAAATTTCTTTGTAATCCTCCATGCTAATATAAGCTACAGGCGCATGACTATATTTCTTTTGCTCAACAAAGCCTTTTACAATAAACTTGCCACTAAATTGATTATTTGTAACTGTATCGCCTACCTGTATACCTTTATCCTTTAATGAGCTATCTAAAATAATTTCCTCATGTTTCACATTTTCAAATAGTGGTGAATCGGTAGCAGTTACAAAGGCTACGCTTTGCTGCTTCCCTGCCTTATCATTTATAAAGCCCATTTGAATTGAGAAGGCTACAGCATCCTTTTGTTTGTTTAACATTTCATTTTGGGTACTGCTATCTATTTTTGACAGATTGTACGTTTCATCTGCATCCTTATTCATATAAAACTGTCCTGCTGGTAAATCTTTTATTAGCGCCGCATTGTCTTGCGATAGTCCATTTGCTAAACCTGAAATAATAAAGGTTAATAAACTCACCAGAAAAACAATGGAACCTAAAATCAAAAATCGTACTTTATTTTTCTTCATTTCTTTTATAGCTAGGTTCATCTTAAAACCCCTCCTATTTCTTTTCACATTCTTAGAATATAGAGCCTAAATGAACAGAGCATGAACTGAAAATGAACGGAAGATGAACAAACTATTACAATTGAATCCATGCTGAAATTATCAATTATTTTTATACAGGTTTTGCAAATGTACGAACGATTGCCAGCACCGGTTTAATTGGCATTTCACCAAACCTGCTTTCAACGAAAAAACCTTCTACTCATAAACTGAAGTAGAAGGTTTAAAACATTGTATTTAAATTTGAGCACAATAAGTAAACAGCTTTTATAGACATTCATCAATAGCTATAGCAATTTAAATTAAAGCTAATAGTTGTTTCGCAAAAGTTTTAAAATCATCAAGATGTTGCTCTACAATTGCCTGTAAAATATCTAGCTTAATCGTCAGATAATCATGTACAGCAATATTACGGAATCCAACCATGTTCATCAACGATTTTGCTAATTGTGCATTAATGATACCATCTTCTTGCAACAAAAGAAATGCTTCTCTACTCGTCTTAGGTAAACCTAACTTTCTCTCACTTACAAGGTGCATTCCTAAATCAATACTTGCTTCACAAGCACGCTGAATATTTAAAATAATACTATCCTGTTTAGTAAAATCCTTTAAATTGTTTGGATCTTGCTCGTAAACTTCATGAATCCTTTTTATACAGCGCTCAATTGTGGCCACTTTATTTAAAATAACCTCATGACTCATCAAGTACACTCCCTCTCTCCTTAATTCCTTGGAGGATTTCGGTTCGCTGCTCATTCAACGTTGCATACATAGAGTAAGCTTTCATACGCTGCTTAATAAACTCATTGTCATCTAAACAATTTAACAAAATACCAGTTGAAAATATTTGTGCCACAAATACTGTATCAACTTGCTGCAAATCCACCAAATCTACATCAACATGACATTTCTCCGCTAAATCCCCAGCTAGTAAAAATCGTTCATAATTCGTTAAGATTGTTTCTGAAAAGTATGCAATATCTAAATCACTGTCCCCACGCGCCACCCCTTTTGCATGGGAACCAAACAATAAAATAAAGGATGGCTGAACACGCGCTTGTAATACTTCTTTAATTGTATTTTTTAGCTCTTTAGATAACACTTTCAGCCCCCCTTAATGTAATGTAATGAATACATTCATTATACCGATAGGTGGTGAAAATTACACAGCTCTTTATAACGACAGCCAACTACTTCATCAACAAAAAACTCCTAAAAGCATTCGTCTTTGCCCAAGTTAAATCCTTTTCACCTGCTGTAAATATTTTTCATAATCACTACCACGACAAAAGTAGTTTACAACTAAACTACCTTCCTCTTACTAAAGTAATTTACACATACCATAATGCCTATCGATAAATTACACTATTATACTATTTAACATTAAACCTTCACCATATTACCCTAATGAAGGGTGGTAAAATATAGGACAAATTGTTCTTTGGTAATTATTTTCACTATGCTATTCTTTATAGTAGAAAAATTGAATAGGCAAACTTAAAGAAATTTAGGGACGCAAAGCTATAGGGACTAAGGTTTATAACTATGTCAGCCAGTTGCCGAAGAGTACATACTACTTTTTGTTTAGTAAGGTCATAAAAAACAAATTACTGAAAAAATATTTTTTTAATATAACATCTAAAAGGTGAGTTTTTATCTTTTAGTCTTTTCAGCGCCCATATATAATGGGTATATTTGTATGTTTTTATATTATCCTTATTTAAAATAAAACTACTCTTTTATGAGTAGTTTTTTTATGTACTCCGTAGGAAGAAATTCAAAACTTCATAAGGAGGAAGAATAGATGAAAGTTGTAAAGATTGTAACAGTATCTGCTCTAGCTTTAAATTTAGTCGGTGGTCCATTGAATGTTTTGGCAAGTGAAAATCCGAATGGAAACATTGTCAAAACTACAGCTGAAATGAGTACTAAACATACGATAGCTTCGGTGAAAAAGTTTGATTTGTACGGAAAAGATATTTTAAAGGCATACGATGACGTATTTAAGATGGCGAATACTAACATTAAATCGATTACGAACAACGGTGGAAAATATGCAAGTTCTACTATTGATAAAGCGATTGATGGCGACATGAATACCCATTGGGAAACAGGGACACCGAATAGTACATCATTCACAAATGAAGTCGTAATACAGTTCAATGACGCAGCTACGTTAAATAGAATTGTTTATGCTGCTCGTCAATCAACTACAAAAGGTAAAGGTTTTGCACAGCAGTTTGAAATTTATAGCTCAACAACAGATTCAGGCAATGATTTTACCCTCGTTTCATCGGGTGAATATAAAGGTTCTACTGGTGATATCGTAGAAATCCAGTTTGACCCAACAGAATTTAAACGCATAAAGTTTGTTTTCACTAAAGCAAATCAAGATTGGGCAAGTGCATCAGAGTTTCAATTTTATAAAGAAGATGCAATCTCTGACAAAATGGCAACACTATTTACTGATGACACAATGAGCGCTGTTAGTGACAAGTTCCATTCAATTGATGCACTCAATCAATTAGATGCTGAGGCACAAGGACACCCCTTCTATGCTCAATTTAAAGAAGATATCGACAATGCTAAAGTGCTACTAAGCAACGAAGCGATTAAAGTTACAACAGCAGTAACTTCATCATTTAGCCATTACGCAAACGAAGCCTATTCTAAAATATTTAGAATGGACTACAAAAATATTAGGAGCATTCGCAATAACGGTGGACACTATGCTAGCGCTGTTATCGAAAATGCCATCGATGGAAATGTCAATACATATTGGGAAACGAATACAAGCAACACTGCAAAATTCGCAAATGAAGTTGAAGTGGAATTTATCGAACCTGTAACATTAAATCGCATTATTTATGGAGCAAGACCATCCGACCGTAAAGGCTTTGCGGAAGAATTTGAAATTTATGCTTCACAAACATCTAAAGGCGATACATACGAGCTTGTCTCAACAGGTAAGCATTCAATGGTCGCTGGATTAGTTGAGGCAAAGTTTAATCCGACTACATTTAAACGCGTGAAGTTTAAATTCACAAAATCCAATCAAAATTGGGCAACGCTATCAGAGTTAGCGTTCTATAAAGAAGATACGCTGGACGATAAAATGGCGAAGTTATTTACAGATGGAACGATGAATACTGTATCACCTGAATTCAACAGTATCGAGCTCATTACTGCACTAGAAGAAGAAGCAAAATCGCATCCACTATATGCTACGTATAAAGAAAATATCGAGCTAGCGAAAAAAGTAATTAACGGTGAAGTCGTTACAGAAGGTAGAATAATAGTAGCTGAGCAACACGGAGATATGGTAAAGCACGCCAATGAACAATTGAAGTTCGGCTTCGGTAACAACCTGCAACCAACTGGACTTGCTGCTCAACCAGGCGATCAAATTATCGTTTACGTTGACGCAGCAACAAATGGACCATTACCACGCTTATCTTTTGCTCAACAAGAAGGTGCTTGGAACAGCTGGAGACAAGGTGTTAGCTTAAAAGTTGGTAAAAACGTGATTACGGTGCCGGCAGTTCCTAAAACTTCTTATAATAATAAGGCAGTCACACCGGGTGGAACAATTTATATTGAAAATCCATACACAGCTGAACAGCAAGGGAAAGCACCTACATTACGTTTTGAAGGTGTTGATAGAATTCCTTTTGCTACGAAATCTACCAATGTAGAAGAGTTTAAACAATTTTTAACCGACTATAAGAAAAAAATCGATGAAGACATTGCGAAACATCCAAAAGTTGAAGATCGTGAAGTACTAGATATCGTAGAAGTTGTAAGTGACCATTTATTCTGGACAGGTACTGCAACAGGTGCTTATAAAACATATATAGAAAATGGCTATAGCCCACTACAAACTATTGAATCGTACAATCGTCTAATGGACGAATTATTTAAGTATAACGGTTTAGATGGTCATAATGAAAAAAATGACCCGAAATTAATTCGAGAAAATGTACGACTTGCACAGCCTTATGCATATATGTATGCAGCTGGCGATCATATCGGCACATTAGATGATGTTGTGTCTGATATTCTAGTTCCTATCGAAGAAAAAGGCGGTTCATGGGGCGTCATCCACGAAATCGGTCATCGCATGGATATTGGCGTAAGAACTTACGGTGAAGTTACAAACAATATGCTACCGCAGCATATGTCAGCATTTTACGGAAAAATCGATGGACGTATTCCATATGAAGCAAACATCTATAAAAACGTCTTAAAAGAAAACACAAAAGATTATAACGATCAAGGTCTGTTTGAAAAACTAGCTGTCTATTGGCAACTTGAAATGTATAGTCCAGGATATTGGGGTAAATTAAACTCTTTCTATCGCGAACGTAATGTGACACTAACAGATGGTGATCGATCTAAACAACAATATTTAGTCGAATTCTCTTCTGAAGCACTTGGATTAGATTTAAGTGAGCATTTTGCTCGCCATGGTTTTGTTGTAACTGACGAAACGAAAGCAAAAACAAGTAAATATCCAAAACCAGATAAAAAAATATGGTATTTAAATAATAGTGCAGTCGACTATAAAGGTAATGGTTTAAAAGGAAGAGAAGTAAACGTAACATTCGCTTCAAACCAAGCTGCCAAAACAAATACATTATTTTTATCGGTTGATAAAGCGTACCAAGAAGATTTCTTAGGTTATGAAATTTATAGAGATAATGAATTAATCGGCTTTACTAGTACTGCACAATTTATCGATAAAAATGTAGATACAACAAAAAATTATACGTACAAAGTTGTTGGTTATGACAAAAAATTAAATACGCTGAAACCAGTAGAAGTGAAGGCATTTACCCCTACCCTATCTGCTGAAAATTTTGTCACAATTAAACTACATCATGCATTTGATCCGATGGAATATGTAAAAGCAATTGCTTATAACGGTAAAGACATCACAAAATCAATTAACATCACATCAAATACGGTAGATGTTACACAAAAAGGAAGCTATGAAGTAGTTTATGAAATAAACGATGAAGGCATTAAAGAAACAAAAACAATGAATGTTAACGTAATAAGTGACATGCAATATATTTCTGATATGACAGCTAAATCTGCAAAAGTAGGTTGGGACTCATTACAAAAAGATAAATCAATTGCTGGAGGCACAATTACATTACTACGCCAAGGTGTAGATGCAACGTATGCAAAAGGACTTGGTGCACACGCGAACTCTGAAGTAGTGTATGACATCGAAGGAAAAGGCTTTGATTTCTTTGAAAGTTATATCGGAATCGATCAAGCAGCAAAAGGACAAAAATCTTCTGCTACTTTTGAAGTATGGGTCGATGGTGAAAAGAAATTTGTAAGTGATGTATTTAAGGCGAATACAGATCATGGCTATATCAACATCCCTGTTACAGGTGCAAAAGAAGTGAAGTTAATTACAACGGATGCCAATGATAGCGGTAATTCCTCTGACCATACTATTTGGGCTGATGCGAAATTTGGCAAAGACTCAAGTCTACCTACGTTAACACTTTCAGAAGACTTGACATTAGTAAAGTTAAATAGTGAATTTGATGTTCTAAAAGATGTAACAGCATCTGATATTGAAGACGGTGATTTAAGTAAACAAATTAAAGTAACGACAAATGGCTTCAATACAAATAAAACAGGTACTTACCAAATCGAATATACAGTAACTGATAGTGATAACAACGTTGCAACGGCGACAAGAAATGTGTATGTCTATAGCGATGAGAAATTCGCCTCAGACATCGGCTGGAAATCTGCTCAAACAGCGTATAGTACTGTCAATAAAGACAAATCGTCTTCAGGTGGTTCAATAAAAGTACTGACAAATGGAGAAGTTAAGGAATTTACCAAAGGGATTGGTACACACGCAAACTCTGAAATCGTCTATGATTTAACAGATAAAAACTACGATTACTTTGAGACACTCGTAGGTATTGATCGCAATATTGCTGAAAACGGAAATTCTAGCGTGACATTTAAAGTACTAGCTGACGGTCAAGAAGTATATAACAGTGGTGTCATGAAATATCAAACAGAAGCAAAACTTGTGAGAGTACCGCTTCAAGGTGTGAAAGAGTTAAAACTGATTGCAAATGATTCGGGCAATGGTAATGCATCAGATCATGCGAACTTTGCTGATGCTAAGTTCTATGTTTCAAACGGTATGCCGGAACTAACGATTCCTAAATCAGTTGCAACAAAAGTAGGAACGCCTATCAACATCGACGAAAGCTATTTAGCAACGGATGCTGAAGATGGTAATTTAACATCTCAAGTACAAATAACTGGCTTAGAGCAAGTGAACTTCAATCGAGCTGGCCACTACGAAATTACGTACACAGTAGTTGATAGTGATGGCAATGAAGTAACGAAAAAGCGCACTATTTCAGTGGTAAATATGGAAGATTACCATTACTTAACTGATTTTGAATGGCAATCTACTCAAAACAGCTATACAGCTCCTGTGAAAGATATCTCCATTAGTCACAATGCACTACGCTTAACAGGAGACGATGGTCGTGAAATAACATACGAACGAGGCATCGGTGCACATTCTAACTCAACAATCGTTTATGATTTAACAGATAAAAACGCAGATTTCTTCACTGCATTTGTTGGTGTAGACCGCCAAATGTACGGTACGATAGGCTCAGTAACATTCCAAGTGTTTGTTGATGGAGAAAAGCAATTCGATAGTGGCTTAATGCAATCTCGTGATTCTCAAAAATACATTGAAGTGAGCATTACTGCCGCCAAAGAGCTTAAACTTGTCGTAACAGACGGTGGCAACGGAAACGGCTCTGACCATGCATCATGGGGCGAGACGAAATTACATTTTGCTAATGCGGATCGCGTATTCACTGAAGATTTAACACTAGCACTTGAAGATGCTAAAACAGTTAATGTAGAAAACTACACAGCTGACACAATCCAAGCTTTACAAGCGAGCATGGCAAAGGCAGAAGAACTTCTTGCTAATACACAAGCTTCACAAGCACAAATCGATCAAGCTTTAGAGGAGCTATTACAAGCAAAAGCTGCTTTAGTAGCAATTGACTTCGGTCAAATTATACCAATTGCAGACAACCAGCTTAAAGTAGCTATCCAGCAAACGCTAGGACTGTCAGGAGAAATCACTTTAGGTGATATGATTACACTGACAAGTCTACATGCACCAAATGCACGTATTACAAGTCTAGATGGCTTACAATATGCGAAAAATTTAACATCACTTGATATCTCGGCTAATAGTATTACTGATTTCTCGCCATTGAAAAATCTAAGTAAATTAGAAAACATCACTGCGCACCCACAAATCGTTGAAGTATCTAGCTTAACGGGTCCTGAACTAACAGTGGAAAATCTAGTAAAAGGATTAGATGGTAACTATCTTAACCCTTACCAAATAGCGCTAAGAAATACGAAAACAATGAAAGAGATTTCAGTAGATGTGGACCAGCTTACACCGAACGCAGACCACTTTACAATTGACCTTTCTCAAGAAGATTCAGGCATGTATATGCTAGTCATTGCTTATAAGCTAAACGAAGACACACTTATTCAATTAACTTATTTTGTAAAAAACTAGTTATATCGCTGTCATAAAAACTCCTCCCCTTTTAAATACAACGCCCATGGATTTTTCGTGGGCGTTTTTGATTGTAGACAATAGTTAAAAATCTAATTGAACAAAGAAAAACCCCAAATAGTAACACTATAAAGTGTCCCTACTAGAGGTTTGTTCATATTTTTTATTAACCAATGTTTACTCATTGAACGCTAATATGAGCTTCCAAATCTAACTCACTCATTTTAAAATACGTCGTGAATCGTTTGGACAAAGCTTGTGTGATGGCTTCACTTTGTTCATCATTCAACGGTTTTGCATAAACCATGACAATGCCAATATTTTCGTTACCCTGCTCCAATGGATTCAACACTACATCTTCTTTCAAAATTAACGCATTGTTCATAGCAACAAAATTTAACACCGTATTTTGCAACATTTTTCTTTCTCTTGGATTTAACCCCACAGTATCAATTATTTCACCCGTAACATAATTCATACTTTGCATCTCCATAAAATGTTGTTAAAATTCTTTTTTTATTTTACTATTTTTATTCCCTACTGAAAATTATTTAATTAAGAAACGATAGTAGATTGTTATTTTCATGTGGTTAGTGAATAAAAGCGGAATGTTAGATTCAACAAATCGGTAGTAGCGAGAGTATTTGCTTACGTTGTGTTGAACGGAAAGTGTCGCATAAAAAAAGACGAACAGCACCTAAAGCTGTTCGTCTTTTTTTATTCTTTAGATTTTCAAGTGACTAACAATTGTTTGTAAGTCCATCGCTTGATTATTTAAATCATTTGCGACTGCGCTTATTTCTTGTAAAGATGAAAGTTGTTGCTGTGAAGCTGCATGTAAACCTTCCAAAACTATGTATTTATTGAGATCACCCGTCGCATAGAGCGGACTCCTTTTTTCAATAAAATGGATATAATTAGTCATTATAGACTATATTTATGTTTTTACCTATATAGTATTTACTACCATTAATATTTTATTTAAAATAAAAGTATCCCGATTAATTCAAAAAACAGTAAGTATTTTAATAATTATTACTACTGTCACATGATACAATAATCACAAAATTATTAATTAGCTTATAAAAATGGATATATAACAAAAAAAGAAGGAGATATTTAATGAGTACTGATTTTTTAGAAGATAAACTGCGTGAAACATTTTCACATTTGCAATCTATTGAAGGCGTAAAATCGGTTGATAGCATTTTAGAGCGTTTAAACGACGAGAAAATTTTTCCCGAAATTACTACATTAATATATAATTCAAAATACGAATTAGTTTATTTATACGAAGAACAACAAGTAGTATTAAAAACTATTAAAGAAGGAATAACACTCGATACAAAGTTTATGAACGAAATACATTTGATTCATCAATATAAAGACATGATTGAATGCATCCTAACAGGAATCATCGCAACCGATAAAATTAAAAACTACTCGCTTAACCTGCTTTCACTTAAATATAGCGAGTTAATTCAAAGTATTTAACGGACAACAAAAAACCGATGAACGAGAAAATCGCTCATCGGTTTTTTGTGTAGTCATTAGGTTAGGAAATGTATTATTTTATATAATCACCCTGAATTGGTTCTTTTGCGGAGGGCGGCGACTCCTGCGGGAATAGCACGATAAGTAAGACGCAACTGGCGGCGCGACTGCGACGGTTGTGGCTTACGATGTGCCCGCGGAAAGCGTCCGCCCGTAGCGGAAATCATCTGTAGGAGTTATCATTTTTTTCAATTGATTGGAGCGGAGGGTGGCGACTCCTGCGGGAACAGCACAAAACGTAAGACACAACAGGCGGCGCGACTGCGACGGTTGTGGCTTACGATGTGCCCGTGGAAAGCGTCCGCCCGCAGCGGAAATCATCCGTAGGAGTTATCATTTTTTTCAATTGATTGGAGCGGAGGGCGGCGACTCCTGCGGGAACAGCACAATACGTAAGCCGCAACTGGCGGCGCGACTGCGACGGTTGCGGCTTACGATGTGCCCGCGGAAAGCGTCCGCCCGTAGCGGAAATCATCGGTAGGAGTTATCATTTTGACGTGTCCATTCATATAAAATATCGGGTAAATTCTCTTCATTTTCATGGCCTCTACCGATAATCTTAAATCCGTGCTTTTCATAGAAACGTTGTGCCTTGTCATTTACTTCGAATGTGTATAATGTTAGTTTCCCACTTGAGTGTGCTTTAGCTCTATCTAACAATGTTTGCCCTATACCAAGCCCTTGATAGCTTAAATGTATATACAGTTGGCTTATTTCACTCATATTATAGGCAATCATCCCAACAACCGTATTTTCAATGAACGCTAAATCAATTTGAAACTGTTCTGGTAAAATATGATTTAAAAAATATATATGATTTTCAAAGCTATGCATTTCTTTCTGCCCAATTGCCTGTTCCTTGCTATCTCGCCACATCGCTACTGTTTGTTCAGAAAATTCAGGGCTGTATGGCATGATTGATATTTTATGTTGGCTCATTAGAGTCCTCCCTTCCTTGTACTAACTTGCGGTGTAATGTCTAACAGCTGTAATAACAAATTTCTTGCTAGTTCAAAAATTATATTCCCCATAGAAATTATGATAGGCAATTATTTTTTAATTTCTGTAAGTTGTTTTAAAATATCCTTCATATTTCTGCCAATGTCTTTTTCTAGTTAAGACTCCGCCATAAACTCTTCTATTGATATTCTAAATTCATTGTATGGATCATTCATTGTTAAATCTAAAATAAGATTAAATATATCGTTTGATAACTCCGGGTAATTTTCTAGTAAAATAATACCTGCATTATAAAATACGAGTAGATAATTGTAGTTAAGGTGTTCTGTTTTTTCAGTTAATCCATTTAACAAAAATTGTACGTTGAAATTATATTTGGCATTCAAAAATTTCTCAATTTCAGCATCAGTTGGAACGGGGTAACCTACGCTTTCAAAAAAAGATAGATCGTCAAAATAATTTTCATTCATTGAAAATTGGTTAATATCTTTATAATGTTCACTATAATCCTGATCAGTTTTAAATGTCTGTACAATATAGCTAAATGTTGCTTCTTGCTCTTCTAAAGATTTATTTAATATGTCTTTTACTAATTCCATATGACGACGTAAAGTTTCTAAATCATTTGTGTCATATAATGGACTATCTAAATCAGAGCCTGAAATTAAAATTTCCGATAAATCAACAGCTCCGAGATATTCATTTACTTGCATTCCGCCTTGTATTATTTTAGTTGGTAATATGTATTCACTATCCGGAAAATCAGAAATAACTAAATCTAAATATGTATTCGCTAAATCCCATCTTTGATCATTGATCGCTATGAGTGCTTTTGTATACGGTTCAGGGATTTCTTGAATTATTTGTTCTGCGGCCTTTTCATCTGTAACAGCCTCTATAGTTTCCTCTTTGTTTTGCTCTAAAGCCTTTTCCTCTTTCTCACTACTATTACAACCAGCTAAAAACAAAGCAAGGGTTAGGACAGTAGTAGCAAAGTACTTATATTTTTTCATAAGACTCACTCCTTTAGTTTCATAATCTAAATATTACCATCAATTGCAATGAAAAACAGTTAGAAATTATAAAAGAAAGTGGGCTAGGACATAGCTTTCATATTGATTTCTTTTAACAATAAATAAAATTTAGAGGAGAGCACTAGTTGAAGGGTAGCTGAGGTAGTTACTGCTACACAGAACGCACAGAATGTAAAAACGCAATTACTGCACGCAAACGAGTTGTGGCTTACGGTGTGCTAAGCGAAAAGTTGTCGCCGTAACGGACAACAACGTTACAGCAAAAAAGTGTTAGATTGATTGCTATCAATCTAACACTTTTTCTCATTTGTCCCAGCTATGTTGTGGTCACTAGTTCAGTTTTGTAATTTGACCTAATCCCTTAACATCTAACATATTTACGTTTAAAGCCAATTCTACCTTTTTCTATTTCCTTTTGAATTCCTTCATAAGCGTGAAGGAAGCTGCTTTTTTTATTGTCCTTTTTCATTTCTACTGGACCTACCTCTTTGGCAGTTGCAAGTGCCATGTCGTGCAGTGGTAAATACGAAACGCCTACCGTGTTTAGGAAGTTATTCATAGCAGATTTTGTTCGTTCAGGCGAATCATGAATAGTATTTTTCACAATTTCTAACATACTGGCAATCTTGTCTTCGGAAAATTCAACATCTTTTCGATTTCCTAAAAGCCAGCAGTAGCAACTCCAGCCCGCAGACATTCTCAGCTCTTCCCCACTAGCAATCCATTTATCAGCAACTTGTTGTGCAATATCCGCTTCCGCTAAAGTAACAGCTACCACATAATCAGACAACATATAAAAATATGCTGTATCTATCCAACGATCAAAATCAGATTCCGTCATTGCTTTTGGATCAGCAATAATGCCAGCAAAATACATTGCATCATAGTTCCCAGAAGCATAAAGCTCTTCCGCTAAAGGTTGATTAATCTTTATTTTCTTCGCTATAGGCTTCATTGCACCTGTTGCCACTCCAAAAAGCGGCTCATGTGCACCATTGGACATGTACATTTTTTTAGTCCGTTCCTTCCCTAGCGCTTCAAGCTCCTGCATTACTATTTCAAAATTCATTATTTGCACTCCCTTCGTTTTAGCATTTTACTATTTTTTCAATCTCGAATATATCACCATTATCCTATATTAAAGTATCATTTGTCAGCTGAGGTATTTTTTAATATTCGAATGTTAATAAGTGGCTTTTTTCACCTTTTATTTCCTAATACCCACCGAAAATTCTGCTATAATCATTTTTTTTGCTTTTTTATCAACTTTCTATTAATATCACTTAGTTACCATTATTCAGTAAAGCTTAATTAAAATTCAATACGTACGGTTTCTTTTTATTAAATTGGGCAATATACACATTATAACTACAACCAAAATAAAAGAAGTTTCTATGCGAAAAGTAATTTTATTACAAGCTAACACATCATGATTTAATTCATCAGGAGGTTACATATGCAATACATTATTTCAATTTTAGGTATTCTCATTGTGTTATTTTTGGCTTGGTTGGCAAGTTCCAATCGAAAAGAGATAAAATTCAAACCAATTATCACAATGATTGTCATTCAAATTCTATTGTCATTGTTATTATTAAATACAGAATTTGGATTAATCATTATTAAGGGCATAGCTACTGTTTTTAACAAGTTGCTCGAATATGCAGGTGAAGGTGTTTCCTTTGTCTTTGGCGGCTTGGCGAACGAAGGAGAAGCTCCATTCTTCTTAACAGTGTTGCTACCAATTATATTTATTTCTGCATTAATTGGGATCCTTCAGCATTTAAAAATCCTACCATTCATTATGAAGGGGATTGGATGGGTATTAAGTAAAGTAAATGGGATGGGAAAACTTGAATCTTATAATGCTGTTGCTTCATTGATGGTCGGTCAATCAGAGGTTTTTATTACATTAAAAAAACAACTCGGCCTACTTTCAAAACAACGTTTATATACTCTATGTGCGTCGGCAATGTCGACTGTCTCTATGTCCATCGTTGGTGCTTATATGACGATGCTCGAACCAAAATATATTGTTACGGCATTAGTTTTAAATTTATTTGGCGGTTTTATTATCGCTACAATTATGAATCCGTACCAAATTGACCCTAACGAGGATATATTAGAAATCGAGCATGAAAAGCAATCCTTCTTTGAAATGCTCGGCGAGTATATTCTTGATGGTTTTAAAGTTGCCATTATCGTCGGGGCCATGTTAATTGGGTTCATTGCATTGATGGCTGGATTCAATAGTGTGTTTGAGCTATTGTTCGGCATTTCGTTCCAAAGTATTCTAGGTTATATCTTTGCACCAGTTGCCTTCATCATGGGGATTCCTTTCTCTGAGGCAGTTAGTGCTGGATCAATTATGGCGACTAAACTGGTAACGAATGAATTTGTGGCGATGTTGGATTTATCCGGAGGCGATCATCACTTTAGTGAACGTACAATGGGTATTCTTTCTGTCTTCCTCGTTTCCTTTGCCAACTTCTCATCAATTGGTATCATTGTCGGGGCTGTCAAAAGTCTAAATGAAAAACAAGGGAATGTAGTCGCCCGCTTTGGATTAAAATTATTATTTGGTGCTACACTTGTAAGCGTACTATCAGGTATCATTGTTAGCTTAATTTTATAAAAAAGGAAGTGGCGTGCACCACTTCCTCAGCGCGTCGAGACAAAAGGCATTAAGAAGTCATTCTTAATGCCTTTATCTTTTTTAGTAACGGTGCCAGGCACTCAAACAATTCTATTAGTTAACGGGAGTGGACCACGGATAGCCAGGGTTGCGACTTACGCTGTGCCCGCGGAAAGCGTCCGCCCGTAATGGAAATCGACGGCAGAAGTCTTTTATATTTATTTTGACTAAACCTTTTTATCCCATGACCAAAATTTTCTTATTAAAAGTAGACTGTTTTCATTGCCTATTAAGTTGATTGGAGTGGAGGGCGGCGACTCCTGCGGGAACGCACACGGCACGTAAGACGCAACAAACCGTGCGATAGCGAGGGTTGCGGCTTACGCTGTGCCCGCGGAAAGCGTCCGCCCGTAACGGAAATCAACGGCAGAAGTCTTTTATATTTATTTTGACTAAACCTTTTTATCCCATGACCACAATTTTTTTATTAAAAGTAGACTGTTTTCATTGCCTATTAAGTTGATTGGAGTGGAGGGCGGCGACTCCTGCGGGAACGCACGGCACGTAAGACGCAACAAACCGCGCGTTAGCGAGGGTTGCGGCTTACGCTGTGCCCGCGGAAAGCGTCCGCCCGTAACGGAAATCAACGGCAGTATTTTTATTTTAATTTAATAACCATTTACAAAGTTCGAGATTGTTTCGATTTCGTCTTCTGTCAGTTCTCTTTGTACGTGTTTTTCATATTCCTTAATAATGCTCTGCTTGTCTCCGCCGAAACGATCTGTAAAGTTGGCGATTGTTCGAAGTTTCGCTACTTCTTGATTAAACTCTTCTTTAGAAATCGGCTGTTGATGTGAAGGGATATATGTATCCGCATCAAATTGCTCTAATTCATCCAACAAGCGCAGCGTTTCCTTAATTGTATAGTTTTCTTTTACAGCGTAAAGATTAGGATAAATACAGTCAGCAAGGAAAAGAATCTTTTCTTCTTTGATATAGACAACTACTGAATCAGAAGCATGGTCCCCTCCAACATGTTGAATGATACAAGTTACCCCGCCAAGGTCAATTTCCGCTCGTTTTTCAAACGTCACATCTGGTAAAACAATCTTAATATCTCGGTGATCTTTGAATTCTTCTTTAATGGCTCTAGCGCAAAATTCAATTTCAATTCCCTCTTTTACTCGCTCATCGATTGCTTCATCAGACCATGAGAACGGAATTAATTTCTCCATTTCTTCTTTTGTTGCTTTGGAAGCGATGGATACAACATTACGTAGTGCTGACAGGCCAAAAATATGATCCCAATGCCAATGTGTTAGAACTACTATATCAGCATTAGGAACCCCCATTTTTAAAAGTTCTTCCTGAAAATATTGTACATGATCTTCCGAGTTACCTGCATCGATCATTAATGTCTTGTTATTGCCAACTACCATTCCTAGAATGGGGCGGTCGGTTTCTGATATTGGCGTGATATACCAAAAACGTTCACCTATTTTGTTAATTGAGTGCATAATAAATTATCTCCTTCCATTTATAATAGTTTAATTCAAAAAGTAATAATTTACTCTTTTGAAGAATTTTTTTGTGAATAAGAAGCAATTGCATGGCGCTTTATTCTACTTCGTTTGATAATATCGGGGGCTTAAAGGATATAAAAGGTTTGGAACTAGAAAGTAAAGGGAAAATAGTGCTTAAATTCATGATCCTAGCGAAAATGGTAATTGTAGTACTGGTCATATAAACAACTGAACTTCATTTACAAAAATTCAAGTTCAATACGATATCGATGTGAAAGTTTCTGCACTGGTCCAATTAAAAAGATGGAGTGAAATTATATTTTCATTCCATCTTTTATTACTTTATAAATGATGAATTAGGTTGTCGAGGTTTTAAATTGCATTTTATACCTTTTTATTTATATAATTACCATATTTAGTATTTAAATTAACCACTATTTTCCACTAAATGTAGGTTTAATTTCAAATACAATGATTTTTGAAGGGGTGATTGTATGTTGAAAAATATGAATAATTATACTTCAAAAGGAGAATTCACTTCCGTTATACTGGCTTCCCTCATAGGATTTTCTCAAGTCGTTTTTATTGAAAATGCCATTTCAGGCTTCATTATTTTATTAGCTATTACGATTTATTCTTATAAATTGGGCATCATTTCACTTTTATCTTCTATTGTCGGCACACTAATCGGAAAAATAGGAGGTGCGCAAGAAAATAGTGTTAGGTCCGGTCTATTTGGATATAATTCTGTCTTAACAGCTTTGGCCATTTCATTATTTTTAACTGGAACTTCTAGGTGGGGCATCGCACTATTAGGAGCAATGATTGCAGCGATTTTTACAGCAACAATGATGCATTTTTTGAAAAATATAGACATGCCCGTCCTTACTTTTCCTTTTATCATCCTAACATGGTTTATCCTTTTAGCTTCTTACAAACTAAACGTATTCCATTTAAGTGAATCTTTAGTACCCCAAAGTTTATCTTACTGGCAACTAAATATTGCAGGTGAGTTAAATTGGGCTGTAGGTTTTTTGAATAATATTGAGCAAATCTTTTTTTTGAATCATCCTTTATCAGGTGTACTTCTTTATACCGCTATATTTTGGGCTAGTTGGAAACTTGGTTTAAATGCTGTGATAGGAAGTGTCGTTGCTTTAGTCTTATCATATGGACTTGGAGGAGAACACGCTTTAATAATAGGAGGTCTTTACGGCTACAATGCGATATTAACATGTATGGCAGTCTCTACTGTATTTAGTACCAAATCTAATCGTTTTAGAATTATTTCAGGCATTCTAGCGACATGTGTAACCATACCGCTTACTGCTAGTTTTAGTACTTGGCTTTTACCATATGGCCTCCCTGTTCTAACAATGCCATTTGTCCTTAGTACTTGGCTCTTCTTAGGTGCTAGAAAGGTAATTCCTAATTTTTAAATAGAGAAATTCTTCAGCTGGAGAATTTAAATATTTTATAAGTACGTGATAACGACCAATAAAAAATGACATCTTACATAAATACTGGTCGTTTTGCGTACTTACCTTTTATCTCATCATCTCTGATCACACCCCCGATTAATTCATTCACAAATCACCAGTAATAATAGCTATAAAAAAATTATATACTAGGAAATAAATCAAACTACCCTCTTCAAAAATGTTCGATAATTCTCTTCAAATAAAACTTATTCTCTTTTAAACTATTTTTATGTTGACAATCGTATTTTAAATTAATATACTATTCCAAATTAAACCATCAAAAGGTAAATTAATCTAACTTAACTGGTACGTACATCACAATAAGTTTACAGCACATAAAAGTTAATCCATTATTCCTACTGTCGTTAAACTCCTTTGTTTGCTGGTTGTAGCATTCATCATTATAAGGTTTGTTACTGTCGATCATATAATAGCTCAAACTTTATTAATTCAAGCTACAATGCCTGCTCTAACATTGTCATCTATTTTATTTAGTAAATTTAATGCGAAAGATAAATTAGGTGCAATTGTAACAGTAATATCAACAATTTTTTCTTTATTGTCAATACTATTGCTTCTTTTAATTTTTGTTAAATTAAATTACTTTTAGGAGGAATTATATGATGAAGGTTGATTTACTTATAAGAAATGCAAATATTATCACTTTAGATGCTAAAAGTACTCGTGCTAATGTTGTAGCTTCTTATAGAGGAAGAATTGTAGGAATATGGTCTAAAGCGGAATTTAATAAAGCAGAGGATTCATTAGCTCCAGAAAAGGATTTTAAACAACTCGATTTAAATGGTGCAACGTTAATCCCTGGTTTCATCGATACTCATAACCATCTATTTATGTATGCTTTAAATAAGGCGCAAGTTGATTGTTCATCTCCGCAAAATAAAAGTATTTCAGATATCCTCTACAATTTAGAGGCATTTCATCAGAAACAAAATGACAGTAGTTGGATTTTAGGTTTTGGCTATGATGATACAATGCTCACTGAGAACCGACACCCTACTAAAGAAGACTTAGATAAAGTAAGTACAGACCGACCTATTATTGTCCGTCATATTTCAAATCATATTGCAGTTGTAAACTCCAAAGTACTGGAACTAGCGAAAATAGATGCTTCTGTGAAAGACCCAGAAGGAGGGCATTTTGGTCGAGATGCATCAAATAATTTAAATGGGGTTTTATACGAACATGCGGCAATGAGCTTTGTTAACGATTATATCCCTGCCCCTTTAAAAGAAGAAGTTATAGATTTAATTCGCGTCGCTGCTCAAGATTATGTTGCTCAAGGGATTACTACTAATACGGATGCAGCAGTTGGGCATTCAGAATACGATATTCATATGGATGTAATAAGAGATACAAAACATCCCATGAGAATGCGATTAATGTTTATGTATAATGTGTTATTGGAAGATGGCTTTTTTGAAAAGTATAATGCAAATCAACTAAATCAAAAAATATTAGAAGACTCAAATGGCATGGCTAAATTAGATAGTGTGAAGCTATTCCAAGACGGCTCGATTCAGGGGCTTACTGGAGCATTACGTCAACCGTATTATAATGATCCAAATTTATTTGGGGAACTTATTTTTCCACAACAAACTTTGAACGATTACGTATTAAATTTCCATAGTCGTGGCTTTAGAATTGCCACACATGGGAATGGGGATCGTGCGATAGGCTCTATCCTTGAAGCCTATCAACACGCACTTGACACTTCTCCAAGGACTGACCACCGTCATCGGATTGAACATGTCCAAACTGCTACACCAGAAGATTTGAAGTTAATGAAAGACTACAATATTGCAGCTTCATTTTTTATTAATCACGTTTATTACTGGGGCGACCGCCATAAAAACATCTTTTTAGGGCCTGAAAGAGCAGAAAGGATAAATCCATTGAAAGAAGCAGATGACTTAGGTTTGTTGTATACATTACATTCGGATTGTCCAGTTACTCCGATTTCCCCGCTCTTCTCAATATGGGCAGCGGTTAATCGTGTGACGAGTGGAGGACATGTACTAGGAGAAGGACAAAAAATTAATGTTGAAACCGCATTAAAATCAATGACAATTTACGGAGCTCAATTAAACTTCGACGAACAAGATTTAGGTAGTATTGAAATAGGAAAATTCGCTGATTTTGCTATTTTAGATAAGGATCCAACAGCAGTTGATCCTATGACCATTAAAGATATCAATATTTTATTTACGATAATTAATGGCGAAATAGTATTTGAAAATAAAGAGTTAGCTTTATCAAAGATGAAATAATTACTATCCCCCAATAGTAACTATTTATAGATGTTAGACAAACTACTGACGATCACCATCCGTCAGTAGTTTTCCGAATATTACAAAAATAGAGCATCTATTCTATTCCTGTAGGCAAATTTTAGTAAAGCGTTGATTTTTTCAAGAAGCTCCCTTTCCGCAAGTACAGCATCGACTAATTTTATTTAACAGAATCTTTAGACTTATTTTTTGTTCCATTTTAGAGTCCTAATATTCTCTCTTTCCGCTTCATCTTTGAGTTAAATTACCTATGAAATAATTTATATACTAAACAATAATTCTCTTTTAAATCATTTTTTTCTACTTAAACACCATTATTATGTTGACAACTATATTTTAAATTTATATACTATTCCAAAATAAACCATGGAATTGTAAATAAATTAACCCAACTGGTACGTACGTCATGATAAGTTAAATTTATTTGCTATTTAGAAAGGAGTTATTCTATGTCCCGAAAAACTTTTTTTAATGTCTTAATTGGTCTTGTTCTACCTGTTGCTAGTGTCATTGGTGGGTTAATTTATTTTCGTTACTCTGAACATTTTATTTTAGGTTTTCCAATTCTTTATTTTTGGATGTTCCTGTGGTTCATACTGACATCTATTTGTATTTCTTGTTCTTGGTTTTTCTTCGATAAAAAAAATTATGATTAATTAATTGACAAGGTGGGATGGATAATGGCAGTTACAATCTTCATTAGTGTTCTTATTTTTTCTCTAATTCTAGCAGTTCTTTCAAAAGGAAAATCAAAAAAAGACAATGTAGCAGATTATTTAGTTGGTGGCAGATCTTTTAACGGATTTATCTTATTCTTTCTCGCTATCGGCGAAGTTTATAGTATTGGAACAATAATTGGGTTTCCTGGAGGTATATACGCAAAAGGGGCTAGCTATGGAATATGGTTTCTAGGATACATTCTTTTAGCATATCCAGTTGGTTACTTCCTTTCTCCTCTTATTTGGCGGGCTGGTAAACACTACAATGCGATGACCGCTCCTGATTTGTTCAAAAGCCACTTTTCTAGCAGACCTTTAGAGTTACTAGTGGCATGTACTTGTTTACTTTTCCTCATTCCTTGGGGACAGTTACAATTTGAAGGGCTTATAGTAGCCTTAAATGCTTTAGGCTTCGATTTCCCACCTATTATTGCTGTATTCATTGCTGGAACAATCGCATATGTTTATGTTGCGATTTCTGGGGTTAAAGCACCTGCTGTTATTTCAATTTTAAAAGACATTCTTCTATTCGCAGCTATCATTATCGTAGGGTGGGCAGCATTTTCAAAACTCGATGGTGTAAAAAATCTATTTACTACTGCAAAGGAACACGGTGCTTCGGTGTCATTTGGTTCGACAGAACAAGTCACGTTTTCAATAACGACAATTATTTTCCAAGCAGTAGCTTTCTATTGTTTCCCATTTATTATAAATGTATTGTTCACTAGTAAATCAGAAGGGACAATTAAACGCGCCCAAAGATTTATGCCACTGTATATGCTTATGTATCCATTCTTAATTGCTGCGGCATATTTTGCTTTAATTGCTTTGCCGAACATCGATAATCCTAACCATGCATTTATTGCAACATCAATTGAATTATTACCTTCATGGGTAGTTGGATTAGTAGCTGCTGGAGCCGCACTATCAGGGCTGTTAGTACTAGCCGTTATATCTTTAGTAGTCGGTGGTATTTTTACTCGTAACATTGTGACAAGTATTCCAGAAAATAAACAACGCAAATGGTCACAAGTCGTTGTTGTTGTTTATTTATTAATTTCAATGTTGTTAACTGTTTCACTTCCAAGCTTAATGCTCAATCTAATCAACACAGCTTATTTTGGCTTCGGTCAAATATTACCTGGTATTCTTTCAATTATTTTTTGGAAAAGAGCTACAGCTATAGGAGTAGGTGCAGGTATTCTAACTGGTACGGCAATCGCCTTATCCTTCCAATTTGCAGGTATTAGTATATTTGCAATCAATACCGGGCTTATTGCATTATGTTTCAACTTCCCTGTCTTGATTATCGTGAGTCTACTGACATCTAAAAATAAACAACTGCTCACACCGATAGTATCTGTGCGCATGGAAAAATAGTTTAATAATGATTGTTTTAGGAAGTGCATGAAATGGAGTATTCTGTTGTTTTTGAATCAATTTTATTAATAGGGTTTATGATTTTAATAGGTGTATTACTCGCTCGCATTACACCTATTAATGATAGTACTCGTAAAACCTATACGCTTATTATCGTGAATGTAGCGATGCCCTGTATTATTTTGTCGAGCATATTTAAGGTAGATATTAGTCCTTCTATTCTTAAAAATATCGGAATGGTATTTGGACTATCAATTATTATATGTTTAATTGGCATTTTACTAGGTTGGCTATTGATTACTATTTTTGATAAGGACAGTTCGATTAAACCTGAAATTGCCCTTCTCTCAGGCCTTGGCAATACAGGTTTCATCGGGATACCATTATGTGCCGCGATTTTAGGTCCTAAAGGTGCTTTATATGCTGCAATTTTTGATGCAGGTGTGGACTTAGTAATATGGACTGTTGGCGTTATGCTGCTACAAAAATCGATGAAATTTTCATTTAGCACGTTGAAATCGATGATCAATATTCCAACCATTGCAATTGTATGTGGCTTATTCTTTGCTTTTGTTAATTATCGTCCTCCCGTTATTTTTATTACATTAACAAACCAATTAGCTGCACTTGCATCACCACTTGCCATGTTTTATATCGGAATACTAATAATGTCTGTAAACAAAGCTCAATTTACAGCACTTAAAAGTAAATCAATCATTCCTACATTGGTTAAACTCCTTTGTTTGCCGGTTGTAGTGTTCATCATTATAAGTTTTATTACTGTCGATCAAGTCATTGCACAAACTTTATTAATTCAAGCTACAATGCCTGCTCTGACATTGTCTTCTATTTTATTTAGTAAATATAATGCGAATGATAAATTAGGCGCTATTGTTACAGTTATATCAACAATATTTTCTTTGTTATCGATACCGTTACTTCTATTAATATTGGTTAAATTAAATTACTTTTAGGAGGTCAATAAAATGTTAAAAGTTGATTTACTTATTAAAAATGCAAATATTATTACTTTAGATGCTCATAGTACACGTGCTAATGTTGTAGCTTCTTTTGAAGGAAGAATCGTAGGAATATGGTCTAAAGATGAATTTAATCAAATTAAAGATTCATTAATTTTAAAACAAGATATGAATGAAGTAGATTTAAATGGTGCAACGTTAATCCCTGGTTTCATCGACACACATAACCATCTATTAATATATGCGCTAAACAAGTCTCAAGTAGATTGTTCCCCTACAAATAATAAAAGTATTACCGATATCATTTATAAGTTAACGGAGTTCCATAATAAACGAGCTGACAGCAGTTGGATTTTAGGCTTTGGCTATGATGATACAATGCTAATAGAAAATAGGCACCCTACAAAAGAAGACTTAGATAAAGTAAGTACGGATCGACCTATATTTATCCGCCATATTTCAAATCATCTGGCAGTTGCAAACTCAAAAGCACTGGAAATCGCTGAGTTAGATGCTTCGATTCAAGACCCCGCTGGAGGTCATTTTGGTCGAGATGAATTCAATAATTTAAATGGTGTTTTATATGAGCCAGCTGCCATGGACTTAGTTTTCAATAGTATACCTACTCCATCGAACGAAGAAGTAATTGAGTTAATTCGAATAGCTTCTCAAGATTATTTAGCACAAGGAATCACAACGAATACGGATGCAGGGGTTGGATTAACATTAGGTCCAATCGAATACGATATCCATATTGAAGCTTTGAAAGAAAAAGCACATCCAATGAGAATGCGATTAATGATTATGAATGATTTGTTATTGGAAGGTGGCATTTTTGAAAAGTATAATGCGACTCAACTTAATGAGAAAATTTTAGAGGATTCTAATGGCATGGCCAAATTAGATAGCGCAAAACTATTCCAGGATGGCTCGATTCAGGGGCTTACAGGTGCATTACGTCAACCATATTATAATGATCCGAATTTATACGGGGACCTAATTTTCCCACAACATATTTTGAACAATTACGTATTAGATTTCCATAATCGAGGCTTTAGAATAGCGACACACGGCAATGGAGACCGTTCCATAGGCTCTATCCTTGAGTCATATCAATATGCACTTGATACTTCTCCAAGCAGTGATCATCGTCATCGAATTGAACATGTGCAAACTGCTACACCTGAAGATTTAAAATTAATGAAAGACTACAATATCGCTGCTTCATTCTTCATTAATCATGTTTATTACTGGGGCGATCGCCATAAAAATATCTTTTTAGGGCCTGAAAGAGCAGAGAGAATGAACCCACTCAAAGAAGCTGATGATTTAGGTTTGTTGTATACATTACATTCAGATTGTCCTATTACGCCTATTTCTCCACTCTTTTCAATATGGGCCGCAGTTAATCGCATGACGAGAGACGGGCATGTACTAGGTGAAGGACAAAAAATAGATGTTGAAAGCGCGTTAAAATCTATGACAATTTACGGTGCCCAATTGAATTTCGACGAACAGGATTTAGGCAGTATTGAAATAGGGAAATTAGCTGATTTTGTAATTTTAGATAACGACCCTACAGCCGTTGATCCGATGACGATTAAAGATATCACTATTTTAGCTACGATTATTAATGGTGAATTTGTATTTGAAAGTAAAAAATTAGCTTTTTCAAAGTGAAAATAATTACTATTCCCCAATAGTAACTATTTATATATTATTAAAAAACTACTGACTCCCCATTTGTCAGTAGTTTTCTGTTTCTAAATAAAAGTATCTGTTATGGACATGTAAACTTACTTTTTTTAAAAGTTGATTTCCATTCAAGAAGCTCCCTTTCCGCAGGCACGGCTTCCACTCCAATCAACTAGTAACGCCTACTTAAAAAAAAAATCTGATTCATTTTGAACATTTAAGTTCAAGTTCATTATCCTTTGTTACTGCTTTTTTAAACGTTGAGATTTGAAATGAAAAGCATACATACCTGGATTATAATCTGCAATACAATATTCAATGAGATCGCCATTAATATCATAAACAAAGCGATTCAGGTGGAGTGAATTACTGTTTTCTTTAATATTAAGCAATTTACAATCCTCTTTAGAAATAGGCTTACTCGTAATCACCTCATCCGCATCATGCAATTGTATATTCATTTCATCCTCTAACAAGTCATATAACGTACCACTTTTAATATCCAGTTTAGAAAGCTTTTCACCAATTTCTATTGGATAGTATTGTGTCTCAATGGCTATTGGCATATCATCTGCATAACGTACCCGTTTAATCAAATATGCTTCAGCTAAATTGATCGCTTCTTTTACTTCATCAGAAACCGTAATAATCCCATGTTTAATTAACTTCGTCCCCGGCTTCATCCCCATATTCTCAATACTTTTAGTCGTACTAATTAGATTACCCAACCAGTAATGAACGGGTTTTCTAGTAATATATGTACCTTTACCATGTCTTTTCTCCACAATACCATCTATTACCAATTGTGAAATAGCTTCTCTTACTGTACTTCTACTAACATTATATTCTTCCATTAATTCACGTTCGCTTGGTATTTTACTTATATATATACCTTGATTAATTTTCTTTTCGACCATTTTTCTTAACTGTATATGGAGAGGTATTGGATTATTTGAGTTAATCATTATTACACTCCTTTCAATAGTAAGTTTGTATAGGGTTAATTGGATTGATAGACATATTATTATGAATCCTAAAAGTAACTGCATACCCATGATAATCATTTTTAAGCGTTACTGCTATTATATCTAGTCTCATCAGACCTCGTCCACATCATTCCCTCTTAAATTAATCTATAAGCACTCTCCTTCTTCAAAAGCTCAAATAAATTACATAGAGCCATCTATATTTAGATGGCTCTATTTTTGTTCTATATTTTAAATGCATAATATTAATTATTATATTATTAACGCTCTATACATGATTACAGCAAATTGATCTCTTGTAGTTATTGCATGAAGCTCTATTTAAGCCTCTTTCCGATATGAACAGTCTCACACTTGTTTCCGCTTCTTATTTATTAGCCAATTCAAAGTTTTTCAAGTTTTCTATTGTATGAGAAAGAAGTGAAAAGTCGCCCCAATTCTTATGTCCTGGAATAACTACCTTTGCTTCTGGATATTTATTAATAAGGTTTTGCATTGTATGAGGCCATGCACTCATATTTGCTTCATCAATTATCCCAACGTTATCCTGTTCAAGTGCAAAAATCATATCGCCAAATAACATTTTATATTGAGGTAACCATACGACAATATTATCTCTTGTATGAGCTTCACCTGGATAATATGTCTCTATAATAACTTTCCCTGCTTTAAATACAGGGTTTCTATCCAAGTTAGTTTTAATTTGAGGATATCCTTCATCCTTTATCATTTTTGCAATAAAAGATGTACTTTCAACTGGAATTTTAGCATCCAATAAAGCTTGGATACCGCCAACACGGTCAATTTTATGATGAGTAATAATCGCTTTCTTTACACGTTTATGGAAATTTTGTTCAATCAATGTTAATAATTCATCTGCTAATTGGTCATTCCACGTGGCATCTATAAGATAAAGTCCTTTAGATGAGTTAATAAGCAGACCGTTTGCTGGCACTAAATAGCCATCCATATTTTCATAGGTCGTGTGGACCCAAACCTCATTATTGATTTTTGTTAATTTAACTGAACCATCCTTGTTGCTAATTTCAGTTTGATTTCTGCCTTTTAAAATCCCTTCATTTTCCTTACTTTTGGTAGATGCGTATGTTTTAGATTTTTCTATTGGAAATAAAAAAGATCCAATAATCACTGCGAAACTTAAAACACACAGTAAAACTTTTTTTGAACTTATTATTTTTTTCTTCATGTTTCTAACTCCTCCTTTTCCTTGTTCATTTTAGATTGAGATATTGCCCTGTTCAATAACAGAACGCTAACAAAACGCTAACAGTACAAGAAAAAAGAATGACTATTACCTAGATAAAGAACCGATTCTTTACATTTCAAGTTCATATGATAAGATACCCTTTGCATACTTTAAACTAAATTTGTTCCTTAAGGAGTATACAGATGTTAAATCAGGATGTTTATATTTCAATAAATAAGGGAGAAACACTTACTAAACAAAATAGAATTTTTATTACAAATACTGAAATTGTATTAGGGCGTGAGGGGAGAGATTTTATACCAGACGTTTCTTTTACTAGTCAATACATTTCAAGAAAACACGCTTTAATTGGTGTTGAAAGTGGAAATTATTATATTATCGATCTTAAGAGTAAACACGGAACAGAAATAAATTATACTAGCATTGAAAAGAACAAACCTTTTTTCCTTCACGATAGGGATGTTATTAGTTTAGCTCAAGGCACTTCGGTTCTTACTTTCCATCATCATTCGAAGAGCAGCCTTGATAAAACGCTTGAATTACCTATATTACAAAATGACAATATGGATGATTCTATTGGATTAACTATTAATATTGAACGAAGAGAAATACTAATTGACGGTGTTCAAATTTATCTTACAAGTAAAGACACAGGGCTATTTTGGTTGTTACATCAAAATAAAGGTTGTGCAGTAAGTTATGATGAAATAAAAATTACCGTTTGGCCTGAACGAATTTTACATAAAAATGAAAAACCGGACGTAGGACGTGAAGAAATTAATATGCTTGTATATAGATTAAGAAAGAAATTAGGTAAATACGGGAAATATATTAATTCGGTCCCACGTTACGGATATATATTAGACTTGTAAGCATTACACAACATAGCCTATTTTAAAATAATGTTGTACGGGCATTTTAAGAAATTGTTGGGATATCTGCCCCTTTCGTTATACATCGTTGAAATTTGTGACTTACGAAAAGTGTACGGGGCAAATCCTAACCATGCATGTATCGCTTTTATAACTGTTTTCTTATATTTTCCGGCTCATATGATTCCCCTATTTACCCCAACAAAATCATCAACTTGCTGCAATCCATACTGTGCGATTGATAAAACTTAACTCTGTCATGCTATTATTATTCATTCTTTATATGCAAAGATTTTCCGTGTAACTTAGTGAGATAATGTTTTGTCAGAAAACCTAATAATATCTCTACAAAAATTGCAAATAAAACAATAACATATACATGATTTGATAGAAAATCAAACAACACGCCATATAAAGATTGCCCAATTGGATAAGAACACATGACGATTGTTGAGACAACCGCACTTACTTTTCCTAACATTGCATTTGGTGTTTCTGTTTGAATAAACGTTTGTGCAAAAATGGTGAAAATCCCTACTGATGCGATGCATAAAAATGTACTTATACAAATGACAACATAGGCAATCATTGGTTGTATTGGTAAACCTAATACAAGTGCAATAGGTAATAATAACATTCCTCCTAATAAGATAAATAGATAAGAGTTATGAATGCTGAATTTTTTAGCCACTAATCCTATAAACAGACCTGCACCAATCGAGCCGATAGCTAAGAAACCTTCAGCAATACCATATAGTTGCGAACTCAAACCAAGTTTTACTTTTATTAAATAAGGCAAACCAATCAAAATCATCGATGAGAAAAACAAATTAATAGCAGCAACCAATAATAAAATCTTAAATAAAACCGGATTATCCTTCCCGATAAAAGTTATTGCCTGCTTTAAATCCATAATCACTGTTTTTATTATTTTTCCATCAGAAGTTTGTTTAGTAAATGGTATTCGCATAAACCCTTCTAGCATAGCTGCAATAAAGAAGGCAAACGCGCTAATTATAACAATTACCTTTAAGTCCAAAAATCCATATAACATTCCGCCTAAAATAGGCCCTAAGAAATTAGCTAATGCGTTAACTTGAACAACAATACCGTTCGCTTGCAACAAATAATGGCTATCTACTAATATAGGAACGCTCGATTGTACAGCTGGTTGATACATAGACTGAATAATGGAGAGTACAATCATCACACCTGCTACTAAGAAAACAATCTGATTGCTACCTATTTGAGTAAGAAATAATAAACATACTAGTGCTGTAATCACATCTAAACCAACCATAATATTCCTTCGATTCACTCGATCTGCCAGCACGCCTCCAAAAGGTGATAACAAAATTGTAGGAAGCATCGAGACTGCAAGAACACCTCCAAAAGCTCCAGCTGAACCTGTCTCATCTAAAATATACAGCGATAGAGAAAAACGCAAAATCGAATTTCCAAATAAAGATATAATCTGACCAATAATTAATAACGTAAAGTCCTTTTTAAATAGACTCCTATTTTTCATATAATGTCCTTTCTTGAATCATGTTATAAACAAACCGACCAGCGGTATTTATTATTTAAATAATATGCCGCCTTTAATAGGCAGCTGATTATTTAAATATGCTTTTCAAATAACTTTTCATCGCATGTAAAACTTCGTCATCCATAAACGGTATTCCCATAAGTTCAGTAAGACTTTTTAAATATAAAATTCTACGTTCTAAATCTTCTTCACTTACTTGACCTATCATTGGGCTTAACCAAACATTATTTAATAATAAGATAACCTCACTGGCACTTTTACTATCCTCTAAAGAAATTGAGCCATCCTTTTTACCTTCTTCGATAAGCTCTTGAAACATTGGCGCACCATATTTCAGTGTACCATTTAATAAGACACTAACGAATTTAGGATTTTCTGTTAATGATATTGCCTTTCTATTAAACTGTTGCTTTTCAAGATTTTCAAATTCATTCTTTATGATCTTCTTTAGTTTTTGCAGTCCATTTAAATGGTTAAGATTTTTATACAGCTCAATTGTATCTGAATAATTTCCCTTATCACCTATTGCATGCAAGATTTCTTCCTTTGACTTAAAGTGATGATAAATAGCACCTTTACTCATACCTAATTCATTAATAATGTCCTGTATCGTTGTTTGTTCATAACCCTTTTCTAAAAACAGTCGATACGAAATCGAAAGAATTTGTTGAACGGTTTTTTCAGGATGTTTATTTCTAGCCATGCTTCTCCTCCATACATACCGGTAGTATGTTTAGAGAATATCACTTAGATATTTATAAGTCAAATCCATGCAGAATCCAAGGAAATGCCGAATTACAATAAGTTTGTTTCATTTCATCAAATTTTTTTATTGTGATAATGATGCAACTTACTATCCTTCGATAGAAAAGACAATAATTGGTATTTATTTTAAGCTTTGTTCATCTTGAGAAAGGCTCTTAAGATAAACAGAAAACACGGTTTTTTCTACACTGCTTTCCACTTTTATTTCACCCTCGTGTATTTCAACAATGCTTTTAGCAATGGCAAGTCCTAAACCGGAACTTTCAGAATGCATTCCACGTGACTTATCAACCTGATAAAACCTTTCAAAAATATGAGGTAAATCTAAAGCTGGGATGGGATTCCCGTAACTTATCACTTTTACTAAAATATTTTTATTGTCTAAAGTAGCACAAATATCAATTTGTTTTTTCTTTATTCCATATTTTAAAGCGTTTGACAACAGGTTCTCAAAAACACGAATAAGAAGATTCCCATCTGCTTCTGTAATAAGTGGATTAGAACAATATGTTTCATTACAAACAAACTGCCTATGCTCTATCTCAATAAGATTATGTTCAACTAGCTGCCCAAGCATTTCCTTTATATTGAGTGGTTCCTTTTTTACTTTAAGCTGATGATTTTGCACTCTAGTATATTCAAATAAATCCTGAATTAACCTATGCAACAGAGTTGATTTCTCATAGGCAATATCAATGTAATGCCTTAGTTCTACTTCATCTCTATATTTATCTTCCGTAATAAGTGACAAATAACCAAGTATAGAAGTCAATGGAGTACGTAGGTCGTGGGAGACATTTGTAATTAGCTCGTTTTTTGTTCTTTGTGCATTGCGTTCTTCCATTATCAATGTATCCATTTTGCTGATAATCATATTGATACTTTCTGTTAATTGCAACAAATTTTTATCTTGATAAACCGGTTTGAACTTCGTATCTGGACTGCCTACATACTTTTTAGTATCGGTAACCAGCTGATTGAGAGATTTAAAAAACAGTCTTCTTTTTTCACGTCGGTAAAATAATAAAAAATAAAATATGAATACTATAAAAAAACTTATCAATTTAAGAAGAAATGGCCAATGAGAAGAATATAGAATATCATTAACTCTCCTCTTACCAAACAAAGTAATAAATTCGGTAACCATGCCACTACCAACTACTGATGTATTAATAAAACCTACCACCGCATTTTTAATAATGAATAAAGTAACTGCTGACAAAATAGTGGATAGAATAATCGCGGTGATAAGACGCCACTTCGAAAATAGCCCAATTTCTAGTAACAACAATCTAATACTCAACTTTATAACCAACTCCCCAAACAGTCACAATCAGTTTTTCACCATTTAATGCGCGGTCAATTTTTGCTCTTAAATTACTTATATGAACCATTACGGTTTTACTTGAATAGATTTCCTGTTCATTCCATACCAATTGAAAGATATCTTCAGAACTATATACACGTCCAGGCTTACTACAAAGTAGGCATAAAATATCGAATTCAATTGCTGTTAATTTCAATGGGGTATTATCAATACTTACAGTATGTTTCTGTTTATTAATTTCTAAAGGTCCACAGATTATACCAGTAGAGGATTCTTTGTTAATTTGTAAGTACCCTGATCTTCTTAACAATGCTTTCACTCGGGCAATAAGTTCTAATGTATTAAAAGGTTTAATAAGGTAATCATCCGCCCCAGTAGTAAGACCGTATATTTTATCCATATCTTGTGCTTTTGCACTTAACATTAAAATCGGTACAGTTTGATTATTTTGTCGTATTTCGCGACAAACTAAAATCCCATCCTTTTTAGGCATCATCACATCTAGAATAATTAAATTAATTGAATGCCTTGAAAGCATTTTTAAGCCTTCTTCCCCATCATGTGCTATATGCACCTTATAGTGTTCCGCCTCTAAATAAATCCGTAATAAATTCGTAATATCAGTATCGTCATCTATTATTAAAATAACGGCACTCATAAGACAACACCACCTATTTTTTCTAAATTCTTCTTATATTATAAACGTAGATACTTTCGTAAAACTATCTACTACCGTAATCTTAAGACTTTCTTTAACTTTTCTTTCCTTTCTATTTATTTTCACTAACTACAATAAGGAATTGTTAACAAGTATTTAGAGTAGAAGAGACGGAGGAAAAAAAGATGAAATGCAGGAAGCTCAAAAGAAAAAGCAAATTACTAATTATTGTAATTGTTTTAATAGGGTGCTATGTAGGAGCATTCAAGTTCAACCAAAAAAACGAGATAAAAGAGAACTTTAGACTCTCACCAGCCTTTATAGATTCTCCATTAGAAGCACCAACCATAACAGGTCACTCAGCAATCTTATTGAATGCATCTACAGAAGTGGTCTTAATGGAACAAGATGCAGATATCCCTTTTCCAGTCGCAAGCATGTCCAAAATGATGACAGAGTATATAGTACAGATGCAAATTAATAATGGAAATTTAGAATGGGATGATCCGGTTGTAATGTCACACAGTGCAAACAATATGGATTCCCGAGCGGTTAAAATTTATGTCAAAGACAATGATGTTTTAACAGTGCGGGACTTATATAGTGCGATGGTTATTCACTCTGCAAACAACGCTACCATTGCCTTGGCAGAGCACATAGCAGGATCAGAGAAAAAATTTGCAAAGCTAATGAATGATACAGCTAAAAAGATAGGTCTTTCTTCCAAAACAAAATTTGTAAACTCAACAGGATTATCTAATACTGATGGTTCTGAAAATGTTATGACAGCAAAAGATGTTGCATTACTTGCCAATCAATTATTACGTGATTACCCTGATGTAATCGAAACAACCAAACTGCTTGAATACAAATTAGCATACGATGGGACAACCTTAAAGAATTCCAACGCTATGCTATATCCCGAAAATCAAGATTTATATTTTAAACTGGTGGATGGATTAAAAACAGGTTTTACTGAAACTGCAGGATATTGCTTTACAGGAACTGCACAAAGTGGAGATACACGACTGATTTCGGTTGTAATGGGCGCAAAAAGTGATGATGCTCGATTTCTTGAGACACATAAGTTACTCTCATTTGGATTTGAGCATTTTTGAAAATGACAAACTAGAGAAAATTAAAAGAGGCGGTTAGAAGCACTGTTCACTTCCAACTGTCTTTATAAATTTTCTTGATAACAGAACTAATTATAACGTTATCAAACAACCTTCTCATTGTGCAAATTAGATTTCCTATTACAATTGTGTTTTCAAACCAGATATGTATTACCTTCCCCTATACGACTTCGCATAAATTCTTATTATTAAGTAATTCTTTCGTTAATCTAGCTACTTTCTTAATTATTTGTTAATACCATAGTCACTGGAACTGATGAGAAATCGTATATTCAAAATGTTTATCTTACGACACAGAATGCCCTTATCGTCTTATATATATTTTATATAAATCACTTAGTAAAAATATATTATCCATGTTAAAATCTGGTCTTTATAATGAAGGTATCACTATTAAAGGAGGAATTGGAATGGAGTTTAATAAACTTGGCAATAGTGGATTATCTGTAAGCAAGATTGCATACGGCAACTGGATAAATCACGGGGGCAAAGTAGATGAAGATACTGCAAATGAGTGTGTGAAAGCTGCTCTAGATGTTGGTATTACAACATTTGATACTGCGGATGTTTATTCAGATACAAAAGCTGAAGAAATACTCGGTCGTTCTTTAAATGGTATACGACGCGAGAGCATTGAACTTTGCACAAAGGTGTGCCATCCTACTGGAAACGGGCCAAATGATAGAGGTTTATCAAGAAAACACATTTTTGAAAATTGTAATGCCTCTTTACGTAGGTTGCAGACTGATTATATAGATGTCTATTATGCACACCGGTTTGATCCAACTACTCCCCTTGAAGAAACAATGTTAGCCTTCGCAGATCTTGTAAGACAAGGTAAAGTTCTATATATCGGGGTAAGTGAGTGGACATCCGAACAAATTACCCGTGGTGCAGCACTTGCACGTGAATTGAATATCCCTCTTATCGCAAGCCAACCCCAGTATTCAATGCTGTGGAGAGTTATCGAAACTGATGTAATCCCAACCTGTCAACGTGAGGGACTCGGACAAGTAGTATGGTCGCCTTTAGCACAAGGTGTTCTCACAGGAAAATATTTACCTCAACAACCAGTACCAACACAATCCCGTGCTAACTCTTCAGCTGGTAAACCATTTTTCAATAAACTTGCACAACGTTGGATGGATGACAATGTTCTTACTGCTATCCAAAACCTAAAGCCTATCGCACAACAGATTGATCTTTCCCTTGCTCAGCTCTCAGTAGCTTGGGTGCTACAAAATCACAATGTTTCATCAGCAATTATCGGGGCATCGAGTCCAGAACAGGTAAGAGAGAATACCGTAGCTGCTAGTGTCAAACTAGAGCCTGAAATAATGCAGCAAATTGATAAAGTATTAGAAGGTATCGTTGAGTACGATCCAAGTAAAACAGGTTGAGTTTATGCATGATAAAGCTTGAACTAACTAACAATACTTCCTACCCATCCCATGTGGATGGGCTTTTACTTTTGATGGTCAAGATGTAAAAGCGAATATACCTCTCTAACAACTGTTAGGAACTGTTCTACAACTGCAGATGTATCATTCTTTCTCCATCCAACATATAGGTTTACTTTTGGTGTAGTTTGTTGGATTTTTTTATAGATAACACCTGGACGTTTATAACTTTCTACAGACGAAGGGACGACAGAAACGCCCATTCCTGTTGCAACTAAATTAACAATCGTATGCATTTGAATAGCTTCTTGAACTACATTTAAATTTACGCCATGCTCCCAAAAGTAGCTAATAATTAAATCATAAAAATTTGAGCCCATTTGACGCGGAAACAAAATAAATGGTTCACCAATTAACAACTCGACTGGAATTTCGGACAATTTGGCAAAAGGATGATCTTGATGTAAAACTACTCTTAAAGATTCTTCAGAACAAACTTCAGAAGATAGTATTTCGTTATTCTGGTTAGACCGAATAAATCCAATATGAATTTGTTTTTCATTAAGTGCCTTTATTTGCTGCTCCGTTGTCATTTCACGCAACATAAGATTAATTTTAGGAAAGCGTTCTCGAAATACATTCAGCACTTCTATAACAATTTCTGTGGAATCGACAAAACCGATTACTAAGTTCCCTATTTTACCTTCAGCAGCAAGCTGTGTTTCCTCTATTGTTCTTTCTAACTGCAACAACATTTGTTGAGACCCTGCTAAAAATATCTTTCCAGCATCCGTCAGTTCAACCATTCTTTTTGTACGATGAAAAAGTTGTACGCCTAATTCTTCTTCCAACTTACGAATTTCTTGGCTTAAAGGAGGTTGTGCCATTCTGAGACGTTCTGCTGCGCGACTAAAGTTCAATTCTTCTGCGACCATTATAAAATAGCGAATTTTCCTAATATCTATTTTTATGCACCCCTTCTGAAAATCCAATATGCAACTATTTACATTAATTTTAGCATAATCTACCATTTCATTATTTAAGAAAAGAACTATCTTAGTTTTTTGACTAAAATAAAAATAAGTATATTCTTGCCATATCGGCAAAAATACACTTAATTTATCATGAACAGTATAGTGCGCATACGCCTAACAAAGTGTAAATGGCTTTTCAACTGTCAAACTGCTTCGATAAAAATTGTAACTTTGACCTTTACGCTTTCGTACTAAATAATTGCGTTCCATTAAATAATGTACAAAGGTAATCACTTGAATAAATGCAGCCCCTCGAAGCTCTGCTGGCTTATGTGCATATACCTGATTCGTAATTTCCTGTGCGGTCGCCCCTTCCTCAGATATTGCATTTAAAATTTGCTGGCATTTGTCAGTATAATGAACCATCAATCGTGATACGCGCTCATTAAAGTCTTCAATCTGTGTCCCATGTGCTGGCAATGCATCATGAATTTTCAATTGACCTAAGCTTTCAAATGTCGCTAAATATAAGGCAAGAGGATTTTGCATGTGTGTAGAAGGCATAACAATCGGGTTAATAATTTCTAATAAATGATCACCTAAAAATAACACGCCTGCCTCTTTTTCATAAAAGCAATAATGATCTGGCGAGTGTCCAGGTGTCCAAATTGGCTGTAAATTAAATGTTTCACTTTCAATCATTTGATGCTCTGAAAAAATTACATCTACATGTACTTGAAATGGTTCGAATCGATTAAATATCGCAGATGCCGCTTTATCTTGCACCATCCCATAATCAGCCAGAAAAGATAAACTTCCATCCTCAGTAATTCCGTTTTCAAAGCGTTCCCGTCTGCTCGTAAATTCCTCGTAACTTCGTTGAGACATCCAAATAGTTGTCTCATACTCATCTTGGAGCCATTTTGCCAAGCCAAAATGATCAATATGCAAGTGTGTGATAAGTACACGATTAACTCGTCGTTGACCAATGACCCGCCGCCATATTTCTTTCGACTCAGCATTATCGTCACCTGTATCAATAATTGTAATTCCAGAAGGCTCTTCAATTACATAGCAGTTAACACTACGTAAATCATAAGGAATCGGCAATGTAACAACTTGCCAATTTAAAAGCTTTTGATTTTGCATTTTTACACCCCCACTTAATTATTCTATTATTCTGTCTTTTTATGTTAAGATAATAGCACTTCTTATGGAAAGGAGCCAACTTATGGTACAACAAATCGATCTATTTATTTATAATGCCGTTATTTTAACACAATCAACGTCTGTACCAATCGCTACAAGTATGGCCATTCATAACGGAAAAATCATTGCTCTATTTGGGCATAATGATTCTTCACCCTATCAAGCTAAAATAAGTATTGATGCACAGCAAAAGATAATTTTGCCTGGTTTTATCGATGCACATTGTCACTTGCAAGCGATGGTTAGCGAACAGTTTAGTATACATATACCAATATCATACGAAACGAAAGAGGCGCTTTTTGCATATCTTCGTGAGCAAATTTCACATATTCCAAACGGTAATTGGGTTCGTATTAATGGCTATCATCCTTTTCATTTCCCCCATATAGAACCTTTATCTATGGCAATGTTGGATGAGCTTTCTACCAATCACCCAATCCGTGTACGCTATGTAACGCGGCATACATCCGTGTTAAACAGTAAGGGTTGGGACTATTTCAAACAAGCTTTAGAAAATCATCCTAATGACGGCATCCATATTGAGCTTGATTCACTTGGACAGCCTACAGGTATTATTCATGGAGCAGATGCTTTACTAAATGAATCTGTTTTACCGAAATTACCTGAAGAACAGTGGTTAGTGGGCATAGAAGCTTTACAAGCAAAGCTTCTATCTTTAGGGATTACTACTGTTTGTGATGCATCTCCAACTACATCAGCATCTCAGCTTGCAATATGGAAAAAAGCTGCTCAACACTTTTGGAAAATTCCAGTTCACTGGATGACCGGTAGCCCACACTTTGATGACCTAGCAAATCATCTACAACCTATACCATTATTTAAACGGAATGCCTTAAAAATTGTGTTGGAGACAATGCCAGAAATTTATCCTACAAAGGATGCCGTTGTACAAATGATGAAACAAGCTTTTCTCGCAAATAGCCCTGTTGCAATTCATGTTGTAAATCCCGAGATGGTTTGGCATGCTATTGATGTATTAAAAACAGTACGTCAGCAACTCCCTGAAGTAAAAGGAATTTGTCGTTTTGAACACTTGAGTTTATGTCCCGAAGCTTTTTTCGATATGATACATGAACACCAAATACAGGTTGTCACAAATCCTCCGTTTATCGATATTCATGGAGATCGGTACTTACAGCAAGTTGACGATAATGAACACAGTTGGCTCTATCCAGTGAATTCTTTACTACAACAAGGCATAACAGTCGCAGCTGGTTCAGATGCACCCGTTGCGCCTATCTCCCCTTGGCTTGGTTTGCATGCTGCATGTACAAGGCAAAGTAAAAATGGCTTACAAGTAAATATACGAGAGGCTGTTTCAAGACAAAATGCGCTTAACCTTTATACGACTCATGCCGCTTTAGTTATTGGTGAGCAACACCAAATAGGGCAACTTGCACCAGGCTTTGACGCTAATTTTATTATTGTTGAACAACATCCTGTAAACTGCACCCTTTATCAGCTCCAAAACATGCAAGTATTAGAGACATGGATTGCTGGTGAGCGACTTTATCATTCTTCATAACAAATATTGTATTTCGAGCAACATATATATATAATAAGTACTTAATTGCTATAATCGCAATTTTCTAACAACGGAAAGGTGTGAAAACTATGGATAATACTAAAACCGTCCACCGATTAAGCACTGTGGATAATGCCATCTCATTACTCACATTATTTTTAAAATACCAATCAATCGGGCTAGTTGATATTGAGCGCGAGCTACAAATTAGTAAAACAGCGGCTTTTCGTTTAGCAGTTACGTTAACTGACCGTGGTATGCTATTAAAAAATTCCGAAAATAAAACGTATCAGCCAGGGCCAATTATTTTCCAAATCGTCAATCGCTTTCATTCGCCAGATATTGTCTCTATTGCCCAGCCATACATGGTGGAACTTGCAGCTACAACAAAGGAGTCTGTTTACTTATCTATACGCTCAGGTAATAAACACCTCTTTTTATCAGGATTTGAAAGTGAACATGCCTTAAAAGTAACCACTCCACTAGGAGAAGAATATGAATTATATTACGGCGCTATCGGTAAATTACATATGGCCTACATGTCGCCTAAAGATTTACAAACATATTTTAATCGCACTACCTATATCCAACATACAGAAACTACGCTAGATATTGAGCTTCTAAAACAACAGCTCTCCACTATCAAGCAAGATGGCTATGCCTGGAGCCTTGGTGAACGGGCAGATGGTATGATTGGTGTTGCTGCGCCTATTTGGGGGAATAGTGAAGAGCCTGTAGCCGCGCTAACGATTCTTCTCCCTCTTTCCCGTTTTAATGATGACATTAAAGAACAAATGGAAAAAATCGTGCAAGAATATACAGCAAAAATTACACAAGACTTTCTTGAAAAGCAACACTAGCCATTTGCAATGACCTGTTGCTTAAAACTTTCCTTTACAAGGGTTTGTTCAAATGCAAGCCCTTGCTCTAACGATCGATCCATACCACTAGAAATTAATCGTTTAATTTGCTGTGCTGTCTTAGGATACGTCGTTATACGCTTCATAAAATTTAATACTTCATCAAATAAATGCTCTTCTTCAAAAATGTCCGTGACAATTTGACGAGCCTTCGCTTCCTCAGCTGACAAATAATAACCTTTCATCGCAAAATCGATTGCCCAACCATGACGCATTAATCGGGGTAGGCTTTGTGTTCCGCCAGCTGCCGGTAACATACCTAGTGCACATTCAGGCAAAGAAATTTTTGTTTTTGGTGCTGCAAAACGAAAGTCGCAAATCATCGCCATCTCAATGCCAGAGCCAACCGCAAAGCCATGTAAAATAGCGGCAATCGGCTTAGAGCATCGACGGAATTCATCCCAAATATCATGCTGAATCCGAATTTTTCGCTTTTCAATGACGGAAGGTATTGTGCCAAATTCTTTTAAATCTGCACCAGCACAAAATCCTTTGCCATTGCCTCGTAAAATAACGCCATCGATTGTAGGGTCAGCCTGTACGGCTAAAATTTGTTCATACAGTGCATCACGCATCGCCACACTAACAGCATTTAATTTTTCAGGGTGATTCAATGTAATAATGGCTATATTTTCATCTCGCTCTAATAAAACGATTGATTCCATGTCATCTCCTCCTACTCTCCAATAAAATGTGGCTTGCGCTTCTCTAAAAATGCCTGTACACCTTCCATACGATCACGTGAAGTTTGTAATAATAAATACACATCTAACTCTAAACGTAAGCCTTGCTCAAATGGTAGCTCGCTTCCACGATATAAGCATTCCTTCGTATATTGTAATGATAAAGTAGAGAGCTCGCTTAGACGCAATCCTTCTGCACAAGCCGATTGCCACAACTCCTCACGTGTTACTTGTGTTGTAGCTAAGCCTAACGCCATCGCTTCCTCCGCAGTTACAGTAGACTGACCAAGCAAGACACTCATTGCAGCACCTTTACCAATTAACCTTGGCAATCGCTGTGTAATGCCCCCGGCTGGCACTAATCCGTAAGCTAATTCAGGTACCGCGAATTGCACATCCTCCGCGATTATTCGGATATCTGCAATACAAGCAAAGCTAAATGCTAATGATGTACATTGCCCATGAATCGCCATAATAATTGGATATGGTAGCTTTGCCCATAGTTCAAGTGCTTCTGTTGCAAGGCATACTGTCTGATATTGTTGTGGAACATCTTCCTCTACAATCGCAGGGAGTCTACTGCCAATTGAAAACTCATCTGCACTCGAACCGACAACAACTACTTTAATATCCGTTGCATCACGCAAATAAATAGCCACATCTCGTAACTCTTGAATAAAGGGTGCATGCCATTCATTTTGTGTTTTACTGTCTATTAGTTGTATGTAGGCAACGCCTTGCTGTTTGGCTATATTGATAAATTGATAAGTCATAGTGAATCCCTCTTTTCTTTGGAATAATGTGTCTTGTAATAAGTTGTATGCTCACCAAAATAAGGGGCTCTTCCTTTCTGTACTTGCCACGAATTTGGTGTTTCCTCTATTATATTGTCATCACATTTATGCATTGTTTTGACACATGATGCATCAGATGTATGCTTATAAGGAACCCAAGCTACCATCGTCGCTACTTCATATTGCGAAACATCAATCATATAGGCTGCATGCGTTGTTGTTTGTTCATACAAGGCAAGAATAATCGAAAAGGCGCCCATGACACCTGCTAGCATGTCACTTATTGAAAATAGTGGTAGCGTAGGGGTTCCTGTATGATCTAATGTTTGTGCTACTATTCCACTCATGGACTCTAGTGTGGACCCATAGCCTACATAATCTCGATAAGGTCCTGTTTGACCAAATGCGGATAACGATGCATGAATAATTGACGCATTGTGTAGCTGTAGTACATCATCTGTCAAACCAAAATTCCCCATTACACGCGGGCTAAAATTATTAACGACAATATGGCTGTCTTCAATGAGACGTAACAGTATCTCTTTATCTTCCTCCACGTTCAAATCTAAAACGACTGATTTTTTATTGCGATTGAGCTCTTCAAAAAATGGCGTTGACCCCGACTTACCACGAATGCCATCTGGCCGATGTGGCGCTTCGATTTTAATTACTGTAGCTCCTAAATCTGCAAATAATCGTGTACAATACGGACCAGCCCACATCGCTGTCAAATCCACAATTTGTAACTCCTTAAAACTGGTAAAAGAAAAGGGCTGGTTTGCTGCCAGCCCTTTTGACATAATCCATGGGGAACGGATGATGCGTTGTTGTTCAATAAAACCTCTACTTTTATGTTGGGGACATTGTATTACTTCCTGATGCGATTGGACATTAGCAAATGGCAATCGAAACGTTTGCCCAAGTGTCATTAGCTCTTGCCGTAATTGACTTGAACTCCACTTACTTAGTGATGCCTCGATATCACTTTTTTGCAACCATCTTTCAAATTGTGTCGTACAAGTTGGCAAATCTAATTGTGCCCAACGAGTTAAAAATGCCCACTGTTCATCACTTGGAGCACCAATGAACAGATGACCATCCACAGCAGGGGTTAGCATCATCGGCACAATCTCTTGTTCTTCTTTCGTAAACAGTCGACCATGTAGGGCACTCGCTAAAATTGAGGCTACATGCACCACTACTGTGGATTCGCGCCGCCCTTCAAGTAACTGACAAACTGTGACAAAAGCAATATGAGCTGCCACTAATAATGAGGCGGGGAAACCTCCAATGGCAATAGAAGGGGATGTTTCTTGCTCACTTTCTTTAAGCCAGCCTGCTTTTACTTGTAGTTCACGCTCATCACCTGTTTGAAAAGAATGAAAGTTAATGAATACTGTGACTGCTTTTGGAAAACACGCATATCTCCACATACTGTCGTCCGTTAGTACAATATCCCATTCACTCACTGTTTGTACCGATGATGTAAGCACCTTCTGTGAATCACAAAAGAAAGGTTGCTTCAAACTCACTTTTTCTACATAGGCTCCTTGCAGCCGTAATAATTCAGCAGCAAAACTCGTTGCATGCGTTGTCGAAAGTTCTAGAATTCTACAGCCCTTAAGTGTTTGCTGCTTCATAAAACGACCTCCTATTTTAGTCCGCTGTTGGTAATGCGACTGGTTTTTTCACCTGCATATTTTTGTTACAGCATTGTACAGAACCTTCACCGGATTTGATGCACATTACTTCACTTCCGCATTCCAAACATTCAAAGCGTTTTCCTAATTGATTCGCCATCGTACATCACTCCTTACTTTTTCTCACTAATCTTCTGCCCACAGCAAGTTAGCTGTCCCTCGCCGATTTTCATAATAATGAATTCGCTTTGACATTTTGGGCATGTGAATTTCGTTCCTATTTTAATGGTCATTTACGCTCCCTCGCTTTAGCTAAGCATTTTATTGCCGATAATATTTTTTTCTAGCAAGCTATTATAATCTTCATCCGAAAGTTGTAATAACTCCTTAAACACATACTCATTATCCTGACCAAGTAACGGCGCGGGTGCTTTATGTAAAACACGTTCATTGTTCCATTTAATTGGCCATGAAGGATATAAATGTGTCCCTACATACTCTCTTGTTACTTCTTGATACATATTTTTTAAAAATGAATCTTGCTCCATTTCATGCACTTCCAATACAGGACCTGCTGGTACACCGACTTTTTGTAGACGTGACGCAATTGCATGATGTGTCTCCTGCTGTGTCCACTTCGAAATAATAGTATCTAACTCATCATGGGCAGCAAAGCGCCCTGCCGCCGTCTTCAAACGCTCATCGTTTAGGAGCGATTGTGCATTCATTTCTTGGCATAAGCTTTGCCATTCTTCATCCGAAGTGATGGAAATCGCAACCCAACTATCTTTACCTTGTGTACGGTATACACCTTGTGGGGCAATTCCTGGCTGACGATTACCGACACGGCTCCAATTTTTGCCATTCAATATAAAGTCCGCAATAGGTGCGCCCATATAATTCACACAACCTTCATTTTGCGCAAGCTCAATTTCCTGTCCTTCACCAGTACGATCTCGATTCTCTAGTGCAATTAGCAAGGCAGCTGCCGCATGAAAACCTGCTAATACATCAGCGACGCCAAGTACAGTCATCGGTTTACCATCTTGGTAACCATTTAATTGTGCAATGCCTGATAGCATTTCAAATGTATACGCAAACCCAGGCTGGTCACGATATGGTCCTGTTTTCCCATAGGCTGGCATCGATAGCATAATCACATCTTTCTTATACTGAGATAGCACGTCATAAGTTAAATGAAAGTTTTCCATCACACGTGGTGTATAGTTTTCAATGACAATATCGCATTTTTCCATAACTTTTTTAAAGTACGCTTTTCCCTCTTCATCATTTAAATTAAGCGTCGCACCTAATTTATTATGATTTGCAGCGTTAAATTGTGGTCCAAACTCCCACCAATATTCCTTCGGGGATGTTAACATAAAACGGAAACCATCCGGTGATTGAATGGATTCCAACTTAATAATTTCCGCACCAAGTGCACCGAGATAAGACGTACACATTGGGCCTGACCACCACATCGACAAATCTAAAATTCGTACGCCCTTTAATGGTTGATGCATATGATTCACCCTTTCTACATTTGTGTACTTTTATCATAAAATGCTTTGAATGTTTTTTCGTTATGCTCACCTAATAAAGGTGCGCTTGTACGAATCGACCAAGGTGTTTTCGACATTCGGAACGGTGCACCAGGTTGCTTCATTATGCCAAGCTCTGGATGATTGACCTCGACGAAAAATTCACGTTCTACATACTGCTCTAAAGAAAGTAAGTCTTCAAAAGTTGGAACAAGCGTTACAGGTACACGCCATTCATTGCCTAAAGCAAGCACTTCTTCAGTCGTATGCTCCATTAAAAACGCATCAAGACGCTCTTGGAAAATGTCCTTATGAATTAATCGTTGCGGTAACGTTGTAAAACGCTCATCTTCTACCCAATCATACGCCTCAATCATAAAGCAGAATCCTTGCCAATGTTGACCTGTTAGAACACTTATGCCGACATGCCCATCCTTACATTGTTCAATACCTGGCAGCATGACATAACGTCCCTCGTACTTAAAAACACTTGTCGGATAAGAGTTTTGAACAGTTGGATAGGAACGCTGTAATAAGCCCATTTCCGCAATGGATATATCTAAATGCGCACCTACTCCCGCTTCCCGAGCCTCTCGACATGCCGCTAGCGCCGATGATGCTGCAAACGTACCTGTAATATACTCTAAAATACGTAATTGTCCCGCTGCACGTACTGGCTCTCGATTTGGCTCACCTACTGAAGATAAGAAACCGCTCATAGCCTGCGTAATAATCTCCGTTGCCTTATAGTGTGCAAATTCTCCCTGTTGCCCAAAGTTTGAAATCGATACCACGACAAGCTTTGGATTAATTGCCTTTAACGTTTCATAATCTAAGCCAAGTCGCTGCATCACACCTGGTGCAAAGTTTTCAACAAGTAAATCCATATCCTTCACTAACTGCTTGATAACACGAATACTTTGCTCGGATTTTAAATCGAGTGTAATACTTTGTTTATTATTATTTAAATAAGCAAATAGACCACTCGCATTTAAATTTTCCTCATTATTTTTAAAAGGACCAGCCGCTCTTGATGGATCACCCGTTTCAGGACGTTCTACTTTAATGATTTCAGCTCCATAATCCGCCAATATTTTTGTACAATAGGGTCCTGCAATATGCCAGGATAAATCAAGTACCTTCAGATGAGTTAACGCTGAATTCGTCATCTACTCCCCCCTTACATACTAGATACTTTTGAAGGTTCTTCTGGCTTTATGGACAACCATTCACCTAGATTACGCAGATGCACTTCTGACGTACCAAATTCTAGTTGTTGCCCTTTAAAGCGACGGTAACAAAACTGTAGTGGATAGTCATAATCAATCCCCATCCCACCGTGTAGTTGATGTGCACCCGTCACTACTTTTTGTCCTTCTTGACTAAGCCAAGCTTTTGCAATGGCTACTTCTGTTGTCGCATCTTTGCCTTCTACTAATCTTGAAAAAGCATGAAAGGCTGCTAGACGACCACCTTCAACAATTGTTAACATATCCGACATGCGATGTTGAACCGCTTGGAACGAACCAATTGGCACATTAAATTGATGACGCTCCTTAACATAATCGGATGTAATATCAACTGCTCGACTGAGTACACCCGTCATTTCAATAGATTTTAATGCTGTCGCAAATGTTAGCATATCGCTAGCTACTCGGAACCCTTCTCCAACCTTGCCTACGATTTCCTCAGCAGACACTTCCACATGATTAAACTGCACTTCACATAAACCGTCTGCACTAATCGTTGGAATGTCTTTCACTTCAATTCCTTTTGTAGCCGTATCAATAAGGAAAACTGTCAACCCTTCCTTTGAACCAACAGCACCCTGATCTGTACGTGCTACGACAAATAACTTTTCAACTGACTGTGCAAAAGGAACAAATAACTTCGTACCATTTACCACATATTTATCTCCAGCAAAAACCGCTTCTAGCGTCAGATGCTCCAATTTGTTATGGGCATGTGGCTCTGCAATGGCATAGCTGACTTTCTGTTCTCCATTTGCAAATGCGGGTAGCCAACTTTCTTTCTGTGTCTCAGTACCATGTGTAAGCACTGGCATGACACCACTCACGATTGTTGATAAGAAAGGTCCTTGGAATAAGCCCCAACCCGCTTCCTCCATGACAATCGCTAAATCTAAAAAGTCTCCACCAAAACCACCATATTGCTCTGGCACAACAAGACCGACAAAGCCTAGCTCCACCAGTTCGTTATAAAGCTTTTCTGAATAATGATGTGGATTTTTTTCAAAGGCACGTAATTCCTCCAGCCCACACTTCTCTTTAAAAAACTTCCGAGCTGTTTGCTTAAACTCCTTTTGAATATCATTTAAATGAAAATCCATTACGAACCCTCCTCATATTTTTTTAAATTTAATAAGAGATACGTCTTCATATACCTGATCGTCTACGACTACTTCTACAGGCATTCCAATTGCTATTTCATCTGGAGCAGCATCGAGCATATTGCCGACAATTCTTGCCCCATTTTCTAATTCAACTAACACGACTTCATACGGTGTTTGGAACCCTGGGTGTACCGAACGGTGATACACAACATAAGAATAGATTTTTCCTTTTGTAGGTGCCTCAACCCATTCCAATTCAAAACTGTGGCAGTTATAACAAACAGGACGCGGTGGATGTAACACCGTACCGCACTTGCAACATTGTTGAAAATGTAGTTTCTTTGTTTCCCGAAGCTTGTGCCAAAACATTTCCGTATCTTCATTCATATTAGGCTTTGGCGTGCCAATACCCGTATATTGCACCATATTGTTTTACCCCCTTCTTAAAATGAGCCCACTTGTTGGCACACATGTACCACCTGTAACAAGCACATTTTCTACGTTATCTATTTGTGTTGTGGATGTACCACGAATTTGACGAACACCTTCTGTTATTAAATTCATACCATGTAAATAACCTTCCGACATTAAGCCACCTGCTGTGTTAATCGGTAACTCACCATGACGATTGATTCTCGTACCACCTTCACAATACGCAACCCCCTCACCTCGACTTACAAAGCCAAGTGCTTCCAGTTGCATCGGAATTAACGGACTAAATGCATCGTAAATCTGTGCCACATCAATGTCTTGCGGTGTAATGCCAGCTTGTTGGAATAACTTTTTACCTGATGCTTCTACTTCATGCAAAAACGTAATTTCATCGCGGTAATAACTCGTCATCACTTCTCCATTTGTAGACATTCCTTGGCTTGCTCCCGCTATAATTGCTGGCTTTTGTCTTAATGCTTTTGCACGCTCTGGCGTTGTCACAATGACTGCAATTGCACCGTCAGTACTTAAACAGCAATCATGGCGACGCAATGGCTCAACATTAATAGGCGATGCCAAATATTCCTCCATCGTCATTTTACGATTATAAAAAATTGCATTCGGATTGCGGTTGGCATTTTCGCGATTTACTAAAGGTGCCCATGCTAGCTGTCCATCCTTTATGCCATAGTCATGAATGTAACGGTTGGCAAACATCGCTACCCATGACACAGGTGTTAGTAAGCCATACGGATGATACATGCCCATGTGCAAATCTCCGCTTACACGTGTTGGCTCAAAATCGCCATAACGCATCGGACCAGATGCATCACGAATGGAACGCACACAAACTACGTAGTTCGCCATACCCGATGCGACAGCTGCTGCTGCACTGGCAACCGTTCCACAACTCGCACCACCACCATATGGAATTTGGTTGAAGTAACTTAAGTTTGGAATCCCAAGTGCCCGTACAATATCTATTTGTGTCGCACTATCCATCGTATAATTGACCATGCCATCGATTTCTTTTATATCTAATCCAGCATCCTCTGCAGCAGCAAGAATCGCTTCAAGTGCCATTCGTAATTCCGTTCTTCCGCAATTTTGACTAAATTCCGTTTGTCCAATGCCTACAATTGCTGCTTTCCCTTGAATCGTTTCCACACCTTTACCCCCTTGGTAATGCTAAGACGCCTTCTCCTAATGCGTGATAGCCTAGATTGTTTTTACCGACAAACTCAACCTCTACTAAACATTCATTGTTTTCCTCATATTTGTTTTTCACATGTCCAGTAAAGACGAGCGTGTCATTTGGATAGTTGGGTACTGCTAATTTCAACGCAATTTTTTTCAATGTACTTTCTGGTCCTGCCCAATCGGTTAAATATTTACCGACAAGTCCGTTCGTCGTTAAAATATTCATAAAGACATCATCTGCGCCAGCTACCTTTGCTGCCAAATGATCGTGATGGACGTTTTCATAATCATGCGTTGCTGCAATCGCACCACCCACAACTAATGCTGCCGTTACCTCCCTAGAAGTAGTAGGCAGTTCCGTTCCGACTTCAACTGAATTCCACGTTATGCTTGCATATGTCGTCGCTTCCATTCCCATTCCTCCTATTGTTGCACTTGCGCTTGATACGATAAGATTGTAAATGACTGCTTACAAACAACCTCATGGCGCTGATTTAAAAATGTATATAAAAATGTCGAGAAGTAGCCTGGACCACGTGCCGTTTGCTTCAAAGGTGAAATTTCTTTCACGGACAGCGTATAGCTAATGTCATCCCCAATTTTCATTGGCTCAAAATATTCTTGTACTTGTGCTGTCGCAACAATCGAAGAATAGCCATGCTCCTTTAGCAAATCTACTAAATGTTCCATTGAATTTTTTTCGCGCTCTACTTTTGGCCAAAGTGGATTCATCGTATACACTTGCACCTGAGTTGGTGGTGCGATAATTTCCCCATAGCGTGAGGCCTTTGCATAAGCGTCATCATGATACAGTGGATTAGCATCTTCCATCACTTCGCAATAATGGCGAATCATCGGACGGCATACTTCATCAGTGCCTTTTGTCACCTCTGATTCAATGCCGACTAGCGATTGTAGCATTTCTGTTGTTAATGACATGTCTTCGTTCCCTCCTCTGTATTAAGCACGGCGTAAGCCTAAACCAAAACGTGCCACTAAATCTCGTTGTACATCGTTGGCACCGCCACCGAATAAGAACACAAGGCGTTTCTTTGCATAATTTTCTGCATCGCCGTTCGCTATTGCCCATTCAGAGCTATCTCGCACTTGCCCAAATAGCCCCATAATATGCATACAAGAATCAAAAACACGCTGATTGATTTCGGCTGCAAACACTTTGTTCATCGAAGGTCTAAATGGCGCTACTTGTTCATTGTCATGTCCCCATGCAGCACGGTAATTGAGTAAACGCAATACTTCTAAATTCATCTTCATTTGTGCAAAATGCTCTTTTACCCATGGACGATCAATGACAAGTTCACCATCAATCACTGCTTCTTGAGCAAATGCTAATGTTTCTTCCACCATACGCTCCATACGCGCATATGTAGAAAGCATTAAACGTTCAAGGGAAAGTTGTGACGTAATGTATTGCCAGCCTTTATTTTCTTCACCAACAAGCGCCGAAGCAGGTACGCGCACATTTTCATAATAGGTAACATTCGTTTCTTCACCCATTAGTGCCATTGGCGTAACAGAAAATCCTGGGTCTGTCGTTGGTACTAAAAATATCGAAATACCCTTATGTTTTGACACCGTTGTATCTGTTCGCGCTGCAAGCCAAATATAATCAGCAATATGTGCATTTGTCGTGAAAATCTTTTGACCGTTGATGACATAATCATCACCATCACGAACGGCTGTTGTTTCTAATGCAGCTAAGTCAGTACCTGCTTGTGGTTCTGAATAGCCAATCGCTATCTCCACTTCACCTTTTAATATTTTTGGTAGAAAATAATTTTTTTGTTCCTCAGTCCCTAATTTCATTAACGTTGGACCGACTGTTTCTAGCGTAATGAACGGAATATTGACACCTGTGCGATCTATTTCCTCGATAAAAATATATTGCTCAAGCGGTGTAAGACCTTGCCCACCATACTCCTTTGGCCAACCAACACCGAGCCAACCATCATCACCAAGCTTTTTAATGTATGCCTTCCAAATAGGTCCCCCTTCTGGTGTTACTTTCAACTCCTCGATTAACTCCTCAGTTATTTGCTCCGCCAAGTACTCACGAATCGTCTTACGTAACAATTCTTGTTCTGCTGTTAATTCAAATTTCATTTCCCCCATCACCTTTCTATTTTTATTCCACTAAGTTAGTAGTATATTGATCACGTAAATCACGCTTTAATAACTTACCTGATGATGTACGTGGTAATTCCGTTGCAAATTCTATTATTCTAGGACATTTAAAACTAGCGAGTCGCTCTCGACAATATGCCGTAATATCCGCAATAGCGGGTGGTGCAAGTTCATTATTTGGAATAACGACTGCTAAAATCTCTTCGCCCCATTCCACACTAGGTACACCTATCACTGCTGCATCAGAAATTTCTGGATGCGCCATAAGCACATTTTCAATTTCCTGCGGTCCAATATTTTCACCACCACGGATAATCATGTCTGAGTTGCGACCTTTTAAAAATAAATAGCCATCCTCATCGAAGTAACCCATATCTTTTGTGTTGATCCAGCCTTCAATCATCGTTTCTTTCGATTCTTCTGGACGATTCCAGTAACCTTTCATCGCCTTTGCGGTTTTAATGTAAACGTTACCAATTTCATTAGGAGGTAACTCATTATGACCGTCATCGAGTATTTTAATGTCCACATTTGGCAACGGCTTTCCTACCGAATGTAAACGTTTAATCTTGCGTTCAATTTCTTCTTGTGTACCGACAAGCTTATGGTCATCTGGCCCTAACACAGCGACAGTAGATGTTGTTTCAGTCATGCCAAAAGCATTGGCAAAATCAACTGATAAAGGGAACATCTCAATTGCCTGACGAATAATTGGAAATGGCATTGGTGCTGCCCCGTAGGATAAGCTTTGTAAACTTGAAAAATCAGTTTGTCCGAAGCGTGGATGGTCAATAATACGCTTTAGCATCGTCGGCACTAAAAATGCGTGTGTTACTTGCTCTTGCTCTAGCGTATCTAGCCACGTATCTGCTTCAAACTGGCGAATCAATACAATACGGCGACCACCATAAATACAGTTACAAATACTTGTTGCCCCCGCTACATGGTAATTTGGAACACATGTTAACGATGCGCCATTTGGCAAACCTGTTGCCGCTTCGGTATGCCCCATCACATAATTTGTTAGCTGTGTATAAGTAAGCATGACCCCTTTTGGCAAACTCGTTGTCCCACTCGTATAGAGCAAAATCGCAATATCGTCTTCATCTATGTCGGCAAAGTCAATCATCGGCTCAGTATTCGCAATGTATGTTTCATACAATTCGTAACCATATGCGTCATCACCTATTACAATCGTCTTATCAATGTTGCACATCGGATTATTTAAAAATTGCTCGATGGATTGTACATAGCGACCTTCAATAAGTAAAACTTTAATCTCGCTATCTCGTAGCATATACTCCAACTCTTCCGGCTTCGCACGATAGTTAATCGGCACAATTGTTGCACCTAGTTGAAATGCTGCAAAAAAACTTTCTACCACTTCCGGGCTATTTGTTGAAATAACTCCCACTCGATCCCCATGTTTAACACCATCGGCTGCCAATCGACTAGCCAATGCGCCTACACGCTGGGCAAGTTGCTCATAACTTAAACGCCGATTAAAAAAAGTTAAAATTTCTTGCTCTGGTGCAATACTTGAGGCAATTGACAATAGCAAATATGCGTTCATTCCGCCGCTCCCCTTTTATTGAATATTCAGAATATTATAGTCATTTCGATTATGATAATATATAATTTCGAATATAGCAATAATTCTTCAAAATTTTTTATTTAGAACCAAAAATTAAAAATTGTGGGGTGTTTTTATGAAGGTAAAAAAAGACCGTCGTGCACAGCATTCACGTAACTTAATCAAGCAAACGTATATTTCTTTAGTTCAAGAAAGAGGCTCTACCGTTGTTTCGATTACAGATATCGTCGCTCGTTGTAATATTAATCGCTCTACATTTTACATGCACTTTCAAACAAAGGAACACTTACAAAATCAAATTGTTTTGGATTTTATTGAAGATATTTGCGGGATTATGGATCAGCATTCAGAGCCATCTCCAACTTTCTTTTTTCAATACGGTGTACAACATGCCATTTTTAGCTATGTCGAACAGCACTATGTCGCCTTCCACACATTTTTAACTTTTAGCGATTCTTTTATGAAAAGACTTTCTTCTGAAATCTATAACCAATTTTTAACTTTAGTAAAAGACAAGATGCCGGCACCTCAAATTGCTGCCACGTATTATGCGTCCGTCATTACAGGCATGATTTATCATTGGAGTGTTGAAACATATTATCAATATTCCGCACAATTTATAGCGCAAGAAACGACGAAACTTTTCGAAAGTAACATGCTTTGTCAGCAATTAAATGGTTAAAAGTAGAATACTGTCGAAACGTTAGTAAAAACCCATCAAAGTATAAGACAATGTTGTTTTTACGACATTTTTATAAAATTTGTGGATTGAATTCTTAAAAATATATCTCTTATAATGAGGCTTAATAAATTCTTGCAGAAGGAGATGCATTGGATTGTAAACGCTTTATTATCATTAAGGGGGATGATTAGAAATGGCAAGTACGGAAAATAAACCACAAGATGCAAAGGTCACAAGGGCACAATGGATTCAATTTTTAGCATTAGTTTTCGGGGCATTTGTAGCAATTGAGGCAATGGCATTTCAGGCACCAGCCATTCCGGTAATTTCGCAACATTTTAAACTACCAACCTATTTAGCTGGTTTAATTTTACTAACTTTTTATGTTGCTTCCGCTACACTGTATCCAATTGTTGGTCGTTTAGCAGATCAGTATGGTCGAAAAAAGATATTGCTCATCGGCATGGTGATTTTCACGATTTCAGAAGTTGCCGCTGCAATAGCGCCAGATTTCACAGTCTTCCTAGTTGCAAGGGTATTCCAAGGGGTAGCGGTAGGCTTTATTTTACCAATCGCCATTGCTTATATCGGGGTCATTTTCCCACCCGAAAAACGAGGAATGGCATCGGGCATTTTTTCATCCGTACAAGCTATCGCTGCCATGTCAGGCGCTGCAATTGCAGGCTATTTGATTTTACAATATGGCTGGCCCATTATTTATTGGATTAGTGCGGCATTAGCGTTTCTTGGCTTAATTGTTGTCTTAATTTTCGTAGAGGAATCGAAGGGAGAAAAGCAATCATCCTTTGATTTTATCGGTCTCATCCTTATCTTTGTTACATCGATAACATTATTGTCCGTGTCCACAATCGGTAAAATGTTTGGCTTCTTTTCACCGTATACAATCATTACGTTAGCTGTAGGATTAGTTGCAATTGTGCTGTTATGGATTTGCGAAAATCGCATGAACAATCCACTAATTGAGCTATCTCTATTGAAAATTAAACTATTTAGTATGGCGGTCGGCATTAACTTGCTCATCGTCGCAACCTTTATGCTATTCATCTATTGCATGAATTTCTTTATCTCCTCACGACCAGGCGGGGATGCATCCCAAACAGGATTATTTTACATGTTCCTATACGGGGCATCGTCGATAGGGGGCTTAGTCGTAGGACGGTTATCAGATAAAATCAATGGCCGTTCCATTTTAATTGCCATTTTCTTTATCCCAACAATTATAATGTTTATCTTTACAATGCTTGACGCATCAACACCTTTTAATATTATTGCGACATTAGCCGTTTGTCTTGGTTTCGTATCCGGAGCCAATACACCAATCTTAATGAAATTTGCCTTAAACGAAGTACCAAAAGAAAAACTAGCGGCAGGCGCAGGCCTATTCTCATTCATCCGTGACTTCGGCACACCATTAGGCTCTGTTTCAGGTATTGTGCTATTTTCTATTTTTAAAGACGCGGCATTTAAAGAAACGTTACTCGCTTCCGCAACGGAAGCTGGCATTGCAAGCGAGCATTCAGCAGCACTACTAGCCGCTGGTCAAACAGGTACTGTCGAAAATAGTGCATTAGCTGAACATCTTACATCTTTAGGAGTATCATTCGAGTCCATCTTTACAACAGCAACTGCAGCCGGCCTTACATCCGCTGTCCATACGATCGCCTATATTGCGATGGCACTGTTTGCTACTATATTGTTCTTATGCTTCTTAATTCCGAAGACGAAGAAGGCACCTGCTTCAGCAGTTATTGCCTCGGAAATGGTTGCTGTTGAGGAGACGGTTTCTTAGAGTTTGTTGCGAAATAGAAAAAGTGTTAGCTTGATGGCGATCAAGGTAACACTTTTTTTGCTTATACGTTGATGTCCGCTACGGCGGTGGTTGGTATGTGCGGGTTTACAGGCGATTTTCACGCTTTTAGCGGCGATTTCTTTAGGTTTACGGGCGATTCTCACGCTTTTAGCGGCGATTTCACTATGTTTACAGGCGATTCGCACGCTTTTAGCGGCGATTTCTTTAGGTTTACGGGCGATTCTCACGCTTTTAGCGGCGATTTCACTATGTTTACAGGCGATTCGCACGCTTTTAGA
>NZ_JBIWDT010000004.1:87009-167105 GCF_044762185.1 Lysinibacillus sp. NPDC097162 | reverse complement strand
TCGGCGATTTCTTTAAGTTTACGGGCGATTCGCACGCTTTTAGCGGCGATTTCTTTAGGTTTACAATAAGGAGCAACCATCGCGGACGCACGGTTTGTTGCGTCTTGCATTGTGTGCTGTCCCCGCAGGAGTCACCGCCTTCGCTACCATCAACTAGTGTTCTCTTCTAAATCTTAAAATAAGCATCCGTCATCAGACTGCCGCTTCAAGCTCTTCCAGAAGCCCAAAAACAAGCGAATATAATTGTGCTAACACTTCGTCAAGTGACTGCTGCTCACTAAATCCATCCAGCGCATCTAACGCAAGATTTACTTCCCAAAGACCGTCTTCCCCAGAAAATGCCGCACTATACGTCATCTTCTCATTTTGCAAATGTGCTTTAAAATACGAATGCAAAAACTCACTGTACTTCTTTTGCAATCGCAGTCCAAACAAGGCACTATACACACCAAACGCCCCGTCGAATTCAAGCGCAAACGAATCCACGCGAATCACATCAAAACGTTCAGACGTCACATACATAAATTCATTTGCATGCTCTTTTAAATATTGCACAGGCTTTATCAGAAACGAAGTTGTTTCTTCTGCTACTAACTCTTCAGTTTCCTTATTGCAACGTTCGATTACTTCGAATTGCAGATGGATTGTTTCTATTGTTGCATCCTCGTTTAACAATGCGTGCTTTTGAGCATACGACTTTTCTACGTCGATTAATTTAATATTGGCTTGCTCGTTTATTAATGATTCTATTTGGGTTTTTAACACCTATTATCCAGCTCCATTCGATTGCTTTGAAGATAAGTATAGCTTAGGTTGAGTGGAGTGTGGGGGAAATGTGTATTTATTATTGATTCCTGTGCTAATAAGGTCTTTCATAATGCGTTGAACCTTTTTATGATTTATTTTTTGCCCACGATTTCCACTAGTTGCAAGAAGATTTCCTTTCTGTCTACTACAGACTTATAAATTGTTCAGATTTTTCATTTGATTCATAAGCTTTATTGAATTAAGTAGAGCCATCTAAATATAGATGGCTCTACTACTGTCCAATATTTTAATGCATGCTATTAATCACTTTATTATTTTGTTAAATTTAACGCTCTATACAAGATTGCAACGAATTGAGCTCTTGTAATAGAATCTTGAGGATTAAATTTCCCATTATCCCCTTGCACGATACCTAATTTTTCTAAACCAGCAACGTATCGATAACTCCAATGATTTTTAGATAAGTCTTCAAAATTACTTTCATCACCTAGTTCAAAATCAAAAGCAGTTACAATAATTTTTGCCAATTGTGCACGGGTTAAGAATTCATCAGGTTTAAATTGACCATTTGTTCCATCAACAATACCTGCTTGTTGAAGCAATTGAATTTCCTCGTAGTAAGGATGGGTTGGTAATACATCACTAAATGAAGCATTTTCACGTATTGGTTTTAAATCTAAGGCACGGTTAATCATAATAGCAATATGTTTTCTTAAAATCGACTCATTTGGACGGAATGTACCATCTGGATAGCCGTTAATAATACCTAGAGCGGCTATTTCTTCAATCATTTCTTTCGACCAATGTGTTGAAACGTCTGAAAAATTAGGTTTATCTTCTTCTACGGATTCATCAATTTCTTTTTTATTTTCAATCCATTTTGCATACAAGGTTGTTGATACAGTTATAACATCTTTTTCGAAATCCCATTTAACTTTAAATTCAGGGTCTTTATACCACCCTTCAAATAGATAACCTTCTCTTTTAGGATTTTCAGGTTTTTTTATATTTTTATTTTTTTCTAAACTTTGCATACCAATGGCACTTCCACCATTTGTATTAAAAATAATCTTATATTTATTTGGTTCTAATTTAATAGGTGTTGTTGACGTAGCATCGGTATTATTATATATAGGAATGTTGTTAATCTCTTTCACCGTAACTATAATACTTTCTTCAGCTGTTAACCTTCCATCACTTACACGCACAATAAACGTATAGCTACCTGGCCCCTGTGCTTCCGAGGGTGTCCAAGTAAATACGCCTGTCGTCGCATTGATGCTCGCCCCTGTTGGTGCACCTACTAAACTGTATGTTAATGTATCTCCATCTGCATCCGTTGCCGATGCTTTGAATGTCAATTGACTCTCCTCATTGACTGTTTTATTACCAATTGCTTGTAACACTGGGGCGCTATTTACTTTATTCACAGTAACGGTAATGCTTTCTTCATCTGTTAATAATCCGTCACTTACACGGACGATAATTGTATAGCTGCCTGGCCCCTGGGCTTTCGATGGCGTCCAGGTAAATACGCCTGTCGTGGCATTGATGCTCGCTCCTGTTGGTGCACCTACTAAACTGTAAGTTAATGTATCTCCAGCTGCATCCGTTGCTGATGCCCTGAATGTCAGCTGACTATTCTCATTCACTGTTTTATTACCAATTGCTTGTAACACTGGGGCGCTATTTACTTCATTCACCATCACCGTGATGCTTTCTTCATCTGTTAACATTCCATCACTTACACGTACAGTAAATGTATAGATGCCTGGACCCTGGGCTTTCGTTGGTATCCAGATAAAAACACCTGCCGTCGCATTTATGCTCGCTCCTGTTGGTGCACCAACCAAGCTATAGGTTAACGTATTGGCTGGTAAATCAGCGTCTGTTGCCGATGCAGTGAAAGTCAACAGGTTACCCTCATTAACTGTTTGATTACCTATTGCTTGTAACACTGGGGCGCTATTTACTTCATTCACCGTAACCGTAATGCTTTCTTCAGCTAGTAACATTCCGTCACTCACACGCACGGTAAATGTATAGATACCTGGCCCCTGTGCTTCCGTTGGTATCCAAGTAAATACACCTGTCGTAGCATTTATGCTCGCTCCTGTTGGTGCATTGATTAAGCTATAAGTTAGTATATCTCCATCTGCATCTGTTGCTGAAGCAGTGAATGTCAGCTGACTATTCTCATTCACTGTTTTATTACCAATTGCTTGTAACACTGGGGCGCTATTTGCTTCATACACCGTCACCGTAAAGCTTTTTGAATCTATTAACATTCCGTCACTTACAAGCACGATAAATGTATAGTTGCCTGGATAATGGGCTTCCGTTGGTGTCCAAGTAAATACTCCTGTCGTGGCATTGATGCTCGCTCCTGTTGGTGCACCGACTAAACTGTATGTTAATATCGCTGAATCCGAATCTGTTGCTGTCACCGTAAATGTCAACAGGTTACCCTTATTCACTGTTTGATTACCTATTGCTTGTAACACTGGGGCGCTATTGACTTCATTCACCGTAACTGTGATGGTTTCAGCAGCTGTTAACATTCCGTCACTTACACGTACAGTAAATGTATAGCTGCCTGGACCCTGGGCTTCTGTTGGTGTCCAGGTGAATACACCTGTCAGGGAATTTATGCTTGCTCCTGTTGGTGCTCCAACCAAGCTATAGGTTAACGTATTGGCTGGTAAATCAGCGTCTGTTGCCGATGCAGTAAATGTCAATTGACTTTCCTCATTAACCGTTTTATTACCAATTGCTTGTAACATTGGAGCGCTATTTACTTCATTCACCGTAACCGTAAAGCTTTCTGCGTCTGTTAACATTCCATCATTCACATATACGGTAAATATATAGCTACCCGGACCCTGGGCTTCCGTTGGTGTCCAAGTAAATACACCTGTCGTCGCATTGATGCTCGCTCCTGTTGGTGCACCGACTAAACTGTATGTGAGTGTATCTCCATCTGCATCTATTGCTGATACAGTGAATGTCAGCTGACTGCCCTCATTCACTGTTTTATTACCAATTCCCGTCATTGTTGGTGGAGTATTTGTATTGTCAATCAATGAATGCACTTGTGCAACTGGGAAACTTAAAATGGAGTCGCCTGTAGCTGAGCTTACTCCTGTAATACTAGACAAAACGAAACCCACACCTGATTTAAACGAACCTGCAGCAGAAATATAACCAGCATACAAATCCCCACTGTAGCCACTTTCATACAATGAGGTCCCATCAAATGTCGCTGTTAAATTCGGCGCAAACGTTGTAGGCGCTGCCTCTATCTTTTGAGTTCCAAAATTTAAAAAACATGTTACCATCATCAAAGAAACAGTAAGCAACGCCATTTTTTTAATCACTATCAACTTCCTCTCCTTTCAATTCTATCTTTCTATTCTGACGAGCAATATTCTTTCTCAAACTAGAAGCCTATCTTCTGATATCAGAGGAATCTCACCTTACCTCCTTTAACTTGATCTTCAGTTCACTTTTTATATGTATGTATTCTATAGTAATAAGTACATACCCTTTAAAAGTACTATAGATAAAAACATGACGATACTGACGAATGTTAATGATTAGAGCATTAACATTCAAAAAAATAGCCTCTTAGCGATATTTATAAGCTAGAGATTATTGATAGAGTGAAGGGTTACATGGGCACTTTTATAAATCGATTCAAGAAATATGAAATTTTTCGAGAATAATTGAGGTTTACAGGGGTTTTCAAAGCATACAAAAAAGCAGAGAGGTGTTCAACCCTCTCTACATTTCCTATTAGTGGAAAATATTTTTCCTATGTCATAAATAATTCTTCACAATATAATCAAACTAAATCCTTCAGACTATTTCCATTCCTATCTTTCCATTCAGTCAATCCATTCGCACTTCGCCCCATTACAATATCAGCTGCTGCTGACGGGCTAGTAAATAAAAGATCTTCCATTACTACAAATTCATCATTAACAACTTTTACTTGCTCTGTATGTAATAAATCATTTCTTTTGGCTAATAAACGCTCTGAATACGAATTTACAATGCTATTTGCAATCTTAGATCCTTTTAATACGACAAAACCTTCTTGTGTTTGAATACCTTTAGCATCGACACCACGGGTCGATTTTATAGATAAAACATCATTTGCATTTACATCTGAGCTATCTTTGATCTCTTCAAATAATTTATGACCCAATGTATTGACCATCATTGTAAGATTGCTAATATATTCATCCATTTCTGCTCGGTCAGCTTCAGAAATTGAAGGCATCGGAGGAATGTTTCCATTCATTAAAAAGTAACGATTTGCGACTTTAGCCTTTTCATATAACTTATTTTCAATATACTTTATATGAGCTTTATTTAGATTCTCATCTTTACTTATAAATACAATCACTTCATTCCAAAAATCCTTTTCACGCAAATGGCTTTGTAATCGTATATAAACTTCCTCTGCTTCCCCTATGTAAACAGCTTCTTTATCTTCATTATTTCGACCGAATAACATATACACACCAGTAGAATTTAAGTTAGGACGATCCGAGCATTTTTTCACTTCGGTTCTTGGTATTCTATATGCTAGCCCTGTCCAGTTAGATAATTCACACGTTAATCTTCCACTTGGGTCTCCATCGATCAAGAACATTTTGATTGTTTTGCCAAAACTCATTACAACCACTCCTATTAATTCATATGCACAATCTGCTATTACACAACCACTTTATTTTGTGCCTCAATATCCCGCACATCACACGCGCTCAAATCGTGCACCTCATTTATATGTATTTATAGGTCATTTATAATCTTATGTATTACTATTATTTTACCACTAAATTATTATTTTCAACTTCTAATTTTAGAATAAATTTACTAATCACGTACATCAGAAAATAAAAAAGCAGAGAGGCTTTAATTCTCTCTCTGCTTATTGAAATATATTTTTCCGATGCCATCTAAAATACTGCTTATTCTCTTCATATCTTGAAACCTTCATCTTTTGATGAATGTTATACATTCCATAGTTCGTTGCTGGAATTCGTTCTGAAATGTGAATTAAGCCTGTTCCATCAAATGTAATATAACCTTGATCGTATAATGCGTCATGATTACAGCAAAGCAATACACCATTATACGGATCTAACCGTTCTTCATTTGAACTTTCCCGCCAAGGCTTAGAGTGGCTTGCACGTAGAAGCGCCGGTAGCTCAATACCACAAAGTGCGCATTGATGATTCCATAAAGGTAATAATGCTGCTTTAAATTTTTCTTGGCCAATACGGATTTTACGTTTTGCTTCCGCTTCTGTTTCGGTAATCACTGGAATAAGCGTATTTCGTTCTGTGCGTACTACCGTGCCAATCGCAAATTCTAGCTGTTCATCATCCACTTGATAAATATTCATATCACTAATAATATCTAATAGCTTGATCGCAAGTTCTTCATTACATGGATATAAATAGCCTTGGTTTCCATCCCCATCTTGCTGGAAAGCTGAGTATTTAACAGGCAATAACACTTTCAACTCATTAAAGTAATCTTTAATCGTTAATGGTTGTTCTAATTCATGGTATTGCAGCCTCACTAGAAAACCTTGCTCTTCCCACCGGTCATATGATGTCAGAGAATCAGGCTTTTTGCCTTCCTCACAATCAGACAGCGCAATACTAATTGCAACGATCTTGCCTTTTACGTAATGAAAAATACGATCTTCTGAGCTAACTTCCTCCATACGTCGCCATGAGTGCGGAGTGCTCCCGCCTTTATCTTTTTGTGGTGACCAGATGATTTCTGCTTCTTTTTCTTCTTGATAGGTGTGCCCTTGCATGACGATGTAGTGGTTCATTATGTTCTCCTCTTCTATTCATTACTTCTATTATAGCTAAAGTATTGAAGGTATTTATATAATATATAGTTATTCTAGTATATAAACCCCTTTTAATTTCGTAATCCCATTCACAATAAAATAAGCCATAGTGCTCCTTTCACAATAGGGCAACCTATGGCTCTTATATTTTTAAATAATTAACTTTTACCTAATTCTTTTCTCGAATTATTCCTAATTCAAACTATCCAACATTTCAACAATATATTGCGAAGTTTCCATCATCTGCTGTTTATTTGTTATTGAAGATTCACCATCACCTTTTTGATGACCATAATCTCCAAAACCGCCATGATTCCCACCGTTTATTTCGATAAAACGTGCGTCATTTGGCAAAATATTTTTAACATCCTTTACTTTGTTTAAGTCTGCAACTTTATCATTGCTTCCCCATAGTGATAAGACTTTTATTGGTTGACTACTTAGATTTGTTTTTGATTGGGGATAGGATGCTAATAGTACCAAGCCTTTTATATTATCATTTTTTAGTGCATAATCTGCTGCCATGACGCCCCCTAAAGAATGTCCTCCGATCACCCAAGTATCAATTTCTTTATGATTAGTTATAATATTGTCTGCTTTATTCGGTGAAAAAATGGCTAAGTTAAAGCTCATTTTCGCAATACTAACCGTATACCCTTTTGCTGCTATCTCTTTAGCTAAAGGTGCATATGCAGATGCTTCTACCTTTGCACCTGGGTAAAAAATAAAGCCGATATTTTTAGCATTCGATACGGGTTCAAATAAAATATCCCCATTCTCTTCCACTTTAACGAGCGCGTCAGATGTTAAACTATCCAAAGCCAACGAACTGGCCTTATAATATGAACTTACATAAATAAAAAATCCTGCTACAAGTAGTATTAACAAAGCAGAAATTCCCGTTAAAAATTTAAACTTTAAAGATTTCTTTTGTTTCATCGTATATCCTCCTATCCTATTTATTATATTCAGCTTTGCAAAAATGTTTTAATTGTTACCAGTATCCACTTCACCCATTCATACTAGCCCTGAAATATGCTCGTTTACATTTTGTTCTGTCCATTTTTTGTCTTCAAGATTGACTAATACGCTCATAATTTTAAATTTCAAACTTTGGTCGATGACTTTTCGGAACACTCCAACTATACGGACGTTGACATGATGGTAAAGCTGATTTCATACCAGAGCCATCCTTCAATCCCCCCGACAAAGTTTAACATTATATTAATGATAGCACCCGCATCTCGTTTTCACTTGGAGGTGCAAAGTGACATAACTTACTATGCACATAAAAAACACCACCTCAAATGAGATGGCTAGATCATTTTAGATATTCAACTAATGTTTACCTTTTAAAATCCCGAAACTCATATTGATTCATAGGGGAAAGGGCTATTAAATCCCCCTACTTTATCCCTCAATATTGTATCTTTTTAATTTCCAAGAATATGCCCAAGTCCGAGGATGCCTTGGATACCCCTCTTGCGTCAAATCCTCCATATGATAGATTTCTCTGTTTTTAATTAAACAAAAAATTTCTTGAATCCGCTTGTCATAATCAAATATGTATCCTTTTCCCCAAGCAATAATTATTAATTGAGCATCTTTGTTAGCCATTTCAATTATCGTATTATTATTATATTTTCCGTCAATATCTATCCCTTTAACAAAATCCAAACTTTGTACTGAAATATACTCATCGACTTTTTCTTGATATATCTCACATACTACATAAAGATTAGTAATAATAATTTTCCCTATGCCCTGTAAAACACCAGCAGCGTTATTTAACGAAACGTATTTGATAATACGATTAAGAGTGTTGTCGGAAATTTCCTCATTTGCTTTACTTGGATTAATCATCATTAAATGGACAGCTTTTTCGGTATCGCCATTTTTTAATTCTATATCTAACCTATATCTCCTATTAGTATCAATATCATAATGTACTAATTTAACATTTTTCACATACTCATTCTTATAGTGAAAAATTCTTTTTTTTATTCTTTCCATAATACACCTCCTCTATATATGAAATATCTATGGAGTAAATATTTCAATGTATTCATTACAAAAATCAGCATATTATTTAACCGTATGATTTCTGTTAATGAAAAACTTTCAAATTTTAAATCTACTAACCCTTAATGTTTTATAATTAAATAAAGGTAAATTTTATTATAATTCCCCATCTTATATATCCGGATTAATTTTTATTATACGCCCTTTTTTTCTTCCTTCACATAATTTTTCTTTGTATTCAGAATAAATGGTATAATTAAATAATGAATTGAAAACGAATATACTTTTACAAGTCTTTTTGACAAACTCGAAGTAAATGTCAATGATTTAATGGATTGTAGCCGTGTTGAATTAAAAGTAGAATGTGATAAATTGTAAAAATCCTTTAAAAAAGATATTTAGAAGTGCAGGATGTACTTACTCCTAGCATCCACAGTAATTTTATTAGTTTAAAGTGTGCTCCTCTGCTTATACTCATAATAAGACAAAAAAGAATCCCATCTATTAAAAGACAAGATTCTTTAAACTCAAACATTTTTGCTAGTAGTGTATTCCAATAAAAATTACATTGAATAAAAAACACCATATGTAAGCGAGCAAACTAGTCCAATTTTGAATTGGATAGTTTGAACACTTACATAGAGTGATCTGAGCACCTCTATATTGTTGGTTAAGGTTATGAAAGATTAATGACATTTTTTATTTAGACAGTTTCTCATGCTTACGCTTCTAACGCCTCAATTGTTTGTGCTACTTGCTCTTCTGTTAAATTGTGACGCACGATGTAGCGATTGCGCGCATGCTTTGTACATTCGATTGTACAGCCACCTAAATGCTTTGCTTCATTTTCTTCAGATGCGATGATTTGCTTGTTACATTCAGGGTTTGCACAGTTAATGTAACGTTCACAAGGTTCACCGTCATAGTGATCACGACCGATAATCACATGCTCTACTTGATTGATTGGCACCGTTAAACGCTCATCAAATACGTACATTTGACCGTCCCATAATTGGCCTTTCGCAACAGGGTCTTTTCCGTATGTTGCAACACCGCCATGTAATTGACCGACATCGCCAAAGCCTTCACGTTTCATCCAGCCTGAAAACTTCTCACAACGAATCCCACCCGTGCAATATGTTAAAACATTTTTCCCTTCGAATAGCTCGCGGTTTTCACGTACCCATTCCGGTGTATCACGGAAGTTTTCTACATCTGGTCGAATCGCGCCACGAAAATGGCCGACATCGTATTCATACGTGTTACGCACATCTAATACTACTGTATTTTCATCTTGCATTTCAGCAAGGAATTGTTCTGGTGACAGGTAGCGACCTGTTAATTCATGCGGGTTAACGTCTGCTTCTAAGCCTAAGTTTACTAACTCAGGACGTGGGCGTACGTGCATTTTTTTGAATGCATGGCCATCTGCCGCATCAATTTTGAAGACAATCCCTTCAAATAATGAGTCTGCTTGCATGTTTGCCATGTATTGCTCTGTTTGCTCAATTGTACCTGATACCGTACCGTTAATGCCCTCATTAGCTACTAAAATACGACCTTTTAAACCGATTTCTTTACACATTGCTAAATGCGTTTCCGAAAACGCCGCTGGATCTTCAATTTTCGTGTAATGGTAATATAATAAAACTTGATAATTCATTTGTTTCCACCTATCATTTCATATATTTGCAGGATATACCTGATAGTCTATTTTACGACCTAATAACCATAAAGGATTTTCATTTAATATGCTATCGGTAATTAGGCTGAAATGGGTATAATTATTATTTTTCAAGAATTTGTGAAGAGGTCGGCGGACTTTTTTTATAAAGAAGAGTTATTAATAGTAAACCATTTTATTGGATTACCGAGGATAGGAATATTTAACGTTAAAATTTCCTAAAATAAAATAAAGCATAAAGTTACCAAACGGAAAATTTATGCTTTACGTTACATTTAGCAGCATTTCTACTGCTAAATACTAAGTATGGGGACGGCGGGAGTCGAACCCGCGTCCAAAGACTCCAATACTTCAGCTTCTACGCGTGTAGTTTGTCCATTCGCAATTCGCGTAGCATTATGCCGACACTTAGAACGACAAGGGATTGCAAACTTTAAAGCCGCGCTCATTTCAACTATTTTATCCACTAGGGAGTATTACATATTTACGAACTTGGTTCAAAGACCTATTTAATTATAGCATTTATTCACCAAATTGATAATGCCTTCCATACTCCTGAATGTAAAAGATATTTACAGTTTTCAGGTACAAAGATTTTCACAGTTTTTGTCCTATATGCCCAATGAGCAAAATCAGATTCAAATACACCTAATAAACCAATACCATATAAAGTATTTAACAATTCCTCTGGTTTTAAAGTGTTACAATGCACACTCTTATTAATCAAAATCTTCATCTCATTAAATGAATTTCTCTTTTTACCCATTTTAGGAAGTATCTCGGAAAACAATTCTTTTATCTGTTCGTCTGTGTAAAATCCAAATAATTCATCTTTAAACTCTCTAACTAAATAACTAGAATATTCTTTTAACGCTGCCCACAATATCTTTGCATTTAATTGTTCATCACTGTTATTACATAACATTTGACAACTATTAAAATACTGGATTACATCCCTAGGCTTATAAGTCGTAAAATCTAGAATCCATCCCCAAGGTTCTTTAGCCTCAGCCTTAGAATTACTTTTAATTTCAAAAGGTAAAATTAACTTCAAAGGGTTCACTACAGGACTAGAGATACTATTTTTTAACGAGTTAGCAATACGTTTATTAATAAAGTCAGCCAAAGGAAAATCAAATTTATCTTGAGAATCGCTATTCCAAGTCAAATGTACTGTATTACCTAAATTCAGCTTATTTACATTAGCACCCGAAACAAATTCATAAACATTATTTCTTAAGAAAATTACTATCTTTATTGGTAAGTCACTATTATTAAAATCATTATTTAATCTATAGATAGTCCAAAGAAGACCATTTAATGAATCTTTATACGTTTTATCATTTTTGATTTTCTCATCTAATCCATCAAGTACTAAAAAATATTGTTTATCATTACTAAATCTTATTTCAGATAATAAAATATCTAACAGTTCCACAATATCTTGAAGTTTATAATGCGAGTTGCCACCACTTTCATCTTTGCCTATATATTTTTCGAATTTTTCATCTAGGCTTATCCCTCTTTTAAGCCTATTATTAATCAACCTTCTAAAATTTGGCTCACCTTCGCCTAAAAGCCCTTTATATAAATATTTCAAGTCATCTAAAGATTCACTATCATTAGGTAATTTATCAATAATTAATTTACTTAAATGTGTGAAAATTATCCATTCCCATGCAGTTGAATATTTTTCATATGTATCAGCTTTAGAATCTTTAATGCTGTCAAATTTTATATAATCAAAAGTTTGGAAATTCACATATTTTGCATTAATATCCTTTGTAATTTCCGATTCCATCTCCAAATATTTACCAATATATGTTTTACCTGTTCCTTTTTTTCCTAAGACAATAAATTTAGTTTTATCCTTAATGATTTTTTGAACTGTATCATTTAAGTCATAAAAATTTTCTTTAAATGCTTTTAAATCTTTATTATATTCATTATCTGCATCTATAACTCCGAAGTAAATATCATTTATGAATACTTTTGATTCAGTTTCTAATTGTCTTTGTGAATAGTCAAATATTAAAAATTCACTTTGCGCTTTTCCCCAACAATAAGCTACTTGTTTGTGTGACCTTGTTGAACAATATTCTTTAATTTTATATGTTAAATAATTTGCAAGAGATGTATTAGTTAGCTTAGTTCCATCCAAAGCTTCTACTGTATTTCCTCTAAATGCTTCTAATAAATAGTAACTAAATATACCATGTCCAAGTGTATCATCTTCCATGACGCTTGCTGTACCACTTACAGATGCTGCACTAAAAACAAAAGTATATTCTGATTTTTTTTGTAAATCTTCTATATCTTTTTGAGAAATTTTTCTAGCCCTCAAGTTTCTTCCTTCAAATGAGATTGTACTTTCACAAGCGTCAATAAAAAAGATACTTTGAGAACATTTTTTCTTTTCAATTTCACCTAACATACTTTCAATAGATAAAGTTGTGTTTTCTAACTCATCGTAGTATGTATCATAACAAGAAATCCTTGGTGTACCATTAAAATTAATTCCATGCCCAGCAAAGAAAAAATAAAATTTATCCCCCTGATTTATTTTATCCATGATAATCTGAAATTGTTTTTTTATGTTTTGTAATGAAGCCTCACTTCCTAACAAGGTTTTAGTTTTAAAATCCATCGTATTAATTAAAATTTCATTAAAATCTCTTGCATCATTTTCTGCGTAAATTGTTGGTGTTAATTCATAATAATCCTCAATTCCTACGATTAAAGCATAGTTCACAAAAAAACCTCCTATATAGACATTTTAATACAATATTCCTATTATATCACTATTTACTATTTCTTTTGAATATAAGGAACAATAGGGAACAAAAAGAATTTTATTACCCCACCCCGTGCCGAATGAACGCTTAAAGCACTTTTAAAACGGAGTAATGCTTGTAATACACGGGAGAGATTTTTGAAAATATTTAGGTACCTCCGCTATAAGCCTATTTGTTCTTAGCTACGTTCCCTCCGCGAGGACTAATATTTAAAAATTTTATTTTATCTCTCCCTATATTTCCTTATCTCGTTATATAACCACTTATATTTTCTTATATTCTCTTATAGATACAGAAGAAGGAGGAATAAGAATGAAACAGTTCTTGTCAGTAAACGAGGTTGCTGAATTACTGTCAGTGAACCCAATGACTATTTACAAGTGGTGTAAGAGCGGTAAATTGCCATATTACACAATTGGCGGCTCAATTAAACGGTTCGACTATGAACAAGTAATCAAACACATTGAAGGAGGAAATTGAAAATGACTTACACTTTAGAGCAAGTCGGGAGAGTTCTATCAAAACTAAATTTAGGTGTCTCTGTTCATTCAGCTAAAAAGCTCGTAGACAATGGCAAATTAAAACGGATTGAAAGACCTCATTATTGCCAAAATACAGCTTACAACTTTTTAGTTGATATAGAGAGCTTAGAGACTTATCTCGTTAATGAGATAGGATTAAATGCGAATGAGGTATCAATTGCTTTGTTTGGAGGGAGTAAATAATGGTTACAGTTGAAAACTCTTTAAAAGCTCTAAGTTGGGAATATTACGATATGTCTACATTAAAGAAAGGCATTAGAGAGGGAGCTTTAGTAAAAGTTGATTATGATAGCGCATTTAGTTCGTTTGATTATGCAATTACTAGAGATTCACTATATGACTTCCTTGTCGGATTAAATTTCCCCCAATGGAAGATAGAGAAAACCTTTGAGAACGTTTAGTTAACGAATACTACACTTTCGGTACTATAACTGTGAAAGTGTATTTACATACACTAGCCGCGCATTATTAAACGTATAGCGCGGCTATAACTATATTAACTTTTGGAGGATTAACAATGGAACATGCTTTAACTTTTGATTTAGAAAATCGAACCGCTACAAAGTATAACGAGGAGACAGGAGAAGTATTAGAACGCTTCCGTATGGTTTCAGAAGAAGATGATAAAAAGGCTCAAAGGCAACGTGAAGGTCTTAAAAAAGCCCAACTAAGAGAAGAAGCTAGAAATAAAAGGGGAAATGATTTAGAGTTTATCCAGTGCATACAGGAGCCTTTAACTAAACTTGTATCTGAACCCGAACTTATTGAATGTGGGTACTTCATGCGTTTACTAAGCCATATGCGACAAAAAAACGGAGGTCTACTCACAGACGGTAAAGAACCTTTAAAACAAGCTAAGATACAGAAAATCTTCGACAAAGGAGACAGGAGAACAAGAGAGATTCTAACTAGACTAGAGGAAGTTGGGCTTATTAAAAGCCAACTGGTGAAACGTTCAAAAGTTTACTATGTCAATGAAGTCTTTCACACTAGGGGTAAACAGAAAGGGAAAAAAGCACACTTTGTAAAGCTCATGAAAGACGAATTAGATAAAAACATACGACGTTTATCTAATGAAGCACTAGGCTTACTTTATAAAATAATCCCTTTTTTCCATTACAAAAACTTCATGCTTACAACTACTCCTAATGAAACCGACTTAGATAAAGTAAAGGCTTTAAGTCTTGCTGGACTTGCTAAATTACTAAACCATGATGAAGATACAATAGACAAGTATATGAATGAACTAAATGACAACGGTGTTGTTCTCTATACCAAAACAAAGAAAAGCCATGTTTGCTATGTTCACCCAGACGTTTTATGGAGCGATACGGAATCTAATACAGATAAAGCGGACGAATTAAGAGCCGACTTCCTAAGAGAAATGTTTAAAGCTCATTAATAGAATTCTAATTTAAATACATATTTCCGCGTACATCCAAGGACAATGCTATTAGCGTGTCCTTTTTTATATGTGACAAACATTCAATAGGTCAAAGAACCCACCGAAAACAGTGCCGTTCAGACAGAAAATACACCGAAAATAGTGCCTCTTCAAAAAGTGCTATAAACGTTATTATATCAAGGCTCATAGGCTTTTTTTAGAAGGAGTTCACTTTTATATCTTGTCTTTGTATTAAGTATTCTGTATTTCAATTACAAACTAGGATTTATTAAAAATAAGATTCTGTTTGAGAACCTCCGCTTCGCTCCGTTTCTCAAACAGAATATAATCTCTAACAAATTCAGTGCTTCGCTACTTCGTAGCAAAGCGATATGAGGAGGAGTAAAATAAAATCTCTATAGTAAAATCTCTTTACTAGAAAATACTTAGGATATTCCGCTCCACCTCCCTTAAAGATAGTCTCTCAAATCCTTTGCTACTTCTTCTACATCAAGTTCTAAGTACTGTGTTGTAACCGCTAAATCACTGTGCCCAAGGGCTTTACTGATTAAAGCTATACTAGCTCCCTTCTCTAGCAAATTCTTCGCGTATGCCCTTCTAATCGCATGTGCATTGATATTTTCTAAACCGTACCGCTTCGAATACTTGCTTAATTGCTTAGAGATAGCACAATTAGACGATTTACTAGAGTTCATTGGTAAACCATTTTGAGTAATAAAGATATGACGGTTATCTGTACCGAAATGAGCGCGGATACCATTGTTTAACTGAATAAGCAGCTTTAACATTTCCGCTAGTTCTGTATCAATAGGGAGCTTTAAAAACTTGTGATTCTTCAAAGTAGAGCCGTCTAAATTTAAGCATAGGTTTTCAAAGTCTATATGACGCTCTCTAAGCTCTCCTAATGTGCGAATACGAATACCTGTCTTATACATTACTTTAATCGCGGCGGCGTCTCTAAAGCCGATAAAAGTTGTTTGGTTTATTAGTTGCAGGAGCTTCTCTATATCAGACTCCCGAGCTCCCTTCTTTACTTCCTTATCAATCTTAATTTGAATATTGCTCCAGAAGCGGTCTTTTAACCAACCGTTATTATAAAACTTGCTTAGTACCGCTTTAATTGACTTTAAGCGTATTAGTTTAGTCGCGGGAGTAACCTGTAAAATATCTAAGTAATGATAGAGCTTATCTAAATCAATATCCTCTACTATTACGATTCCACAAACCTCTACAAACTGTTTAAAGATGTACTCATAGCTCTCAATTGTGCGCGGTCTGTTCCCTGCTATACGCATTTGTTTAAAGACTGTTTCAAGTGCAATGCTAATGTGCGTACCTTCTCTTTCTTCAGCTTTACTACTTGATAGCATTACTACTTCACTATTTACAGCGAATATACCGTGTTTCCGCTTCCTATTAGACATAGAAAAAAACCTCCTAATGTGTTTACTTAGAAGGTCTTTAAACAAGCTCAAATATGCTAATTTTCCATAGGGATAAGAAAAGGGATATTGCCCAAGAGTTCAACTCCCGTTCAATATCCCTAGTCTGTTAAAACGTTGATATGACTACGTTTGTAGCCACTTTATGTATGGAGACGGCGGGAGTCGAACCCGCGTCCAAAGACTCCAATACTTCAGCTTCTACGCGTGTAGTTTGTCCATTCGCAATTCGCGTAGCATTATGCCGACAAACAGGCGTCCTGTACGCTAACCTGGAAATCTCTTGCCGGTGACTCAGGTGGCATCATCGACCGTATCCCACTAAAGTTGGGCCCCACGTTCTCTACATGGGCGATAGAGAGGCAGAGCGCTTACGAGCTTACGCTGCGAAAGCTAAGTTTTGTTGTTTGCCAGTTATTATATAACTTCCGTTGATGACGGAGCCGAGACCTCCGACGCGCGACCAAAGCTTGAACCATCCCTGTCGAATCCGTAACGTCCCCTTGAATATGATGCGAAGCTTGTTGCCTCGATCAAACAAAGAGCTAGAATTGCTTCTAGTACGGTTGAAGAGTAGTACTACGCTTCAATACATGCTGGCACTAACAATACTTATTATAAAACAAACCTAGCTGTACTTCAAGTATAGTGCCTTATTTACAGATTTATAGTTCTATATCAACTCCAAAAAAGCATAGTAAAAACACCTTTTGAAAACTATTCATCAAAAGGTGTTTTTAGGTTAGCGTATTTCCACTCGAATCGGTTCATCAAAGTAAACATATTTTAATTCCGTTTGACCGTAAAGGATAAACGAATCTAATTGAATTCCCTCATCGAATGTGATTGTTGTATACTTTTTTTCTTTATCTTCTCGGAAACGGGCTGTATCCCAGGCTGGTTTATTATTCACTGTAATATGCCAGTCGTTAATTGTCGTTGTCTTTGCATCTGATGAAATTTCAAGGCGTTGATCTGGTAAGAGCTTTACTTCATATTCTGTATCTTTATAAGTAAAGGTGTAAGGTAATTGGTTCACTGTTAGCGAGTGTCGAACATTCGTTGGCAGCTCATACTTGGCACCAGTAACAGCTATATAGCCTCCTTCTTGTACGCTTGGATAGGCACTAATCGTTTCAGTATGAGCGTAGCGATCATTTTGAATACTGACGTTATCTTCAGGAACTGAGCGTTTTAATTTTTGTCCATCAGCGTCAATAACGTCATAAAGTATTTGTGCATTATATCCTGCATAAGCTTCCTTTTCCTTTAGCGGTAAATCAGCTGTATATTTTTCTACTTGTTGCTCTACGAATGTTGCCATCTCCTCCGTAAATTTTGTTTCAAATTTGAAGAGAGAGTTCTGTGGTCCATGTTGTGCACGGATAAAGTTTACGTCAACGCCTTCTTTTTCAAATGTGGAATGTAGTGTAACAGTCTCTGTTTGGGCTAACAATTCCTTGCGATCAATCGGTACTTCCAGCGTCCATTGTCCATCCTCGCCATAAATGTGTCGGTAGTTAAATAGAAGCTTAAATTCATCATGTGTGACATTAAATAATGGGAATTCATAGGTGATTTCATTTGCTGATTGATCTGCAGCGTAACTTGCTGCTTCGCTTTTCCCGTTTGGTAGCACGAGTGCAACATCACCCTTCGTTGATTCATTAAAGAACATTTCCTTGCCACTATAGCCAGATGTAGCTAATGTTACTGTTATGAAAGCATCTGTTAGTTTAACGTCTTTTACTTTTATGGTAATAGGCGTAGAACTAGTTACAGGCTCCTGTTTCACAGTTGAAATTACTAGAAATAATAATGCGGCTGTGACGAATGCGGCTGCTACAAAAGTTGCTCGCCAGCCGCGCTTTTTTGTAAGAGAAGTCTTTTTCTTTGGTAATTGATTCATCACTTGATCTGTAAATGAATCGTCAACATGCACTGCAGGAAACAAGGAGCTAATTAGCTGTTCTGTTTCAAGTTGTTCATCCAGTAATGCAGAGCAGGTTGCACATGATTGAATATGCTTGTCCATTTGCATCATTTTGTTATCGTCTATTCGTCCGTCGATAAAATCGTGCATTTCTTCAGTTGATAAGCAGTTCATTATTAATCTCTCCCTTCAACATAGCGTTTCTTAGCCGTTTCTTTGTTCTATGCAGTCGGTTTCGTACTTCCGATATTGGAATATTAAGTGTCTCAGCGATTTCTTCGTAAGAGCAATTACTAGCATACTTCAGGACGAAAACTTGGTACGTTTTGTGTTCCAATGTTTTAAGCCATTGTTGAAGCAACTCGTTCTGTTCTTTTTTGATCATTAACGATTCAGGTGTTTCTAATGAGGGCGTTTCCTCAATTGGTGTCGGATCTTCCTTATGCTTCCTTTTAAAATCAATCAGTTGATTAATCGCGATACGAAAAAGCCATGCCTTAAAAGATCCACCTTTAAAATGAAGTAAGTTTTCATAGCATTTGATAAATGATTCTTGAGCAATATCTTTCGCCAACTCCTCGTCATTCGTTTGATAGGTTAAATAGCTGACAAGTGGCTGCTTATATGTATCAACAATGATGCGAAATGCTTGTTGATCCCCGGCAATGATTTTTTGTATCAGCTGCATTTCCATGAGACCACACCTCCTTACATTAAAAACGTAAAATCTTTAAAAAAATCTCACCTGCGTGGAAATATATTTTGAAATGAACGTCGAAACATTCTTTTTATTGGGTTGTTTTAACTGATCTTGCTCCGTAGGATTATTCTCTCGCTTCGCGGGATTCTCTCCTCATTTCGTGGATTCTCCCCCGCTTTGCGGAAATATCTCCTTGTTCCGCGGAATTAGCTCCTCACTTCGCGGAATTACCTCCCCGTTTCGCGGAATCCTCCCCTTACTTCGCGGAATTACCTAATCATTCCGCGGAATCCTCACCTTATTTCGCGGAAGTACCTACAGCGTGGTAGGCGATACTTTTTAATTCGAGCGGAGGGCGGGCGACTCCTGCGGGAACGCACGCATAGTAAGACGCAACAATCCGCGCGTAGCGAGGGTTGCGGCTTACGGTGTGCCCGCGGAAAGCGCACGCCCGTAGCGGAAATCTCCTCCGCTTCACAGATAAGCCCGTGCCCATAGACTTCATCTTGCTCCCGCAATAAAAAAGCTCACCACAACAAGTGGTGAGCTCCTCTCTTAATCTATCAATATTGATTTTTTGCTTTGAAGGTACGTTCCATTTCGCGTTTTGCTTCTTTTTTGCGCATGTCGTCGCGTTTGTCGTAGTCTTTTTTCCCTTTGCCGACGCCGATAAGGAGTTTGGCATAGCCATCTTTAATGTACATTTTTAAAGGGATGATTGTGTAGCCGTCACGTTTGACAGCACCTACTAGTTCGCCGATTTGCTTTTTATGTAGGAGCAATTTGCGGGCTCGTAGTGGGTCGTGGTTGAAACGGTTACCTTGGTCGAATGGGCTGACATGCATGTTGCTAATCCATGCTTCGCCGCTTGTGATTCGAACGTAAGAGTCTCGTAATTGGACTTTACCTGCACGAATGGCTTTAATTTCTGTGCCTGTTAGTACCATGCCCGCTTCAATCGTTTCTTCGATGAAGTAGTCATGCCCTGCTTTTTTGTTTTGTGCTAATACTTTCCCAGTACCTTTTGCCATCTTGTTCACCCTCAATTCAAAGGTTGAGCAGGACTTAGCCTGCTCACGCTGGATTTTTTATTTACGTTTTGTTTTTTTCTTTTTGCCTTTTTTGGCGATGCCTTCGTAAAACTTTTGCTTTTGCTTTACGCCTTTTTTCGGGCCTGGGCTTGAGCTATCTTTGCGTTGGCCACGTGGATCACGGTCACTACCACCGCGTTCTCTGCGTTTCGATGAGTCACCATTGCTTTGTTTTTCATCGTCACGGCGACCTCTTCCACCGCCTGAACCTGAACGACTGCTTCGGCTACTGCGCCCATCTTTATTATCATTATAATTTTTACGCGCATGAATGACTGTAGGTGTTGCTTTTCTTGTTCTTCCATAAGAAGTTACCATTCCTACGATTTCAAAGTCAATCGATGACTCTTCGATAATAACGTTTGCGACGCGTACTTTTACTTCATCACCGATGCGGAATTGGCGGTTCGTACGTTCCCCAATCATAATCATTTGGCGATCATCGAAGCGATAATAATCGTCGGTCATATTGCTAATGTGCACGAGGCCTTCAATCGTATTTGGTAGCTCGATAAAGATACCGAAGTTCGTAACAGAAGAAACAATGCCCTCGAACTCTTCGCCGATTTTATCAGACATATATTGTGCTTTTTTCAATGCGTCTGTATCACGTTCTGCATCGACTGCACGACGTTCGCGTTCTGATGTGTGGTCGGCAATTTCATCCATTGCCATCGACCACTGTGCAATCGTTTCTTGCGACGTGTCTTTATTAATTAAATACGTGCGAATTAAACGGTGGACAACTAAGTCAGGATAACGACGAATTGGTGATGTGAAATGTGTATAGAAATCAGTCGATAAACCGAAGTGACCGATGCTTTCTGGATAGTACTTCGCTTGTTGCATTGAGCGTAGTAGCATCGTCGAAATAACTGGCTCTTCAGGCATGCCTTCAATTGCTGCTAAGACATCTTGCAATGCTTTTGGATGCACCGTATTGCCTGTACCTTTAATTAAAATACCGAAGTTCGTTACGAATTCAAAGAAGCGTTGAAGCTTTTCAGGCTTTGGATCTTCGTGAATACGGTATAGGAACGGTACATTCATCCAATGGAAATGTTCTGCAACGGTTTCATTGGCAGCAAGCATGAAATCTTCAATTAATTTCTCTGCTACAGTGCGTTCACGTATTTCAATATCTACTGGCCATCCATCTTCATCGACGATCACTTTCGACTCTTTAAAATCAAAGTCAATTGCACCGCGTTGCTCACGTTTATGGCGTAAAATTTTTGAAAGCTCTAACATATGTTTAAACATCGGTACAAGTGGCTCATAGCGAGCAATTAGCTCTTCATCTTGTTCCTCTAAAATTTTGTAAACATCTTTGTAAGTCATACGCTCTGTTGTTTTAATGACACTTTGGAATATTTCATGCGCAATGACATTACCATTGCCATCAATAATCATTTCACACGATAACGTTAGGCGATCTACCTGTGGATTTAAAGAACAAATACCGTTCGATAGTCGATGCGGAATCATCGGAATAACACGGTCTGTTAAATATACACTTGTCGCTCGGTCATATGCTTCAATGTCTATTACAGAGCCTTGTGTTACATAGTAGCTGACATCTGCAATATGTACGCCAAGCTTGTAGGTACCATCTACATTTTTTGTAACAGTTACCGCATCATCTAAATCTTTGGCATCTGCACCATCAATTGTGACAATCGTTTCATGACGTAAATCACGACGTCCCTCTAAATCAGCAGGAGAAATATCATCAGGCACTCGTTGTGCAGCAGCAACGACTTCTTCTGGGAACTCTGGTGGAATATCGTGCTTATATAAGATCGATAAAATATCGACACCTGGGTCATTTTTATGTCCTAAAATTTTTGTAATATAGCCTGTCGCTGATTTTAAATCTTCTGGCCATGTCGCGATTTCAACGACCACTTTGTGCCCATCAACAGCACCTAATGTATCGCCTTTCGCGATGAAAATGTCCATTGGTAGTTTTTTATCGTCCAATACGACAAAGCCGAAGCCTCTATTTGCTTGGAATGTTCCAACAAATGACGTTTGGCCTCGTTCTACAACTTTTGTGATTGTACCTTCGCGGCGATCGCCAAATGATTCCTTTAACACACGAATAAGTACTGTGTCACCATTAATGGCACCATTTACTTCGTGCGGTGGAATAAAGACATCATCCATGCCCTCAACATCAGGTGCGACAAAGCCAAAGCCTTTTGCGTGGCCGATAAATTTACCACGCAGTAAATTCATGCGCTCTGGTAAGCCGTAACGATTCGAGCGTGAGCGTACAACTAAGCCCTGCCCCTCCATTCGCACGAGCGTTTTAACGAGCTCCTTAAATTCTTCTGCATCCTCAAACCCAAATTCGTCTTCTATTTCTCCAACGGTTAAAGGTTTATATTCTTCTTCACCGAAAAAATCGAGTAATCGACTTTGTAGTGAATCTTTTTTGTCCGTCATACTAATACCCTCCCTCATGTAAAAATCCTAAATCATTTTTAGTGTGCCCAATTTAGGCCTTCTAAAAAACGATAAATATCTTCATGTAATTGATCTTTTTCTTGATCTAATGTTATAACGTGCTTTGAGTTTTCATACCATTTGATGTATTTTTCTAGTGACTCAGTTTGATTATATATAATGTTGGCAGATTCTGTCTCTATTACCTCATCATTTGTCGCCTGTACGACAAAAATCGGGGCATAAATCATATCTATTTCTTTTCGAGTCTGCGCAATAAACTCACGTAGTTGTTGTAATGATGGCATACCTTTTTCAGCGATTAACGACACTTCCGCATCTATTTCTGTGTCAGTTTTGCCTTCAAATTTTTTGTATTCTTTTGCATATTTCAATACGCCTTCAAACATTACGTCTGTAGTTCGCATCGTCATTGGTGCACACATTGTCACAATGCCCTTTACAGGATTGTTTAGCGCTACATTTAAAGCCATCACACCGCCAAGTGATAGTCCTGCTACGGCAATTTCCTCATAGCCAGCATCTTGTAATTGTTGGTACGCAGCTTTGACATCTTGCCACCAATCAGTTGGTCCTGTTGTAATAAGTTCTTCAGGTTGCACACCGTGCCCTTTATAATGAGGCGCTAATGTAGTATACCCTTTTTTCTCTAAATATCTACCAAGCATACGCACATCTGCAGAGCTACCTGTAAATCCGTGTAATAATAACACTGCACGCGGACCTGCTTGAAAGAAAAATGGCTGAGATAATGATTTGTTCATGGCAAGTTCTCCTTCACTGTAAAACATATTCACTCTATTATAGCCATATCCATTATACATTGGCGTAATTTAGCATCTTTCATACGTATAAAATCTACATTATTCGTCTAAGTTCATCTATGTACTGAAAATAAAAGAAAACGCCCAACCATTCTAGGTTAGGCGGAATATCTTCAACTATTATATTTTTGCAATAGCGATTGCTAAAAGAAAGAATAAAATTGATAAAACAATTGTTGCACGGTGAAGAATTAAATCCATACCACGTGCTTTTTGCTTTCCAAATAGTTGTTCAGCTCCACCCGAGATGGCACCTGACAAGCCTGCACTTTTACTAGATTGTAATAAAACTACGACAACCAATGCTAATGATACGATAACTAAAGCTATTAATACTGCTGTATGCATCCACTGCACCTCCCGAACTTTGAAACATCACAACACACTATATTATAACAAATAAAGGTTCCCATGACAAACACAGATTACAAAATGGTATTACTTTTCCAAATACTATGTACAATACATAAATTAAAAAGGAGAAGACTCAGTCTACTTTACTGTTATTATACAAAAAAAAATAGAAATATTTCAAATCCAAAATGCAGTGCCTGGCACCCAAACAATTTTGAATTTTTCTGCATTTATACTCATGCTTAGAACACCATGTAACATACGCTTTCCGCGGGCTTTGCGACTTACAACATGCCTGCGAAAAATCTAAAGTGCCAGGCACTCACACAATTACACCAGTGAAGGGCGGCGACTTCTGCTCCGAACGCACGCAAAGTAAGACGCAACAAGCCGCACTCTAGCGAGGGTTGCGGCTTACGTTGTGCCCGCGGAAAGCGCCGCCCGCAAAGGAAATCAAAGATGTAGAACTCTCCGTCTCAATTACGCGCTCAGCTTATTCATTTGCTCAAAAAAATTGCCTCGAAAAGCACATCCATGCTTTCGAGGCAATTTTCATCAAAGGAACTGCTAGTTGCTAGCCGTTCACTTATTTTAAGTTATAGAAAGTTTTTAAACCAAGATATTCTGAAGTTGCACCAAGTTGATCTTCGATGCGAAGAAGTTGGTTGTATTTTGCAACGCGGTCTGTACGAGATGGAGCACCTGTTTTAATTTGACCAGCGTTTGTCGCAACTGCGATATCAGCGATAGTCGCATCTTCTGATTCACCAGAACGGTGAGAAATAACCGCTGTGTAACCAGCACGTTTCGCCATTTCAATTGCTTCAAATGTTTCTGTTAACGTACCGATTTGGTTTACTTTAATTAAAATTGAGTTACCAACACCTTGCTCAATACCAGCAGATAATTTTTTCGTATTAGTTACGAATAAATCATCTCCTACTAATTGTACGCGAGCGCCAATGCGGTCTGTTAATAATTTATGACCAGCCCAGTCGTTTTCGTCTAAGCCGTCTTCGATTGAGATGATTGGGTATTTAGAAGTTAACTGTTCGTACCAGTCCACCATTTCTTCAGAAGTTTTCACAACGCCTTCACCATCTAAATGGTATTTGCCATCTTCTTTGTTGAATAATTCAGAAGACGCAACGTCCATTGCTAATTTCACTTCTTCACCAGCTTTGTAGCCAGCTTTTTCGATTGCTTCAAGGATCACTGTGATTGCTTCTTCGTTCGAACCAAGGTTTGGAGCGAAACCACCTTCGTCACCTACAGCTGTGTTGTAGCCTTTGTCTTTTAATACTGCTTTTAAGCTATGGAAAATTTCAGCACCCATACGTAATGCATGACGGAAGTTTTCTGCACCAACAGGCATTACCATGAATTCTTGGATGTCCACGTTGTTATCCGCATGTGCACCACCATTTAAGATGTTCATCATTGGTACTGGTAATTGTTTTGAGTTGAAACCGCCAAGATATTGATAAAGAGGTACATCTAAATAATCTGCTGCAGCATGTGCAACTGCCATTGATACACCTAGGATTGCGTTAGCTCCTAGTTTACCTTTGTTTTCTGTGCCATCTAGCTCGATTAAAGCTTTGTCGATTACTACTTGGTCAAGAACTGAGAAATTACCTTCTAATTCTTGAGCAATAATTGTGTTGACATTTTCGATTGCTTTTAATACACCTTTGCCAAGGTAACGTGATTTGTCACCATCGCGTAATTCTACCGCTTCGTATTCACCTGTAGAGGCACCTGATGGCACGATTGCACGACCAAAAGCACCTGATTCTGTAAATACTTCAACTTCTACTGTTGGGTTCCCACGTGAGTCTAAAACTTCGCGCGCATAAACTTGTGTAATAAATGGCATAATTAATTCTCCTCTTTTTCGATAAGTGATTTACCTGTCATTTCAATAGGTTGTGACACCTCTAATAATTCTAACATGGTTGGCGCTAAATCGGCTAAAAAGCCACCATTTCTTAACATTAAATTTGCTTTCGTCACAATTACTGGAACAGGGTTTGTTGTATGAGCTGTCATCGGATTTCCTTCTAACGTTACAACCTCGTCAGAGTTACCGTGGTCAGCTGTAATAATAGCTGCTCCGCCTTTTTCAAGCAGGGCATCTACTACTTTCCCTAGACATTCGTCGACAACTTCGATTGCTTTAATTGTTGGCTCTAGCATTCCACTATGCCCCACCATATCAGGGTTCGCAAAGTTTAGAATGATGCCATCAAATTTGTCAGCTGCAATCGCTGCAAGCAATGCGTCTGTTACTTCATAAGCACTCATTTCAGGTTTCAAATCGTATGTCGCAACTTTTGGAGAAGCGATCAAAATACGTTCTTCACCATCGAATTTCTCCTCACGACCGCCACTCATAAAGAATGTAACATGTGGATACTTTTCCGTTTCTGCAATACGAAGCTGAGTTTTGCCATTAGAGGCTAACACTTCACCAATCGTATTTTTTAAGTTGTCATTTTCATAAGCAACTTGTGCGTTTACTTCATCACTATAATGTGTAAACGATACGAATTTTACATTTTGTGGATGTTTCGCTGATAAGGTAAAACCGTCAAATGACGTATTCGTAAATACTTTCGATAATTGAATAGCACGGTCAGGTCGGAAATTAAAGAAAATAACTGCATCATTATCTTCAATTGTCGCAACTGGCTCTCCATGTTCCTGGATGCTAAATGGAATAACAAACTCGTCAGTTACTTCACGCTCATAGGATTCTGTTACGCCACCTTTTGCGCTTTCCGCCGTTTGTCCAACCCCATCAACGAGAGCATTATATGTTAATGCTACACGATCCCAACGTTTGTCACGATCCATCGCATAATAACGTCCATGGATTGAAGCAAATTTACCAATGCCAATCGAAGCCATTTGTTTTTCAGTTTCTTCAATATAGCCGATAGCTGTTGTTGGTCCAACATCACGACCATCTAAAAATGCATGCACAAATACTTCGTCAAGCCCTTGTTCTTTTGCTAGCTTTAGCAGTGCAAACATGTGCTCATAATGGCTATGTACACCGCCATCAGATAGTAAACCCATAACATGTAGCTTTGATTGATGTGCTTTAACGTGTGCTACCGCATCTAAAAATGCTTGATTCGTAAAGAAGTCTCCTTCGCGAATCGATTTATTTAAACGCGTTAAGCTTTGATACACGATACGGCCAGCGCCGATATTTAAGTGTCCAACTTCAGAGTTCCCCATTTGACCGTCTGGCAACCCTACTGCCTCACCTGAAGCTGTTAATGTTGCATGCGGGAATTGGTTCCAAAAGCGATCAAAATTTGGTTTCTTTGCTTGAGCAACTGCATTCCCAAAAGTTTCATCACGGAATGCAAAACCATCTAAAATAATTAATGCTACTGGCTTTTTAGGCATTTGCTGCCGCCTCCAATAATTTTAAATATGAATCAGCTTGTAAGCTTGCACCACCGACTAGCGCTCCATCGATATGCTCTTTTGACAATAATTCTTTAATATTATCAGGCTTTACGCTACCGCCATATTGAATACGTATAGCTTTTGCTGTTGCGTTATCATATAATTTTTCAACAACTGCACGAATGGCGCCACATACTTGGTTGGCATCTTCTGCTGTTGCTGTTTTCCCTGTGCCGATTGCCCAGATAGGCTCATAGGCAAGAACCATATGCTCCACGTCCTGTGCGGCAAACCCTGCAAGAGCTGCTGTAATTTGACTAGCTACCTTTTGCTCTGTCGTACCTGCCTCACGTTCTTCCAGTGTTTCACCACAGCAAATAATTGGCACGATATTATGTGAAAGTGCTGCTGCCACCTTTTTATTGATAGCCTCATCTGTTTCGTTATAATATTCACGTCGTTCGGAGTGTCCTAATATCACATAATCTACCTCAACGCTCGCAAGCTGCGCCGGGCTAATTTCACCTGTAAACGCACCTTCATTTTCGTAATGCATTGTTTGAGCACCGATGGCTAGTTCAGATTCACTAGCGACCTGCACAAGTGTTGGTAGAAAAAGTGCCGGTGCGCAAATAACAGCATCTACTTTGTCATTGGAAGGCAGATTATCCTGCACGCTATCGACAAACTGAATTGCCTCTTCAAATGTTTTATACATTTTCCAGTTACCTGCAATAATTGGTTTACGCATCGTTATGCTCCTATCTATTATTTATCGTTTAATGCCACAATACCAGGAAGCTCTTTGCCTTCCATTAATTCAAGTGAAGCGCCGCCACCAGTAGAAATGTGGTCCATTTTATCAGCTACTTCAAATTTTTCTACTGCTGCTGCGGAATCTCCGCCACCAATTACAGTATAGCCAGCAGTTGCTGCCATCGCGTCTGCAACAGTTTTCGTACCATTTGCAAATGGTTCTAATTCAAAAACGCCCATTGGTCCATTCCAAATAATTAATTTTGAATTTTGAATAACTTCTGCGTAGCGAGCAGCTGTTTTTGGTCCAATATCAAGACCCATCCAATCAGCTGGGATAGCATCTACATCGACAACTTTAGTCTCCGCATCTTTTGAAAATTCATTGGCTACCACTGCATCAATTGGCATATGTAACTTCACGCCTTTTGCATGTGCTTTTTCAATGAACGATTTTGCTAGTTCAATTTTATCTTCTTCTAATAAAGATTTACCGATATCATGCCCTTGCGCTTTAATGAAGGTAAATGACAGACCGCCACCAATAATTAAGTGGTCTACCTTTTCAAGTAAGCTCTCAATAACGCCGATTTTATCTTTTACTTTTGCGCCACCAATAATAGCAGTGAAAGGACGCTCAGGATTTGATAATGCTTTACCTAGCACATCCAATTCTTTTTGCATAAGGAAGCCTGATACAGCAGGAATGTGTTTCGCAATACCTTCCGTTGAGGCATGTGCACGGTGAGCAGCACCGAATGCATCGTTTACATAAACGTCCGCTAGTTTAGCAAATTGTTCTGCAAGTGCAGGGTCGTTTTTCTCCTCACCAGCATGGAATCGTACGTTTTCCAGTAGAACGATATCGCCGTTTTGCATATTTTCTACTGCTGTTTCTACTGCTTCACCGATTGACTCATCCAATTTAGTAACAGGTTTACCTAAAATTTCAGCAAGGCGGATACCAACTGCAGTTAAACGCATATCTTCTTTTACTTCACCTTTTGGACGACCTAAATGAGACGCTAAAATAACTTTTGCGCCTTGTTCAACTAAATATTCAATCGTTGGAATGGCTGCGCGGATACGTGTTTCGTCTGTAATTACCCCATCTGCCATCGGTACATTAAAATCGACACGTACGAAGACGCGCTTACCTTTTACATCAATATCTTTCATTGTTTTCTTATTTAACATGAAGAAACCCCCTTCAAAGTTTTGTAGTACGGACATAATAAAATGTGCTCCACCCATCTTGGCTTTACACACTTTGGACCAAGTTAAAATATACCTTTATTAGCTTTTATAGTAGCAAAAGTAACGTTCGGTGTCTCGTAAAAGACAAGGTGACTACTACCAATTTGCACAATAGCAAGTCATCCATATTTTATCCAAGATATTTGTATTTAAAAAGGAGTAGGGTAAACGTCCCCTACTCCTATTACCCTTGTTTATTATATCTTTTCGATATTATAAAGGCTATACTTTTTGTGCGTAAAAAGCCGTATTATGTCACACTTTTTACTTCAAATTGCGAATTATGACACTTATTTATGATTTAACCCTTGTTGTGCGATATATAATGCAAGGTCCATTAAACGAGTAGAGTAACCAATTTCATTATCGTACCAAGCAAGAACTTTCACCATGCTATTTTCTAAAACCATTGTTGAAAGGCCATCAACAGTTGAAGAGTTATGGTTGCCATTGTAATCAATTGATACTAATGGTAGTTCATTGTAGCCTAAAATACCTTTTAGCTCATTTTCTGAAGCTTCTTTTAAAGCCGCATTAATCGAATCTTTTGTTACATCTGCTTTAAGTTCTACAACTAAATCCACACATGATACGTTCGGTGTAGGAACACGCATAGAGAATCCATCAAGCTTACCTTTTAATTGAGGTAATACTTTAGAAACGGCTACTGCTGCTCCTGTTGTTGTTGGAATCATTGACACTGCCCCTGCACGTGCACGACGTGGATCAGAGTGCGGGAAGTCAAGGATACGTTGATCGTTTGTATATGAGTGAATTGTTGTCATCATACCGCGTTCAATGCCAAATTTCTCATCTAAAATTTTAGCTACAGGCGCTAAGCAGTTTGTTGTACAAGATGCATTTGAAATGACATCATCTGTTTTTGGATTGTAATCTTCATGGTTAACACCCATTACGAATGTTGGCATATCGCCTTTAGCTGGTGCAGATAAAATCGCTTTTTTAGCACCTGCTTCAATATGCTTACCTACCTCTTCCATTGAGCGGAAGCGACCTGTACATTCAAGTACAACGTCTACACCAAGCTCACCCCAAGGTAATTGTGCTGGGTCTTTTTCAGCGTATACTTTAACCGTTTTTCCATTCACTACGAAAGAATCTTCATCTGCATTGACTTCAGCATCATAAATACCGTGTACAGAATCGTATTTTAATAAGTGTGCAAGTTGACCAGCATCTGTTAAGTCATTCACTGCAACTACTTCAAACTCATCATGTTTCATTGCTTCACGAAATACTAAACGTCCAATACGACCAAATCCATTAATTGCTAACTTTAATGCCATTGTCAATTCCTCCAATAATGTTTTATTGATTTATTTTTTACAGTAAACGTTCAGCGATTGCTTTCGCAGCAGCTTCATCTGTTATAAAAATCGTCTGCTTCGGCGCTACCTTAAAGTAAGATAGCATCGCATTCACCTTTTGTTTTCCTGCTGCAACCGCAATAATATGCTTACATTTTTCAACTTGTTCAAGTTGAATTCCAATTGTACGAATACGATGTACAATTTCTCCTTCGGCATTGAAATAATAGCCGAATGCTTCACTAACAGCACCCTTTTCCTCGAGAATACGTAAATCTTCAGCCGATGAATTACGACGAATCGCCATTTCTTCAGCAGAGCCAATACCATGAATAACGCAATCAGCCCGGTCATAGTAAGCCATTATTTCTGTAACCATTGGCTCCATTAACATTGCCTGATATGCCTGTTCACTTAAATGCTCGGGTAAAAACAATGTACGGTACTGTGCTTCCATCTGCATAGCAAATGTTGCAACGAGTGTATTAGCCTGCATTTGCATTTCATGTCCGATACCACCACGAGCAGCAACAAATGTTACATTGTGCTGACCGTCAACTGGTTGTAAAAACTGTGCTAGCGAAGCCACTGACTTTCCTCCAGTAACAGCTACTACTTGCTCATTAGCAATAGTCGAAAGAAATTGCTGTGCCGCTTCCTTTCCAAGTAATGTTAATATGGTTTCATCATCGTTATAATCACCTGGAACAACAAGCACATGCTGTAGCCCTAAATGGTTTTCGAGCGCCTTGCCAAGCTGCGTTAGACCAGACCATTCGTAAACTAATGCTCTAAGCTGTTCAATAACTAATTCACCATCACTCGTACATACCATACCCGACTTTTGGGAATCTAATAACCCTTGATCACGTAAAATATCTGTTTCTTTACGGATTTCACGCTCTGTCATCTTAAGTGACTCCGCTAGTGTTCGTCTCCCAATTGGTTGCATTAACTGAACCGATTGCAAAATACGGTATCTCGATTGTAGAAGTGGATTCATTTCTGGAAGTAGTCTTTGCTGTGCCTCAGGTACAGTTAACATCTATATCTACTCCCTCTCACTTTAATGGGACGGATATCAACCCACTATACTAAATTGTGTCCCACTTGTAATTTTATTATAATATGCTTTAAGAAAAAGAGCAAGTAAATAATGGTATGGTTTGCATTTACACACTTTATACGCTATCGACATAAGGTTTGTAAAAAAAGCGTTATTTATGAAAATCAAAAAATCCCGCAACCAATTTATTTGGCTACGGGACTGCATGTTTTTATTTAGTGAAAGATAATACGGCGTTTTTCTTGAAACCTGCTAAAGCTTTTGTTGCTTCCGTTTTGTTTGTGTATTCAAAAATACGAACGTCCTTTTGTTCAAATACTGTAATAACCCACATAGTCAAATCTCCCTTTAAGTTTATTTTTGTAATATAACAACCACGTAATAATGTGATACTTTTTATAAACTGTTTTATAACAACCTCTTACTTGATTCCTATTCTACTCCAATTTTTTCAAAAATAAAGCTTTGTGTGAAGTTCTTCACAAACTGTTCATATTCATAACGCTTTCATTGAACAATTTGTGAATAACGTGAATTACAGGTTTAATTATATAATAGAAGAAAACAAAAAAATCCGCGCTTCACGAGGTGAATAACGAATTTTTTAAGTGTTATATTTTTTTAATTTTATAGATTAGATACATCGGTTATTCACTGCACAAATGCTCCATCAATGTTGCATAGTCTAAATTGCCATACTGTATGACTTCTCCATCCTTTTCTACTACTGGTATCATCAACATATATTTTTCGTGTACTGCATCGTCTTTTTCTATATCGATGACGTCGATTGAGAAACCTAGTTCTTCTTGAACAAGCTTTAATGTACGTAATCCTTCTACACAAAGCTCACAATGCGAACGACTAAAAAAAGTCACGTTCATTTACACACAACCCCTTCCTATTTAGGTGCCAGGCACTCAAACAATTCTGAATTCTCATGCCACTCCTATTAAAGTTTACCAAGTAAAGTAAGACACAACAAACCGCGCGCTCGTGAGGGTTGTGGCTTCAGAGCGCTGAGCGGAAAGCGAAGTGGATTTCTACTATTTAGGAGCTGCTGCTCATTAAGTGCCAGGCACTCAAACAATTTGAGTGCCTGGCATACCTGGGCCCGCGGAAATCGATGGCTTATATATATTTAAATGAAAAAAGACTGTGCAAGTAAAATTTCTGCACAGCCTCATTATCGTTATTTTTTTAAATGACTATCAAAGAATTTAACCATTGCATTATAGAATTCAATGCGGTTTTCTTCGTTTTGGAAGCCATGTCCTTCATTTTCTTTCAGCATATACTCGACATCTACACCTCTTGCACGTAATGCTTCAACGATTTGATCAGATTCTGCCTGATTTACACGCGGATCATTTGCACCTTGCGCAACAAATAATGGTGTTTTAATTTTATCTACATGGAAGACTGGTGAAACTGCTGTTAACAGTTCTTTGTCTGTCTCTGGATGCCCTACACGCTCATAGAACATGTTACGCATAGTTTCCCAATATGGAGGGACTGTATCTAGCAATGTGAAAATATTCGATACACCAACATAGTCAACTGCTGCTGCATATAAATCAGGTGTAAACGCAATACCAGCTAAAGTTGCGTAACCTCCAAATGATGCACCATAAATACCGATGCGGTCAGGATCAGCAATACCTTGATCGATTGCCCATTGAACGCCATCTGTAATATCATCTTGAATTTTCAGACCCCATTGCTTATTACCAGCTTGTAAAAATTCTTTTCCGTAACCCGTAGATGAACGGAAATTCACTTGTAACACAGCATATCCTCGGTTTGCAAGTAGCTGTACTTCTGGGTTAAAGCCCCACATATCACGAGCCCATGGACCACCATGTGGATTCACGATAAGCGGTAAGTCTTTAGCCTCTTTGTTTTTCGGTAATGTTAAGTAACCGTTAATTGTCAGACCATCACGGCTCTTATAAGAAACGGGATGCATTTCTGCAAGCTCTTCTGATTTTAACCAAGGGCTTAATGTTGCTAGTTCTGTCATTTCATCTGTAGTTGAGTCATAGTAATAATATTTGCCGTACACAGTGTCACTAGATACGCTGACGATGAATTTTGTCATTTCTTTATTGTAGTCGTTGATGCCTAGTTCGCTTTCTTCAACACCTAGCTTGTTTTGAATTTTGCGGAATAACTGCTCAAATTTCTCATCGAAGAATTGGTAATGTGCTTTATCTGTTACATATGCACCGTATAAAATTTTATCTTGCTCACTACTATATAATACTCCCGCTACGTCTACTTCTTCATTAGACATAATGACTTCTTCGTTACCTTCAAGATCATATTTCACTACTTCAACTTTATCTCTGCCTTTATTAGAAGTTGCGTAAATATGCTTATTATCTTTAGAGAACGCAAGTGGCGTTACTTCATCGCCCGCTGCCATTTCAATAAATGGCTTGAATTCGTCTTTTTCTGTATCACGATATAGAATCATGCCTTCTACACCATCAGAAACAACTGCAATACGAATATTACCATCACGGTCAGCTAGCCAATCTGCGATGTTACCAGGATTTTTTGCAACATGTTTTGTTTCGCCTGTCTTTACATTTAGCTTGTACACATCGAACACTGTTGCATCTTCTTTATTCATCATAATTAAAATCTCATCTTTAACACCTTGTAATCCACTTAATACCCCTACTGTTACACCTGGATAAGGCGTTAAATCTTTTTCTTCTTTTCCATTAAATGTAGAAGAATAAATGTGGAAGTTTTCATCTCCACCTTTATCTTTGGCATAAAGCAATGTATCATCTTTCCAGAAGAATCCAGCAATATCACGATCTTTTGAATTAGATACACGAACAGGTTCACTATCATCATTCATTTTTTTCACGAACACATTTGAACGGTTTTCCCATGCTGAAGCAAACGTAATGTAATTACCATCTGGTGAAAGCTGATAGCCGAAGTTTCCTGGATTTTTCATAAAATCCTCTACAGAAATTTCTTTAACACCTTCGTTACTAGCACCGTTTTTTAAACTCTTAAATGTAGTAAATATTTTAGTAGCGTCTTGTTTTGAAATTGTTTCACTATTTTCTGAAATACTATTAAATAAGCCTAGCTTATTTGCTTTTTCCAGATAGTCTGCTAGTGTTACTTCTTTTTCTTCTTTATCAAGAGCTCTTACTAAAATTCGTGCAGCTTCATTACGTTTAATCGAACTACTTAGGTTTTCTAATTCTCCGTCTTTAACCCACTTATTAATTACTTCTTGACGCATTGATTCTGAGCCATGTTGGAATGTTAAAGATGTTACAGCTAAATCAAGAAATTCTTTTGCTGTTAGGCGCTCCTCTTGTGCAATAGTAGTATTGCTAGTTTCATTAGCAGCGCGTACTTCCTGTACTGAAACAGGATAAACAACAGATGCTGTTAAAATGACCGCTAAAGATGCTGATAAAAATCTTTTTTTCAAAGTAATTCCTCCTTATATCAGTGTTCGTTATATCGTTTGTCGATACAATGAAATTATAACAAAATTAGTTAATTTGTCAATAATTGATAATACTTATTTATTTATCCTTTTTACCCAAATGAAAAGGACCCTCCTATTAAGGAGAGTCCTTTGTTAAATTGTTTCGGTGCCTGACACTTAAACAATTTAGTCCTTCTAAAACGGAAAAATCCACTTCGCTTTCCGCGGGCACGTTGTAAGCTGTTCCCGCAGGAGTCTTCGTGGATTTTTTCTTAGTTAAGTTTTCAGAATTGTTTGGGTGCCTGGCACTGTTGTGTGGGTGCCTGGCACTCACACAATTGGCACTCACACAATTGCGTTCAATCATTCCCACTCGATTAAAACTTTCGGCTGGCGCCGCCGCCGGCAGATGATCCACCGCCGAAGCCTCCAAAGCCTCCGCCTCCGCCACCTCTGCCAAAGCCTCCACCAAAACCTCCTGGATAACCTCCCCGTCCCCTTGAACGTGGTCCGCCTCCGCCATTTGAGAAGATAATGAAAACAAGCACTATTATAACGATTAATACAAATAGCCAATTGGGCATCGATTCATCCTCCACTGCTTGTGCTGGCATCTCACCGTCCCAATTATATTCTTTTGCTACAGTTTGAAATAATTCGGCATATGTTGCTTGAAATGCTTGATCGACTTCACCGTTACTCGCGTATGGATAAAAAGCATCGTCTAAAATACGTCCTAATTTTCCATCCGGTAACGCACCTTCTAGACCTTGGCCAACAGCAATAACTACATCATTATTTCCTTGTCCTTGCCCAAATGTAGCCAATAATAGGACACCATTGTTTTTCTTTGCATCTCCAATGCCCCAAGCACGAATTAATTTCGTTGCATACATTTTAGCCTCTTGCCCTTGAATGCTATCCACCGTTACAATCATTATTTCTGCACCTGTACCTTTGTCTAATTGCTCTGAATAATGATTGAGTTCTTCCTTTACAGAAGTTGAAAGCACATTCGCAAAATCATGAATGTACGTATTTTTCATTGGTGTAGGCAACTGTGCTAGCGCACTATTAGCTGTTACAAGCCACATTAAACAAGCAACTAAAAACGTTACTATCAAACGTTTCATTATTGTTTACCTGAATCACTAAAATCAACTGCAGGTGCTTTTTCAGCTCCGGCTGCTGCCTTAAAGTATTCCTTTTGTTCGAAGCCAAACATACCTGCGATAATATTACCTGGGAAGCGTTTTACTTTTTTATTAAAGCCTTGTACTTCATTATTATAATCTTCACGTGCTACTGTTAATCGATTTTCAGTCCCTGCAAGTTCATCCATTAATTGACGGAAATTTGCATCGGCTTTTAAATTCGGATAATTTTCTACGACTACAAGCAATCGACTAAGTGCACCGTTTAATGCATCATTGGCACTCGCTTGTTCCTCTGGTGTTTGTGCATTCCCCATCTGTGCACGAGCCTCTGTAATGCTGGCAATGACTTCTTGCTCATGATTAGCATATCCTTTTACAGATTCCACTAAATTCGGAATTAGATCATAGCGGCGTTGTAGTTGATTTTCGACTTGAGCCCACTTCGAATCAACATTTTCTTCCGCCGTCACAAGGCCATTATATTTTGGAATAAATAGTAAAGCTAATACAGCTAAAACAATGATGATTATTCCCACAGGTCCAAGTACTTTTTTCAATTTTATATCCTCCCTTAACTTTCTTTTCTTATACCTCTAATGTGTTACAAAAAAACATCACTATGCTAAATATATGCAAACGGATTTATATCGTATGAAACAGGACTAACAAGACATACTAAAAACTGCAACAAACTATACAATTCAGGAGGCGTTTTTTTTGTCACAATCTTTTTATAATGAATCAAATGATGCAACAACACCTAACCAACAACAAAGCCTAAATCATGGTGGCCACGAAGTTATGGACATGCATGAAACAATTGGCGAAATAATCGCTGGACTAAACCTATCCATTATTTTACGTCCGCAAGTAAAAGATCCAGAACTACTTAGCATTTTGGATAATCAATATAATTTCACACTCGGTATGTACAATACGATTGTGGAATCATTTAAAACAGGGCATGATCCTTCCGTTCCAACTGGTCGCTATGAAATGCAGACAGGGAACAACTTCCAATATGGCATTAAGCCCTCTCAGCCGAAAAAGCCAATGCAAAATGCAAGTGAGATAAATGATGAAGTTATATCTGGCTTCTTACTTGGTGCCCATAAAGGTTCAGCTAAATGTATGACTGCAGCAGCGACAGAAACAACAAATCCAGTTGTTCGCCGTGTTGTTGCTGATAGTATTCCCAACTGTATCGAGATGGCATACGAAGTATCTATTTACCAAAATAAGCATGGCTATTATCAAGTGCCACAATACACGCAACAAGATATGCGTGCAATGCTTGATGCTTATGCAACAACTACAAATCCCCTCCATTAAATGCAAAAAAACCATTCATCGCTTTCGCTTTGAATGGTTTTCCATTTTCATTATAGAACTTTTCCTAAAAAGGCTTTTGTACGCTCATTTTTCGGGTTGCCAAAGATGTCTTCTGGTGTCCCTTCTTCTACAATATAGCCACCATCCATAAACACAACACGATCTCCTACTTCTCGTGCAAAGCCCATTTCATGTGTTACTACAATCATTGTCATACCTTCAGATGCTAGATTTTTCATAACATCTAAAACTTCTTTCACCATTTCTGGATCAAGTGCTGAAGTTGGTTCATCAAATAAAATAGCTTTAGGTTTCATCGCTAATGCTCTTGCAATCGCTACGCGTTGTTGTTGTCCACCTGAAAGCTGCTCAGGATAGTTGTAAGCCTTACTATCTAGACCGACTTTTTGCAGTAACTCATGGCCAAGTTTCTCTGCATCCGCACGATTCATTTTTCGAATTTGCATTGGAGCCATTGTTACATTATCAATTACATTCATGTGAGGGAACAAATTAAATTGTTGGAATACCATACCGACCTCTGCTCGTATAGCATTTATATTCGTTTTTGGTCCATTTACCTTCACATTCTCTATATAAATTGCTCCATCCGTCACTTCTTCTAGCATATTAATGCAACGTAAAAAAGTACTTTTCCCTGATCCTGATGGTCCAATTACACAGACAACTTGCTTTTCATGTATTTCATAATCGATGCCCTTTAGCACTTCTAATTTTCCAAAGTATTTGTGTAAGTTTTCAATTCTAATCATCTTGCTTCTCTCCCTTCCGCTTTACGAGGGACATAGCTATTGCTGAATCGTTTTTCGATAAATGCTACTACTTTTGTTACACCATATGTTAAAACCAAGTATAGTAATGCAGCTACAATATACGGTTCCCAGAAACGGAAGCTCGCACCTGCCACAACTTTACTTGCATATAAAATATCTGGCGCTGCAATAACCGTTACTAAAGAAGAGTCTTTTAATAATGCAATAAATTCATTACCAAGCGGTGGAATCATACGTCTAAAAGCCTGTGGTAAAATAACTTTTTTCATCGCTTGATTGTGTGTTAGGCCAAGCGAACGCGCTGCTTCCATTTGTCCTTTATCAATGCTTTGAATACCCGCACGGAATATTTCTGCATTATAGGCTGCACAGTTTAATACTAGTGCGGTAATACCTGACACCATATATCCTAATGAATGGCCAAAAATCGTTGGGATAACCGCTAGATGAATTAATAAAATTTGCACTAGCATTGGTGTTCCACGGAATAAATCTACATATAGTTTACATGGCCAGTAAATAAACTTATTTTTAGATACTTTCCCTAAACCTAACAGTAAGCCTAAAATAATACCACCAAAATAACCACTGAGCGTTAAGATGATTGTTATACCAATACCACGGATAAACATATCACGGTAGTTCCAAACTATGTCCCAGCGTAAATCAAAGATGTCCATTAGAACCCCTACTTTCCCTATCAATTTCTCTACTAAATACGCTAATAAATCAAATGTGCCGCTAGCATGATTAGGCTAACGGCATCATCCATTACTTAAAGTCCTTACCAGTAATTTCTTTTAATTTACCATTGTCTTTAATTTTTTGTAGACCTTCATTTAATAGGTTTAATAATTCCGTATTGCCTTTTTTCACCATAAAGCCGTAGTATTCTTTTTCAAATGCATCATCTTCAATTACTTTAAGTTTTGCTTTTGGGTTAGCTTTAATATATTCATAAATAACTGCATTATCACCAATTGTTGCATCAACGTTACCGTTTAACATTTCTTGAATAGCAACAGGTTGGCTTTCGAATGCCATAATGTTTGTGCTTGCATCACCTTGTAATTTTTTTGCAGCCATATGACCAGTTGCATTTATTTGTACTGAAATCTTTTTATCTTTTAAATCTGCTAATGAAGTAATATCCGAATCCTCTTTAACTACGATTAATAATTGAGATTCATAATATGGCTCTGTAAAATCAAATGAAGCCTTACGTTCTTCATTAATAGTAATACCCGATGCACCGATGTCTGTTTCACCATTTTTAATTGTTTGGAATACAGGCTCCCAACCAATGTTTTCCCATTCTACTTTAATGCCCATTTCGTCTGCAATCGCTTGCAAAATATCGACATCTAATCCTACAATATTCCCTTTATCGTCAATTGATTCAAATGGTGCAAAAGTAGCCTCTGTACCTACCTTATAAACTTTATCCTTGCCGCCGCCACCAGAACCTGCGTCGCCAGATGATGCATCATCTTTTGCACCACAGCCAACTAGCACAAGCGTAAATGCTGCTACAATCATCAATAACGTCCAAAAACGTTTTTTCATAATTTTTCCCCCTAAACGATTAATATTTTCCGACTAATTCATTTTTATCAATTCGGAAATGTTAGACTATTAGGTCAATTATAGTGTCAATAGAGTTGATATACAATACGATTTCGCATAAAAGTGATTATTTTTTCATAATAATGAATTTTACTATACAGAACGAAGAGAAATTATGTAATAAAAACAATATCTATGTCTTAAAATGTATACTTATGCAATTCTAAGATGATTTTTATGCTAAATTTAGATATTTTTGCCCACAAAAAAAGAATCCCCTCAGATAGGATTCTTCTTTTGGGCTAGCATGCTAGCCTCACGATCAGTATGTTCACTAAAAAACTTTTTGGAGTTCTTGCTTTTGATGGTTTAGAAAGGAATAAATATGGGAATAGTGCCTAAGGGACAGATTTCCACCATATTCCTCTCTTTCTCCACTAAGAAGGCTGCTAAGCTACTTATTAGGAGAATCGAGCTATAAAAGTAAATCAATAAATCAGTAAATGGCGCCCTCGGAGGGAATCGAACCCCCAGTGCAAGAACCGGAATCTTACGTGTTATCCATTACACCACGAGGGCAATTGAACATAAAAAAAAAGTACTCACTCTTAGGCTTTACGGTAAAGCATCATGTAGATAATCCTCATTGTAGAAGCATACCTACAAAATAGTGTACTGTACTTTAACTTACGACCTTTCTATTATACAAACGTATTGCCCATAATTCAACTATAAATATTAATTTTTATTATGGATTTAATTTCTTAATATCAGCGTTAATATTTGACCTTCCCTGACTATAATGTGTATGATAAGGTTACAACTGAAATATAATGGATGATTTCAGTAAAAGTATTCGAATTTAGCTTTTTAAGGAGGATTTAACATGAATTTAATTCCTACAGTTATTGAACAAACAAGTCGTGGTGAACGTGCTTATGACATTTATTCACGACTACTAAAAGACCGTATTATCCTATTAGGAAGTGCAATTGATGACAACGTTGCTAACTCAATTGTTGCGCAGCTTCTATTTTTAGAAGCAGAAGATCCAGATAAAGACATTTCTCTTTACATTAACTCACCAGGTGGTTCTATTACAGCTGGTATGGCAATCTACGATACAATGCAATTCATCAAGCCAAAAGTACAAACAATTTGTATTGGTATGGCTGCATCAATGGGTGCTTTCCTACTTGCTGCTGGTGAACCTGGTAAGCGCTATGCATTACCAAATGCAGAAGTAATGATTCACCAACCACTTGGTGGTGCACAAGGTCAAGCGACTGAAATTGAAATTGCTGCAAAACGCATTTTATTCCTTCGTGAAAAATTAAATGGTATTTTATCTGAGCGTACTGGTCAGCCACTAGAAGTCATCTCAAGAGATACTGACCGTGATAACTTCATGACAGCTGAACGCGCAAAAGAATACGGCTTAATCGACCATATTTTTGTACGTAACGAACGCTAATTAGAAAAAACCGTTAAGTCCATGCGACTTAGCGGTTTTTTTATAGGTGCCAGGCACGCAAACAATTCTCAAACAATTTCCATGCTAGCCAATAGCTTGCCAAGGGAAAATTTACTTAGACTGCTTTGGGAATACACGCAATGTAAGACGCAACAATTCGCGTGCTAACGAGGGTTTTGGCTTACGGTGTGTCCGAGGAAAGCATCCACCCGTAGCGGAATTCAACGGCGGCAGATCAAAAACCTCTAAGTCACGTGGACTTAGAGGTTTTTTTGTTTTTAATATGCTAAGCATGGCTTTGCTTAGTCTTCTTTTTCAATAATAGCAGCTAATGATGTAACCGCTTGCTCTGCATCGCTACCTTCACTGCTTAAAACAACCTTTGTACCTTTAGCAATAGCTAAGCTCATTACACCCATAATGGATTTGGCATTTACTTTTTTCTCGTCTTTTTCAAGAAAAATATCAGCACTAAAACGATTTGCTTCCTGTACAAATAACGCCGCTTGTCTAGCTTGTAGTCCTAATTTTAATTTTACCTGGACTGTTTTCTCAGTCATTCGCAATTCTCTCCTTCACTACCGTTCATCTATTAGTTTTATATTACCGCACTTAGCAGTAGAAGAACAATAAGCGATTGCACTAGCTTTCTGTCTTTTGTATGAAAGCTTAACCGCCTATTTTTTCACCTCTTCTTAATGCATCTGCTATTTCGTCTATTTTACGCAATCGATGGTTAACTCCTGATTTACTAACCGTTCCACTTGATACCATTTCACCAAGTTCTTTTAACGTTACATCTTGATATTCCACACGTAAGCGTGCAATTTCACGAAGCTTTTCAGGCAGCTGATCCAGCCCTACTGAATTTTCGATAAAGCGAATATTTTCTACCTGGCGTAGTGCAGCGCCTATCGTTTTATTCAAGTTTGCTGTTTCGCAGTTTACAATACGATTAACACTATTTCGCATATCGCGTAATATACGAACATCTTCAAATTTCATCATTGCTTGATGAGCTCCGACAATGTTTAAAAAATCGGAAATCTTTTCCGCTTCTTTTAAGTATGTCACAAAGCCCTTCTTTCGTTCAATTGTTTTTGCATTCAACTCAAATTCATTCATCAAATCCATTAATGCTTCACCGTGTTCTTTATACAAAGAATAAATTTCTAAGTGATAGGCAGACGTTTCTGGGTTATTTACCGAGCCACCTGCTAAAAATGCTCCACGTAAGTAAGCTCTTTTATGGCCACTCTTTTTAATAAGCTCTTTAGAAATCGTGTGATTGAATTGGAAATCATCCGAAATTATCGCTAAATCAATGAGTAACTCACGCGCCCCTTCTCGCACACGACATATATAAACGTTGTTCTTTTTCAAACGCATTTTTTTACGTACAAGTAGCTCGACGTTATAGGGGTACAACTTCTTCATAATTGTGTAAAGCCTTCTAGCGATTGCAGCATTTTCAGTCTGCACGTCTAAACTAAGTTGCTTGTTAGCAAAAGATAATGAACCATTCATACGAATTAAAGCAGATACTTCTGCTTTCATACAATAATCGTCCGCTTCTACTTGCGTCAGCTCTTTTTTCGTTTCTGAAGCAAATGACATATTACGCCCTCCTTTCGACCTTTATTTCTATGTATATGTTCATCTTACCATATACAACAAGCATTCTTTAGGACTCTATTGTAGGCTTCCTTACTTTTTCGGTAAGATTTTTGCATAATCCACAAGCCATTGTGCTACATTTGCAGAATTATGGCGAACTGTCCCATCTGGTCGAATGGTTGCAATATCACGTTTAATAACCTCTAATCCCATACTTTCCAGCTTACCAACATCAAATGTTACGGGCTCCGCACATTCTTCTTTATACAGCTCTTTAACGGGGTGCGGAAGCTGTTCATCATTTACTAAAATAGCATCAATAAAAGAATTTCCAACATGCTTGTGAATAGCTTCAACATGGTCACCTGCTGTATATGAAATCGTTTCACCTTTTTGGGTCATTAAATTACATACATAAATTTTTCGTCCCTTGGCTCTTACTACAGCTTCTCCAATTTCTTTTACTAGCAAATTAGGAATAATACTCGTATATAAGCTTCCAGGTCCTATTAAAATATAGTCAGCTCGATTAATGGCTCGTATTGCCTCCGGTAGCGGTTGCACATTGTCAGGCACTAAAAAAACGCGGTTAATGCGCTTTCCAGCAGTTGGAATTTTCGACTCCCCTTCAATGACTACCCCATCTTCTAATTCGGCATTTAAAGTAATTTTTTTATTAGCCGCTGGAATTACTCGACCATGTACTTTTAAAACTTTTCCCATTTCGCTAATAGCATGGCTAAAATCTCCGGTAATATCGGTTAATGCCGTTAACATTAAATTGCCAAGAGAATGACCATTTAAATCCTCTGATACCGAAAAACGATATTGAAACATTTGCTCAACGAGTGGCTCCACATCCGATAATGCAGCGATGACATTACGAACATCACCAGGCGGAGGGATATCGTAATCATCACGTAAACGTCCTGAGGAACCACCATCATCCGCAACTGTTACAATTGCAGTGATATCAAACGGGTGATGCTTTAAACCACGTAGTAACGTAGAAAGGCCAGTACCACCACCTATTACAACTAGCCTTGTATGCTTTTTCCCCATTCACTCAATCCTTTCTTCGATTGATGTCACGGTGCGATATCACAGCATTTTCTTTTTTGGCTAAGCAAGCGCCAAAATATTCTGCTAAAGTCACCGAACGATGCTGTCCTCCTGTACAACCAAAAGCAATGACAAGTTGTGATTTCCCCTCTTGTTTATAAAGCGGTATCATAAATTCAAACAAATCCGTTAGTTTTTGAATAAGGATTTGTGTATCCTCTAACGCTAATACATAAGAAGAGACTTCAGTTTGCAAACCAGTTTTAGGGCGCAATTCCTCCACATAATAAGGATTTTTTAAAAAGCGCACATCAAATACTAAGTCTGCATCTATTGGCATACCGTGTTTATATCCAAAGGACATAATATTAATTGAAAAAGTATGATCTGCATCACTTGCAAATTCCTTAACGATTTTCTCGCGTAGCTCTTTTGGTTTCATGTTAGACGTATTATAAACGAAATTAGCGCGACCTTTTACTTCTGATAGAAGTACGCGTTCTTGTTTAATACCATCTAGCGGTAAACCAGTTACAGCTAACGGATGCGCACGTCTTGTTTCCTTATAACGTCTTACAAGCGTTGCATCATCTGCATCTAAAAATAAAATGCGGACAATGATGTCGCCTTCTTTTAATATTTGGTCGAGCGCACCAATAAGCGAATCAAAAAAGTTGCCGCCACGCATATCCATGACAGCTGCAATACGTGTAATATTTTTACCTGAATCCCTTAGTAAAGTTAAAAAAGTCGTGAGTAACGCTGGTGGTAAATTATCAATACAGTAATACCCTAAATCCTCAAAGCTTTGAATAGCTACGGTCTTCCCAGCTCCAGACATTCCTGTAATAATGACCAATTCATGTGTACATTGTTGACTTTCAACCACCACTGTCATGCAGCTCCTTTATTGTTCTATTGATATTTGTATTTTCTCATGAAGCAATTCAAAATCTTTCGTGTATTCGAATGTGCCGTACTGAATGCCTGATTGCGAAACAGCAAATTGTAAATTTGTTCGATCACCTTCAGCCATCGGCAAATGTTTTAAATCCCCAACTGGGTGCCATGCAAGCTTACCTTCTCTTGTTTCTTCGAATGGTACTCCTTCTATATCTTTCGCCATAAAAGTATAGAGCATCCATTCATCCACCTTAACGTTATCTTCTTTAATAATCATCGTATATACACCCTTTAGATGCGCGTTCAATGGTATAACATTTGTTTCTTCCTGAAACTCACGTAAAGCAGCCTCATAAATCGACTCACCGCTCTCCATTTTTCCGCCTGGTGCTACATACCAGCCCCGTCTCGGCTTTTGAAGTAATAATACTTTGCCGTCTTTTACGGCAATTAAGTTTGCAATTCTTTGCATAGACACACCTCTAATCTCTTTTGCATTATATTTTTTATTATAGCAAGACCTATCAGAGTTTGTCCTCATTTCACAACTATGGTATCTTGCGCAAAAAATCGATTATATTGAATCATCATTTAGGGTTTTTGTTTCTTTTTGTATAAAGGCTCGTCGTACTCCCAATGACAGTTATTTTACACGAATAATCATACTTATAGTATACAGTTTTCTGTTGTTAGACATGACACATTCAAAAATAATAAGCCTAAGCATCAGGCTTATTATTGCATAAAACTCCACTTCGCTTTCGTACGGTTTGTTGCGCCTTACTTTTTGTACTGTTGCTACAGGAATTTATATGGAGAGATTCACTTAAATTCAGAATTGTTTTAGTGACTGGCACTGGCACAACTCATAAGAATTCAGAATTGTTTTAGTGACTGGCACTAACACAAATATCAAAAATAGGTTGCTCCCACCTAATTAGGCGGAAACAACCTACTAAAAAAATAAAAGGGGGATTGCTAATTACACTCTAAATAATACACCTTTTATATGTCATTCAAGTTACAGCAATATTAAAACCGTATTAAAAAATTGTATTTTTTTCCGGTAATAACGGCCAATAGCAACCAGCTTTTTGTCGCTAAACGCTGGTATTCGATACGAACTGTTTTTTAGGCCAATTATGCGTTAATTTTTTCTAATAATTCTTCCACATAATGTTGTGCTGCTTGTGCTGCAATACTACCGTCGCCAGTCGCAGTTACGATTTGGCGAAGCGATTTTTCACGTACATCTCCTGCAGCAAAAATACCTGGTACTTTAGTTTCCATATTATCGTTAGTCACAATATAACCAGCTTCATTTAAAATTCCTAATGCTCCAAAAGGTTTTGTTAATGGAAGCATACCAATATAGATAAATACGCCATCTGCATTAAATTCTGATTCTGTGCCGTCAACAGTTGATTGTAACGTAACGCTGCCTACTTTACCGTTAGCATCGTTAATTTCTTTTACTGTTGCATTCCAAATGAAATCAATTTTTTCGTTGGCAAATGCACGATCTTGTAGAATTTTTTGAGCACGTAATTTGTCACGACGGTGAACAATTGTTACTTTATCAGCAAAACGTGTTAAATAAACGCCTTCTTCAACAGCTGAATCCCCACCACCTACGACAACGAGATTTTTTTGTTTAAAGAATGCACCATCACATACTGCACAATAGCTGACACCGCGTCCACCAAGTTCTTTTTCACCTGGTACACCCATTTTTTTATATTCTGCACCTGTAGAAAGGATAATTGATCGTGTTTTATATTCTTTAGCACCAGATTTAATGATTTTGTATTCTTCTCCATCGATGATTTCTGAAACATCACCGTATGCATACTCAGCGCCAAATTTTTTCGCATGGTCGAACATTTTAGTAGATAGCTCAGGCCCTAAAATAGTATCAAACCCTGGATAATTTTCTACTTCTTCTGTATTCGCCATTTGTCCGCCAGGAATACCACGCTCAATCATTAGCGTTGAAAGGTTTGCACGTGATGTATAAACAGCCGCAGTCATGCCGGCAGGTCCTGCTCCGATAATAACAACATCATAAATTTTTTCTTCTGACATACATACTTCCTCCTAAACTTGTAAAACTTTTTTATAATAACGTTAGTATGTTCATCGTATGTGAAAGCATTAAGTTATTCAACTATGTTGCTCACAACCTTAATTTAACTCGTTGGTAAAAACGTTAACATTTCTTCAATATATTTAGATAATGTAGACACAGATATCCCATACTGCTCTGCAATTTCCTTTTTCGTCACCTTCAACATGCGAGATGAGCGGAATAAGAAATCATTTGCACCTGCAATTGCTGCTGGATTTGTAAAGCGATAATTTTCACTAAGTGCTTGTTCACAAAGCACAAACCACATTTGAAACATCGGTGCAACTAATGTTGTCATTTTCCCATATTGCTCTAATAATATTTCTGATACACGGACGGCTCTTAAAAAGCTTGCCTCGACTTTGTTTTTTTCATCAAACTGATGACCAAGTGCATAAGCTAAAAAAAGCTTTTCAAAAGCATCAAATTGTTCAACATCTATCCATTTAGGATGAGCAATGATTTCCTGTTTATGCGCTGTACCTTTTAGTAAAAACAAACCGAATAGACGATCACTTATATATTCACTTTCAAGTTTAGATACAATGAAGTCACGATCATGTTCTAATGCGTCAAGCTCATATGTATTTTCATGCTGACGCCAAGGTTCAAAGCCCTCTTTCTCTGGATCAAGCTCAAGCAACTGCTCCCAAGCACCCTTTGAAATTTCATCATAGCCAGAGAAATATGCCGCATGAGATAACCAAAAGTAAAATCCTGGATCACCTAAATAGCCACGTTTTTGCATGCTTCGTAGCCATTTAAAGGCTATTTCATATTGACCAATAAGTGCAAGCGTTGCACCTAGTTTATAACGATGATCCCAAGCATAAGGCTGTATTTTCACCAACACTTCTAAAAGGGCATTTAATTCCTCATCATTTTTCTCATAATACGCAATAACCGTTAAATTGCATAACGCATGTAAATTTCCTTTATTTTCACGCAGTACAGTGTTTAGAATTGCTTTTGCCTGCTCTGCTTCACCGACATAAAAATAAGCTAAAGCTAAATTATTGTATGCAGACCAAAATTCTGGTCTATCTTCTACTAGTTGTTCTAAAATGTTTATTGCTTCTGGAAAATCTCCCTTTTCCATACAACGACGAGCTTGCTCCTGACGATATAAATCCTCGCCACTGCCTTCAAGCTCTTCATAATCATCTTGTTCAAAAGCTACAAACTCCAATATTTCTGCCGCTTCATCTGCATAAGCACCCTCAGGTTCCATTTCTAAGTACTGCTCCGCAAAGCGTTTGGCATCTTGAATAATGCCGACGCACCCAGACACTTCCGCCATATAAAATATAATTTCCGGCTCATTTGGATCTAATTGATAGGCACGGCGAAGTAAATCATAGGCTTCTTCAAAACCTTGACCTTCTAATTCTACAATCGCTAATTGCAATAAAATCATTGGATCATCTGGACTTAAATCAACAGCACGCTGTAAATATTTATAGGCTTTATCCATCTGTCCGCTATTCATCGCTTGAATTGATTTTTTATAATAATAGTCGCCTGTTGGAATGAACGATACGACATTCGTTTGCTTCTCTTTTTGACGTTTCTTTTCCAAAATATTTCCTCCGAAACAAGAAATAAGGAACGCATCATACGTTCCTTTTTACAGTAACTTATATTATACCATACAATAAGCGATATGCTGTTATTTCTCCTCGTGACGTTTTTCCAACACATGCAATACATCAAAAACATTTACTTTTTGTTCTTGTAGTAAAACTAATAGATGGTAAATTAAATCTGCTGCTTCCCATTTTACCTCTTCTGCATCACGATTTTTTGCACCGATGACAACCTCTGTTGCTTCTTCTCCAACTTTTTTACAAATTTTATCGATGCCTTTATCGAATAAATATGTAGTGTATGCTCCCTCTGGCATTTCTTGCTCACGCTTTTCAATTACTTTGACTAGTTCAGGGATAATACCAACCGAGCCAACTTTAGCATTTTCTTGAAGTACATTAGTAAAGCAAGAAGTCGTTCCATTGTGGCATGCTGGGCCAGCAGGAAGTACTTCTACAACTAATGCATCGCCATCACAATCCGCTTTAATGGATACTACCTTTTGTACGTTTCCACTTGTAGCTCCTTTATGCCATAGCTCTTCGCGAGAACGTGAGTAAAACCATGTTTCGCCTGTTTCCAATGTTTTTTCTAATGACTCTTTATTCATATAAGCTACTGTTAATACTTCTTTTGTATTGGCATCTTGCACAACAGCTGTCACAAGACCTTTATCGTCAAATTTAATGTTATCAATCATCGAACTGCCACTCCTTTTTCACGTAAGTATTGTTTTACTTGCGCTACGCTCGTTTCCTTGTAATGAAAAATGGATGCTGCAAGTGCTGCATCTGCATCTACATCATCTGCTAATACTTCGTAAAAATGTTCGGCATTCCCTGCACCACCACTTGCAATGACGGGGACTGTCACGGAATCTCTTACCGCTTTTGTTAACGCTAAATCAAAGCCAGATTTTTCTCCGTCCTGATTCATACTTGTTAATAAAATCTCACCAGCGCCTAAGCGAACAGCCTCTTTTGCCCACTCTATCACTCGCCATGATGTTTTGTTGCGGCCTCCGTGTGTATACACCATCCACGTACCGTCTTCTTCACTGTAGCGCGCATCGATTGCAACAACAATACATTGAGCACCGAAGAAGTCAGAACCTTCCTTAATAAGCTCTGGACGTTCTAAAGCAGATGTATTAACGGATACTTTATCAGCACCAGCTCGTAAAATACGTTTCATATCCTCTAACGAGCGAATACCACCGCCAACGGTAAATGGAATAGCTAATGTCGCCGCTGTTTGGCGCACCACATCGACCATTGTTTCACGACCTTCATGCGATGCCGATATATCTAAAAATACAAGCTCATCTGCCCCTTGCTCATCATAAAACTTTGCAAGCTCTACCGGATCTCCTGCATCGCGCAATGAAACGAACTGTACACCTTTGACAACACGCCCATCCTTCACATCAAGACATGGAATAATACGTTTTGTTAGCACGCCGCCACCCCTTTTAACCATTGTTCTAATAAGTACACGCCTAACTCACCCGATTTTTCAGGATGGAACTGCATACCTGTAATAGAGCCGTTTGCAACGATGCCTGGCACTTCAATACCATGATAGTCTGCATAAGCCACAAGCTCTGTTGCATCAATATTTGTCGCATAAAATGAATGGACAAAATAAACATGTTCAGCAGTTGCTTCATCTTTTAACCATGCAGGACGATTTGTCACAATCAATTCATTCCACCCCATATGAGGTACTCGAAAGGATTGTTCCCCTTGAACACCACTAAAGCGCTGAATACTCCCTTTGAAGAACCCAAGGCCCTTCGTTAATGTCACTTCTGCACTTTCCTCAAATAGTAACTGCATCCCTAAACAAATACCGAGCAATGGTCGATTTTCTGCCTTTACTTTTTGTAGGTAGTTATCTAATTTTGTTTCCGCTAAGCGTTTCATTGCATCTGGAAAAGCGCCCACACCTGGCAGTAAAAGTGCATCGACTTCATCTAGCTCGTGTTCATCTGCTGTTACAACGACCTCACAGCCCAGACGTTTTAATGCTTCCTCGACACTAAATAAATTGCCCATCCCATAGTCGATTACACCGATTTTCACGTTAACAGCCCCTTTGTTGAAGGTACACCTTTAACACGAGGATCAATCTCAACTGCCGCATCAATCGCACGGGCTAACGCCTTAAAGATAGCTTCAATTATATGGTGCGTATTATGACCATATGGCACAATTACATGCACATTCATTCTTGCTTCAAGTGCGAATTTCCATAAAAACTCATGCACTAATTCTGTATCAAAAGTGCCTACCTTTTCTTTTAGCTCCGGCACGCGATATTCTAAATGCGGACGATTTGAGCAATCAACCACGACTTGAGCAAGTGCGTCATCCATTGGGACAAAGGCGTTACCGTAACGTTTAATGCCTTTCTTATCACCAAGCGCTTCACGAATTGCTTGTCCTAACACAATGCCAAGGTCTTCTGTCGTGTGGTGATCGTCAATGTGCGTATCACCGTTCGCTTGAATTGTGCCATTAAAAAGACCATGTTTAATAAATAAATCCAACATGTGGTCCATAAAACCAACACCTGTTTGTATATCCGCCTTGCCCTCACCATCTAAATCAATGGCTACTGATATTTGTGTTTCATTTGTTGTACGTTCTACCTTTGCGTAGCGTTTCTGTTCTGTCATCGTTCTACTCCTTTTCCCATCCACGAGATTCTACTGCACGAGCATGCCCCTCTAGGCCTTCCATGCGAGCTAAGCGTGCAATTTTCGGGGCATTATCGGCCCACGTTTTTTCAGTGTAATAAACGATGCTCGATTTTTTCACGAAGTCATCTACATTTAAACCACTCGCAAAACGAGCTGTGCTGTTTGTCGGTAATACATGGTTTGTGCCTGCAAAATAATCACCAACAGGCTCTGAGCTATATCGCCCGATAAAGATACCGCCAGCGTGACGTACTTGCTCTGCCACAGCTTCCGCATTTTTTGTAACGATTTCTAAATGTTCTGGAGCTAATGAGTTAATTGCGTCTACTGCATCTGACATCGTTTCGGCAATATAAATCGCACCATAATTTTCTATTGACGCACGTGCTACTTCTTCACGTGGTAAAGTGGCTAATTGCTTTTCCACTTCAAGTGCTACGTTTTTAGCAAGTTGCTCAGATGTTGTCACTAAAATGGCACAAGCCATTTTATCATGCTCTGCCTGTGATAAAAGATCTGCAGCAACCTCATCTGCAAAGGCTGTTTCATCTGCAATTACTGCAATTTCACTTGGTCCCGCAATCATATCAATTGCAACTTCACCAAATACTTCACGTTTAGCAAGTGCTACAAAAATATTGCCAGGGCCTGTAATTTTATCGACCGCTTGAATCGTTTCCGTTCCGTAGGCAAGTGCCGCAATTGCCTGTGCACCACCAATTTTATATACTTCTTCTACTCCTAAAATATGAGCAGCAGCAAGCACGCCAGCAGGTAATTTACCGTCACGACCAGCAGGTGATGTAATAACAATTCGCTTAACCCCAGCTACTTGTGCAGGAATTACGTTCATCAATACGGAGGAGGGATATGCAGCTGTCCCTCCTGGAACGTAAAGACCTACTGCATCGAGCGCAGTAATACGTTGTCCAAGCCAAGAGCCATCTGCTAATTCCATTCGATAGCCAGAACGCTTTTGTTGCTCATGATAGAGACGAATATTTTGTGCAGCTTCCATTAAATCTGCATATAGCTGTGCATCTATCGCGTTTACGCCCTCTGCAATTTCTTCCTTTGTGACACGTAAATTGTCAGGAGCAAAGCCATCCCATTTTTCTGTATATGTACGTACTGCGATGTCACCTTGCGCTCGGACATCCGCCAATACTTGTCGTACAACCTTTAATTGTTCTTCGTTGCCACCTTCAAGTGGTCGTTTCAAGGAAATACCTTTTGCTAACTTTGTTATTTTCATGAAAAAAGTCCCCTTTGGTTTCTAGCAATTCGTGCAGCGCTCTTTTTGCAACTAGTATATAAGTAGAAGCACGTGATATTTAATTAGTCGACGCAATTCTTTAAGCGTTTTACCAGGTCAATGATGCGATCGCCTTTCATTCGATAGCTCACTGGATTGGCAATTAAGCGCGAGGATACATCCGTAATAAACTCATACTCTACTAAGCCATTTTCTTTAAGGGTACGTCCTGTCGATACAATATCTACTATACGGTCCGCTAAGCCTATCATCGGTGCAAGCTCGATCGACCCATTTAATTCAATAATTTCTACTTGCTCGCCAATACCTTTATAGTACTTCATCGCAATGTTTGGATATTTTGTCGCAATGCGTGGCGCAATTTCGTTCATCGTCGTATTAGGTAAGCCTGCTGATGCGATATAGCATGTACTTATTCTTAAATCAAGAAGCTCATGGACGACTCGCTGTTGTTCCAGTAACACGTCTTTTCCGGCAATGCCTATATCTGCAACACCATGCTCGACATACACAGGAACATCCATAGGTTTTGCTAGTATAAAACGAATTTTTTCTTCAGGAATTTCTATCATTAATTTACGCGTCATCTCAACCTCTTCTGGTAAATTAAAGCCTGCTTCGATAAGCATTTGGTATGCCTCTTCAAAAATGCGCCCTTTCGGCATAGCAATCGTTAATTCATTCACCTCGAACTTCCTCCTGTCCAACAACAACTACCTCAGTAAAATGCGTTAAAAAGGCTGCTTCATCGACTAAACTACTTCTTAACTGTAAGGTCGCTTGTTTTCCCGCTGCTCTTAAAGCTTGTATCTTTTCAAGAGCCACCTCAAAGTCTGCTTCCTCAAATAGCACAACGACAGCTTCTTCCTTTTGCAAAGCTTGCGCTGTTATCGTTTCTAATAGTCTGTCTACACGAATACTAAAGCCTGTAGCCCCAACTTTTGAGCCAAATACTTCAAGTAATCCATCATAACGTCCACCATTTCCTAATGGGAAACCGGAGCCTGATGCAAACACTTCAAATAACATGCCTGTGTAATAGCTCATATGGCTTGATAGTGTAAAATCAAACGCAACATACTGAGCTAAGTCAGCAACTTCTAACAATTTTGCGAGCTGTTGCATATATTCTAATGCGTCATTTTTCCGCACATATTTTTCAATATCTCGAATTTCCTTTAAAGTCATTGCCTCTTCGATAAATTGTAACAATGCATCTGATTTTGTCTTTGGTAAATCAAATGACGCCACTGCCTCTTCAAAGCCTACGTAGTTACGCTGCACAAGCAAAGTGCGTAGTGCGTCTTCTTGTTCGATACTTTCTGTATAGTCCTGTAAAATACAATTTAAAACACCTGCATGTCCAATCGTTACTTTGAAATTTTCTATACCAAACTGCTTTAACAGTTCCATTGCTGTAGCGATTACCTCAGCATCCGCAAATACAGAATGATCACCGATTAGCTCAACACCCATTTGCTCAAATTCTGCTGGCCGTCCACCTTCTGTTTCCTGTGCACGGAATACACTAGCAAAGTAAGCTAAGCGGAGCGGTATCATTTCTTTTAATAATTTCGAAGTGGCTACTCGAGCAATCGGTGTTGTCATATCAGGACGTAGGACGAGCGTATTACCCTGACTATCTACAAGCTTGAATAAATGCGCATCGGAAATTGCAGATGCTTTACCTACTGTATCGAAATACTCTACTGTAGGCGTTTTTATAAATTCATAGCCTCTTGAGCGTAAAAAGCTTCGACCTGTATGTCTTACAGCTTCTACTTTTTCATAAATTTGCGGAAATTTATCGCGCATACCAAGTGGCTTTTCAAACATTTTAATCGCTGACATGTTGACACTTCCTCACGTTTCACTTTAACTCACTAGAGTGCTAGAGAATTAGAATATGAAAGTATTTTAACGCATTCCTTTTATTCAGTCAATATATTACGCACTGAATTCTCTAAAAATTTAATTACTTATTATTCAGTTAATTATACACCTATTTATATAAAGTGGAACTTTTATCAATCTCTATTACACAGCTTGAATAACGTAAAAATAGCTAGGACAAAAGAAAAAGTGTTAGATTGACTGCAATCAATCTAACACTTTTTCCAACGCCGTTGATGTCCGCTACGGCGGTGCTTTCCGCGGGCACACCGTAAGCCGCAACCCTCGCTAACGCGCGGTTTGTTGCGTCTTACGTTTTGTGCTTTTCCCGCAGGAGTCACCGCCTCCGCTACCATCAACTAGTGCAATTACATCATGGAGTAATTATATCCAGCCTCTTTTTTTACTTTTTCGGCGTACACCATTGCACAACTTCCTTCTGTTTGCGCTCGGCCATCTGTTCTGCTGTATAAATAATTTGCATCGGGTTACCGCCTGCTAGACAGCCTGCTGGTACATCCTTATGTACTAGTGTTGCGGCTGACACGATGGCTCCGTCACCTATCGTCACTCCAGGTAAAATAGTTGAATTAGCCCCTACCATCACTTCATTGCCAATATGGACATCCCCTAGACGATATTCTTCAATTAAGTATTCATGCGCTAAAATTGTCGTATTAAAGCCAATGACTGTATTATTTCCGACATGAATACGCTCCGGAAACATCGTATCTGGCATGACCATTAAAGCTATAGATGTTTGGTCACCGATTTTCATTTTTAAAAAAGTGCGATACAGCCAGTTCTTCACGCGTAAAAAAGGTGTGAAGCGTCCAATTTGAATGACAATGAAGCACTTCATCACCTTCCAAAAGGACACCGTATCATATACATTCCATAGCGAGTTTGCTCCCTCGACACGATATCTTTCTGTTTTACGCGCCATGCATTTACCCCTCTTTCACAATATCAAGTAAATCCTTCATATGTTGCAATATATATTCTGGGTTAAACTGCTGTAAATATTGTTCCCCTTTAATTGACCATGCGACACCTGCAGCTCTTACACCTGCATTATGCCCAGCTTCAATATCATGAGAATTATCACCAATCATAATGGTGTCTTCTTTTGCTGCACCTAGACGTGATAAAGCAAGTAAAACTGGCTCTGGATCTGGCTTCACATTTTGCACATCATCTGTCCCTACTATCACATCGAATAGATGACTAGCACCTAGAATGTTCAAGCCGCGATCAATCATAGCATTGCGCTTTGTTGAGACAATGGCTAATTTAATACCCATCGACTTTAATTGCTCTAAAGTTGACACAACATCAGGGAACTCGGTCACAAGCTCATCATGATGCGGTTCATTCCAAGCGCGATATTTTGCCATCATTTCGTCTTCTTCACCTGGCGTTAAATCACTAAATGTCTGTTTTAATGACGGACCCATGAATTTTAGGCAATCTTTTGGCGAATATTGCCCGGGAAATCTCTCTTCTAAAACGTGCATAAATGATTGAATGATTAAGTCATTTGTATTTAATAATGTACCATCAAAATCAAAAAGCAATGCTTTTACAGCCATCCTTTACACTCCTTACTTATTGTCCAAATATTTCACTGCGGGCTTTACTTTCAATCTTCGATAAATAATTGCCCCAAGCCCTATGACAATACCAATAATTGAAACGACCTGCGCTGATCGGATATCGCCAATTAAATATAGACTATCTGTACGTAAACCTTCTATATAGAAACGACCAATTGAGTACCATATTAAATAGCTAAAGAATATTTCCCCACGATTTAAATTCACTTTACGTAATGCCAGTAAAATTAATAAGCCGACAAAATTCCATACAGATTCATATAAAAACGTAGGATGTACATATGTGCCTAGTTCTTCGATGTACATTTGATTAATAATCCAATCTGGTAGCATAAGGTTTTCTAAAAATGAACGTGACACTGGTCCACCAAATGCCTCTTGATTCATAAAATTGCCCCAACGGCCAATAATTTGTCCAATTAAAAGACTTGGCGCTAAAATATCTGCCACGCGTAAAAAGCTTACCCCTTTTTTTCGAGTAAATATGTAAGCCGTCACAAATGCACCTATTAGCGCACCATGAATAGCAATACCGCCATTCCAAATTTGAATAATGCTGCCTGGATTTTCACTATAATAATCCCAACGCATAGAAACATAATAAATGCGTGCGCAGATGATAGAAATCGGTACTGCCCATAATAACAAGTCAGCTAAAAAATCTTCGGGCAATCCGCGTTTTACAGCCTCTCTTTGTCCAACAAAATATGCTAAAATAATCCCCGATACAATTAACAATCCGTACCAACGTACAGGAATCGGCCCTAAATGGAAGGCTATCGGGTTAATGTCTAAAAGTAATAAATCCATCTTATGCTCCTCTCAATATTTAACGATTTGTTACCTATTAATCGTCTAATTCATCTGTTGAAGAAATAACTTCATCTAATCGTCTTGAAAACTCTTCAGCTGCATTGACACCCATTTTCTTTAAACGGTAATTCATTGCTGCTACTTCGATAATTACGGATACATTTCGTCCAGGTCGTACTGGAATTGTTAGTTTTGTCAGTTCTGTATCAATTATCTTCATTTTCTCTTCTTCTAAACCTAAACGATCATATACTTTGGTAGGATCCCATATTTCTAACTCAATAATTAAAGTAATACGCTTATATGGTCGTACGGCACTTGCACCAAAGAGTGTCATAATATCGATAATACCAATACCTCGTATTTCCAATAAATGCTCTAAAAGCGGTGGCGGACTACCTATTAAAAAATCCTCAGATTCCTGACGAATTTCCACACAATCATCCGCAACAAGTCGGTGCCCTTTTTTTACAAGCTCTAGCGCTGTTTCACTTTTCCCAACACCGCTTTTTCCGATAATGAGCACACCAATACCATATACATCGACCAACACGCCGTGCGCAGCTGTCATAGGAGCTAAACGTCCCTCTAAATAATTGGTTAGTCTACTCGAAAATTTTGTTGTCGTCATATGTGTTTTAAATACGGGTACATGCTTTTCGTTTGAAGCTTGAATAAGCTCCTCAGGCACTTCTAGGTCACGAGATATAATGATAGCTGGCGTATCCTGTGAACATAGTAAACGCATGCGTTCTAGTTTAACATTCGTTGGTAACATTTCGAAAAAGGAAAGCTCTGTTTTCCCTAGCAATTGTACTCGATTTGCAGGATAATGCGTAAAATATCCAGCCATCTCTAAACCAGGTCTAGAAATATCACTTGTAGTAATAGTTCTTCCAATACCTTCCTCGCCACCTAATAGTTCTAACTTAAATTTTTCCATTACGTCCCTTGTCAATACTACGACCAATGTTTGCAGCCTCCATTCAAACGAATTGAATATTGTTTTATTTTAGCATGCCTATGTATAAAAGAAATGAAATTACACTTGTTTGCATGTTTATATAGTAACACCATTATACTTACTTCTAGACAGCGGTGTAACATACAAGTACAAAATTACGAGAGATATACCATTTACAGTAACAAATAGAAAAACTAGCGGTCTCCAGAACCGCTAGTTTTTGTCATTTATTTATTTTTGAGTTGCTAACCATTTGGCAACAGCTTCAGCGTCTGCACCTTTAATAAGTCCAGCTGGCATTGCCCCACGACCATTGTTAATCACGTCTAAAATTTCTTCTTCAGATAAGCGAGAACCTACATTGTTTAGTGCAGGTGTATTACCCATACCTTGTAGCTCACCACCGTGACAAGAAACGCATGATTTCATTGCGATAGCTTTACCGTCTGGTTCAGCAGCCGTATCGTTATTACCTGTAGCATTATTTTTTTCTCCGCCGCCACCACATGCAGCTAAGAAAATTGCTGAACCGAACACTAATGTTAACATTGCTTTTTTCATTAGTACCCCTCCTAAGTAAATGAATATCTTACCATTGCTATTATACCAAATTTATGCGCGCTTGAAACCTTCACCTAACACCTCATAGGCATCAGAAACGATGACAAACGCAGATGGATCAACGCTTTTAATGAGTTGTTTCAGCTTTGTGAACTCTGTTTGATAGACAACAACCATTAAAACTGGTCGTGCTTCTCCAGTATAACCGCCAATTGCTGGCAATTTTGTCACACCACGATCAATTTCAGCATATATCGCATCACGCACTTCATCTTGTTTCAACGTAATAATATACACCATTTTAGATTGACTAAATCCAAGCTGAATAATATCAATCGTTTTTGTTGTGACATAAAGGCCGATTAAGGCATAGAGTCCTTTTTCTAAGTCAAAAACAATTGCTGCACTAATTGCGATAATTCCATCAATTAATAGTACACTTGTACCAAGCGAAAATCCGGTATACTTTGTAATAATTTGAGCTAGTAAATCAGTGCCACCAGTAGAAGCATTCCCCTTAAAGACTAGACCTATTCCTAATCCGACAACAATTCCTCCAAAAAGTGCACCAAGTAAAGGGTTATCAGTCCAAGGTTCCCAATTATTCGTTAATAAGACGATAAACGGTAACGTTATTGTACCAACAAAAGACTTTACGCCAAACTTTTTACCAAGTATTAGAACTCCAGCTAAAAACAACGGGATATTAAATGCATATTGTACTAGTCCAGGATTCCAGCCAAATAAGCCATGTAAAATGGTACTTATGCCGCTAACGCCCCCTGAAGCTACTTGATTTGGTAGTAAAAATACATTAAAACCAATTGCCACTACTGCGGCACCAACAATTACATACACATATTCCAGAATACTTGCCTTTACATCTTGTGATTGATTCATTTCCTCACGCCCACTTCAACTATCAGAATTTTTCTAAAGACGACATGATTATAGCAAATAGTTTTGACGTTGAGAACTTCATCTTGATGAAGAGAAACTCGACCTAACAAACAAAAAAAGCTACCTTATGAACATTGGTAGCTTATTTTCTGTAGTTTTCCCCTAATTATAATGATGTTTCTGCCCATTCTAAAGCTTCATTATATAAAAGATCAATACTTGCCATTTCAATATTAATTTGAGGTGCTAATTGCTCTAGACGTTCCCAATCTAGTTTACCTAGGGCAATACTAAACTCTAAATATGGTGTCATCTCGGTTTGTCCACCTAAAATCGTTTCCGTAATCGCTTCTGAAAAAGGTAATTGCTGCAAAATAGCATTCATCGGTCTTTGTAAGATCGTATCAATTAATGAAAACATCCCGACTAAAAAATACTCAGAAAAGTTTTGCTTATAGGATAGCTTTGCTAATTTTTCACAAACTTTTGCTCTGAACAATGATGTACGCATTAATTCTTGGAAAAGATCTGAATCCGTTTTACCATCAAATTCACGCAAAGCTAATAAATAGATCCACTTACGTAGATTTGCTAAACCAAGTAATAAAATAGCTTGCTTAATTGAACGCACTTTTGATTTTGAGCGTCTACTAGAATTATTAATCATTTTTAATAATTTATACGTTAACGATATATCGCGTTCAATATTTTCCGCTAACAGATGAACATTTGGCTCTTCTTCTTTTAACAGAGAAATTATATGGAAATATTGAATAGCATTTGCAGGTATATCCATTGCTCTAATGATTTGAGGCTGCTCAAAAAAATAGCCTTGGAATAACTCATATCCTGAATGCTTAGCTACTTTAAATTGTTTTTGTGTTTCCACTTTTTCAGCAAGCAATTTAATATGAGGGAAATTTTCTTTTACCATATTTTCAATTTCCATTCGTTCAAGCAAAGAGGAAAATAAAAAATCCACTTTTATATAATCAATATGAGGGAAAAGTTTTTCATATATTTGTACATCTTCGTTTAAAATAAAATCATCTAAAGCTATTGTAAATCCATGCGCCTTCAGCTCAATGACACGCTTAACTAATTTCGGTGTTAGTGGTACATCCTCTAAAATCTCAATTACTATTTGCGAAGGATTTAAAAATTCTTCGATCGAACTCATAAGCAAGTTTTCCGTAAAATTAACAAAACAAGGCTTCCCTTTCGTCACCTCGTCGATACCTATTGATAAAAATGAGTTCACTAACACATCCACAGTTGCAGCATCTGAATCGACATTAGGAAATGAATTTTCATTTTTATTTCGATACAACAATTCATACGCAACGACCTGTTCGTGAAGATTAAAGATTGGCTGTCTTCCGATAAATACTTCCATTTCGTTGCCTCCAATTCACCATTTTCTAGTAATTATTATAGCATCTTTCAGTACCTTACGCTTATTTTTTCAGCACTATATTATTTGTTTCTTACCCTCCAACTAACATATACCTATACAATTGGCTATTTATTACTTATGTAACTGGAGTAGTCATAAATAATACTTTTTTGATAAACATCCATTTTGCCACTCAACATAAAGTGTTTGTCATAAGCCTTTAATCGCATTATAAAATAAATTATAAGAAATCCATATACTGTTTAGAAAATAATTACATTAAGCAATAAAATGAAATGGTATTTTCTAAATTTGGAGTGGATGTTAGAAACTTCATTTGGAAGGCAGAGCGTAATTTGTGAGTAGCAATTCTAAATATATTTCAATAAAAAAGACTATAAACAAACTCGAAATTTTCAAGTTGTCTATAGTCTGAATACCTCAGAATCATTTCTGAAGCATCTATTTATTTCCCAAATTTAGATTTGAAAGCGCCAATAACCGCTGGTACTACTGAGATAAATATAATTAAAATAAGAACTACCGAGAAATTATCTTTAATAATTGGGATATTACCAAAGAAATAACCAAGTAATGTACAGCTGAATACCCATAAAACTGCACCTACTATGTTGTACAGTAAAAAGTAGCTATAATGCATCTTACTTGCCCCTGCAACAAATGGAATAAACGTACGAATGAATGGCATGAATCGAGCAATAACAATCGTTTTCCCACCATGCGTGTTGAAAAACTTCTCCGCAGCCTCCATACGTTCCTTTTTAACAATTCGGCCTAATAAGCTCTTAGGTGGAATCGAAGTACCAACTTTGTGACCGATATGATAATTCATTGTATCCCCTAAAATTGCTGCAGCCAAAAATACAGGAATTAGGATCCATAAATCAAAGGCTCCCATTGCTGCGGTTAATGTACCACTAGCAAACAGTAATGAATCACCCGGTAAAAATGGAAAAATGACAACACCTGTTTCGACAAACACAATTGCAAATAGAATGAGATAACTCCAATTACCAAAATCACGAATAATTTCTTCCAAATGCACATCAATATGCATTATAAAACTAATTAACTCTTGAATGAGTCCTATCATTGTTTTTGTATGCTCTCTTTCAATTTAATTTTTCCTAAAAGCTTGGACGTTGTTACGCACAAAAGGGTTCCAAATCAATACAACATAGTATACAAGTTACTACTCCCCTACTATATGACAAGCCCTTTTAAAGTATGTAGAAGTTTTGCACATGACTGATTTTATCACTACGCCTCTATGCACTCAACTTATTTAGTCATATTTAGTATAAGTGCCAGGCACTCAAACAATTCTGAATTCTTCCCATAATATAGTTTTAATAACTACGTAAAAATCCACGGAGACACTTGCGGGACCGCGTAGAACGTAAGACGCATTAATCCGCACGGTACGAGTGCCAGGCACCCATACAATTAACAATTTTCAAAATAAAAGCCCACCACTAACTTTCTGTGGTGGACATGAATTCTATTAAAAATCCTATACTGTTGTCGCTTTTAAAGAACGACGCAAAATTTTACCTGTTGTATTTTTCGGTAGCTCGTCCAAGATTTCGACAACTTTCGGAACTTTGTATTTCACCATATGTTTTGCACAGTACTCTAATATATCATCTGCTGTAGTAGCCGTTCCTTCTTTGAGCACAATATATGCATGAACTGCTTCACCGAAGTTAGGATCTGGATAGCCCACTACTGCCGCCTCTACGATATTGTCATGAGCAAACAACACTTCCTCGACTTCTCTCGGGTATACGTTATAGCCTCCAACAATAATCATATCCTTTTTCCGATCAACGATATAAAAATATCCTTCGTCATCTACTTTTGCAAGATCCCCTGTGTATAACCAACCATCACGGATGGCCATCGCAGTTTCCTCAGGCATTTTATAGTAGCCTTTCATTACGTTTGGCCCACGAACGACTAACTCGCCAACCTCACCAACAGGAACTTCTCTTCCATTGATATCAACGACTCTATTTTCGACGTTGTTAATAGATGTACCGATAGAGCCTGCTTTCCGTTCTCTGTCTAATGGATTGAAGCATGTTACAGGTGAAGCTTCTGATAAGCCATACCCCTCTGATACACGTACATTAAATTTCTGCTCGAAATTATGTAATAGTGCAACAGGTAAAGATGCGCCTCCTGAAATGGCTAAACGAATTGTCGAAAAATCTTCCGGCTTGCCTTCAGGTAATAAATGTAAAAAGTTATACATCGTTGGGACACCAGCAAATACCGTTGCCTGTTGCTCCTTCGCCAATGTGAAAATTTCACTCGGGCTAAAGCGCGGTGCAAGCAAAACGGTTGCGCCACTGATTAAAGGTGCGTTGACAACTACCGTTAATGCAAATACGTGGAAAACTGGTAATGTTGCAATAATGCGATCATCAGCTCTATACCCTAAATAGGTTGAGACGTCACGTGCATTTGAATAAACATTTCCGTGGGACAGCATGGCACCCTTTGGATTCCCTGTTGTTCCTGATGTATATAATATAATTGCCGTTTCATCATCTGCTACGTCCGCTGGTTCAAGTGATTCAGTTGCACGCGCAATGATCTTTGAAAATAAATGCGTTTTCGCTTTTGCCTCTTCCGATAAAGCAGCTACTTTTTCAGCTACATCTGCTGTTGTTTCACAAACTACAAATGTCTCAACTTCTGGAAACGCTTGTACACCTACTTCTACTAATGGAAGCAATGCATCGAGCGCAATAACCGCCTTGACATCTCCATTGCGTAAAATATAAGAAATCTCATCTGGCGTATAAATTGGATTTACAGGAATTGCTGTAGCTCCTAAACGCATCGTTGCATATAAAGCAATTAAATAATGTGGCGTATTGCCGAGTAAAAACGCCACATGGTCCCCTTTTTGTACCCCTAAATCTTGTAACCCCTGTGCAAAGCGACCAATTGTTTGTTCAAATTCCCCATACGTCGTATCTTTCCCCATAAAATGATACGCAATTTTTTCCGGTTGCTCTGCTGCTTGTTGACGAACACATGAAACTAAATTCAATTACACCATCCCCTTATCGTATAAAATGAATCGTTATTCAGTAATATTATATAAGAAATATATCTAAAAGACAATGAGTCTTTTTACTTCATGTCATTATTACCGTCAAAAAATTCATTTTTTTCTCTTTTGTACAGATTTTCAAGAACGGATATGTGAGATATATCGCCAACGGATTAAGTAAAAATAAATTACTTGAATAACAACAAAAAAACCAAATGCAAAGAAAACTTCTTTAACAATTGAAATATTAGCAATATCCTTTAAAATACCTTGAACCATAAAAAAGGCAAAGGCACTGTGCATCATAGCAACACTCCACGGCAAGAAAAATTGCGGGAATAGATGGCGATTGACCAGCTTTTTCAATTCTATATCTGTTAACCCCATTCGCTTTAAGACATCAAATTTCCGCTTCTCTCTTTCAAGTGAAGTATGCAGTTTAAAGTAAATGAAGCTACCAGCCGCTAGTAAAAATACAGTCGCTACTAAAACACCAACTAATGTAAATAATGAGTACGTAGCTAATATATAAGAATAATTTAATCCTGCATTTTCAAAGTAAAATGGGCTATGCTTGCCCTTCTTAATATTATTAAAATATTCAGTTGATGCCATTTCAACTATGTCCTTACCAATTTCTTTTGTCTCCATCCACTGCGGAATATCAAAAGTAAACAAATGATAGCTTGGTTGCACAACACCTTTACTTGTAATTGGCTTCACAAGTTTCACAAAGTCTTCATCACTTATAACAATCGAATTCACACTAACTATTGATCCTGGGAATACTATTTTAGGATATACACTATCTATCGTAATAGGTATAGAGTTTTCTTCTAAAACCGTTTGAACTTCTTTATTTTTAAGCTTTTTTAAAGACTCTTCCGAATATGGTATGAATACTGCCTCTCCAGATTCTAGATTAATCAATGGATAGTTAAAAGAGGATAACAAGACGTTCATATCTGATTCTCGGAATACCTCAACCTCATTATGTGTATATGAGGAAGTTTGCTTTACAACTACAAAGCGGGATAAATGATAGGATAATCCCTTCTCCTCTAATTGGATGCGTAGAGAATTAATGTGCGTAGCTTCATATGGGTTATCGCTATCTCCTTTATAAATAAGACCTAGTGGATTTAAACGATCGTATTGTGTCGTATAGGAGGACATCGTAGCCAATACTCCGACAGATAAAAATGCCATTGTCGATACCATCGTTACGACGAAAAACATTTTCACATTATCCCTCATAATGTGTGTTTGTTCAGCTAAAGATAAGAGGCGATAGCGCTGCCAATTAAATTTACGTTTTCCACGTGCAATTTGTAAAAAGAATGGAACTGAATCACTAAAAAAATAGTAAGTTCCAAAAGTTGCTGAGAACGGTATTAATAACGTAAGACCAATCATTGTCGTATGAGAAACGATAAATGCCAACACATAGGTTGCTAAAATTAAAGCAATGCCATATGTTGCACGAACCTTTGAATAGCTAGTCTCGCTATTTATATAATCATTTCCCTTGATCAGATCGCGAAGTTTTCTCTCACGAGTAAAATATACGCTTATGAAAGAAATAACGACAAAGGCACTAGTAAAAACACCGATTGTCAGTAAAAAAGGTTGCCAAGAAACATAGAGCGGTAAATCCTCTAAATGCAAAATTTCTCGAACAATCATGAAGAAAAACTTCGAAAATGAAAAGCCAAAAATAATGCCCACAATAATAGAGCCCGCACCGATAATCATTGTTTCTAAAAAGACAAGCTTGTTCATTTGACGTTTTTCCATTCCAAGATGCAATAAAATAGCAAACTCATGTGATCTCGCCTCTAAAAAAGCACTCATGGAATAATATAAAAAGAACAATGTAAAGAGGACAAGTACGATTTCTGCACCAATCATGCCGACTAACGATACTTCTCCTAAAATGCCACGTTCAATATCTGGATGAAACATCAGCATTGAATAGATAAAAAATACAGCTACGGAAAAAAAGCTCGCCATAAAAAAGGCCCCGTATATACGGCTGTTCCGTACGACATTACGGTAAGCGAATTGTCGAAAGGTCACCTACTTGCCCTCCTCCTAGTAAGCTCAATACATTTAAAATACGTTGGAAAAACATTTGACGTCGGTCATCTCGATAAATCTCATTGAAAAATTCCCCGTCCTTAATAAATAGCACACGATCACAATAACTAGCTGCAATCGGGTCATGGGTCACCATCACAATTGTCGTTTGTTTTTCCTTATTAATTTTTGTTAATAGTTCTAGTACATCACGCGAAGAATTAGAATCCAAATTCCCCGTCGGTTCATCTGCTAAAATAAGGCTTGGGTTATGAATCAATGCCCGTCCTATCGCTGTTCTCTGTGCTTGTCCACCTGAAATTTCATTTGGACGTTTTTGCAAAAAGGAAGCTAAATCAAGCTTTTCTATAATATCTGCAAGACGCTCTTCCATTACTTCTAATGGCTGCTGATCAAGCGTTAATGGCAACACGATATTTTCCTCGACAGTGAGCATATGCAATAAATTGAAATCCTGAAAAACAAAGCCCAGCTGTCTTCTTCTAAAATAAGCAAGTTCAGTAGCATTAAGCTTATGAGGGTTCATGCCATCTAAAATGATTTCTCCACTCGTTGGTTCGTCAATCGTAGAAATAATATTTAATAACGTAGTCTTACCACTTCCCGATGGTCCCATTACTGCTAAAAACTCACCTTCTTCAACCTCAAAGCTTAATTGATTGAGTGCACGATGTGTAACCTTTCCCTCGTATACTTTTGTAACATCTTTTATTTGTAAAATAGGCATGCCTTGTCCACCTTATTTCTCGATTAATTCCATAGATTCTGGTAATAGCCATTTTAATACCACCTCAAAGCCAATTTGAAACTGTGGCTCTAAAATGGCTGAAGGTAAGTTCTCTTCATCTTGAACTAGACTAAAGCAATGCTCCCCTACGACCATATCCCAACCATCTAATTCACCTTCTATTATTTCGCCACAAACTGAGTAGTGCCCACTATACATGACTTGCTCGCCTTCTACTGGAAAAGCATTGAGTAGGCATGGTTTATGTAAGTTTAGCCCAAGTGCATTGCAAAAATGCATTACCTCATCTTGAAGTAATAGGCTAGCCTGACGGAAATTTTCACAAAACAAACAGTCACAAGCTTCTAGCTGTGAGTCATACAGATTTTTCGTCTTTTCTAATTCAATATTTAATACCCAGTCATCAATACGCACTTCTCCCATTTTTGCTCCCCCTAATTTGTAAATGTCACGGTGACAATCGTACCTTTACCTACTTCAGATGTAATGTCCAATTGATGCCCTAGTTTTTCACAGATTTCCTTTGCTAAATATAAGCCCATACCTGTGGATTCCCCAGTTTTACGCCCATTCTCTCCCGTAAAAAAGGCTTTAGTCACACGTGAAAGGTCAGAAGCAGGAATACCAATTCCTTCATCACAAATTGCTAACTGAATATAATCATCTTTTTTAATGGCAGATATCACAATTTTTTTATTTTCTTCAAATGTATATTTCACTGCGTTTGTAACGAATTGCCCAATAATAAAGCGAAGCCATTTTGAATCACTCGCTACGATCATGTCATCCTCTATATGAATTTCTGGAAAAACTCTATTCGTTATAAATAAACGTTTATTTTCATTAACAGTTGCAGTGACAATCGCTTTTAACGGAATCTGCTCTACTTGCATATCCTCTTCAAAGTTTTCCAGTCGCGCATTGACAAGCACCATATCCAATCCTCTACGTAAGCGATCAATTTCCTCTTGAACATTCTTTTTATCGAGAGGACGCTCATCCTGTAATAGCATCTCGATGACTGAAATTGGGGTTTTCATTTGGTGTACCCATTGATTCATAAATTGATCGTGTCGCTTTTGACTAGCATATAACGAATGCAGCTCGTGCTGGTAAAGACGATATAGTTCATGCATATATTTTTCTACTTGCATCGCCTCTGGTGTCTTGGCATTTTTTTGTAGTACATCCTCCATTGATTTTGGAAGATGTAATAATTTGTTCAAATAACTTTGCCGCATTAAATAGCGAATAAGTAAAAATGAGCATAGCAATACCAAACTAATACTTACAGAGTAAATAGCAGTATCAACGTTACGAAAGCCGTCGAGCCAATACAACACCATAATAAAACCAACTAAAATTAGCTGGAAGATAAAAAATGTTGCATAATCTCGCAAAAATAATTTCCAACCCATTACAGTTCACCCGCACTTAATATAAAGCGATAACCTGCTCCGCGGACTGTCTCAATTGTTGACGAAATATTATAATCTGCTAGCTTTTTACGCACACGCGTCATATTAACATTCAACGTATTTTCATCGACAAATGCTTGGTCGTCCCATAGCTCTTCTAACAATTGCTCGCGCGTAACAACTTTTGGTGCCTGGCCCATTAACAGCTCTAAAATGATACATTCTTTTTTCTGCAATGGAATTTCTAAATCATTTTTGTGCAACTCCATACGCTCTAAATGCAATACAAGCTGCCCTTGCTTAATCGTTCGTTCTTCTTGCCTAGCCGCATACTCGCCATATGTACGACGCAAGTGACTACGGATTTTAGCCAAAACAATTTCATAATTGAATGGCTTTGTTATAAAATCGTCACCTCCATTTTCAAGCGCAAAAATTTGATCCATTTCCCCAGATCGTGCTGAAATGAAAATGATTGGACATGTTGTATGTTGACGTAACTGACGACACCAATAATAGCCGTCATACGCTGGTAAATTTATATCAAGCAATACCATATGTGGATTAAACGTTGTAAACTCTTCAATTAGATGGTCAAATTCTTGGATTGTTTCCACTTCGTATTGATATTTTCTAAGTGTTTCTGCAAGCAATGATGCAATCTTTACATCATCCTCGACAATAAATATTCGATGCTTCTCCATACCGACACTCCTTTCTATCGTATATTGTACCAAAAAAAGGCCACGCGCCATAATTGCGCGTGCCCTTTTCTATCATGAGTACGGAAGTAGCTTCGAATTTCCATTACTAAGGAGTTTAGCATGTTTCGACTCATAATGTTCCCAGTAGCATAACCATTCTATGGTCTAAATATAGGCTAAAAATATCTTTCTTATCGAAAGGCATTTGCCAACTACTTTTTTGTCTACTGTTAATATATTAATTGTAAAAACTCTTCTGTTGAGACACCACCAAAGTAAGTTGGTATTTCGATATCTGCTAGAGCCTTTGCAATCGCTACACGGTCATAGTTTGTCCCAACTAGACGTTGTTCTACATCAGCCATATCGCCTACACCGAAGAAATCACCGAAAATATGTGCTTCTTCAATAACACCATGCTTCACCTCTAAACGGATATCAATTCCACCTGAAGGGAAGCGATGTGTTTTTTGAATATTAAAGCGTGGCGATTTACCGTAATTCCATTCCCATGTTTGATAGCGTTCAGCGGATAATTTTTGAATATTCGTCCAATCTTCGTCAGTTAGCTCATAATAGCGAATATTTTCTTCACCACCGAAAATGGACTTTAAAATTTCTAGGCGGAATTCTTCTATAGTCATTTTATCCTTTAAAAATTCCGAAATATTTGCTACGCGTGAACGTATCGATTTAATGCCCTTTGATTCGATTTTATCTTTCTTTACCTTTAATGCAGATACAACAGCATCAATTTCTGTATCAAACATTAATGTCCCGTGACTAAACATACGGCCTTTAGTAGAAAACTGCGCGTTCCCAGAAACTTTACGTCCTTCTGCTAAAATATCGTTACGACCTGACAGCTCAGCGTTTACGCCCATTTTTGCAAGCGCATCTACAACAGGCTGAGTGAATTTTTTATAATTCATAAAACTATCGCCATCGTCGTTTGTAATAAAACTAAAGTTTAGGTTTCCAAGATCGTGATACACCGCACCACCACCAGAGAGACGGCGCACAACGATAATACCGTTATCCTCCACATAGTCTGTATTAATTTCTTCTATCGTATTTTGATTCTTCCCAATAATGATGGATGGCTGATTTATGTAAAATAACAGCACTGGCTCCTTCTCAACGTCCATTGTCTTTAATAAATACTCCTCAATGGCAAGGTTAATGCGTGGATCATGTATCCCTTTATTATCAACGAAAATCATAGTCGTTTCCTCCTTCACAAAATATCCATATTTTATTTTAACGCAAATTAGGCATTTTGTGTTGACGAAACGCATCTGTTATAATACACTAGAAAATAATAAAACAGTAATAGTACAGATGAACTTAAAGGAGGAGTCCACAATGTTAGAAAACGTAGTTGAATTTTTCAAGAACTTACCTGCAAAACAATGCACGGAATGCGGTGAAAAGATCGAAGAACAAAGCGAATGCTACAGCAACACTTGTGAAAAATGTAACTGCCTATAAGCATTTGCCTATTCTGTAAGTCATTTCGTGCCCCACACGAACTAATAATGACACCCCTCATCATACATTTATGGTGAACCATTAATTAAATCTCTTACACTTACACAAAACAGCAGCTGATACGCTCATATCAGCTGCTGTTTTACTTTGTAAATTGTTTGAGTGCCTGGCACTCTTCCCACTGAGAGCTGGTGCCAGGCACTCAAACAATTTCCATGCAATTTTATGAAGCACTAAGGGAAAATCCACGTAGACTCCTGCGGGAACAGCACGAGTTGTAAGACACAACAAGCCGCGCGACAGCGAGGGTTGCGGCTTACACTGTGCCCGCGAAAAGCATCAGCCGTAGTGAACATCCACGGCATAAAAAAAAGTGTTAGATTGACTGTAGTCAATCTAACACTTTTTTTGTCGTAGCCTCGCAAATTATTAATTAATTTTCTTCTGCTACTTTTGAGTAACGTCTTGTGTGTAATAACATGAAATAACCAAAAGTAATGGCTAAGAACACAATTAAGTATCCAAATAACACACCGTAGTTTTGCCATAAATAAGACATGTCGCCTGTTGAAATGCTTGCTTTAAACGCTTGAACAGTATAAGTCATTGGCAGTAATTTATTGAACACTTGTAATGGTGATGGAATAAGCTCAAGTGGGAATGTACCCGCGCTTGTTGTAAGTTGTAAAATTAGTACAACAATCGCTACGAAGCGACCTGGATCACCGAAAATAGATACTAACATTTGAATTAATGCTAAGAACACATAGCTTGTTATTAAAGCTGTTAGAACAAAGTAGCCTAAATTTTGCACTTCAAGACCTAAGCCCCATTTTACAATTGCTACTGTTAATAAAGCTTGAACAAGACCGACAAATGCAAGCACTGTCACTTTACTTGTAAACCATGTTGCACCATTTTTCGGACGAATAGCTGGTTCAACAAGTGGGAATACAATCGAGATCAATAGTGCCCCAACAAATAATCCAAGTGAAATAAAGTAAGGTGCGAAACCTGTACCATAGTTCGGAACATGGTTAACTGATTCTTTTTCTACTTCTACCGGATTACCTACCATATCATACGTGTCATCGTTCGCATGTACTTCGTTCGCTTTTTCACTAGCTTCACCTAACTTGCTAGATAATGTAGCAGTACCATCTGCAAGTTCAGTCGAACCATCTGCAAGTGTTGCAGAGCCGTCTGCTAACTCACCAGATTTTGAAGCAAGTGTTGATGTGCCCTCGTTCAATGTTGTTGTACCACTTGCTAAGTCATTTAATCCTGAAGCTAATGTTTGTGAACCAGTAACAGCTGTGTTAACGCCCGCATGTAATTCACCAAGTTTATCAGCTAATGTGGCATTACCAGCTTGTAGGCTTTGTGCACCTTTAACTAATTCATTACTTTTTGCTGATAAGGCATTTGCACCAGCTAAAACATCTTTTTGACCAGCTGCAATTTGTGTTGCACCACCGCTTACTTGGTTGGCACCAGCTTGTAATTTTTCAGCACCCGCTGATAATGAATTTAAACCATTATGCACACTAGCACTTCCTGCTTGTAGCTCTGCTAACGTTTGTTTTAACGCTGCTGCTTGCTCTTCTGGCATTGATGCAATTGCATTTTGTAACTGTTCAGTTAATGCTTTAATACCCGCTTCCACTTGTGCAGAACCATTCGATAATTGATTTGCTGAACTGTTTAATGTACCAGCATTTTCAGCCACTGATGCAGCACCAGAAGCTATTTGCTGTTGTTTTTCATTTAATGTTGTAAGACCAGCTTCTACCTTAGCTACACCTTGTGTGTATTGAGATAGACCTTGTTCAAGATTTGTCGCCCCTGCAGCTGCCTGCTGTGCACCTTGTTGTAACTGAACTGTACCATTTTCTAATTTCACTAGCCCTGTTGACAGTTCGTTAGCCCCAGATGCTGCTTGCCCTGCACCTTTTGTAATTTTATCTGTACCATCAGAAAGTTCAATCGTGCTAGAAGCTAACTGCTCCAAATACCCTTTTAAATCTTTTGCTCCATTTGCTACTTTTTGAGCTCCTTCATCTAGCTTAACTGAACCGTCAGCAGCTTCTGTAAAGCCATCTCCAAGCGTTGCAATTGAATCAAATAATTTTTCTGCATATGTAGCAGAAACTTGTGAATTTACTTCTGCGCGTATGCGATCCATTGCTGTTTCACCAATTTGCGCTCCTAGGAAGTTCAAGCCTTCATTTGGGATATAGTTCATCACTAACTTCGAAGGTTTGTCATCAAGTAAAGTCGTAGCATGTTCTGAGAAATTTGCTGGTATTTCTAAGATCATGTAATAGTCTCTACTATTTAAACCTTTTTCTGCTTCTTCTTTTGACACTTCAATAAAGTCAAATTGCTTACTATCGACGAGTTTATCGACCAAGGTATCGCCTAAGTCTAACTTCACTTCATCCATTTTTGCTCCATTATCTTCATTGACAACCGCTACAGGCAAATTAGACATACCTGCATATGGATCCCAAAACGCCCATAAAAACATGCCTGCATACATGACAGGGATAAATAGGACGGCAATTATGGAAACAAGCATTTTTCTTGTTTTTAGGATTTTCAGCCATTCAGCTTTAATCATATTTTTCTCTCACTCCTATACTAATTGACCGTAATCGTCAATTGGTCATTTTTCTGTAAAAAAATCACAAACTTCACAGTGCGTAAAATTTGTAGATTCTTCTCTAAAGAACTAGTCCTCGAAAGATTGTTTCCTTGAAAAGATTTAGTATCTTTTCTTCTGGAATCATGTCGCCATGAAGCTCATGCCAATCTACGACGAACGCTAAATACGCTTTTAACAACAGATAGCTTACTAACTCTGTATCACAATCTCGAATCTCACCTTTATCAATACGTCTTTGAATTAACGTTGCAACGTACGATAATATTTCAGATTCTATGCGAATTAATACTTGTTTTACTGCTGGCGTACGTAATTCTTTTTCTTCCTCTATTAACTTCGCAAATAAAAGATGCTTTTCACGGAACTGTAGCATTTTCATTAAAGCATTATGTGCATTATCCATGAAGCTAGCTGATGCATCCAACACTGCATCCGCTTCCGCTTTCATCTCTCGTACAAGTGACATCGCAATCTCTTGAAATAAAATTTCCTTATTTGCAAAGAATGTATAAATCGTTCCTTTACCGACATTAGCAATTTTCGCCACTTGTTCCATCGTCGTTGCCTTATAGCCAAACAATGTAAATGATTTTGCAGCTGCTTCAAGAATTTCCTGCCTACGATCCATATGTGACATCCTTTCCTGTTAAGTTATGTACATCCTTTGTACACAGAAATTAAAATGACCAGAAAACCATTTCGGTCATCTGGTCATTATAATATTCCTATTTTAAAAATAATGCAAGCATTTATTGAATATTTTTTTCTTTTTATTAATGCTCTGTATCCTCTGATGAATCTTTACCATGGTCCGACATGTTCATATTAGCTTTTTCATCTTCTTCGATTACTTGTGTCATATCAGGTGTTCCAGCCGTAATTTGCTGCTTCGGCATATTATGAATACCATTTGCTGTAGTATGGGCAAACATAAAGTATACACCGTCATGATCAAATGTAGTTTGTGCTTTATAGACGCCATCTTTTTCTAATTTACCTTCAAGCATTTGTCCCTCATCGCGTTTACCTGATTCCCACACTTCAAATTCAACTATTGCATCATCGATATTTTTTTCACCTTGAATAACATGTGCACCAAGTTCGATAGGCGTATTTACCTCAACTTCTTTTGGCGTTAAAATTTCCACTTCTAACATTTGAGGCTCTTCCAATGTAGTAGATGTTGCAGGTTTTTCCTTTTCCCCACAACCTACTAATAATGCGGGTACAGCTATCAATGTAAATAACCACTTCTTCATGTTCTATTCCTCCATTAATGGCATCGAAATTTTTACCTTTGTGCCTTTGTCTATTTCACTTTCTATTTCAATCTTGCCTTGTAACTGTTTTAATAATTGTTCAACAATGGATAGACCTAGGCCACTCCCACCATCTACTCGACTGCGCGCTTTATTAACACGATAAAACCGCTCTGTAACATGTGATAAATCTTCCTGCGGTATACCGATGCCTTCATCCTCAATAGTAATGAGCGCGTTACCGTTATCTTCAATTGCTACAATGTCAACCTTCGACTGCTCATAGGAGTAATTGATAGCATTTTCAATAATATTGATAAAAATTTGCTTTAGTTTCACTTCATCCGCTTTAACAATTAATTCATCATCTACATTCAGATGCAATGTAATATTCTTTTTCTGTGCTTGATGCGTTAAAATTTTCTGTACTTCACGTAATGTCTCTGCAAGTGGTATCGGATAGAGAGCGATGTCCTTTTGTTCATTTTCCATGCGAGCGAGTTGAAGAAGCTCATTTGTTAAACGCTCCATACGATTTGCTTCACGCACGATTAATTGAATTGCTTCCTCTTGTTGCTCTTCTGCGATAATTCCGTTTTGCATTGCTTCACTATAGCCTTTCACATAGCTAATAGGTGTACGCAATTCATGAGATACAGTTGCTAAAAAGGTCTTTTGGGCCTCATCTTCTCGTTGAATTGCCTCTGCCATGTCGTTAAACGTGCTTGATAGTTTCCCTATCTCGTCACTCGATTTAACAGGTACACGTGTTTCATATTGTCCATAAGACATCTGCTCTACAGCAGTTTGTAAGTCACTTAATGGACGCATAATATGTTGAATACCTTTATATACAAAAAAACTAGTAACAATCAAAAAGACAAATGCACTCAAAAATAAAAAAATGACTTCTTGACTTGCCAACTCACTAATTTTTGCTAAGGGGAAGTAAATATAAATTATTCCCTCTAGCCTATTTTGATCTACTAAAGGTAGTACTACTGAAATAAGCTGCCGATCGAATCGAGGTTCATAGCCAATTTTTTGTACATATTTACCTTCCAGCAATTGTTGCCGTTCTTCAGCCCCTATCAATGTTTCATAATCTATATCAAAGGGGACACAGGCACTAAGTTCACGAGGGTTTCGAACAGCAAAAATATTTAAATTGGAATAATCATTATAATGTTCAATATTAGCAATAAATTCGTCTGTAACTTTACCACTCGTATACATTGTTTGTAGCTTTGTACCGATTTCAATCATATTGCTTTCCGTATCTTCCACGTAAAGCTGTTCATATAAAAAATCTGTCAGTACATACATAAAAACTACTGTTATAATCAAAAATGCGAAAATGAGTAGCCAAATACGTGTTGAAATCTTTTTCATTCTCCTGGATCAAAGCGGTAGCCTACTCCCCAGACGGTTTGTATATAGCCTGACGCTTCCTTTCCAAGCTTCAATCGCAAAGTTTTAATATGAGTATCAACCGTTCTTGTTCCACCTAAATAGTCAATATCCCAAATGCGCTCTAGTAACTGCTCACGTGAATATGCATTGCCTGGATTTTTCATAAATAAGTGCAATAATTCAAATTCCTTTAAAGTTAATGGAATAACCTTCCCTTCAACTGAAACTTTACGTGCAATTTCATCTAATTTAATTGGCCCAAAGACAACATTTTTTTGCTCAAAATCTGCTATACTAGCGCCACTTCTTCTCAATACAGCATGCATTCGTGCCACTAGTTCATCATTTGTAAACGGTTTGACGATATAATCATCGCCACCGAGTGTTAGACCTTTTACTTTATCCTCATTAGCATCTCGTGCCGTTAAGAATATTACAGGCACATTAGACATCGCTCGAATACTTTGACAAACCGCAAAACCATCTTCATGTGGCATCATTACATCTAATAAAACTAAGTCGATTTGTTCACGAACAATAATATCGTATGCCTCAGTTCCACATGCAGCCGTAAAGGTCTCGAAATTGGAGTTATTGAGCATCATCTCGATTAAATTACGCATATCTTGCTCATCATCTACAATTAATACCGTTGTCACTTTTCTTCCTCCCTTACTAACAGCTGAAATGCACCTTTGCCAACATCAACTGTTTTTTGTACTTGACCATCTTTTATAAAATATAAAGTATGGTCGTCATAACCAGCCACAACAATATAGTCTTTAAACTGATTCACAACAAATGGATTTGCTCCTACTTCTTTTTCCCATAAAACATTTCCTTTAAAGTCGACAACATATAATTCATTATGTCCATGGCTAACAACTAACACTTTATCCTTCGTCTTTGTTAAACCTACTGGCATTAAAGGCATTTCTATACTGCCACGCACAACACCCGTTCCAAGATCAAATCGCTTGACTGAACTATTCGGCTTGCTTCCTTCACCATGTCCGCCGACCCAAAGCTCATTTGTCTCCTCAATGATTACAATGCCATGCGATGATTTTCCTATTGGCCACTCTTGCTCTATTGTTAAATCCTTAATGGATAACACCGATAGTTTCGTATCTTTATAATTGACTACATAGAGCTTATCCTTGTAAGTAGCCATCGACATCGGATAGTTACCAAGTCGCTGTGAGGCCAATTCATTTCCTTCCACATCAAAGCTTGTCACTGTGTTCATCTTACTATTCGTAATAAAAAATTGTTTAATTTTTGGATCATAATACACATTCGTCGTGCCTAGCTCTACTTTTTTTGAATAAAGCTTTTTACCAGTTGAAAGTGTAAAGACAACTATTTCATCTAATTGATGTCCATATAATAATATTCGGTCATTATCTAATAATATTGCTCCTGTATATGCTTTATCGAATGACCATGTTGCAATCACGTTCCCCAGCTCATCAATAAAATCGAGCGAAGGCTCTTGTATATTGAGCGATGCAATAAAACTCTGATTACGGTCAATTGGCTCAAACGATTTCTCGGTACACCCCGCCACCAACATAACTTGTATAAAAGAAAAAATGAAGAATGCCCATTTTTTCATAATCATCACCTCTGCCCTTTAACTATACTTTACATTTGTGAAATCTGCGTGAAACTTGAAAGGTAAATTTATGACAAATTACCAAGTGATAACAGTGTGTTTGCACAATAAGAAAGGGCAATCTGCCTCGCAAAAAAACTGACTCTACATATACTACAAAGATTATTGAAAGGAGGAATCACAATATGGTAACGATAAGTTTATGTATGATTGTGAAAAATGAAGAAGATGTTATCGCCAGATGCCTTGACTCAGTAAGAGATTTAGTCGATGAGATAAATATAGTGGACACTGGCTCCACTGACAAGACAAAGGAAATTGTTAAACCGTTTACTGATCGTATTTTCGATTTTGAGTGGATTCATCATTTTGCTGATGCGCGTAATTTTTCCTTCCAACAAGCAACATGTGACTACATCCTTTGGCTAGATGCAGATGATGTGTTAATGGCGGAAGATCAAGAAAAGTTTAAAGCTTTAAAGCAATCTTTAACTCCCGATATTGATGCTGTCTCAATGAATTATCATTTAAGCTTTGATAACGAAGGGAATGCCAATTCTCTTTTAAGAAGAAACCGACTAGTTAGAAGGGAGAAGCAATTTCGATGGATAGGAGCGGTACATGAATATTTAGAGGTTAGTGGTAATCTTTTTGAAAGTGATGTGGCCGTTAGCCATTTACCACTTCATCACGATCATCAGCGCAATATTACTATTTATAAGAAACTCCTTCAATCAGGAGAACCTCTCACACCACGCGACACGTTTTATTATGCCAATGAATTACTGGATCATAATGAAATCGAGGATGCGGTATTCTACTATGAGCTTTTTTTAACAACTAAACTAGGCTGGGTAGAAGATAATATTAACGCCTGTTTTAAGCTAGCTGATTGCTATTCGAAATTAAATGATAATGAAAATAACGTAAGTTCTATTTTAAGAAGCTTCGAATACGACACCCCACGCCCTGAAGCATGCTGCAGGCTTGGCCATCATTTTATGGAACAAGCAAAAAATCATGAGGCCATCTTTTGGTATGAACAAGCACTTGCAATGAAATCTAAACCAAACGCCCCTTTCCAAAATAAAACCTTTACTACTTGGTTGCCCCATTTACAACTTTGCGTCCTCTATGACCGTTTACAACAATATGAATTAGCCAATACCCATAATGAATTAGCCCGTGTCTACTTACCTAATGATCCAAAAATCTTACACAATCAAAACTACTTTGATCATATGTTTAAAAAATCCAAGGATAAACCTTGAATTACCTAATTTAATAATGATTTAGACTCTTGTAAAAGCATTTCCCTTCTTCTCTCAATCCTATCGCCCTCCCCCTACGGTAATTTAACTAATTATAATCACTATATGTTTTACAAATTATCATATAAACATTAAAAGTAGTTAACCGTCCACCTCCTCTATCATTTTTATGAATAGGATACTTGAGAGAGGAGGTGAATAAATGAACTTCGAAGATTATTTTTTAAATAATGTTTGCAGTAAATGTAGAACATTCCCTTGTGGTTGTAGAAGAATACCCGAACATCATAGCTGTGTTTGGCCAGTAAAACCTACAGGTTGTACAGGCGCAACAGGGCCGACGGGGGCTACTGGTAACACCGGGCCAACGGGTCCTACTGGCGTAACCGGTGATCCTGGTGCTACTGGGCCTACGGGCAGCACTGGCGCGACGGGGGATCTTGGACCAACTGGGCCGACTGGTAGCACTGGCACGACGGGGTTACTCGGACCTACGGGACCTACTGGCGCGACTGGACTTCTCGGACCTACGGGACCTACTGGTGCCACTGGCTTACTTGGGCCAACAGGACCTACTGGAGCAACAGGACTTCTCGGACCTACGGGACCTACTGGTGCCACTGGCTTACTTGGGCCAACAGGACCTACTGGAGCAACAGGACTTCTCGGACCTACGGGACCTACTGGTGCCACTGGCATACTTGGGCCAACAGGACCTACTGGCGCGACTGGACTTCTCGGACCTACGGGACCTACTGGCACTACTGGTGAACTTGGACCTACTGGGCCTACTGGCGCGACTGGACTTCTCGGACCGACAGGACCTACTGGTGCCACTGGTTTACTCGGACCTACAGGACCTACCGGCGCGACTGGTGAACTCGGACCTACTGGCGCTACAGGCTTACTCGGACCTACGGGACCTACTGGTGCCACTGGCTTACTTGGACCGACAGGACCTACCGGCGCTACCGGTGAACTCGGACCTACGGGGCCTACTGGCGCCACTGGTTTACTTGGGCCAACAGGACCTACTGGAGCAACAGGACTTCTCGGACCTACGGGACCTACTGGTGCCACTGGTTTACTTGGGCCAACAGGACCTACCGGCGCGACTGGTTTACTCGGACCTACGGGACCTACTGGCACTACCGGTGAACTTGGACCTACTGGGCCTACTGGCGCGACTGGTTTACTCGGACCTACAGGACCTACTGGTGCCACTGGCTTACTCGGACCTACGGGACCTACTGGCGCTACAGGACTTCTCGGACCTACGGGACCTACTGGTGCCACTGGCTTACTTGGACCGACAGGACCTACCGGCGCTACCGGTGAACTCGGACCTACGGGGCCTACTGGC
>NZ_JBIWDT010000004.1:0-86911 GCF_044762185.1 Lysinibacillus sp. NPDC097162 | reverse complement strand
TGGGCCAACAGGACCTACCGGCGCGACTGGTTTACTCGGACCTACGGGACCTACTGGCACTACCGGTGAACTTGGACCTACTGGGCCTACTGGCGCTACCGGTGAACTCGGACCTACGGGACCTACTGGTGCCACTGGCTTACTTGGACCGACAGGACCTACCGGCGCTACCGGTGAACTCGGACCTACGGGACCTACTGGTGCTACAGGACTTCTCGGACCGACAGGACCTACTGGTGCCACTGGCTTACTTGGGCCAACAGGACCTACCGGCGCGACTGGTTTACTCGGACCTACTGGACCTACTGGTGCCACTGGTTTACTTGGGCCAACAGGACCTACCGGCGCTACCGGTGAGCTCGGACCTACGGGGCCTACTGGCGCCACTGGTTTACTTGGGCCAACAGGACCTACTGGAGCAACAGGACTTCTCGGACCTACGGGACCTACTGGTGCCACTGGTTTACTTGGGCCAACAGGACCTACCGGCGCGACTGGTTTACTCGGACCTACTGGACCTACTGGTGCCACTGGTTTACTCGGACCTACGGGACCTACTGGTGCCACTGGTTTACTCGGACCTACGGGACCTACTGGCGCGACTGGTTTACTTGGGCCAACAGGACCTACTGGAGCAACAGGACTTCTCGGACCTACTGGACCTACTGGTGCCACTGGTTTACTTGGGCCAACAGGACCTACTGGAGCAACAGGACTTCTCGGACCTACCGGGCCTACTGGCGCCACTGGTTTACTTGGACCTACAGGACCTACCGGCGCGACTGGTTTACTCGGGCCTACGGGACCTACTGGCGCTACGGGGCCGACAGGACCTGCGTTTACAGAAGGTTTCTCTGCCTTCTTAAGTACTTTATCCGTTAGTACATCTGCTACTTTAAGTAATTGGAGTGTAGCTTCACCATATTTCACAACACCAGCATTTAACCCAACTACAGGCATATTTACAGTTCCTACTACCGGAAGATATGCATTTGAGGCAACTATCAACTATTCAACAGTAGCTGCCATTAGTCTTGGTATTGGTGCAGGTGTTAACCCTTCATTTGCAATCCGTAGAAATACAACGACAAATTTAATTACCGGTTTATTCCCAATACTAAATTTATCAGTTACCCTATTAACTATTAGAGCAATTCTTGGAAGTGGTACCGTAACATTGGCTGGAGAAGTTAATTTAACTGCTGGTGATACAATCGATTTATTTTACGAAGCAAATGGCTTAACGCTCTCCTTAACACTAGGAGGCGCTAACTCAGGTGGTATTGTATGGTCATGTCATAGAATTTCTTAACGTTGGTTATCTTTACAATTCATGAGTCCATAATCTATGACTCAATATATTCTACGTTGAGAAAAAAGTAATAATAGTTAAATTAAATAAAAAAGTAGTACAAATATAAGTTTGTACTACTTTTTTTAGTCTTCCTGTATAAACATTTCGCTTAAAATTTCATTTGCAACTTTGCACCCTTGCTCTACGCATTCTGGAATTGAAATTCCTTCAAAGGAGCTACCTGCAAGTTTTACTGTCGGGAAGTGTTCATAAAGTTCTTTCTTCACCCGTTCAATTTTTGCCTCATGTCCTACAGTATATTGTGGCATAGCATTTTTCCAACGAGAAACAACCGTCGTCACGGGTTCCCCTTCGATTCCTATTGCATTCTTTAAATCTTGTAATACAGTCTTTTCAATCTCTGAATCAGATAAAGCAACAATCGTTTCATCGCCTACTCGACCAATATAGCTTCGTAATAATACATAGTCTTGAGGGGTAGCATTAGGCCATTTCCGATTAATCCATGTACAAGATGTTATTGAAAAATCACTATTTCTAGAGACAAAAAACGACAATGCATCCAAGTCACCTAGTTGCTCTTTTTTAAATGCCATCGTCACTGTTGCAATTGTTGCTGCTTTCATCGTATTTAACTCTGTTAAAAGTTGGTGATTACTAAACATCATTTGCGCAACATTATATGGTGTTGCAATGATAACCGCATCAGTAGTTATATGCGAAAAATTATTTAATACGACCTGCACAGTACCATCTTTGCTGTGATCAATTTGCTCTACTTTAACACCCTTCATAACGGTCCCTGGAAGTAGAGATTCTTCTAGTTTTTCGATAAGTGTCTCAAGACCATTTTCAAAAGTTTGAAAAATGCCCTTATCCTTCGCTATCCGATTGTAACTTAAAAAATTTGTCCCTGACTGTTTCATACCGAAAAGCAAACTACGATACTTTTGCTCTAATTCGTAGAGCTGTGGAAATGTAGATCTCATGCTTAGTTGCTCAATATCTCCAGCAAATGTACCTGCTAGTAAAGGTTCAACGAGATTTTCTACAACCTCCGCACCAAATCTTCTTCGAAAAAATTCACCTAATGGCTGGTCGTCATCCCGTGCAGAACGCGGGAGGACAAAATCTCCCGCTGCACGAATTTTTCCGCTGAGTGAAAATAAACCTGATGTAATGAATGACGAGATATGTGGCGTTGCTCCAGACATCAGATTGCTCGGAATCGGGTATAATTTACTTCCAACAGCTATATAGGTTGGCCCCGAATCTCCAGTTATCATCCTATGTTCAATATTTAAATCCTTCGCAAGTGCCTGGACATGATTTTCTCGGTCGAAAAAGGATTCTGGCCCACGCTCGATAATAAAGCCGTCTTTTCTAAAAGTTTGGATTTTCCCGCCAAGACGTAATGACGACTCGACAAGTACGATATCTACCGGCAATCCTTTTGCGCGCGCTTGTTTTTGCATATAGAACGCAGCTGTGAGGCCTGTAATGCCGCCGCCAACAACAACTACCTTTCGTCTTTTTTGAGTCACCAACATCATCACTTTCTTTTCGCTTAGCTTAATTTTTTATGAATGGCATCTACCATAGCTTCGATAAATAACGGATCTGTATTAGGCATTGCTGGACGATAATAGTTAGCACCTATTTCATCGCAAACAACTTTACATTCATAATCGTTATCGTAAAGCACCTCTAAGTGTTCTGTTACAAAACCTACCGGTGTGTAAACAAATGAACGGTACCCATTCTGCTCATAAAGGTCACGTGTTAAATCTTGAACGTCAGGACCGAACCATGGCTCTGGTGTTTGTCCAGCCGATTGCCAGCCCACTTTTACATTTTTCACGCCCGTAGCTTCTTGAATTAATCGAGCTGTTTCAATTAGTTGGTCTTCGTACGGATCGCCCATTTCTTTAATTTTTACAGGAAGTGAGTGTGCTGAGACGATTAGGCAAGCCTTTTCTCGTTCTTCTTCAGTCATAGAATCGAACGTTTCATTCACTTTACCCTTCCAATAATCAATAAACTTTGGCTCATCATACCAAGATTCAACAGATGTAATTTTCAGGCGATTAGCTGCTGTTTCTTCTGCACGGCCATTATATGATTTAATAGAGAAAGTCGAAAAGTGTGGTGCTAGCACGATAGAAACTGCTTCTTTAATACCTGCTGCAACCATTTCCTCAACAGCATCCTCAATGAATGGTTGGATATGCTTTAAACCGATAAATAGTTTGTATTCTACTTCATCTTGCACTTCATTTAAACGTGCACATAAAGCTTCAGCCTGTGCTTCTGTTGCAGCTGCCAGTGGCGATAAACCACCGATTGCCTCGTAGCGACTACGTAAATCTTCTAAATGCTCGTCAGATGGTCTACGTCCGTGACGAATATGTGTATAGTAAGTTTCAATATCTTCCTCTTTATAGGGTGTACCATATGCCATTACTAATAAACCTTTAACTTTTTTCATAAACCTTTTCACCTCTAAATAATAGTTAAACTATATTTTTTGTATGATTTTGTACGTCAACAACAATTACACAAAAAAAGGAGTGTAATTGCGTCAATAGAATTTGCTCTTTTTTTACTTTAAGAACGGGCTTGAATTTGTTGTGCACTATATTCATGAATAAGTGTTGTTAAACGTTTCAATACTGCTGGATCAACCTCTGGGAATACACCATGGCCTAAGTTAAAGATATGACCTGGCACCTCTAAGCCTTGATCGATAATATCTTTTGTTCGTTTTTCTATTACTGACCAATCAGCAAGTAATAATGAAGGGTCTAGGTTTCCTTGCACAGGCTTTGTAATACCTTTTGCACGTGCATCTTTAATTGGTAATCGCCAATCTAAGCCAACAACGTCAATCGGCAAATCATGCCACTCTTTCACTAAATGGCTTGCACCCACTCCAAATTGAATAAGCGGTACATTTTCTTTTTTTAACTCGCCAAAAATACGAGTCATAATAGGTTTAATGAACACACGATAATCTTCAACACTTAAGGCACCTACCCATGAGTCAAATACTTGTATCGCTTTTGCACCCGCTTCTACTTGCGCTGAAACGTCCGCAATAATCATGTCTGCCAATTTGTCCATTAATGCAAACCATGCTTTTGGTTCCGAAACCATAAATGATTTGGTTTTATTATAGTTTTTAGAAGGTCCGCCTTCAATCATATAGCTCGCTAACGTGAACGGCGCTCCTGCAAAACCTATTAATGGTACATTAAGCTGTTCTTCTGTTAGTAATTTTATTGTTTCTAAAACGAAAGGTGTATGTTCCTTTGCATTGAACTCACCTAATTTCTCTACATCTGATACTGTGCGAATTGGGTTTGAAATAACTGGACCTACACCAGCTTTAATTTTTACATCGATGCCGATACCTGGTAGTGGCGTTACAATATCTTTATATAAAATCGCTGCATCCACATTGTAGTTTTCGACCGGTAAACGTGTTACATACGCACAAAGCTCAGGTTGATGTGTAATTTCCTCTAATGAATATTTTTCTTTAATTGTACGATATTCTGGCTGAGAACGACCTGCCTGTCGCATATACCAGACAGGTGTATGTTCAGTCCTTTCCCCGCGTGCAGCACGTAGAAGTGTATCATTAAAAAGTGTTGTCATTGATTATTTCCTTCCCCTCGATGAATTTCCTATCATAAAAAATCACTTGTTTATTCCATTATTATTGATATCCGTTTTCAATAGTAAACGCTTCCTCTGCTATTGTATAGTTTTCCTAGTGAAATGTCATAAAATTGTTCTTTCTACATGCTTTCTTTTTTGACAAAGCGGGTAACTTACACTTAAATGGAGTTAATCACTGATTATTAGACATTTATAAGGAGGGCAAAATAATGAATATTTATTTAACTTCTGGCACAGGTGAGTTTATGGAACAGGTGAAAAATAAGTATCCTAACGAACATATGATTTTAATGCATGGTGAAGGTAATTCTGTGCTCATTCATGAAACTGAAGGGAAATCTGTATTTGCTACACCTCGTAAATTTGAAGTGTTAGATTCGGTAAACGAATTAGAAGAACGCGGCTTCTTCGTTTTCAATAATATTCCTGTGACAGATGAAGGTAAACCTGTATTTGAACATCGCTTTTTAAATCGCGCACGTGCAATCGAGAACGAGCCTGGCTTTGTAGCGTTCCGACTATTGCGTCCATTAAATGGCGACACGTACATTGTTATGACACAATGGAATGGGCCACACTCATTTGAAGCATGGAAAAGCTCAAAAGCGTATAATACTGCACATGCACAACGTGAAGAACCAACTGGTGTGCGACAACAAAATATTTTCTCTGCCGCATCCTACGTTACGACCTATAGCGTTGTCCCTAAAGAAGACGACGAGGCATAATTTTTTTAATAAAGGAGCACTTACTTATGAATCAACAAATACTCGATAAAATTGATGCTCATTTTGATGAAATGGTGGCCATTCGCCGCCATCTACATATGCATCCAGAACTAAGCTTCCAAGAGAAAGAAACAGCAAACTATATTAGTGAATACTATCAAAAACTCGGTGTCCCAGTTGAACCAAATGTAAGTGGCTATGGATTGATTGCACGTATTAAAGGTAGCAAGCCTGGTAAAAGGATTGCCTTACGTGCCGATTTTGATGCACTCCCTATTCAAGACGAAAAAGATGTTCCTTACAAATCAAAGGTAGCTGGTGTTATGCATGCTTGTGGCCACGATGGTCATACTGCTACTTTATTAATAGTAGGGAAACTTTTATGGGAAATGAAAGATGAGTTAGCAGGTGAATATGTGCTGATTCATCAACATGCCGAGGAAGCAGACCCAGGCGGTGCTATCGGTATGATACAGGCAGGTGCACTTAACGGTGTTGACGCTATATTTGGTACACATTTATCATCCAATCATCCAACGGGTATGATTGGCTACCGTGTTGGACCACTCATGGCAGCAGTTGATAGTTTTGAACTGAAAATTCAAGGTAAAGGTGGACATGGCGCCCATCCACATCAAACGAAAGATGCTATTGTTATCGGCTCTCAGCTTGTCATGAACTTGCAACAACTTGTAGCGCGTCGAGTAGCTCCAACTGAATCAGCAGTTCTTACTGTTGGCTCTTTCGTTGCGTCAAATGCAGATAATATTATTGCAGATACAGCGTATTTAAATGGCACTATCCGTACGTTTGACAAAGATGTTCGTGCAACGATGGAACGTGAATTTAAACGCGTCGTACAAGGAACTGAAATTGCACAAGATTGCACAATTGAACTAGAATATCGCAAAGGTTACCCAGCAATCGTGAATCATGAAAAAGAAACATTATTTGTTCGTGATATCGCGCAAGACATTTGTGATGTTGTTGAAATACCAGCAACGATGGGTGGCGAAGACTTCGCCTATTATTTAGAGGAAAAACCAGGTACATTCTTCTTCACAGGGGCCGCGCCTGATGAATATGCACCACATCACCATCCGAAATTCGATATTGATGAAAAAGGTATGCTAGTAGCAGCAAAAGTTATGTTAAGCGCTGCGCTAGAATATCAAATCGTGGAATAAAACAAAGAAAGCTCATATCGCCTAATGTTCTTAGGCAAAATGAGCTTTCTTTTTTAATTAAATTAGAGTTACCTCTTTAAGATTTTGACACCTTTGCCGTTATTTCACTAACTACAAGGATAATTATCGTCGTTACATAGAACATTGGCTGCGTCACGCCGCATAAAGTAACAATAATAGCTTGAGCAATCATTGTTAGACGCACTACTTGCTTAACAGCAGCTTTACGCGCACCCTCTGGCAACGGATAAAGCATGTCCATGCGGAACTCACCGCTAGATAATAATGCTTGCTTTAGCTGAATCGTCGTTGCAAAGCTTAAAGCACCCGCAACAATCCATGTAACAACTGGAATATCTACAAAGGCTGCAATAACAGCGGAAATAGCAGTTAATCGGAGCCACAAATAAAAATGATCATCTGTACGGATAAACGTACGGAACACTAAGTACTTTTGAGCATTCCCCTTTTGATAGGGGATAAAATTATAAAACCAGTCAAGCCACGCTCTACGTCGAATACTCCCATGTAAATGTGGTACATCGGTAAAATAATTCGCGAAACGATAGAAGCTCATCATTCGATTTTGTTCTAGTTTTACAAAGTGCTCATATGGTACAGGCTCGTTCGCACATTTTTTGCGAAATACTAATACATAGACACAACCAATTATCGCTGCAACTAATGCTAGCATAAGTTGCATTTGTAGTCCCATATATACGGTTACACCAAATACAATAGCTCGTATTAGTCTATCTACCCAAACATAATGACCACGTTCACTATAACGATAACTAAATTCCCCGTGCACACTAACAAACTTTAAGGCGATAACAAGGAAAAACAGTGACCAAATATTAGATGTTGTTAGTTCCGTTACTGCTTTTAATAAAGGAATACTTATGATATAAACGATTGCCACAATCCAAACTTGTGACCAAAACGTCCACGCTATTGCCTTTTTTAAATACAGCGACATTTTTGATTCTAATGGCAATAAATACACTTGGTCTGGCTCACGCAATAATGTCGTTGGACGGCTAAATGCTAGTAATACACCAATTATTAAGGCAATTAGCCCTTCAGCAGGAAAATCAGACTCAACGATTTTCAACCACTCACTATATTGATAGCCCCCAGCTCCAACAAGAAACACAAGTACAAGCGCTATATGTCCAGTGAAAACAAACTGCATATATTTTTGTACTTCACTTATATAGTGCATGAAGCGCGAGGACCATACATCACGCAAGTTCTTCATGGTCCCGCTCCTTCGTCATTGCAATATAAAGGTCATCCAATGTTGCATGTGGCATGCCAAACGTTTTACGTAAATCCACCATCGTGCCTTGTGCTCGAACGCGTCCCTCATGCAATAAAATAATTCGATCACAATGTTTTTCAGCTGTCGATAAAATATGCGTCGACATTAAAATGGATGCACCCTCTTTTTTCTTTGTATCCATCTGATCGAGCAATGACTGAATACCAAGTGGATCTAGTCCGACAAACGGTTCATCAATTATATACAGACTCGGGTTCACTAAAAAAGCACACATAATCATTACTTTCTGACGCATACCTTTTGAGAAATGCGATGGGAACCAATTTAAGCGTTTTTCCATACGAAATTCCTTCAATAATATTTCTGAACGAGCCGCTAGTGTAGCCTCATCTAAACCATAAGCCATTGCTGTTAATTCTAGATGTTCACGCAATGTTAACTCATCATATAAAACCGGTGTTTCAGGGATATATGAAAATGCTGTCCGATACTTGTCCATGTTTTCTTTTAACGTCACGCCATTTAGACGAATGTCGCCTTCTTTGGGAAGCATTGTTCCTATAATATGTTTAATGGTTGTACTTTTACCCGCACCATTTAAACCAATTAGCCCGACAAGTTCTCCTTTACCTATTGTAAATGACAATTCTTTAATAACAGGCTTCTTCGTATAACCGCCTGTCACATGCTGCACTTCTAATACCGACATACTCTCACTCCTCTTCTTGTTATTATTTTATCAAAAATTAGCAAATGATTCAGTTATGAGTATGATAGAATAAACTTACATATAAAAATTTAAGGGGGATTTTACGAATGAGCGATTGCCTATTTTGCAAAATCATTGATGGATCAATTCCAAGTACAAAAGTTTACGAAGACGAACATGTCTATGCATTCACGGACATTTCACCTGTTGCAAAAGGTCACACATTATTAATTCCAAAACACCATTGTCAGGATTTATTTGAAATGCCAGAAGATGTAGCGCGTAATTTATATGCAGTCGCGCCAAAGCTTGCCAATGCCATTAAAGCAGCATTTAACCCAATTGGTATAAATACAATTAATAACAACGGTGCTGCAGCTGGACAAACTGTTTTCCACTACCACTTACATTTTATTCCGCGTTACGATGAAAAAGAAGGCCTAGGCTTAATTTGGCAAACACAAACATACACACCAGAACAATTAACAGAAGTAGCCGACAGCATTAAAGCCAATTTATAGTGCCAGGCACTCAAACAATTTAGTACAAAACAGCTTATTAACTGGACATTGAACGCTATTGTCAAACGATCAATTTTAGCGTACAATCACAAATAAGTTTCGCTAACGGTCATGAGGACACGTTAGGAAACAAATAGATTAGCATAGTTGAGGAGAGATTAGAAATGAATACAAAAAATCTAGTGTTAATGGCACTTTTAGTCGGTGTCGGTGCTGCCCTTTATGTGGTCACACCAGGTATGGTAAATGGAATGAAGCCTGACTTCATGTTAACGATGATGTTTATCGGCATTTTATTGTTCCCTTCGATAAAAGAAACTTTTTTACTTTCTTTATCAACAGGGGTGCTTTCAGGTTTATTTACAACTTTCCCAGCAGGCTTTATCCCAAATATTATTGATAAAGCTGTTACAGGTTTTGTGTTTTTAGCAATCCTTATCGTGCTGAAAAAAGTTACGAATCATTTCGCTGTATCCGCTGTATTAGTTGGATTAGGTACGATTTTATCAGGTACTGTCTTTTTATCTGTTGCCCTATTTGTATTTAACGCTAACGTAGGCGCAACATTTGCAATGCTGTTTGTTGGGGTTGTAATACCAGCTGTTGCATTTAACGTCGTAGCATTTGTTATTATTTATCCTATCGTTGCGAAACTAGTGAAGCGTTCTAAATTCAACACAGCAATTTCGCAAGCATTATAAAACAGCACTAACCGCACTGTACTACTACTTTTAACAATTGTAGTTGCAGACGTAAGACGTTTTAAGCCTTAATATAAGGGAAGAAGCTAAACAGTGAGACAAAATCACTCGTTTAGCTTCTTTTTTCTTTTTTTATCGACTGATTTCATGGTTTAATAGAAGAAAGATAACAAATATAGAAATGAGGTATTTACTATGAAAGCACAACCATTTTTAATCGGATTAACAACAGGTATTATAGGAGGCGCAATTGCTGTCCTTTTCTCAACACCTCAATCGGGCCAACAATTACGTTCTACAATACTTTCCAATACTGATAGTGCCAAACTAAAACTTCAAGATGTAAAACATCAAGTCAGCAACGTTAAACAATCCGTGGGCACATTAACAAATGAAGCAAAAAATAATATACCACAAATAATAAATGATCTAAAACAATCGATTACTACCTTTACGCAAGAAATCGAACCGACAAAGAATAATTTACAACAAGAAATAGAAGCATTACAGAATTCAATTAACGAAATCGAGAAAAACGTTGCACAATTCACCGATAAAAAGAAAAAACCGCAAGAAAAAGTGCAGGCATAAAGTTTTACACAAGGATATCAAAGCCTATTTTTTTACCAAAAATAATCATCAAAATGTTATTTTTTAACCACTTTTCAATTTTTTAATTTTTCTAACTTTAAACTTTTTTTCTTTATTGCTATAATAATTTTAAAACGTTAAAGAAAGCAGTAGGTGATGGCTTTGTCAGAGGAATTATACACTCAAAAAGAAGCAATGCTATACAGTCAAAGAATTGCACAATTATCAAAAGCTTTATGGAAAGCAGTTGAAAAAGATTGGCAACAATGGATTAAACCATACGATTTAAACATTAACGAGCACCATATATTGTGGATTTCATATCATTTAAAAGGGGCTTCCATTTCAGACGTAGCAAAATTTGGTGTAATGCACGTTTCAACAGCATTTAACTTCTCGAAAAAGTTAGAGGAACGAGGATTACTGAAGTTTTCGAAACGCGATGATGACAAGCGTAATACTTATGTAGAGCTAACTGAAACAGGGACAGACCTTATTATTGAAATGAATAGCAATTATCATAACACATATCATTCTGTGCTTGAGGGCTCGCTAGCCTTGAAAGATTTATATGGTCGTTTCCCAGAATTTTTAGATGTGATGGCTGTTATTCGTAATATTTACGGTGAAGACTTTATCGATATTTTTGAACGTTCATTTCAACACTTCCGTGATTCCTTTGACACGTTAGAAGAACGTTCAACTGTAAAAGGATAATTTATGCTAAAAAAGGAGGCATTTCAGAAACATTTCTGAAATACCTCCTTTCTCTTGCAATCTTATAGAAATCAATTTACATTGAATAGGAACCTTCCCTATTATGGAGTTGATATTTAACGTGCACTGTTGGAAAATTTTAAACCTTGAACATCATTATGGAACAACACGTATTGTAATGATGGCTGTAATTGTTTTTCTCACTGTCTTTTCCGTGTCCTATGTGACATTTAATTTATTTAACGATGAGTATTATACTGATCATTTGTTCTGGCTATTTGTAATTGCCGTCCTTGCGCTTTATCCTATTCATAAATGTTTACACTTTCTAGCATTATATGACTTACGTCAGCATCTCAAATTACGTATAAAGAAACAGTTTTACTTTATTCCTGTACTGCACATGCGTATCCGTGAGCCATTATCTAAAAACCGATATATTTTCGCATTACTTGCGCCATTTATCGTGTTAAATACAAGTATCGTTATTGCTACATGGCTACTACCTGCCTATACACATTACGGTACATTACTTTTAGCGTATCATTGTAGTTTATGTTTAATTGATATTCTTTACGTGAAGTATTTGTTGAATTCACCTAAAGATGCCCAAATTGAAGAAACACCGAAGGGCTATGAAATTTTAGTACCACCTACAATTAACTGATTCGCTTGTACTTGTGTTTTATTGACGTTTTTTGATATGCTAATAATACTGAAAGAGGGGAGGAATAGACTTGCTATTAATGATTGTAGTTCTATTCTCGGTATTCTATTTATTTCAAATCAATCGCATGACCTACGCACTGTGCATGCGACGTGAAATTCCCGAAGAAAACCAACCAAAGATATTCCGAACTATCAATATACTTATTACAATTTTACTTGTTTCATTTTATGTTGAAATTTTATTCGCGGTCTAATGAAGATGCATCCGCGCCAGTCCGCACGCGGGTCATGTATTTAAAACATCCATGCAGCAATGGGAAATTAATTGACGCCAAATTTTTTCGGCCTCGACCCAAGCGTGCGGAGCGAATGCCTAGATATTGATAAGAAAAGCTAAGGAATAGCATATCCTTAGCTTTTCGGCATTTTATTAATTAGTATAGGAACGCTGCACCAACAATAATTAATAAAATAAATAACACAACTAATAAAGCAAAGCCTGAGCCGTAGCCACCGCCACCACCGTATCCTCCGTTGCTCATAACTTCACCCCCTTTCTTTTCTATATCCTATGCGCTTTGAAATTTGAAATTTAGGCTATACTCAAGGGGGAACCATTTTGTTTTTAAAACGTTTATGTTATAGTAAAAAATGGACGAAATGAATTAAGGAGAGAATATCCATATGAAAAAGACTGTATTATCTTTAACATTAGCAGCCTCAATTTTAGCTCTTGGTGCTTGTAGTGGAGCTGATAGCAAAGCATTAGTTACATCTAAAGTAGGCGATATTTCAGTATCTGATTTTAACGAAAAAGCGAAAACTTTAACAGGCTCTTATGTATTACAACAGATGGTGACTGAAAAAGTATTAGCAGACAAATATGAAGTGACTGATAAAGAAATTAAAGAACAATATGATGCAACTGCATCACAGTTCGGCGATAGCTTTGCACAAGCACTAGCAGAAAACGGCTTAACTGAACAAGGCTTTAAAGATTCTTTACGTGTACAACTACTTCAAGAAAAAGCTTTAAAAGACAAAGCAATTAAAGAAGAAGACGTAAAAAAATATTATGAGCAAATGAAAACAGAATTAAATGGTCGCCACATTCTTGTAGCAGATGAAAAAACTGCGAAAGAAGCGATTGAAAAAATTAAAGGTGGCGCTTCTTTTGCTGATGTTGCAAAAGAATACTCAACTGATACTGGTTCTGCAGCAAAAGGCGGAGAGTTAGGTTGGTTTACAGTTGGTTCTATGGTAGATGAATTCAATGATGCGGCTTATGCCCTTCCATTAAACACATTAAGTGAGCCAATTAAATCAAGCTACGGCTACCACGTAATTGAAATTACGGAAAAGCGCGATGTAAAAGATGTAGGCGCATTTAAAGATGAAGAAGAAAAAATTCGTACAACAATGTTAAACAAGCTTACACAAACTGGTGAAGCACAAACATTGTTAAAAGATATCATCGCTCAATTAGCAAAAGATGCAAACTTTAAAACTTCTGATAAAGAATTAAAAGAAGCTTTAGAATCTTTTACAATAACAAGTGAAGAACAAGCAAAAGCAGATGAAGAAGCTGCTAAAAAAGCTGCAGATGAAAGCACAGACAAAGAATCTAAATAGTAATTATTTTACTATATGAAAAAGGGTTACGCCAATACAGGCGTAACCCTTTTCGTTTTACTGAATATTTGGCTTGTAAAATGATCGATTATCGAGTGGAAATAGTCTCTCTGTAAATTCTCCAGGACCAGTTTTACCTAATGCGCGTGTAAGCATATTCATTTTTGCATCAATATTATCAATATAATGTAAAATTTCCGCTTCTTGAATCATTGGCTTTTTCGGGCTTCCCCATTCCTCTTTCCCATGATGCGACAACACTAGATGTTGTAAGAGCATCACTTCTTCGCCTTCGATTTCAAGTTCGCTTGCAATTTTAGCAATTTCATTGACCATAATCGTAATATGACCAAGTAAATTACCTTCTACAGTGTACATTGTCGCCACCGGACCAGATAGTTCAACAACCTTACCAATATCATGTAAAATAATTCCCGAATATAATAGATCCCGATTTAGCGTTGGATATAAATCAGCAATGGCTTTCCCTAGCTTTAACATCGATACCATATGGTCTAATAAGCCTGATGCATAATCATGATGGTTTTTCGTTGCTGCTGGAAATACTAAAATAGCATCCTGGTGCTTTTTAATAGCTGCACGCGTAATACGTGAAATATTTGGATTTTTAATATCAAAGAAGAATTGTGTCAATTCCTCATAAAGCTCTTCTTTTGGCGTAGCAGCAGAAGGAACTAAATCATTAACGGCAATTCCCTCCTCCGGCTTTGCCACACGAATTGTTTTGATACGTAATTGGTTTTTCCCACGATAGTCATGAATTTCTCCACCTACATGCACTATCGCCTCTGCATGGTACATTTTTTCATGATCTTCATTTGTATCCCAGAGTTTCGCCTCAATATCTCCACTTTTATCTTGTAGTAACAGTGACATAAATGGCTTCCCTACAGTGGTAACCCCTTTTGTCGATTGTTTAATTAATAAAAATTGATCAACTGATTCTCCAACTTGGAGCGTCGTAATACCTTTCATGTTGACGTCACTCCCCTTTCATTTGCTAGTGCTCCTAGATCGACAATTTGCTCTTTTTGCCAAAGTGCGAGCATCTCTTCATGGCAAGTAAAATATAAAATTTGACGTTCATATCCTACTTCTTTCATTAATTGTACCATTTTGTTTGTACGGTTTCGATCAAAATGGACAAAAGGATCATCCATTATAAATGGAAATGGCGCTGACGTTGCAAGGGTTTTCGCTAATGCCATTCGCAATGAAATATAGACCTGCTCCTTTGTAGCTTGTGATAATTCTGCTACATGATAGCGTAAGCCAGAAACTGCTTGCGCCTCAAAATAGCCTTCCTCATGAATGAAAAGTTTATCGTAACGACCACCTGTTAACGAATGGAATATAGCATTTACCTGTGTAAGTACATGTGGTAATTTTTCTTCACGCAAACGGAATAATGTTTCATGAATAGCTGTTGCTAACGCTTTTTTAGTAGCCCATTGCTCCATTAGCTGTTGCAACAATGCTTTTTCTTGCTCAAACTGCTGCAACAATAGACCATATTGTTCATCGTTAAGCAAATGTTCCTTTTCAATCTGCAAGGCAGCCCGCTCTTCTAAGCAATGTTCAATTTCTATTCGAACGGCATTGCGTACTTCTTCCAGTGCTTGTATTTTTTCATGAAGTTGATCCGCACTTAAAAAGCTTTCTTGCTGTTGCATATCTAATGAGGCTAATTGATATTGAATCGCTTGTAGTTCGGACTGAAGCTTTTGCTGATGTTGAAATTGTTCATATGCCTCGTAAAATGCGTTTTCTGATTCTACATTTGCGTCATGAAATAATTTTGCTATTTCCGATTCATAGTTTTCCAAAAGCGGTTGTACTTCTTGTTTTTTTGAATGTATTTGAGCGAGTTGTTCCTTTGTTTGCAACATTTGTTGTTGCTCCTTCTGAATTGCTAAATATGTTGAGCGTAGATGTACAAAGATTTCCTGCTCACTATACTCATTCTTTAAAACTTGCTGTAGCGTTTCATAAAGCTCATTTTTTTCAGATTGTATAGCATGTAAAAGCTTATATATGCTTGTTTTTTTGACTACCAACTCTTGTACACCACGAATACGCATAAATAACTCTGGTAAAAGTGACCGCGGTACACTTCCCTCTAAGCGAAAACGTTCCAAAAAGCTTTGCAGCATATGTGTTGCCTCGGCGCTTACTTGCTCAGCTTGTTGAATTTTATGTTCAAGCTGTGCATACTGTCGTTCTTTATCAAGCTGTTGCTCGTTAGCTAGCATCCAACGATCTTCAAGCCGTTGTTTTTTCACAAGTAACACTTGAACAATATTTTCTTCTTGCTCTAGTTCTCTCAGTAATTGGCTATTATGCTCAGGAGGCCCATCATCAGCTTGTTTCGCTTGTTTTAAATACAATAAGAATACTAGCGATAAGATGGCACCAATAACCATTACCGCCCAATTCTTTTCTAAAATACCGTAAATAAGCGCAACAATACTTATAGCTAACACAAGGATAACAAAAAGTGTTGGCTGCTTCTGTTTTGAGCGTTGCGATTTAACATGACGCAATTGTTCTAAGCGCCTTTTTCTCTGGGGCCACTGTGCTAAAATATGTTCTTCCTCAGCAGTTAATGACTCCTGCTGAAGGTGTTTTTTCTGTCGAGAAATGCTATCTAGTTCCTCATGTATTCGCTCTAACGATTGTAGATAAAACTTGAGCTCTTCCTCAGCTTCATTTAAGACAGTCAACTGTCGCTGAAATTGTTCCTCTTGTTGCAAAGATACAGTTCCCTCTAAAAGGGTTGCTTGAGCTTCCAATTCCTGCACGCCTAATAAACGAAACTGTGCTTCAATATCTTGCTCTAGTACAAACAGCTCGTCCTTCAGGTTCTGCTCTTTGACGAGGAGCTGATTCCAAGTTGCTTCTTTATTCATCAGCCTTGAAATCTCTTCAATTGCTTGTTCATCTGCTGTCAATTGAAGCTTCCTTTTTAAAGCTTGATATTGTTCTTCTAGTTGAATCATCTGTAATGTTTCGTGCGTCAGTCGATCTTTTAATTGTTCGTAACGTCTAATTCCTTCTGGTGGAAATTGAACATGTGCATAACTTTTATATGATTGCTGTAGCGTTTCTTGCTGTTCAATAAGTGGCATTGCCTGTTTGATGACCGTAAGTTGCTGCCAATCTTGTTGCAGTGTCTTTTGTTGTTTATTTAAATCTTTCAATCTTTGCTCAAGTTGCTGTAATTTGAGTGATTTATCTTCGAATGTATGGATTGTAGCTTGTTCTTTCTTAATAGCCTTTTCAAGTTGCTTTAAATACTCGATTTTTTGATTAATGAGCGGAACTTTACCAGATTTTTTAAAAAGCTCTCCAGCGTCTTTTTCTAATTTTTTTTCAAGCGCAGATAGCCGATGAATACCAGTTGTCCCTGATGCAAGCAATAGATGTGTCAATTCATCCTCTGACATTTTTTCGATACCTTGCAGTTCATGAATTGAAAATGAAAAAATCGCTTCAAATGATGCGCGTGAATAGCCATATAAAAGCTTGGCTAAAAGCTCGTCATGCCCCTTCATACCATCTTCTGTATATACAGTAACATCACCAGTAGCCTTTCCTTTAACACGTTCAATTGTACATTGACCATATATTGGGTGGAGAATAGTCAGCTGCCCCCCAAATTTCGGTGATGTTTTTGGCTCGTATTTTCGCTGGCTTTGTTGCTTTGTCGGAAATCCAAAAAGCATCTGTAAAATAAATTGCTGTATGGTCGTTTTACCAGCTTCATTCATGCCATAAAAAATAGTGACACCGTCTTGCAAAGAGATTGTGATATTTTCATGCTTACCAAAGCCGTAAATGTGGATTTTTTGTATCGTTAGCAAAGTTTTCACACCCTTTGAATTTCATCGGTTAATAACTCCTGAGCATCCAGCTTCAAATGTTCAATTTCTCGTTCTGTTAAAGGTTCTACAAATCTTGCACCACTCGCATGCTGGTACAAATCCTTTAAAATATCTTTCCAATCAGAAATATCCCACTGCTCCATTACACTGATTACTGATTCAGTCATAGTAGTCGACTCATATGATGATGAAGCTTTATGCAAAATAAGTTTTTGCACCCATCCCATTGGTTCAATCCCATCTTCTGACTCCCGAATTGTTTCAAGCCATTCTTCTACCGAAGCATGCTCAAATAATGCTGCAGCTTCTTCATCTATATTTTTTAAATGAAGCTCAATTACAGATGCTCCATACTCCATTCGATTATGAGCGATTGCCTCTTCACATTTTTGTAGTAACTCATTTGCATGAAGCACATTTGTGCAATCCACCTCCACCATATTATAAACAACAGCAGAAGTCGGCATAAATGTTAAATTAGCAGCTGTTTGCGATAAGGTTACATCATAAAATCCTTTCACTCCTTGTTCATTGCGGTGTCTACTTTGAATATTACCTGGATAAACAATCGGAGGTTCGTTGTGTAATAGCTGTCGTTTATGAATATGGCCAAGCGCCCAGTAATGGTATCTTTTTTCAAGAAGTTGCTCTTTTTTAAATGGTGCATATACCGCATGTGTAGAATCACTTGCTTCACTGCCATGCAGCATACCTATATGAATTGCATGCTGATCCTGCGCAACAGGATAACGATCAATCATTGAATCCTTAACATGACGCTCACCATAGCTAAAACCATAAATATTTACTTGCTGACCACGTATTTTTAATTGTACAACACTCGTATCAGCTGGTAATTCGTAAACATTACTTGGCAAAGCAAAACGTGTCCAAGAACCATGTAAGTGGTCATGATTGCCATAGCTGACAATGACGGGGATGTTATGTTCAAATAGCGTCTCCATCGCTGCCTGAAAACGTCTTTGTGCCTGTAAACTGCGATTTTCGCCATCATAAAGATCCCCTACAATGAGTAGGAAATCTGGTCTTTCTTCGATTGTCTTCTGAATAATTTTATCAAATGCTTCAAAAGTACTTGCTCGAATTTTTTTTAGATTCTTTTCAGGTAATCCAAATAAGCCTTTAAAAGGACTATCTAAATGTAAATCTGCCATATGGAAAAAACGAATTGCGGACATCCAATCACCTCTACTAATTAATTAAACCTTTGTTCATTATTTCGTCTAGATTTTCATTGTGCTTGTACAAAGCTTTGTAGCTTTATGCCCTGTACAAAAGGATCAATCAAAAGCGAATATTTGTTCTATTTTATCATACTTCATGTTAGTTGAGAAACGAAATCATAGAACTATTGATCTTCATGTTGTACTAAATTTTCCACATTTTTCGTAAATTATCGAAATATTCGCTAGATATACCGTGAAGTTTATATTTCTTCTATGTATAATAGATATATATTCAAGTAAAGGGTGGGGTTTGTTTATGAATAATTATCGTTTTACAGCTTTTGAAAAAACTGGGGAAACACTTTTTGATGAAACTTGGACTTTTGAAAGCGATGAAGCTGCAAAAGTAAATGGTCAACAGCAAATCGTAGAGAAGGGCGTTGCAGAAAAAACACATCGCCTTGTTAACTCTTCTGGGAAATTAATATTATTCCATGTTTAAACTACGAAATTAGAAAGACACGTAGAAAATACTCTAGGTGTCTCTCACAGTAACAAAGTTTGCAAATAGTTATATAATTGATAAATCGGCAAGCCCCACCACTTCACTTTTGTGGACGAGATCGAGCATCCGAAATGGAATCACTCTTTTCTCGTAACAGAAGTCTATGTGATGGGGCTTGCGTCGTATTAAAATCCATTGGGATTAATATTTAATGTTTGTATTCAGCTTGTGGACCATGCTAAATGCCTTAATGTCCTACAAAGACCGGTGTTCTTTTTTCAACAAATGCATGGATGCCTTCTAAATGATCAGCCGTTTTACGCATAGCAGATTGGCCTTGAGCTTCCATCGCTAAAACGCTCTCTAACTGCGGCAAATTTTGTGCATGTAAAACCTTTTTAGTCATAATCATTGAAGCAATTGGTGATGCTAGCATCTTTCCAACTAATTGATCAGCCACTGCAAAGACCGATCCTTCAGGCGCAACATAATCGATTAAGCCTATATTGTGTGCTTCCTCGGCTGTTAGTACTTTGCCTTCCCAAATCATTTGTTTCGCTTTCACAGTGCCAAGTCTTTCCTTCATAAAGAAATGGCCACCACCATCTGGAATTAACCCAATCCCTATAAAATTCATAGCAAGCTTACTATTTTCACAGGCAACTACGATATCAGCACCTAGTGTTAAACTAAAGCCTAACCCTGCTGATGCACCATGAACCGCAGCAATAACAATCATTGGTAGTTGGTAATAAGCTTTGACGATACGTGTTAAATATACCATTGCCTCATCGATATTTAGCGGCTTATTTGGATCAAGCATTGCTTTAATATCACCGCCCGCAGAAAAGACCTTTCCTTCCCCACGAATAACTAAAACCTGTATTTCTTGCTCCTGCTGTAATGCTTCAAAACACTCTGCTAATTCACGCATCATCACATCATCCATCGCATTCATAGCATGTGGTCGATTTAGCGTTAAAGTAGCACGACGCTCTAATTTTTCTAATGTAATTGTTGAAAATTCCATGCCCTACACCCCCAAATATGAATAGTCATTCACTATGTACTATTCGTGTTTTTTCTGAAAACTCCTTCTCTCCTACGCAAAATAGTCGTTGTTATGCTATATTTAATGTCGAATAATGAAATTGAAGGTGGGTATTTTTGTGACACAAAAGGACTTTCGTGTATTACTTTATTATAAATATGTTGCTATTGAGGACCCAGAAGCATTTGCCGAAGAGCATTTAGCATTTTGTAAAGAAATTGGTCTACTTGGTCGTATTTTAGTAGGTTTAGAGGGCATAAATGGTACAGTTTCTGGTACGATTGAGCAAACTGAAAGCTACATGAATTATATGAAAGCGGACCCTCGTTTTAGCGATATTATGTGGAAAATCGATGAAGTAGAAGGGCATACTTTTAAAAAGATGCATGTACGACCTCGTACGGAGATTGTACACCTCGGCTTAGAAAATGATATTAACCCTTTAGAAATAACTGGGGATTATTTAACACCAAAAGAATTTATGACTCGTATGCAAGAAGACAATACGGTTATTATAGATGCACGTAACGATTATGAATTTGATTTAGGACATTTCCGCAATGCGGTGCGCCCTGAAATTGAAAACTTCCGTGATCTTCCGGCTTGGATGGAGGAACATAAAGAAGACTTTACTGGTAAAAACATCTTAACTTACTGCACAGGCGGCATTCGCTGTGAAAAATTTTCTGGCTGGTTAAAACGTGAAGGCTACGGTGAAAGTGTCGGTCAACTACATGGTGGTATTGCAACGTATGCTAAAGACCCTGAAGTAAAGGGACAATTATGGGATGGCCAAATGTTTATTTTTGATCGCCGCCGCAGTGTGCCTATTAATCAGGTCGAGCATGTGGTGATTGGTAAGGACTATTTTACAGGCGAACCAACAGAACGCTATACAAACTGCGCTAATCCTGAGTGCCACAAATTAATGCTATGTGAGGAAAAGCACGAGGCATTTTATATGCGTAGCTGTTCAGACGATTGCCGTCGCGCAAAACGTAATTTTTTCGTTGAAGAAAATGAATGGACAAAAGAGCAAGTAGAAGAACAAATAGCAAAAATTGCACAAGTTCAAAAATAAAATTGTTTGGGTGCCTGGCACTTCACGCAGCACATCGCAAGCCGCAACCGCGCCGTCTGTTGTGGCTTACTTTGCGTGCGTTCCCATAGGATTTTTCTTAGATTCTGGCTACGACATAAAAATTCAAAATTGTTTGAGTGCCTGGCACTTATGATTGTTGTGCTAAAAAGCGACCAACTTGTCGTCCGCTAAATAAACATCCTCCAACAAACGTTCCTTCCAATGCGCGGTAACCATGTACACCGCCCCCTCCGAAACCACTAACTTCTCCTGCTGCAAATAACCCTGGTACCGGTTGTCCATCCATGCCAAATACAGCTCCATCTAAATTCGTCTGTAAGCCCCCTAATGTTTTGCGGGTTAAAATATTTAATCGTACTGCAATAAGGGGCCAATTTTTTGTATCTAAAATTTTATGTGGTTTTGCAACCCGCACTACTTTATCACCAATATAATTTCTTGCTCCATGTATTGCATTCACCTGTATATCTTTCGTAAATTTATTGTCCATTTCACGATCCCGAGCTAATATTTGCTCTTTAATTTTAAGAAAATCAAGCAATTCATTTCCTGCAAGCTTGTTCATGCCATCTACTAGCTGCTTTAAATCGTTTGCAATAACAAAATCCTCACCATGATTTTTAAATGCTTGGATCGGTGCAGGTGGACCCGGTAAAATGCGTTTCATTAACTCTGATATGCTTTTATTCGTTAAGTCGGGATTTTGTTCTGAACCTGATAAAGCAAACTCCTTTTCAATGATTTTTTCCGTTAAAATAAACCATGAATAATCATAACCTGTTTTTTGTATGGCCTCTAACGTACTTAATGTATCAAACCCTGGAAAGTTCGGTGCTCCAAAGCGATTTCCCTCAGCATCAAACCATAAAGATGATGGACCTGGCAAAATACGAATACCGTGGTTTGGCCAAATTGGGTCCCAGTTTTTTAAACCCTCTGTATAATGCCACATCCGATCACGATTGACGATACGACCACCCGCATGTTCAGTAATTTCTAACATGCGACCATCTACATAAGCTGGTACGCCGCATACTATATTTTTGGGTGGAGTGCCAAGTCGAGCTGGCCAATTTTTTCGTACTAAATCTATATTTGCACCAATGCCCCCACTTGCGACAACGACTGCCCTTGCTTCATAGGAAAAAGCACCTACCCCAATGCGTGAACTTTGCTCTCCTCGTTGTGCAAAGCTTTCAGCTAAAATTGTGCCACTAATGCCAGTAATTCGACCATCCTTTTGTATAAATTCATCCACACGATGTCTCGGCTTAAAATCAATAATTCCTTCCTTTATCGCCTTTTTCACTTTATCTGCAAAAGGCTTTACAATCCCTGGCCCAGTTCCCCACACAATATGAAAGCGAGGAACCGAATTACCGTGACCTCCCGCTAATGAGCCACCTCGCTCAGCCCAACCAACAACAGGGAAAAACTTTATACCTAATGATTTAAGCCATGCGTATTTTTCACCTGCAGCAAAATCTACATAAGCCCTTGCCCATTTGTAAGCCCATGAATCCTCATCTTCTAAACGATCGAAGCCAGCAGTCCCTAGCCAATCCTGCCATGCAAGCTCTTTACTATCTTTAATACCAAGCCTTTTTTGCTCTGGTGAATTTACTAAAAATAGCCCACCAAAAGACCAAAATGCCTGTCCTCCCATTGAATTTTCAGGCTCTTGGTCCACCAGTAGTACACGTTTCTTTGCATCGATTAACTCACAGGCTGCAACTAGTCCCGCTAAACCAGCTCCGACAATTGCTACATCATATTTCATCCCAACACCCCCGAAAAATCTAAATCTATCTTTCTTTACATACATTCTTCTCTTATTGGCACTTTACCTCCTTATCGTTTTATAATTTCGACAAATATGTGGCATTAACGAAATGTTCGCATTCCGTCTTAAATCAGAGGAAGTTTTATGTAAATAATCTAATTTAATATAATTATCCTCCAAAAACTTTTTATCTTTTTACACTCGCTAAACCCCTATATTCTCTGTCTTGACACATTCGTTAGCGCTTACAATGTCCTCTGTAAAAAGACGAACAATAAAAACATATAAAGTATAAATAGTTCGTATATAAGCAGTTTTCAGACTTTTGAAGGGAGTAATTTTAATCTTTTTTTGAATAATTGTTGACAAAGGTGAACAATAGGGATTATGATGTTAACAAATTTAATCACACAAAAATATAACGACGGAGACACGCTAGTCGAAAGAAAATCCAAAGAGAGCTGATGGTTGGTGTAAATCAGTGATTTCTACGATATAGTTCCACTCCCGAATAGACGAGCCGAAAACCAAAAGTAAGCCTGTCCGTCACATGCACGTTACGCATATAGCTAAGACTGCAACGAAATTCTTTAGAGCAGTAATTAAGGGTGGTACCGCGAACCTATATTTTTCAGCCTTTCGCCCCTTACGACACAATATTTGTGTTCGTAAGGCGCGGAAGGCTTTTATATTTTTCGATAAAGAAGATTGTTTGCATGATGTAGAACCCGCAATTTAACAAAATGCGGACTGCACATATAGACATCACTAATAATTTTATTTAAAAGGAGCTAATTACAAATGACTACTGCAACAAAAACAATTAACGTATTTATCGCTGATCCACTAAGTGAAGATGGTATTTTCCCATTACGCCAAGAAAAAGATTTAGATTTAAACGTAATTATCGATACTGGACTAGCACCTGAGGAATTAATGGCAAAAATCGCTGATATTGATGTCTTACTCGTTCGTTCTCAAACAACAGTAACACGCGAAGTAATTGAAGCGGCAAAAAGCTTAAAATTAATCGGACGTGCTGGTGTAGGTGTAGACAATATTGACCTAGCTGCTGCAACAGAACACGGTATTATCGTTGTTAATGCACCAGATGGTAACACAAACTCTGCCGCTGAACATACAATCGCAATGATGACTTCTCTTGCTCGTCACATTCCACAAGCTTTCAATACATTGAAAAATGGGAAATGGGATCGTAAATCATATGTTGGGGTCGAGCTTAAAAATAAAACGCTTGGTGTTGTTGGCTTCGGTCGTATTGGCGTAGAAGTAGCTTACCGTGCAAAAGGTCAACGTATGAACATTATGGCGTACGATCCATTCTTAACTGATGAACGTGCTAATGAGCTAGGTGTTACAAAATCTACTGTCGAAGAAATTTGTGCTGCTGCAGATTTCATTACAGTACACACACCATTACTACCAGAAACACGTAACCTTATTAACAAAGAAAAGTTTGCAATGATGAAAGAGGGCGTACGTATAATTAACTGTGCTCGTGGTGGTATCATTAATGAGGATGACCTATATGATGCTATTGTTGAAGGAAAAGTAGCAGGCGCAGCTCTTGACGTTTTCGTTTCTGAGCCAGCGACTGACCACAAATTACTAACTTTACCACAAGTAATTGCAACACCGCACTTAGGTGCTTCTACAATTGAGGCACAAGAATCTGTAGCAGTTGACGTATCAAACGATATCATTAAATTCTACAAAACAGGTACGGTAACAAACCCAGTAAATATGCCATCAATTCCGAAAGAACTACTTGCACAAGTAGAACCTTTCTTTGAATTAGCTGAAAAACTTGGTTCATTCTTATCTCAAATAACAGCTGAGCCAGTTAAAGAAATTAACCTATCTTATGCTGGTGAAGTTGCAAACTATGACGTACGTCCTTTAACTTCTAATGCTTTAAAAGGTTTATTAGCTAAAAACCATGGTAATCACGTTAATGACGTCAATGCTCGTTATTTATCTGAACGTATTGGTATGAAAATTAACGAACATAAAACAACTACTGCAAAAGGCTTCACAAGCTTAATTACAGTTGAAGTAAAAACGGCTACTGAAACACATACTGTTGCTGGTACATTATTAAATGGCCTTGGTGCACGTATCGTAAAAGTCGAAAACTACGTAGTAGACGTTGTACCAGAAGGTCACCTTCTTTACATTAAAAACACAGATAAACCAGGTGCGATTGGACGCGTAGCAACAAAACTAGCTGAAAAAGATATCAACATCGCAACAATGCAAGTTGGGCGTGCTGAAGTTGGTGGAACGGCTGTAATGATGCTAACAGTCGATAATGTTGTTACGGAAGAAGATTTAACATACGTTTCACAACTTGAAAACATCGATGAAGTAAAAGCAATTGATCTTTAATCATTAAATTTACGTTAGCAGAGAGTTTCGTGCTCTCTGCTTTTTTGTGCATTTAAAAGCTGATGCTATTAGCTACTTTTTATTTTTTATTAAAAAAAGTACCTCAGAGAGACAATTCTGAGGTACACACTTTTAAATTGGACTAATGAATAGTTGTACATCATTTCAATGCAATACAAATATTTTTTGCTTCCGTGAAAAACTCTAAGCTATGGTGACCACCTTCACGCCCTACACCACTCTTTTTAAAACCCCCAAACGGTGCACGTAAATCACGTACAAACCAGCAGTTGACCCAAATTGTTCCTGCACGAACATCGTGCGAAATACGGTGTGCTCGTTGTAAATTTTCTGTCCAAATTACAGCATTCAATCCGTATTCTGTGCCGTTTGCAATGGCAAGTGCCTCTGCCTCTGTATCAAATGGAATAATCGTAACAATGGGACCGAAAATTTCCTCTTGGCAAATGCGTGCTTGCGGGTTTTCCTGTAAATAAATAGTCGGTTGTAAGTAATAGCCAGTACTCAAATGGGCTGGTAATTCAGGGCGCTCCCCTCCGTAAATAAGCGTAGAGTTTTCATATTCAGCGATGCTTAAATAGCTCGTTACCTTGTTATAATGTGCTTGACTTACGACTGGCCCCATATTCGTCTTGGCATCTTGAGGATCGCCAACAACTAATGCTGATGCCGCTGCTTTAAAACGTATAAGGAATTCATCTAAAATAGTACGCTGCACTAAAATGCGTGACCCAGCTAGACAAACTTGACCAGAATTCATAAATGCCGCCTGAATTGATACAGGAATGGCTTTGTCCAAATTCGCATCTTCAAAAATGATGTTCGCTGCCTTTCCGCCTAATTCAAACGATACCTTTTTCAATGAATCTGCGCCATTTTTCATTATGGCTTTACCTGTTGTTGTTTCCCCCGTGAAAGAAATTAAATCGACTTCAGGATGTGTAGTCATAAATTCTCCTGCTGACTGTACACCAAAGCCATGCACAACATTAACGACCCCATCCGGGATTCCAGCCTGTTGTGCAATCTCACCAAGCAACGATACAGTTAATGGTGTAATTTCTGCTGGTTTTATAACTGCTGTATTTCCTGAAGCTAAACATGGGCCAAGCTTCCATGTTGTGAGCATAAAAGGTAAATTCCACGGTGTAATTAATGCAGCAACCCCAACTGGCTCATAGCGCGTATAATTTAAATACGCATCGTCCATTGGGTATACTTCGCCACCTTGGTGCTCCATAAAATCCGCAAAAAATTTCAAGTTTTCCGCTGCCCGAGGTATTTCACGTTCTAATGCAACCTGGTAAGGCTTCCCTACATCTAAAGCCTCTAAGCGTGCTAACTCCTCTTTACGTTCAACAATGATTTCAGCCATCCGCCGTATTTTTGCACAGCGCTCCGATAATGGCATTGTTCGCCAAGGCCCTTCTTCAAAAGCTTGACGCGCAGCTTCACAAGCACGATCTACATCCTCAAAACTTGCTTCGTGTACCTGTGCAATAATTTCTTGAGTAGCAGGATTTTTCACCTCGAACAATGTTTGAGAAGAAGATTCTACATATTCCCCATTAATAAATAGTTTTACTTCTTTCAATTTCGTTTGTGTATTCGCCATGATAGACCACTCCTTACTCTTCATTTTGTCGACGTTGGATGGACTTTCCTGATATTCCCCAATGAGAACTTGGGATTTCATTTAAACATACACGAATCGTTTCAAGCGGTGCATCAAACACCGATGAAACCGTTTTACTGATTTCTTCAATTAATTGTTCCTTTTGTTCAGATGTACGGCCCTCAATGAATGTTACTTGAATAAATGGCATATCGTCTCCTCCTTATCTATAGCTCAACTTGAACAGATAATGGTTCCATACCGTCAAAACTTACGCTAAAGCTATCGCCTGAACGCATTGTCGCAGAGCCTGTTAGTGCACCACTAAGTACAACATCTCCCGCTCGAATGTGCTGGCCCCGAGCAATTAATTTATTTGCCATCCACGCTATTGCTCTTGCTGGATGCCCCATAACAGATCCTGCCGTACTCGTTGCAATAATTTCATCATTTTGTGAAAAAATACACCCCATATTGACTAGATCAACTTCACTTAACGTATATTTTTGCGAACCCACTATGTAGCGAGAGGAAGATGAGTTATCAGCAATTACATCCGGTAATGTAAAATTGAAGTTCAAATAGCGACTATCAATTATTTCCATGGCAGGAGCAATATACTCAGTCGCGGTCAGTACTTGTGCAACAGTAACTACCGGACCAATTAAATCCTGCTTAAACACAAAGGCAACTTCAGGTTCAATTTTCGGATGAATGAGTGATTTTAACGATATCGGTTGTTGTACATTTAACGCCATATTCGCTAATAGCACACCGTATGAAGGCTCATGAACACCCATCATTTGCTGTTTAGCTTTACTTGTTAAGCCAAGCTTGAATCCTGAAATGGTTGTCTGCTCATGTTTACACTTTAGTTCAATTAGTTTGGCTTGAATTTCATAGGCAGTTTCTACAGTCAATTCTGGATATTGCTCAACAAACTTCGTAACCTCATAGACATCCCGCTCTGCTAGATATAATTCATACGCAATTTGCTCTAGCGTATCGGTTTTCATCATTGCGAGTTCCTCCATTCTACTTATACTGTCTGCTTAGCATTTGCTATATTACGAGCTATTTCTGCTATTAAATCCTCTTGACCACCAACGGCTTTCATTTTGCCAAGTTCCACTAAAATTTCACGCTCATCTACGTTATATTTTTTCGCAGCCTCCTGAGTAAATAATAAAAAGCTTGAATACACACCAGCATAGCCCATCATTAAGCTAGACCCTGTTATTTCCTGTGACCGTGGCATAAATGGTGCTACTACTTCATTCGCAACATCTATTGTTCTATATAAATCAATGCCAGTTTCATAACCTAGACGATTAAAAACTGCAACCATTACTTCAGTTTGAGTATTGCCACTTCCTGCTCCCAAACAGCGTAAACTACCATCCACATACGTAGCACCTGCTTCAACTGCAGCCATCGTATTTGCCATAGCTAGTGATAAGTTATTATGCGCATGAAAGCCAATTTCACAAGAAACATGAGATTTTAGCGCAGCTACCCGCTCCTTCACTTCATGGGGTAGCATAGCACCTGCTGAGTCCGTTACATATATAATTTCAGCCCCATAGCTCTCAAATAATTTCGCCTGCTCTACTATTACTGATGTTGGAGCCATATGTGCCATCATTAAAAAGCCGACTGTTTTCAATCCTAACTCTCTACTTAAATAAATATGTTGACCAGCAACATTTGCCTCGGTTACATGAGTTGCAACGCGCGCCATTTTAGCGCCAGCCTTCACTGCATTTTTTAAATCTTCCTTTAGCCCAATGCCAGGTAATATTAATACTGAAATCGCAGCATCGCCACATTCTTCCTTTGCTGCTTCAATTAGCTTCAGTTCATCCACTTTTGAAAAGCCATATTGCAAAGAAGAGCCACCTAATCCATCGCCATGGGAAACCTCAAAGTACTTCACTTTTGCTTCTCCTAAACCTCTAGCTACATCTCTTACTTGCTGCTCTGTAAATGCATGTCGCATAGAATGACTGCCATCCCGCAATGTAACATCTAACACTGTTAGTTGTTTTGTCATCATGCCCACCTCCATTAGTTCGACTTAACTGTTTCATGTTGCTGCTTAGCCATTTGATTACCAACTTGAACAGCTGCCGCCGTCATAATATCAAGATTTCCTGAATACGGTGGGAAGAAATCCCCCGCCCCCTCAACTTCTATAAAAATCGAAATTTGATTACCGTCAAAAATTGGCGCACTTGTCATGCGATATCCAGGTACATATTGCTGTACAGCGCACACAATATCTTCAATCGCTTTTGTAATCTCTTCTTCCTTGCCCACTTCATTTACTAATACATGTACAGTGTCGCGCATCATAATTGGTGGCTCCGCAGGATTTAAAATAATAATAGCTTTGCCTTTTTTTGCTCCGCCTACTTCTTCTATTGCCCTTGCTGTTGTCCGTGTAAATTCATCAATATTAGCCCGTGTGCCAGGTCCTGCACTTTTACTTGCAACTGTAGCAACAATTTCTGCATAAGCGACATCCGCCACTTCGTTAATGGCATAGACAATCGGAATCGTTGCTTGCCCCCCGCAAGTCACCATATTGACATTGTCAACGTCCATATATTTTTCTAAGTTTGCACAAGGTACAACAAATGGCCCGATAGCTGCTGGCGTCAAATCGACTATCTTTTTGCCAAGAGCAAGTACCTGCTCACTATGCAACGTATGCGCATTGGCAGTTGTCGCGTCAAACACAATATCAAAAAGCTCAGGACATGCAACTAAGCCCGAAATCCCATTTGTAATTGTATGATAACCACGATCCTTCGCTCGTCGAATGCCTTCCGATGTGGAATCTATTCCAACCATGACACTCATCGTTAAATACGCACTACGCTCAATTTTGTACATTAAATCTGTACCAATATTACCTGAGCCTAAAATTGCGACTTTCAATTTGACCATCTTTACTTTTCCTCCTTCCTTCTAAACGTAGCAGACACAGCCCCAAGGTGAGCGAACTCAGCTCTAAACGTATCTCCATCCTCTATCGTTACTGCCGATGTTAATGCGCCTGCCAAAACGATTTCACCAGCCTGCAGCCCAATATGATACTTGCTAAGCTTGTTGGCAAGCCAAGCTACTGCACGTAGTGGATTTCCCATTACAGCAGCCGCTGCCGCACTATCAAAAAGCTCACCATTACGGTAAACATTCATGCCTATATGAGGTAAATCCACCTGCGTCAATTCCGTTGGTGTTCCTCCAATAATGACCATAGCGGAGGAACCGTTATCTGCTACCGTATCTTCAAAGTTAATTTTCCAATCGATAATACGACTATCAATGACCTCTAGGGCTGGTACTATATAATCTGTCGCCTCGATGACATCATTCACAGTAATAGCTGGTCCATACAAATCTTTCTTCAGAACAAATGCAATTTCAAATTCCAATTTTGGCTGTATGAAATGATTGAGTAATATTGTTGCACCATCCACCTCTACCATATCCGATAAAATATGACCGTAGTCTGGCTCTGTTACTTGAAATTGTTGTTGCATCGCCTTACTTGTTAAACCAATTTTTTTACCAATTATTCGCTTTCCCTGTTGTTGCTTTGAAGCAATTTGAAGTAATTGGATTGTATAAGCGTCATCTACAGTTATGTCCGGCACAGTGGATGTTAATGGCGCAATAGGTTGCTTTGTTTCCTCAGCTACTATTAATTTCTTTGCATAAAGTTGTGTATCCATCCCCAACCTCCTATACCTGCATTGTTGTTTCCGCTGCGAGTGTGCCATATCTTCCATTAAAGAATAGTAATGGCTCTCCTTCTTCTAATTGAATGTTCTTTACACTGCCAATAAATAACGTATGGTCACCTTCAACGTATGTGCTTGCTACTTCACAGCTTATTTGTGCAATCGCACCATCAATTGTCGGTGCGCCTTGTAAATCGCTGAAATTCACATTCCGTTTTTCTTTGATTTGGCCCGCAAATAACATAGACAATTCTTGTTGTTGTGCCGATAAAATATTGACAATAAAAGTCCCACTTTGCTTGATATGCTCAAGCATTGAAGCCTTTTCGCCTATAGAAATTACAACTAATTTTGGATCAAGTGAAACAGACATGAACGCATTCGCAGTCATGCCATGAATAGTACCATTTACATTTGTTGTAATTACCGTTACACCTGTTGCAAATTTCCCCATTGCATTTCTAAACAGACGATCTTCCATTACATAACCTCCTCATCATATAGTGCTGTCTCAAATTCTAGGAAAAAGCATTTAAGACAGCAGTTTAGACACGCTTACTTTATTAAAAGACGTTACTCGTAATCTATTTCACAGGAACCTTTACTGCACGATCAGGAGTACCATACAAAAAATACTCATTAGGCAGAGGTGAGCCGTACCAAATAATCGCTTCGTCTAACTCATTCTCACGCCAAGTTATTGGCTTCCAGTCAGGATCAAAAATGAGATAACCTGAATCTCCGAATAATTCAACTCGGTTTCCGCCTGGCTCCATTACATACATGAAATAAGCTTGACTCACCCCATGTTTACCTGGTCCTGCTTCTATTTGAATTCCGTTTTCTACAAAAATATCTGCTGTATCCATTAGGTGCTGAGGATAACCATACCAAAACGCAATATGATGGAAGCGGCCACTATTGCCTGTTTGGTCGTTCATTAATGCTACTTCATGTACTAACGGGCTAACGCTCATCCATGCGCCAATTTCTTCATTATTATTCAATATAATTTGTTCTCGTAACTTAAAGCCTAAATGCTCAGACATAAACTCACGATTTTTTGCTACATCTCTACACATTAAGTTGATATGGTCTAAACGTCGTGCAGGAACACCCATTAATGGACGTTTTTGCGGACGGCTTTTTAATAATGTTTTTTGATCTTCTGCTGGCTGGAAATAATCCACTTCCCATAATATTTCTTGATTATGTCCATCTGGTGTAACAAATTGATAAGCACGACCATGACCTAAATCTCCATCAATCCAGCCTTTCCCGTAGCCACTTTTTTCTAAAGATGCGACGCGGCGTTCTAACGCCTCAGGTGAACTTGCCCGCCATGCGGAATGTCCAAGACCCGCTTCTTTGCCCTCTGTAAGCTTTAATGTGTGATGATAAAAATCCTCGTATCCTCTTAAATATATTGATTGCCCTTCACGCGCTGTAATTTGTAAACCCATATAATCCGTAAAAAATTTTAAAGATTCCTCTGGTTTCGGTGTAAAAAGTTCCACGTGCGCTAATTGTGCTACATCAAAATTTGACATTAATCATTCCCCCTTAATGTTTTTATTTATTTGCAAAATAATTTACATCATCTGGATTTACCCAAGTTGGATCTGTCCAGCCTGTTAAATCGTAATCTGCCATGCACTGCTCTGCAAAAGCTATAAACTCATCTGTTTTACCGCTTCCTTGTGCACCAAACAACGTTTGTAAGCGAATGTCTTCATGATTTCCAGCATAATTACGTTCATATAACTCGCTACGGCCACCAAATTCTGTTCCAATTGCATCCCACAATAACTTGATCGTTTTAATTTTTTCAAGTGCCTCAATACCGTTTGAACCACGATAAAGCTTATCTAATGTAGGGCGGAATTCTTCGTTTAAAAAATCTCTTGCACTAGAAGGCTGAACAATCAAATTCCCTGCTACAATTTGTTGAATAATACCTTTAATCTTCGGCCAGCCTTCCTGTAAAAATACGCGATACGCTAATCCGCCATTTAAATTTGGAATGACGATGCCATTCTCTTTTTTCTCTGGGTTAAGCGCCATCGCATCACTTAATGACCAGAACATATGACGCCAAGCCATAATTTCACCTATATGCACCTGAACACCACGGAACTGATCAGTACCTGCTGTTTTTAATGCCTTTAGTAATACACCTATAATAAAATCTAGTTTCACGGCTAAGCGTGTAACACCTTGGAACGTAAAACGATTAATGAAACCGCTTTCTACAAAGAACGAAGTCGTCTTTTGCATATCTTCATAAATTAAAATATTTTCCCAAGGTATGAGAGCTTGTTCGAAAACAAGTACTGCATCATTTTCATCGAAGCGACTACTTAGTGGATAATCGAATGGACTTCCCATAATCGCGGATGTCATTTCATACGACGCACGGCTAATTAACTTCACTCCAGGAGCGTCCATAGGTGCAATAAAGACAACAGCAAACTTTTTATCTTTAATAGGTAAACCATACGTTCCTACAAAATTGTAGTTCGTAATAGCTGAACCTGTAGCTACCATTTTTGAGCCGCTAACGATTAGGCCCTTATCCGTTTCACGTTCTACTTGAATAAAAACATCCCCTACTTCGTGGACGTCTTTATGACGATCTACTGGAGGATTCACAATGGCATGATTGAAAAACCAATTGCGTTCTTGCGATTCTTTGTACCAACGCTTTGCATTTTCTTGAAAAGGTGAATAGTATTCGGGATTCCCACCAAGTGTGGCAAGGAATGAGGCTTTATAGTCTGGTGTACGTCCCATCTGTCCGTACGTAAGACGTGCCCAAGCAACGATAGCATCTCGCCCTTGAATTAAATCATCCGCGCTCCGTGCTGCACGGAAGTACTTATGTGTATATCCCCCGCTACCCGTATCCGTTTCACAAGTTAAAATATCTTTGTATTGCGGGTCATGCATAGCATCATATAAACGTGATATTGATCTTGCTGAATTTCGAAAAGCTGGATGTGTCGTGACATCCTTAACACGTTCACCATGTAACCAAATTTCTCGACTATCTTTTAAACTTTCTAAATATTCCTGCCCTGTCAATGGCTTCGTGCTTTGCTGAACAACCATTCCCTTCCCTCCTACAAATATTTTTTCTTGTTTGACATGTCTATTTCAATTTAATACTTTTTGAATTTTTAGATAATTAATAAAAAGTATAGTATTCTCTATTTTTTCTTTAAAATTTGAAAGGGATTTGCGCACAAAATAGAAAAAACCAGCGAAATCGATGGATTTTCTAGTTTTTATGTTCTAGCGTTTTAATTGCATAATAAATTTTTAAAGCTAAATGACATCGAAAACGTCCATCTCCTGTACGCATATCTTCTTGTAATAATGACTCAATCTTTTCCATACGATACCGAAAACCAGGAATCGATAAATTCAAAGCTTTTGCAGTTTGATTTACGTTGCCACTATGGTCTAAAAAAACTTCTAACGTATGGACAAGTGTTGCATTATTTTGTTCATCATATGTTAATAACTGACCAAGTACCTCTTTATAAAACTGTAATAGTTCCTTTGGATTTGTCGTTTTTAAAAATAACATGATGTGCTGAAAATTTTCATAAATTGCAGATTGTGTTTGTTGGGGTGCTGCACAATGTAGAAAATGGCATATTAATTTTGCATCGTTATAGCTACTTCCGATTTCTTCTAATTTCTCAGCATTTTTTCCTACTCCAATTTGGAATGTTGCTTGTTTGAATCTCTCCTTTAGCCTTTTCGATAAGACGGTAAGGAAGTTCGACATATACTTAACATCTTTCTCACAATCTTCGAGAATAATCAGTACTTCTTGATTTTTAATAAAGCACTCTACATTTAAATATTCCGTCACTAAAAAGCTGTGCACTGTTTCTAGGTCTTCTTTTTCTGTTGTTATGACAATGACACGATTATTCTTACTCGGATCAAAATAAAATATATTTCGCGCTTTTTTAATAAGCTCCTCCGTTGAAGATTGGTGGCTCATAACTTCATCTAAAAAGTCAGATTTTTTCTTCCACTGAGATTGGGCAATTTGTATTTGTGTATATAAATAAATAGAAAAAACCGTCACGGCACGTTCAATAATCATTTCCTGTTCACGCGTTAATTCATTGTGACTTAATATCACTAATATTCCCAATTGTTTTTTCATCGTCATAATATCATATTCATGTCGAAATTCTTTTTTCTTACGACTAGCCTCTATATAAAGCTGCTCATCGCTGTCATGTATAAAATAGTAACCAATTGGCTTCATTAAGTATCTACGTTCAACTGTTACACTGCATTGTAACGCATCACTTAAAAGATGTAACAACTGATTTAATGTATATCCTTCCAGCATTGCATGAGTCATCTTCTTATGGATAGTGTCTGAATGTACAATAGAATTATTGAGCCTTTTTAACTCATTAAAGGTCGCATCCAATTCATCTGCTAAAGATGTATCTTGAAAATATCGTAATATCTCCAACTGTTCTGCTGTAGCATGCTCCTTTGTGCGAACAACAAATTTACAATAATCATCGCATTTCCCACGACACTTTTCTTCAAAAACGACAATCTCTTTAGGATAGGTTTTTGCAAGAAAGCCTGCTACATAGCCGATTAATGTCCAACATACACTTTCATCGCTAAAACCAAAATGGCGGACATGTTCCTCTGCTTCATAAGAATGGAACCACTTGCCTTCCATTTCAAATTTATCATCACTTATTTCCAAAACATCAATCTGTACGCTTACAACGCCCTCTAACGTATGAATTGCTGCACCGGCTCTAATTAACTCTTTTAATTCTTTCCAATTGTACATTTTTTCAATAGATCCACCAGCACTGTACCCGCATGCCCAACCATACCGTAATAAAAAACCTTTCGCACGCTCCATATTCAATGTTTGAATAATATCGCGCCTAAAAAAACCAAGCGCTTCAGCGGATTTTAAAATCATTCGGTTGCCATTAAACTTAATAATGCCTGAACGTGGATTAATATCTATAGCATTTTCAAACACTAAACGATTTGCTTTCATTAATATGCACCCCCATAAACATGCTAATTTCCCCAACATGTTACTAACTGTGTTCCTATCTTCCCTACTGCTACAAGCATTTTTTCTTAATGAAATAAAGTAAGCGCTTTCTCTAAATAAAGCAAATAAGAGTACATAGAAATTATAGTAATGGCAAATAATCATAAGATTTTAAAGTGTTTAATTTACTATCAATCATAGTATATTTTTAGTTTTCAGACAATTTAAATTACTAGACGCGAAAATATATAAATGTTCATGAAAAAAAGTACTGATAAATTAAAAATCAGTACTTCATCTTTAAACCACTATTAATTTTATATAGAAATATATCTTAAAGCTCTTTCACAAGTTTTAAAAAAGCTGTTAATGAATCTACCTCATAAGTTGGTGTGACAACTCCTGTTGGTACATTGTTTTCACGGTTAATCCAAACATTACGCATACCAACTCTAGATGAACCTAAAATATCAGTGTTTAAGTTATCGCCAACCATAATTGCCTCGTCGGCAGTAATGCCCGCCTTTTCCATCACATGCTCAAAGATAGAAGCATCTGGCTTCCCTTTTCCAAAATCACCAGAAATGATAATATGGTCAAAATACGGAGCAATTTCCGGAGTAATTTCTAATTTTAAATTTTGTAAGCTTGGTGCACCATTCGTTAATAATATAAGTTGATATTTACCTTTCAGCTCATCTAAAACAGTAAACGTATCTTCATATAAAAGTGGTGACACTTTGCGTTCTGCTACAAAGCGTTCTCCTAGTTCGGCTCCAAACTTTGCATCGTCAATTCCAAGTGCCGCTAAGCCCTTTGTCCATGCTTCTGAGCGGTATCCAGGTACAATTTCTTTCATCTTTTGGAAAGAATCAGTTGGATCATCGAATGTTCCCCAAAGCCCTTCAAATGGGTTAATTCCGATTAACACCGTATAATCATATGTTTCGTAGCTCTCATAAAGGGCACGTGCTTCTTTGCGGACGGCATCCTCTAACTCAGCTGAATTTATTTTATGTAGTGTTGCTGCATATTCGCATGTTTTTTCAAATGCTGTTTTAACAGATTTTTTGTCCCATAACAACGTATCATCCAAATCAAAAATAATTGTACTAATTGACATTGTGTCAGCTCCTAGCTTCTTTTCTACTTGAACAAAAAGCATTCATATCGCTTATTTTAGCATATTTTCAAAATAGTTAGCATAGTTTTTGTGCACAGTTTCTGCTCTACAAGTATCGTTAATAGCTAAGAGAAATGATTTGAGCTATCAGGATTTTTTTAATTAGTTAATCAGGTTAATATTGATGAAAAGTAAAGGCAAATTAAAGTAAGAAGTAGGTGCTTTTGTTGCTTTTGTTTCCTTTTTATACGTTATGATATATTAAAAAGGAATATACGAAAAGAAAAACAAACGATAACAGTCGATTTAGATAATTATCAGCTTTAAGCAAATATCGACACCAACTACATCAAAGAAGTCACTAGTATTATTGAAGTAAAAAAATAATAAGTATGTTCGTCTTGGTTATTTTACAAGCCTCAGAAACTCTTACACTGACGGAGTTCAAAGTAATTAATTGCACACAAAATATAAACTTACTACCGATAATCAAGAAAATACGGAACTATAACAGTATATATTCCAAATAATTCTGTAAAAGTTGAGATTTTAGTTAACGACATTGATTTATAATACAACATCATAATTATTAGATTTTGTAGATTAACCCTGTTTTTGTGATCCCAAAACATTTAGTTTATCAACAATTTTAGAGAAAATAGCCCTAATCTTTTTCATACATCATTAAATCTACTTTTATTATAATAAGAGTGAGAATAAGTATTCATTTATGTGGTACCGACGTACTAATTGTCGGTTACCGACATATTAATTTTCGGTTACCGACATATTAATTTTCGGTTACCGACACATTAATTTTCGGTTACCGACACATTAATTTTCGGTTGTAATGTCGGTATTTGTAGTGCTAGGATTAAGTTAACTCGAGTAAGATTTTAATATAGCTATAGCAAAATATCTTGATATTATATCTTTTTTATCACAAATAAAATTACGGGGTGTTAAATAATGTTAAAAAAATTAGGAGTAACGTCATTATTATGCGGTTCTCTTTTATTTTCAAGTGTGCCGTTTGCAAGTGCTGAGAGTGAAAGTGTGTCGATTTTAAAAAAGGATGTTAATGAAGCCGTTGTCGAATATAACGGTAAGGTAATAAATTTAAACTTCGATAATTCGGAAGTTTACAACAAAATTACAGAAGATATTATTAAAGATATATTAAAAGAGTCAAATGGTGGTGGAGACATTACTATCCATGAGATAGGCAATGAAGATATTAATAATTTGACTCCTGATGTATTAAATCAAGGTCCTAATAATTCTGATGAAATAAATGAATTAGCTCCCTATTCAGTACTACATGATTACCAACTTACAAAGAAAAGAGATACAATTTATAATACACCTATGGCCGCAATACAAGTTGAGTCTGTATCTTATGGAGAAACGGTAACTTTGAGTGAGTCAAAATCTTTTACAAACCAATTCACTTTAAGTGGTGAGTACGATTCTGGAGCAGGTGCTAAATTAGGAGCGTCAATGAATGCAAGTGTAACTTACACATACGCTAAAAGTAGAAAGTTGGATGGACCCCCTAAAGGTTACCTTACTAGAATTTATTACCATACAAAATACGTTGACTATGGAGATTGGGAAGTATCTAAAACAAACAAAATATCTGGTCATACTGTTTACCAATCAGGTACTTATAGAGAACCAACTGATGCAACTACAAAGTATGTAAATTGGTCTCAAGATTATAAATAAGAATAAGTGAAATTCGGACTAATGATAAAAACAAAGACCTTTAACAACAAAAGGTCTTTGTTTTGTTGTTAATTTTTAAATAAAGGAGAAAATACTTATGACTTCGTCTAATGAAGAAAAATTTATTAAAAATTTCCTGTATGTACTTGTGATAGGTATTATAGTAGGTATTGGTTTAGGCGTTCTTTTTGTATCTTCCAACTATAAAGAATATTTAAGTGATGGTACGCTTGTTACTACAAAAATAAGCGATTTAGAGTATATTGTTAAGATATTAAAAATTACTTTTATCTCTAGTTTTACTTTTGCAATTAGTTATTCATTTTATAAATTTTACCAAAAAATACGAAATTCCCCTAAACGTTAGATACTAAACTAACGCTTAGGGGGGATTCTTCATGGAAGTGACCGTCTTCTAGTATTTACATTGAATATAACTGTTAGAACTATTAATAATCTCTTCATTAAATTAATTTATAAGTGCCTGTATTCAAATAACGCATATAACCATGTAGCACTTCCTGGTACTTTAAAGGCGGTGCTTTTCATATGCCACATCAAAAAGGTAACAATTTCTCCATCACATTACAAACAGAATTCAAATATTCCACTCTAGCAGCATCAACAGACGCCCTACTATAAGCACTCGCTATATCACAATTGCACCAGTAATATATCCTTCTGTGATGGTATACAAACCAACTTGAGAGAGTAAAAAAACCTTTAATCCATAATTTCACAAACCATAAAAAAACATAATTTATAAATCGGGGAAAATCAATTAAAAAATCATCTTTCAACTAAGAATTACTAGATGAAAGATGATTTTTATCAAACTGTTCTATTTCAATAAAACTTTCTTACACAGATCCCCATTTGGTAGTATTTTAGTTTGGGTGCCTGGCACTCATTTTTTTCTGCGTAATTTATCCATTAAGCTCTGCACTTCGGCTTTTTTTTGTTCAGTTTCTTCCTTTAAGAGGTCGATATGAAATGTGTTATCGATTTCTTGAATGAAGACGCGATCACCTGCTTGTAACGACTGATCAATGGCAGTGATAGGTAGAATCAATTGCTCTATTTCCTCAGGATATTTTAAAAAAACGGCAAATCCATCTTCAATGCGGTCCAATGTGTATTTAGTCGAGTTCACTTACAACTTCCCCTTTCGCATTTAGTAATTGTGCACGATCTCCGTCATTCAACCAAATCTGTCTTGTTGTCCATTTCAAATAATTTTGCCCCTCGCGTGCATTCGTTCCACTTGTGACATAAATCGTTTTTCCTGGCTGCAACTCTACATTTGGAAAATTAAATATTTGATTTCCTTCTATAGATACAAGTTGCCAATCTTTTAAAGAAACCGTATCTGGCCCGTTATTTTTAATCGCCACTACTTCTTCAATTAAGTCCTTGCTAACAATTTCTACACCTTGTTTCACTGTTGGCTTTTCGACAATGGCTCCTGACCACTCTTTGGCACTTACTTCATAGCTTACCCCGTCTGTCGCAACCGTAACTGTGCCCGCTTCGGCTGTTGCGTAAATTTTACTGCCAATCGCCTGTAAACGCTCTACAACCTCTGCATGTGGATGTCCGTATTTATTGTCCTCCCCATAGCTTAAAATCGTCACTTCAGGTTGCACTGCTTGAATAAAGCTTTGTGAGCTACTTGTATTAGAACCATGATGCCCTGCTTTTAAAATCGTGGCCTTTACATTTTGTTGTAGCATGTCTTTTTCTAAAGCTACACCGGCGTCCCCTGTTAATAAAAATGAAATATTTCCATAAGTTACTTTCAATACAATCGATGCATCATTATTGTCGACCGCATTTTCGTTGGCATTTAGCACCTTTACTTCCAGTTCATCATCAAACGCAATACTATCACCTGTTTTTGGCACGTTATACGGAATATTATTCGAATCAATAAGCGAAAGCATTTCTTCAAATGTTTGTGATGTATGTACTTTCCCAGAATCATAAAACTGTTCAATAGGAATCGAATTTAATACAGGAATTAAACCACCTATATGATCGGCATCAGGATGTGTCGCGACAACTACATCAAGCTTTTCAATACCAAGTTCATTGATATATGAAACGACCTGTTGCCCAGCACCTTTAACACCTCCATCAACGAGCATCGTTTTGCCATTCGGTGACTCAATTAGTATTGAATCGCCTTGTCCTACATCAAAAAAATGCACACGCATTTCATGACCTGCTGCCACTGGTATTTTTTCTGTTTCTAATGCTGAAGTACAACCTGCTAATACAAAAATACAAAGGAGCACTGCGAGTAATTTTTTCATAGAATAACTTCCTTTCTATTTACTATTATACAAAAAAAGAGAGCGAACCCGAAGGCTGCTCTCTGTTTCTACTCTATCTAATTGCAGTTAATAAAAATTCGAAAACTTCTGCTCAAGCAAGTTAAACTAATATCCACCACAAAATCATCGTAATCACAATTGTAACAAGCCCCTGCAATAATGTCGCAACAGTTTGTGCTTTATAGGCTTGCGTAACTTCCATCCCACTGTATTGCGTAATAACCCAGAAAAAGCTATCATTCACGTGACTAACCGTCATTGCACCTGCACCAATTGCCATCACAACTAATGCTAGAGGAACAGCGCCTTCAATGCCAAGCGTAATAAGCATCGGAGCTACTAGTGAAGACGTAATAACTAATGCTGTAGTTGACGAACCTTGTGCTGTTTTTAAGGCAGCTGCTACGATAAATGGAACAACTAGGAAAAGACCTCCAGTTGCAAACATACCTAAATCCATCTCCTGCAACATCTCACCAACGCCAGCATTTTTAATAACCGTTCCAAAAGAGCCGCCCGCACCAGTAATTAATAAAATCGGAGCAGCCTCTTTTAAGCTGTCACCAATCCAACCAGTTAACGTTTTTTCACTGACTTCAGGTAATAATAACATCGCTGCTGCAACACCTAAAAATAAGGCAACTGTTGGTGACCCTAAAAAACGACAAATCATATTAAATGTAGCTTCACTATCCCCAACTAATGCTGCAATCGATCCTATACCGATTAACACAATTGGAAGCACAATCGGTAAAAATGACTTAAACGTCGAAGGCATTTTACCAAATGATTTAATAATTTCTTCATAATCCAATGCCTCTAAGTCATCTTCAGGCACACGAATTTTTGTCGCTACTTTAACTGACCATAAATAACCTACAAATGTCGCTGGAATCGCTACTAACAATCCAATAACAATCACAGTTCCTAAATAATCTGCCGCCCCTATATTCCCAGCCGCTGCTATTGGCCCTGGCGTTGGCGGTACTAAAACGTGTGTAGCAAAGAGCCCTGTTGCCAACGCAACAGCCATCGAGGCAATCGTAACATTTGCGCGCTTTGCTAATGATTTTTGTAAACTCGATAAAATAATAAATCCTGAATCACAGAAAACTGGAATAGATACGATATAGCCGATTAAAGACATAGCTAATTGTGGACGCTTTGGACCAACGATTCGCAATACAACTTCTGCCATTCGATAGGCAGCCCCTGATTTCTCTAAAATTAACCCGATGATTGTTCCAGCTATAATGACTAAACCAATGCTTGTCATCAAGCCTCCAAATCCAGTATTTATACTTTCAACAACAGTTAATAATGGCATACCAGAAGCAATGCCTACAAAAAATGCACTAATTAATAATGCTAGAAACGGATGAAGCTTTAGCTTTGCTGTTCCGACTACAACAAATAATACCCCTATTAAAATAATAACGAACAACATTTACTCATCCCCCATATATACATAATTCTCAATTATTTTTTTCGTTTTTAGACGAATCAAACGATAAGGCTCTTGCATTGCTTGCTGGACAGTAGTCGATTCATCTACTAGTGATTCCACAACAGAAAAGTAATTGAGCAAAACAGACTTATCCTCTTCATCAATGGCTCCAGACAATAACATTGCCTGTATGTTTGTTGTTTTTGCAGCCATTGCTACCCCCAATGGCGCCTTTCCATGTAATGTTTGACGATCCGATTTACCTTCACCAGTAAGAACAATTTGTGCGTCTTTCAAATGTTTTTTTAACTGTACAGCATCTATAACAATATCTATGCCTGCATGAAAAGTGCCATTTAAAAAAGCAATTAATGCGCCACCTACACCTCCAGCAGCACCTGCCCCTTTATAATCATGTAATCGAATATGAAATTGCTTTTCCACAATATCTGCAAATTGCTTTAAGCAATTATCAAAAAAAGTAATTTCATGCTCTTTCACACCTTTTTGCGGGCCAAAAATGGCTGTAGCTCCGCGCTCTCCAATCAATGGATTATCGACGTCACATGCAATTGTAAATGTTGCTTCAGACAATCGTGCATCAAGTTGACTATTATCAATGGATGCTAAATCTAGCAATGCTGACACGCCATTCGCAATAGGAGTCCCATCATCTTTTCTAAATTGCAAGCCTAGTGCCCTTAATAGACCAATACCAGCATCGTTTGTTGCACTGCCACCTATTCCAATAATAAATTTACGAAACCCTTTATTAAGTGCAGCCTTTATTAACTGCCCAGTCCCATATGTCGATGCAAGCTCAGGGTTTTTTTCACTGTCCTGCAACAGCGTAATACCAGATGCCTGTGCCATCTCGATAACACATGTTTCATCATCCCCAAGCACACCAAACTTTGCTTCGATTGTTCTGCCTAGCGGATCAAGTACATTTTCTGAAATATACTTCCCCCCTGTTGAAGCAATGAGTGACTCTAACGTACCTTCTCCACCGTCTGCCACTGGTAAAATAACTGTTTCAATCGATTGATCAGCATCCAAGATTCCTTCCTGCATTGCATTCGCTACTTCAAATGCAGACAAAGTACCTTTATAAGAATCAGGACAAATTATGACTTTCATGTTTTTACCCCCACTTTACATCCATTCATATTTACGTTGGTGCTCAGCTGTCAGACGATATAGTTTTATCGCATACAAGAAATTTCTTCTACTCAAAGTTAAGCGCTTACAAATTATTATAATGACAATAAATTCAGAAAACATTATAATGAATGTACAAATTAACTGTCATATAACAGAGGTTTATTTATGCGAGGTGTATAAGCATGTTAACAAAAAAATTAGCAGAAGAAATAGTGCATCAAACAATGTTACGATTACGTCGCAACATTAATGTCATTAGTCCAACCGGAGTTATTTTAGCATCTGGCGATAAAATGAGAGTTGAAAATATTCACGAAGGCGCACTTTACGTGGCAAAAACGAAAGAGACACTCATCATTAATGGGGAAAATATTGATGCTTATCCAAATACAAAACCTGGCATCAATATGCCGATTATGTATCAGGATGAGGTCCTTGGAGTAATCGGCATTACAGGCGATTCTGAGGAAATTTTAGAAATTGCCAATCTCGTACAACTAACAACTGAAATCATGACACATCAAGCTATTGTGGAATCAAAAAGTGAGTGGCAACGTAAAAATAACGATTACATATTCGAAGCGTTGGTACATGGTAGTAAGATAGACGCTGCCTTACAAGAACGCATTCAAAAACTTCCGTTCACTTTAGAAGCACCCTTTCAAATAATATTACTGAGCATGGATGCACCGTCATCTGCGGAAAATAGCCTCCCTCTGTTTTTTGAGGATTTATTTTATAAGCAATCTGTTCTTTCAGGTCATAGCCAACTACATGAATATTATATTTTACTAACAAACTACGATGAACAGCAAAAGCTGCAAATGATGAAAGCATTACGTAAAAAAAAGCACAAGCTACCTTCATTACAAATTGGGGTGGGACCGACTGTACCCAATTTAGCGCAACTTCCACATTGTTATAACGGCGCTAAAACAGCACTTGAATTTGCCTTAATTAATAAAGAAATTACGTTTTTTGAAGATGTCGAGTTATTTTCTCTTTTTAAAAAGAGAGATTCCGAGGAAGTACAAGCATTCCAAAATCGCGTTCTAAAAAATATGAATGCTAAACAACTCGAAACATTACAAACCTTTTTTGATTGTAATTTACAACTAAAACTTTGTGCACAACAACTGAATATTCACCGTCACACACTTACCTACCGATTAAATAAAATTCGGGAGCTTACAGGCTACGATCCACAATATTTTGAGGATGCCGTCATCTTAAAAATGGCCTGCACTTTACGGTAAATCATTTAAGGTAATGTTGACGAAGGTTTAGGGTGACAGGCACTCAAACAATTATCCGAGTTGATGGTAGCGGAGGCGGTGACTCCTGCGGGAACGCACGCAGCGTAAGACGCAACAAACCGCGCGTTAGCGAGGGTTGCGGCTTACGGTGTGCCCGCGGAAAGCATCCGCCGTAGCGGACATCAACGTCACAAAAAAAAGTGTCAGATTGATTGCAGTCAATCTAACACTTTACTCTTTTGCCCTTTAAACATTATATAATTCATTTAATAGCTCAATTTTTTTGCCAATTGCGTCTTCAAACGTCATGATGTAAGCTGCAGGATCTTTTGGATTATGGAATTGTGTAATCTTCCCTGTCTCAGGATGAACAAATTTTGAAGATGCTCCACAACCAATACCTAAAATCGTCTGCACTTCCTCCATGATCACAATATTATAAATGCTTTCTTCGCCCGCTTTACTGTAGCCTACATTTTCTAAATTACCTAAAATATTTTTTTGACGGTATAGATAGTAAGGAACATAATCATTTTCCTTCGTCCATACTTGCGCCATCTGCATCATTTGTGCGACCGTATCACGATCTGCCACCTTGTATTTATCTTTATTGCGCGTCATTTCGGATGCACGTTTAAAGGATAGTGTGTGGACTGTTAATGACTCTGGTTGCATTTTTGCAGATTCCTCTAATGAATGTTGGAACTCTTCCGTCCCTTCATTTGGCAATCCAATAATTAAATCCATATTAATATTATTCATACCTGATTCGCGTGCTAGCCAAAACTTATCAATCGTTTCTTGCACCGTATGATGGCGTCCAATTGCCTTTAATGTTTCATCTGTATAAGATTGCGGATTGACACTAATACGATCAATGCCCCATTTTTTTAGTACAGCTAATTTCTCTGGTGTAATCGTATCTGGACGACCTGCTTCCACCGTTACCTCACGAATCGTTTCTGGGTTCGGGAAGGCGTCATACATTGTTTGATACAATGCATCCATTTCATGTGCCTCGATCGAAGTAGGTGTACCACCGCCCCAATAAATTGAAGTGATTTTCATATTATTTTCAGTCAGCCACTTACCCATCTCACGTAATTCAATGTGCAGTCCATCTAAAAATGTCTCTACACGACCTTGTTTACGGTTACTACCAATCGCATAAGCAGGGAAAGTACAATATGCACATTTAGTTGGACAGAATGGAATGCCAATATAAACACTAATCTCTTTTCCAATACTATCTAAGTCAGGTATAGTAACTAGCTGACGAGCTACAATCTCCTTCAACAGCGCTACCTTTTCCTCTGACAATCGGAAGTCACGTACGAGCACTTCAGCAATTTCTACATCATCCATACCTGCCTGGCGGAATTTATGATAGAGCTTTGTCGGGCGCACACCTGTTAAAATACCCCATTGCTGATGCATCCCCGTATGCTGCTCTAACACATCTAAAAACACGTGCGATAATGCACGTTTCATGCGAATATTTTGCTCACGACCAACCGCCTCTATCTCATATTCAATATGGTAATCATTCGTATAACGTTTACCTTCTACCTCTAGCACCGCTCTAGTATAGATAGAAAAATTTTCTTCAACTCGGTAGCTGAAAGCAACGGACATATCCGCTTCCTGCGCAGTCGTACTTAACTTCGAATCCTCAAAAAATAAATTCGCAATATGATTTAATACGCGAATCCAATCCTCAGGATATTTTTGATCTATTTGAATAATTTTCATTGTTTTCGCTCTCTTCTTTCAATATTCCAATGTACATTACTAAATTAATGATTGCCTCAATAGTTTAACAAATTTTTATAAGTTTAAGCAAAGCTACTAATTGTAAGATTCCGTTAACAGAATATTTAGACTAATTATAGACAAATTATTTAATTATACTTATAATTTTTAGTAAAGGTGGTGTTGATAGTGGTTGTAATAAAAGAAAACTTTTCTGCTGTTTCTAGCTTTATTCAGAAATTAGAAGTTGCCTTCCATCATTTTGATTTACAACGTTGTGACGAAAAGACATTGTATGTCACTATATTTTTAAAATACCGCGGGCAAAAGGTGCTTTGCGATTTTATTTACATTATTAATCACCAAGAAATGTATGGTGCTATCTCTATTAACGAGCATTATAAACATGCAAGAAACTTTATTCAACAGCATTTCCACCATATCCTTTTATACTCTGATGAATTACGATTAGCACGAAACTTTATGAATACATTTTATTTCAAGCAAAGCTTACAACAGTTTGCCAAAATATATCCTAGATTTCTTGCTAATAAACAGCTTTTGGCATAGGACAAGTGTAAGTTATTTTCTAACAAGAAGGGAGGCGTCTGTAGTATTCGACGCCTCCCCTTTCAATGTTATTCCTTTATTATTTCAATAAGCCCTGTAATATCAATTCCGTTTAATGCTTGTGTTGCCAGTCTATCTGCTTCTGCATTCTCTTTCCTCGAAATAAATTTGTAGTCTGGTCGAAGGTTTAGCTCACTTAATTTCGCGTCAATTTTGTCCGCCCATCCTGCTAAATCCTTCTCCAGTGCAGGCCATTCCCCATTTAGCTGATTAATCACTACTTGTGAATCCCCAATAATGCTTATCGGCAAATGATGAGCATTTAATAATTCAAGCTCCACTAAACCTAAATAAAGGGCTGCATATTCTGCCTCATTGTTCGATTTGAGCTCCGCGGAAAAGGCATTTTTTCTTAGCCTATATGGTTTACCATTTTGCTCATAATAAATGGCACACCCGAGTCCTGATTGAGTAGTTGCACGATCAAACCCTCCATCAAAATAAACAGTAATATTGTGGGGTTCTGTGTCAACTTCTTTTAGATATGCCTTTAACTCCTTTATAGACCAGTTCGTATCTTGTCGATCAATAAATTGTAGCGATTTGACACGTCCTGTACGTTCCATATCTTCCGCCAACAATAATGCTTGAGCTGCTGGCATTTCTTCTGATCTTAAAATTGTCCCTGCACCCTTTGGTGTTTTATAAGTCCATTCAATTACAACATGCATGACATTCCCTCCATAAGTGAAAACGTGTCTCGAATAGCCGAGACACGTTTTCCTTCTTACTTTGTTATATGTGCAAATATTCGTTTATTTATTCCTCACAAAATATTAAACGGTATATGCTGATAAAGATGCTTGCTTACATGCCCTCGTACAACGATTGAATAGGTTTTACTAAAATACGGTTTACTTCTTCGATAACGCCACTTAGCTTCATCTCTGCTTCAAGCATAGCTACAATTTTCTCATTTTGTTGCGCGAGCTGCGCTGTTTTTTGAGCATAGAGTAGCTCATCTTCCTGTAAATCTTCCCCAGCCATTTGTTTTTGCTGTAAATCTATTTGAATCTTACGGAAGTTTTGGAATAGCTTTATTGCATCCTCATCCGCTTTGACTACTGCTACTGCCTCTTCTAATGTTTTAAATTCCGCCGTTTTGCGGAAAGTTGCCTCCAAAGCATTAATTTCATTATAAATATTAACCATTATTTCTTTTTCCCCTTTCTAAATAAAGTAGACGATTAAACCTTGCACAATACCAATTAGTCCACCAAGAACTGCACCAAGAACAGTAATCATTTTAAATTCACGCTTCGAAATACCAAGGACAAGCTCTTCAAGTTTTGATACTGGGAACGAATCAACTTGTTCACGTACTATTTCTTGTAAATTTAAGCGTTTTAACACATCTTCTAATTTGTCTTCTGCTCTATCAAATGCTTTTTCAATCATTTGTGGCACTACTGTTTCCCTCATCCAAGTACTACCGTTAGGCCAGTAATATGAAATAGGATGCTGTAAGCGTTCTGTAACTGCTAATTGATCTTTTACATAGCTTTGTAAATTTGCTAATATCGGTTCAAAGTCAATATCCCCTAAATAATCCATTGCTGGACGATCCTTTAATTTTTCCCACTCCTGTGTGAAAATGTTCGTTAGTAGTGCTGTTGTTCCAGGAGCCTGTATAAACTTCACAAGCTCGCGTTGTACTTTGCCCATAAGTGACGAGGAATCACCTAAAAACATATTAATCATACCGCCAAGTGATCCTTTTGACGATAAAAAGTCATCAATCATCGCCTTTATCGTCATTTCACCAGCTGGCGATAAAAAATAATCTTCACCTTTCTCTAAAATATGTCCGACTGCTACTGGAATTTTAGCATCAATCGTATTTTGAATGTCCTCCGATAACAGTGTACGAATTGATCTCGTGGATAATGTATTCTTTACTGATTCAAATTGTCCGGCTACAATTAGCTCTACCTTTTGTTCGATAGTAGCAGGCATATTGGAGAAACCAGCTAAAGATAACCAATCTTGAATCGTTTTAGCATCCGTAAAGAATGTTTCTTCTACCTTTGTTTGTACAAATTGCTCTACTTTATCTTGAATGTCCTTTGAAAAAAACTTCTTCCTAAAGGTCTCAGGTGTCAGTAGATAATTTACAACTGTTAGGCCAAGCTGTTTCGCTAATTCATCACGTCTTTTTGGAATAAGACCCGGTGTAAATGGCACACGCCAATTTTTAATATAAATCGCTTCATGAGGTCGAAAAAGCATTTTAATTGCTAGATGATTTGTTATACCCCCGATTGCAGCACCGATGATTGCCATAAATAATAATGTCACTATAAAATTGTCCATTAGCATCCTCTCATTTCAATCGTATTCACATTTGGCGTATTTTGTCGCCTATTGGACTCATTATAGCAGAGCAATGAAATCCAACGAAAGAATACCCTCCATTTAATTACGACAAAGCATAATTGTACCTATCTTTAATCAATGACAATTTGTTTAGTTGCAAAATTACCGCTATGCTTGAATAATATTAAATACATATAAATAGAAATGGGGTTAGTATATGATTCAGCATTTTAGCTTTAAACCTTTATTTGAAAATACACAGCTTCCTGGATGGGCCATTTCATTTTTTTATCAGCGTGAACGCTACGCTGCAGAATATTTAAAAGATGGCGTCATCCAATGGATTGGACCTATTCCTCCAGATGAAGAAGATGTTAAAAAAATGATTCACGAACTTATGCTTTTCCATATTTATGACTAAAAATATCGATACTTTTTTGCTTTCACCCACTTAAAAATACCTAATATTTACTAGAAAAATCACTGCTATTATACGAAAATTGCTTGTTTATATTGATATTCCTGTATTTTTCTTATACATTTAATAAATGAATTTATTTCTAAATGTTTTTTATGCAGGAGGCTATTTCAATGAGTAAAGTCGCACTTTCTGATGACTTAAACAACTATAATTCAAAAGCATTAATTCGTGCAAAAGTAAAAGAACTTTTTTCTGAATTTTCGGCAAAAATTTTTGGGTTAGTCGATGAGGCAAGTACTATCGATAGTAAAAAATTTGAAGCACTATCTGGCTTTAGTAGTAATTTTTACAGTGAGTATTGCAACCAATTAAAAGCTATTTTTGAATCCCCAACTGGAATCGGGAAACGTGCCAGTAAACAAATGTACTTAATTTATAATGGCAATCATTATATCCTTACACAACAAGGGTTGACAGAAAAAGCACCTATCACCATCTCAACTTTTACAGACGCAATCCCTTCAAAGGAATCTGTGCATGATGTGGAAAAGGCTTGTCTTAAGTTACGCTTTCAACAATAATTTTTCCGATACATATTGACGCAAAAAAGAGGTTGTCTCCTATAATTGAGACAACCTCTTTTTGTTGCATATTAAAAATAATTCATTTAAAAAAATCCACAAGTAAAGCACTCTTGAGATTTTTGACGTGTCGTTTTATATGAGATGCAAATGCTTCTTTCTCTAAATAAACTATCCTTGCTCCATATAAAGTTAGCATAATGCATATTGATTTTCAATCATTTGTCATCTAGATAATGTCCATTTTTTTAAAAGCAAAGCCTTCTAAAAATAGTATAAAAAAGTCGTTGTCAATATTTGTGTTTTAGTTATAAATAACTTATGATTAAAACATCCAACAATTTTTTAAATCATAGGAGGTGTACACTTTGTTTACTTCCCTCATTCGGGCGGGGACAAAGGAATTATTTGGACGGAGACATATTGGAAATAACCATAAGGTTGGCGGCATTCGCCCTACTAATCATAATGACAGGATTTTTCGTTGCAACTGAATTTGCAATCGTAAAAGTAAGAACTACCCGCATTGATCAATTAGTCGCAGAAGGCCATAAAAAAGCGAAAAATGCAAAACGTGTTGTATCGGATTTAGACGAGTACTTATCCGCTTGTCAGTTAGGTATTACAATTACAGCACTTGGACTAGGGTGGCTAGGTGAACCAACGTTTGAAATCATTTTACATCCAGTGTTCGAGTTTCTAAATCTGAACGGTAGCATAACATCTATCCTTTCATTTATACTTGCATTCTCAATTGTAACGTTTATGCATGTAGTTATCGGGGAATTGGCGCCAAAAACTTTAGCCATCCAAAAAGCAGAATTTGTTACATTAAACTTGTCTGGTCCGTTAATTTTATTCCATAACATTACGTATCCAATCATAAAATTATTAAATGGCTCTGCTCGTGGTTTAACAGGTCTATTTGGTCTTAAAATGATGTCAGAATCAGAAGTTGCGCATACTGAAGAAGAATTGCGTATGATTTTGTCGGATAGTTTAAAAGGTGGAGAAATTAATAACGCAGAATATGAATATGTTAACAGTATCTTCGAGTTCTCAGATCGCCTTGCAAAAGAAATCATGGTGCCACGTACTGAAATCGTCGGAATTGAGAAAGAGCTTACTATTAAAGAAGTTTTTGATTTAATGGGTGTTGAGCAATATACTCGTTATCCAATTATCGACGGTGATAAAGACCATATTATTGGTTTAGTCAATATGAAGCATTTATTAACTGCTTACATTAAAGACCCAGCAAATGGTGATAAATTAGTGATTGACTATATGCAACCGATTATTCGCGTTATGGAAACAACGCAAATTAATGAATTATTACTCAAGATTCAACGTGAACGTATTCATATGGCTATTTTAATGGATGAGTATGGTGGAACATCGGGTCTTGTAACCATTGAAGATATTATCGAGGAAATTGTCGGGGACATTCAAGATGAGTTCGATGAAGATGAAATCCCAGAAGTACAAGAAGTTGCAGAAAATCATTTTATTTTAGATGCAAAAATGCTACTAGAAAACGTCAATGATATGCTAGGTACTGACATAGAAGATGATGATATCGATACGATTGGTGGTTGGTTCATGACGAAGCGTTTCGATGCTGTCGAAGGTGATAGTATTGAAGAGCAAGGTTTTGAATTTACAGCTAAAGAACTAGACGGTCACCACATATTATACTTAGAAGTTCTGAAGTTACCTGAACTTGATTTAGTAAATGACATCGAAGAATCGAAAGACTATAAATAACACAGCTAAGACGGCTCCCTTTCATATAAGGGGGTCGTTTTATAATGCCCGAAAGTTTTGCGAGGAGGAAACAAAATGGAGCTCTATACAAATTTACGTCAAGGGGAAAAAGGCGCTTGGTTATCTATAGCTACCTACTTAATACTGAGCTCAGTAAAGTTAACAATTGGCTATATTGGAACATCTGAAGCTTTAAAAGCAGATGGATTAAATAATACAACTGATATCATTGCATCTATTGCCGTTTTAATCGGCTTACGTATTGCCCAAAGACCGCCAGATTCAAATCACCAATATGGCCATCTACGCGCTGAGACTGTTGCGTCACTTGTTGCATCTTTCATTATGCTTGTTGTCGGCTTACAAGTTTTGATTGCTTCTTTACAAGGACTGTGGGAGCCAACTGGCACAACCCCATCCATGTTAACAGCATTTGTTGCAATTGGGAGTGCCGTAGTAATGTATATTGTTTATCGCTATAATTTAGCTCTATCAAAAAAAATACGAAGTGCTGCTGTAAAAGCTGCCGCTTATGACAATCGTTCAGATGCACTTGTCAGCATTGGTACAGCTATCGGGATATTCGGTGCAATTTTCGGCTTCCCGATTATTGATACATTGACAGCTCTTGTTGTAGCTTTTCTTATACTAAAAACTGCTGTAGAAATATTTTGGGAAGCTGTTCAAAGTCTTACAGATGCCTTTGATATTGATGAAGTCGAGACTTTGTCAGTACTAATTCGCAATGTAAACGGGGTTATTGAGCTTTTAGATTTCAAAGGACGCGCACATGGAAATATGTACTTTATAGATGTAACAGTGACTGTGAATCCTTATTTAAATGTCTTTGAAAGCCACCGTATTACAGAAGAAATTGAACGTACAATTATGCGGGAAAATCGCTTCTGTCATGTGCTCGTGCATATTGAACCACACATCGAAGATTTGCCTCCTACAAACAAAAGCCAGTCTCCTACCACTTGATGGTAAGAGACTGGCTTTTTTGCTTTATGCCGCTTCGCAAGCAAAACAATTCGCATTTAACTATTATCATACTTATTTAACTGCAATATAAATATCGACCTGAGACTCATTAGGTTGGCATCGTTCATCATATATTTCAAAGTCACCAGTATACGTTCGTTCTACATCTGAGTTTGCAAACCAAGCCCATATATCTTGCCAAGCTTTAATGACAATCTCTGGCATTGACCCTTTTTCTGAAGTAAAGACTAAATAATTCGAGGCAGGAATTGTTTTAATGGACATCCCATTTGGCACTTCTTTGTCAGTTGATACTTCCACTCCAAGGGTAATCGAGTAATCTCCATTAACATCTGTTTCATAATCCGAATATAGTCCATACATAACGCCCTCGTTCACTTGATTTATCAATTGACCAGTTACATTTTCCTGAAAGTAACTTGTCCATAATCGGGGTATTTTCGCTGTTGGAGTAATTTCATTCGCATTATTTGTGCGCGCTTCTATTCCTACTATTTGAAAGCTTTGTTTTTCTTTCACAACAGGAGGATTGACTTCGCCTGTTCTCCATCTTTTTAAGCTAGGTAAAAACGAAGCTAACATTTGACGTGCCTCTTCTTCTGCCATGCCCTCTTCCTTTAAATGAGGTACACATATGTTAATCATTTCATTGACAGTTATATTTGGCTGTTTGAACTCTCCTAATTCGTAGCAATATGTGCAATAGTCCTGACACACCTGCCCATCTTTTTCAGTTCCTAATAGTTTTGCATCCTCTAATGGCATTCCACAGCTTTGGCAATAAGTTTGCATAATTTATATCCACCCTTCGTTCATTTGTTTTCACTATAACAAAGCAAACTTGACAACTGTATGTCATCAATTGAGCGTAATAAATCACCCTTTGTTTTCTGCATACAATGCTACAATTTCTTGTGCCCGTCTTTTCATAATATCAACTAAATAAGGAGGATTAATAATCTTTATTCGATTCCCAAAGCTCAGTAAAAATCCATATAGCCATTCATCTTCGGGCAATGAAACTTGTACGATCGATTTTTCATTATCTATATGTTCTGCTCCAAATGTTTCTTCCACTAATGTTCGAATAGTTTCATCAAACGACAGTGTAATTTCCACTAAGTTTTTCGGTTGCTGCCAAGCTTTATCCCAAGGCAGTTCTGCTAAATGAACGCTCTTCCGTTCAAAACATATTAACTCTTCTTTAATTTCCTTCATTCTAGAGATTTTAAATAACCGAAAACCATCTCTTAATGTGCAATAACCATATATATACCATACTTTCCCCTTCTGTACTAAAGTATGCGGCTCTATCAAGCGCTTTGTAAGCGTCCCATGCGCGGTTGAATACAAGAAGCTTACACAATGCTCGTCTTCGATTGCCCTTTTTAATAGGGTTATTTGTTCTTTTAATATAACATTCTGTCCCCAAGGGCTTAGGTCAACAAATAAATGATCAATCGATTTTTTCACTTTTTCATCTGCTATCCCTGTTAGTTTTTCTAAAACAGCTGTGGCGTGAGCATCCTCATATGATGTTAAGGCACTTTTAAGAGCAATTGACAGTGAGGTTAGTTCCTCCTTCGTTAAAATTTGCTTATCCATTCTATAACCATCAATTAAACTAATCCCTCCGTTTACCCCTTGCTGACTCACAACTGGTACCCCTGCACAGCTAAGGGTTTCAACATCGCGATAAATTGTACGAACTGATACGTCAAATAACTCTGCCAATTCTTGAGCCTTTACTTTTTTACGATTAATTAAAATCATTGTCATCGTTAGTAAACGATCTAATTTCATTTGTCTAATCCCTCAACTTTGTACATATTTTTAAAACACACACTACTTTTCCACAACAAAGTAATTTTCAATTACTTATATCCTATTATTTTTAAGTATTTTTTAAGTACCTTTTGAGTTTTCTTTAAGTCAAATGTACTATAATAACGGCTATTACATAATACATTCATTAGAATGTTTTACAAAATAAGAAAATAAGAAACTTTAAATCCCTTCAGTCAATTTTCTAGCTTAACTATCGATACTTTCTTTTTTCAAAATAGTTTAATAATAAACGCTTATACAATTATTTCAATTCTCTTAACACTACATAAAAAACTTTTATCCTCTATATAATGGGGAGACCTTTTCAAAAACAATGTACTAGAGTTTAATGGTTTTCAATTTAATTGTATAAAGGAGATTTTGATGTGATTCGAGCCGTTTTAATAGACAATGAACCTCTAGCTTTACACTATTTTCAAAATAAGCTACAAAACTTTCAACAAATAGAGGTTACCCAAACCTTCACTAGTGTAAAACTATTCTTAAATAGCCTTCCATCACTGGAATTTGAAGTAATATTTTTAGAAATAAAGCTTGATGAACTGAATGGACTTGAAGTAGCTGATATTATAAAAAGCAATCGCCCACATGTAATTGTTATATTTATAACTTCGTATTCAGAATTTGCAATCCAAGCATATGAAATTGGAGGACTTGATTATTTACTTAAACCGATTAGCCAAGCACGCTTAGAAAAAACAGTATCACGTATTGAACATGAATTTTCTATGCAACAGTTGGTACAACAAACGTCTAATACGATTTTAAACGTCCAATGCTTTAATCAATTTGCTACCTATAGCAACAATAGTCTCGTTTCCTTCAAAACTGAGAAAACAAAAGAATTATTTGCTTATTTTATATTGCACCCTAACATGCCTATTCATCGGGATGTTTTAATCGAAATTCTTTGGCCTAATTTAGATTATGTTCGTGCTAAATCTAATCTTCATACAGCACTATCTTATTTAAGAAAAACATTAAACAATATGGGCTACGCCAACTGTATAATATTTTCTAACAAATATTATATTTTTGAAAAACCTAATATTTTGTGTGATTTGTACGAATTCCAAGATTGTTTTAGTGACTTTAAGAAGTCTGATTTTCCTCCGATTTCATTAATCAATCAATGTCTTGCTATTTATAAGGACGGCTTACTCATATTTGATGATTATGAATGGGCTACCTCAGATAGAGATAAGCTTACTAAATCATACATAGAGTTATTAGAGAAAGGGTTTCAAACAAGCATTGGAACCGAAACGGAAAAAGCTATTGACTATCTCAATCGTTTATTAGAGTTTGATCCTTATAATGAACATAAGCTTGAACAATATTTACAACTGTTAATCGAGGCAGGGTTGCATACACAGGCATACATTATTTTTTTAACTTATGAGCAAAAACTAAAAGAAGACTTAGCACTCACTCCAAGTTCTACTTTACTAGAAATGTCTAATAAATTATTTAGTCATAATCAATAATTTATATGGAAAGAGAAGCAGGACATACTTTTTTAATTTGAAATAGTAGCAAACATTCGTGTTTTTAGCTATTTACTATGGAGAATAACTTTAGCTATTCTTTCCTTTAGCAATAGATAATTTTTTGCATATAGTAATAGTTGATGGTAGCGGAGGCGGTGACTCCTGCGGGAACAGCACGCAGCGTAAGACGCAACAGACCGCGCGTTAGCGAGGGTTGCGGCTTACGGTGTGCCCGCGGAAAGCATCCGCCGTAGTGGACATCAACAACATAGTAAAAAAAGTGTTAGATTGATTGCAGTCAATCTAACACTTTTTCTCTTTTGTCCAGACCATGTTTATTTATTGCCTACTGGCCGCTGCCTTCTGTCAATCCATGCTTTACTGCATAGAGTGCAGCTTGTGTCCGATCTTGTACTTGTAGCTTCGTAAATATATTGGAAATATGTGTTTTTACTGTTTTTTCAGTAACAAATAATGATGATGCAATTTCTCGGTTACTTTTTCCCTTTGTAAGCTCTGCAAGTACGTCTTGCTCACGTGGAGTTAGCGGATTTAACACATGTAGTGCATTTTCTGATTCTTGACGATCCATCTCAAGTGTTGACGTCGCTTCTGGGTGTAATGTATGTTCACCCTGCATAATGCGGCGAATCGATGATACTAGCTCATCTGGTTCAATATCCTTTAGCTGATATCCCGCTGCTCCAGCTTCCATCGCTGGCACAACATGATCTCGATCAGAGAAGCTCGTTAACATTAAAATTTCGATGTGCGGAAACTTAGACTTTATGCGCTTCGTTGCTTGAATACCATCCATTTCAGGCATGACTAAATCCATTAATATAATATCTGGCTGTATGCTTTCAGCTAGCGCGACTGCTTCCACACCATTTTTCGCTTCCCCCACAACCTCAATATCTTTCTGTGTCTTTAAAAAAAATAATAATCCTCGTCGGACTACATGATGATCATCTGCAATTAGTACACGAATCATTTTTACTCCCCCCTCAATATGGCAGGCGGATTAGCAGCTCCGTTCCCTTGCCAATTTCGCTTACCCAGTCAGCTGTACCCCCCACCGATTTAGCTCGGTCTTTTATCGATTGTAAGCCTATCGATAGGAGCTTTGTATTCTGATCAATTACGAAGCCTCGTCCCTCATCACGAATGACTAATAATATATCAGTAGCTGTTACCGTAATATAAAGTGCCGCTTCAAGTACACCAGCATGGCGACGCACATTATTAAGCGCCTCCTGTGCTACACGAAACAGTGTTTCTTCTATACGAGATGGAAATTGTAAAACACCAGATACAGTTACATGAAGCTTTAATCCAAGCATTTCAGCATACACTTTTATCGCTTCTAACAGTCCATTCTCTAAACCTTTTGGTCGTAGTTGCCAAATGAGTGCACGCATTTCTGTTAAAGCATCTTGCGTTAAATGCTGTATCTCCTTAAATGTTTCCTTTACCTCAGTGTCGTTACTCATCTCAATGCCAGCCCTCGCCGTTAATGTTACGGAGAAAAGAAGCTGATTTACAGAATCATGTAAGTCCCGCGCCAGACGATTGCGCTCCTTCACTAGTGCCATTTCCTGCTCCTGCTTTGTCAATAATATACGCTTAATGGCAGAGCCCATTTGAAAGGCAACCGATTCCAGTAATGCTAGCTCTTCCTCTGAAAAACGCACCGTATTCTTCGATGCTACATTCAAAACACCAAATCGTTCCTGACCTGATTGCAGAGGGACCGTTGCATGATGTGTAATTCCTTCGTGATCGCCAACATTTGCAGCAATTGCACTTTCGATCCTTTGACATTCAATAATATTAGAAGCTTTTTTTAATTCTTCATTGCGATAACGGGATACACACCAGCAGCCTCCCTTTTTTAAATAGTGGCAATTTTTATGTTCGAGTGCCTCTGGTAAATTTTCATGGACAACAAGCTCTGATCGTCCTTTTTCATCAATAAAAAATATCCAGCCCGTTTCAAAATTTGTACCATTTAAAAACTTCACAAGCGCGCCTTTTAAGGTAGTGATTATTTCTGTTTCTTCATTCAGTAACTCAGCAATTTCTTTTAAGATACTAATATTGGAGTGCTCGTTCTCTCTCACAAAAACACCTCTTTTTATTGGCATTACTTAGTTTAATGATAACATTTCCAAGTCAAAGGTGTCTGCCTGAGCCGTTCATACTTTAGACTGAATTTCCATTGTTTTTTATAAGTAATTGTTTGAACGTACTGACTAGGGAGCAATAGAGAAACTCAATAATTGAAACATTTTACTTCTAAATTCAAAACACATATAATCGTAACAAGTACATCGTTAATATAAAGGGAGTTTTTATATGTCAAAAAAAGAGGAAAATACCTTATTGTTTATTTGGATTGTCTCTGTCGTTGCAACACTAGGCTCACTATACTTTTCTGAGATTCGTCACTACGAGCCTTGTAAAATGTGTTGGATTCAACGTATTTTTATGTATCCAATAGCAATAATGACCACTATTGCCCTTATTCAAAAAAATCCACGTATAGTTGTAACAACGGCAGTATTCGCCGTTATAGGTGGCTCTGTATCACTTTATCATTATGGAATTCAGAAACTAAGCTTCTTAGCTGCTTCTGCTCCTTCTTGTGGTGCCGTATCTTGCACCGGTCAATACATAAACTGGCTTGGTTTCATTACAATCCCGTTTTTAGCATTAACAGCGTTTATTTTAATTGCAGGCGCAAGCTTCTATTTAATCAAATCGTTAAAAACTGCAAAATAAAATAATGTAACAAGAACGATAAGTACGTTTTTTGGTTTACAACATAATGTCCGACAAAAAATTCGCGATATGCCTGTGAGATAGCGATTCAAGCCAGCCAGATTATCCAGTGGCTTTAACATCTGGTATCTTGTGAATCGTCCTTCTGCAGAAAGGGAGCGGATTTTTTTGTACTAAATCTTTAAAAAAAGATGCTAAAAAAATGAGCAAGGGTGCTTTGATAGCCCTCATTCCACGGAGGAAAATAGATGTTTCAATATGAAATAAAAGACAATAATACAACGGTCGAGGAGCTACTACGTAATCATTGGCGACTAGGGAAAAAGTTAGTTCACGAATTACGTATGGAAAAGGCAGTCACTTCACTTGATGGAGAGCCACTACTGTGGAAGGAGCCACTTCCAGCAGGAACAATCATTAAATTTTCATTTCCTATCCCTGCATCTAGCTATAAACCGACACCTGTTTGTGCGATTGATGTTGTGTATGAGGATGATCACTGTTTAATTGTTTCTAAACCAAAGGGCATGTCTACTCATCCTAATGATGACCGCGATACTCACACTTGTATGAATCATGTAATGGCACATATGAAAGAGCAAGGTCGAGACTATGCAGAGCATGTTCATCGCCTTGATAAAGGGACAGAAGGTTTACTTTTAGTTGCAAAGCATCCACTGGCTAAATCAATTTTTGATCGTATGATTGAAGAAAAAACAATTATTCGTACGTACGCTGCAGAGGTGCAAGGAAATCTCCGTACTACATCGGGGACTATCGCTGAATCTATTGGCAAAGACCGCCATCACCCAACACGACGCGTCGTATCAAACACAGGTCAACATGCTGTAACACACTATGAAGTTGTTGCACGCTATAAACATTCTTGTGTTGTCCACCTTGTTTTAGAAACAGGCCGTACACACCAAATTCGTGTACACATGGCACATATCGGGCATCCTATTATCGGAGATACGATGTATGGCGCGCGCGAAACAGCTAGCGATGATTATGAACTACATGCCATTCAATTAGAATTCGAACACCCATTTTTAAATAAATTAATTATAGTAAAAGATAAATAATAGGCACAAAGCATTAGTACAGACCAAAGTCATGGTTTGTACTTTTTTTTATGGAAAATATCACTTTTTGATATATTTATTGATTATGAGCCGTTTTAATAGAATCCGTTTTTTGGCTTTTCAACTATTTAAAGTATAAATTTACGAATTCGTATTTTCTTCATCTATTTTTTACAATAATTTTAATATTGATTTTCCAATATTGGTAATGACGATAGATTTCTTTCATGTTAGAATAGAGTAAATTGTCAGTCATCTGACATATAAATGAGGGAGGAAATCATTATTATGAGATGGGTTAAAAGTATTGCGGCAACAACTCTAGTTGCAAGTTTACTAGCTACACCTGGATTTGCTGCACATGCGGCAGAATCAGCACCAACAACTACTAAAGAGGGCTTTAATTTAACAATTTTGCACTCTAATGACACACATGCACACGTAGAGGCAGCACCACAACGAGCTACAAAAATTAAAGAACTACGTGCTGCTAATGCAAACTCATTACTATTAGATGCAGGGGACGTATTCTCTGGTACTCTATACTTCAATCAATTCACTGGAGAGGTTGATATGAAGTTAATGAACTTAATGGGCTATGATGCTATGACATTTGGTAACCATGAGTTCGATTTAGGGTCAAGCCCAGAAGGACATGCTGCTCTTGCAAATTTTGTTAAAGGTGCAGAATTCCCATTACTAGGCGGGAACCTAGATTTCTCAAAGGATTCATTATTTGATGGCTTACAATTCAAAACAGTAGCAGAAGATTTCCAAAACGGCAAAATCTATAACGGTATTATTAAAGATATAGATGGAGAAAAAGTTGGTATTTTCGGCTTAACAACTGAAGAAACACCTTCAATTTCAAGTGTTGCAAACGTACAATTTGCTAACTACATCGACTCTGCGAAAAAAGCAGTAGCAGATTTTGAAAAACAAGGCGTAAATAAAATTATTGCACTTACACACATTGGCTTTGATGACTCTAAAGACTTCGATAATGACCAATTACTTGCAGCAGCAGTAGAAGGTATCGATGTAATCGTTGGTGGCCATACACATACGAAATTAGATAAAGCTGTGAAAGCAGAAACATCATTCAAAAACCCAACAATTATCGTACAAACTGGTCAATACAGCGAAAACTTAGGTGAGCTTGATCTAACTTTCGACGATAACGGTGCTGTTGTTGAATACTTCGGCCAATTACATGCTTTAAATGATAAAGAAAATCCTGTAGCAGCAGACGCTGAAGCAGCTAAATTATTAGCACCATATAGTGCAAAAATCGAAGCAGTTAAACAACAATCAACAGGCAATACAGCTGTGTCAGTTCTTGATGGTAAACGTGGACTTTGGGGTGTTCGTGCTGGTGAAACGAATCTAGGTAACGTTATTACAGACGGTATGCTTGCTGGTGCTAAAAAAATCGATCCAGAAGTACAATTTGCTTTCCAAAACGGTGGCGGTATCCGCGCTAGCATTGACGCAGGAGATATCACTGTTGGTGAAGTAATGACAGTAATGCCTTTCGGTAATGCACTTGGTATCGTAAAATTAACTGGTGCTGAACTATATGAAATTGCTGAACATAGTGTTAAAGAATTCCCGAAAGAATCAGGTGGCTTCTTACATTTCTCTGGTCTACAAGTAGAATTTGATGGTAAAGCACCAGCTGGTAAACGCGTTAAATCTATTAAATTAAATGGTAAAGAGCTTGATAAAGCAGCTTACTATAAAGGTGCAACAAACACATTCACTGCTAAAGGTGGCGACGGCTATGAAACACTAGCAAAAGCTTACGCAGATGGTCGTGTAAGTGAACCTGGTACAGTTGACTTTGAAATGTTCATCGATCATTTAAACACACTTAAAAAAGTAGACGCTAAAGTGGAAGGTCGCATTATCGCTACAATTCCATTTACTGATATTGCAAAAGGCTCTGAAACTGAAGGTTACGTGCGTGATCTTTACTACCGTGATTTAACTCAAGGTACATCTGCAACAACATATTCACCAAATGCTAACTTAACTCGTGCACAAGCTGCATCATTTATTGCTCGTGTATTAAAACTTGAAGCTAAAGGTGAAGCAACATTCTCAGATATTACTAGTTTAGAAGCAGCGACACAAAAAGAGATTACTGCACTTGCAGAAGCAGGAATTGTACAAGGTCAAAATGGCAAATTCAATCCTACAGCAAAAGTAACTCGTTCTCAGCTTGCTTTAATGTTTGCACGTGCTTATAACTTACAGCATGATGCAAAAACTGGATTAACTGCTGATTTCAGCGATATTTCTAAATACAATGAAGAAACACAAAACGCTATCGCACTTATGCAAGATTTAAAAATTGCTAGCGGTTCAAATGGCAAATTCATGCCTAATAACAATGCTACACGTGCACATATGGCAAAAATGCTTTCAAACTACATTCCTTATGTAAAAGAATCTAAATAATACTACACAAAATCCCGCTTCAACAAGTTTGATAGCGGGATTTTCTATGGTTAAAAATTAAATTTAAAATTATCTGGATCTTGACCAAAACGTTGATTACGATTTAATGTTGCCATTTTATCCATCTGTGCTTGCGTTAATTCAAAATCGTATATTTGTGCATTTTCCTCAATACGACTTGGTGTTACTGATTTTGGAATAATCAGCGTATCCTTTTGCAAATGCCAACGAAGCACTACTTGTGCAGCTGACTTCCCTAGCTCTTGTGCAATTTCAAGAATTGTTGAATTATCCAGCACCCCTCCGCGACCTAACGGTGACCATGCTGTAACAGCAATTCCATGCTCTGCACAAAATGCCTTTAATGCATCTTGTTGTAAGTAAGGGTGCAATTCAACCTGATTGACCATTGGCGCGATATTAGCTTTTGATAATAGTTTTTGCAGGTGATGTTCATGATGATTTGACACACCTGTTGCTCGTAGTAACTTCTCATCATACAAACGTTCAATCGCTCTGTATGTTTCCTCATATGTTTCAGGCACTACCCAATGCGTTAAATATAAATCTAAATAATCCATATTTAATTTTTTCAATGATACTTCAAAAGCACGTAGCGTCGCATCATACCCTTGGTCAGTATTCCAAACCTTTGTTGTCACAAAAATATCCTCGCGTTTAATGCCTGAGTGGCGAATTGCCTCACCCACCTCTGCCTCATTACCATATAACGAAGCAGTATCAATCGCACGATAGCCCACTTTCAACGCCTTATCAATAGCCTGTAACGTTTCATCACGTTCTGTCATTTTGTATACGCCTAGACCAAAGCGAGGCATCTCAATACCATTTGTTAACGTTTTTGTTGATTGTAAATTCAAAAACATCAGCCCCTTTCTTTTCCTAGTTTCATTATACAAAAAATTGGATTAAAAATAATGTTTTTCTTGCGCGGGTATTTTGCTCTACTTCGCGGAATTCTCTCCTTGCTTCGCGGAATCCTTCCTCTCCTTCGCGGAATCCTTCCTCTGCTCCGCGGAATTCTCTCCTTGCTTCGCGGAATTCTACCACTGCTTCGCGGAATCCACTCCCTGCTCCGCGGAATCCACTCCTTGCTTCGCGGAATTCTCGCCCTGTTCCGCGGAATCCTTCCTTTGCTTCGCGGAATTCTCTCCCTGCTTCGCGGAATTCTCTCCCTGCTCCGAGGAATCCTTCCTCTGCTCCGCGGAATCCACTCCTTGCTCCGCGGAATTCTACCTCTGCTTCGCGGAATTCTCGCCTTGCTTCGCGGAATTCTCTCCCTGCTCCGCGGAATTCTCGCCCTGCTCCGCGGAATCCACTCCCTAATCTCACGCCTGCTTTGCGTGAGGCTTTCCTATTGCTTGTCTTCGGGTTCTTCATCTACCTGGATCGGGTCTGCAATACGGTCATCCTCGGCAAGTTCTTGACCATCACGGAGATGTTCCATTTGTTTACCTAAATCTTGTAACTCTTTAAAATTTCTCGCCATTGTGCCGTTTTCTATATTCGGAACCTTTTTTTCCATTTTTATCACCTCTATAATAGTTTTCCCGAAATATTAAAGTCTGAACCATTTCTGACATATTTTATTTAGCAAGGACGTTTCATTTTTATAATAGATAGGCTATACTAAAAAGAGATTTGCTTATAAACATGAGGAGGGTTCTTCCATGAAGTTATTATTAATTATTGGTGTAACTGTTGCTTTCTTAGCTGCTATTTTCACTGCTGGGTACGAAGGCGACTACAAAGCGGACAAATAATGCTCAAGAAAATCACTAAGTATGATACTTAGTGATTTTCTTATTTTTTTAGTAGTAGCCATTGCGGTTACTTCTTTTTTTTCGGCTTCATAATTACTTGACTTCTACTACTTTATTAAATATACTTACTTACATAAAGTAACTTGATGATTAATAATAACTAGAAATTGGAGGTTTTCTTCTATGCATTTTCATGAAAAACCAAACACATATGTTACTAATGTTGAAATTAAAGTAAGTGATTTACAACGCTCACTAACATACTATAAAGAAATTATTGGCTTTAAAGTTTTACAACAGGAATCTAATCGAGCTACCCTAACTGCTGATGGTAAAACAGCATTGCTAACTATTGTTCAACCGGAATCGGTCGAACAAAAAACGCGTACTACAAGTGGACTTTATCACTTTGCATTACTGTTACCAACACGTCGTGATTTAGCAAATATAATTACTCATTTCCGTCAATCAAGTGTGTACTTTGGCGCATCTGATCACGATGTAAGTGAAGCACTTTATTTACGCGATCCAGACGAAAATGGTATTGAAATTTATGTAGATCGTCCTGAAAATGATTGGACTTGGCAAAACGACCAAGTGCATATGGTAACTGAGCCGCTTAATATTCCTGGAATATTAGTAGAAGCTAATGGTTCATGGGAAGGTCTTCCTGCCAACACGGTAATGGGGCATATTCATTTATCTGTATCCAACTTAGCTGCTGCTGAGGAGTTTTATACGAAAGGCTTAGGCTTTGACATTGTCACACGCTATGGCGAGCAAGCATTATTTATATCTACTGGACGCTATCATCATCATATCGGCTTAAATACATGGTATTCTGAAGGTGCTCCAAAGCTTGGAGATAATCAGATTGGTCTAAAATCATATTCGCTTCGTTTGGATAATGAAGTGCAGGCAAATAAAATAAAAGCAAACTTACGCCAAATTGGAGCGTCTGTTATTGATATTAATGGCGGTTTCCAAACAGTGGATCCTGCTGGTAATGCTATTTTACTAAAATTTTAAGGAGGCTATCTTATGGAATTTGGTGTATATACATTAGCAGATATCGGAAAAAATCCAGTGAATGGCTATATGCCAAGTGTTAAGGAACGACTAGATGAAGTTATGCAATACGGGCAACTTGCTGATGAAGCAGGTCTTCAAGTATTTGGTGTTGGAGAGCATCATCGTTTAGATTATGCCATTTCAGCCGTACCCGTTGTATTATCAGCGCTATCACAGCGAACAAAAAATATTCATTTAATGAGTACGACAACTGTGCTTAGTACGGTAGATCCAGTACGCTTATACGAAGATTTCGCAACACTCGATTTATTATCAAATGGTCGAGCTGAAATTGCCGTTGGACGAGGAGCCTTTATCGAATCTTTCCCGCTGTTCGGCTATGATGTGGATAATTATGATGCACTCTTTGAGGAAAACTTAGCATTACTTTTAAAATTAAACAAAGAAGAGCGTGTAACGTGGAGTGGACATTATCGCAAACCGCTTCAAAATGCTGAAATTGCACCACGTGCTAGTCGTGAAATTCCTATTCATGTTGGAGTTGGTGGAACACCGGAAAGTGCTATTCGCGCGGGACGCTATGGAGTTGGCTTAAACTTAGCAATTTTAGGTGGAGATCCAAGCCGCTTTAAGCATTTAGTTGATGTATATCGTGAAGCATTGCACACAGCAGGACATGATTTGAATAAAGCGAAAATTACTGTATCTGGTCACGCTTACTTTGCCGAAAGCTTAGTGCAGGCTAAGGAAGAATTTTATCCGTATTACTCAAATTATTGGCATTATGTAAATGCACAGCGCGGTATGCGTTATCATTTATCTAAAGAAGGATTTGACGGTATGACGGCTGGCCACAATGCACTATTTGTTGGTAGCCCAAATGAAATCATTGAAAAGATATTAATGCAGCATGAAATATTTGGTCATTCCCGCTTTATGGCACAGCTCGATATTGGTGCAGTACCATTTAAACAAGTAGCTAAATCCATTGAGCTGCTAGGAACTCAAATTATGCCAGCGGTCAATAAAGCACTAAAAGAGTAATTTAATTACAAAGGCAAAGAAGTTCGTCATTTTTGCTATCGTTGATGTCCGCTATGGCGGATACTTTCTGCGGGCACACCGTACGCAACCCTCGCTAACGCGAGGGTTGTTACTTTGCTTGTGCGTTCCCGCAGGAGTCGCCGCCTTCGCTACCACCAACTTGTGCACTCTGCTGAAGCAAAAAAGTGTTAGATTGATACAGTCAATCTAACACTTTTTCTCATTTCTTAGTGTAAACCTGGGTAGCCCTGTTGTCGTAAAGCCTCGTAAATAACAATCGCGGCAGTATTTGATAAATTTAATGAACGTACATGTTCACTTTGCGGAATTCGTAGGCACATATCTTTGCGTTCATAGGCAAAATCTTTAGGCAAACCTGTCGTTTCTTTTCCAAACATAAAGTAGATATCCCGATCCTTATCACTAAAATCATGCGTAGTAAACGGTTCTTCACTATATGTTTCAATTAAATACACGTCACCTTTTTTAGATGCTTCTAAAAAATCCTCAAGTGAATCGTGGTACACCACGTTGACACTATGCCAGTAATCCAAGCCAGCACGTTTTAGCATTTTATCATCCGTCGAAAAACCAAGTGGACGAATTAAATGTAGTGAGGTATTAGTACCAGCACAAGTACGTGCAATATTCCCTGTATTTGCTGGAATTTCTGGTTGATATAAAACGATATGCAATGGCATAACGAAACACTTCCTTAGCTAAAAAATTGTAATCCTTTGTTTATCTCAACGAGTACTTCCTCGTCTAGTTCCTTTTTCTTTGCAGCAAGTAACGCTATTTCTGCTAGCTCCCCGCCAATCTTGCCTAATGCCCATGCAGCCGTTCCGCGAATAACTGGTCGTTCATCTTTTTCTAGAAGCCCAATTAAATCAGGTACTGCCGCTTCCTCTTTAAAATGGGCTAAAGCTAAAATGGCATTGCGTTGAATTGGCTTTTTACCGCGCCATGAGCCAGAAACATGTCCAAACTTATCTTTGAACTCCCGATTGGAAATTGTTAAAAGGGGTGTTAGTAATGGCTTTGCAAGCTCTGGATCAGGCTTAAATTCCTCATGTATCCAATTGATTTTCCCTTTATTTTTTGGACAAACTGTTTGGCAAGTATCGCAACCATATAAGCGGTTCCCTAGATGTGAGCGGAATTCGTCTGGAAGATACCCTTTCGTTTGTGTTAAAAAGGCTATGCAACGCTGTGAATTTAGCTGCCCACCTTCGATTAATGCACCTGTTGGACAAACATCTAAGCATAAACGGCAATCACCGCATTCATCCTCCATTGGCTTATCAGGGGCAAACGGGATATTTGTCACTAGTTCTCCTAAATATACATATGAGCCAAACTCCGGTGTAATAATTGAGCAGTTTTTCCCGCTCCAGCCAATACCTGCACGCTCTGCTACGGCCCTATCGACAAGTGCACCTGTATCTACCATTGACTCAATGCGCACATTGGGCACTCGTTCTTCTAGCCAAGCTGCTAGTAATGCCAAGCGCTCTCGTAATGCAGTATGATAATCGACGCCCCAAGATGCTCTGCAAAATATGCCCCGTCGTGCCCCCTTTTTACCAATAGGAGCATCTTTCATCCGTGAAGGATATGCGACTGCTATAGCAACAATACTTTCTGCACTGTCTAACAATTGAAGCGGTTCCGTTCGTTTTTCAATATTGCTCTCTTCAAAACCTGATTGGAAACCAAGCTCCTGTTGACGACGCAGTCTATTCTTTAATTCTGTAAAGGGAGCTGCCGTTGTGAAACCTATTTTATCAACGCCAATGGACATTGCATACGCCACAAATTCTCGTTGCAGGTCATGTATGTTCATTTTATTTCCAACTCCTTACATGATATAATAATTAAAATAAATAAAGTAGGTGATTTTTTATGGAAGTATCACTTAATCCATCGTTGTTAACGCAACTTCCAGAGCTGAAAATCGGCATTATTCATTATACCAAAATTGTCGTAGCAGAATCGCCCCAAATGATTAAAGGTCGCTTGCAATTGTATCAGGAAAACCTCTATTTAGAAATGCAGGAACAACCTGTAACTGAACGTAAAGGCATTGCAGAATGGAGACAACTTTGGAAAAAGCTTGGCGCAGATCCGAACCGTTATCGTCACTCGGCTGAAAGCCTAATGCGCAGAGTTAGTAAGCAAAATTATTTAACACCGTTTCATTCAGGTGTGGATGTAAATAATTTTTTCTCCCTTCAATATGAAATTCCAGTTGGCATCTATGATCTAGCTTATCTTAAAGGTAACGTAGAAATTGCACTTGGCAATGAAGAAACCGGCTATGAAGGCTTAAATGGACGCTTTAATACGTTAAATCATATACTTTGTAGTCGTGATGAGGAGGGACCATTTGGTTCACCGTTCGTCGATTCAAAACGTACGGCAGTCTCCGAGGCGACGACTGAAGCTTTACATATTTTCTATCTTCGTCCTTCCCTTTCAACGGAAGATGCCCAAAAGCTTCTTGCGTCTGCCGGTAAAATGTTCAATCAAATTCATGGCGGAGACTATCAAATTGCCCTTTTAACGAATACAACACCATCTACTACTCTATAAAAGGACGTGTTTTCATGATTAATCTTGCAGAAGCAGTTAAACTTAAAAGCATTTTAGCTAAAAAGGTTCAGGAACTTATTAGTGAGTTACATCGTAGTGCCTTTGTGACTGTTGAAAAAGGACAAGCACCTAAAACGAGCAATCGTCCAATGACTGTTGTTGAAGGTGAGCTGGCTCAAGTACGTCTTGATATACGAACATTAGATCGTCTTGTCTATGAGGCGAATATAAATAATACAGTAGACTTTAAGGGTGAGAAGCTTGCACTTGTAGAGGCCATAGAATTGGCTTCACAGCTTCGCGCGGAAGCTGAGCTATGTAAACATTTTGGCACACATGAGAAAGAAAGTGTACGCATGGGTTATGGCGAAGGTACAATGCTTTATGATATTGCTATGTACGAACCAGATGCGTATCGGGAACGTTCTCTTCAACTTGAGAAAGAAGCACATAAGCTCTCTAATTTAATTAATGCCAAAAACTACAGCGTTGAAATACAATTTGACGATTCTCGCTATTTCTAAGCTCGGGGCGGTGAGACTCCAAACCGAGTCGGATGGCTGTTTTCAAAAACTACTTAGGTAGACAACTAGAATAAACCAATAACATGTGACCTGTTACTTTATGACCGATGACCTATAACCAACCATTGGCAAAGGCATAACAAAACTCGAGCATATAATGATTTCAAAACGCCATCCGAAAACTCTCTTGCACCTTGTGTGTGGGAGAGTTTTTTTATGTCTATTTTGCCAATCAATTGGACAAACTTTATTTAGTACAATTGGAAGGAGCAATAGGTATGAACCATTCTCATGAAGAAAAAGATGATACATTAACAAATCGCCAAGGCCACCCTATTACAAACAATCAAAATTTACGAACTGTCGGAAATCGAGGACCAGCGACGCTTGAAAATTACGATTTCCTTGAAAAAATAAGTCACTTTGACCGTGAGAGAGTTCCTGAACGTGTCGTACATGCTCGTGGAGCAGGTGCACATGGCTACTTTGAAACATACGGAGTTGTCGGCAATGACCCTATTTCTAACTATACAAGAGCAAAAGTGTTTCAGGAAAAAGGCAAACAAACACCCGTATTCGTCCGCTTCTCTACAGTTATCCACGGAGGGCATTCTCCAGAAACTTTACGAGATCCACGAGGCTTTGCTGTTAAGTTTTATACGGAAGATGGAAACTGGGATTTAGTTGGAAATAATTTAAAAATCTTCTTTATTCGCGATGCTATGAAATTTCCTGATATGATACATGCTTTTAAGCCCGATCCAATTACAAATATTCAAGATGTCGAGCGCTTTTTTGATTTCTGCGCAAGTTCTCCCGAATCCTTCCATATGGTAACCTTTGTTTATTCACCTTGGGGTATTCCAGCTAATTATCGAATGATGCAAGGCTCAGGTGTCAATACGTATAAATGGGTTAATAGTGAAGGCAAAGGTGTACTTGTTAAGTACCACTGGGAGCCATTACAAGGCATTAAAAACTTAACACAAAAAGAAGCAGAAGAAATCCAACAAAAAAATTTCAACCATGCAACACAAGATTTATACGATGCTATTGAACGTGGCGAATATCCTGAATGGGAGTTAAACGTGCAAATTATGGAGGATGGTCCTCATCCCGAGCTTGATTTTGACCCACTAGATGATACGAAACTTTGGCCAAACGACAAGTTCCCATGGTATCCAGTAGGAAAAATGGTGTTAAATAAAAACCCAGAAGACTATTTTGCTGAGGTGGAACAAGCTACTTTCGGAACAGGTGTCCTCGTTGATGGTTTAGATTTCTCCGACGACAAAATGCTCCAAGGACGTACTTTCTCTTATTCTGATACGCAACGTCACCGAGTTGGTGCCAACTATTTACAACTTCCTATTAATGCACCTAAGAAACGTGTAGCGACCAACCAAAACGGTGGGCAAATGCTGTATAAACGAGATTTAGCGCCTGGACAAAATCCACATATCAACTACGAGCCATCAATGTTAAATGGTTTAAAAGAAGCCGCTCAAACAGCGAAGGAATACACACCATTTATTGAAGGGAATCTTGTTCGAGAATCCATTGATCGCCAAAGCAATACGAAGCAAGCAGGTGAAACCTATCGTAATTTTGAGCAATGGGAACGCGATGAACTGCTGGAAAACTTGATTAGAGATTTATCGACTTGTAATATGGCGATTCAAGAGGCAATGATTGCATTAGCTTCAGAGGCAGATGAAGAATATGGTCGCTTATTAAATGAAGGTTTACAAATGGCACAAACCAATGCATCCTCTGCAAAACCTCTCGGTAATATTGACGGTGATAACGCACCTAAAGAGGCTGTCGACAAAGGACATGATGCCGAACCATATTAAAAAAAAGTGACAGGCACTCAAACAATTTTTAATTTTCAGATAACAATAAAATAAAAATCCACTTATACTCCTTTCGGGAATGTACAAAACGTAAGATGCAACAAGCCTCGCTTTAGCGAGGGTTGCGTTCTTACTTTGTGCCCGAGAAAAGCAAAGTGGATTTTTGCTTCTTTTTAAACTAGTGCCAGGCACTCAAACAATTTAATGAACACCCGGTAAAAGACGAAGCGTTTTTTCCTGTGCATCTAAAATTGCATCGACCCCTAATGGAATAGCAATATTCGTTGTTTCATGCCCGATTTTAAAACCTGCTACGACAGGTATTCCTAAATCGCTAAAATACTCTTTCATTAACGTTAGAAGAGCATCATCACTTGCTTCTGTTTGCGTAAATGAACCAATAACTACACCTGCTAATTGTTCTAGCTTTCTTGCTTGCTTTAACTGCTGTAACATAGAATCAATCCGTGGAATCGTTTCTGCAATATCTTCTATCACTAAAATTCTACCTTCAGTATGGACTTCAAATTTTGTGCCCAAAGTGCTTACTAGGCGACGTAAATTACCGCCTATAATTGGTCCACGTGCTATCCCAGGTGCAATCGTTGTTAACGACGAAATAGCCTCTGTATACTGTATTTCCATCGGAGTAAACAACTGTAAAAACATCTTTTTCGATAAATCATCCATTTTATCTGTAGCCATTAGCAAAGGTCCATGGAAGGTCACTATATTTGCATATTCATTAATTGCACAATGCAAATATGTAAGATCAGAGAAGCCCCAGAAAATTTTCGGGTTTTCTGCTAGTAGCTCATAATCAATTTTACTAGCAATTCGCGCAGAGCCATATCCACCTTTTACACAAAAAATTGCCTTCACCTCAGGGTCTCGAACCATTGCATGAAAGTCTGCAAGTCTCACTTCATCACTACCTGCTAAGTAGTCATGCTTCGCCGTAATCGTGTCCCCTATTTTATAGCGGAGGCCTAACTCATCTAGAAAAGCTAATGCATCTCCTAATTTTTCTGGCTCCACAAGACTGGACAAACATACAACACCAACCGTATCGCCTTTTTCTAAATGTGCGACTGTACTTATCACACTACCCCCTCCAATTCTATCTCTAATTCTAGCATATGCATCATTTATCAGACTAAAATAAAAAAGCGTAGACTGCAAAATGAAGTCTACGCCTTAATTTTTTATTTTGTACCACCGTAAATAACAGTAACATTAGGATGATTTAATAATCTGCTAGCTGGGAACGTTTCTGTCACTTCCCCGCCTCGTAACTTTTCAATAGCTTCTAGCTTCTTTTCTCCAAATGCAATGAGAACAATTGCCTTCGCATTCATAATTGATTGGATACCCATTGTAATAGCATGCGTAGGTACTTCCTCTGGGCGATCAAAATAAATAGCATTTTCAGTTCGCGTTGATTCTGTAAGTTCGACAATGTTTGTAAGCGAATCAAATGACGTACCAGGCTCATTAAAGCCAATATGTCCATTTACCCCAATACCAAGCAGCTGTAAATCAATACCACCAGCTTCCGCAATTCGAGCATCATATGCTACACATTCAGCGGCTAAATCCTCCGCCTTACCATTTGGTAAATGTATATTTTCCTCATTGATATCTACATGATTAAATAAATTCTCATGCATAAACGTCCAATAGCTTGCAGGGCTAGTTTGTTCTAAACCTACATATTCATCAAGATTAAATGTTTTAACTTCCTTAAAGGAAATATCACCAGCTTGTTGACGCTTAACTAATTCTTTATACATGCCAACTGGTGAACCACCTGTTGCTAGTCCTAAAATGCTTGCAGGTTTTGCTTGTAGTTGCTCAGTAAAAATATGTGCAGCTACCTCACTCATTTCTTCGTAAGAATTTACTTCTATCCACTTTATTTCATTCGTCATTTATATACCTACCTTTAGAATCGTTATTTTTAACTAAAAATGGGAAATTCATTACTATCTAGTAGTGAATATATTAATTCTACAAGTTATTTAGCTGTATTTCTATTATTTTCTTTATCTATTTTTTACGTGTATTCTTTTGCTATTTCGGTTATGTTAATTAGTAAGGAAGTGAGGCGATTTTATGAATTCTCAAATACAACAATATTTAAATTATCTTCAATTTCAAGGATCTATAGAGCCGTCTATCAAGCTACTTGGTCAATTACAAACAAAACATCTACATACAATACCCTATGAAAATTTAGACGTTGCCTTGAAACGCGGCATCTCCTTTGCTATTCCTGATCTTTTTCAAAAAATCATTGTTCAACGACGCGGAGGCAATTGCTTTGAACTAAATATTTTATATAGCTGGTTACTTCGTGAACTCGGTTTTTCTGTCACAAATCGCTATGCACAATTTTGGCGCAATATGGATGCAAATACACCACTTGAAGATGTCCCTATGCATCAGCTACTTCTCGTCCAATTTGACGGTGTACCTTATATCTCTGACGTTGGTGTAGGTGCACTAGCCCCATGTAAACCAGTTCCGTTAATTGCTCACCACGAACATCGAGAAGGTAATGAGCTATACAAAATTGAATGGGATGACACGTACGGTTGGATGCTTTATGAGCAAACACCACACAATTGGCGTCTACTTTACAACTTCACAGATAACGATAACGATGCCAATTTTGCCCCACGGCTTTCACACCAAAAAAATAAAATCGCAATGATTCGCACTCCTTCTGGACGACATACTATGTTCAATAATGAATTTCGTATATATGAAGGGCAATCTTTAACAACTTATACAACACATACTGAGCAAGAGTGGCAGCAAGCTCTTGAACGTTATTTTCATATATCGATCACTTAAAAAAGGATGCATTGTTGGAATGCATCCCTTTACGCTTCTAATTTGCTGTTCGTTTTAGCAACTCATATACTACTTCGCCATTGTGTAGTTCCTTGACTAAACCAATTCCATCTACAAAATAATAGGTTTTCACTACATCAATATATTTAAAACTTTCTTCTAGTACAGCTACATTTTTATAGTTAACACCACCTGCTCGAATCGTTCCATCCGTCGTTTGAACAGTTATACGATTACCGTTAACTGGACCTTCATCGTCTTCGTGAACAATTACGCCAATTCTTAGAGGAAGCCCTATATAGAAGTCGTAATGTGAGCTATATTCTTGAGCAATTGCTTGAGCATATACTGAGCCATCATAATATAATAACTCATCATTAAACTGCTTATTATTGGTCATATTAGCAATTGACCAAACATCGTTTTTATTATCATTATGGCTGTATTGATAATTTAATGTATATCTTAGGCCATCATCTGGTGAGTAAAATGCATAGGTGTATTTATATGCAGGATCCTTTTGTAAATTTGGCTTTGAAAGGGTCATAGCACGAGCAACAAATGCTGAAAAATGTGCACGTGTTAATGGCAATTTAGGTTTAAATGTACCATCCTGATAACCGCTCGTAATATTATTGTTCGCTACCGCTAATATTTCCTTATAACCTGGTGTTTTCTCCGTAACATCCGTAAAATAATAAGGGCTCGTTCCCTTTAATTTAAAAGCACGTTGTAAAACAATGGCCATATCTGCTCTCGATAGCGTGCCATTTGGATTAAATTTCTTTGTTGCCTCGAATATGCCAGCATTTTGTGTAGCAGCGATTTCTTTATAGTAGACATGTGATGTCGGGACATCTTGATACTTCGGATTTTTCACATTCGTCGTTTTCAATCCTAATGCACGAGTTAACATGACAGCTACTTGAGCTCTTGTTACATATTCATTCGGTTTAAAAGTGCCATTAGGATACCCTTTAATAATCCCACGGTCAACTAAATAATCTATTTCCGTACTTAACGTATTGTCAGATGACACATCTTTAAAACTAGCTGCATATACAGGCTGAATCTGTAATAACCCAAAAATCAAAACTACAATCAACATCCTACTTATTTTCTTCATACTATTCCCCCTATATTTACTCCCATCCTTGTTATCCTATTCATCAAGTAAAATAAATATTAACTAAAAAGACATTTTTAATAGTTTTCTTGCACTAGTATCTAATCATTCCATACCCGTTTGAAAATGTACTTACACTTCTAATAGAGCCTATAGAACTTGTAAAATAAAAAACCTCTGCAAGACTTTGCAGAGGCGTTAAAGTTTTATTTATTTTTCTTATTTTGAATTAAACCAAAACCTAGTCCAGTAGGGTCTACTAAATACGCAAGATAAAATTCATCAAATTCCATTTTTTCTCGGACAATAATAGCTCCCTCCTCCATAGCTTTTGCAATAGCGTCATCAATTGAATCTACTTCAATTTGCACGCGTACTCCATGTGGATAATCACTTGGACCTTTTCCAATTCCACCGTTAATACCATTTTGCTCGCTGGCACCTGTTGTAACAGCCCAGTAATCCCAATGAGGCTCAGCAATTTCCCATGCGAAAACTTTAGAATAAAAATTCGCTGCTTTCTCGGGATCTTGACTATTTAGTTCGAAACCTATTACTCTGCCCAATTCATTTCCCCCTTTTTTCACTTGTAAAAATTAAAGAAAAATAAATTAAAATTCCTGTTAAACAAATAAGCACGATAGCAACTACTTTTTTAAACATTACATAATCGCTATATATTTATAAAGCCATCTAGTAAAAAAAATAGCTGCTACGAGAGTAGTAAAAATGATAATAGTTTATTTTTCATAATTATTACCTCCAAACCTAACATCTAAAAAAGTATTACATATGGATAATTCTAAAAATATAACTTTTAAGTATATCTATTATGCGTTTCCTTACGTTAATATGCTTTTGTTACCTTGTACTGTTTCAGAATATAAAAAAAGACCTCAACAGAGTTGTTGAAGTCTTTTAAATTCACTTTGGATACCGGTGGTCGGGGTCGAAATAACGGTCAAAGAATTGATTTAATAACGTTCTGTGGATGCAACGTGTAAAATTTGTGTAAAAAAAACTTCATCTTGTACTTTAGATTGACTTAAAGTATTAAGGGGAATTTGTATAGAATTTTATATAAAATAATATTTGTAAGGAGATAAATCTATGAGAAGACCAGATTTCACATAAAATAATTTCTTTGTTTTTAACGGCTTCTTCATGCTGTTTTTTTCAATTCTTTTAAATATTCTACAGTATATTTTTTTCCGTTACCATAGAGAGGCATTGATTTTGCTTGTCAGTAGCTTTGCACGCTCAGTAAAAAACTCATCAAATCTCTGTGTTTTCCAAAGTTCACATTCTTGAGGAATGAAATGACGATTCAAATACCCCTGTCTATTTTCCGTATCGATTCGATTATTTATCCAGTCGAATAATTCCTTTCCGTTCTTCTCGCCACGGTTTGTCCCTGAATCGAGCAGTTGGTAATTCACGATATTATTTATTTTACTTTCATCAACTCCTGCGGCATACAAAAGTGAACGTGGATGGATATGATCGATATCCTCACTCCGAATTGTTGGTTGACCATTATAAATTAAGTAAAATACATACTCTTGATCAAATACGTTTAGATTTGTTTCATTCACCGCTCCAATAAAGTGAAGAGGGTGATAATCATAAGTTCTAAACAACATATCTTTCGGGAATAACTTACCCTTATTACTTTGCATTACTGTATGTATTTTCTTGATGCCTGTCTTGTAGGGAATCCAACCACACCCCCGGCTGAATACTTTGTTTAACAATGACAGTCTCAACCAAACCGCCATATCCTGACAATTTTTATCGTTTGTATCAAATCGATCAAACATATTTTCTAGAGCATTGTTTGTTGTTTCGCTATGAAAAATATGATAAGTCAAAAAATACAACGGAATCGCAGATCGATTTTTCGCAGCAGAGAACCAATTGTAATTTGAAGTAGCTATTAAGAACTTTTTCAGTGCTTTTAGTGCAGCCTGGATTCGTTCGTAATTTGAAGTAGCAAATTCAGCATCCTCTGCAGTAAGGTCTGACATTTCTTTTGATGGCTTGTCATTAAGTATAAGCAGTAGTTTAATCAGCACATCTTGGTCGATTCCAATATCTACGTTCTCAGCTACAACAGTATCCAAAAAATGTTCCATTTTATAGTCAAAGCCTTTGAACATAGAAGCGACTAAATCATACGATGAGAGCTTTGTTCCACCGTCATTTAAACGTCTGAATAATTCAACAATGCGTTGTCTGTTTTCTATGACATCTTTACTCTTGTTGACGGATACCTTTGAGATGCCAACGCTCTCGTCAGCGAAAACAGCATCAAAAAAATCCTGAATATTAGTTTCAATTATGTCCATTTGTGTGTCGTCTTCAACGTCAATATTTTTAATAATTTCTCTTGCTACTTGCCTTGCTTTTCTTGTTATTGACAACCGCTGAAATAAGTCATCCACTGGATACCAAAGGCAATTACTAACAGAACCAGAAACCCGCTCTTTGTTTGCTTTGGGCAATTCATCAGCTTTGATGGCAAACTTAAAATCATACTCAGAATCCGCATAATCGCTAAGCAAATCAAAAAAAAGTCGCTTACCGTTAAATGTACCAGTCAATCCTATAAAAAAGCTCTGGAGACGTTGCTGTCCATCGATAATAAACCACTGTGTTTTCGATAACTCATCAACTTCGATCGAGGCTACATTATTACCGTCACGGGTAAAAAAGCGGTAGGCAAATAGCGGTTTGCTTTCCTTTTCCTCTTCGATACAGATAATGGAACCAAAGGAGTTTCCTTTCAACAAGGAGTCGAAGAGAAGTTCCATCTTGTCCTCTGACCAGACAAGCCGTCTTTGGATGACGGGCAAGACAATTTCCTCATCCTTGATTTTTGTAATTGCGTTCTTCACACTGAGGTGTGTCCAATTCGCCATAGTTTAGCCTCCTTAAATAGCTTAAAATATCTCTTGTGTTCTTCTATACTTAATTTCAACTTTGATTTTTATTTTCCTCCCTTGTTTTGTTACGTTTTTCTGTATATTTGTATACCACTATTCAAGATTAAGAACTGAACGAGATACAGCAAAAAAATACGAACTTTTAAAATCGCTTGAAAACAATTTTCGAACCCTTCTGCTTATTCTTTACTCCTAACTATCAACGCACAGCACTCCACATGTGGTGAGTACTGATGGTAGATTAAACATTTAAGGTTGATCTATTAGAATTGGACTTCTTCTTTTAAAAATCAAACTGAACTTCAACTTCTAAGCTTCTCGTTTGTTTATACCATAAGAGAAAATCTTCTGTCATTCTTAGTATCCATAGCGCGTCGGCCATTGTTGTATTTTCGGTATACAATACTCCATCAAGCATAGGCCCTTCTGTAGCATGGGGACCTAAGTCTGATGCTAATGAATATAGATAATATACTAACTTAAATCTAGCAAACTTAAATTCAACATTTTTAATACCTAAAGATTTATTAGCCGTATTATCTATAATATTTTTAGGCACATTGACATTTTGTATATAAGTATCCGTGGAAATCTTTTGAAGTCCTTTTAACCATTTCGTATCGTCGTCTTTATCATCTTCACATATTCCTAGAATAATATTTCTGCAATTTGAAATACAAGAAATCACTTTACCGTTAATGTAATTTTCTAATGCTTCAACATACAAATTAGCGACTTTTGGGTTTTTAACTTTTAACCAATCCAAAATTGTAGAACCTTTTCTTTCTAATTCATTAGCTCCTTGTAGAGTAAATGGCTTTAAACATAATTCCCCATTTTCAATCACTAAATCAAGATTTAATATTTGTAAGCTTTTATGTAAATCTAAAAAATCCTTCTTTGCATTTGCTAGAATTAATTCTAAGGCATCCTCATTACTTAACTCTTCTAGCATCTTTGTTATTTCTCGATCCGAGGAATATGAATAATAAGTATTCTCCATATATTTTTCCGATAAGATTAATCTTATCTCAAATTCTTTAATAATCGATTCAAAGAGCAAATACAACTCTTCTAAAGAAGGACTATTTAAATATACTGTTTTTAGTATTTGATTTATGGCACTATAACAGCCACTATATTCCGGATCAGGATTTTCCCAAGTACCGTTGTAATAGAATGGTCTAAGTTTATTTTGATATAAATCAAATAACTTACTTTGTCCAGAAGTAGAAAGAATTCGTTCCCAAACTGAATTATTACTAACTTTAAATATAGTATCTTTGGTTAATATTGCACCTATTTTTGATAATGTTATTTCCTCAATTGTATCCATAATTCCCTCCAATTTAATTTACAACTTTTTAGCTAACTCTAATCTTCTAAAAACCGGACACAAATACATTTATCTAATTGCACATGAGCCATCGAAATTAATAAAAGAGCTTGGATAGCATCTCTTTCATTCTTGTCATCATACATTTTTGGAGAATGTGCAGTTGGATTTCTATATAAGTAACAAATAGTATTTAGTAAAGACTTTAAACCTTGATATTGACTCTTCTCAGTATCATTAACCATATAATTATCTTTTATAATTATGGAAGGATTTTTCAAGTTAAATGAATCATTAATTAATGTGTTCCCATCTTTTCCAGACAAATTTAAATCCCTAATTCTTTGTAAAACACTTTTACTTGCTTCTAATACCGCATGGAAGTAATTTTCTTGTAACAACTCTTGTTTACAATATTTCACAACCTCTAGATGAACATCATACTCATTTAATTTAGTATATAAATTGTTAGTTCTTTGGATGGCCTCCTGAAGAGTATCAATAGGTTTTATCTGAATTACTTTTCCATTTTCCAATAATTCTAATCCACAAAACCCTATAACTTTGTTAATATCATTTAAAGATTCATTCCATAAATTGATATCATTTCTAAATTCAAATGGCTTCATAATATCTTCAATCAGTTTAATAAATGGTGTAATAGAATTAGATTTATCCATTTCAAAATTCAACGTATCTTCTATCCGCTTCCATTTTGTACTTAACATTTTATCTCCTGTTGAAGTGTAATAATCTCGCCATTTATTTTTTTTGAATAAATATGTAATCTTGCTCCCTGTAACAAGTTCGCCCAATATTTTAGAAATTTCTTGTACAATTTGACTATCCAATACTTATCACCTACTTTGTAAGATAAATGACGTTTGTTCGTTAAGTCTTTGTAAAATAGACGAAACGACGTGATTATTCAACTTCAAGTAAGAACTTATAATCTTATTTTGGGTTTCAGAGGTATTTTGATTTAAATGTAATCCATCATTATATAATGGCTGTAATAAATAATATTCTCCTGGAACATTTACTCCTTTTGATTCCGCAAATAAAATCTTTTTATTTGTAGTATGAGTAGACAGGAAATCCTCTTTAGAATTATCATCAGTAATTAAATCAAAAATTTGCTTTTCTATCATAATTCTTGTAGCACATAGTACCATTAATGGACTATACTCTTGATTATTTAAATATTTTTCTAATTCTTGCTGCGTTGCATCATAAAAACTATAAGAACTCCTATGTTCAATAAAATTAAGAATAGTTTTTTCTTCATCCGTAAATACATAGTTATTGTTATGGTAATGCAATAGATATTGTTGAACTTTATCTGATAAATCATCTTTATTATTTCTATATAATAAAAGGTTGGTAATTCCTTGGTCTTCTCTGTATGAACAGTGTCTTAAGTAATGAATTCGCTGTCTTTTTAAATAAAAGTTCTTAAAAAGCATTGGATCTAAATGTGTTAATACTATAGGGAATATGAACTTTCCTTCAGCTTTTAGCTCCTCTATTAACTTAGCAAGGTAAAACTGTGCTACTAATAGATTTCCACCATCCAGATAATCGAAAATTTCATCTATTATTAAGATACCTACATTTTTATTTATTTTGATTTTAAACAAAGTTAATGATGCAATAAATGATAATACATCTCTTTCTCCATTTGAAATTTTATTAGGTGATAAAAATTCAACTATAAATTTACCCGATTTTTCTTTTGCTTTAATAGTTCTATTAGTAGTATTGAAAATTTCAAGTTGTTCATTTAATTCTACTTTAATTTTTTCATATTGAATTCTCTTTATATATCCTTTAAGCTCCGATTTCTTTAACGCAGTAACAGAAATAATTTGTAAAATAGTTAAAACCAATTCTAGTTCACTGGAATAGTATTGTTCTATTCTTCTAAAAGATTTTACTATCCTACATATTTCTATGAAATCACTATTATTAGTCAGCCCATGTTCATTATATACAAAGCTTGCTTCAATACCGATTTCTGACACTGAATTATAAAATTCTTCAATTAGTTTTTTAGATCTTTTCTTTGAATAGAAACCATTAAATAATGAATAATTTTCATAAATTAAATATAAATTTTCAGTATCTTTTAAAAGCTCCTTTAAATCAACATAATGCTTAGATAAAATTTTTGAACTTCTTCTAAATACTCTTATATCATATGGGAATCCTACTTTTGATGGAATTGAATCATATAAAACAATATTTTTCATTGCCATTTTGGCATACTTAACTGGGCCTCCAGCTGATGCTGTTTTAGCAGTTAATAGACTAGTAATAACGTCAGTATATAAATATTCCTTAAGTTCATTTTTTTCAGGATTTGCAATTAGTTTTAGCTGTCCTGCTTCTTCAAGAATTATATTTAACTCTATCTCTGGTATATTCTCAACTTTATTCTCAAAAAAATCATCTTTATTAAGTTCAAGCTTGTTCGCTTTTAGCGATTTAAAACTTTGAGCTATTGTACTTTTACCAAACCCATTTGGTGCTACAAATATACTCACATAGTTTGCCACTAAATCTTTAAAAGTTAAGGATAAATTACTATGCCCTTTAACATTCTTTATAGTTATACCTTTTATCAAATTCAAAAACTCCACCCCTCCACTAATCCATATTATACCATCATATTTTTAATTTTCCACATATTAAAAGGTACTTTTTTACTATTCGAAAGCTATAATGAATAACGCTTGAGGCCACCAGCATTAATTATCACAGCTGAAGCTGATGTACTTCGTGACGAAGGAGAAGCATATGCCGTGGAGCAATTGATTTTGCCACAACTTGGTTACGCAAAGGGTTTTAATTAATCTACATAGAGACTACAGCAAACAAATAACAAACAAGCAAATCCACTCAAATAATTAACTATTCGAGTGGATTGTATATTTATTCCTTATCCCGCAAACCAAATATAGCCCTTTTCATGAAGAAAGACGCGTTCTTATTTCAGAAAAGCGCCCGATTGTTGAAAACTTTAAATGCTATTTTTTCCTCAATTGAGTCCTTCTTTTAACAAAACTTCTATCCTAAAAATGCAATTTCACCATTTTCTTTTTTTGCTCGAATTGCAATTTCACAAAATAAAGTAGCCATTATTGCTTGTGCAAATAAGCTTTTACATTGGATTTATGCGATTTTAAAAACGAGGCGATTGCTCTAATTGAACTATTGCTCCCCGTTAGTTAAGTGCAATGCTTCACAATCTAACAAATAAAATTGCATAATCCAAGATAAGTTTTTAATATTGTTTAATTTCAATAGGAAAATATTTCATACTCCTCTATATTCTAATAACATAAATAATCATTGTTAAAGGTATTGTAGTAACCATAATGCAGAATAAAACAATCAAAGTTAGAAATTGTATAACAAAAATAGAACCCTCTCCACTAGAGAAAGGGTTCATTATCTAGATATTCATTACATAAACAGGTTGTGAATAATTGAAAAAGCAATTGGAGAGAGGAAATTAAACATACCATGAGATATCCACGCAGCTAAAAATCCGTACCTTATAAAAAATAAGCTATGTAGAAAAAAACTTCACCTGTGGTTTTTCGTTCTTAATTACGTCGTAAATAAACAAAGTAAAATCATAGAATTGGCGCGATAGTCGGGATTCTTCATAAAAAAATATTGCTTCTATGTTGTGATCTTCTGATAAAGTTTTTTCTAAAAGATCATTCATTGCCTGCCTTTTCGTCACTACTTTATGATACGCACTATTAGCCCCATCAACAAGGACCTCAACAATGTTATACCCTTCTTTCTCGGCACGGATGCGAATTTCTTCTGTTTGCGTTTCGATGGATGCATTGAGTAACTGGTTAATGTAAGATACCCTTGCAATACCAATTGCATCTTTAAGGAGGTTTTCAGTTGACGCAAAAGAAGAATTCGAAAAATATGCAAATTACCAAGACAGTATTTTATTGTTGAATGGTCTTAAAGATCGATTAGATCAAGGTTTAGATTATTATTTGCTATTATTAGGTTTAACAACCGGATTACGTTTTGAAGAATTAGTTGGTCTTGTATATAGTGATTTTGACTTCAATCATAATGAATTAAATGTAGATAAAACCTGGGGATATAATAACAGAATGCCTACAGGATTTGGACCTTTAAAAAATAAAGCGTCTAAAAGGAAAATCAAAGTAGAAGGCACAACAATGGCATTATTTAAAGACCTCTTCAAAACAACTTCAGATAATGAACATCATTTAGTATTTTATAATGAAAAGTCAAAATACAAAGTAATAACAAATGAACGAGCAAATGATGTTTTAAAGGAAGTATTACTCGAATCAAATATTCGACCACTTATTACAATGCACGGTTTAAGACATACTCATGGAAGTATTTTATTACACAAGAAAGCGACTTACCAATACGTAAGTAGACGCTTGGGTCATGAAGACATTGAAACAACAATGAGAACTTATGCACATCTTCTGAAAGAAACCATTGAAGAAAATGATCAATTGGCAATTGATACTTTTTCCGAAATGTATCAGTAGAAGAGCAATTAGCACCTCACAATGATCAAATTTGACTTCGTTAAAAAGCTTATGTTTGAAAAAAACATGAGCTTTTTTCTGTATAAATAATTTATTTTGATTCCTTGGTTGGGAGTGAAAAGCTCATGTATGTTTTATTTTGCTTCCCTTAATTAATCACGATTTCACGGATCGCAGCTTGTGTAAAAACTTGTGTAAAATGATTTCGATTCTTATCGTTTCCTATCGTAACACAAGAAATGTAAAAAGCTCACAAACCCTGTACTATCAGGGTTTGCGAGCTTTCCAAACTTACTAAACGTAACATATATGTACGTGATGATACCGGTGGTCGGGGTCGAACCGACACTCCAAAGGAACACGATTTTGAGTCGTGCGCGTCTGCCAATTCCGCCACACCGGCATAATACTTTAGAGATAAAAAAAATCGGAGTATCCGATTAAGTAAAAAATATGGAGGCGGCAACCGGATTTGAACCGGTGATAAAGGTGTTGCAGACCTGTGCCTTACCACTTGGCTATGCCGCCATATTATTGGAGCGGAAGACGAGGTTCGAACTCGCGACCCCCACCTTGGCAAGGTGGTGTTCTACCACTGAACTACTTCCGCATAAATGGCTGGGGTACCTGGATTCGAACCAGGGCATGACGGAATCAAAATCCGTTGCCTTACCGCTTGGCTATACCCCAACAATGGGGCGACTGATGGGAATCGAACCCACGAATGCCGGAACCACAATCCGGTGCGTTAACCACTTCGCCACAACCGCCACTGCTTTATAGTTTTACGTTAATTTTATATTAAATGGGGCGACTGATGGGAATCGAACCCACGAATGCCGGAACCACAATCCGGTGCGTTAACCACTTCGCCACAACCGCCATAAAATTAATTGGCAGGGGCAGTAGGAATCGAACCCACATCAAAGGTTTTGGAGACCTCTATTCTACCGTTAAACTATGCCCCTATAAAAAAACTGGTGGAGGGGGACGGATTCGAACCGCCGAACCCTAAGGAGCGGATTTACAGTCCGCCGCGTTTAGCCACTTCGCTACCCCTCCGGGAAAACATGGTGCCGGCTATAGGAATCGAACCCACGACCTACTGATTACAAGTCAGTTGCTCTACCTGCTGAGCTAAACCGGCAAAAAAACCTGATGGGTCAGGACGGAATCGAACCGCCGACACTTAGAGCTTCAATCTAATGCTCTACCAACTGAGCTACTGACCCATATTAATATTTTGAAAAAATGGCGGTCCCGACCGGGATCGAACCGGCGATCTCCTGCGTGACAGGCAGGCATGTTAACCGCTACACCACGGGACCATTTTGGTTGCGGAGACAGGATTTGAACCTGTGACCTTCGGGTTATGAGCCCGACGAGCTACCACTGCTCCACCCCGCGACAATACTATTTGATTTTAACAATGGTGGAGGATGACGGGCTCGAACCGCCGACCCTCTGCTTGTAAGGCAGATGCTCTCCCAGCTGAGCTAATCCTCCATCTGGGTATTCGTTATAAATGGTGACCCCTACGGGATTCGAACCCGTGTTACCGCCGTGAAAGGGCGGTGTCTTAACCGCTTGACCAAGGGGCCTTACTAATTGGAATCGTAAAGTGCTGGCGGAGAGTAAGGGATTTGAACCCTTGAGACAGTGTTAACCGCCTACACGATTTCCAATCGTGCTCCTTCGGCCACTCGGACAACTCTCCAAGAATGGCTCCGAAGGCAGGACTCGAACCTGCGACAACCTGATTAACAGTCAGGTGCTACTACCAACTGAGCTACTTCGGAATAATGTTATTATGTATAGCCTAGCGACGTCCTACTCTCACAGGGGGAAGCCCCCAACTACCATCGGCGCTAAAGAGCTTAACTTCCGTGTTCGGTATGGGAACGGGTGTGAC
>NZ_JBIWDT010000003.1:0-413990 GCF_044762185.1 Lysinibacillus sp. NPDC097162 | reverse complement strand
GCGCCAGTAGAGTTTAGGACACGATCAGAGAATTTAAAAGTTGGAATTTCAACTGGACGAGAACCTGTTGCGATAATCACATTGTTAAATGTGTACGTTTCTGAGCTTCCACCCTCGATGACACGTACAGTATTTTTATCTACAAAGTATGCCTGCCCCTTCACTATGTCGATTTTGTTGCCTTTTAGCAGACTTTCAACGCCACCTACTAATTTAGAAACGATCCCCTTTTTAAACTCTTGTACTTTTGTCCAGTCTAGTTTTACTTCTTGGACAACTACTCCCATATCTTCTGAATGCTTTGCTTGCTCAAAACGATGACCTACAGAAATCAATACTTTCGATGGAATACAACCGACATTCGAGCATACTCCTCCTAAAAATTCCTTCTCTATAATTGTTACATTTTGCCCCATTTGAGTAGCACGAATAGCTGCCACATACCCTCCAGGACCTGCACCAATCACGAGTGTATCAATATTAATCATTTACTATATCCCCCTTATTACTCTCTATAAATTGAAAAACGTAATTCCAAAAAAACGGATCTTTCACACAATTATGGTGACCCTTTGTTTCCACTTTAATTACTTGTTTAAAGTTGCTACCATTTTTTAAAACTTCCACATTTGAAACGGGTACTTTTTTATCTTGCATTGAGTGAATAGCAAGAGACGGTGACTGTTGGTTTTTTAATATTTTTTCAAGACGCCACTCTTTTCTAGCTTTTAAAAAAACACCTCCTCTTAATAAAAACCAACTAACAAATAGCCAACCAATTGGCATATAAGGTACTGTTACTTTTTCCGCCATTGAATTGCTAATACTCTTTAGTGATGTAGGCATTGAGTCAGTGATAAGAGCATGTATTCTTGAATCTTGGGCATTTACAATACTTGCAGCTATTCCTCCCATTGAATGCCCTAAAACATAAATAGACTTACAGTTAATATCTGGTCTTTCTGTCACATAATCAATCGTGGATGTTATCGTTTGGACAAACGATTCAATACTTACTTGTTTTTGCACGGAGTCACTTTGCCCATGACCAAGTACATCTATCATTACAACGTCATAGCCGCGAGCTACTATTGGGTCGACATATCGCAACATATCAGACTTATTAGAGCCCCACCCGTGAATCAGTAGAAAACACCCCTTACCCTTGTCACTTCTAATCAGCCAACCTCTGACAGCTCCTATTTCCATCCTAATTTCGATATTTTCAAAAGATGATTGCGGATATTTTTTTTCCTTTTTTCGCTTTGGTGTAAAAATATGCAAAATGATATAGCTTCTCAAAAATAAAATAAGCACGAAGAAAGCAAAAAATAATAAATAGCTCATTCTAACCCTCCAAAAAAGATACCAAATAGTCTCTTTTTAATTATAAAAAAGACGGCTTTATTGCCGCTCTGTAGCTATCATTGAAATATACTGCCTCAAATGATTTATTAAAACCTCCGTTAAATGCTCATCCTTTTTTAATCTATCTAATACGAGTCCACCTTCAAGTGTCGACACAATAAATATCGCTGTTTCATATGGCTGTATCGTTTGCTTCAATTGCTGATGTCTCATACCATCCTTTATTATTTTTACCAACCACATGACCATCATATCCATTGCTTCAGTAATCGATGGTAGCAATGCACTTCCGTCTAGATCATCCATTTCGGTTGCTGCGTTAAAAATAGGGCACCCTCCTACTATCGGTTCTCCTTCACTTAATTGTAAAAAGCCCTCTACAAATGCAAGTAATTTGTCCGTTGCATGGTCGTGTTGAGCAACACTTTCCATTAGATGGTTTTTCATTGTTTCGGTTGAGAACTGAAAAGATTCGAGCATCAGTTGCTCTTTATCCTTAAAATGTCGATATATCCCCCCTTTTTGAATATTTGTTTCTTGAATAATGTCGCTCATCGTCGTTGTCATGTATCCTTTTGTGTTAAAAATCGTAGCAGATTTTCGAATAATATTAAGCCTTGTTATTTCACCTTTTTTCATGTGCACCTCCGAAAAAGATACCTTTTAGTCTCTTTTAATATAACGGAAGTCCAAAACAAACTCAAGCACTTTTTACAGCCACGAAGTACAAAATCGTTCATAAGCTTCTTAACAAGCCTTTAAAGCGCTTTAACTTCATAATAGAAGTATGTTTCCACGTATAAGATTCTGTTACTTTACATGCGTTCTAGACGCTTTAGAGGGACGCAAAGGCTACTACTTAAATTTCATTCAAAAAAAAATGTAGGCAAACTCAAATTTCTTTGAGTTTGCCTACATTGTGTATCGTTAGTTTAATTAAAAATTAAAGTTTTACGATGTTTGTAGCTTGAGGTCCACGTTGGCCGTCTTCTACTGAGAATTCAACTTTTTGACCTTCGTCAAGTGATTTGAAACCTTCACCTTGGATAGCTGAGAAGTGAGCGAATACGTCGTTTCCGCCTTCTACTTCGATGAAACCGAAACCTTTTTCTGCGTTAAACCATTTTACTGTACCTTGTTGTGTCATTTGAATGACCTCCATTAATTGTATTTAATAATATCCGATTTCCTCAAAAGAAAAAAATTCACATATTACAAAAAGTACCGAACAAAACACGATTACTCTTTGTAACATGTGAATTATTGTTTCTTCGCAAACGATGTTATTAAATTTATTATATTATATAAAATCTCATTTGTCTACCACTTATATAAATTATTTTTATTTTCTTTACTATTAAGTTTCCGTTACTCCGTATCGAATTAAAAAATACCCCATACAAGTTATTTGTACGGGGCTGGGCGAGTTTTTAATTCTTTTTTTATTCCTCGTTAAACCATAGCTGATCTTGATTATCCACATCGCCATTATAATTGATTAATATTTCTTCCCCCGCTTTGATATCTTTGTAAGCAAAGAAATCAAATGTTTGGTTTCTAAAATTAATCTCATACGTTGCATTCGGTTCATAAGAATGATTAAACAACATGCCATAGCCAAGAAGGATAGCAGATTGACCTATTCCATATTCAAAAGCATAATCAGCAAGCAATGTTTGCTCAATGTGTTGATGCTGTTCATTTGGATAGGAAATAACTGGTGCTTCGTGTAAAAGCTCTCCTTTTTGGATATCACATGTAGCAAATACCCCTCTATTGAATTCTCCATTGCTTAATGGAGATGTTTTGATTTCAATCATCTTTTGTCTCCTAATCACTTTTAAAATATACTTTCTAACTGTACCACTAATTTGGTCAATGAGCGCATCTTTTTGTTTTTTTTGAACATTTTTTTCAATTTAAATACATAAAATAGACATTTCATTCAAAAAAATAGCTGAAACATAAAAAATCATGCAGCATTCCTATTGCAAGGAGCTGCACGAGAAAATTAATTGTTAACTTTATTGTTTAATAAATGATTAATAATAACGATGATGATTATTAATCCAATCAAAGTACCTGTACGGTCTGGTTCAATGGAGAAAAATGTTGGAAGGACATATAAATTGACTATAAAGATGAGGGTAGCTAGCAACAATAAAAATCGATATATCATTTATTGTCTTCACTCCTTACTGTCTCCAAGGTACCCCTACAAGCTCATATATGTTCCCTGTTAAAGGGTTTCCTTTCATATAAAAAAATCCCTCCCAAAAATATTTGTCATTATTATAAATTCTCATTACGAATATTTCAATTTTTTTGCTAATTCAGCTTTTTACTATAAGAGCGTTTTCGCTCAATCAGAAACACCAGACTTTCCTAATAGACCACGCTACGATTGAATCCAATAATTATAAGGTCCCTTCACTAAACCTTTCGCAATAATGTAATCCCCTGCTATTACAACATTTGTAAATGTTTTATAACTACCTGTAATATTTAACGCGTATTGCTCATAAATTTTGCTCACTTTTTGCGTTTGACCATTGACATAAATTGTATCATTTACTTTTAGTGGGAACTGCATCATAATTTTTTGATCATGTAGTTCGCTTTCTAAATGATACGTTAGCTTCTTATTTATAAGTGTGTAGCTTAGTGCACCTGCTATTTGTTTGCCACCACTAATTTCATCATCATTTACTAGTTGCATTTTCCCTTGCCAACGATTACTAGAAGTCGGCGAAAACTCTGTTAAATAGTAATAAGGTGCTGTTTCCGATAAGGCAATTTTTTTAGTTGCATCAAATAATAAGCTCGACGGTTCCGCTAATACCTGCAATTCCTTATCTACGATTGGCGTCTTTGACAAAGCACTTACAGGGAGGTATCCATAAATTTTATTTGAAGACACATATGCCCGACCATCTGCTGTTGTGAAATAGACCGCAACTGATGTACCAGGTTTTAATGACTGGCTTTGCCATCCAGGACGAACGGATAAATCAACAATTTGATTCACATATTGGATTGTTCCTTCAGGTAAGTTTGACACATAGTCTTGTGGTACATATCCCCAAATATAATCAATTGTTGTATCAGTTCTTGGATTGTATTCTACTTTCACATAATCCCCACTCAGCTCTACTACCTTAAAAACAGCCCCATACGGTGTATGCAAAATAGTTTTCGCTGCACTATTCGGGGCTTCTTTAATGGACACGCCTTTTGCAGAATTAGCAAAAATAGGCGTCCCTACAGTAAACTTCACACCTGATACTTGTTGTTGGATAGCTAACGGAACTTCCTTATAAATAACTAAATCTGTTGCTTGTACACGATAGCCGCCACTCATTTTATAGACTTTGCCAACAGTCGAATACTCATGGCCATATACGCGATAAAACTCCCCTTTTTTCACAACGAGTGAAATAAACGTACCGTCGTCACTTTTTTTATATATTTTCACGTCCTTTGAAAATGTTAATTTACCCGTTTGTCCTTTTGTAATCTCCGCTCCATCCCATATGACTTTAGCTTCAGTATTTGATTGAAAGCTTATACACATTATTAAAGTAAATAAAACAATCCACTTTTTCATATCTACTATCCCTCCTTCAAATCTATCTTGTTAATCTCCAACTTTTTTCAATAGTATCATATTTATACTATCTAATTGGTAACAATACAAAGTGACAAACATCCATGCCACGAAGCCTTTTGTATAACGCGAGGCATGAAAGACCAAAAAAATTGGACAAGCCATCCGATAAGGATCAATGCCCTACAACATTTGTCCACAAGCAAAGGCTTCCTCATGAAGAGAAAGCCTCGCTACCAATTATTTCTTTATCAATTAAATGAACATACTATTTATGTGAGACGTCAGTGTCTATAAGCCATTTTCCTTTAAATTCTGCAACAGGGAGTGGACGGCTAAACAAGTACCCTTGAGCATAATCACAGCCAATCTCAGCCAAGAAGTGATATTCTTCCTTACCTTCTACGCCTTCAGCTATCACTTTCAAATCGAGTTGTTTGGCTATCGCAATAATGGTTTTTACGAGTGCTTTGTTCTCATCATCTTGATTCATGCCAATTACAAATGATTTATCAATTTTCAAGGAATCGAGTGGATATTTATTTAAATAACTAAGTGATGAATACCCTGTTCCGAAATCATCCATCGATAGACTTATACCTAGTTTTTTTAATGCACATAATTTTTCAATCATTGACTCAGCATACATTGCGATACTTTCCGTTATCTCTAATACAACATAGGTCGCATCAAGTTCTGCATTCTCTATTGCATGCTGGACACTATCTACAAATGTTGATTCGAGTAACTGCTTCACTGAGACATTTATACTTATTTTTAATCGCTTATTTGATTCACGATGCCAATGCGCAGTTTGTGCAATGGCCGTATTCAATACCCATTTACCGATAGGAATAATCATTCCAGTCTCCTCCATAATGGAAATGAATTCATCTGGGGTTACTTGTCCAAGTACTGCATTGTTCCATCTGATTAGCGATTCCATACCGATGATTTCATTCGATTTCACATCCATAATGGGCTGATAATAAAGTTCAAATTCCTCATTATCGAGTGCTGTTCGTAATTGTTTTTCAATCATCATTTTCCTATAGAAATGTTGTTGCATTTCTGAAGTGAATAATTGATAGTTATTTTTCCCTCTTTCTTTTACATAGTACATGGCTGTATCTGCATGCTTAATTAATGTATTAGCATCATAGCCATCATTTGGGAACGTACTAATGCCAATACTCGGTGTAATGAAATACTCACTACCATCGATCCAAAAGCCTGTAATAAATTGTGCTAATAAGTCTTTAGCAAATGCCTCACTTTCAGTGGCATCATAATAGGGCAATAAGATTGTAAATTCATCTCCACCAAGTCGGTAAATGTTAGCCCTGTTATGTTTTTCTTCTAATAGCATTTCAATTCGTCTTGATACTTCTACTAATAATAAATCACCTACATCATGACCAAGAGTGTCATTGATATATTTAAAACGATCTAAATCGAAGAACAATATTGCATTTTGACTACCTTCCGCTTTAGCCTTTTCTAAAAGGGCGATTAAATCATCATTGAACATTCTTCTATTCGGTAACCCCGTCAAAGCATCATGATTTGCTTGAAATTTAATTTCATCTTCATACTGCTTGCGTTCAGTAATATCCGTTGATACAGCAAGTAACGTAGAACTTTCATGTAAATGAATTGGTACTTTGACAGTTTGGACCCATACAACTTCTCCCGAAGCAGCTGTAATAGCTTCCTCTTTTATGAAATGTTTTTCAGGTAGCTTGAACATACCTTTTTCTTGATCGAGGCTATCTTCCTCATCAGACAAATCGATTAGTAAATCCGTGTCCGTTTTCCCAATCATATCTTGAAAGCTCATGCCCATTAACTGCGCATAGGATTTATTCATCAAAGTATAACGACCATTTTCATCTTGCGCATAAATGTAGTTAGGATTTAAATCGATAACCCTAAATAAAAACTGCTTTTGCTCATATAGCCTTTTATTCATATTGTTTACGATTTCAAGATGCATGCGACTCGAAAGGATTAATATAGAAATTGCAAAGACTAAAACGGCAATCGAGCTTGGATACAATCTTGAACTAGGAAACATATTTAAGTAGCCAATGGTAAACCCAATGGCCGTGAAAATATTAAAATATAACAAAAACGAACGTTCACTCTTATTTTGTACATCTAAACTAATCAACAAACTAATAATGATACATACAATAAAAAGAAGGACATTAAAATTAAAAATCCATGACAGCTCGCCATCCACTGGAAAATAAAATATACTAGTTTCCATTTTAATAAGTTCTAATTTACTAATCCCTTTAGAACTCCAACCGATTATGTAACCAAGAAGAGCAAATGCGTAAGATATAAAAACGGTCGTCCGATTAACAAGATAGCGCCACTTTTTTTGATACTCTTTAGGGAGTATTTCTTGAACAATGGTATAACCAATATAAAAAATCGTTGGTGTGACCATGATTGACCCAAATCGGAAAAGTTTAAAAAAGAACATTATAGTTTCTTCGGTAAACAGTCGATATGCGTACAAAAACGAAACATCTATGTGCCAAAATGAGGCTAAAAGAAGGAATAAAAAAATAATTTTAGAAAGTTTATTTTTTTTGAATAGCACTAAAATCGTAATCCCAACACAAACGGGAATAAATGATAATAAAATTAAAAATATAAAAAACATATAAAGAGCCTCCTATGTATGTGTCAGTAATAGACAAGCATTATTCCCGCTACTCCCATGAGTAGTAATACATACAGACTCTACCGCTTGATGTCTAGTTTCATAAACAATAGGTATGTCTTCAAACCCATGACCTGATGTTTTAATCGTTGGAGGTATAAACCCGTATTCCATTGATAATAAAGATGCAATAATTTGCATCGCACCCATTGCACCAAATGTGTGACCTATCATTCCTTTAATTGAAGTAATAGGCACTTTAGAGCCAAATGTTTCTTTCAGAGTAAAGCGTTCTATCTGATCATTTACCTCAATACCTAACGCCTGACTGTTTATATAGCTTGGTATAGTATCTCCGACTGTTTCTTGAAAAACGTCCAGCATATGTCTACCAGTAATATCAGAGGTTAATAGTTTTTGTCCTTCATTTCTTGAAACAACACGTTCAACTTTTCCATATATCTTCTGTCCTCTTGTAATTGCTGATTGCCTACGCTCTAAAACCATTACACCAGCTCCCTCGGATAACACGAAGCCGCGATGCTGGGTTGAAAACGGTACACCAGCTTTTTCGATTGAAATCTCCGTAGAAAGTGACCTTATTTTTTTAAAGCCATTAATTGTCCATTGGCCTAATGGAGCCTCTGTTCCTCCTACAATACAAGCATCAACACTTCCAGACTCCAATAGCTGTTTCCCTATTAATATAGCGTCTAAACTAGCACTGCAGCCTGTTGTTACTGTAAAGGCAGAACCACACGAACCGATTGCTTCGGCAACAGAGCTTGAAAGTGTGTGCGTATCAACAAGGGAAACCCCATGAATCGGAAACTTCCTTAAATCAAAAGCATCCGAAGCGTATTTTTCGATTTCAAGAATGGCTCCTGCGGATGTCCCCATAATTACTGCAATTCGATGTGGTTTAAAATCATTTAAATTTGACATTTCAGATGCATCCAATGCAGCGGCAATTGCCATTCTTACAGAACGCGGATGGCGATGATAACTTACCCCGTTTATCTCCAAGAAGCTATCTTCAATCAAACCCGCTACGATATTAGTGTGAGGCTGTTGAGCATAGTTTAAAATGCCCTGAGTACAAATACCTTTTTCTAATACATTTAAAAAGCTAAATTTATCTAAAATTCCAGGAGCTTTAATGCCATATCCTGTTATGACTATGTCGTCCAAATATATCACCTTCACACTTTAACTTTATTCCATTATATACAACTAAATCGGACATAGTCTATATTCGGAAGCCTTAAGTTCTAAGTAAGTGACCTATTTGGATAATTTGTATCACTTTTAAGCAAAATATCGCAATAATTTAAGGTAAATTCTTTCTTTTAATATAATAATTTACAAGGTAGAATAACATAAATTGTGAAGCGCTTGTATTAATTTACGATTCTTTGGTTATATTCAACCCATTTCTCCATTTCTCTTTCAACTGCTCGATTTTGCCATTCAAACCAAATGCCACTGCATTCACTGCAATGACTTTCTACACCACTTTTATGATGCCCATCTTTACATGTAAAGAGCGTCTTTTTACGACAGCTATAGCAGTAAAGCTCTTTATCTTTAATAAATTCCAAACAAATCAACTCCAACTTTTTTACATAAAGTACTTTCCAAGTATTATGCAATCTATTCGTTACGTTGATTTAATAATGCTGCGAGGCTTTTTACCTATACTTGTACTCGTAAACAACAACAAGCCCCTCCAATCCTTGAAAGACTAGAAGGGCTTTTTAATTTGCAGAGAGCTGCGTCAGCCGTATGCTCTCCTCTAAACAACATTATTTAAATTTCTTTAGGTGGAATTATGCCTGCAATTAGAAGAAGAAAGAAAACTAATCCAATTAAACAAAATAGTACGGAAGCAAAAAATATCGGTCCTTTCTTTGCGATATATTGCTCGCTTTTAAGAATGAGACCTGTTTGAGCAGTCACTGCCACTTCATTAAATCTAGCTATTGGACCACCACTACTCGAAAAGTAAAAAATACCGCCAGCAATTGCAAAGCCAATAAAGAACATTATTTCGATAAATCTAACGGAGAAAAATGATGCAATAAAGTACGTAATAATCGCTTCCACAACCAATGTTACAATTAAAATGATGTAATTTTTCTTTCGCATATACAACTCTCCTTTTATTCTTTTACTTTATATACGACTAAAATTGGTTTAAGTTCCAAATTTAAACAAAAAGTGCCTGGCACTCAAAAAAAGCACTTCAAACCCTTAGATTAGGATTTGAAGCACTTCAATTCATGTGTCTGACACTTTATTTACTAGCTTTATAAGCACTTAAAAATTCTTTTACTTTTGAGCTATCTGCTGTTAGCTTTAAGCCTGTGTCAACAAGTGGAGAAACTGTTGATACTGCTGGCTTTTTATTGCCTTGGTAGTAGCTAATAAATTCATCTTGGTTAATAGAGTAAAGGATTGCTTTACGTAAGTCTACCGATTTCGATACTTCGCGACCTTTTGGATTAACGAGTAAATAAGAGACAGCATTACTATCAGCTGTTTTTAATGTTAAGTTAGCATCGCCTTTTACTACATCAATTTTAGTTTCTGGTACTGATTGTAATACATCAATTTCACCATTACGAAGTGCAGATAGCGCACTATCATTATCTTCAATGAAACGAACACTTATGTTATTAATTTTCGGCTCGTTGTCAGTACCAACTTGGTATGCAGGGTTTTTGACAAATGTTGCTTCGTAATCATTTTTTTGCACTAAAATGTAAGGTCCAGAAGCCGCTAAATGGTTTGCATAAGTTGCACCTTCTGTAACAGTAGCTTGGTCACCGTATGCAACATTTACATTTGGATCATAGCTTGCTACGTCAAACGTATTAACCGCTTTAACCGCCGCTTCAGACACGATTCCCCCCGATTGGTGAGCTAAATAATTCAGCACTTGTGGGAATGGATTTGGTGTTGTAATTTTCACTACTTGATATTTACCTGCTGCATTGTCTACTTTCGCTTCGTCCGTTACGACTTGAGCAATAGCTGCTGGTAGTTTATCTGATAGTTCATCTAAAACTGACTTTCCATCAGCTGTTTTCACAGATTCAAGTGAAGTAATATCTGAAACTACCTCTACGGAATCAATATTTTCATGAATAGAATATGTGCGGTGGTCTGGTACTGAATTTTGATCTTTCGCACGTTCTAATGAGAATACAACATCTTCAGCTGATACTAAATCGCCAGTATCCACTGCTTTGCCATTTTCCACTTTAGCAAAATTAATATCATCACGTAATACGAAATAGTACTCTTGGTTATTTTCAGAAATAGCGTGATTATAAGATAATGAGCCGTCAGATACTACTTCATCAGTATCTGATAAATTCACTAATCGAACATACATATTCGTATTTAATGTATTAATTGAACCGTCATTCCCTTTAATCGGGTCTAAAGAAGTTAATGAGCCAATTGATTGATGCAACACTAATGTGTCTGTCGCATTTTTAGCAGTATCATTAAATGCAATTGATTCCCATGCTTGAGCACGTGATTTTGGTAAACGTACAGTATCTGGGTTTACTTTTTTCGAATAAATACCTTGGAATTTTTGAGAAATGTATAAAGGTGCAATATAAGCATTATCAAATACTAATGCTTGCTCAAGCTCTTTATATTTCTCTTTGGCATCATCGCCAGTTAATGTACTAGCTTCATCAATTAATTTATCGACTGTAGCATCTGCAGTCACACTATAATCTCCACCTGTTTTAAATAACCCACGTACTGCGTAGTCTGGATTTCCTGTTACAGTCGTCCAGCTAGAAATTGCGACATCATAGTTACCCGCATCTTTTTGTGCTGAATATGAACCGAAGTCTGGTTGAATATTTAATTTTACATCAAAGCCATTTTTCACTAATTGGTCGCGCACAATATTCATATCTTGTTCTTGAGCTGCCATACCTAGCACTTCAATAACAGGTTTTGTACTCGCTGTATCTGACTTATCACCTTTATTTTCAACATTCGATTTAGTTTCTACACACCCTGCTAAAGCGACCGCCGCAACGGTTGCTGATGCAGCAAGTGTAAATAATTTTTTGTTCATCTCTGTATTCCTCCAATAAATAATTTTAGTTTGTTTTCGGATCAAGTGCATCACGTAACCCATCACCGAAAAAGTTAAACGATAAGACGAGTAGCATTATGCATAAACCTGGGAAAATAGCTACATAAGAATTTGTTTCTAAATACGTACTGCCTACTTTTAAAATATTGCCCCACTCTGGTATATGTGGCTCAATTCCAAGTCCAAGAAAGCTTAAACTACTTGTTGAAATAACTGCTCCACCAATTGTTAAAGTCGCTTTCACTATCATCGGAGCGAGAGAGTTCGGTACGATATGCTTAAAAATAATGGCAGCATCAGACACACCAAGTGCCCTTGCTGATTCAACAAATTCAAAATTGGCAATTTGCATGACATTAGCACGCATCGTTCTTGCGTATGTCGGGATTGCCCCTACGCTCAATGCAATAATTAAATTCACTGTGTTTGCACCAAATGCCGCAATGATTGCAATTGCCAGTAAGATACCTGGGATAGCATATAAAATATCGAGTAGACGCATTATGATGTTATCTGTATTTTTTCCATAATAGCCTGAAAATGCGCCAAGTGCTCCTCCTATTGCAGCTGGAATAATAGTTGAAAAGAAGCCAACAATTAAAGAGATTTGAGCTCCAAACACGATTCTTGAAAATAAATCTCTACCAAAGTTATCAGTCCCTAGTGGATAATCCAAAGAAGGTGTTTGTAATAACGCACTATAATTATTTTGCACTGCAAAATCGTAATCAAATGTCCATGAACTAACGACCGATAGCGAGAACATAAATATAATAAAGAACATACCGAATACAGCCATCGTATTACGCAATATTTTATTCCATATTTTCTGCCACTTTTCAACGGCAGATGGATCCGTATTGCGGGCTTTTTTAATTAATGTCCAGCCAAGTAGGAATGAAAAAAGATTTCCTGTTAGGGCAGGTAAAAGCAATACTACTCCAAGTGGTATCATCCATTTAGGGGCATCGCTTACTGTAACGTATCGAGCTACAAGTACAGCCATCACCGCATAAAAGACCGCGAGTACTAAAAATGCTCCCATTGCTAATAAAAACGTATCCACCACATAAGGCTTAAATAGATTCAATGCCGAAATAAGAATAATAAAAATCTGAGTAATAAATGCATATATAGCAAAAGTATATTCTGCAGTTTTATTTTTCGTTGCCAGCATAAATCCGAAGCCTGCTGCAAATACATTACCCACTAAGACTGTTAGCATTAATGGATAACCAAGCAGTCGTGTACGTGTTTGAATTTCCCGTTCTTTTGCTAAATCCTTTTTTATTTGAAAAGATGTAAACCATATATATAATGTCGTACAGGCATAAATAACAAATATCGTAAGGACATAAGGTCGCCATACGCCATTTACAAAATCAAAACTATTTAGTAAAAACAGCACTGAAAAAATAGCAGAAAAGGCAATGGTAAACTGTGCATTGACGTATTCTTGCGTTATTTTCATAAGCAGTTTCACATTCGATATGAATTTCACAATATACCCTCTCCTAAGATTTCTTCATTTTTGAACGAATGCGTGGATCAAAGAACGCATATAGCACATCAATCACCATATTGACAATTGAAATTGTAATGGCAATATAAACAACCCCACCGAGGATGGCAGGAATATCCGGAATGAATTGCTTATCTACTATATAACTTCCGATTCCACTAATATTAAATACTTTTTCAGTAACAGAAGCACCGCCAAGCATACCACCAAATAAAAGACCAATTACGGTAACGATCGGAATCATCGCATTGCGAATCGCATGCTTTGTAATGACTTTGCGCTCACTCAATCCTTTCGCTTTTGCCGTAATAATATAGTCCTCATGAATTACCTCAAGCATGCTCGATCTTGTCATTCGTGCAATCGACGCTGTAATAGAAGTACCTAATACAACAACCGGCATGACAATGGATAACCAATTATTCGGATTATACGTTGCAGGGAACCATTGTAATTTTAATGAAAACGTTAAAATAAAAATGAGTCCTTGCCAGAAGCTCGGGATTGATAAACCAATAAGTGCGATAAACATAAACGCATAATCTGCAAACGAATTCGGTCGGACCGCTGAAATTATCCCCACAGGAATGGCAATCGCCACCGCCATCAATAATGAAAATAGCGCAATTTCCAATGTTACTGGAAACTTATTCATAATACTTTGCGTAATGTTTTCTTTACCTTCAAAGGAATTTCCTAAGTCAAATGTAAATAGTCCAGATAAGGAATGCCAGAGCTGCACTAAATATGGCTGATCTAATCCATGAATTTTATTAAAATTTGCGACTTGTTCAGGTGTTGCCTCGATTCCTAACAAATTACGTGCAGGATCAAATGGCGATAAATATAAAATAGTAAATACTAATGTCGCCACACCAACAATGACAAATGCACTTTGGAATAAGCGCTCAACGATAAATCGACTAAACGCATTACTGCATAGAATTAGGAAACAATACATTAAAATACCCGGAATAAATGACACAGCTAAAAAAATCGGATTTTCGAGTAGTTCACTAAAATACTTTTTGTAGGATTGTTTTGCAATACCTTCGTTTAGTAGTATTTTTTCTACTTCTCTATTAAGCTTTTGTTCCGTTAGTTGATTAACTACTGATGCAAGTTGCTGTTCATTCAGCGATTTATTAAAAAATGCTGCCTTCGTTTGTTCCTGCTGCCTATATTCCGCTTCCCATGCTTGAATTTTCCCTTGCGAAATAAATCGTTCTTTCGTTTGTGCAAACATTTGAGCATATGAATGTTTATCTTTTTTTAACAAATATAAAAAATATGTAACAATATGCACTGGAAATCCTAGTAAAAATAACACAATAGAATAACTAGTTTTCCTCGTCATTTCATTAAAAATTTGCTTAAAGTAATAACTTTCATTAAGCTTTCTAATATTCTGAAAATTGTTCATGTATTTCCTCCTTTCTTCGCTTACTATAGTAGTAAGGTATGAAAATAAAATGATAAAATTTACATTACACTCAATATTGTACAATACCTACCTGTATAGTATAGTATGTATGAACGACTACAGTTCGTCAATAAGAATATTTGAAATTTATTAAAGGATGAGCATTCGATGAGTGAAAAAATTCTTGAAATACAAGATTTACGCATTTCTTTTATTACCGGTGAAAGCGAATTTGAAGCAGTAAAAGGTGTTAATTTTTATGTCAATAAAGGAGAAACAGTCGGCATTGTTGGAGAATCTGGTAGCGGGAAAAGTGTAACCGCTCGTTCCATTATGCGTCTTCTCCCATCACCACCCTCTTTTTTAAAGTCAGGTACAATCCTTTTCCAAGGGGAAAATTTAGTGACACAATCGGAAAAACAAATGGAAGCCATCCGGGGTAAAGACATCAGTATGATTTTCCAAGACCCGATGACTTCTACTAACCCAACCATTCGTGTTGGTGAACAAATTGCTGAAGGTTTAATGAAGCATCAAAAAATGTCCAAAAAGCAAGCATACGAAAAAACGATTGAATTATTAAAATTAGTTGGCATTAAAAATAGTGAAGAACGTTATCAGCAGTACCCACATGAATTTAGTGGTGGTATGCGTCAACGTGTCATGATTACGATGGCCCTTGCATGTAACCCTTCCCTGTTGATTGCAGACGAACCAACAACTGCGCTAGATGTCACAATTCAAGCACAGATTTTAAGCATTATGAAGCAAATGCAAGAACGTCTAGGAACATCAATCATTTTAATTACGCATGATTTAGGTGTTGTTGCAGGTATGTGCGATCGTGTCATTGTCATGAAAGAGGGAGAAATTGTTGAGGAAGGAACTACGGAAGAGATATTTGCTAATCCGCAGCATCCTTATACGAAAAAACTATTAAATGCACTGCCGAAGCTTCATGAAAAGAAAGAACCAAAACAGCCTCCTAATATTGAAGAAGGTACCGATTTGAACGTACCGCTAATTGAAGTACGGAATTTATCTAAGCATTTCGATTTAAAAAAAGGTGAACTATTAAAAGCAGTAGATGATTTGTCATTCCGTATTTATCCCGGTGAGACACTCGGGCTCGTAGGTGAATCTGGTTCAGGTAAATCGACAACAGGACGTACGATTTTACAGCTCCATGAGCCAACAGATGGCGAAGTATTGTATAAAGGGGTTCCTGTCACACGCTTATCTAAAGGTGAATTAAAAAGTATGCGACGACACATGCAAATCATTTTCCAGGATCCATACTCATCATTAAATCCTCGTAAAAAGGTTCTTGATATTATCGGGGAGGCACTTGATGTACATAAATTGGCGAAGTCAGCTGAGGAACGTCGCGCACGTATTGAGGAATTACTCGAACTAGTAGGCTTAAAAAAGGAGCATGCTTTACGCTATCCACATGAATTTAGCGGCGGGCAACGTCAACGTATTGGTATTGCCCGTGCTTTAGCAGTGGAGCCGAATTTTATTGTATGTGATGAGCCACTCTCTGCCCTAGATGTTTCGATTCAAAAACAAGTTGTAGACTTATTGAAAGAATTACAACAACGACTAGGCTTGACTTATTTATTTATCGCACATGATTTGTCGATGGTGAAGCATATTAGTGATCGCGTAGCCGTGATGTACGGAGGAAAAATTGTGGAATTAGCGGAAAGCGAAGAACTCTATGCGAACCCACAGCATCCCTATACAAAAATGTTACTACAATCAATTCCAATACCAGACCCTGCAATTGAAAAACAAAAGAAACGTCAGGTCATGTCAGAAGAAGAGTTGATGATCAATCGTTTTAATTTAGACAACACACAACTCGTGGAAGTTTCTAAAGATCACTGGGTAGCGATGTAACGAAAAGTGCCAGTCACTCAAACGATTATGAATTTTCTGTCTTTAAGTAAAAATCCACGCTTACTCCTGCGGGAACGCACGTAGCGTAAGACTTAACACCGCGCATAGCGAGGGTTGCGGCTTACGTTGTGCCCGCGGAAAGCGAGTGGATTTTTTTATATCAGCATTCACCCAAGACACATTCACAGTGCCTTATCGGCGATTGAAATGGTTTTATCGCCGATTTTCCATTATTAAGGGATACTTAGTATAGAGGGACTTCAATTAAATCTTTTTTTAAGAAGTTTTGATACTGCTGATATTCTACTAAATCTTTTTCGTAGTGTTTTAGGCTATTTACTATGGAAAACTTACCTAAATGTTTATAAAGTGGTCGCTATTTCAAAAACAAAAGGCTCCTTATGAAACTTGCTGAAGATGGCTTACAAATTTCATATATAGGGTAGCATTTCCGTCGACACCTCTTTTATCATCTCCCACAAAATATTACTAGTTTAAATTTTTAATGGATAAACACCCCCCCACTTCTTTGCAGAATACATATTATACATTGAAGAAAGGAGGGATTTTTCCATGGGATACTACGGAAATGCAGGCAATTGGAACAATAATTGTTGTGGAGTAAATAACTATGATTATGGTAATAACAATAACGGTTCAACATTCGTGCTAATCGTTGTACTATTTATTCTTTTAATTATTGTCGGCGCTACTTTCATAAGTTCTGGAGACGATTGTTAATACTATCATACAAGCAATAATGCACCTCTCTAAATTAAAGGGTTGCTCCCAGCCTGGTGACCCTTTTAATCTAATCCTTAATCCGAACACCTTTCATATTAGGTAAGAAGTAACTCAATATAGACTAGCTAAATATTTTATAATACTTATAGTAAAAACAGTCACCATTGCAAATGTTGCATTGATGACTGTTTTCATTATTGTTCTAACTGATTTTCTATATTATAAAAATTTATTCCTTCCATCCTACCGCAATATCATTCGAAGGGAATTCAATAACCAATTTAATTTGAGGTGCATAAATATATTTATCCCAACACCTCACTTCTTCGACTCTATAAATAATATTAAACAATTTTGTTTTAATAACATGTTGAGCATTCAGATCAATGATATAACAAATTTCATCATGTACTTTATGATTTTTCATTACTAATTCCACTAGTGCGCTTTCATAATCAACAAAGTTAGAAAAAATAGTTTTAGAAAACATAAGTGTCCAGTCAATTCCCGAGTGACCAAATGGAAATGCTTCAAATAAATCATCGGTGATTTTTTTAGAATCTTCTTTTGATAAAATGGCTACGTCCTCTTCAACGCTCATATTCGAAAACAAATCATTTACTTCCTCTAAAACGATTTTATATGCTCTTTTTTCCTCCTCTTCTATTATTTTTTGCTTTTGCTGAGCAAGCAATTCTTTCAATCGTTCCTTCTTATCCTTCATTCTATTCGCCCTAACTTTTGTTGTTCTGAAAAATTTATTATTTATTGCAATCTAAAGCTAAAAAATTTTTCAGCTCTTTTAAAACAAATGTTTCACGTCGCAACCATCTATTGTTATCTGATACATTGATCAAGCTTTCATTTTGTTTAATTGCCTCATCAATTGAAACCCACCTTGCTGTGAATTGTTGTAAGGATTCATAAGCATCTAATTGTTGAGCAATCCTCGCATCATTAATCAATTCACAAAAATAATAGTGCGATGCCATTTTGAATAATGTGTTATCGTCATTTTCATCCATTTTCTTTTCACAGACAAAGCCAACCTTGTTTTGAACTCTGCAATTCATGTAACCCGTTTCTTCTTTTACTTCTCGAACTAATCCTTCCTCATGGGTCTCATTATCCTCTAGACCCCCTCCAGGAAATTTAAAATCTCCTTTATTTGAATGAACTAAAAGAATTCGATTTTCATTGACAATAATCGCTCTAACAGCTTCTCTCGAAATCATGTTACTGTCGTTTTTGATGTTTGATTCCTCAAATATTTTGTTAAAAATCAAATAATCACACTTCCTTTAAACCCTAAACGAGCCACGGAAGCCTCTTGCAGCATAGTAGGAATCTGCTCCATTATGATACATAAAGACAGTATCGTAGCGACGATCACAAAAGATAGCTCCGCCAAGTTTTCTAATATTTGCAGGCGTTTGTACCCAACTTGATGTTTTCAAATCGAAATTTCCTAGTTCTTGCAATTTTCGGTATTGTTCCTCCGTTAACAGTTCAATGCCCATGGTAGTTGCCATATCGATTACTGTATTTTCTGGTTGATGCTTCTTTCTTGATTCCCATGCTTCACGATCGTAACAAAAGCTTCTACGACCTTTAGGACTTTCTGTTGCACAATCATAAAAAATGTACTCGTCCGTATTTTCATCATACTCGACAACATCCGGCTCGCCGCCTGTAACTTCCATTTCATTAAGCGACCAAAGTTTTTCCGTATGAGCTACAAGCTTAGCTTGTACTTTAGCCCATTCAAGACCTTGATGGCGATTCATATTTTTCTCAAATCGGTCTTGCAAAGTTTTTAGTAGTTCCTCATGTTGCTCAAGTGATAACTCTTTATTTGGCATATTCGTTTCCCCCATATAAAATTGTCATAGTTGTTTATTTAAAAAGGTTATAAATGCATTTTGAATTTTTTCCTTCTTTATCATTCTTTTCACACGACGAGTATTTTGTAGATATCTCCTTACTTTTCTATTTACGAAAAATAACTTTCGATATTTTTCTTCATTATAAATATCTTCAAACCAAACTTCATTCTTTAACAATTCAATATTTCTATCGATTTTTCGCGTATCTAAAGCAATACTAACATTAGGTACGAGTGCTGCAAGTAAATCTTCTATCAATTCATTTATTCCACCTTGAAAAACACGCTCATTTATCTATATAAAATAACCTGTTTCTTCTTCGTTTTCAACTACTTGCTGTCATATTATAATTATTGAAAAAGGATAACAGTGTAAGCGTCATGTTACATGAAGCCCATCCTCCATTTACCATCGTAAAATGTGTTTCTAAAAGCTGTAGATATCCATTTTTCACATCATTTTCTAGCCAAGCATTTTCAGATGATAGACGAATAAATTAATTTATATAGAACAAACGGTCAAAAACTTTATAATCGAATAAAAAAAATTAAAATAACCAGTTATCGGTACTATACCGATAACTGGCTGGATAAACAATTTTGTAATTGAATGGTAAGGGTATTTTAGCCCTTTAAATTACTGCTTTAGGAGACAAAGAAAATTTTTGTAGATGTTCAGAGCTTATACTATAAGAAACAACTTTCTCTTTGTATTTCTTCACTACATCAACGTGATTATCGTAATTAAAAACAAAGAAATGAACATCTTCTTTTTTGCCTTTTTTTACGTTGATGACAAATGGTGTTACATTCGATTCTGGCTCTAGAAATAATTTTTCATTGCCTGGGAAGATATAATGCTTTTTTAAAAAGGAAGCTTCATTAAAATAGTCAGTAAATCTGTTTTTTTCTACTTCTTCTAAGTTCTTTCCATTATAGGTTACCGTAACATCTTTTGAATCCAGTTTTTTATGAAGTTCAAATTTACTTACAGTCCATGCAACAACGATACTTGGAGGACTCATTAACAATTTAACAATCGATCCAATCACTATTGTAATAATTAAACCCCATGTCATATCATATCAACTCTTTCAATAATTTTATCATTTTTATAGCAAATAATTTATTATCACCTTCACTGCCATTGTTTCACTAAATGCCTAGATAAATGTTTCATCACCCATTCTCAATGATAAAGGAATTATAGTGATTATAACCATCCAATTTGATGCTTTTTTGACCATCCATTTATTTTAAAGATACATATAATGATCTTTTTGCTACATTCATTGAGTAATTGGTTTTCATGAAATGCTCCATTCAACACCATACCATACAAGATTTGAATATCAAACGAAAGTATTGTGACATAATAAAAATAGAGTAATTTTCCAACCTGAGGATTGGAAGCTTACTCTATTTTCTTTCATTTTAAGCTTAGAGTGGGAATAATTCTAAATCATAAAATGAACGCGGTATAAAATATAATAAAAGGTAGCCACCTTGAGTTTTTCTCATCAGCAGCTAATGCTTAAGGGATGATGCTCTCTTCCCTTATTACGATCATATAGGTTTTCCATATCATTTAAACCATCCACTCTTGCATATTTTTAGTCATCCAATTAACTACAAACTATGAAGAGCTTGTGCAAACCTTTTTATACCTTCATCAATCGAATCTTCATCTTCCCTTGCGAAAGTAAAACGAACAAAGCTTTCTTTGGAACCCAATGTTGAGCCTGGAGCATAAATGACGCCTTGCTTGATGGACTCCTCAAGTAACTGGGTTTCATTAAAGCTTTTTAGTATTTTACACCATATATGAATACCACCTTGCGGAATTGAATATTCCACAAGCCCTTTTAAATAAGTATCAAGGCTTTTAATAATTGTATTTCTTCTTTTTTCTAATTCCTTAATTAAACATTTCATGTGTGAATGGAAATGTTCTGATTCTAAAAAATCATTGGCTATCCATTGTGTATAGCTTGAGTGACCAAAGTCTAATTGTTGCTTCGCATCGGACAACCTTTCAATTACTGATGTTGGGCCTATAATCCACCCAATTCTTAGTCCTGAAGCGACAATTTTAGACAACGAGCTAATATATAAAACATTGCCGTTCTTATCCATTGATTTAAGGGTTGAAATTTTTTCTTCTGAAAAAGCGGTTAAACTATAAGGATCGTCTTCTACAACAGGAATTCCAAGCTTAGAGGATATGTCTAAAATCGCTTCTTTTTTCTTTTGATTCATTAAGTAGCCAGTCGGATTTTGAAAATATGGATTTAAAAAAATCATTTTTATTCGGTGTTTTTTATATAACATTTGCAAATCTTCTGGATTGATCCCGTCTTCATTAACAGGTAAATAATGTACTTGGATACCTGCTGATTTAAAAGTAGGAAGATTGTAATTATATGAAGGGTCTTCTATAGCAATTGCATCACCAGGCTTTAACAAACATTGGACAATTAAATGTAATGCTTGTTGCGCTCCAGATGTTATAAGTATTGAAGAAGCGTTTGTTTCGATTCCCCGACTAATTTTCACATGTTTTGTAAGTGTACTTCTAAGGATTTCATTTCCTTGTGGATGATCGTATCCTAAGCTTCCAATAAAAGAACGCGTTGAAGTAATCTCGCTTAAAAATCTTTTAGGGAAAAGATCTTCTGACAATTCACCGGAAGCTAAATTGATTAATTTATGTTCAACTGCTTCTTTTCTTATTTTTTGTGTTACAGGTAGACTAGGTAAAAAAGAACCCGCCTCAATATATCGATTCCAGCTCGGAATCCGCTTTTTTGTTATACCCCATATATCTTTACTTATCGTAGTACCGCTTCCTCTAGTTCTATCAATTAGCCCTAAAGATTCTAATTCGTCATATGCATGAACGACCGTACTTCTATTTACATTCAAGGTACTAGCCAAATACCTCTCTGATGGTAATGGTTTATCAGGTGGAAATGTACCATCAGCTATCCCCTTTTCAATATATTCTGCGAGTTGTTTATAGATAGCTTTCTTTGCTTTTCTATCTGGTTTCCAATCCATATATACTCACCTCATAATATTCTATCAAACATGCTTTCATCTTTTAGCAGTTTTATACAAGCTAAAAGATTATATATTAATCTAAGTTTGCTTGTCATGAACCAGCCACTACTATGTTATTTTAGCCATCCACTAAAAAATCCAATCTCTATCACGAATGAGTTTCTGAGGTGATTAAAAGACATAAAAAGACCAGGTGCTCATTCATCATAATAAGCGCCTGGTGCTTTATTAGTTTGTCACATTTAACTGTTTAATATCCTGTTCACGATTCCACTCAAATGTAATTAATTCATGGCTATCCAAATCCTCGGCAAATAATGAAACTGCTGAAATTCGACTATTATCATAAAGCTTAAAGTAATAGTTTTTGCTTTGCGCACACATTGCAGACGTATATATTGTATAGTCCGTCTTCCCCTCTTTATTTAAGACAACGCCTTTCGGAATATTCACCGAAGATAGAATATGAAACAAAGCAGTTACCCCTTCAATTTCATTTTTCGCTTGTTGCATATACTTCTTCCAATAAGCGACACGAAGAAACCGTGCAGATGGCGTGAAATCACCTGGTAACCCTAACCCGCCTGCCCCTTGCCCAAACGGTGTTAATTTCAAATTTCCCATTGTAATGTCTTGGGGAGGATTAGGCGTGACACCAATATAAGCTCTTAAATTTGTCTGATGCCATTCGTAACCAGGGCTATTGGTCATGACCCCAATTGTTTGGCGATGAACAGTTATGCCTGTTCTATCAGGTTCAATGACAATCGTTTCACCATTAGCATCTGTAAATGTATAGTGAAGCGGTGGTGCGAAACCAAGTATGTTATTTGCTTCATTCAATAATGTAAAAGCGCTTAATTTTTCAACGACATCGTCGACCGTTACACAGCTTCCCAACACTTGTGAAACAACATAAATCGGATTAATACCTCTTGTGCCTTCTTTAGGTTCGTCTGAATAAGTCGCAAATGTGGCATAGTACAGCATCGCTCCCATCAAACCTTTTTCGTTTACACCGTCGTAAAGAACAGGAGATGCGAGATCCGTGCTGCCCATTCCAATAAACGCGTATGGATTGCTAATGGTTACCTCATTTTTTTCTTCAAGCAATCGAATGCCATATTTACGGGGGACAATAACTACTTTACTATCTGGTTCCATTGTAAAATCCATTGTCCTAGCAAATAATGTTTTCTTATCTGTTGTATGAATTGATAAGCTACTGCAACCAAACATTAATACACTCCCTCTATTATGTTGTTTAACCCATTTTTAAAGTGGTAAATAAAAATAGATGGTGCTTTAAATCATTAGTACATTATCCAACGATGTATCATCCAATTCATCGTATTGGATAATGATTACTAATATTGTATTATGTTTGTAGGGGTGATTATTAATGGATGAAATAGACATTATAAACAAAGAAGCAATCAAAACGGATTTGGCTCTAATTAAATCCTGTTTGCGATTAATTAATCAAACAGTCACTTTAAGCAAACGAAGAGGAGAAACGTTTAACGCTCCTGAAAATGAAGAATTACATATATTAGTTTCCAAAATTGATAGGGACTTGAACAAAATTAAATTAAATATACAGTATGAAACAGAAAATACAATACACCGTTAATAAAATTTAGCTATGATGTAATAAAACCATTCCAGAGCTATACGCAAGTAATTTTCCTTTTATTCTATAAGCAGAGAAACCCAACAAACGATGATCAATCATTTGTTGGGTTTCTGTTTTCAAATATCTATTAAATGCCCAAACCGAATGAGAATAATATTACGGCTAATATTACACCTAATGCCGGCACTACAACTGTTAATGCACCAAATGCTGGGTAAGCATCTTTATGTGTTTCTCCACAGATTGAACGAATAGTCGTGACCACATATCCTCCTTGTGGAAGTGAGTCAAGTGACCCTGAAGAAATGGCAACTGTTCGGTGTAACGCCTCCGGATTGACCCCTAAATCCAAATAATGTGGTGCTAATAAAGGTAATGCAATGGCTTGCCCTCCAGATGACGAACCCGTTAATCCTGCAATAACTGCTACCGCTAAAGCACCACCTACTAATGGGCTTCCTGGAATATCTGTCATAACCTTTACAGCAGATTCAAAAGCAGGTGTTGCTTTTACGACACCCCCAAAGCCAACAACCGCAGCTGTATTCGCAATTGCAACAATCGCACCCATTGCCCCTTCTCCTACTGCTGCACCAAAATTTTGAAAGAACTTTCTGTTGATAAGGTAACTTGCTAATATACCGCCCGTTAATGCGATAATCAATGCTGACGTTCCTAATGAATTATGGAAGGTAAAAGAAATAATTAATACAACGAGTAATGGCACAATACTTAAAATCGGATTTGGTAAATCTGTTCGAGTTGTTGTCAATATATCCGTCTCTCTACTAACAAATCGTTCTCCATTCGCCATAGCTTTGCTGATCATCTTTTTGAGCCACCAATAACCAAACGCTAACATAAATACAGCGACAATAAAACTAACTTCCCATCCTGCATATGGTGAAGTACCTAAAAACTGAATTGGAATCCAGTTTTGTATTTCAGGCGAACCTGCAGATGTCATCGTAAACGTTGTTGAACCAAAACCAAGAGCCGCTGGAATAAAGCGTCTTGGTAAATCTGCCTGTTTAAATAGGCTAAGTGCCATAGGATAAACAGAAAAGGCTACAACAAACAAGCTTACACCACCATAAGTTAAAACCGCACAGGCAACTACAATCGCTAATGCAGCTTGTTTCATGCCGATTTTACTGACAATCCATTGCGAAACACTGTCCGCCGCTCCACTATCTTCCATTACTTTACCAAATATAGCACCCGTTAAAAACATTAAATACCAAGATGCGATAAAGCCTGTGAAACCAGACATATAATTAGTTAAAAAGTTTGCAGCATCATTTTCTGCAAGCTGCGGGAAAAGCGGCAGCCCATTTAATAGCCCTACAAGTAATGCAGTTATAGGTGCAGCAATGAGTAAGTTCATACCTCTCATTGTTAAATATATTAATAGTGCCAATCCGCCAAATAACCCAATCATCCCTAACATATAGTTCCCCCCGAATCCCCTTTTTGCGTTTTATTAATCTTCACTTACTTGCCATCATACCTAGCATTAATCATTCTTTTTTCCGTATCTTCTCACACGTAGCAGAGCTTGCTCGGCATGACCAGCAAAGTTTTCTAACTGACAAAGACGTGCTGCATATTCCCCAATGTAGGCACTTGCCTCTGGTGTTACTTTTTGATAGGTAACAGTCTTAATGAATTTTCCTACCCATAATCCACCTGTATAACGAGCAGCACCCTTAGTCGGTAATGTATGATTTGTACCAATTACTTTGTCTCCATAAGCAACATTTGTCTCAGGGCCTAAGAATAAGCAACCATAGTTCGTCATATTTTCAAGGAAGTAATTAGGATCTTCCGTTAAGATTTCTACGTGCTCAAAAGCAAGTCGATCTGCTTCAATTCTAGCTTCCTCAATTGAATCTACTAAAAGGATTTGACCATAATCTTCCCATGATACACGGGCAACATCGGCAGTTGGTAACGTTTGCAATTGACGTTCAATTTCTTTTACAGTTTCTTCTGCCAATTTTTCAGATGTTGTAATTAGCGCTCCAGGTGATGTTGGTCCATGTTCCCCTTGTCCTAAAAGATCCGTTGCTATCATTTCGGCATCTGCCGTATGGTCAGCAACTACTAATGTTTCTGTTGGACCTGCAAATAAGTCAATTCCTACGCGACCATACAATTGTCTTTTTGCTTCGGCAACGAAAGCATTCCCTGGTCCAACAATCATATCTACAGGTTCGATTGTTTCTGTACCAATTGCCATCGCAGCCATTGCTTGAATACCACCTAGAAGGTAAATTTCATCAGCACCTGCTAATGACATTGCTGCAATTGTGGCATGTGGAATTTCTCCGTTAATAGGTGGCGTACAAGCAATTACTCGTTTTACGCCTGCCACTTTCGCCGTTAAAACACTCATATGTGCAGAGGCAACCATTGGATAGCGACCACCAGGTATGTAACATCCAACACTGTTAACCGGAATATTTTTGTGACCTAAAATAACACCAGGAATATTTTCTACTTCCACATCATGTAATGAAGCTAATTGTGCCTCTGCAAATTCACGAATATTTTTTTGAGCAAATTTAATGTCCTCAATTACATCGCTAGGCACGTTGGATACGATTTCATTTATTTGTTTGTCAGTTAAACGAAACGCTTCCGGAGACCATTTATCGAATTTTTCAGATAGTTCACGAACTGCTTGATCTCCTCGCTTTTCTATGTCCTTAATTGCTTCCGATACAATTTGAGAGACCTGAGAGTCATTTATGCTTACTTCTTCTTTTGATTTTCCAGACTTCAATACTTTAACCATTGTTATTACCCCTTTATGTTTAGTTTTTCATTTTTGCATACGTATGCAGAAATTATATAAGTAAGATTATTCGAAAAATAAATGGTTGTCAACAGGTATTTATTTTCGTTATTTATATTAAATATTCACCATAACTCACGAAAAAATAATAAAAGCATCATACTATCTCTCATAAGATGCACATACATATTACTGTATGCATCCTATTTTGATATAGCATGATGCTTATGGAATAAGTCTTTACGACCTTTTTACACTATGTTGTTTTGCGCAAAATAAGGGCTCCGTCAATTTCAAGATTTTTAGCTTCACCTGAATATTCTTCTAGTTCATTAAGCAAATATTTTACAGTCTCGTCTACCATTTCTGTAATTGGTTGCTCCCATGTTGTTAGACTGTATGTAGGCCAAGCTGCCATTTCAATATTATCAAAACCTATAACTTTCGTTTCATTCGGAATAGCAATATTATTGTCCTTTAATGCATCCACTACTCCTAACGCCATAATATCATTAGCCACAAAGAACGCATCCGGTAATTGTTTTTCTAATATAATTTTACGAGTAATATTATACCCACCTTCATAAGTGTAATCAGAACTGTATTTCTGATAGTGCACGTCTTCCCCCTGTAACATAGCACTAAATCCCTTTTCCCGTTCTCTACTTGTAGATGTATTTTCATTCCCTGAAATATAAATCATCTTTGAGCAGCCGATACTTAATAGATATTCTGCAATCTTTTTACTTGCCTCAAAGTTGTTACAACATACAGAATAAAATTTATTATTATCTATTTTTCGATTAAACAGAACTAACGGTATTTGATACTTTATGAAATCTTCTGTAACCGACAAAGAAAGTGATGCATCGGTAATAACTACACCTGCAACATTATAATTAAATAATATTTCGATATCCTCTTTTTGGATTTCATCATTATTGGTGTAGACGAATAGTACGCTATAGCCATGTTTTTTTAGGGAAGTCGTAAATAGCTTTAATACTTGAGGATAGAAAGGATTTTGAACACCTTTCATCACTAAACCAATAATTTTGGATTGGTTTGTAATTAAGCTTCGTGCGAATTCATTCGGTCTATAGCCAAGCTCTTGTGCTGCTGCTAGAACCTTCTCTCTAGTTTTCGCAGATACTGACGCACCTTCAAAATACACTCTTGATACTGAAGATTGTGAAACACCAGCCAATTTTGCTACATCTTTGGCAGTAACTCCTTGTTTCATGTTGTACATAACCTCTTTCGATCTATATTTCATCTTAACATTTGGTTGTATATGCTTACACTGTGTCATCGATTAAACTATTCTCTTTAACAACAAACTACCTTAGAACTTGGGTGGAAAGCAAGTACTAGGTAGTCTATTTTATTGAAAGTCATTCCTAACTTGTACAGCCGATATGAGCCCACAAAAAAAGACCATCTATACACTAGAGGTCCTACCTATACATAACCAAAAAACTTTGTTTAATACATATTAATATTAGCTAAACGAATCATAATTTTGTTTTAAAAATTGATAGCCATTAGTTAAAACCATTACTTTATATACTTATAATAAAACTAAAAACCAAGCTAGAAGTCAAGAAAATTTAAAGGAGTGGCAATTAGGATGTATTAATTAAAGTACATTTAAATTACTTTCACTTAGATTGATATAATAGAAAAAAAGAAACTATGGTGACTTCCTTTCAAAGTATCGACAGTAGCGAAGGTTGCACCTTTCAGTGTGCCCGCGGAAAGCGCTGCATGAAAAGGAAATTGACTTCTATATTTCAAATAAAAAAGGAAGCCATAATGAGCTTCCTTTTTTATTTATCTCAACATTATTACGCAATCCTAAAAAAATTAAACTTTCTTTTTATCACAAAGATACCATAGTAGTGTAACAACCGCTGCAAGCATCACCATTAAGAATCCGTAAAGGGGTGTATGCGCTAACGATTGATGGCGAATAATAAAGCCTCCAATATATGATCCTAGAAATATACCAATGTTAAAAGCAGAAATATTTAAAGCGGAAGCCATGGAAATAGCTGATGGCACATATTTTTCAGACAGAATAACCGCATATAATTGCAAGCCTGGGACATTCATGAACATAAATAACCCCATTAGCAGTACCATAATTAATCCGATAATTGGTGATTCGAGCGTAAAGTTAATGCCAAGTAATGCTAAGGCAAGCCCAACAAAAATAATAAAGATTGCACGAAGCGGATTTTTATTAGCGAAATGACCGCCTAATGTATTACCAATAGCAACACAAATACCATAGACAACTAAAATCACAACAACAGCATGTGGTGAGTACCCCATATATTGCTCTAAAATCGGTGAAACAAACGTATAAACAACAAAGACACCACCGTAGCCAATTGCAGTAATGAAAAGTATTAATACCATGCGGATATTACCTAATACTTTGCCAATATCACGTAAAGAGATTGGGTTGCCTTTCGATAATTGGCTAGGGACTAACATCGCATTACTAATTAAACCGATAATGCCAATTACGACAATAAAGATGAACGACATACGCCAGTCCATTACTTGTCCAATAAATGTACCTAGTGGGACACCTGTTACAGTAGCTAATGTTAAACCTGTAAACATAAAGGCAATAGCACTTGCTCGTTTATTTGGTTCAACTACTTCTGCCGCAATGACAGAGGCGATGGACATAAACACACCATGTGCTAATGCTGAAATAATGCGTCCTATAATCAGGATGGAGAAAATAGGTGCTAATGCTGCTGTTAAATTACCAATTATAAAAATGGTCATAACAAGCAATAAAACTGTTTTTCGATTGAGGTGTGATGTGAAAGCTGTTAATAATGGAGCTCCAATCGTTACACCTAGTGCATATATAGAAACGGTTAAGCCTGCTGTGCTTAACGATATACCAAAGTTATCTTTAATTAATGGGAGAAGACCAACACTGATAAATTCAGTGGACCCTATTCCAAACGCACTAATTGCAAGTGCAAGCAATGTTAATTTAGCATTTGGCTTTTTTAATTGTGACATACAAATACTATCTCCTTTGATTTTTCTTTGCATGTGTAGTAATATTCAGTACATATCTAAATGACCCATAGAGTACTTTTAGTTACTTTTGTATATTACGGAGGTTACAATGCAAAAATTATATAATATTGGTGTGGAAGCGACGCTTGAAGTAATCGGCGGAAAATGGAAACCGATTATTCTTTGTCATTTAAACCACCATGGTAAAATTCGAACAAATGAGTTTCGACGATTGATTCCAAAAATTTCACAAAAGATGCTTACAAGCCAATTACGAGAGTTAGAGCAAGCTGGACTAATCGATCGCAAAGTCTTTAATCAAGTACCGCCCAAAGTTGAATATTCCTTAACGCCTTATGGAGAAGGAATGGAACCTATTTTGAACATGCTTTGCACTTGGGGCGAAAATCATATTGAAGTATTACAGGAAAAAGGCGAAGATGTCGTTTTAAAACAACGTGATGAAGATATCGCTATCGCTATGCAGCAAACATCATAATGAGGGAAGAAAGAGACTGTCACACACTAGACAGTCTCTTTCTCTTTTTATGCTTATAGCGCAAAGTCAAAGTCATCTGGGTTTGGTCCAACACGTTGTTCAATGTTCATTGAATTGATAGAAGCCATTTCTTCGTCTGTTAAATGAAAGTCAAAAATATCGGCATTTTGCATCATGCGTTCTCTACGCACAGATTTTGGAATTGTGATCACTCCATTTTGGACATCCCAACGCAAAATAACTTGAGCGATTGATCTCCCATATTTTGTAGCGATTTTAGAAATGGTCTCATCTTCAAGAAGCCCGCCTTGCATTAAAGGTGCCCATGCTTCTAGTTGAATTTGGTGCTTGTCACAAAATGCACGAAGTTCCACTTGCTGTAAGCGTGGGTGGAATTCCACTTGATTGATAACAGGTTTAATACGAGCAAATGATAATAATTTTTCTAAATGTGCTACAGTGAAGTTACATACGCCAATTGCTTTAATCTTGCCTTGTTCATATAAATCTTCAAGCGCTCTCCAAGATTCAGCATACTTATCTTTACCTGGCCAATGAATAAGGTAAAGATCTAAATAATCTAACCCTAATTTTTGTAGACTCTCTTCATATCCAGCAATTGTTTCCTCATAGCTTAATCCATCATTCCATACTTTTGATGTAATAAACAGCTCTTCACGACGTAAACCAGTAGATGCTAGCGCTAGTTTTATACCTTCCCCTACACCCGCTTCATTGCCATAAATTGCAGCAGTATCGATGCTTCGATATCCAACCTCGATAGCGTTTTTAACCATCTCTGCAGTAGCATCATTCTCTACTTGAAAAACACCTAACCCCATACCAGGCATTTGTAACCCGTTATTTAATGTGATTGTATCTTGTAAATGATTCATTATTTTTATTCCTCCAATATGTGTTTGCTTGATTGCTTTCTCATTATGTAGTCTCGAAAGAGGAAAAAAAAGTACGCACATTTTAGTTTCATAGTAACGTCGAGGTAACATTTGTGCGTTGGCAATGATTAGCGGAATAAAATTTTTTATAATTACAGGAGAAAATAAGAATAAGGTAAATGGGAAATAAAATGAACTTCCCCACTAAATATTAAAAAAATTAATTCTCAATGAAAAATAACGGCATCCTCAGTTGTATTTAAAGTGAAAGGAGGTGGTGGGGTGCATCATTCTCTAGAAGTTCATGACGCATTGCATCGGGCTCTGGACTTATACTCCCATAGTCTGATAAAAGTGGCATTCGCATATTTAAAAAATGTAGCGGACGCTGAAGAGGTTGCACAGGAGGTATTTTTAACTTATTTGCAGAATCCCCCTGTATTCAACAACGATGAACATGAAAAAGCTTGGCTCATACGCACTACCATTAACAAAAGCAAAAATATGCTGAAAACCGGCTGGTTCCGCAGCAGAAATCCAATTCCTGAGGATTTAAGCTACCTCCCTAAGGAAGAGAACGAGTTATTACAGGCAGTATTAGCTCTAGATAAAAAATATCGGATTCCTATCCATCTGCACTATTATGAGGGATATACGATTCAGGAAATTGCAGAGATCCTACAGGCTAAGCCAGCAACAGTGGGGACTTGGCTTGCGCGTGGACGCCTTCATTTAAAAGAAAAGATTGGAGGGCTTGAGAATGAGGAAGTCTGTCTATAAATCTGCGATGGAGCAGGTGAAGATAAACGATAGATTCAAAGAAGAAACTTATAAAAAATTTATGCAATCTACAGCAATTAAGGAGGAATATAGAATGAAAAATAGCATGAAATTATCCTTAAAGAACTTGGGCATGATAGTCACAGTTTGTACAGTATTGACAGGGACGTACACGATGATACAGCATTCGAAGACCGACACGCAAAGTACATTAGTGGAAATAGATAAACCGCAAACTACAGCCAAAGCAGTGGTGAATATTGAAGGGACGATTACTGAAGTCAATGCAAACGGCAATAGCTTTAAAATCGGTGATTTATGGGTAACGGTAACGAACAAAACCCAACTAGGGATTAAAGGGCCAACTGCAGCAAAACCATCAGAAGAACTATTGCAAAAAGAATTTAAAGTTGGAAACTTCATTTCGGGTTACACATCTCAAGATGTTAGTACTGGAAAAGTCACTGCCGACGTAATCTACAACAATATGGCCCCTGTAGAATAAGTGATTCTCGATACTACAAGATTTTTAATCCTAAGGAGATACTACCCTTCCTAAATAAGTTAGTTAAATAATAAATTTTAGTGCATAAAACACACACAAATTTGGTTCATTACAAATTGATGTGTGTTTTCTCTTTAAATGTAGTTCAAGATTTCTTAGCCCATAATAAAAGGAATTACTAGATAAATAAAAATACAATAACTGGGATAAGTAATGCTGGCAAAAGATTTAAAGTATTAAATTTTTTAATGCCCAAAATACTTAAACCTGACGCTAAAATTAATATACCTCCTATAATTGTCAATTCATTTAGAAGATCATTATTGATGGAGCTCCCCATTAAAATAGCAATTAAATAAATGGAACCTTGCCATACAAATAACACAATTCCTGATATAGCTATCCCAATACCAAATGTAGTTGCTAAAACAATCGAAGTAATGCCATCTAATATACCATTTGCAAGTAGATACGTATAATCTCCCTTTAACGCAGCCTCTACAGGACCTAATATAGATAATGTGCCAATACAAAATAATAAAATAGCCGTCGATAACCCTTCTGCTAAATTGCCTTTAGAATATTTATTAACTAAAGCATTAAATTTTAATTCCAAATTAAGTTTTTGGCCGATTAATCCACCTACAGCTAAACTTACAATAAAAAGTACCGGATATTTGCTTGAAGGTAAATGTTGTACAAGTGCATTTATTCCTAATCCCATAGCAGCTAAGCCCATAGCCTGCATAAGGATATTATGATAATCATCTTTTATCCCATTTTTAAAGACGCTTCCAACAATGCTTCCGATTATTATCATCATTGTATTAAATATTGTTCCAAACATAATGATTTCTCCTTTAGATAATTGTGCCTAAGTAAAAAATAAACCCTCCTGTATGGGGAGGGTCAACACTTTATTGGTATTTGAATTTCTGTCAGATAGTCTTCTTTCCTTTCAGAAATATAATGGTCAATGATTGTCCTTTCAATGGTGTCTCCGATAATTTGAAAACCATTATCTTTTATACAATTCAGCAAGGATTTATACTGTACAGGAGAATTATTATGATTTCCATTATAATAAATACATGCATACTTTCCTTCCGGAAGAGTTGTTACTAAAGGACTTTGAATATCATCTTCCTCGACTAAAATAAAGATGGAGTTATATTCATTAAACTTGTTATTCAATAAATCACGAATACTAATTGTTAAACCGACTCCCCCAATAAATATAGAAGAGTTCATATTGGACGAATTCTCTAGTTGTCGTAGAGAAACTTCCAGTTGAGGTTCTGAACTGATTTTTTCCATTAACCTTACTATCTTTCTCTCTTTTATTTCCTTTATGAATGGAACTTCTAATTCCTTTATTTCTTGTGCTAATTTTATATCCTTGATTCGATGTTGAAATCTGCGGTTAATTTGTTCCAGTTCTTTAATTTTCACTTCAGTTAATCGTTGCTGTTCCTCTAAGAGATGCAAAAAACCGTTGATATCCCTGTGATCCAGATGTCTTTTAATTTCCTTTAATGAAAAACCTAATTCCTTTAAATAATTTATAGTATTCACTTGTTCAAATTGTTCCGTTGAATAGTATCTATAACCGTTGTTGCTATCTGTATGTACAGGTTTTAACAAGTCAATTTCATCATAATATCGAAGAGTTTTAATGGTTGTATTATGAAGCTTAGCCATTTCTCCAATTGAAAATCTATTTTTCATGTAAATCTCCCTTTAAAAAACTTAATATTATCACTATCATACTCGAATATGGTAGCCCACTAAAAGTTAACTTTTCTAAAGCTTAATTAGCATATCGTAGTACTACGTCACTCCCTGTCGTTGCCCGTGACTAACTTCATCATAATAAAAAGCCACTCCAAAAATGGATGTGACTTAATACATTAAATTAATCAAATGTTACTACATCTTGTACTACCGATACCTTATAAACACCTTTCGTACTAATTAATATCGTTTTATAATTTTCTGTTTCAGTAAATGAATACCAGGACTTTTCATTGAACCCATTAAAAATTTCTTCTACAAATGTTTCTTGTCCAATATTATTCTTGATTTTATATTCTTCTTCACGACTTTCGTTGAAGTGAAACTTTACTGTATATTCATAATCCATAAGCCAACACCCCCCATCTACCTATATCATGGGACAAATGGGAATGAAGTAATCAACTAAAATTTTAAGAATAATAAAAAGGCACTTAGTAGTTGAAGTGAGTAAGTTAATTACGTATTTCAAGGCAAAAAAAAAATGAGTCCAATGAAATATTAAACTCATTCCCTTAAATTTCTTCATAGTTGTAACATAAAGGAAAATTCTAGAATCCTTTTTTAATAGATGTTACTATTTTAAAGTAGAGGCTACCAGAAACATATGTAGTTATGATGTAAATAATCATTTGGAGGTAGACATGGAACAAAAGCTAATTGATCAATTGATTGCATGGCATGAAGTAGACGAACATCAGCGAATTATCGATTCGCTTTTAGCAATTCCTGAAGAAGAGCGCGACTATGAAGCAATTAGCATTATGGCAAGAGCCTATAACAATTCGGGGCTTTACGAAGAAGCGCTCCATCAATTCGGTAAGATTGCTGAGGCTGGCAAACAGGATTCTCTATGGCATTATCGGGTTGGCTTTGCTCTTTATTATTTACAGCGATATGAGGAAGCAGTCCAAGCTTTTAGCAGGTCAGATCAATTAGAGCCTGGTGTTCAAAGTACGGAATATTTTTTGAGACAGAGTACTCATAAAGCGGAGAAGCAAAAAAAAGAAGAACTCCGGCTTGCCAAAAAGAAAGATTCCTTGGCGCGTGGCGGTTCCCTTGCAAAGAAAATTCCTTTTTCAGACATGTTTCTAACTGATTTCTGGGATGACAGCGAGTACGCAAGAACATCCTACCAATGTGATCCCCCTACGGATGAACTAATCGATTCTATAGAAAAAGAACTTGGCTATAAGCTCCCCTCCTCTTATATTTATCTTATGAAGCAGCAAAATGGTGGGGTGCCAATGAACACTTGCTTTCCAACAGAGGACCCTACATCCTGGGCTGAGGATCATATTGCCATTACAGGAATTGCGGGTATTGGGCGCGAGAAAAGCTATTCCCTGTGCGGAGATTTGGGTAGTCCGTTTATGATTGAGGAATGGGGATATCCAGACATTGGAGTCGTAATCTGTGATTGTCCATCAGCCGGTCATGATGTTGTGATGCTAGACTATCGAGCTTGCGGTAGGAATGGTGAACCTGAAGTTATTCATGTCGACCAAGAAGATGATTATGAGATTACCTTCCTTGCTGACAATTTTGAAGAGTTTATTAAAGGCTTAGTGAGCGAAGAACAATATGATACTTCTGAAGAAGACAAAGAAATAGCTCTTGATAAAGTAGCGCGCGGCAAATTTTCACCTCTGCTAGAGGAGTTGTGCTCTCAGGTAACTGAAGTGGCTCAGGTGGAACAAAAAATTCGCAACATATGTACACGAATTGTCGAAGAGAAAGGCCATTTTAGTTTTCATGCAGATGAATTATCCTATGTCATGTATGATGTGCAGTTTTGGTTATATACCAAGTCGTATCCAGACACTAATTACGATCAATATGTATCCATTTATCAGAACATCATCGCATTTGGCGGAGAATTCGGTCAAGGCGGATATGCTCCTGCCTTTATTACAGATTGGCTTGATAACCGCCTGAAGGAAGGACGTATTGTAAAAAATCTCGGCATTATTCACTTTACCGATTCCTATATAGATGAAGTAATGAATAAGTTAAAAGAAGCCTAAGCAAAGAGCTCGCTGTTAAAGCGGGCTCTTTTTCTCATTTTGTTCTTCTAGTGGCGGTCCCTGAAATGCAACAACAGTTTTCAGCTTTGCTGATATACCGTTGCTGTCATACTGTCTTTTGGACATATAAACATATAAAAAATACCTTCTGCATATTCGTCGAAATCAGCATAATCAATCTGCCCAATGAATTGCATTCTTCGTTCACAACAAGGACAAAGCGGATACTCCGGCTCTTGTACCCAGCTAGGATGGCCACCAATCTGCGAATCAAATTGTGACATCGTCCAAACTGCAGCATAATACGGTGTTTGCGGTTTATGTGAAAGGACTAAACTAGGTACGGTTTCCGCTTCACTGCTTAGGTCATCGATATCAGGAAGATAAGCAGGTTTTTGATTATGGCGGCTCCAAACAGGCACGCTATGATTGTCCAATTCCATGTATATTGTGCTAAAGCCCCCACATACATCACAGGTTATGACCTGTAGGTTCTCCATCTGCAAGTTGAGATATTTTAATGACGGATGGGAGGTAGCTACGTCCATCAACTTCGTTAACTCCCTGTTACACCATGGACACGTTAAATGGCTTGACTCTAGAAAATGAGCATGATGGTCTTCGTTTAGATTATCCAACTGTTGGTCTGCTTGCCTAATTGCATAACATAAATGGTTAATTAGATTACGCTTCTTTCCGTCTGGGGTAAGCTCCCATCCTCCATCAAGTGCGTACGTTTCAGGCGTTACAAACAACTGCTCCGCCCATGTTGGTGGCTGCATTTGCCATTCCCGAAACTGCTCTGTAACAACAATATCTTCAATCCAGCCAAGTACTAGGAGGAGATGATTTCGGTTGTCTTCATCCCATTTCACCTGCTCTAAAAGCAGATTTCGTATGCCTTGTGGTGCATCTTTATAAAGAATCGGATTATCAAACAAGCCGCGCTCTATAAGCTCAGGCAAAGCATCTGATATATTATCATCCCGATAGCACACTAGAGATAATAAAATATCCTCTGCTTCACTTTCATTGTTACTAGCGAGTAATTCCATTGCATATTTCAGCATACAGTCCGCTTCTTGGTCTGATAAAGATATGTACATATGCTCCATGCTTAACGGATACGAAACATACTGGATAAGTGGGTCATACTTTTTCGGTGCATGCATCACCTTCAGGATATCAACATGATCTGTTAAGCCTTCGTAGAGATTTACCGTTTTGCGGTGCTGCTCAATATAAATTTGTTGCTTTTTTCGTTCCTGCTCTTGATGGCACGGCATGCAAATACCACCTGTTTTGTCTGCGGTGCTCGGCAAAATTGTTGCGCTGCAGCCTTCTGTCTTGCAAGGTATTCGTTCTACCATACTTGATTACCCCCTTAAAGATAAAGGATTGTTTTTGTATCAAAAAATTTCGCGAATTATACTTCTTCGATTTTTTAATGATATTATCGGGTGTCGGCTTGTTCTGCTAAATCTTCTAATACCAATATTAAAATATCCATGCTCTCGTTTTTAATATCACCATTCAAATACGCTTTAATATATGGGATAACTTGCCCTCCAAGCTCCACTAGCTGTTTATAGGCTTCAAAGTCTGTTCGCCAAAAGCTTTTCATGCTGCCTTCGCCAAACTCTCCTCCTTCTATAACATTAACCCAATGCTTTACCTGCTGACCCAGGGGAAGCTGATGTATTGCATCGACAGCAGTCCGAAATTCCAAATCTTTATTTTTCAAGTCAGGCATTGCTTTATACAATTGGTCTTCGTGCACACATTTCCTTATGAGTTGGCTTAGTGTTAAATAATCACCACCAACGCCATCCGCTGCTGATACGTAGGCAATGAAGTCCTCCGTTCGATTCAATTGTTTTAGGTCGTTCTGCAATCGATGAATAACATCAATGGCGATTAAGAATAGCTCCGAATCTATTATCGTCTTCTCAAATATATAGTTCTCCGCATTGCTTAAATACTCAGGCGTTTCTTGGCTAATGCAACTAAAAACTTGGAGATAGCTTTCAAGGCATTCAGGCATCTCTTCAAACATAAAGGGATAATCGCCTTCACTAAACTTATATGAACTATATACCTGTTCTCTAGTTTGATTATAAATTTCGTCACCAGTTTTAATATACTTTTCTTGATAATGTGCGTAGCAATCAGTAACACTTTCGTCAAGAGAGGCTCGATTATTCATGTACACTAAATAACTACCGTTATAGCTATCAGTATAGATAGAGAAGGTATACACATCCTCGTTACTTCCTTCTTCAATATAATTAGATATTGCAGATTTGCAGAAATCGTAAAGCGCATTCTCAATAGCGCTTCTACTAATGAATATCCCTTCTTGTGGACTAAATGTCGAGATTTCCTGAATGGTTTGATCTGTTGAGCATAGTAGAAACATACCTTTACCTTCCAATTCTCTTCTACCATTTATTAGCTTTCCGATATGGACATCATAACTCATTCTGAAATACATCCCCTTTTAATATGTTTTAGTGTTGTGCCATCGCCGTACTAAAGTTATCACTTATATTCGGGCTGTTGCAAAGTTATAGGATTCAAATTACTGAGTACCCAGCACACTGCCAGTTCACACAGCCTCGCTGGTTCATCACGACCATGTCCATTGCGAAGTGCTTTTATTAATGCTTCTGCCTCCTGAAGTGCAGCATCATTTAATGGTGTACCCATGCTAAAGTAATGGTTTAGACTACTAAGCATTTTACGATATTGATTATCCCAATTGATTGCGCCGTTATTTAAAATTTCGTATGATACTTTACCAGTAATACGGATAACCTCACCTTGTACGGTCTTCGCCTGTCCTTGTGACGGAATTAATAAACTCCAAAGTTCATTATGTTGTGCTTGCCATCCCTTTGTAGTTACTTCTATTGGAGAGACGCTATCGTGAGTATTTCGTTTCCCTACTGGAGGAACATCAAATAGCTCATATAGATGTAAAAGTCCCTCATCTGTTTGATTTAAGTAATCTTTATTAAAGCCCTCTCTATGAAATTCAAAGTCCGTTCCAATTCGTTTAATAGACTCTTTCATTTCCTGCGTTACTGTTACTCTAGCTTTAAGCAAAATATCGGCAACTTTCGCCATATTGACGATATCGATGTTTTTACATATTGCCAAAGCTTTTTCTAAGGGCGTCTGTTTCATCTTATTTTCTGCGCTACTATTTGCCCCGTTAGCAATCAGCGTGTGAACAGCATTTGGCTTAAAAGAAGCTGCAGCTGCGAATAAAGGTGTCTCATTTTGATAATCAAAGGCTTCTATATCTGCACCCAACTCAAGCAGCAATTCAATATTACCGCACCAACTTATTGCATGATTATGTAGAGCCGTTCTTCCATAACTATCACTAGCATTTATATCAGCACCTTGTTCCACGAGCCAGCGAACCAATTCATCGGGTATATTGAAAAAGCTCAAGGCTGTTGATTTGCTGTAACCGCCACGAGCATCTAAATCGCATTTCATAAATACCTCTTTTAATGCTGATATATCCCCTGCTTCAATTAGTTCATCAAAATTTTTCGGTAAGGTCTTTTTCTTCTTGCCCATCTTGTTTTCTCTCCTTACGTCTGATTTTTCATTTTACTTTATCACTAAATTTTACCACTTATTCATTTCTTGTCTATTTCCTGCACCCATAAGTATAGTGTCATACGAAGGTGCGAAGCTCTACCTTCAAGCCTCTACAAAGTTATAGTTTAGAATATATTTATAAGGAGAGATTTCTTATAAGAGGAAAAGGTGGGGAATACATGAAGCGTGGATATGGTTTATACGAAGGTCTCTGATTTTAACTTATGCCAACATAATACTTCTTCTTCAAATCAGTTAACTGCTAGTATAATTAATCGATATTTCAATGAGATTATTAATGATCTCTTTCATCGCTGTACCAATAAACGTCAATACATCTTCAATTGAAGGCTTAAATCTACTTAACCTCAATTATTATGTCTTGATTTACATTTAGCTTTTGAATGTGACTTATTAAGATTTTGAATTCTTTTTCATCTATATCATATTCAATATCAATGGAATCAGATACGCCAAGTGAACTTGCAGTATCTTTTGATAAAAAGATTGAAATAAACTTTCGACTAAGTATTATCCTTAATATTTCCCCATACGCTGATCTATTTTCACTATTAATCGTAATATGAACGTTATTTAAGATGAGTATGTCTTCAATCCATAATGACTTTTGAAATAGCACATATTCCTTTGTCTCAAATTCATCATCTGCAAATCCAATTAATACGGTCTCGTCGTCAATACTAAAATAAACAAATGATGCTTTTAGTAAAATTGACATTCAATTACCCCTCTCCCCCCGATAATGCCCTTTCAAAAAATGTTCCCGAAATATCCTATATATCCATTTTTAATTATCAAATCACAAATTCGACCTTCGATTTTTAGATAAATCCATCTTCGGGTTCACCAACTTCAAATCCTACCACTTTTGTCGCTTCCAATTTAAATCTTTCTATCCAAGAGCTCCAGTCATTATGATTCATCTGTGCATAAAATGATAACCCACTTGGTTCTACTGAGGCCATAATAAAAACATCATCCTCTTCTTGTCCGAACCAATAAGGAATACCATTTTTATACCCTATCCAACCTGGCATACTCTCATATATATTCGTTACCTTACCCCATACTTCGTCAGACAGGTAATACCATATATTTAAATTGCATTGTTGAGAGTCCCTGTTACTCATTTGTGTTCCTCCTATTGATTTAAACTTACTAACACTAATTATTATTACAATTCGCCATTAATTCTCTAAGTCTAGTTAGTATCTTAGTTACATGTCCATTTATTATTACGCCTTCGAATAGTCCTTCATTAAATCGATCTCCACGTATATAGCTTGTCATTAATTTTCGAAGAGTATCTAAATTTGCCTTCATAACATGCTCTTCTATATCGTTTGCTATATTCTTATAAATTTCATTTTCATTCAACCAACTCTTCCAATCAAATACAATGAGAAAATCTGTATTACATAATTCTTTGTGAAATGCTCGAAATTCTTCACCTTCAAGCATATACTTTTTTTCTTCGTTACTAATTGTTGCGTCTAGCTTTTGGAAAAAACTAAGAAATTTGACTAGTTTATTTAACTCTTCAAATTTTATTTCTGAAATTTGTGACATCATATTCACCTCATTTGCTATATATTTTCTCAAAATGCTACTTCATTTTTAAAAATTCACTTCGTAACAAGATTTTACCACTTAACATATCTTTCAGGCATCTGACAGTTATCCTCTCTATTTAAATTTGAATAATTGACTAACATCAGCTCAACTGCCATTATTTTGACTAAACTTACGAAGCCAAAGTTTACAGCAGTTTGAGCTATGAATCTGCCTAAATCATTTGAAATGGTAGTTCAAACTAAACTATCTACACTTTATTAAGAGTACTAATCCACTTTAAATGAAGTTTATATATTTGCTTCATTTACTCCCCTTCCTTATAAATCAGTGACTTTATATTTTCATTTAACAAAGCAGCTTGTGATAATGCGTATTTATCATCCATGATTTCGCCAGGTTTATTTGCTTCCCCAATAATATATGACCATAATGACATTTCTAAAAATTCAAATGTGTATTGAAACTGCTGAATAAGTGGTAAGCCCTTGATTCTCGGTTTATCACCACCTACGATTACGACGATTGTTCGTATTTTTTTTAATCGTTCTTTTAAATCAGGGAAACGATTATCTCGTATTGATTGGCTAAATCGATCAACCATGTTTTTCATTATTCCCGACATGCTGTACCAATATATTGGCGTTGCAAAAATTACAATGTCGCTATTTTGTAATTCCTCAATCACATTATCATAATCATCTTTAATTACTTGAAAACCATCTTTTGTATGACGTAAATCTTCAATTGGTCTAATATCTAAATCTTTTAAATAAATTTTTTTATGCGTAATATCTTTTAGTACTATATCTGTTAATAGCTCACTATTTCCGCCATTCCTTGAACTTCCAATAAAAGTTACAATTTTCATGTGTCATACCCCTATCTATCCTTATTTAATAATTGTAGTATATAATTACGTAACTTATCGATAAAGCTGAATAAACCGATTGAATCAATCGTAAATTTCGATTTAGAGGTGAAAAAGATGGAAATTAAACATTTACAAACATTCTTAACCGCAGCAAAGACGTTAAACTTTACTCAAACTGCCAAAATATTAGATTACGCACAGTCAAGTATTACCGCACAAATAAAATCATTAGAAGATGAGTTAGGAACAACATTATTTGAGCGATTAGGCAAACGAATATACCTTACAAAAGCAGGAATAGAATTAACACAATATGCCGAAAAAATAATTCAGCTTGACGAAGAAATGCGGTATGCAGTAACAGGTGATAGCGAATTAAACGCATTTTTAACAATAGGTGCTCAAGAAAGTCAATGCACATATCGACTACCGAGAATACTAAAGGCATTTAAACAGCTACATCCTCAAGTGGAACTAATCTTTAAACCAGTCCATGCGAGTGAAATTGCAAAGAACCTACTCCAAACTGATCATTTAGACTTGGCATTCATCACCGATACTCGAAAGATAATGTCAACACTCTATACTGAAACGTTACTAGAAGAGGATTTAGTGTTAGTTGTATCCCCAACCCATCATTTGAATCATACAGAAAAGCTAACATTAGAAGAAATAGCACAAGAAACGATATTATTAACTGAAAAAGGCTGTTCTTACCGAACACAATTTGAAAATAAGCTACAGCAAGAAGGGATATTTCCAAGGCATGTCATTGAATTTGTCAGTATAGAAGCTATAAAACAATGTGTTATAGCAGAATTAGGTATTTCTCTACTTCCTAAAATGGTAGTAGAAAAAGAGCTTATTAGTGGAACACTAATAGAACTACCAATCGCTTTAAACTTAAACCCAATTTATACAGAAATAGCTTGGCACAAAGATAAAAATATACCGCCTTACTTAAATGATTTTATTCAAATTGTTCGCCAAGAATATAAAAGCTTCTATAAAAAGTAGGTTAGATTCTAATTGCTCTGCTAGTTAAAAGTTCACTCAAAGTACCGTAATCATTTGAAATTACTAGAAAAAGATTCTGTTTAGTAATTAGATAGAGTTCTTAATAACCTTATTCACGAAAAGACGTGAAAAAAAGAAAAGAGGTGCTTGAAGCAACCTTGAAAAATAAGTTGTAACGACAAGCTCATGAATGGAGATGGGATATTTGGACGAAAAAAACGGATATTTGGAAACATATTTTAATACAAAGGATATTGCAAAACGCAATACTTTATTAAAGCAATTAGTCTTTGACTTGCCTGAGGATGGAAAGGACTTTTTCCTAAAAGCCTTTAAAAAAGAACGATATTTGGATATGCGGCTTATTGCCATTCGAGGATATGTTGCCTTTGCAAGCGAAGAAGAGGTTGCCCTTTTGATGAATAAGATGTTGGAAATCTTAAAGAAGCGTCCAGACAGTACACCATATAATTATCAGGAATATGAAATCTTAAGGTCAGCTTTTTTGTTACCCTACCTGCTAGAAAAATATCCTTATGACTGTTTTAAACAATTTAATGAACAGTTAGAGAATCAGTACAATGCCATGCCCAAAGTTTTCAAAGGCATTTTCACATGTGACGATAAAGGTGAACATATCCAATTAATACCCCCAGCAGTTGTACGAAAAAAGATTGAACATTTCCTGCATGGGTGAACAAAGGTACTAATAATTAGTGCTTCGAGCAATCTTTTTTGACATCCCGTTCGTATTATACACTATCACTTGATATCAGATTACTTCAATAGAAATTCCTTATTGCGCCTATAAGGTGCGTTAGGACTTGCATGGATGACTTATCTGCATCTATGCAAGTCCTTTTTAATTCGTTCTCACAACTGCCCATGTACGTGTCACCTTTTACTCCACTACCTACCGACGGCATACATGGTTTCATATTTTTATACACTTATATACGGTGTTTACTAAACTGTTATATCTAGCTTGAAATGCTAATTTAGAAGAATGCTTCTTTTTATATTTATTTAAGCACCCTTGTAGGCACCTTTTTTCTATACTTTTAATCCAAATTTACGGAGCTTGTTTCCCCACTGAGGACTTTTTATGTTAATTCTCGATTATTCAAAATCTATAATGATCTTTAATGCATTCTCTTTCGCGGCATTAGCGAATGTTTCGTATGCTTCAATCATTTTATCAAATTTGAAACGATGTGTTGCTAATCCCTCTGGCTTAACTTTCCCTGTTTCCAAAGTTTTAATTAGCATTGGCGTTGTACTTGTGGACACTAAGCCTGTGGAAATTGTAACGTTCCGAATCCATAAATCTTGTAATTGTAGATCGACAGGTTTGCCATGTACACCTACGTTTGCTAAACGTCCTCCAGGTGATAAAATACGTTGGCAAATATCGAATGTTGCAGGATAGCCCACCGCTTCGATCGCGACGTCCACGCCACGACCATCCGTAATGTCAAAAATTTTATCAATTGCAGCTTGTGCATCACGTGAATTGATTGTATCAGTCGCACCGAATTTCTTGGATTCTTCTAAACGGTTATCGTCGAGATCTATCATAATGATTTTAGAAGGAGAATAAAATTGCGAAGTTAATAATGCAGACATACCGATTGGGCCAGCACCTACAATGGCTACTACATCACCAGGTGAAACTTGACCATTTAATACACCAATCTCCAAACCTGTTGGTAAAATATCAGAAATCATGACAGCAGCATCATCTGAAATCCCTTTAGGTATGTGGTAAAGAGAATTATCTGCATGTGGTATATGAACATATTCTGCTTGAGTACCATTGATTAAGTGACCTAAAATCCAGCCACCGTCTTCACAATGTGCATATAATGATTTTTTACAATAATGACATTTACCACATGAAGTCACGCAAGAAATAATGACCCTATCGCCCACTTTGAAGTTTGATACGCCTGCGCCTACCTCTTCTACGATTCCGATACCTTCATGACCTAATATTGTCCCCTCTTTAACGGCAGGTACATCGCCGCCTAAAATGTGTAAGTCCGTACCACAAATTGTTGTTTTCACAAGACGAACGACTGCATCGCTGTCTTTCACTACACGTGGTTTTTCAACTTCACGCAATTCCTTTTTACCTGGTCCCGCAAATACTAATGCTTTCATTTAGAATGTCTCCTCTCTCAATAGATTTTGATTAGGCTTATAAAATCCTAATTCACCATAAATATAATTAATTTTTCAGAAAACGTCAATCGTTTGGACACTTTTAAATTAACTTTCATAACATCATATAAAGCCTAACAAAATAAGCTTCCTTACATGGCATCATATATACCAAGTAAGGAAGCTTTCATCTTCTCATTATGTTCATTTTAAATAGCGGATGGAAGCATGACCTCGCCGCAGTCGATTTTCCGTACCTGTTAAAAATGGCACAATTGCTTGTAAACATTCCTCATCATACAAATAATCTTTATAAACAATTGGTGGTAATAACAATTCTTTTTCTTTACTTGCTTCTTTGCAGTGCTCAATAAACGCTGGTTGCAGGCTTGTATACAATACAACTGGCATAGCAAATTGGGCATACGCTTTCTGTAGTGCCTCCACAACTAAGCTTTCATTCATTGATTGATCAAAGCTAAACCCTGTTAACTTCTTTGTATGTACATCTATAATAGATGCCATATAAACCCACCCTTGATGCCACGTTGGTACATAACTTATATTGACTACCCACTTTTCGTTCGCTCCTGTTGTTTCAAATCCCATATTTACTATTGGCTCCTGCACTTCTATTACTTGTGCTTCCTTAGCTTTTTTTAACACCCGCTGCACTTTCCGCAAACTCCCCTGAAAGCCTCGCTTTTTTAATCTGTCATATAGCTGTGCACCATTGTCAAGTTTTCCATCTTCAATAAAAATATGTTTAATTTCTTCTAATAATACCTCTGATGCTGACTTTGTAGGTACTGTTACATTTTTTTGCAATGCGCTGTAATAAGAGCTTTTCGGCAAGCCTAGTAGCTCACAAAGTACTTTCACAGCATATTTTTCACTTTCTCGTTCAATATAGTCAATTATATCTGTTTCAGCTATTTGGTTGCGAATATGGTTATAGCCTTTTTTAAAATATCAACCTCTTGCTTTAAGCGCTCGTTTTCTTTTTGCACGCTTAATACCTCTGCCTTTGTCATGTCCACCATCCCATCGACAGGTGTATATAGTTTAATCCATTTATAAATCGTCACTTCTGATATACCATATTCGCTTGATAATTTACTTACAGCGGTGCCGAGGCGATATTGTTTAACAATTTCTAATTTAAAATCTGGTGAATATTGTTTTTTCCCCACTGTGAGCCCCCTCATTTTCTATTTATCATAGTACCTAGTCATATTTATGTCTAGATAAAATAATGGCCACCGTTTAGTTTGTCTTCCATTTATTCTTATGATATTTTAATCCCTATTTTGGAAGCCGTATTTAAAATTAAAAACCGTCATTCTGAAGCTTATCGAAGGTTTTATTTAACCATACAGCAAACTAACTCCTCTTTCTCTTCAAACTGTGAATAATAAGCGAACTCTTTAACAATTTAAGGTTTTGTTAAGGTCGAATTAAGGTTTAACTAAAATGTATGTAATGTTGAAAGTGTATTCTAACTTTTGTAGACAAAAATTAGATAACAAATATGCAAAAACTATTAGTCTACAAGGAGAAAATACAATTATGAAAAAAATCTTACAAGCAAAAAATGTTCAGAAAGAATTCGGTTCTAAAGGTAATGTATATAGAGCATTACAAGATATTAACTTAGAAATTAATGAAGGTGAATTTGTAGGGATCATGGGCCCTTCTGGAGCTGGAAAATCTACTTTATTAAATATTTTTTCAACTATTGATATTCCATCATCAGGAGACATCATTATTGATGGTAAAAAAATTATGATGATGGACGATGAACAATTATCAGATTTCCGTCGCGATAAATTAGGATTTATTTTCCAAGATTACAATCTACTTGATACATTAACGGTGAAGGAAAATATTTTACTTCCGCTAGCACTTGCTAAAGTGCCAGAAAAAGAGATTGAAAAACGCGTCGATCATATTGCAGATTCATTTGGCATTCGTGAAATTTTAAATAAGTATCCGTATCATATTTCCGGTGGACAAAAGCAACGAGTCGCTGCATCCCGGGCAATTGTAGCAAATCCAAGCTTGATTTTAGCGGATGAACCAACAGGAGCCTTGGATTCAAAATCCGCAACTAATTTACTTGAAAGCCTCAGCATTTTAAATAAAAAAAATAATGCAACCATCATGATGGTGACACATGATGCATACGCTGCTAGCTTTTGCAAACGAGTGATATTTATTAATGACGGAAAACTTTACAAGGAACTTCATAAAGTAGAGAAAACACGTAAAGCATATTTCCAAGACGTATTAGATGTACTCGCTTCTCTCGGAGGTGGTCATAGTGACATTATTTAATATCGCTCAAAAAAATATGAAGAATAATTTCAGTAACTACTTTTTATATTTTGCATCCATGATTTTTAGTATAGTGATTTATTTTACATTCGTTTCTTTAAAATATGATAAAACAATCTTAGCTACTTCTGAAGGTTCACCAAAAATTAGCGCAGCGTTTAGTGCTGCGTCTGTTGTATTAATGATATTCGTAGCCATTTTTATTTGGTATTCAAATTCTTTTTTTACACGAAAACGAAAAAAAGAAGTTGCACTTTATTCGTTACTTGGTGTTCGTAAAAAACAAATTGGCAAGATGTTGTTTTACGAAAACTTTACATTAGGAATTATTGCACTTGCAATCGGAATAGCTCTTGGATCAATACTATCGAAGTACTTTATATCCCTATTAATGAAGGTAATGGGACATGATACCTTGGTGAACTTTTCAGTTTCCTTTGCAGCGATTGTTAACACAATCATTGTATTTATGATTATTACTTTATTCACATCATTTCAAGGATACAGAGTTATTTACCGTTTTAAACTAATTGATTTATTTCAGGCAGAAAAACAGGGTGAGCCAGAGCCGAAAGCATCGTTTTTCTTAGCATTATTGTCCATTCTTCTTATTGGTATAGGATACTGGATTGCTTTACAAAATTTAGTGACATCAAGTATTTGGAAAACGCTTGGTATGGCAATTACCCCTCTCATTATCTTAGCAACTGTCATCATAGGCACGTATCTCTTATTCAATTCAGTAACTGTTTATCTGTTAAAATTGGCTAAAAAAAATAAAAAGAGTTATTGGAACGGCATTAATATTATTGGGATATCACAGCTCTTATATCGAATTAAGGGCAACGCTCGAACTTTAACAATAATTGCAGTATTAAGTGCTACAACATTATCTGCAGTGGGAACGTCCTATAGCTCTTATTACAACAACAGACATAATACACAGATCGCAAATCCAAACAGTTTCATGTTTACTGTGACCGACAATACCGTATCTAATAAGGTAAAGGAAACGATTTCTAATGATATTGATCATCAGATTATGTACCATGAAACGATTCCTACAATTGAAGTAAATGTAGATACTACAAATTTGTATAATTATGGTGATATGCCCTATACGCTTATTTGTGCAAGTGATTTTAACAAATTAGCTAATAATCAGAATCGAAAGGATTCTCTTTCATTAAAAGGAAATCAGGCTACTGCCTTAGATGCGGCATACATGGAAGGCTATTCACCCAAATATATAGGTACTGAGGTGTCTTTTAAAGTCAATGAGTTTGAACAAAAAATAGCATTTACTGATTTAAAGAAATATAGCGTATTAAACTCCAATACCGTTTTTAATGTCATTGTAGTCAGTGACGAGTTATTTACTGAATTAGTAAAAGTAGCTCCCCCTCTGGACATGGAGGTTTATAAAATCAAAAATGAAGATGATGCAGAGAAATTAACAAAAGAAATAAAGTCCTTTTTACCTGACGAAGCTAAATTCTCAAATTTTTATTCAGATTACTCAAGTGGTTTAGAAACTTCAGGTTTAATGATTTTCATGAGTGGTTTTCTAGGGCTAGTTTTCTTAGCAGCAACAGGTAGTATCATTTACTTTAAGCAATTAACAGAAGCTACATCAGATAAAGGACGCTACGAAATTTTACTAAAAATTGGTGTAAAGAAAAAAGAAATTTACAAATCTATAGCCAAGCAAAATTTGTTTATTTTCGCTATACCATTACTTGCTGGAATTGCGCATAGTGCTGTTGCCTTAACAGCTTTATCAAACTTATTGCAAACCAATTTAGTCGTTCCTGTTGCTATATGTATTGGTGTATACACAGGTGTTTACATTATCTATTACTTTTTAACTGTAAAAACTTACTATAAAATAGTATTAAAAACTAAGTAAATTACTTGAATATTGAGTGAAAAAAATAATTTGCTTTTAATTGTTTTATAGTTTTCAAATTTTGTATAGTGTTGTTTTAATTGAGTGACTGTGCTGCTCCCTTACCTACAGAAAATGCTTTCTAAAACAATTCTTATGAAAAAGTAAGAGAGAAGAACTAAGCTTTGTAGGAACCTTGAAAAGAGAACAAATCAAAAGAGCACGTTTTGAAAAAAGATTAATCAAAACATGCTCTTATTTAGTATGCCAAATTAAATTCTATATAGAAAAATTTGATTATAATCCCTGTTGCATTTCAATCCGAAAGCATAGAAAGCATAGGATATTATGAATATTGGGTAGTCCTTAATTTTTTGATTTTCTTTTTAAAGAAAACCACCCATTAATTGAGTAGGAAAAAGAGTATCTGAATAGCTCAACACCTTTCCTCTAAGCATCCGTTAGTTAAACTATAATTCTTCACAAATTCTTCATTTCCAATAAGTAATGGATACCCTCATTTGTTAATTTTCTCCTATTGTTCAGTAAATCAGTTATTGCTCGTAGTTTCTTTCACAATCATTCTCTCCATCCAATCTGCAATAATTCTTATTTCTTAATTCTTATTTTCCTTATCATTATTATGACTTTACTTTAAGTCATAAAAAAACGCTCTCTATAGAATTCTATAGAGAGCGTTTAAAGTTAGTTTTAGATATTTCCTGATACCTTATACATATTTGGTAAAGCTCTAAGTGCATATGGACTGATAATCCCCATTCCACCTGGTTTATATCCTAAGTTTAATCCCGAACCGTAATAGTAACTCTGCCAAACTAACTTACTGCAGTATGTTTCTGATTTGTCTGCATAAGTTAATCCTGCAACAGAGAAGATTGAATATGGAGCTATGTAAGATGTATCAGTTCCATAATAACGAATAAAATCCATTGATTTTTGTCCAGCTTGTTGAGCCGCAGTTTGATTGGTATGTCTCCAAACCTCTGTAACTGGGTATCTAGTTTCCCATTGGGTTAAAGTTATTTTTTGTATTGGTTGATTTGGACCTGGAATATGTACAGCATACAAATTCCCATCAGCAGATCTACCTACTATTCCTGCATGGCCAGTAAACCCCCATGAACTTGTACTAGTAGTAAACAAAATATCGCCTTCTTTATAACTTGAAGCTTCAGCAGATACAGTTGAAAGCATAAATGCCAGAAATGCAAAGAAAAGAGCAACCAATAATAGCTTTATTTTACCTTTTGAATTATTTAGTTCTAAAATTCCCAATATTATCTCCTCCTATTATTAATTTGTAATTCGAATAATAGATTAATATAAATTTGCTACAGATTGAATAGATAATTATCATTAAATGATAATTTTCGTAGACTTATTTAGTTAACAAATTATGTATTTAACAAAAAGGTCATATTCCCTATCCATAAATGTGAAATAACACTAATTTACTGTAAAACTTCTATTAAATTAATTTAGTTAGTTTTAATAGTTTTAAAAAAATCAAGTATTCCTTCATCATTGGATTATTATGCATATATAGCCATTTAGTAATAATTGGATTTTTATATCCCCAAGGTTAGGATCTGAAATAATAACGGCCCGTAAATATAGTAGAGAGTTTGGATTCACACTGACTTCATTTTGACATAGATAAGTAATTGTCTTTTTTATCGTTACTATGCATAATTGTAGTAACGAGATATTATTTTTAGGATTAATACAAGTCCATCGACTAGCGGAGGTTGATGAGGTATATTATGTAAAGTAGCTACTTAACAATTCTTCTTAATACACATAAAAATAAACATTAAGATGTCCTAATAATGTAATTGAAGAGCATCGTTGTGATGTGGGAATTCAATAATATTAAAAAAATTCAAAACATAATCTATATAGTAAAGGGATAGAAATTCATGACAAGACAAAAAATTGATCCACGTGTAATTAGAACTAGAAGGTTATTAAAGCAGGCATTAATTGAACTAATGGAAGAACAAGCCTTTGAGGAAATTAAAGTACAAGATATTTCTGACCGAGCAACAGTAAAACGTGTTACCTTTTATCTTCACTATAAAGATAAGAATGAGCTTATGGTACAATGTATCGATGAAATTTTAAGTGACTTGCGTGAAAAAGTAAATGTCAAAATATCACTTTTAGATAACTTTGATTATTTAGAAGAATACCCTCATCCAAGTTTTGTTCAATTATTTCAACATATTGCAGACAATTTCTCTTTTTACAAAGCCTTCTTAGTTACTAACCGCATCCCTTATTTAGCTTCGGGACTTTTAGAAATTATACATGAGTTTGTTTCTGAAGGGATTAACCAAATCGAACCTAGTGAGCAAAATCTTACAGCTAAAAGAGATTTAATAATCAAATATGTGGAATCTGCCTTTTTGGAAGTTATTATATGGTGGATTAAAAATAACCTACCTTATTCAGAACATGAAATGGCATTTCAATTAATGAATTTGTCTATTAAAGGACCTTACAAACATAATCCTCTGAAAAACAGAGAAGAATCGCTCACTGAAAATGAGTAAAATAAAAAGCCGCTCAACTATATGATCGACTTTTTACTTGATTTGTAGTTTATAAAATAATTATTGTTTTTCTATTAGCACATGTGGCACCAGCTTTATATTAAATGGCTGTCCAACCTCCATCAATAACTAATTCCGCTCCGGTCATGAAACGTGATTCATCAGATGCAAGGAATAGTACTCCGTAAGCAACATCTTCTGGGTTTCCGAAATAAGGAAGCTGAGTGAACGTTTGATAGAATGGTAATGCGTCCTTAAAGGAATCAGCAGTCATAGGTGTCTCAATAATACCAGGGTGAACGGAATTTACTCTTATTTTATCTTTTCCATATTCTACAGCAGCTGATTTAGATAAAGATCGTAATGCCCCTTTTGCAGCTGTATATGGACTTGATCCTGCCATACCCACTATCCCACCAATAGATGAAATATTAATTAAAGAACCCCCACCGGCTTTTTGCATCTCTGGAATTACATATTTCATCCCAAGTACACAGCCGTTTAAATTAATATCCATTACTTTATTCCATTCATCCATTTCCATTTGAGTCATCGTTTTTGGACTCGCTACTCCAGCATTATTGACTAGTACATCTACCTTACCGTAATGGTTTATAGCTTCCTGAATAACATTTTTCCACTCTTCCTCAGATGTAACATTATGCTTTAATCCAATTGCATCTCCGCCGTTTTCTTTAATTTCACTAATTACCTCTTTTAATAAATCATCTCTAATATCCGTTGCGACTACTTTTGCTCCTTCACTTGCGAATAGCTTAGCTTCCGACGCTCCCATCCCTAGTGCTGCACCAGTGATAATTGCTACTTTACCTGTTAAACGTCCCATTTTAATCATCCTTTTCAAAATTATATATTCTTCTCAAACTTTTAAAAAATAGCTTTTACAAAAATACTTCATGTATACCTAGGATATTTATATTATACATTACATATATATATATTGTGAAGTTATTTACACGGTGTTAATTAAATATTATTTTGAAACATGATTATCGACCACCGATATAAGTGACTGCGTGTTTTGTACAGGTCGCTTACATTCTAGCCTTTTGGTTATTCACGTACGTAGTTATGTTTTGAAAGAAATGAACTTTCACAGTAAACAGCCCTTTCTACGAACACTTTTTAAATGATAAAAAAAGAATTGATTGATTAATAAAAATTAATGAACTAAGGGTTCCCCAGAAGTCTGCTCGGCTAATTGTATGTGAATAGTTACACTTAACCTTTTTGAAGCTTAGTTCAATAACAGTCACAAAACGAATTAGTAGTACTTTTTTGTGTTTCTTTTCTATCGTGTTCTAGCTTATTCTCAAAAAGAAAAAACGCTCCAAACCCTTGAAACTAAAGGGTTTGAAGCGCTTTTCAGTTGGTTCAAACTTAATCTAGCTGAACCTTACATTTACTTGTTTCAGCACAGAAGATTAGTTCTTATTTTAGAAATAAAAAAAGACCAGGTTCACATATTTTGTGAAAACCTGGTTTTATAGTTTACAAAGTGCGTTTTACAACTGAAATTAATAAACCCAAAGCCTCGCCATCCGTCATAGAACCAATTCGTTCGCTATGGTCCACCTTTAAAATTCCTTTTTGATACGTTTCTTTTAGCAACCCTTTCAAATCCTCTTTAGCTGTTGACGTTAATGTGTTAGTCACTTTTGGTTCCTCCGTTTGTTGAATAATTGTAGTTGGCTTCATGGATTCTTCAATTCGTTTTAAAAAGCTAATCCAACGATTTTCACTTAAAATTCGATGCGGACAGTATTTTCCGTTCCAATCTTGATGTTTTTTTACACGTTCTATGCACCATCCATATTGTTTTAGTAACGAGGCTATATACTGCACTGCATTTTCCTCAGCAGCAGTATAACGAGGTCCGCCACTTTTGCTGTAACAAATTTCAATACCAATTGATTTACGGTTACCGTTACCTTGACCATCTCCACAATGCCAACCGTTACGATTGAACGGGATTGCTTGAATTGCTTCTACATCATCAATGGCAACGTGATAGGATACCTGATTATTGTTAGTTATCATGTATTTAATTTCATTGGCTGCAGATGCATCATTTGCCGTGTTGTGTACTGTAATATACTGTGGTGTCATGATGTAAGGTGCTTTTATTGGATATTTAATTGATGGTAATAAATTTTGTTTTAAAGTGTAAGCCATTATTGCTGTCCTTCTTTTTTAGCCGCCTTTAATAAATCAAATGTTCCCGAGGCTGTTAGACCAGCAACAAAGCCAGACATTAGCATGGCATATGGTGGATACTCAGATAACGGCCAACAAACTAAGCCAATAAAAATACCAATCACTACCGATGTGATTGGCATGTATTGTGTATTAATTTTAAATGTCTTTTTCAGTACTTCTGCTACAGCTAGTACGATAGCCACCATTACGATTGCAATCATAAAAATGTTTGTTAAATCCACTATTCATCATCCTTTTCATCGTTTTTATTTTGCAGCGAATGTTTTTCAATACGATCGACACGACCTTCCAATATATTCAACGATCGATTCATGCCTTCGAGTGCGATTGCTGTTCTTTCCTGTGATTCATTCGACCGTTCTAAGTGATCCATTAATTTATTTTCCCGTTCTTCCGCTCGGTCCATCAAATTATCATTTTTGCTTATTAAATAGCGAAATGCTCCAAACGCTATAATTAAACAAGCTATTGCCCAAACTGCTTGGCTTGTAGCAATTTCATTTACTGCAGTTACATCCATTCCATCACATTCCTTTGCTATTCAAGTAAAATAAAAAGCTATGAGATGTATCGAGAAACAGAACCAAGTACTGTTATCTCGTTTACTCTCACAGTATAAAAAATAACGCTAAGCTTATGCTTGCGTTTTCGCTGGTGAATATTTATCGCCTGTAATCTCTTTATACTGTTCTGCTGATATCTTTCCAGCCTCTACAGCATCGCCAACCATTTCCTTCGTCCAGTATTTAGGGTAAAAGCCATTAATCATTTTTAACCAATCCATTTCACAGAACCCCTTTCATCATCAGTTGATATGTTAAATCTGCTTGATTACTATTTAATTCTTCTATTCTTAAATCCTTCATAACTGATTCATACGCTAATTGAGCATTAGTAGCTTCTAATCGTTCCGTTTTTTCTTCTGGAGTTTCTTCGAGTCCGAATTTCTTCCTATCGCCTAATGTACCGTCTGAGTTACGTACTTTATATTGAAATGCCATTAGTCCACCGCCCCAGAAATTAAATGTATTTTGTGATTAAATGATAGGTCATTACGTGATGGTGTTATTTTTAGGATGATATTTTGCTTTGCTTCTAAGCCCTCGTATTCAAAGGTATCCTCCACTAAACCTTGTTGAACTGGCGCTGTGTTAGCAGGTGTCAACGTTTCAAATTGTTCCTGTTCACCATTTAAAGTCATGGATAACTCAACCCTAATATCCAGTTCCTCATCACGTTGTATAAATAATAAAACACCCTTCGCAGATCCCTTCGGTGGCTCGATTTTATAACGAGCAACAGATTGCAGAATAGGTGTTTTCACTTCTTTTTTATTTAGTGTTACCGTCTTGCTAGTCTTTGCCCCGTAGTTATCCACGACCTCAATAATAATCGTATTTTGACCAACTACAAGTTGTGAAAGGGTTACTTCAAATTCCCATGCTCCACCCGAACCATTGTAGATTTCAACAGCATTTCCTGAATTAATACGACGAGTTACTTTTACTGTTGAATTAGCATCCTGGTCAGAAGCTGTACCGCTAATTTTAAACTTGTCCGCATCGACTACTCCAGAAGGTACAACAGCATCTAAAGATAGCAAAGGGGCTCGGTTAGGTACTACATAAAAAGAACGTTCAACAATGGCAGATAACGCTTTTTCGCTGTCCTCAGCCCATACTTTTAATGTGTGTGCTACCCCTTCAGCAAGTGTGCTTGTGAGTGTTGTATCACCATCGTATAGCTTGCTTCCTTTGAAAGTTAGCTGTTTAGATAATGAGATTTGCGTTTGGCTTAGGTTTGTTGCCAATATTTTGCGTGCTTCGTTGTTAATTTGATAGTACGCCGTAACAGCCTGGTCTTTGTCCGTGTCGTACGCATCGCCCGAAATATTGATTGTATCGTTTTCGTATAACGTTTGGTTGTTGATAGGCGATATTAACGCTATCGTCGGGCTGCTATTTTTAGCAATATCCCCCAGGTAATTAACGGACCTCCCAGCCGTGGAAAACAGTACAGGCGGGCGTCCGCCGTTGTTACCAAAAACGAGACTTAATGCCGGGTCATATAACAGGCTAGGCGTTTGCAAGTGGACCTCGGACGTAGTTGCCGTTAACACGTCACGCCAAACGGCACCCCCTTCGGTTGCCCGTTTTATGTGTAAATCCATGTAGGAACCTGCTACACGTTGCGACCATGCGACAAACACGGTATTGCTCTTGTCTACCGTTATAGACGGCGTCTGTTGCGGCGGGAACGCCGCTGTGGGTAATATGTTTGTCCACGGCGACCATGTAGCCCCGCCATCTTTTGAAAAATGGTACATAAGGTAGGTTGTCCCCTGGACATAGGCTACATGTAGGGTGCCGTCGGGACCTAGTGCCGCCGTTGGGGAGAGCGCTTCCGTAGCCCCTGGGTTTACAACATTGACGGTTTTCCATGTGTCCGTGACATCTTGATACATAGAAAAAATATAGTTGTTACCCGCTTGTGCGTACCGCGCTAGCACCACGGGTCGCCCATTACGTACCACTATAGAAGGGTTTAAAACTTCTATACCCCCGACGTTATTTTGTGTAAGTTGTACCCGGTTCTGCCATACAGCCCCCCCGTCGGTACTCTTTGCGTATTGAATGTTAAATGAGTTGGCATTTGACGAACTTCTCGCTGCCCATGCTACATGTAAATGACCATTATTTGGGTCGATAGCTGCGGAAACCGTGTGTACGGCTGTTAGTCCCGTTGTGACCCAGTTACCTATATACCCAGGTACGGCGACTAAATCCCCGCCGTTAGCGCGCGTTGCGTCTACCGTATAAGAGGCTACCGCAGTACCACTAACACTTGCTATCACATACAGCATGGTACCCTTCGATACGAGTGCCACGTCTACTAAACTTGTGGCGCCACGATAGCCTAACAGTTCCCAATTTTGCCCGTCGTTTTTCGACACGTATAAACGCCACTCGGTAGGCGTTGTATTAATAACCGCGGCGACTAACCACCCGTTATCTAATCGCACTAACTTACGCCCGCCGTTGCCGTTGTTTCCTAGCAGGTACGGCTGATTGATAACCGTACCTGGCGGCAATGGCCCAACTACCGCGCCTCTCACGTACCAATATCCATCGGTATGACGTCCGTTTGCCGGATACGTGCCTTCCTCTACTGGAATAGCGCTTTGTACCAGGGCGCCTTTTGAGTAGGTTATAGTCTTTGTATTGTTAGCAAGTACCGCAAATTCTGTTCTGTAATCTACGTTATCGAAATTGCCGTTTGATGTAGCTACATCTTTATATAAATACTCGCTATTAGCGGAATATTTATAGCGTACTGAACCTGTAGGAACGGCTTCATATAAGCCCCACGTTTCCGCTGATAATGTAACTTTATTCAGTTTACTATCGAACGTAAAAGACTTGTGCCCGTTAAAATTTCCAGTATAGTTTTGAAGAAACGTAAACGGGGCTAGTGTCCAATAGTCCGTGCCTATCGACGTAAACTTGTCGTAATAATATTGAACCATCCTTAAACCACCTCCACTAATTTAACGTTGTATGTCTGCCAATCACCGACGCCCATTTCAGCGTTAACCATATCAATTTGCACATTACTTCGCGCCACTTTCGCGCCTTTTTTGTATGCATTTGTAAGAGCTGAAACAGTAATTGTATCTGCCCCTACTGCTGTAATTAGAACGTCCTCACTTGCTACATCATCAAAAATAGTGACTTGCGTAAATGGTGTAAACCCATCAACACTAGCCACTTTTAAAGTAGTTGTTCCTATGATGACTGCCTCGATAATATCAGTCATGGCTGTATCTAACTTGATTTTATTTGTGCTGCCATCGAGAGTATCGGCAAACGTTCCGCTGTTACCTGGCACACGGCCATCTAGTTCCATTTGAATACGCATACGTTCTAATTGTCGATACATCTCAATCAAAAAACGATAGGCGTTATAAATCCCCCATTCGAAATTGTTGGCATACTCAGACATATAAGGTGTACCATCCTCGATAACCTCGCCAGTCACCGGATCTGTTACGTCATCGTACCATTCAGTACGCTCATAAGGGTTTTTCTTAAAATTCAGCGATATTTCACCATTCATATAGTTACTCATTTACTTTCACTTCCTTCGCTTCAAGTTGCAGAGGAAATGCGATAACATACCCCTGTGAGCCTTTCTGATAGTTCATTGTTTTCACATACAATTCACGTCCATAACTATCGACTAAAGCAGCACGTGTTACCAAGCCTTGTTCCGTCGATAACTTCACATACTTTCTTAGCCCAACCTTCGTGCTAGTGTGATAGATTTCTTTGTCATAAACAACCCCATCAATAGTAACCTTTGCGCTAACTGTAAGATTACTTAAAAATTGTTGAGTTAAATCTATCATTAATGGTTGTATTTCGTTCAATTCCTCACACCTCCTGCTCTAAATCGACCACTAATACGGTTATTTGTAATGAAACTGTAAATCTCATTTGAAACTGTTAAAACTTCTTTTCCTAAAGCACCATGTGTTTTGGCTGTTTTAAAACGGCCACATATTTTATGATTGATTTGCCATGCATAAGTGCTGCCTACAATAATAAGGCATTCCTTTAATGCCAAAATAGTTGTCATTAAATCAATATTTAACGGTACGATTCGTTCTACCAACCGTACTACTTCGTTATAATAATCCGTTTGTTCAACTTCTATTGCTACTTCCATTTCAAATTGATTAACATCTAATAAAATCTGGTGGTTATTTTCTCCGATTAATCCGGACAATGCCTTTGTTAAATACTCTAAGACATATGGTGCGCTTTCCTGCATTCGAGCTAGTAATCGTAGTTTTCGGAATTTCAATGTCTCGTTCTTCGAATCTGCACGAATACCAAAATCCTTTTCTCTAATGGCAATAGCTGTCTCGCTTGAGGTTAAAATAAATTGATCGTTATCTACACCAAAAAGAGCTTCGTCAAGTTTATCCCAGTTAAGCGTAACTGTATTGGACAACTCACGAAACTCTTTTATATTTTGATAATAGAATGGTAACTCCTCTAAAAAAGCATTGGTCATATACTCACTTCCTTCAGTGTTACTTTGGAAAGTACTGGAATTTCTTCAACTAAGTTAATATTATTACTTAAGCCATTCAACATCGTTGAAGCAACGTCCTCAATGCCTTCAATCTCTAATAGTCGAGATTCGATATGAGTAATACGAACATTGATATCTAAATCTTTAAACCAATTGGCACGTAATTCAGCAAAATAAGTTTCTAACGTTTCACTCACTTGTGCTTCAATTTGACCAATCGTTGCACCATTCAAAATGAGTTCACTTTCAACTTCAATAGTGTTTTTCCCTACACCTTCCACCGTTACTTCATGACCGATCGGCGCTGAACCATATCCATCACCTTTAAATTCTAGTGGATCGATAATCTCTTGAACATAGGATACAAACTCAGGTGTCGGTGCATTGAAATCAGAATCGATAATAATCGCGGTTACTGTTCCTCCACCAAACGGAGCACGACGTAACCGTACACCACCAACCCCTTGAATTGCCTTCATTTTTTTCTTATAGTCTGCGCGATTACCACCAAATGCTTTTTCGCGGATATGGTCTACAAACCTTACATATAATGACTCATCTGTTTCAACATCTTCACCTGGTACAAGCACATCAGCTAATACAGCTTTACCTAGCTTATTGTTTGCTTCTAGAGGAAGCATCTCGCCATAATCCTTATTTCCTACGGCACCTGCTGTTTGTGCTTCTACTTTATATACCCCTGTCTCTAATCTTTCTATTACATTATAGATAACTGCCTCTAATCGATATTGGCTATTTGTAGACACATCAAGAGGTTGACCTTCACCATCTGTAAATAATGCGCGGCGAATAGCCCTTCCAGCCTTCTTACGTTCGACTCCATGCTCGTTCACTCGTTTTTCAAGATCATCTCCGTCTGCTGTAGCAGCAAAAGTACGACGATATAATACGGACATATCCCAATATGTTTCAGCTAACTTTAATGCTGTAGGTGCAAGTGCATCGTATATTACACTACCTTCACGTTTATCGACGTCACCCGGCACACGATCGAGTAGTTCTGCTAAAATACTATCAAATGATTGCGACTCTAAGTACTCAAGCAATCCTAATCGCCTCCTTTAACAGACTTACATCGCCATAAATTGTTCGAGCGATAAATGTTATTAACACATCATCTTTTGATGTAAATTCGAGACTAAAGTTTTCTAATGATGTAATACGTTCATCTTGCAGCAAGGCATCTTGTATGCGCCTACCTAAATCACCACGTACATACAATTCATCAAATCCCATCATATTTTGAAAACCGTAATTATTTGTATAAACTAAATGTTCAAAGCGAATTGTATTCAATGCTTTAAATATCGCTTGCTCCATTGCTTTTTGACCATCTATCAATCCACTGCAGCAACCTCGTTTGAAATCTAAATGATACGTACGAGTAGGTAATTCAACAGCATCCATTACTTCAATGTCAGGGGTAATTGTTATTGCTTCTGTTGGTAGTGCCATATGTCATGACCCTCCTTATATCTGTCTGATACAAAATACTTTTGACCACCTTGTACTCTATGCAATACTACTTTATCGCCTTCTTTTAAACCATCTTCTATGATGAGCTTTAAGTATTTCATTTCATATTTTTCATATGGCACCGCGGTCGATTCACCTTGATTTTGTCGTTTCGAACTTGTCTGTTTAATGTCATCGCCAATTTGATTTTTGGTGTAGCTTTTCGGATGTTCGTACTGAATACTCGCTATTCTTTCGTGTCGAGTAAGATGCTCTGCAACTAGTAAAAACTCCTCCGTTAAAATAAGCTTCGAGTGTATTTCAATTCTTATTGGCTTCGCTCCGATAACTGTCCCCAATACAATATTTACTGGATTGGAAGCATTAAAGGCTGCCATTGCTGTCGTTTTGATTAACTCTAGTAAACTCATGAAATCACCTTCAATTCTAAGCTCATTGTATGAACTTTAGCTGACCAATCATGTGTGCATGCTTCCACCAAAAATAACTGCTTAATTTTTAATTTCTCTATATAGATAAATACCATCTTTCCTGCGCGCACTCGCCAATCACCCAAACATTTTAATGACAGTTCTTTTTTTTCTGTATTATGGACCGTAAGCAATACATTCAGCAGACTTTCAATCTGGGAAGGCGTCATATTTTCGTCTACCTTTTTGTAATACTGCAACTGTCCCCATTTAGCGATATTGCTACTATCCTGCGCAATAAATACTCTACGTTTTGATGTCTCTTTATCATCTAACACCAGTTTTACTCGATTGTAAGAATCCTCAATGGATACCGAATAATCATAGTCGTACAAAAGACTTTCTTCCCCTATATAAAAGTCTGTAGGGGGTATAACTAAATCATTAATATTATGCAATCCTAGCGAGCCAAACTCATCCATAAAAACAAAGCTTTGATTTGTAGCCACAATAGCCGAATCAATGCATTTCATAATGACATCTAATGCTTTCTTATCTTCTTCAACCATTCCAGGCGTTGTAAAGCCTGTTTTCGCTACAGAACTTAATTGAAGATTTGCTATACTGCAAATACGCTCAATGGCTTTTTCTGCTAACATCGATGGAATAACAAAAGTATCTTCATACATTAAATACTTGAGTTGATCGTAAGCAATAATTTTAAAATCGCTATCCTTACCAAAACCCGCCTTAAATGAATAGCCATAAAAAACTTTATGTTTTCCATCAATTACTCTTACTATTGCACCAGATACAATTTTATTTTCAAGTGGATTAGGATTTAACAAATTAACATTAAGCTCCGATGCTTTCCCTGTTTTTTCAGTCTTCCAGCTAAGTGAAGTGACAGGCACTTCGTAAATATTCCCATCTCGATTATCAACTAATACTTCTATACCTACCACCTCATTTCTTAGCCGTCCATTCAGGTGGAATTTTTACTTTCAACCCAATTGGCAACTTCCTTAATTCACTATCTTTAATCCCGTTCAAGGATTGCAATGCTTTATAATTTGCTCCGTTTCCGGTATACTTTTGTGCTATCTTCCAAAGTGAATCTCCTTTTACTAAACTATACGTCTGTGGTATTTGCTTTGTATTTTCTCTTGGAGTTTCCTTTTTCACTACTTGCTTCACTGCCTTTTTCTTGGCAGAGACAGTTGGTGTAGTACTCTTTTTAACAAGTTCCATCTTTTTGAATCCAAACGGCACATACTTTTTAAAAGAGATGGTATAATCCACGTCGGACGTACCAAATTGATCTTTTACTTCAAAACTCTCAATAGTAAACAGGTCATTAACAGAAAATGAACCACCTACATAAACAAAGCGGATAACCGTTTCTTCGGCCATCCACTTTTTTATTTGGTCAATATACTTTTTAGGCTCTACAAATTGTGTTTCCGCGTAATGTGTATCCTGCGACGGAAAATATGAGGAGAACGAGAACTCTGGTAATTTCATAGGTTTAGGTACTTTCACAGCACCTATCTTAGCGACGGAAAACTCTTCTCCGTCAGCATCCTGTTTAAATGATAATTCTGGTGGATTAACGGGAATACGAAATCCTTCTTTATCATTGTTAGCACTAAGATAGATTCCTATCATCCATATACCCCCTCTACCGAACGATTCTGCTCATCTTTCAAACCTTGTGTAATAAACTTTACGACTTCATGAACATCCACTTTTTCACGAATATCGCCAGTAAAATAAAACTTCGGTTCACTTTGAATATGTTGCACTACACCTTTACTGTTATTTGCTATAGATGACGCTGAAACTTTTTCTCGTACTTCATTTGATACTTCAACGTCATCCCTAACTGGAACATTCAAAGCTTGTGATACATAGTCATTTATTTTAGCAATATTGCCACTCGCATTGGATAAATCACCGAATTTATTAAGCATTTTTTCCATTGCACTACCGGTTGTATCTTCAAAATTATTGTGGACCTGTAAATTTGGTGTTAGCGAAACAATGTTGTTAATCGCTTTACCTTCCGCAATATCTTTAAATAATTCGAGATATTCGTCTGCAAGATCGATTTTGTCATCAATCTTCCCAACTTTATCTATATTTCCACCGTTAAGTTTTTGATTATCATCAGCATTTTTTCCAAGACCTGATTGTGAAGGTGCATTTATTTTTCCAAGACCTGATTCTGAAGGTGCTGATTTTACAACATCATCTGTCAAACTAGATGGAAATGAATTAGAATTATCATCATCTTTATTCATTGATCCCGCTAGCCCTTTTAACTTATCGGCCATAACACCTAATTTTTCACTACCTGCAAGTGAAAGAGATTTTCCTATTTCATTACCTTTATCGTATGCAGTACCTAAGTCTTTGTAGTCTAAACGTTCAAATTGTCTATTAGTTGGTGCAGTCGGCATAGTCACACTATTCATATATTCACCAGCGGTGTTCTTTCTTTCTAGAGTAATATTGGCTGCCTTTGTAGGTGCTTTAATAAGATTTTGAAGAGTATCCCCAAAATTAGTTGCACCACTACTTAATTTTAAATCTACTGTACCTATCTTGGAAAGATCGGTATCCAGCACACCATTAAGTAAACCTATAAATTTATTTACCCCACCGATTGCACCGTTGATAAGATTAGATATTCCACCTAATGCATTATTAATTACATTAAAAATACCATCTGCAATTCCACCAACCGTTTTCAGCACCATAGTACCCATCGTATAAAATGCCATCTGTACACCGTACACTAAAGCGTTGAAGGTATTTGCAATCCATTCAGCTACGCTAATTATATTATTTCCTATGGCATCTAATACAGTTCTAACCATAAGATTTAAGGCAATCCATGCTAGTTGTACAATGAATATAGCCTTATTCCATGTATTAACGAACCATTCAACAACGGTAATAACAAAGTTCATTACACCTATAAAAACGTTATAGAAAGCAGCACCTAGCCAATAAACGCCTCCAACAATTGCGCCAAATACAGCTGCAGTTTGTTCAGCCCACATCAGCATTGCGGTTACAACAAAAGCAATTACTGCAATAATTCCAATTATGACCCACGTAATAGGGCTTGCTAAATAAGCAGCATCTACTATCCATAGTGCTGCAGCCCACGCAAGGGTTGCTGTCCTAATTAATCCTAAAACAGCATATTTGGTAAGCAAAATTGCTACAATTGACCCCAGAACAACACCCATTATTACGAGTATGGGCACGACCCAATTAGCGTTATCATACATAAATGTTCCTACCGCACCAATTGTGTTGTACATCACCTCAAGAGCATCAAAAACAAGTGATAATCCAGCTACAAATAGATTAATAAACATCATTGCATGACCTGCTAAAACTCCAAATGCATCCGAATTAACAAATTCGCTGAATCGTTTAAATATAGGTTCAAATGCGTTTTGCGCATAGTTTTTAAATACGGTCATAGCGTCTGAAAATGTTATCGGCGTTTTACTAAATTTATCTTCAATTTCGTCAGCAGCATTAAATAATGCATTTTTAATAATATCCGCTGTAATTTCCCCATCAGATGACATTTGCTTTAGTTCACTTGTACTTTTTCCTAACGAATCTGCAATTGCATCTGCAAGCAATGGAGCCTTTTCTGCGATAGATGTAAACTCATCACCCTTCAATCCTCCAGAAGCCATTGCTTGCGTTATTTGTTTCATACTGTCAGCCTTTTCTTGACTACTAGCTCCTGAAGCAGCGAAAGATTTATTCATCAGCTCACTGAAACGGATAGCTTCATCATTGCTACCAAAAGTGTCACTAGCGTTTAATTTAGCAACACTAGTAGCCATATCATTATAAGAGCTTAAACTACGTTGAGAAGCTCTATAAATCTTATCCTGCAACTCCGCTTGTGTTTGCGAACCGTCATTAATATTAGCGATTCGCGTATTAGTATTACTATAAGAATCAGAAGCGCTTGCTAACTTTTTAAAACCCTCAGTTAAATTCTTTACCGATAAAATATTAGAAGCAAAACCTACAAATTTACTAAAAAACTTACCCACTCCATTTGTGGCGGCTGATATCCCTCCAGAAGTCCCACTAAAAATATCACCTACATCACCAACATTTTGAAATGCAAGTCTTGCACTAGCACTTAATCTATCAAAAGCTACACTAGCACTTTGAATAACGACCGTTGCACGTTGCAGGCTACGCATATCCCCTGCTCTGTTGGATGATATATGCATTTGATCCATCGTTCGGATTGTACTATTCATAGCTTTCATCATCTTACGAAGAGTACCAGTCATTCTATCGGTCAAGGTCATGGTTGTACGCACTGACATAACACTCACCTCATTTTTAGGGCTAAAAAAGACATACCCAACAAGGCATGCCTCTTCTATAAAATTATAATTATCTTATTACTTTTTCGAAGCCTCTGCCTCTTTTTCAAGCTCTATATCCAAACTTGCGATAATGAATGCGCGCTCTTTACGATCCATACTTAAAAATGAGTTTGGCAGTATATTGAATCGATGGAGCGCAACATGTGCATAAAATGCTAGTCCGTCACGCTCATCGTCACTGCCTTGTATTAGTTTTTTACTTCTTCCACTTCATCTTCGAGAGTAATATCACTTCCGCTAATTTCGGATACTTTTTCAGAAATCAGCGATGTTTCACCTGCCAGAAACATTCTTCCATATAACGCCTCTGCACCTTTTACGCCATAAGATTGCTGTAATTCTGTATTATTAAGGTCCGGGTATACGATAGCTGCTACATTTAATCTACGGTTGTATGCAACTGGATCAAATACTCGTTCTTGGCGTCCTCTTTTGCCAGCTACATTTTTAAAACATCTATCATTAATTACATCTGCTTCTTCAGATGGAACAGGTCGTAATTGAATAGGCTCAGCAAAACGTTGTAGGGATAACTCAATAGGTTCTACCGCCATTACATTTTCTTTCATGAATGCTTTAAAGTTACTCATTTATAGTTTCCTCCTTATTGGATAACGCTAAATTGGTTTAAGATTTCAAAATCATCAAATGTGAATGAAAATTCGTCTTTTAATGTGTCTGCACTATCTGCATCAAGCATTGCTAATAGCGTTTTATCTGGCACGATATTTCGGACATCGACGGTTTGTTTACCAGCTGCACTAGTAATATCCGCATTAACAATTGTTGCATCAAACATTGGTGATTTACCTGAACGTAAATAGTTCATAGCCATCGCTCGAACCTCTGGGCGATGGTAATACATCGTCATTTCACCAACACCTTTTGCTCCTACAATTTTAGAACCTTCCATACGAGCATTTAGACGTTTTACTTCTACTTTGTTGTATTCTACTTCCGCTTTGAATTTAAGAATTTCTGCAAATTCATATGTTTGACCTTCAATATTAATAAATACTAAGCCCTCACGAGAGGACATAGCGTCTTTTGTTTGCATTACGTTTGCTGCCATTTAATTTTTCCCCCTTTTATTTACACTCAACGCGCATATATAATTTTTCCATTGCATCGATAAACTTGAGACCTATCACAGCAAATACGGCATCTTTTTCATCACCTTGCTCAACAGTAATATCTTCGGGAAGATATGGATTGATAACACCTAACCGTACATATGGATCAAGCACTGTTTTCATTAATTGTTTCTTAAACAAATCTCTTCCATCTTCATTATTGTTCACTTTGCCGATGAAGTATTTTCGGAAAATGTGGCGTGTGTTATTTTCAAGAATAGTCATTCCTCGGTCTATTTTTCCTTTACGGAAATCTTGGTTCTTAGTCGGTGTAAATGAATGGAATGTATTAATATCCTGCTCTACTACTACTTCATCATTACTGAAAGAATAGACAATATGGCCGTCTTGTAATGCTTTAATGATTGCATCATTTGTCATCGCTTCCGCTTCTATTGCACCAGGATATTTTGCATATGTTAATGAACCTACAGTGGCAGCTGCAAATGCTGCACCGAACCAGTACACCGCCTCATTTGCACTTAAGATTTCCCCACCATCAAGTGTGACTCCGTTTTTAATTGATACTGTGCTTTCATGGTCTGCAGCAATATAATTATTCGTAACGAATGTAACACGTTTACCTGCTTGTTCTCGCAGTTCTTTTGCCTTTAAAGCAAGTAGCGCTTTTATTGTATTGTCATCAGTTCCATATGCTACTACCTTAAAATTTAAAGTATCCAATGCAGATGCGAACTCCGATATAGAGTCGTTTGTAGCAGCTACTGTTGTTCCACCAGCTAAAGTCAAAGTAGCATCTCCTGTTGGTAATGCCCCATCAAACACTACATAATCGTTTGATTTTAAATCTTCGAAAGCAGTCACCTTCTGCAAGTCAACTTGAAGAGCATCAAAATAGGTTTTTACTGTTGTAGTTCCATCTAATCCTGTCGTTGTCAGAATGTGTATTTTATTTCCATCCGTCCCACCGAACTTCGCAGAAGCGGTTAATCCCTCAACTGTCACTTTAGCTTTCTCGCCTACACCATTAAGGTTATATAAATACACATTACCAGTAGCCTTAAAAGCTTCTCGAAGAGGTAAAATATCACCTAGCGATTTACCGAATAAATTTCTAAACTGTGTAGTTGAAGAGAGTTTAATAAACTTACCAACTTCACCCCAATTTAGTGTCACAGGCACAACTAGAGCACCATTCGATTCAAGCCCCATTGTATTTAAATTGTTTGTTTCAAAATTAATATAAGCATCCGGACGTACTTTATTTTGCGTTTCCCAAATACCACCCATTATGCATTCACTCCTTTCTTCTTCCACTCTGCTACTAGCTTGTCAGCTTCCATTTTTGAATAAGTTGTTCCTTCTTGTAGCACAACTTCATACTCCAAACGCTCTTTTGAAGATTGAGTGCTATCTAAAAAAGCAGCCTTAGAGAATTTTTTATTCCCTGGCTGCTTCACTGTTTTCTGTTTGTCTGTCATTTGTGTCAAATCCAACGCCCTCCAATGTTTTCATTCTCGTTTCTTCTTGAATGTCGTATAGTCTAGCTTTCACTTGAAAATTAATCACTAATGTTTCGTCAACTATCTCGCCTCCTATTTCATGTACATGGAACCTATCCGCAAGGTATTTAAAATTGTTTTGAATAATTTCCAATACATTTAAGCATTCATCGTCTATATCATCTGTAGATGGTAAATAAACGATGCTAAATGAATAGGTGCGAATAACTTGATTCTTCATACCACGTTCTTGGTGCACGTTCATTATTCGGACTAAAAAAGCAGGTAATTTCAAGCCTTGCTTAACTGGTTTGTCGTATATTTGATATTGGTTATTATCAGGATACAAAGCACGTAATTGCATGATTACTAAAGTTTTCATACTTTCGGTTACATTACCCACCCATTATACGCCTCCATTCCTTCTCGATCTCGCGTTCCCACATTCGAGGTATAAGATGTTTCATTTCTTGTTCTGTGAGTTCAAGCAAAAATTGACCATTCACAAAACCGACAGTTCGTCCTGTAATTACATTACGATGCCCGTTCTCAGCAAAAAGCGCGTTTTCTATCTGATTGTAAATAATAATTATAAACTTATTACCCTCTTTAGCAATTCGATATTTCCAGTTATCACGAAGGTCTCGAGAATCTGCAGGCGTAAGCATTTTCACTTTCCGAATAGATATTTGCGCAACTCTTTCAGCCACTTTTTTGTGTGTTTTTCCAGATGCAATAGTAAGTTCTTTTAAGTTTTCTGCAAATTGCTTTACTTCCTCAAATTCAAAGGCCATTAAGCTAACACCTTCTTTTTCAAAAGCACTTTTAGGTTTGTTTCATAGAGAGATGAAATTTCAGCTATAGTAATCCTCCTAATCCAAAAAAATTAAATCATTTATTCCATATCTAGTTCCTCCTTTTCCAAATTTAGCACGCAACAACAACATGATAGACTTAGTAACTTATTCTTTAACGTCTATAAGCTCTAAAAAGACGAAAAAATGCATAATAAAAGGCCATAGATTAACTACGACCACTAAACTAAAAATCACTTCTTTTTCCGATTCTTAGTCTTTTATATTCTTGCCTCGAATGTGTTTATTGCGAGCTGGTCGGTCATCTGTCTGTCCTTCCCTAATATTCAGGATTTTATAAATACTGAGAGAACAACCCCTTACCACACCGGCCTATTTCCAAGTTTACATTATTATTTTTATTTCCCCTAATGTTTAAAGTATGGCAACTTTGGCAAGTATGGCATATTTAAAAATCGAATTCTTGATGCCGCCATAAGATTTTCAGATAACTGAATAACGACATTACAAAGGAAAATTTAGGAGTAGCCTAACCTCGCTTAAGTTTACTTATGCTTTATTATAGTTACTATATTTTTAATATGGTAAAGGATCCCTCCACTTTCTGAGGGATCCCTTTTTAGGCTAACATTTTAATTAAAATATTTTCTTTAATGTTTTGTATATGTGTGTGGCTCAATCCCATACTAGTTGCTATCCATCGCTTTGATTTGCCATCTAGCATCCAGTTCAGTACTTGTACTTCTCTGTCGCCTGTAACTTTTTCTATAAGTTTCTGAACCTCTAATATCTTTTTCTCATATTCTTCAACACGCTTAATATTTTTCGAACGTCTAATTACTTCTTGCATAATGGGATCGCCAACACCTCCTGCAGCCTTAGGTAGAGTAGCGTCAATACCATATTGTGCCGTTTTTACACCAACAATCATTTCTGTCCGCATTTCTTTGATGGCATTAACCATCCAGTGATAGTCCTTAATAATTGAATCTAACGTGTCTGGTGTAATATCTAATGAGCTCTTTTTCATATGTTTGTCCTCCTATTTTGTGGTATAAGGCATATACTGACCAGCCCCTAAAAGGGCATAAAACAATTCTTGTATCTTGTCCCATGTTCGAAACTTAATTTACCTCATGCAATTAAATTCTCTCTCTGTATCGCGTAGTAGACTTTTGGTTCATACTGATGATAGAAGCCTTTGGCATCAGCATGCATTGCTAGTGCTACTTGTAAATCTAGCTCGTCAAAGCAAATTGTTTTCGACTTCGCCTCATCCCCATCTCGCCAAATGACGATTGCGTAAGGTTTTACTCCAAAGCCTAAAAATATTGGATTCATACCACTACCTCCTGTGTCTTATTCATTACTAGGTTTTACTAAGTTACATCTCCTAAATGCTTCCTTAGCACTTGCGTTTCAAATCAACTGTGTTTTGGTATTTTTCTCAAATTGTTTATTTTTTGCTTTCTATCTTTTTTCAAATATCTTGCGTAAACGGTAGTTCAATTTCTTGTCTTTCTGGATAGTTACTGTGAAATCTTGAGCCATTTCAAACAGCCTACTAGTTAATGCCTCGTCTATATAAAGCAGTTCATCAAGCGACAATTCGCTAGATATTAATAATGGTCTGTTGTTCAAATAGCGGTAGTTGACTACTTCGAAAATAATTTCGGACTGCCACGGTTTCACATCAACTTTCCCACCAATCGGCTTGAATAAATCATCTATGAACAGGACATCAATTGCTTTCATTCGATTCATTATTTCGTTTTTACGTTCAAAGTTGTTTGCAGCGATATTGTTTATAACATCTTTATATGGAAAGTAAAGAACAGGTACTCTCTTTGTGTGCATCAAATAATTTGAGATTGCTGTTAACAAATGTGTTTTGCCACAACCAGGTTGACCAATGAGCATAATGCTGTTCTGTCTGAATCCTTTAATCTGCTCAAATGCTGCATAATACTGATTCGCCTTGCTTTTCATTTTAACGACTATAGGATGAACATCATCAGTAGAGAAATTTTTAAAACTCATTTTTTGGAATTCTTCTGTAATTTCGCTAGATTCAATTAATCGAATTAACTGATGCATTTTTAAGCATTCACACTGTTGCCATTCATCAGTATCATACTTCAACAAATTGTATTTAAACTGATTACCAATACGTATAAGTGTTGTTTCACCAGCGTTTTTACGTACTATAAAACCACCTTCGTCCCTGCATTTCTGACAGTTGTAGCTAGTTTCTTCATTCGCTACAGTAGTCTCCGAATAGTCTTGGCTTCTCGCCTTTAGCTCCTCTAAGACTGCCGACATTCGATCGCCCGTTTTTTTCATCAATCTTCACCTGCCAATCCGCGTATGTGTTAACTCCTTTTTCAATTGACCAGTTACGTAAAATCCCCTCAATATACTTCACACTTGATTTACCTAAAACAGCAGTAAGCTTAATAGCTTCGATAATGAGTAAGTGGTCTGAATACAATTCGAGAAGATTGTCCATTTTTCGGTGATCCGTAATGTTACTAATTCGAATCATAGAATCAAAGGAATTTTTAATCTCTAAGAATCGATTAACCTGATGACTCTTATTTTTATCTTCTAGTACTTTGTTATTATCAGTAATTGATTTATTCAATACTTGGTTATTATTAATATTTAGTACTCTGCTGTTTTGTACTTGTACGTTTTGTACTTCTTCATTCTCTACATGTACAATACCGCAAAGTAGAGAATCTTCTTTTACTTGAGGAACTTCATGAACGATCGTTTCCCATCTAGTAATACGTTGCCCTTCACGTACAGGTTTTCGTGTAATATAACCATAATCTTGTAGTTCCTTAAATCCAGCTCTAAAAGCTCGTTCACCATCTGTTGAATGTGTTACTAATTCCTTCATATGGAATATCCAATCATCTGGCATAGAAAGCATATATGCCATAATGCCTTTAGCTTTCCAAGATAGCCTGTTGTCATTTAATGCTGTTCGGTTCATCACTACATAGTTGTTGTTCTTAGCCACTCGGATAATGCCCATTTGCCCTCGCCTCTCCTTATGTATGAATATTCTGATGTAAATTCAAAGATTTATTCAAAAAATTCACATAATAATTATTAAGAAGTTGATTGGTCCTACCTCTTAATAGATTGGTATTTAGACAGAGGCAATTCCCTCCTAGCCCGTCCTATGCCCTTAATAAACTAAGTTTTTCAGTATCCATGCGAATTATTATTCCGACAGTTGGTAGTGCACTTTGAAATATATTAGTTATATGATCTTTTCTTAAGCTTGAAGGTAGAAGTAATTCGCATGTTATATCTTCTCTACAATCTTCACTCCCTGCCTTTTGAAAAGGGTCGACTAATGTTGAATTAAGTAAATGATCTATAGTTAAATTCAAAGTGATACCCCCTTTCTAGGTGCAGTATTACGATGCTTTTCTAGGAAACCAGGAACGAATAAAATTAAGGACCATTTGTAAATCTTGCCGACGAATATCTTTATAACTAGCTACAGCAAAACGATTTTTAATTTCTCGATGCAACTCACGGAACAGTTTTGGGCGAGCAGTTGCATCATTTTCTATTTCGTAAATTTTTATAGCAACTTCCTTTTGAACTGCACGTTGTTCACCAGATGTTAATGTTATTTGATCCTCAACTTTTTCGTTAATCATTGAAAGTTCCTTGCGAATTTCGTGTTGTTCATGTTTGATTGCTTTGGTATCTTCTACTAAATCAGCAGTTGTAAGTAGAACTGTCTCAAGCGCTTGATTTTTTGATAAGGGAACAACTTTTTCTTTAACAGTGTAATATTCGTCTACTAACATTTCGTAAGCCTCCAAGCTTTATCTGTATTAAGAGATTTAGCATGATGCCAAGCCCCCTTTTCAGTCCATAAGTATAGCACTCTAGCTATATTGGAAATTTGTAATTGCGGTTCTGATTTTCGAAAGTATAATAATTCGTTACCCTCCAATTTGAAATAGTGTTTATATACTTTATTTCGATATTTGTTTTCTGAAAAGTTTTTTGATAAATGGTCACTGTATGTTCCATAACATTGGGCAATTTGCGTTGTCGTAAGTACACCAGAGTTTTCATATAAGATAATTTGTAATAGATTCATGTCAATAAAACCTCCTTGTTTAAAAACAGTTGTATCACATCGCTACATATCGGCAATCAGCGCCCTCTTTTTGTAACATATCGTTACTTTTATCTTCAAAAAAAATTACCCAATCAAAATCTAACACTTCCGCAATGCATTTAGCGACGTGTACTGATGGTCTACGTTTGCCTTGTTCAATCATTGTATAATATGGCCGTTCAATTCCAGATGCTTTCGCGACATCATCGTGAGTCAATTTATTTTCTAAACGTTTCGTCTTTAACCAAGTTCGGTTTTCCAATTACTCACCGCCTTTCATATTGTTTATTTATAATATAGTATCATTTCGTTACATAGTCAATATATTTTGTGTCTATTTGTTACATAATTATTTTTTATTGGATTAGTAACAGATTGTTACATATAATTAAGTTTAGAAACGCGAGGTGAAATTATGCTAGGTGTACGCTTGAAATATCTACGAAAATCAAATAACAAAACTCAACAAGATATAGCAGACATTCTAGGCATTACTAGACCAGCTTATACTGCTTATGAACAAGGGAAGAGAAATCCTGATTATGAAATATTAGAAAAAATTGCGGATTACTACAACGTGTCTATAGATTATCTTTTAGGGAGAACAGATAATAAAGGAGCTTTACATACTCAAGCTGGCATCTCTGATAATGAATATAACAATCTGAGTGCATATCAAAAAGAGGTAATTGACTTCTTTTTAACTAGAGAAGATTTATTTTTTAAAAACCAACCAGAAAATTTATTGGCTGCATTAGAACAGTTTGAAGTTTTCTATGAAGTATTGAAACGTCAACAAGAAAACAAGAAATAAATCACAATAATTTGTAACATTTCCAAACATTATAAAAATTCGCCTTTTCTTTGGTGAATTTTTTTGTTACCATAAATAGAACATACGTTTGATAAAAGAGGGATATTATGAATTTTATTTACACTCATTTAGAAGATTACATTCGTGAATTATTTACAAGTATTGATGTGACAACACCTAAACAACTAAATCCAGGATTAATCGCCTCACGTCTTGGTTTTACATTATACTTTTTACCATACGATTCGACTAATACAGGGAATGTAATTTTTATAGATTCTAGATTGTCTGAACAAAGGCAGTGGCAGGATTTCGGGCATGAATTATGTCATGCAACGGTGCACTCTGGTAATCAAGTAAAAGCTATTCCTCTTTTTAGAGAGTATCAAGAATGGAAAGCAAATAGTTTTGCTCTCCAAGCCTGTGTACCCACATTCATGCTTAATAACATAAAACTACCTGTAAATGAGGAAAAAGCTATTCTTACAATTCAAGCGTTTTTTAATGTAGAGTACGATTTTGCTAAGAAGAGATTAAATCACTACCTTAATAATCATTATTATGACGGTTATACACTTACTGAAGAGAGTAATTATTGTGGAGTACGTTAAGAAGGTTAATTGAAAAATTTAAACTAATTGCAGAAGATGCTGGAGAAGAGCGAGAATGGGATGAACATATTTATCTTTTTTCAAATAAATGTGGCAAGCCATATCGTCCTTATTCAATAAGCCAATGGTGGGATTGCTTTATGAAAAGGAACCCTGATTTACCTCGAATATGTTTCCTTGATTTACGACATACTTCAGTAACTTTATTAATTCAGGCTGGTGAACATCCTAAAGTCATTCAATCGAGATTAGGACATTCTAATATTATAACGAATTAATATGGGCAACTTTTAGGCACCAATACCTTAAATATACACCTATGTATAAATATAAAAAGCCTTACAACCGTTGAGCTGTAAGGCTTTGGTTAGCGTCCCTAGCAGGACATACTAAAATACTAAATATTTTTTTCATTTCATATAAATAAATCTCATTTTTATTTTTTGTAGATTTATAATAACCTTCCAAAAAAGATTTAAAATTATTAAATAATTCATCCTCTCTCTTATTTGTCTCTTATTCAAAAAGAATCTCTGCTATCTCAAGAATATCTAAAACTGCTAAATAACTGACTCCGGGCACAGTGTAGAAGGCAGAAATTGTACCTGAATTAGTATATTTATTCATATATTCTAATATCAGTTTTAACTAAAAATAGCCACGCGCATATAAATGAACGTGGCTTTTATTATCTTTATTTTAGTTAACAAATGTAGAAATCTTTCCACTATATGTAGCTAAATAACCCTTTCCCGCTGGCACTGCTCCTTGTAATTTTAGATTTCCTCTATATAAATAGCCATCAATCCATTTTTCGTAAGGATACAAAGTTGGGATAGAGCTATTAAATGTATAGTACACTTGGTGCGATGCATCTGCATAAAGATAAAAACCTCGTGGATTAATTTCAGATTTAGTGATTGTCTCTGATATGATTTCCCCATCTTCATATTCTTTATTGATGTCAAAACCAAGAGGTAGTTCTGTTACTGGTTCAGATACTGGATCCGTTACCGGTTCTGTTACTGGTGTAAATTTCTCACCATCGTTAAAGCTTGTTTCTTCGGTAGCTATAGAGATTCCTGAAAATGCAAAAAATCCAAAAACTAATGTTAACGCGCACAACAAAATACTTAGTCTCTTCATTTCCTTCATCATCTCCTTTATAATATAAATCAATTTGATTATAAATAGTAATCAAATGATTTTCAATATTTTTTAGCAATTCAGACTATTATAATTAATTTACTATTAGCTAGTGGTATATTCTTGAAATAAGTAAGTCCAGGCTCAATATTAATTGAGTACTTAAGTTTTTATAAGCGGCTTGGATTACCATCCCAATTTGCCTAAAAGATAATAAAAAATAGCCAATTGCCATATTTCGGCAGTTGGCTATTTTTTTATACAAGCACTAACGTTCGTTTATTTACTTCCATTTCTTTCTGAGATAGGTTCTCATTGATAATCTCTGAACTTACAAACACATGATTCGTAATTAAGAAAGTTAACAGTGTTTTTAAGATGATGATTTTCTTTATGCCCTGTTGTAAAATAACTATCTTTGAAAATTGTAATGTTGCAATACGGTTCGCCAATATATACTCTTGGGCACAGGTAATCTCCTTCCCATTTGGGTGACAGCCTAAAGTAAAATTGCCTGCGTATGAATCTTTCAATACATTAGGATGCATAGAATGATAATGTACCTCAGTAATTGAGTCCTCATCTTGCATTAGTTGATGTGCCACTAAATAATGTTTTAATGCACCTTTTAAGTCAATCGCAATTGCAGTGTCTGCCAAAATCGTACGATAGTATGCAAGCACAACTTCTGCTTTACCTAAATATGGTTTCACCTCTACTACTATTTCACCAGAGGGATGTACAAATAGCTCTAAAATTGTTTCGTTTATATCATCCGTTAACGTGATAGTGGTTTGCCCATATTGCAAACTTTTAAAAAATATTCTACTGTCGACTATGTACCCAGCAATAATTTGTTCATTTTCAATTCGCATGGATTTCGCTACAATTCCTAAGACTTTTACAGAATTATGCATTAAGTGAACATTTTGCTGAAATGAGGTTTTCATACAATGAAAATTAACGATACGATTTTCTAGCAATTTTTTCAACATTTGCTCCCTCTCCAACCTTTTAATTAATCATGAACCTATTTTAAAAGGCTTTGTTGAACAATTTCTGAACATTTCAACAATTTTCGAGTATTTTTGACAAAAAAGCAACGATTAGGTCGTTTAAAAAATTCACTTTTTTTCATATACAAGTATTTATTAATTCAACCTTACCTTATTTTTCAGTTCTATTTTAACAAAGTGAAAAAGTGAGCAATGAAGATGAAAGCAATGATTTGCGTAACGTTCTATACGCGTATCATGTATTCAGCATACATACTCTTAATATTATCTGGTACTGGCACACCTAACTCTTCCTGTAACTTTTGCTGGATCATATCAAAACATTGTGTACAATCTTGTTTTTTATTTTTCTCGATTAAAAATTGCAAGAGCAAAAACATGTATTGCTCATTAAATTCATCGATCTCTAGCATCTTTTGTAGGCAATTTAGTTTTAGCAATGGATTAATTTCATTCGTATGAGCGATATACATTTCTAATAAATGTAATACGCTTTGTTTTAAGCGAAGTTGTATTTGAATCGCCCAATGATATTCTTCCTCCGCTAAAAAATCATCTTCATAGCAATTTAATAATTGTTGCATTGCTTGTTCATCATAATGCTCTCTTTCTAACAACTGTAATAGTTCCTCATAATCACTATCAATTTCGATATTTAATTGATAATGATTATTTACTAATAGAATCGGATTTTCACTACCATTTTGCTTCAAAATTTTGCGTAATTGATAGATGGAAGTATGTAAATTAGCCCCAGCTTTCTCTATCTCTGCTTCTGGCCATAATTCTTCCATAATTACAGTATTTAATAGCGGCTTATTCCGATTAAACCATAAATATAAAAACAATTCCTTTACTTTTCTTGTACGCCATTTCACAATTTGCTGTTGAACATCTAAAAGACGAAAGCTACCAAAAGTATGTGCATACATATGTAATTCATTTTTTTCAGATTGCATTTCTTGCCGTAGACTAAATACTTGCTGTGCTTTTGTCACTGCCTTCAATAAACGGTTTTCTCGAACTGGCTTTAATAAATAATCTGTTGCTTCTATATCAAAAGCATCTACAGCAAACTTCGCATGGGCTGTCACAAAAATAATTTGCATACTTGGATATTTAACTAGTAACTTTTTGGCAACTTGCAACCCATGAACGTCAATCATCTCCATATCTAAAAAAACGACATCTACTCGTTCTTTTTCAAAAAGTGCAAATGCATCCTTTACATTTGTATACGTACCTTTAATGCAAAACGTAAATTGTGTAAGCTTTTCTAGCATAATTCTTAACACATCTATTGCCATTTTTTCATCATCAATTATGACTATATTCACTATGCATCACCTTCTGGTAATAGAATAATAACAGTAGTTCCTTTACCTTCTTCACTATATATACGCAAACTGGCATTTTTAATAAGCTTAAATTTTTTCAACGGATTCGTAAATCCAATACGTGAGTTTTCTTCATTTACTAATCGTTGCAACTTTTCTTCTGAGATACCGATCCCATTATCATAAATTTTTATACGTATAAATTGACCTTCTCGTTGCACACTCACCTCTATAGTACCACCTTCTTTTTTCTTCGAAATCCCGTGAAAAACTGAATTTTCAACTATAGGTTGAATTGATAATGCTGGAATCAAAGATTGAACGGACTCATCAATATCATATGCAACTGTAAGACGATCACCAAAGCGCATTTTTTCAATATAGAGATATGCTTTTACAAGGTCTATTTCATCTTCTATAGAAACCATGCTGTTACGATAATGGACATTCAGCTTGGCACGGAAATAAGTTGCTAAACTGTATAACGCCTCTCGTGTATTTTCTATATCTGTATAGCTTAAGCCGATAATAGTATTAAGTGTATTGTAGACAAAATGAGGAGTTACTTGCGCATATAAATAATTCATTTCATCCTCAATCGCATCAATGGAAGATTGACGAACTGCTAGTAATGATTGAATACGCACTAGTAATTCATCCATCGCAATCGGTTTTGGCAGATAATCATTTGCCCCAACTTGTAAAGATAACACTAAATCTGAATGCTGCATAATTGCTGTTAAAACAATAATCGGTAATTCCAACATATCGTATTGTTTTCGTACTTGTTTGCATAATTCATAGCCTGACATACCATTCATCATTAAGTCGACTAACATGCAATCTACTTTATGTTTCTTTATATAATCCATCGCATCAAACCCATTATCTACCCCAATAACGGTATAGCCTTTTTGAATTAATGCATCCACTAGTACTTTTATATTCACATGATCATCATCAACAACGAGTATGGATTTGTCATTCCCTTTATGCAATAATGGTAAATCTAGCTGTAGTATAGTATTTTCTGCTCGATTGCCCATCTGTTGTTGTGTTTCAATATCTAGTTTTTCGTGAGTGGCAAGCGGCACCGTAAAAGTAAAAATTGTTCCAACACCTAATGTACTTGTTACATGAATTTCCCCATTTAACTGTTCTACTATATTTTTTGAGATACTTAATCCTAACCCAAGTCCCCCACTATTTTTACCTTTCTTTACTTGATAAAAGGAATTAAAAATTCGATCTAAGTCTTGTGATGGTATACCAATTCCAGTATCGCTTACTTGTATTTCCATATAGTCATCACGTACACTAGCTAAGACTGTAATTTGTCCATGTTTTGTGTGCTGCAGAGCATTGTAGAGTAAATTATAAAGCACTTGTTTCAATCGTAATTCATCTGTATACATATGGGGTAAATTTGAATCTACTACACTCATTAATCTTATGGTTGTATCACTCGACATTAAACTACGAATTTCCTCAATTACTTCATTAATTACGCTTATCGGAACAACACGAGGCATAACTCGAACTTCTTCAGTCATATGATTCGAAGAAATTAATAAATCCTCTACTAAATAACCTAATCGTTGTGCGACACTATGTATTAAAATTACATTTTCTTGTTGCTCACGCTTTAAAGGTCCTTGTACACCTTCCATTAACGACTTGGATATATTTAAAATGCCATTTAAAGGTGTACGTAATTCATGAGACGTTTTCAATAAAAACTCATCTTTCATTTGATTATGCATCAATAGCTCTTCCGATAACGCTTGAACTTTCTTAAAAGATGTATTTGCTCGAAAACTAAGCAGAGATGCAAAACTATATAGTGTAAAAATAAACAATAATTGTTCACTATAAACTATAGGTATATCAAAAATATAATACATTACGATTAAAAAAGTATAACAAGTAAGAGATACTAAAAGAATTAGAATATAACGTGAACCTTCTACACCTTTCATAAGCACACGTAATAGCACAAACACATTATAAAGCCCGACAGGAATAAAAATTACTGCAAAGATTATTTTTGAAAGAACTAGATTTTCTATTGGTATAATCATACTGTTTTTTGTAATCGGGTTGTAAATCCCATATATCAAAAAAAGAAAACCTAATAAAATACTAATAATATAAATTGCTTTTTTCCTCATAAACTCCGGATACAAATAATAAAGAAAAAATGCTAAACAAGCATCGACAAGTGGTAAAATCCCTAATTGTAAACGCAATTGTTCATTTATATTTAAATAAGGGAAAATTAGTAAAAATATTTTTTCATTAGTAAACGACATGTACAGTCCGAATAATATAGTGAATAACCCCAAAAACAATTCTTCTTTACGTTTCCGATTTTGACTATACGATATAATATAAATGGCACCGAATACAATATAACCAATACATACAAACGATTCTGCTAAAATTTTCATGCTAAAATCTCTTTGAATCGCTTCCTTTGTTCCAACCTCAATAGGAAAAGTAATACCAGCTTTTGGATAATTATAATTTCCGACATGAATTACAATATCAAGCATTTGATTCTCACTTTTTGCAAACACCGTATATTTATCATCATTTTCGAACTTAAAGTCCTTTAAGGTTTCACTCGGATTCCCCATTCCACCTACAACTTCTCCATTTATGAAAACACGGTTAGATTGGTGAATTGAACGAATGTATAATCCATATTCCCCTTCAATTGGTACATTTATCTTAACATGATATGTTCCTACAGTAAGTCCTTCCTTATTTGGCTCTACAAAACTATTCCAGGTAGACGGAACCTCAATTAGTATTTTTCCGCTCTCATACGCATCAAATGAATCACTTGACGATATTAAGATATTTGGATAGAACGACCATTCTCCGTCTAATTTTAAAATAGTATTTTCTTGTAGTTCTTTTTCTTCAATCGTAACTATCCCATTTTGCGCAATCTGCTGACTACTACTAACAAAATAATCTCCATTGCCAACAAAATATACGATAATAAATAGCATGATAATGGTCACAGTAATGCTAATATTTTTTTTCACTATCACGCATCCCCTACTTGAACACAATTATTTATAACATCAAACTATCAGTTTGTTAAAATTAAATCCATTAGGCCATATGACTTTCACCTGTATTTCTATTATCGGCCCCTTACGCATCTTATCATAGGTCTGTTAAACAAATTCTGAACAAACCATATTGTAAATGCATCGACTAGTTTGGATTACTATCACTGATTTTAAGTTATTATTATCACTTTACTCTTTTTAAATATGCAAGCAGGCTAAGGAAATCCGTAGCCTGCTTGTTGTTTATTCAGATAACTGCTCTGCACTATCTTCATTTATATAATACGGATGATTTTTCGGCTTTTATTACTCACCTGTTTCGTAAAAACAACTACAATAAAACAAGCCAAAATACCTACGAACTAATTGCGTACAATACTCGCATCAAATTCCATGCATTTTAGCGTCACTATTCCTTCGATGATAAATACGTCGAGTATCGACTAAAAATCGTTACTAGCCAAGTTTACAAAGACGAAATGAAGGTTACATACTTTCCTATTTTCTATATCAGAAGATGTGAAGAATATATTTAGTGGAATAATCCACCTGTTTCCTCGGCATAAAAAAAACGATAAGATATGTGGGGCAAACTTTAAATTTGTTACTAGAAAATACTCAGCAGTTACATAGGAAGCGAAGAAATGTATTACATAGGACTCTCAATGGGATTATTGCTTGTTATTTCGCAAGCTATATTATTAATTTTTATGTATAAAGACAAAAAGCTGATTTCTTTCGATGGGTTTAAGTCTCTTTTTGGCTTTCTAATAGGTGTTATAATTTTATCTTTGACCCTACCGAGTCTAAAATCAGTGATTCAAAAAGATTACGACGTTATTAGTGGAGATTGTACAATCGAAATTCATTCAATCGGACGCTCAACATCAGCAACTTTTGAAATGATTGAAACTGAAGAACAATATGACTTTTTCGATATCCCCGAACTAGATGCATATGGTAAATCAATTCCATACTATTGTAAATTGACCGTTACAAAAGATCATAATTTTGAAATCGGTTATGAGATTTATGATGCAAAATCACGAAAGCTTATATTAAAAAATTACTAGAGACGAATGAAACCGTCTCTAGTTTTTTAGTCTATGCAGCAATAAAGACCGTTTTTCATCTATTTAATACGTGTAAACTTTGTGATGAACTTCCGCCAAAACGTTCGGTTTTCCTTCTCCTCCAATCGTCCGTCGCCAATCTGCAACTAGGCTGTAAATTCTCGCACGTCAGCAAAAGTTCTGTGATGTATATAAACGTGTCAGAAATCCGTCTAATCACGTTTCAAGTCGCCTTCACCATAATGTTAGTCATGCTAAGTGGTGGAATATAAGACGTGCCTTTACGTCGGTAAATTGCTGAAACGGTTCAAACTCAGTATCAAATTATGGTATCGGCGGCTGGTTCCGTGGGCACCGAAAGCGTAAATATACACCTATGTATAAATATAAAAAGCCTTACAACCATTGAGGCTGTAAGGCTTTGGTTAGCGTCCCAGGAGGGATTCGAACCCCCGACCGACGGCTTAGAAGGCCGTTGCTCTATCCTGCTGAGCTACTGAGATAACACGGTCATACCATGCGTTTGAGACGTATTCAATTCGTACTAGGGATTCGGTCAAATTACGTTCTTAGACCGAAATTATCTTTGAATCAATAATACCATCAATATATCCTTCTGATAAGCCTACTTCTCTTTCTCAACAAGTTCTTTAATACTGCACTTTTAATACCTAAATTTCACTTCGCTAAATAACCATATATAAAAACTTCAAAAGAACAAATTTAATCGTAATACTTAAAATATATAATTTTCGACTCCTTACTAATATTTCCTTCCATTATAAGTTTTTTAAATTTTTCTTTTATAACATCTCTCGCCACACTTACTTTTGATATTTTTTCATGTATCCTATCAGAGAACTCACTTATCCATTCAAACTTAAACTTTTCAAAATCAAAGTTATTTATATCTATAAATAAATCAAACTTATCATTTAACCCCTTATATTTACTAAACAAAGCTGGATTAATTAATAAGTTATTAATCAACAAGTTAACAGTCATTTCTAAAACTCTATCAATAGGGTCAGGAAATGAATATATAGTCTTAAATTTATTACGTTCTATTATTTTATCAATTTCAATAATTAGTAATTCTTCATATTCTGAGTTCCTTTTAATAACTCCCTCCATTAAAGCATCATGATAAAGTTCCATACAAAATTCTTGCTTTAATTTCTTATTAATAGCTCGTCTTACTTTTACCTTCAAATTACTATTTAATATTTTAAATACAGAAATTATTACTCCTTTTAGAGGCCTATTAGAAAAATCAAGACCAACAGTAAGTATATTTATTAGCTGTAAATTATCAGAAATGTATTTAGGGTTCAAACTTTTGATTATATTTACTATATTATCAATAATTTGATTAAATCTGTTTGAATTAGATATTTTATTATCTTCAATAATTTTTCTTAATAATGAATTCAAGAGTTCGTCCAAGCTCTCAACATCTAAATTTTCTTTGAATTGATTATATACAGAAACAATAAGGTTTCCAAAGTTTACAATATTATCTTCTGTCACTTTTTTAGAATTAATTAACCTAATCATATTTTCAATAATTAACTTAAATTCAGCTTTTCCCACATTAATTTTTGACAATATAATTAATATATTATCTATCTTATTATTTACCTCGGAATTTGCATTAGAATATTTAGAATTTATTAAATTGATAAAATTACTAATAATATAATTACAATCTTCATTTCTGATTGGAATAATTTCAACATCTAGTTTTTTAAAAAGACTTTTAAGTTCTTTGCTTTTGAAGAATGATACCATTAGATAGAAAGAAAAATAATCCAATTCATTTAATTTAATAATCTCTCCTTCTATTCCAAAGAGAGTATTTTTATCTATTGTATCTTCAGAAAACAAAATACTCTTTAAAGTCCCCTCAATATAATATTTGTAAATTTCATGTACTTCTGTGAAGTTTTCAACCATTAAAAAGTTATAATTTATATATTCCCAAAAAAACTCAACTTCATTTTGCAGTTCATGAATTTTCCCCTCTTTAGGTAATCCAACAAATACCGTATTCATCTCTTCTTCTACTTTTTTTGATAAGTTTGCAACTTTATATATTGTAGAATATATATAATTGAAGTTATTAATTTCTCTTAAAAATTCTATATTCTTTCTAGATACTTTAGGTAAGTTTAAATAAATATTTTCCAAATCTATTTTCTTAACTTCATTTCTTATTTCATTTCTCAGAGTTTCATTAATATATATAAAAATATTCGTCGAAATTAGTTTACCGATATTTTCCCTATTAAATTCTGAAATAAAATATAACATATAGTTTTTATTAAAAAATGTAGAGTCAGATATCCTTTTTAACAACTTATATGCCTCATAAAAATTTTGAGTTTTATATAAGGCAAAGGCTTTTTGTAAAAATAAAATTTCATTACCTTCTATTACAACGCCATCAGAAATCTCTTCAGTCCATTCTTTTAAACCTATGTAATCAAATTCTAAAATTAATTTTATGAATTGGTCATCATTTTTGAAATTAATACTCTTACTTTGTTTAAATTCATATAAAAAATCATCATTTTCTTTTCCTTGTATTTTAAAACCTTCTATTTTTGCTTTTCTAAAAATATCGCATACTATGTTATATTTATGATTCTTATTAATTTCATTTTCTTCTTGGTTCTCTTCAATAGAAATTAAATCCGTTATAAACGGTTTTAATAAATCATCATGAAGTATTAGAAAATGTCTTTCTATTCTATAGCTAAATTCAATATCTAATGCCCTTTTAATATCTTTAAATCGCACTCGATTTAATTGGTCAAATTCTTTTAGTTTAGAATAAAAATATTCTAAATCTAACTCCTTGTATTCATTAGGTTTTTTTAAGTAATTTAAAAATGAATAAGTTTTTTTTCCTTTTATATTAGTTAATTCAGTACAATCCAAAAATGTATACTCTGGTTCCTTTTCTAAATCAGAATAATTTAATATATTTAATCCTCGATTTCTATAATAATGAAACTCAAGTAAATCTACATCTGGCTTTTCATCAATATTTAAAAAATAAGCTGGTTGAAAATCTTTTTTTAAAATGTCCTTAACCCATTGAAAAATTAATTTAACATTATAGTCTTTTAAAGAATAACCTACAAACAAAATAACATGTGTAGATAACAAGGCTTTAATATAATGTTCAATAAGTTTGAATTCATTAGAATAAGACAAATAATCGTCCTCTTTAAGGACAATATTTTTATTTTTTAAGTCTCCATGCATTTTTATTATCATATTATTATTTGGTGTGAACGGTAAATCTTCGTCTTTTGAGACAACATCGAAAAAAATACCTTTTTCTCTTGCTGCATCTTCAATTAGTTCGTCATAATTAGTAGTTATAAAATGACTTGGCTGTAATTCTAATAATAATGAGTGTATTGGATTTGATTTTACAGAGACATTAAATACTTTATTTATTATGTCATAATATTCTTTGTTACCTCTCTCATTATAATAATATTGTGGAATCTTCAAAAAATCATCTTGGGTTATACTTTCTGTATCAATCCCTAGACCATCAGTAAACTTTTCAACTAAATCCCACCAAGATGGTAATCCAGAGTTTGCAGAAACACCCGCTCCAACAAATATAATAAGCTTATTATTATTAATTGCATCCCTAATGACTCTTTTACTTTCTTTTATAAATGCTCCCATTTTATACACTCCACAACATACAATTTTTTATATTTTATTTAAGATAAAAATATTTTAAGAAAGAAAACCAATACCTTCATACGTAAAAAAAGTTATGTTTATATTTCTTACTTTTATATTTCAATAAAATAATATTCTTGATGACAATTTCCATATATTTTCATTAGTATTATAATACCATTTCAAGTCATTAATAAATATCGATATACTATTAAATAAAACTCCGATTTCTTATATATTCTTCTAATTCCCATTTATAGATTTCTTTCCAATTTCTAATCGCATTACTTTATTTTCCTTTTGGTGTGAGTGTAGTAGGTAGCTTAGATTCTTCATTCACCATCATCAAAACATCGGAAAATACCCCCTACCAAAGCCTTGCCCTGTAACACTTGAAATGGCTCTGTGACAAACTTTCGACCTCCACTGACCAATATTTAACTCGACTTCTCTGGACGCACACAAGGTCACTAACAGGCTATCATAGGTGGCTTAGTCGCTCTCGCAGTAACTCATTGACCTCTAGTTCAAGTCTAATTAAAATGTGAATTTTATTTAACAGTACCTTTTAAATCACCTTTAATTAAATCTTGCAAATACCCTACTATTAAAGCAATTAATACGATATCTAAAATCCTTTTAAAATAGATTTGTACCATTTGATATGTATATAGAACAAACTCTTTATTAATTAAATCAATGTGTGATAATAATTTTTCATCTGCTACTGGAAGTGTGTAGGTAACAACGAAACTTAAATAGAAACTCTCTAAAAAATTTTGAAATTCGATATTATACATTATCGAGAAAAAGATTTGATATCCATAACCAAAAGTTACATCTGGTGCTATAAATACAAGAATTATCATTGCTAAACAATAATAAATAGACTTTTTAGATTTTTCTTTTTTTCTAATCATCCTTTGTAATTGCTTAGTTAGTATTATTAAATTTTCAACCAACCAAACTAATAATATCCCGAACATCAACCAACAAAATATAATTACAATCCACGGATTATTAGGATTAAAATACCTCTCAATAAATTGTGCCATTAGAAGTACACCAAATAAATAAAACATCATTTTTATATAAGATACATATATTTTCACTTCGAATTTCTCTCTGTAAATTCTACTTAATAATTTACTCATAAAAAATGGACTAACTAAAAAGATACACATTAAAATAAAAGCGAAAAGAACCTTATTTAGCATTAGTAATGGATTTGAAAGAGATGCAACAGCAATTAATAGATACCATACTTTATTATTTTTAAATATTTTGGGATTCAACATGTATTCTCTCATCATAAATATTTGTCAACCGTTCTATCATTAACAGAAAGATAATGTCTATTGATAGTTTCAAGGTTTTTGTGACCACTTTGCTTTGCAATTGTCGCTAGGTCTGCCCCTGCTTCGTGCATTGCTGAAACTTGTGTCTTGCGTAGTGTGTATGGTGCGAACCCTAGCCACCTATGAATCGACTTACGATAAGCAATGTCAGACACTTCAACGCTTGTGTAATTGTTGTGCTTATCTACCTTACCTACAAGATAACTTTCTAATTCCAAACAATAAGCATTGATATAGTCTTTGATTGCATTGACCGCTTCTAATGTTAATCGTTTCGTATGCCATTCCTTTTGCTTCTTTAAGTAAACATTGACCGAGCGATTCTTTAGGTCAATGTGCTTCACTTGGATTGTAACCATTTCACTAGGTCTACATGCTGTTATCAGATTGAATAAAGAAATTGCTTTCGCTCTTGTGTCAAGTTTATCAATCATAGCCAACACTTCATCTTTCGGTTGGGCTACTTGACCATTCACTTGTTTTCCCTCTGCATAATCAACATCATTGTACTTTTGGCGTATCATTGCTATTGTCTGCTTACTATCCTCTGTTTCAACTTGACCTAGTTCATGGACTAAGAAATGCTTTACACTCGCTGACCTACGATTGAAGGTACTGAGTTTAAGACCTGTTTTAACTGTATGTAATAAGTATGCTTCAAGTGTTTCAAATGACAACTCAAGGTCTTGCTGTTCTGCATACTGTTGGAATCGTTTGAAGTCGCTCTCATACATTTTTGACTTTTTATTAATTTGTTCCTGTACCGCTTTGCTTACTTCGTGCTTCTTGATTGCTCGATTAAATTTAATTACTTTTTCTTCCATCCTATTCACAACCGTTCATGTAATTTTTTACTAATTTAGTATACATCCTAAAGTTATGAAAAGCAAGATTTTCGATAATTGAATGGTCATCCATTCTCTTAAAACACACGTTATTCGTACAATTCGTTATCGTATCACTCTTTCGTTAGATGCCCACTAATCACACTTAATTGTCCAGTTGGTTGCTCCTACTTCACGCAAACCACTAAATTAATTAATTGTCCAAAAGAGTGCTGCTATTCAGATAAAAAGAAAGACCACTTCAAAATGAATTGAAGCAGTCAAACGTTATCGTGTCGAGTTATGGTAACAGGTTCGCTTTGCTATACGTGCTATCCTTGATGAATATATTCATTGTAGATTTCAACTAAAAGCACAATATTTGTGGCACATAGATTTAGTGCATATCGAACAATCTTATCGGTTACTTCAACTTCAATTACTCCATCGCCATGTGAATGTTTATTCCTTACAGTTGGTAAGCCACTTTCTAAAGTGTTACTTAATCCGCTAAAGTGTGTCTGCAAATAACTTGGGATAAACTCTTTATTCATCAAAGTTGAAATTAACTTCTTAGCATTATCACTTTGTTTATACGAGTAATTCAATTCTTCACAAATAATCTTCATAGTACTTTCAAATGCTTTCCCTGCATTTGTGATAGAACCTTTTAGATTTCCATTTTTGTAATCATTAAATGCTTGCATATACTCAGTTGAAGCACTTTCAAATTCAACTTCATACAACAATTGGATAGCGTTCAATATTACCTCTTGATGAATAAACTTGCTATCAATTCTAATCATTTGCCCTTCAACAAATTCATAGCCAAATGAATTTTCAAGAAAGAGTTTATTTACTCTTTTGACAAACTCATCATAATCAAATGATAAATAATCATCCATTTCTTCAAGCATTAGTTCAAAAAAATACAATGATTCTTCGTTATTTAACTTTTGAAATGCTTCATGAACTTTTTCTTCGGGATTTACAATTGTCCTAACGCTTTTTCCATATTCCACATTGATTCTATTAATTACTTTTTGCCAAAATTCAACTTTATAATACCTTTCAGAAATTTCTTCTACTATTTTTTCTACCATGAAGATAAATTGATTCTTCATTTTAGTTGATACATCTTCATATTGAAAAACATCACTTACCTCTTTGAACCCCATTTGCACTTGAAAGTCATAAAAACTTCTCCCCATCGTATCACCCCGAAAATAACTATATAGACTAAATAATACCATACAATAAAAAAAGCACCACTAATTGTGATACTGTGCTAGGAAGTCATATATTAAATGCTGTACACCACTATACACTCTCTCTATGTCGTCACGACTTGCTTTAAAGTGCATATGGAATGTTGTCCATTGGACATCTGTTAGTAGCAACTTAATAAAGTTCTCATTATCTGTTCCTTTTGCTTTTCTGATAAGTTCAATGTATTCCTTTTGCCCCCTGTTGGTCTTTACCTGCCTATCATGGAAATACGAGTATATCACTTTCGCATAGGCTTGTTAGCAAGTAATTCCACAAACTTCTTCAGGAATATGCTTATACAAACAATTGTCTTCAGCAACGAAAATATCATACGAATGGAAATCATTTTCCATCGAACCGCCATAGTCTGCTATTTCAACTATTCCAATCATTTCATTGCCATTGATTGTGAATCGAACTTTATCACCCAACTTAAATTTCATCGAGGGCAAATTCAAATATTTTGACATATACACCACTTCTCCTTATTAAAAACTTCACTAAACTCAGCGAATTTCTTTACTTTTACACCGTTTACTTCAAGCTCCTCACGATTTAGCTGATTGATTTGTCTGATTACCTATTTGGTCAACACCATAGAACTTAGCTACCTGTTTTGTTGTTGCAAGCTCATTGTTTGGTAGCAACAACAACCCACCTACTCTATTCAATACTTCTAAACGGTTTATAGCTTTGGTCTGAGCTTTGGATTAAGACAAAAAGCACACTTTTTCAAGTATGCTTTTAAATCTTCATTTAATATTTCTATTGTTGTATGAAAAAAAGCTTTTCCGCACGTTTTCTGTATTGTTCATCTAAAATCTTTTCCACAATCAAATCTTTTAATTCTTGGTCACTTAACGGCTCTAAATCGTCTTTTGATTCTCCTATTTTCTCTAAAAACACGAGTTGAACTATTTTATAATTCGAACTAATGATTCCAGCAAAAGTTATCGGGTTCTCCTTATCATAAAGTCGCCCTAGAGCATCTATTTCTTCAACAGAAAATCTTTTAGAAACCCTTTCGTAAGCATCCATTGCTTGTTCTAAAGTTTCATAGATTTGCCCATCACTAACTAAAAACATAGCTTTTATTACAGATTTCGCATATTCAGAATTGACCTTTGGTACTTCACTTATTCCTGTCATTACTATCACCCCTTCTAAAAAGTTTGATTTTCCACCCATATTTCTACTCTAAAGGTTTCAATGTATGCTCATTCAATATCATCTCGACATACATTGAAATGATTACAAAATGTTGTCCATTGGGCAACATTTTGTAGCAACCTTCCCCTCCTATTCTATGACTTAATATAAGTTTATCACAATTTAAACTTATATGGAATAAAATTCCAATAAGTAACATAATGATATGTAATCTATACTGATAACAAAAACGAATAGTACTAAGGTAGGCTCTACCGCCTGCATTGAACTGGACAGCAGGCAATTTGAATTTAAATATAACCGAGAATCCGTCTATCTATATCTCGAACCATCTAAGGGCGTTCTGAGAAGGCGGAACAGAAAAAGCACACCACGTAATTGTGATGTGCTTAAATCATTATAAAAAAACAAATTGGTTATTCTTTAGAGCGTTATTTCTAAAACTCAACACTTGAATGTTATATAAAAAATAACCTTTAGAATCATCTAAGCGGTCAATAGTAGGGCGGTAATTAGGTTCCCAACCACTCTCTCCATACCTCATAGTTTGATTTATCCATTTTGTCCAAAAATCAGGTTTCTCAATAAGTATCGACCAAACAAAATGTTCGGGAGAATCATAGGGATATTCCTTTTTAATATACCAAGCCTTATGTCCATATTTGGTATCAATGTATCGTGAATAACAGCTATTGAAAAGTGTCATTACTTCTACCTCTTGCCCCTCAGTCACTAAACCTTCTTCTAGTAAATCTTCATACATTTCTAGCCCTCTCTCTGCCTTTTGCATTAAATACTCAGGGGCTAAAATTTCATTTTCTTTTGTTGTCATGTTTTGAACTCCTTCTCTAATCATCACCAAATAGGTCATCAACTTGTACTACGGCTCTTTCAATAGAGTTCATATTCTGATGATTATTAGGTGATTTCTGTTTTATTTTGTCTTGATAAGTTACGAATAAAATATCAGTTTTACTAATTTGACTAACCTTATATTTTGCCCGTTCAATCTTTTCTTGGACAATGCCTTTTAGCTTTCCGTTAGTCGATAGAATTTTAATTCTACGTTCTGCCACTTCAAGTAATTTCTCTTCCTCAGGTGCTAGTAGGTGTGTTTTCTTTCTTCTTTGAACAACAGCGAGCGTATAGTAATGCTCATCATTCGGAAAGAAGGATTTGTCCATATTCTCGAAGGCTTTTATTGCTTCATCAACTTGGACAGCGTATTCTTGCATACCTTTTCTGCCACTTAGAGGGGTGCTATCATAACCCATGATTCCATCCATATACTTGCTATTAGCTGCGTTTTCATATGAAATAGAAGCAAGAGTCTTAAACTCCTGTGGAATGGGATTGATATGGTATTCATTAACCTCTTGTTGCTTGGAAACACCATCAATGTAGTTCCCTCTATTAACGAATATCATTTTCTCAGATACGGCTTTTTTAATTTTGCTCTTAGCTGTGCGCTCTGTACATTGGAGCAACTTTGCCCAACGTGTGTAAGGACACTTGAAGAAGCCTTTATCTTTATTTGCCCATCGAGCAACACACACGTAGATATAAAGCATATCGACATCGTTCAGCGACAGTATTACTTCATATGGTACTTGCGTATGGTTCTCTCGATTCTCAGGCATACGGAAAGTTAATAGCTCTTTACTCGAACTATTTTCCCAATCCGAATTATCAACAACCAAAGGCGACTTTTCTAATATCTCTTCCATTGCACTATTTAGCTTTGCAACAACGGTACTTCGCTTAGAACCAAATACACCTTCTAGCTGTTGAATCAAAACATCTCTATTTGTAGAAAATGTCTTGTTAATATTCAGTTGTGAATTAATCAGTACATATAGATATAATCCATTTACAGACAGGTGAGATTCTGTATCTTCGGTAATAAGTCTATTCTGTACCTTTACAAAAATTTTTGTATTAATTTTCTTTTCTCCTCTCTTGTTCTCTCTTTAATAAGGGTCTTTCTTTAAACAGGGTAATAAAGGTGTCATGAAGATACTCAAATGTAGGTTGATGATGGAAAATCGAGGTTCTGAAAGAAACCATTTTTGCACAAGTAGTCCTTTCAGTTATTATCGTTGTAGAATATAAAAAGACACTCTTAAACTAGCGTTTAAAAGTGTCTATCATTTGAAATGTTTGGTTTACGTTCTTGCGTTCTTAGACCAAATTATCATAACAACAGACAACCCATAGCATAGCCTTATCCTTAAAAAGCCTATTCTTAATAAACCTATTATTTAAAATAAAAGGCAAAATCGAATAAACCCCTCTAAAAGGATTTCAAAAACCTATTTGACTATACTAGGCACTATCTCATTGTCGAGATGTATGTTCTGCTGTATGTGCCTAAAAACTCTTCACACTTAGTATTATATATTCTATTTCTACTTTTGACAGGGTTTTTTGAAATTTTTTTAATTAACTGCATCGACATGTTAACTCGAAACGAATGCTAATTAAAGACAACGACTTGGTGTAAAAATTACTGCCTCTGTCTCAGAAATTAACTGAATCTAAACTATAGACATCCGAAATTTTACATATACTCCCTTAAATCCTTAGCCACCTCCTCCACATCTAAATCAAGATACTGCGTTGTGACACCTAAATCTGAATGACCAAGAGCCTTACTGATTAAAGCCACACTGGCTCCCTTGTCATGTAAGTTCTTTGCAAAAGCCCTTCTAATAGCATGAGCATTAATATACTCAAGTCCATACCGCTTCGAATATTTGTTTAACTGTTTTGAGATAGCACAATTTGAAGATTTACTCGTATTCACCGCTGCTCCATTTTGTGTAATAAATCCCATTTTGATTGTCTCTATCATTTCTATCGCTTCACTATCTACTACAAATATGCCGTTTTTACTTTCTGTTGAACATAAAAAACCTCCAAATTTTATAATTAGAAGGTCTAAGAATAGTTCAAATATGTCATTTTTCCGTAAGGATTAAGAAAAGGGATATTGCCCAAGAGTTCAACCCCCGTTCAATATCCCTATTATTGAAAATTGTTGATATGTTTGCATTTTTATCCTATCTAAGTATGGAGACTGCAGGAGTCGAACCCACATCTTATTGAGATACCATTATACCAGTGTTTTGAAGCGTTTATGTAATTTTAATTAATCATTGACTACGTTTTTAACTACGAGACACTTAAAATATGCGTTGTAAGAGTAATTTTAGGAGTTGATAATCCACTTTTTTCATTCTATATTATGGAAGGTACGGAAATTATGTCTAAATGATATATAGCAAAGCTCATTACTCTTACTCATAAACTTCCTGGTATTTAAGGTGAAGTTGAGAGTTTAAGTTTATCTAAGGTATTTTTTTTGATTCACATATACTTCAAGATGATTATATAATTCATTTATCAATTTAATAATTGCTTCGCATAACCGCTCATAATTCTGTACATTAATAGGCATGATATATTGAGGTAAACTATCTGCAAATCTCTGATTACCATGAGCAATATTATTCCTATGATGAACTAAAGTTTTAATGTAAGAATCATAAGGCATAATCAAACTTTTTTCTATATCGAAATAATAAATAATTTCTAGTAAAACTTCTATTTTTAAATTAGATTTTGTATTAATCATGTTATCTTTTGTAGTAAAAACATTATCTTCCTCAAAGTGACTAAAAATCCTTACAACTTTTTTGGATATTTCTTCTTTGATTAGTTGATTACTCTGCTGACTTTGAGGATTAATTTTCTTCCTTAAATCATCTAAATCTTCTTTAAAATATAATGCTTTAATATTAACATTTAAATCCGAAATACTAATTTCTTCTTTATCAATTATTTCCAGAACATATTCAAACATTCGTTTAACAGTAAACTCATAACTTGCATACACACTTAAAATAAGTTTGTACAAACCATTGTTATTCTCAAAACACCTTAATTCTCTTTTTCTCAAATCCTCTAATTCTATATTATAATACTTTAAAAAATTCATTTCATCCCTTATCAAATTCACGGCAGAATCAACTAGTTCTTTTATTATTACCATATCATCCGATAAGATAATACTACTATTTGCATTAATTCCTTCATTAAGAGACATATATTATTCTCCTAACTTTGAATTAATATAACTAATTCTTGATTTTACTTTCTCTATACCACCTGTTCTATAACTTAAATATTCGCTACTTTTTTTAATATTTGTAATTTGTTCGAGAGTAATGGTATTTTTTCTAGTATTCTCGTTAGAAAAGTATAGCATGAATCCATCAAAATTATATTGTATAAATTTCTTCATAATTCTTTCACTTGCTTTTGAAACTCCCCCAAACAGTCCTGGTCCAAAATTATCACTTAAATACTTAACCAAACCTTCAAAATTCTCTTTTTCGATTTCATAATTAAAATCAACTTTACTTTCAGTTACTTCTTCTAGATATAATGTCAATTCTTCATCGAGTTTAAATCTATCTTTTTCATATCCATTATTTAGAAATTTATTTTTAAATAAAAAATACCTTAAAACATTTTCAGCTGGCTTCATTTTCTGTATTTCTGAAAGCTGCATATAACTTGTAAGATTCTTGAAATCTGTGTTTTTTGCCAAATCATTAATAAAGTCTATAAATCTATTATCTACCATTCTTATATTACTATTTCTTAATTCCTGTTCAGAAAGCATTGCTCCTCCTGAATTTAATCGTTTAAACATATGATATTTTACAGATTTTTCATTATCCTTTGTTAAAACTTCTACTCTAATAAATACTCGTTTCAAATTTCTTCTATCTATTATTGAAAGTTCATCATAAGATTTACCATTTAAATCTTTACGTATTTCACACCCACTTAATTTAAATCCTGGTGGAACATCCATAATAGATAATTCTTCGTCTATATCATCGTATATATCTTCTTCATTAGAATCAGCAGTAGCTTCTTCATTAACTATATTTAGTTCTATTCCTCTAAAATTCAAATATGAAGATATTCTTTGCAAACCATCTACTAAGACATAACTGCCATCCACTTGTTCATCGACATATATAGGTGGAACAGGCATATCTAATAGTAGTGATTCCATAAATAATGATTGTTGTTTTCCAGACCATCTGAATAACCTCTGGAATTCTGGTTGAATTATCAATTCCTCATCCTTATACATATCATAAAGTTCATTAAAAGAAATATCAAAATTTCTCCTATTTAATCTACCTTGATTTTCTAAATCCATATTATCCCTCCTGCTTTCATAATATAACTATTATAACATTTAAACCAATTATTATTATTACTAAATTTACCACTTAACCAAATTCTTATTTTTATAAAAAACCACGCTGTCTAAGCAACATACTTTACAATTTCCCAATAACTTTGTTTGATTCTTCTCTCCATTAAACCGTTTTTTATCTTTCCTTATAAAATATCTACTTATTTATTTTATCAAATCTTAATTTATCAAAGTTATCACTGGAATGTCAGATTTTTTTCGTTGTAACCTCTAACTCTTTTATTTTTTACGAAATGTCATCCTTTTTTCATGAATAATAAATGCCATTATACTCCACATAAATTATGGATAGTTGAGAATTTGAGTTCTACTTTGATTTTTCTTTAATAATTATCTTCAATTGTCTTAACCTCTTCTTCACAATGTACACAAGGTAACGTTTCAGCAAAAAAGGCTTACAGACCTATACTTCCCCCCTTCTTCAAGGGGGTGTTCGCATATGTCCGTCTAATTTCATGTGGCTTATACTTTTATTACCAGGATTGTTATTGTTTCGACTAAAGAATAATCGCTTATCCTCACAGGAAGTCCCTTAACCTCTTAGCAACTTCTTCAACATCTAAATCCAAATACTGCGTTGTGTAATTTGTTCCAACAGAAAGTGATATACCCATATATCGAGTAAGACCAATTGCATTTTTCAGTGCAGGTGAAGAACCCAATTTACATCATTTTTTTGTTGACACTGATGTCGCCATCCACCAACATGAAGCCAGAGTTGAGGACAACGGCTTGGTGCAAAAATGACTGCCTATGTTTCAGAAACTAATTATATAGAATCTAAAACATAGACAGTCAATTATCCTAGAGATACTCCCTCAAATCCTTTGCTACTTCCTCAACATCTAAATCTAAGTAAAGTGTCGTTACATCAAGTGAGCGATGCCCAAGAGCTTTTGAGATTAAAGCTACACCAGCACCCTTCTCATGCAAGTTCTTTGCGTATGCTCTCCTAATAGCATGAGCGTTAATATTCTCCAAACCAAAGCGCTTTGCATACTTAGTAAGCTGTTTAGAAATAGCATTGTTGGTTGACTTCGTGTTCAATGATGTTGCCTTAGATGAAATAAACAAATTGGAATTACTTTCACCGTAATGTTCCTTCAACTTATAATTACATTTAATAAGTATTTGGTATAGATTCACAAGCTGGTCATCAATCGGTAGCTTTAATACTTGATGGTTTTTTAGTACTGCTCCATCTAGCACCAAGCATTTATTCTCCCAGTCAATATGTCGCTCATTTAATTGTCCTAGTGTGTTAATGCGAATCCCTGTCTTGTACATCGTTAAAATGGCAGTCACATCTCTTAAACCAATGAATGTACTTTTGTCAATCAACGAAACTAGAATAGCAATGTCATTAGGCTTTGCTCCCTTCTTAACCTTCTTATCTACCTTCACATTGACTGATTGCCAAAAGTTCAAGCTCAGCCAACCATTGGTGAAACATTTACCTAAGAACGATTTCAGAACCTTTAGACGTGTTAGCTTTGTTTGGTTCTCCACCTGCATACACTCAAGCCATGAGTAAATCGTGTCTACTGAGATTTCTTCCAAATAGGTAACCCCTGTACTCTTTGAGAAATTCATCAGAACTGTATTGTAATCTTTGATAGTACGAGTACGATAACCACTTACCTCCATTTGATTAACGATAGTTCCTAACGCTTCTGAAAAGGGCTTGTAGCGAGCTGTGACAGTCTTTTCTTCTTTGATAGAAGCGGTAAGTTCCTTAGTTGTCAGTGTGAAGTCTACATCAAATAATCCCGACTTTTTGGTCATAAAAAAATCCTCCATTCAATTGAATTGGAAGATAATTTCGGTACGATGTTCACGTAATTTTAGGGTAATAAAAAAGGGATTCTACATCAGTGACCGAAGCCCCGACCGAATCCCTAGTTTCTCACAAATCCAATTGTATCAATGGTTTGTGACTGCTTTTTAGACGTCCCAGGAGGGAGTGGTGTAGCCTTCTGGAACATTGGTATTAATGGGTTTGTTGAGGTGATTGTGTAGAAAATGTGTAGATTGAATTAGTTTTGCACACTTAAAACCCAAGCTTGTGACATTTGGAACAATTTTATGTCTGAAGTTGGCGGGAGTCTAATTAAGAAAATAAAGTTTAGTTGAAAATAAAGATTGTTAAAACTTAATTACGTAATACAAAAGCATCTTAGTTCTAGAACTGTTTTTTATAGCTTCTTTATTCTAAATCTTCTTTGATCCATTCTTCTGGAATTAACTTTCCTTTTTCTCCTCTCCATTCGCATACTTCATGTATATTCTCTAAGCCCCCATAGATACTACTATCTGCATGCTCTAACACTATTACTTGTAAACGATTTTTACTCTTCTTAATAGCTTGTGACATTGTAATAAAGATCTTTTGTACAGCTAATTTATCTTCGTCTTTTACTAATTTAGGGTCTAATTCACTATCGTCGTTATTAGCAAGTTTTTTGGGAAAGTAAACTTGACTTGGTTGATCATAAACAATGAAGCTAGGTATAGGAGAATAATTAGATTTTAAAAATTTTAACTGTAAAGCTAAAGTTATTGATATATGGTATGCCAACCAATTAGAACCACTGCCTATCTCCCAAAGATAATCTTTACGCCCGTCTTTTCCTTGTACTTTAATAGTTAAATTTTCAATATCTAACTCCATTGAATCATTTGGACGTTCTGAATCTAAAAACTGCAATAATTCCATCGCAAATGTATTTATAGTACTTAATGCTAATTTCAATCGTATGTTTGATTTAACACTATCCGTTTCTTGATTTATTATTTCCATTCTAATATTGATATCTTCAATATCTTTTATTAATTTACTATCAGTGCTTGATTGAGTAAACGTCTCTTTTGCGTATTCTAATCTACCTAAAAATCTGGAGACACTTTCTAAAGAAAATTTAGATTTTGATTCATCTGTCAATTTATCATTAAGTAACTTAAGTTTCTTTCTAACTATATTTAAGTTTTCTGCTGTTTCTTCTATTTCATTGCAAACTGTTTCAAACTCTCTTTCAAATGAAACAGGTAACTTCTCTACAGTATCAATATTATCTTCTATTTGAATTAACTTTTCATAAAATTTCCCTATTATATTTTCAGGATGATTGTTGCTATTTCCAAATAATGGTTTATCAGTCGATTTGTCTGAAATATTCTTTAACCATTTCGAAATATGTAATCTTTCTAATTGTATATTCAGAGCCTCTCTATAATTATCTACAGTTCCCATTAACTGTTTCATTTCAGTATATCTTCTTTTAGCTTTTACTAATTCATTAGATAAATCTTCTTCTCTTTGCCTTAATAAAATGATTTCTTCTGTACTTAGATTTATAGAATCATTTACTAACTTAGAATCTGTAGCATTTTTATTAGTGATTTCATCTAACAGATGTAATTGTTCTTCAAAAGTTAAAACATTTAAATCTCCATCTAATTCAATAAGCCCCAACTCTCTTGAAAGAAGAAGCCAACTATTTATTTCTTCTCTCCATTTATCACCAACTCTTTTTAAGTTAGATAATGCTTTATCTAGGGTTTTTAGTTTATTTGTTAACATTGCTAATTCATTTTTGTTAGCCAAGTCTTTCTGAGTAACTGCACCTAATAAATATGGAAAGATATTGATTAGTTTTTGCCTATGTTCAGTAGTATCGGCCTTATAAAATAGTGTATTAGCATTCGCTACAATATTCTGTGGCTGAAAGCAAAAGGCCATTAAATCTCTAAACGAAGGTCTACTCTTAGAAAAACCTACAAAGCTATTTTCTACTTCTAAAAAGGTTAATCTGGCTATTTCGTCTAGTCTTTTCTTTACATTATCTCTATTTTCATTTTTCTCAATCGATTTAGGAACACAAATTTCCTTATCCTCTAATATGTACATTTTATCTGTTGATTTTTTTATTCCAGGTTCCTCTCTAGCCAATAAAATCTGACTATCATTTAGCTGGATAACTATACCAAACCAGCTACAAGCATTTCTTATTGTCTTTACAGGAATAGAACATTTTTCAGATCCAAGACAATAATCAATTATTGGAATAATTGCTGATTTGCCTGTTCTAGATGCACCTGTAATTATATTTACTTTCCCTACTTCAAATTCTATTATCTGAGGATCATATTCTGTATTTTTAGGCCATAATATAAGCTTCTTTATTTGAAAAAACATCCTAAAACCTCACTTTCAAAATATTTGAAATTTCATATAATGTATGCCTTGAGCACCATACACCCAGCTTTTCCGCTGCCTTTCCCATTTTTATTATATTTGGAGGTTCCGCAGTTCTATTTTTATTATTTTTGACCTTTAGAAACGCTGTAGTATAGTCTAATTCAATAAATCTTAAATAGATTGCTATTCTTATAGAGTTGTATGTTAAAAATTTCATATATTCACTATTACTCTCACCATAAATTTGTAATAATAAATCTTTTTTGGGATTTGATTTTCCCGACATTTTATTAGTGAACTGTCTTAATCCACTCTCTTCACGAGTACTTTGAATTTCATTTAAAATATCTGGGTTATAAATAGTTGATAGTACAATAAAAATTAAGGGAAGTGGAACTCCTTCCTTATTAGAAATACTGTAGCCTTTAACAAATCTCCAAATTATAAAGGCACCTAAATTAGGATTATCCACAGTGTTATATTCTTCACTTAATACTCCCATCTTTATTTCTCCTTATTCTCTAACAAATTTTTATAATTTCTACGCCATCCAATTTCTAAACTATCAGACAAGGCATGATAACAGCCTCGCATAAAAAATACGGGTGTTTCTCTATCTATAATATTCTTTTTATCTTCTTGGCAGTGGAAATATAACAGTTTTCCTTGCTGGATTTCATTTAAATGACTATGTGTAATATTATTAATTTGATCCTTATTTCTCCAAGTTCTTTTTAATTCTTCTTCAAAATCATCAATACTATTTGAGTCTACTAAGCGTTTACTAGCCCATATTGTTCTATTTGAAGCAGCCCTTAAATAATCACTTATAGCTTCAATTTTGTCTGTATAATCACATTCTATTAATCCTAATTGTTTTATATAATTTTTAACTTGATCAAATTCTTTTTCTATTTGATTCTTTCTAGGATATGGTGCTAACTCTACCAAACTTTTATTTTGATTTAATATTCTAACAATATCAACCATTTCTTCTTTATAGTCACTGTATGAAACTACCATAGGATATCCATTTTCAACCATTTTTGAAGTTATTCTATCTATCCAACCTAAAATTTTATCAAAACTAAATTCTATTAATTCATCTGGTATCATTACTACTCTTTTAAAAGTATCAAATAAAAATTCTGTATACTTAGTTTCAATAGTTTTTAATTTGAATTTTTTTATTAATTTTATAGCGGCCTCTTTATTTTTTTGATCGAAAAAGTATATAATAAATTTTTTATATCCCTCTGCTAAATCCTTTTCATTATTTTTACTATCATAAAATTCTGTTCTAGCAATTTCCCAAGCTTTTGCTGCATTTTCATCTTCAAACGCTTTGTGAAATGACTCTACAATTACACCTGTACATTCCTTATTCACAAATAGTGTAAAAGATGTATTTCCCACATCTAATTCTCCTAATTCAATTGATATTAACCAGTTATATAATGTTTTCCATAAATCAACTGCTCTATTTGAAACAGGATTATTATTTGATAAAGAACTTTTCATTTGTACTGCCTTTTTAGAATTATCTAGCGTTTCAACTCCCACATCTTCAAAAACCTCTACACTAACATTTTTAACTCCGTTATTCTGTATTAACTCATATAATGCATGTTTAACTTGTATTGAATAGGCATAGACTTTATCTGGTACATGAGTATTAGAGAGATACTTTTGACTTACGGTTTCAGTTTTCTCACCCATTCTTTTCCCCTCTCCTTTCAAATAATTTACTATTTATTATCTGATTAATTTCCGATCTCATATTAAACAAAAAAGTGAAACTCAGATATTTTCAATATATCCCAATATTACCAAAGTAATATTATAGTTACTATCTTTTAATCTCTTACCACAACATCAAAGTCTAGAAAAAATCGAAGAAAGATCATTAGAATCTTTTTCAAAAAAAATAGCAGTTCCAAATTTAGGGACTGCTATAGAGATAGTATAAGGTGTATTAATGTTCTTTTCGAACATAGCGCACGTTTCGAGATTTATAGTAATGTTAATAGGCATATTTATTGAACACAATATCAGGAGTTTTTTTATACAAATAAATAACCCTACAACTTCCTCAACATACCAACTGCGTTAGTTAAGCAGGAGCTCGTTCCACTCAAGAAATGAAAAAAACCTCCATTAGTCAAATCTGTTTCTGATAAGTATTTTGTAATATTACTAATAAACGAGTTTATAGACAAATGCAACATATAAAACAGTTAAAAGCGATGACAAATTAAACAATATTACGTTTAATCGAGTAGGAGGGAGTGATTAACTCCCGACCTCTCACACCACCGTACGTACGGTTCCGTATACGACGGTTCAATTAAGATGAATAACGCAAAGTTTTGTAACGAACTTGCAGACTTTTCAGCCCTTGGCTTTCCCAATAGGAATTGCCGAGGGTTCTGTGTAATATGGGGCTTTTTGAGGTGCGCCAGTATCCTTTTCGTGTATTTCCCCATTCGTATGCTTTTCCGTATGGAACTTTTAAACGAATGAGATTTCTGACTCTTGTTCGGGGTTTCTTCCAATTCTTCCATAAGCACAAATCCAACTATCCAACGTTTTAAAAATAGAATGTGCATCCGCTAGAGCGAAATATCCACACCAGCCCACTAGATATTGATTTAACTTTTCGATTCGGTATTCCATGGAGTAAGGCATCTTTCTTGAGGTAATTTCTCGTATTTTCTTCTTCATTCGAACGAGGCTTGATTTCGCAATGCGAAACTTAGGTTCTTTATGAACTGTGAAACTGAATCCTAAGAATTTCCGTTTCCACGGGCGGTCTACCGCTGACTTCTTTTCATTGACTTTCAGTCGAAGTCTTCCTTCGATAAATCGTTGTACACTCGCCATGACTCGCAGTCCTGCACGTTCTGTCTTCACATAAATATTGCAATCATCTGCGTATCGAACGAACTTATGTCCACGTTTCTCTAACTCTTTATCTAGCTCATCTAGAACGATGTTTGAGAGTAAAGGACTTAAAGGACCACCTTGTGGTGTTCCTTCTTCTGTACTAGAAACCACTCCATTTATCATGACACCAGCTTGGAGATATTTACGAATTAGTTTTAATAAGGATTTATCTGAGATTCGTTTCGCTAATGTTGCCATTAAGCGGTCATGATTAACCTTATCGAAGAATTTCTCTAAATCCATATCAATGACCCATCGATAACCTTCTTTTAAATAACCCTTCGCTTTTCGGACTGCGTCAAGAGCACTCCGATTTGGTCGGAATCCATAACTGTTGTCCGAGAAAGTTTGGTCATATTCCTTAGATAATATCTGCGATATAGCTTGTTGAATCAAACGCTCTGTCACGGTTGGGATTCCTAATAGACGCACACCGCCGTCTGGTTTCGGGATTTCGACACGACGTACCGGTTGCGGTTCATAGGTTCCCGCTAGAATTTGCGCTTTAATGGATTCCCAATTTTCGAGGATGTGCTGACGTAAGGTTTGTACGAGCATCATATCTACTCCATGGCTTCCTTTATTCGCTTCCACTCGCTTTAATGCTTGTATCATATTCGGACGTGCTAAAATTTGATTCAACATCTACCATTTCGTTCCTTTCCGTGAATAGCTTGTCTTCTTATGCCCATCTGAACTACACCCTCCGCAAATACCCTCATGGACTTCACCATTACTTTCTAAGCGTGAGGTTTCTCTATTTTTTTCTGTGTTCCTTCATTCGAGATGGAATGCCAAGGGCTATTCTCTCTTAATTGTTCAGTCCTTCCAAGTAATTCTAGACTCACTTGTACTATGACCTCTGCTGACTTCTGATGGTTCAGCTACTTGTCACCAAGTAGGTTATGAAGGGTACTTCACGTTTCCATCAGACCTCCCCGGGTAAGCATATGCACTTTCACACCATCTATCCGCCTCATTTACTCGATATAACCTTCGACAGAAAGGACTTTGTTTTGTAATGCAAACTTATCCAATCATACCTAGCCTTCTATGAGATTCGTGTTCCTCGGACCGGTGTTTTGCCTCCAGCTTCCTTCAGATTCCGCGTCGCCACGGACACCCTTGCTCTTGGCTAACCTCTACTTCTGTCTTCAGGGTTCGGGACTTGCACCCTATAGTTCATACGCATGCCGGGCGCACATTAAAAATACCCGCTTAAGAATTTTTCTAAAGCGGGTATTTTTAAAAGTGTGCTGTAATATTTTCTTTCTCTAATTCTATTAATGTTTCCTTTTTTAAATTAACTATTACATGCTTCGTTTTTAATTAATGAGTCTAATGCAAATCCTTTAATTATTAAAGATAGATTGGGGCATGAAGATATTAAAACTACACTTAGTACGTATTCACATCTATATCCAAATGTTAATTTTTAAATCGCTAATAATATGAGCGGCTCAATTAACTATAAATCTGCCTCGAAAAAAAACATACGGTTTTCAGGAAATCAGTTTTTAAATATTAATTTATTATACTAAAGATGATGTATAATAAATTAATATTTATTCAGAGAGCAGATACGTATATAAACGTATCTGCTCTTCATGATATGAAGTAATATATTAACCTTCATCACTAATCTTATGGTCCACTTCGAACCTTAATACATAAAAAACGCCATCTTCCCTATAGCCAAAGCATCTAAATTTTTGTGTAACTCTAAATTTAAAAATATTCTTAGCTTGATGAGGTGTGCCATAGAACCATGATTCTTTTTCTTTACTTGGAGAATAAGGTTTAAATCTCAATCCATCTGATGACGAAATCTGTTGCCAATTCATCTGTGAAAATTGATTAAAAGCCGCAATAAAAATTTCTACATTTTCTTTATCTAATAATTCAAAACCATACACTTCATCAATCTCGTCAAAGCATATATTAGAGCCTTGAAATTTCAATTTACAGTATGATAGTGGATTTATCTTATCTGCTTCTTTCATATGTTCCAATAAGGTATCTTTTGAGCAAATATTAACAATATCTAAAGTGGTATTACCATTCTTCGTTACATTAATTATTTCACATTTTAAAAACTCTTCGCAGCTAAAAGATAAAACAACCTTATCACGTTCACATGCTTCAGCTATGCCATAATTATATTTCTTAGGAGTAAATTCACAATTATACTCATCTAAAATATTATGTTTCATATCTAAATCCCAATATGGATCCTTATTTATCATGTTATTTAATAAAATCTTATATCGGCGTATCACATCATCCCTAGAATATTGTCTATCTCTTAATATATCCCAAAATTTCACTTCATCAAAAAGTACTACTTCATATAAGTAAGACGGCTTATATATTTCTAAATCTTCGATATCAAGTTTATAAATAAGGAGTATTTCTTTCAAATGTGTTAAAAAGTCTGTTAAATCCAAAAATTTATTTTCAATTGATATTTCATTAATAATTAATTGCATCTTTAAAACCCTAACAATATATCTAAATCTTCATCAAACTGGTCAAACAAACCTTCTAGATTATTCAAGACCTTACCATCTTTATTAAACTTTACTTCATTAACATTTGAAAGACCGTCCTCATTTAAATCAAAATAATATGTAGCTACATCTTCTATTTTTAAATTTTCTTTAAAAATAGATTTTCTTACACCATTAAAAATATGATCACTATGCGTTTCAACAATTAACTTAATTCCGGCATTACTTATAAAAGTCATAAATTCCATCAATCGAGATTGTGCGCGAGGATGTAAATGAATCTCCGGATTTTCAATAATATTCAAGTTCCCTTTTTTCGATGATAGTAAAGTAATAATTATAGAAATTAGATAACTTAATCCAGCACCTACATTTTTAGGTCTAAAATATCGAGTATTATTTTTCATCTTATAAGATGCTTTAACTGCATCTGTTCCCTCAATACTACTAGTTTGAACTTCACCATTAATTATATATTTTAACCAATAATTAACCTGGGATTCTAATGTTTTTCCAGTTTCTTTATTTTTAATCAAGCTATCTTCTAGTACTATTGATTTATTTTGTTCTAGATAGTCAATAGCATATTCACCTTGAAATCCTATATCTGTTATCTGACTGTAATTCACTTGATAAATATCCTTAGATCCAATTCGATCCGAAGATAAAAAACGTACTTCTTTGTTTTGATATTTTAACAATTTACTTACAGATTTATCGGAACCTAATTTATTGCATTTAACTTCCCCATTTTTCTCCATGAATTTTAATTTAATAGTATTTTGAGTTTCGAAATTTAATAAAGAGATAATTATTTCTTTACTATTTACAATATAATTCCTTGCTTCTTGAAACTCTCCCAAAGAAACTAGTAAACCGTTTAAAGGGGAACCGTTATTAAAAGAGAGGTTTTGAACAGCTAACAATATAGATTGTATAATTGTAGACTTCCCAGAAGAATTCATTCCTACTAAAACCGTTAAGCTCTTTAAGTCTAGTTCTAAATGATCTATTGATTTGAAACCTTCAATAGTAACTCTATCAAGCATTGGCAATTTCCTCCTTCATTTCATTAATCATTGATAAAATTGTTGGTACTACTAAGCCCCTACCTCTATCTACTGTTAATAGAAGATTCAAATCTTCATTTGATAAAAATTCATTAATTTTATCAAAAATCACTTTTTTATTTTCAATACAATATTCTACTGATAAATCCCACATGAAAATCGTCAATGATTCAAATAAAATCATATTGATTGGTTGTCGACGTCCATTTATTTGTAACCTTCTAAATGAATTTTCTTTCATCACTACATAATTATTTTTCATAGATTTTAAGAAGGAAATTTTAATTTTCTCAACATCTTCTTCTGAACATCTATTTAAATACTCCATAGTTTTACCTAAAAATTCATCAATATCATTCTTATATAAAATTTCTTCTCCATTTGCATCTTTTAATAAACCGTTATTCCATAAATAGAAAGCAATTGTTCTTAAAATTAAATATCGATCTTTCATCCTAGAAGGTTTAATAGAGTTCACAGTTGCTAATTTAAATTCTTCACTATCAGCTATTAATTTTAAAAGGCTCGTTGCTTTCCCTTGATATAAAGCATTACGCATTTCTTGATTATTTAAAGGAGTTCCGCCTCTATTAACTCTATCAAATATATCAAATTTAATTCTATCTGGAGTAGGGGGCTTAATTACTTGTGCAATAATTTGAAAATCCTCCAAATTTGCTTGCAATATGGGATCCAGTTCAGAAAACTTTTTATCATTTATTTTACTTAAAATTTTCAGATTACTTAATTTAAACTCATCATTTAAGTAACTAAAAAATGTAGTTAGTCTTTGTCTCCCGTCTACTACCACTAATTTCCCATCTTTTCTTTCACTTAAATAAAAAATTGGTAATGGTATACCCATTAGAACTGTTTCAATTAATTCTGACTTTTGTTTCAAGCCCCATACATCTTCCCGTTGGAAATCTGGATCTAATATAATTTGTTGTTTATCAAACTTTCTATACAATTGAAATATAGGATATTGATCTCTATCTACCTTTATATCAGCATTCGGATAAACCTCTTGTAAATCTTCTTCTCTACTAGCATTAATTAATCCATCTTCTTTTTCTTCTTCTATTTCAAACTCTAACTCTGGCTCAAAAGTATTACCATCTTTCTCCAACTTAATCCCTCCTATAAAAATTGAAGTGAATAATATTTTCTCTTAATCGTATCATATCATTCTCCATTTATATTTTATATGTTCTATTCGTAAAATTATGGTATCAAAACTGGTATCACTAAACAAAAAAGCTTGGAAATAACCCTATTAAATACGGCTCTCCAAGCTTTTTCTAGTTGTTATTTAATTATTCCCACTCAATATTAGCTGGTGGCTTAGAAATAATATCATACAATACGCTCACCGCTCACCAACCATTGATAAACTAGGGTTTAACATTATTTTTAAAAACAGATATTTCCGATATATTCATGAAATTCTTGTCCTCAATTGTAGCAGGTGAAGCAGAAAATGACTCTCTATCATATTACGAAACTCTTATAAAATACCGAGAAGAACCTAGTTTCAAAAAAACAAAAATTAAACAATTCATAGATACAATTGAAAAATACAGAAAATCATATAGTAATTTAACAATTTCTGACCTTTTAAGAGGTATATTAGATGATTCTAGCTATGATGAAGAAATTCGTCTCAGTGGCGACCAAGAAAGAATTGATAATATAAGCGAATTATTGTCATCTATAATTACTTTAGAAGCTGAGTACGGAGAAAAATTAGAATTAGACGATTATTTACAACAAGTTGCATTATTGAGTGATAATGACAGAGAAATATAAGAGATAGATTCGAGATAGATTCAAGATAGATTCATTCTTTAGAAAATTTTTTTATTTATTAAACTATTTTCATACTTACTCAATGTATCATCCATTAATAATAAATTATCCACCAATTGATCATCCCTTAAATATGAAATATTAGGCTTAATACTATCATCCAATATTACTAGAAAAATCAATTTTTTATTTTCACGTAGAAAAGCATTTCGAATATATATTTTACAATGGACTTTGATTAAACTTTTTAATTTTAAGATTTTCGAATAATCTAAACTAGATTCGTTTTCAATGTGAATCTCAATTGTAAAATATCTGTCCCTTATATCAACACGGGTCTTTAAATCTAATTCAAACGAAAAAAAATTCTCATTCTTAATTTTTACTCCTAAAACTTTTCTGTCGTCCCCTATTATATTTTTAGATTCAATAAATGACTCATTTACTAATTGTTCAAATGTATATAATTTTATTTTGTCTCTATCATATTCATCAAAATTTCCCACCATTTTATAATTCGTATCTGCATCTGCAATGTATCTGAATGGGATATCTAACATAATAGACAAATCATAATATAGTTCAATTGAATATGTTCTTTTCTTATTTAGATTAATGTCTGTTGAATTAACTAGATGATCAGTAATAAAATCGCCAATTGTAGTCTTTGAATTATAAGTTTTACTCATAGAATAACTTATATCAACAATCTGTCTGTTATTCAAATCAAAAACTGCCTTCATAATCATGCAGCGCACTCCGATTGATACCTTAGAAAAATACAAGTTAAACATTATTGGTTCATTTATCAAAATTTTAACTTCAGTCAATTTAACTTTAGGGTTAATTCCTCTTCTTTTGAAGTAAGTTTCAAAATCTATTTCACCTTTTATTAACTTCCCTATCATTATTAAATAGTCAGCATAAAGTTCTATTAGCTTTAACATCTTAAAACATCACCTGATTTAGATACTAAAATATTAGAACTTCTAAGTAATTCTTGGTCGATATACCGGCCAAGGATTTAAACTTATTAATTTAAAGCAACACTTAATTAAACAGCCGACCACAGTTGTTAAACTTACGACTGCAACTTCTGAGCGAAAATGAAAGTATTTTCTCATGGAACTCCTCCTTTAGAAGTTGCGAGGAACCTAAATTCCACGCAAGTTTTTGTATAAAAATAATAATTAAAGGAAATAAATAGGATATTCGAATTTTAGTTTAAATTCCATATATCTTTCCCATATCAAAAAAGCACTTTTGATAAATGGACAAACCGACCCGATAGAATCGTTTGAACACTAATCAAAAGTGCTTTTAATTTGCCTTTAGACCGCATGGTTAAGGCGAGTAAATAATCTACTCAATAACAATATTATAGACTGAAAAAGTATTAATTGCAATAACTTGGAAAGGATTTATCAGTAATATTTACATCTAAATATAATAAGAAAGAAGGGTAAAATGGAACAGAAAATACAATTTAAAAATACGATCTCAAGTTTTTATGATAACAGTTTCTTCTCACTTATAGAAGAATTCTCAATAGAAAATAAATCCATTTTAAAAGATCATATTGCGCTATTTAGTAATTTTTTTTACCGAGAATGTCAAAAAGAAAAGGATCTTTTCCCATCTAAAAATACAACCATACAATTGAAAAAGTTAAAGATGAACCATATTTTAAAAATACAAGAACAAGTTGAACTTTTACTAAAAAAAGGCGAACTTGAAAAATCGGAAGCTACCCTAATTCTGAATTATTTAAGTAAATTTTGTAGATTTCTCACAAATAAAGAAATAGCAAAAATTTACTATAAAGCTCCTACAAGTAGCAAAAATTATGCAAAGAAAAGCAAGAACAAATTCCCTATTATTTCAAAATTCACAAGTTTCATGGAGTTTAGAAATTATTCCTCTGCAACTATTCAAAACTATATTACAAATGTTAACTACTTTTTAAACTATTCGAATTATAAAGTAGACATACAAAACCATAATAAATTTTGGCAAACAAGTAGTCATCAATTTGAAAATCATTTACGTAAGGAAGTCTTAACCGAAAAAATTGCACTTTGTACTGCATATGGATATTTAAAAGCAGTAAGGTTATTCTTAAGATTTTTATATGAAGAAAATCATATCAGTTTTATATATAAAATTCCAGAGAGAATGATTCAAAATGGAAAAAGAAGCAATCAATACGTTAATCTTCAAGATGTAATATTAGTGATGGGGAAAATATTTGAACGTTCTAATCATGTTTTACGGGATATCTCTATCATTTTAATTATTATTGAAACTGGGTGCAGACCAATTGAAGTTGTAAATTTGAATTTAGATGACATTTATTTCCACGAGAAACTAATCGTTCTTAAAAGTAAAAAATCGTATCAAAGAACCTTGTGTCTGACAGAAACCACACTTTCTTTTATTAAGGAATTCTTACAAGTCCGAAAAAATTATTCACCTAAAAATAGTACACAAGCATTATTTTTATCTTCTTCTGGAAATCAAATACGCAGTCACTTTATTACTTATTTGTTTAGACACTTTAATTTAAAAACGTTTAAAGAAATACGTTTTACCCCAAAAGCCCTTAGACACACTTTTATAACCAATGCGCTCAATAATAATAACAATATTGAACAAACTAAAAGAAACCGTTGGACATAAACATTTAATATCTACTCATTACTATTTTTATCGAGATATAAACAGTATGAAAAAAATATTTTTTGAAAAAAAACTATTCTAATGGAGGCTGTCATGGCAATTGAAAAATCACTTAATATGTCGTTTGAAGAAATTTGTAGTCAATTAGGTGTCTCAGAAAAGTCCTTATTAGATTTTCTTAATAATAAATCTAACCTACAAAGTAGTATTATTAATGAAGAAAAGACAGCTTTATTTGTCATTGATAAGTACCAAGAACATCTAAATAATATGGTTAAACTAAATAAACGATCTGTTGAGACTTGGAAAACCTATAATAACTTCGTAACGAGAGTAGTGAAATTTTTATTAAACAATTACCCAACGTTGAAAATAAGCGAACTTAATGAAATTATAATAAATGAAATCATTATGAATAGTAATCAGGAGGCTAAAAAATATTCCGTAAGAACAATAAATAAATATTATGCTATTATGAAAAGCATTTTTAAATTTGCTTACGATATGGATTATACCAATAAAGATTTTCGTAATAAATTCACTTTAGAAAAAACTTCATTACTTCCTCGTTATATTAAAGAAGAACAAATTACTAAAATCCTGGAGGCTGTCGAACAGTTTTCAAAACCCTATCGATGTAGAGCCATGATTATGTTTTTATTATTAACTGGTTGTAGAGTAAGCGAAATTTCTAATATTAAGGTAAAGGATTTCAATGTGGAGGACAATTTAATTTATATTTATAGAGGTAAGGGCAATAAAGACAGAATCATACCTATGTTCCCAGAATTAAAAGAGGAAATATTAATTTATTTACAAAAAAGCGGTATGTCAGATTGGAATCCAAAATGCGATGGTTTTTTATTTGCTCGAGATGAGGGTATTGAACGAAATAGAAATTTTCCAATTAGGACCATTGAGCATTTAGTGGAAAGAATACGAAAGCGCATACCTGAGCTCTCCTATATTACGGTTCATTCATTCCGACATACATTTGCTGTTTTTTGTCTGAAAATTGGAATAAAAGAACATCATCTCACTGAGCTTTTAGGACATTCTGATCCAAAAACAACAATGATTTATACTAAATTACGTGGTGAAGATTTAAGGGATGAAATTATCAATAAATTCCCATATCCATTCGAGATTCTACTAAATACAATTAGTGAGGATAAAAAATGAAATCAGTATTAGATGAACTAGAAATTTATTACAACAATGTACGTTTAGCTAAACGTACAATAATAAATTACAACTATTACTTAAAAAAATTCATTTCATATTTATCAGTTGAAATGAATACTTGTCCAAAAGACATCTATTTAGATAAAGTTTTTTTATTAAAGGATTCATCTGGTCAACCTCTTAAATATTTACCATTAGATAGTACTATAATCGATAACTATTTTTTATTATTAAATAACAAAAGCTATAGTGTACTTAAAGATAATTATAAAGCCTTAATGAGTTTTTTTAGATTTCTGGAAAACAATTATAATTTTGAAAATCCTATGAGTAATATAAAATTTCAACTTAAAGATTATCTACCAGAAAAGAAATTCACAAAAGTTTTAACAAGGGGAAATATATTAAAATTCCTCAATTCAATTATTACCCATTCTAATGATTTAACAACAGACATTCTCCTTTTTACAATTCTAATTTCAACAGGATGCAGAATTTCAGAAATTATAAATTTGAAATGTAAAGACATTGATTTCGAAAATGATACATTTCTTTTACTAAAAACTAAAAATAAGCGTCAAAGAATTGTATTTCTTAGACCAGGTATGGGAAGAGAAATACAAAAGTATACAAAAAAATGTAACAGAATGGATTCAGACTATTTATTTATGAAAAATAGCAGAAAGCAATTTACTCGTAGCGATGTAGATATTTTATTGAAAAAGTATTTACACTTAGCAAACTTGCCTACTATTAATGTACATGGTTTAAGACATACTTTTGCTACGCTAATGGCAGATCAAGAAACCCCTTTAGACATCATTAGACAAATGTTAGGTCACGAAAGCTTAACTACTACAAAGGGATACATTAACCCACATTACGTAAGAAATAAGCATTTTAACGCGCCTGAACATGAAATAATTATTGAATTTCTAAAAAAAAAATTATGAACGAAACCGAATAATTTTTTATTTCCTTTTATAGACGGAAGGAAAAAACACTGTAAACCCTCATTAAAATGAATTTTACAGTGTTTTTTTATTTGAAGTTGTCAATAATTAATTTCAGAGAAAACGAATAATTGATTATTATTATTTATTTTAAGAATATATTGTTCCGTTTTTAAATCAAAGAGGTATTTATGAAGTTGTCTCATTTAAAATTTTTCGAATTAAAAGTTATGGTTTTAAATAGTTATAATGGAATTGCTACTTGCTGTTCTACTTCAATATTATTTGCCTTCATTATATGATTTATTAGTCTCCCCATCATATCGTTTAATTCAGCTGTATAATGAGTTTCTTTCCATTCTTCAACGATTTGCTTAGAAATATTAGTTTTTTTGTTGGATAAATCATTCGCAATTTTCCTATATTGCTCTGTAGACAAAACCGTATCATCTTCGAAAATATATTTCTGTGAGAATGCTTCATCAAATGCAGCAAAGTTATCAAAAGTAACAGACCTATCAGATACTTTTAAGTTCTTTCTTACCTTGTTCTCCATAATATATTTTCTCAAAAATATTTCATTGAATAACACTTGTTCAAATAATTCTGTTGGAACAAAGTTTTCAATTTCTCTCCCATTAGTTACCTCCATAACCACAAATTCACTCATATCTTTCTGTTCTGACCCTAAAGTAGGTTGTTCGATACGCGCTTGTAATCTTTTTACTCTTTCTTTTAATGAATCCCCCACATTTGATTTATCAGAATCACATACAATATAAGAATATCGACTTGTTTTCAATATATTTATATATTCATCACTATCTAATAAGTCATAATTGGCTAAGTTGGCACCACCATACATTAAAAAACTATAATGCTTACCTTCTAAAAAACCCGTTTTATCCTTTAACCATTTCTTAATATATATTCTATCACTTGGCCCTTCTACCCAGATTATTAGATTACTTTGTAGCATTTGTGAAGGTCTTATTCCCAAATCATCTAACAGACTGTATTGGGTCAAAAATTCATCGCAACTTTCTATTTTAGTCGCCCCCCTCGATAATCTTGAAACTCTATGAATACTCCAATTTTCTGTAACTTGATCAATTAAAGTAGAAGAGTGTGTAGTTATAAAAAAACGATGTTTAGGAAAATGTATTTCCATAATTTTCACTAGCTGAATTACAGCCTCAGGATGTAAGTTACTTTCAGGTTCTTCTATAAAAACATTCAAATGTTTGTCTCGATTTAAATATAAAAATGATAATAACATGACAAGCTGAGATACCCCTGTCCCTAAATTTTCAAGAGTTGCTGCAATCTCTTTTTGTCCTCTAAATAAATAAAATCTAAGAGTAGAATCTGTTGGATCTAATTGTATTTTTTCTTGTAAAATTATACTTAACCAAGCTTCGAGCAGAGCCTTATACTCTCTCCATTTTCTGTCTTCTGTATTTTTTAATTGAATGATATCCCTTACAATCTCGCTTCCATCAAAATCACTTTCTATAAAATCAGATTTATTTCGTGAATAATGTCTTACTGGGTCAATAAAAACTAAACTGTCCACAAAAGCACTCCAATATGCAATTGTATCTAAAACATAAGGAACACCTTCTACTACATTTTGATATTCCATGCTTTCTAAATTTATTATTTTTGGATTATGTTTTTGAAACTCTTCCAAAACCAAATTTTCTGTATCAAAAAGCAGAGAATAAGAACTTATATTATCTTTCACTCTATGATTAGCTCTTAATTTAATTTCTTTTAGTTTATGTAGTGTGGGACTATAATCAAGATATTGATGCTCCTGTATATCTTCTAATTCAACATCAAAAATAATATCATTTTTTTCCCACGCCCAAGTATCTCGTTCGTCCAACGAAGACTCAACGCAACTTAATTTACCATAATTGGAGACAACACCTTGGATGTCTCCTTTTTCTTTAATCATTTCTCTAATATTATATAAGTATCTAAATACATTAGACTTCCCACAATTGTTTGCTCCAATTAAAATATTGATTTTCCTTAATTTATTTAATTCCATAGGAGTATCATAAGCAAAAGATCTCCATCCTCTTATACTTAACGATTTAATATTCATTGGATGTCTTCATCTCCATTACTAGCTCTATTCCTTTCCCCCTTAATCCACCAGTTAGATACTTCTTCCACATTATATCCAGGAGGAGGTCCCTCTTTCCATGATTTATGAAACCTTACATCATTACTTTTGGGTTGAGGATTAGGTAAATCAAATTGTACTTTTCCAGGAAGACTTAAAGCATCACCAGTTATTAATGCTTCTCCATCTCGTAATGTTGATAACATATCTGCTTGATCTCCTAATGTATCAGGCAAAAGACGTTTAATTTTATTTTGGTCTAAGTCATTAGTCAATCGAAGTGTTATAAATGTACCGCATTGAGATAGAACTGTTGATGAAATACTTGATGGTCTTTGGGTTACTACAATTAGGCTTAATCCATATTTCCGCCCTTCTTTAGCAACTTTCTCTACCCTTTCTAAACAAAGCGAATACTTTGAAGAATTTTCCTCAGGAATATAAGTATGTGCTTCTTCTAGAATCAAAGCTACAGGCAAATGTTCTGGATCCATATCCCAATAACGATAGTCAAAACATAACCTCGTCAACACTCCTACACATATAGTTCTTACCTCAGCAGGTAATCCACTTAAATCTAAAACTGAAATATACTTTTCATTGCCTATATCTAATCCTAATAAGAATTTAAAATATGCAGATAAACTTATTTCTTCTTCCATACTAGCCTTTAAAAATGAATAACGAGAATCATTATGAATGTTTAAGAACTTAAGTAATAATTTATCAAAAGGATCTCTTTTAGATGCTGTTGTTTCAGTATCACGCCTTCCTTCTATCCCCCTAATTAAATCCTCCATCTTAAAGAATATTGGACTATCAACTGATATCCTATCTTTTTCGACACCATCAACTGCATTTTTCTTTAATGATTCAATTATTTCTTTTATATACATCTTTTGAGTGCCACCTGCTTCTGGATAGTAAATACTAATAAATTCTTCTAAATCTAAAAACCAATATGGTAATGAAAAGCTATCCCAGCTAATACAATTCGCTTTCTCTTTCCATTGCCCTGAAAAAGCATTTTTATATTCATTATGTATATCAAAGAAAATAATTCTTGGATATGGGTAACTTTGTAGAATGGATTGAACTATTGTAGCAACTGTACTACTTTTCCCACTACCTGTTGTTCCAACAATAGCAGTATGTCTACCTAATAACTTATCAAGATTTAAGTATGCATCACCTGCACCTGTCATTGAACGTTTTCCTACTTTAAAATACTTTTTTTCTTCTTCAGTTTCACGTATTCCTAATAGATGATTTACCTGTTCCCCATTAAGTAGATAGGCGTCACAACTAATAGAAGGGAGTTTATCCACACCTCTTGTAAATTCTTGTTGAGAATTTATACTTCCTACTATTGCTACTTCTACTATTTTATTTTCTATCACACTTTCTCTGCGTTCGATTTCTTCTATTAAAACTCTAGTTATCGTACATATTGTATCTCCATGAAATCCACCACAATTTATAAATGCACCAACTTCAACATTCAATGTTGTATCACAATAGGCGTTCCTTAATGATTCAGCTTTAATCGTTAATTTACCGCCATCAACACAATTTACTTTTCCGAAATTCAAATCTGCTATTCTAAAATCCATTCTAACTCCTCCTACCTTTTTTAGTAGTATTATATCAAATATTCCAACAGTATTATCCTATATTTACAAATAGAAGTATATTAATGGGGCTAGTGGTGGAAAAGATTTGAAAAGGATAAGCATTGAAACTACGCAAAGCATTTTTTAAAATACTACAGTTGCTGGTCAACATTTTTCTATTGAAATTTATGCTTTTCCCTAATACTATACAAATTTGTTGGCGGAATTCAGTACTGGTCAAGAAAGAGACAATTTAGAAGATTGCATGTTACAAGTCGAAGCATATTTTCGCCAGATGATTTCGACATGGTAAGGGTATAATTTAATCTGTACTGACTTCCAATTCAGCTACTACGTTTGAATTGATTTCTATTTTAACGAAATGTCAATTTTTAATCTTTGGCCAATAAATTGGCCAAGTGTAAAATATAAAATAAAATTAGAAACCCTCTTAAGAGTGAAAATTCTTAGGAGGGTTAATTTTGTGTATCAATCAGCATTTACAATTTGAAAAGCAACGTAAGAATGCATTAGAAATATTAAAACAATGGGAGATGGAATCCAATTCGAAAAATGAGTTGCAGAAAAATACTTATTTAACGAAGATAATAAGTGCAAAGTGTATTGAACCTAATGTTGCTCATATTAGGCATATTTCATATAAAAAATATGCCATGGATAGATAGTGGACCATCGTTATATTTAAACAAAAACGTATTTATACAATTACCCTATGGTGTCAGAATTACAGCAAATATATTCTCTAAAATATCCATTATTAGAAGACTCTTCGAACCATATTGGTTACCTCCCTACTTCAAACAGAAAGGAGAATATTAATTGCAACAAAAACTAAGTATCCACCTATCAATCTCTATACCTGAATCACAGGTAATAATAGAAAAATTGGAATTTGAAGCATTAAAAAAAGCGGACCTACTAGGTGTATATTGGTCGATGGTGGATTTAGAAAATCGTATGGGGCGTAAAAAAGACTGGATTAAACAAAATGTCTTATATAACCCTCGTTTCAAATCTCTATTGGATATTAACTCTGGAGGTTTTGTTTATTATCCTCAAAAAAAAGGTGAACCTTGGAGCATGCATGCGTTACAAATGGCAACGTTTCTCGATGAAAATTTCAATGATATTTTCGGTAACTAGAGAAATTTTTATTTTTCGTTATGAATAGTTTCAATAAAGTCAATGCTGATAACCTCATCTTAATTGAAAGGAGCAGGTTATGGCTAGCATCACAAAACGTGGATCTACTTGGCAATACAGTGTTAGTAGAACAATCGAAGGAAAATATAAACCAATTCGAAAAGGAGGATTTCGCACTAAGAAAGAGGCTTCTGTAGCAGCAGCACAAGTTGAAGCTAATTTAGCTCAAGGGATTTCTGGTATCAAAAAGGATATAGCCTTAGCTCAATATTTCTTAGAATGGTATCAGACTTATAAGAAGGATGTTGGAGCTATTACATTAAATTCATATCAAGCTACGTACAATAAAATCCTTACTCATTTTAAAGAAACGCCGCTTCAAAAAATCACAAAGCGGGATTATCAAAGTTTCCTAAATGACTTAGGGGAAACAAATGCAAAGGATACTAACCGGAAGCTGAATGGCTACATCCGCACCTGTTTGAAGGAAGCAATTGATGAAGAATTAATAAAAAATGATTTTACCCGAAATGTCACTGTTTCAGGTTCATCCGGGAAAAAAAGTTATGAAAAGTTTCTTGATTATACAAGCAGCCAATTGTTACTACAAGATTTACACAAGAATATTGCCCAAGGGATTGAAAATATTATGCTAATTTTAGCTCTATCTACAGGGCTACGATACGGAGAGTTAATTGGGTTATGTATTAATGACTTAGACTTTAAAAACAATCGGATTAAGGTACATCGTCAATGGCAGTATAAAGAAGGCGGTGGTTTTGGGCCTTTAAAAACAGAAAAATCAGAGCGGACAATTAGTATTGATAAACTAACAATGAATGCATTAGAAAAGCATTTAATTACCGTGAAGAACAATCCAGCGAATGAGCATAACTTAGTTTTCTTTGAACCATCTTCTGATATATCTGTTGTTACAAATGACAGACTAAATGATACCCTTCGCTCCATTCTAAAGCGGTTAAATATTAAACCTCTCATTACCGTCCACGGACTAAGGCACACGCACTCAAGTATCCTACTTTACAAAGGTATTTCGATTTTATACGTATCAGAACGTCTAGGACACTCTAACATCGACATTACAACATCTACGTATGCACACGTATTAAAAGAGTTGCGAGAACGTGACTCTGAACAGACTAGTAACATCTTTGAACATCTTCTTCTTGTGTAGAAATATCGTTTTATAAAGAGTCTACAGGAGACTATCACATATTTTTATGGAAGGTCTTATGAGAACATAGTTAAATGATGAATAAAAGATCAGATTATTCAATTCAACAGAAAACCAGAGTTATTCTACTTAATACATAGAATAGACTCTGGTATTATTATTTCCATAATATAGAATAATGTTCGACTAATGAAGGAATTATTGAAGTGGAACGGCATATTTCACAATAACGTCCGATTATTAAAGATCTTTACTAAAATTATTTTGAAGTTTAACGTGGTTATTTGTACTACTTAAACCTTATTAAAAGAAGGACCATAACTTGAATCAGCAAAGATTTGATTTTTATTTTTTAAATATTATACATATATAAAATACATATATATAAAATTATTTAATAGAAAATAATTTAAACTCTTCATATATATCATGTGTTAACTTCGATAATGGCCGCTTATCCCAACTTACCTTATCAATATTACTCATAAATATTGAATTAATTACATCACTTTTTGAATGAAACAAATCAGGAAACTGCTCTAACAATTCATCAATTCTGCTATCATTATATACTACTGCATTCCGAATTATATTCCTAACATAATCTTTATGCTCTCTATATAATAACTCAATTTTCAAGTATTGATTTATATTTTTAACTTTACATTTTTGCTTTTCATCTTTACATATTACTCCTATATCAAAACTGTTACTAGCCCCTGTCCAGTATAAAAAATCATTATTGATAGGACTTGTTTGAAAAACTACATCATTCCCGAACTCATCCTCATAAGGATAATAGAAATCATACTCGTAAGTATTTAAATCATGCTTTTTAGAATTACAAATACTGCAACTAGGTATTAAATTATATAAAGAAACCGACAAATAAGAAAAACGACTCTTTGGAAAAAAATGGTCAAATTGAGGTCGAATTCCTTCATTTGCTAAAGTAAATGTATACTGCCTGTTACAGTATGGACAAATTCTAACATCTAATTTTTCCAGCAGTGATTTTGACCAAATTCTATTGGTGAAATTTGTATATAACTTATCAAATCGCTTCTTTTTTTCTAAAGGGATTTCACCGATAGCTTTAATGATTTCAATTAAATCACTTTTGTTTCCTATTATTAACTTTCTAATTTTCTTATCATCGATGTTTCCAGATTCGTCAAAAAAGTAATCTTGTAAATTTTTATATATTGATATTCCTTTTACTTCTTCAATAACTGATTTTATACTTTTTTCATTATCTTTAAAATGTTCTGTTAGAATTAATTCCCTAATATCGTCATCAATTTCAATCTTTATCATTTTGTTTTGCCTCTGATTCATTTACATTAATTTGTAGTTTTTCGATTTGTTTCATTAAAACTTCAATTGTGTCTGAAATCATTCTGGGTTCTTCATATTTTTTTAACTTCCCTTTTAGTTTTAAATTTTCATTATATAAATCAGTATAGTTTAATAGAAATTTGTCATTAAACATTTTCATAATTCTGTTTTGTATCAATGGCTCACCGATAGAATGAATGATATATAACCATTCATTTTTTTCTTCCTCAGTCACATCTCCTTTTTCGCTATCATTAATTGATGAAATAACTTTTTTTATTTTACTTGTTGCAAACTCTCCCATTGTAGAAGACATAAAGAATCCATCTTTTAAAAGAGTATGGATATTGGCCCCGAAAGTATTAGTAAATCCTTTTACAGGCTTACAATAACCAGTACTATCCTTTTCTAAATAAAGAATACTATTAGATTGGATGTCAGATAAAATAAATGGTGAATGCGTTGAAATAATAACTTGAAATTTCTTTTTATTCTCACATAAATCCTTTAAAAAGAGTACCAACTCATTTATAAAATTTCTTGTTAGTTCAGGATGCATTCTTGACTCTGGTTCATCTAATAAAATAATATATTTTTCTTTATCTGGTGTAAGTAGAGAAACCTGCTCATAAAGTGAAGCAAAAAATCCTAAATATGCAGTTTCACCATCACTTAGATTATCAATTGAATAATCAAAGAAACCACCAAACGCTGTAAACATTTCATTAAATTCACTCTTTGCATTTTCATCAACAGTTACGTCAATTACCCGTAAAATTTTTTCTATACTTACTTGTTTTGTTATATCTATACTTATATAATTCTTTTGAAATTTAAAACTATTGTTACTAGACAATTCGTCAGCTAAAGACATGTAGCATTTTAAAACATGCTGAGTGCCGTCCTCATCTTTAATGTAACTATCAGATATTTTCTTTATAATATTAAAATAATAATCCTTATATCCTTTCAGAGATTTTCTTTTTACATTAATTTCAGAGAAAAGTTCTTCTTTGTTAACCTTTATACCACTATTTTCAACCTTGCTAATAGCATTAAAAAAGTACTGTACAAAGGATTCGAGAATTTTACATACTTCCTTGTCTCTCCCATTAAGTTGATTATATGAAATTTGCAACACCAGTTTATTTTCATCATCGATACCATCAGTTAAAAAAAAACTATTATAACGGATTTTCAGGGTATATTTATCATTTTGAAACATAAGCCTTTTAGGATTTTTCAAATGTTTATATAGCATTTGTACCTTCATAGCTAATAATTTTGATTGAAAGTATGCATTTCTTCTTGGTACAGAAATTTTGTAATCATCTTTTGGTTTAGTAGAATTATAATCATAATATTTATCATTGAGATTTTCACGAAGTGATATAATGACAAGTTTATCCTGCTCACTTTTATAATATCCATAATTTCCTACAACACCTGTTCTATCTTCCCCTAAACTAACATTTAAATCATATCTATGTATTAACATTCCCTCTTTATAATTGCATAATAATGCAAACCAATATTTACTTTTCCAATAATTAATATCTAATCCTGCTTCAAATTTTATAATGCTTTGAAAACTCTCAATATCATTACCCTCAAAACAAAATAAATCTTGATCATTATCATCTTTGCCCATATAGTAGATGAAAAAATAAATTGAATGTTTAATTTCAGCTTCAACATCACCTGGTATTCGGTAGGGGCCCTTCTTTTTTTTATATTTCACTTCAAATTCAGCGTTATTTTTATTCCTATCGTTTGCTCTTAATCCTAATACATCTAACAAATTTGTTTTACCCACGCCATTTTTGCCTACTATAGCATTAATATTGGTTATATACTCCGGATAAATTGTGATATGAGTTTTTGGTGTTATTTTAATACTTTTATTAGATTTATCGAATCTTATTATAAATTTTTCACTAAAATGTAATTCTGCATCTTTATAGTTTCTAAATTTCTCTATCCATGCATAAATCAGCTCCATCTATTTCTCCCCCAAACACTTTTTTAATTACTATTTCTTTAATAAGACTATATAGCTATTTCTTTGTTATTCCAATAATAATTTGAATCTTTTATAATATATTCTCATCATATATTAACTTGTTGTAGTTTCCTTAATTGAAAAATTTCTTCGAATTACTTACTTCTTTAAAGTGACTTTTTCTTTAACATAATAAGAAATACTCCAACTAAATGACACTTATACGTAAAAGAGCGTCATCCTTTAACAAGGATAGCGCCCGAGTGTTGAAGATTAGTTATGTAAAAAATTATTAGCGGGGTATAATATATATTTTCTCATAATACCTATTCCTGAAAGCAGTAATTCACCCACGCTTTTATACCAATATTTACCTTTAGTTTTTAAGGAATTTTGTAAATCGATTGGAATCTGTATTTCATCACAAATCAGTACATTAAAACCATTATTAATATGTTTAAATATTCCAATCATTTCTTGGTTTGTTGTTCTGCTAGGGGGGTCTTTTATAATCTTTAACTTCTATATAGAATTATATATTATTTTTTTCTACAAAGAGGTCAAATATTTCATTCCCAATTCCCTATTGAATCGCAATAGTATACCCAATTATTTGGCCATACCACTATTGATATTACTTCATCCCCTATATGCATGTTTTAAAAGAACTACAGGATCAGGATTCCCAGAAAACAATTAATATCTCCGAAGAAATAGTGTATTAATAATGAACTACATTTCAATGAAAAAACGCTGAGACGAATCAAGACGGGTATCCCAACAAAAGCACTTTTGATTTGCCCTATTGTTTCAGATTAACCATTTATTTTAACTCTATTGCATCATTCCACTGATTCTTGAAGTGTTGCTTAATCTGTTCCTTTATTTTACTTGCTTCAATCGGTATTATCATAGATGCTTTATCCCCAATTGAATTAATAGAACCCCCTAAGAGAAATACTTTATTTTCATCAATAATCACGAACCTATCATGATTCTTCTTTGAGATTTTTATCTCAACTTTTCCGCGCTCTTTTTTCATTTTGTTATAAACTACACTTGCATCTCCAAAGATATTTTCTGTAAGCATTTGAATTTGCAGTTCACTATTAATGTCATTCAGCAATTGATATACTATATTATCAAAATAAGGATCAATAATTTGAATCTTTCGTTTAGCTTGATTGAAAATTTCTTTTACATATAAATAACCTGTTAATGATTGATTAGGAGAAAAAAATACAAGTTCATCTGCCAAAGTAGGTGTTAATGCATCCCACATTTTTTCAAACTTTAAGACTTCTATTGATTCCCAACTAGGGTTTTCAATGCCTTTTGCAACTCGTACCCTTTCACAAGGACCTTTTGAATTTGTAAAAGAAACATCCATAAAATAAAGATTTTTTACATCTTCAACTAAATTAAATCCATAATATTTTATATAATCCCTTTCTATAATAGTTAACACAGCTTCTGTCAAATTCATAATACTATTCGTTCCATATGAATGCTTCATTAAAATAAAGGGGTTTTCCCCGATAAAACCGAATCTAAAATTGATATAGGTACTCTGAACACTAATCTCATCCTGTATAATCATCCCGGCTTCTTTAAATAATTGTTTCCTTGATATAGAATCGATACCTTCTTTAGCTTTATAAATATTGGAATATATGTAATGTTTATTATTTTTATCAATTTTACAATGTGTCATGGCACGTGATATAACATCTAATTTTTGGATTAAATCTTTTTTACTTAATTTCTCAAGAATGGCGTCACCACCATTAAAAATATTATTCATAGCTCTAGATACTTCGACAAACTCAGCTTGATCTATATTTCCCCATGATTTTTCTTCAACTTTCCGATAAAATGCATCAATATCATATTGTTTTGATTTAAAAAGATTAAACATAGAAACCTCCCTCTATAAATGTTGATATATCAATAGCTAATGCTATTGATCAGTAGCAAAAAAAATTATTTTCAGCTCATACAACTACAATTATTTTACATCAATAAATTTATTTAACAATATTTATGAAAATTTTTTCCTTCGTTCGGTCTATTCATAAAGCAGAGGCTGCAAAAAACAAAGACAAGAAGAAATAAAACAAACAGGTGAAGCAGTATTTATTGGCTTCACCTGTTTTATTAGCAAATATTTTCCCAAATACAAATTTAGCGGCAAATGATTAAATAAGAGTTATTATTAATACAGAAGACAGTAATTTCTATCAATACTTAATAAAGCTAATGACTGAGCTGCCAAATTTACCCTTCCATCGGCAACCAAAGCTTTTTAATGATTTAAGTCCTTAATCGAAAAACTCCCAGGCAACTTGTATAAATAGCTAGTGATTCGTCGTACGTACCGACAAAGTGCACATTCTTATATTTCCTGCCTACAATTATTCACTTTAATTTTGGTTTCATTGTGTAGAAAATGTGTAGAAACTTTTCATTTTCTATCCTTTTCTAACGTATTCTCAAAAAAAGGAAAAGCGCCTCAAACCCTTGATGTTAAAGGATTTGAAGCGCTTTTTAGTGGGTTCAAACTTGTTCTATCTGAACCTTGAGACGTCCCAGGAGGGATTCGAACCCCCGACCGACGGCTTAGAAGGCCGTTGCTCTATCCTGCTGAGCTACTGAGACATGATGTATGTTCCTAATTTCTAATTTAATTTTCTCTTAGGAAAGACAATATTTATTATATGTCGTTTATAACATAATGTCAACATTATTTTTACTATGAAGGCAAGGTTTGCCTTGAAAATATTATATACCTATTTATTGTATGAATCTAGATGTTTCTTTATGACATTTCAATATAGTTCACTGCCCTATTTTTGCTAAAATAATGAAAAGTAAAAATTGGAGGAATGAGTATGTTTGAAAACGCTGTTGTTGTCGTGACCGGTGGTGCACAAGGAATTGGAAAAGGTGTGGTGCTAGCATATGCAAAAAGTGGTGCGAAGGTTGTCATTGCAGATGTCAATGTAGAGCTCGGTAAACAACTGGAGCAAGAAATGCATGGGCAAGGTTATTCGGCATTATTCGTAGAGACAGATGTTACAAAGGAACAAGATATTATTTCTTTAATGCAGCAAACGGTTCAACATTACGGGACGATTACAATTTTAATTAACAATGCTGGAAAGTTTCTACAATTGTCTCCTTATGATATTACGTTTGCACAATGGCATGATATTTTACAAACGAATTTAACGAGTGTTTTATTCTGTTCACGAGAGGCGGCTAAAATAATGCGGACGAATGAGAATGGTGGTTCGATTGTTTCTTTAGCCTCTACACGGGCTTTTATGTCTGAGCCCGATACGGAAGCATATGCCGCTTCAAAGGTATCTCGCCTGGTTGGATTGAAACGGGGGATTATGAACAGCTACGTTCAATCGATCATGCACAACATTTATCAGGACGTGTTGGCGTGCCAGAAGATATTGCACAAGCATGTCTGTATTTAACAAATCCCGAAAATCGATTTGTTACAGGTATTAATCTTACCGTCGATGGGGGTATGACAAAGAAAATGTTGTATGAAGAATAATGGACGCTCTGCATTCATGCACACCGAAAGATCTTGTCGAGTATTCTACAATAGAATGTATACTTGAGGGAGTGAACGTGCATTGTTTCCGTATTCAAATGAATATTATAGCAATTCATTAAGCGCCATCTATACTGCCCCATACAAGCAGTATACAGCGCCTATCCGGCACTTTTTACAACCACAGTGCGATAATCGAAAGTGCATTAGTAAAGCCGAATCTGATTATTTAGCGATGAATCGACTGTTATGGATGGAGCATGTCAATTGGACGAGAATGACCATTATTAGCATTGTCTTTGGTTTGCCAGATTTACCATTTGTGCAAACGCGTCTTTTACGCAATGCAACGGATTTAGGAAATTGTCTTCGTCCATTCTATGGAGATCAAATAGCTGATCGGTACGCCGAGCTTATTAAAGAGCATCTACTTATTGCAGCGCAGCTCGTTACAGCAGCGAATAAAGGCGGTGCGACAACAGCAGCAGCAAAAGAAAAAGAATGGTATCGTAATGCCGATGATATCGCTATATTTTTAAGTACGATTAATCCTTATTTGAGTAAAGAAGCTGTACAGCAAATGTTTTATAGCCATTTAGCTTTAACGAAAAAAGAAGCTGTTACCATGATTCAAAAAGACTATCAAGAAGATGTGCAAGTTTTTGATGAGATCGAAGCAGAGGTACTCGAAATGTCGGATATGATTGCAATGGCAATTGTAATGCAATTTTGCTACCGCTTTTATTAAACGAATCAATAAAAAACCAGATTCATCGACAATATCTTTTGTCCATCAATCTGGTGTTTCGTTATTTTCCTATAAACTAGTGGTTCCCCTTTATTTAAACCAACCTATCATTTCTCCGTATCGATTGGTTGCTTGTCAACATAGCGGTAATATAAATTGCGTAGTTCAGATTCTTTAAAAAGCCCTAGATGGCTCTTTAATTGAGGATGTACTAATATTCCCTTTGCACGTAGCTCCTTTACAAACCAACCTTTAGAATATTGATGCACTTTGCACAGTCTCCTTTTCTGTTATTCATACATAACGTATGCTTAAAGGTTTTGTGCTGTTACCGCTTTCCTTTTACTTCAATAAAAAAACGAAGGGAATTAATTCCTTCGTTTTAAAGCTATGTTTTATGTGCCACAGAACGTTTGATACGGACAGCTTGTTGGTGCTGGTAGCGTGGCATACTCTTCTTGATTAGCTAAATGGGCGTATGGCTGTGACAGAGCAAGTAATAGCTTGTCCATCACTTGATAATTACCGTGCGTAACAGCAGCTTCTAACGCCTCTTCTACTCTGTGGTTTCGAGGAATGATTGCTGGATTGCTATTTCGCATTAATTGTTGTGAGGCCACTTCTGTTTCCTCTTGTCTTTCACGTCTTGCTTGCCACTGCTCATACCAATTTTTAAATTCTTTACTATCAAATAGAACTGTTTCCTCACATTTATTAAAAGTTAAAGCACGGAATGTATTCGTAAAATCGGCATCATTCTTTTCCATTAATGTTAGCAGTTCTTCAATCAATGTTGCATCTTGCTCTTCTTCATTAAAAATCCCTAATTTCGCTCGCATGCCTGATAACCAATTGGTGTAATACAACTGAGGATATTGTTGTAATACTTCTTGGGCTAATGTCACTGCCTCTTCTTCGTTGTCATGAATGAGCGGAAGCAATGATTCAGCAAAACGCGCAATATTCCACCCTCCAATAGGTGGCTGGTTTCCATATGCATAGCGACCTTGTCTATCGATTGAGCTAAAAACTGTTGCAGGGTTATACGTATCCATGAAAGCACAAGGACCATAATCAATTGTTTCACCGCTAATGGTCATATTATCAGTGTTCATAACACCGTGAATAAAGCCAACTAGTTGCCATTGTGCAATGAGTTTAGCCTGTCTCTCCATAACTTCCTGAAGGAGGCTCAAATAGCGATTAGGGTGCTTCTGATCAATCATTGGGAAATGGCGTTCTATCGCATAATCGGCTAAAAGCTGAAGCTCTTCATCCGTCCCCCATTGTGCCACATATTGAAATGTCCCCACACGCAAATGACTGCTTGCAACACGCGTCAAAATAGCACCAGGCAGTTCAGTTTCACGTATGATCGTTTCGCCTGTCGTCACCACCGCTAAACTACGAGAAGTCGGAATGCCTAGTGCATACATCGCTTCACTAATAATATATTCGCGGAGCATCGGACCGAGTGCCGCGCGACCGTCACCCCCTCGAGAATACGATGTTCTCCCTGACCCTTTAAGCCCAATATCATAGCGCTCCCCTGTTGGTGTGATTTGTTCGCCTAGAAGCAGTGCTCTACCGTCTCCTAACATATTAAAATGCCCAAATTGATGTCCTGCATAAGCCTGTGCAAGCGGACATGCACCACTTGGCACATCATTACCTGCAAGTATCTCGATACTGTCTTCACGTTGAAGGGCTTGATAATCTAATCCAAGGGACTTAGCAACTGCCTCATTAACAATCACCAATTTAGGCGCTTGTACACGATTCAATTGAAGACGGCTATAGAATGAACTTGGTAGACGGGTGTAGCTATTATCGAAATTCCAACCTATGTTGTTTGTCTTTGTCATTTAATCACCCTTGATCTTTTCATTTAGTTTTTCTACTATAATACAATTAATTCGTGGACATAATTTCCAGCGTCACTTTTTGCATAAATATAAAAACGCTTAAACTCTCTTTTAGCAGAATCTTAAGCGTTTTTATATTAGTTTTTGCCATTTAACTTATTTCCGAACAAACTTATGCATTGAAATACAATCATTGTCATCTGTTAAGAAATTGACCTTAAAATAATCATCTTGAATATCTATAACTGCAAAGCTTTTTTCGTTGCGACCTCTTGGCTTTAATAAGCTTCCTGGATTTATAAATAGGACATCATCAATCATTTCAGCACCTAATACATGCGAGTGGCCGAAGCAGGCGATTTGTGCATCGACCTCCTTTGCACGATACGACAATGACAAAATAGATGTTTTCACATTAAATAAATGACCATGTGTCACAAAAAGAGTAACATCTTCCACTTCGATAATGACTTCATCTGGAAATGCTTTATCGATATCACAATTCCCTCGAACTTTCTTCATATCGTTGAGTGCTTCATGGGAGAAGGGAAGCTCACTATCGCCACAATGAATCAAAGTTTCTACATTTGGATAAAAGCTACGTACTTTATCAATAACAGCGCTATCTCCATGTGTATCACTCATGACTAATATTTGCATAGAAATCACCTCTTACTTAATAAGATTTGGCAATTGATCCTTTAGCTTGCGAATGGCATTTCCACGGTGAGAAATAGTACCTTTTTCTTCTGGCGATAACTCAGCCATCATACGATTTAAGCTTGGTACAAAAAAGACTGGATCATATCCAAAGCCATTTGTACCACGTTTTTCACGTGCAATTACACCTTCACAAGTGCCGAAAACAGTTGTCGTTTCAAAATCTGGACCTGCAATGGCAATACAGCAACAAAATCGAGCTGTCCGCTTATCATCTTCAACGTCTTGTAAATTTTGCAATAGCTTCACCATATTCGCCTCGTCATCATGATCTCCAGCATAACGTGCCGAATAAACACCTGGTTCACCATTTAACGCATCCACAGCTAGCCCACTATCATCTGCAATAACAATAGTAGCAAGCTCTTTCGCCAAAGCTTCTGCCTTTAACACAGCATTTTCTTCAAATGTAGTGCCTGTTTCCTCTATTTCCATATTTGGTGCGACATCAAACATCGTCACCACTTCATAGCCAAGGGGCGCAAATAACGCTTCAAAATCTTTGGCTTTGCCTTTATTTTTTGTAGCAATTACAACTTGTTTCATATTAGCAGTTTCCTCCTACTTTATGAGCCAGATCTCCAAGCGCTTGTTTTTGTAGTTCAATTAATTCTTGGATTCCTTTTTCACCTAATGCTAGCAATTCATTTAATTCTTCTCTTGAAAATGTTGCTTCTTCCCCTGTACCCTGTAGTTCTACAAAACGGCCAGCACCAGTCATGACGATGTTCATATCTACAGCTGCATCAACATCTTCGACATAGTTTAAGTCTAAAATTGCACCTTGCTCTTCAACAATGCCTACACTAGTAGCAGCTAAGAAATCTGTAATTGGGAATTTTTCTAGTTGTTTTTCTTCAGCAAGCTTAGCAATCGCCTGTGTCATCGCTACAAATGCACCTGTAATTGACGCAGTACGTGTCCCACCATCCGCTTGAATCACATCACAGTCAATCCATACCGTTCGTTCACCCAAAGCCTCTAAATCGACGATAGCACGCAATGCACGCCCAATAAGACGTTGGATTTCCATTGTACGTCCGTTTACTTTTCCGCGTGACGATTCACGTGGTGTACGTTGTGCTGTGGCACGTGGTAGCATGGAATACTCAGCTGTAATCCATCCTTTACCTTGGCCGCGTAAAAAACCTGGTACTTTATCTTCAACTGTTGCCGTACAAATTACTTTCGTATTTCCAACTTGGATCAATACTGAGCCTTCTGGATGTAATAAATAATCGCTATCCATTTTTACAGGACGCAATGCATCTGCATTTCTACCATCAAATCTTGTCATAATTAATCGTGCCTCCTAAAATCTTTCGCGCCCTTATTTTATCATATTTTACATTGGTGCGACGATTTACTACGCCCAATATATGATATTTATCATATAAATTGCATTACATTTTCATCTACAATGAAAAATCTCCTTATGTTATAGTAATATAATAAAGAAAGAGGTGATGGTCATGTCTCAACCAACAATTGGGCATAGTAGTTATACCATAAAGGAAGAATTTTGGAATGCGCTAACACATGGAATAGGTGCATTTTTGACAGTTCCTGCTACCCTTCTCTTAGTGCATAAAGCTTTAACAACTGGTACAAGCACCGAGCTTATTAGTTACATTATTTTTGGTTTATCGATGTTTTGTTTATACATAGCATCCACCTTGTATCACTCACTGCCGACAAATAAGGTGCTTTTAAAAAAACTAGATCATAGCTCCATTTTCTTATTAATCGCTGGAACTTATACACCGATTGCATTAATTGCGGTTGGTGGAAAGCTTGGATTAAGCATTTTTATTATTGAATGGGTGCTTGCCTTTATCGGCATTATTTTAAAACAATTTTTCGTATATCGCTTCAAAAAAATATCATTAATCGTCTATATTGGCATGGGATGGCTCATTGTCTTCGCCTATAAGCCATTAGTTGCCTACATCTCATTCAAAGGCTTTATGACGCTTTTAATCGGTGGTGTTTTTTATACTGCAGGCACTTATTTTTATAAGAACAAAAACATTAAGTACAACCATGCAATTTGGCATGTTTTTGTAATGGCTGGCAGTGCAGCGATGTTCGTTGCAATCTATTTATTTATGTAAAACATTTAGCTCCATACATTATTACGAAATAAAAAAATCAGCCTAGCTATTAAGCTAAGCTGATTTTTATTTTAATGTAATACGGTTTATGTCAAGCGTACCTTGCTCTAGCCAACTTTCTGCAATCGAACGGAAAATTGGAACAGAACCCGTTGCAAAAAATTTATGTGCGGGCTTAGCATTTGAATTTGCTAAAGTGCCATTATACGCAAGCATTTCCTCAACATCCTTTGCTGTTTCTTCCGCAGAAGATAGCACGAATACATCTTCTCCGACAACAGCTTCAATTTGTTTTTGCAAAATAGGATAATGTGTACATCCTAAAATGACCGTATCAAATTGTTCGTTTTTTAACGGTTTTAAGCCATCAGCAATTAAATTGTTTGCAAATTCACCTTTATATTCGCCACTTTCTACTAGTGGTACGAATGTTGGACAAGCCAATGGAATAATGTGGGTAGACGTATTCAGAGATAATAATGCTTCTTCATATGCCCCACTTTTAATTGTTCCTTCTGTTGCAAGCACAACGACTTCATGTCGCTTCGTTTTCTTTACAGCTGCACGTGCGCCAGCATTAATAACGCCTAATACCGGAAAAGGCATATTACGTTGTAAACTTTCGAGTGCTACTGCAGTCGCTGTATTACAAGCAATGACTAGCATCTTGATATTCATTTTCTCTAGCGCTTTTGCCATTTGCCAAGTAAAATTTCGTACTTCCTGACGAGTTCGTGGACCATAGGGACATCTTGCAGTGTCACCGATATAATAAATCGTTTCATTCGGTAAACGTTTTATTATTTCCTTTGCTACGGTTAAACCGCCTACTCCTGAATCAATAACGCCTATCGGGGCATTCATACTTTCCGCCTCAATCCTGTTTCATGTGTACATGTAGTTTTTGTAAATAGCTTGATAATTGCGCGACTTCTTGTTCGTTAAATCCAACAAGCATTTCCTGCAAATATTGCTGTCTTTTTTCTATAACCTCTTGAATAATACGTTCGCCTTTTTCGAGAAGATGAACGACAACGACACGACGGTCATTTTCATCACGCATTCGCTTGACTAATTCATTTTTCTCCATTCGGTCCACTAAATCTGTTGTCGTACTAAAAGCTAAGTATAAACGGTTTGATAAATCGCCAATTGTAATATCACCAAGCTCTTCTAACCACTGCAATGCAACAAATTGTGGCGGCGTAATCGCATATTGTGAAACAATTTCTCTTCCTTTTTGCTTCACAATGGCCGCTATATAGCGTAGTTCCTTTTCAACCGTTGCAACGGTTTCAGGTGAGTGCTTTGTTACTTCATCCGACATATAACTATTCCACTCCTAAAAATACGTTGAATAGTTCTATTTTGTCGTTTTTTTTACGAAATAGCAAGAGTCCATTAGTCTAATTTAAATTCTTCTAAGCGTAACAGCTCAATCAACGCTTGAGATCGATTTGTTACACCCAGCTTTTGAATTGTATTGGAAATGTGATTTCGCACTGTTTTTTCACTAATACCAAGTTGCCCTGCAATATCCCTCGTTGTTTTTTCAGCTAATAAAAGCGCAAATATTTCACGTTCTCGGTTTGTTAATAGAGAACGATGATGAGAGCCATTCATTTTCAGTCACACCCTCCTCCCCCGCACGTATTGTAACTTATGTTAAGGAGTGTTGAGCGGTGACGGCTATTTTCATTAATATACGTAGTTTCCACAAAAAAATCGGAAGTTCTTCTATAATAGCGCAATTTACAAATAAAAGATGAATCAATTACCTTTGCGTATTTACGTCCAGCTCTTTTGAACCTGCTCGAAAAGTTCCTCTTTAAATTTGTGACGTCTACGCATTTAGCTTTATCCTCACTTATAGAAGTGACTTTTGCTGATGCAAGCTAAATAATAGCTAATGCCGCTAAATGTGCCTTTTCTTCTTCTGTTATTGGCACACTTTTACCTGTTCGAGGGTCCATTTGTACAACGGTACCACGTCCTGTAAAGCATACTTCATCCTTTTGATTTTTTGCTAAGTAATGAATATCCATTGATGAATTCCCTACTTTAGCTACTTTCGTATACACGCGAATGACATCATCGAAGAAAACTTGCTTTCTATAATCACATTGTAAATCCGCTACGATTGGAATCCCATTTACATTGTCATCAATTGCAGAAGGCATTAATATGCCCAGATGATTAAAATAATCAATCCTAGCCTGTTCAAAATATGTAAAACTAACTGTATTATTCATATGGCCATACATATCCGTTTCTGAAAAACGAACACGTACTTCAATATAAAATGAAAAATCATTTGCCCATTTCTCAAAATCCCCAATATAACTTGCTTTCATATTTAACTTCCCCCTTCGTTCTGTATCCAGCTTATGTTTTACGAAACTGTTGTTTATTTAGCCGTATTTTAATAGTTTAAAAATGAATATAAATTCATTATAAAGGAAATTGCTATATTATGATAGAAAAATCAGAAATTTTAGTGTTTTATTCCCGAATCACCTATTTTCTTTTAACTAACAGTCTATAAAAAAATCCCTTACACAATTGTGTAAGGGATTTGCATTGTACAATTAGTCAACGTAATGGTCAGAACCGAAGAAGTTACGGAACATTTGCACTGTTGTTGCACGGTTTAAAGATGCGATAGATGTTGTTAAAGGAATCCCTTTAGGACAAGCAGCTACACAGTTTTGAGAGTTACCGCAGTTAGCAAGACCGCCGTCACCCATAATTGCATTTAAACGTTCGTCCTTAATCATTGCACCTGTTGGGTGTGTGTTAAATAGACGTACTTGTGATAATGGTGCTGGCCCAATGAATGAAGCTTTTTCAGACACGTTTGGACACGCTTCCATACATACACCACAAGTCATACATTTAGACAATTCATAAGCCCATTGACGTTTACCTTCTGGCAAACGAGGACCTTCACCTAAATCATAAGTACCATCGATTGGTACCCATGCTTTTACTTTTTTCAGTGCGTTGAACATACGATCACGGTCTACTTGTAAGTCACGTACAACCGGGAAAGTTTTCATTGGCTCAAGGCGAACTGGTTCAGTCAATTGATCAATCAGTGTTGAACATGATTGACGTGGACGGCCATTGATTACCATTGAACATGCTCCACAAACTTCTTCAAGACAGTTCATGTCCCAAGAAACTGGTGTTGTTTTTTCACCAGTTTCTGTCACTGGATTTTTTTGAATCTCCATTAACACAGAAATAACGTTCATACCATGACGGTAAGGAACTTCGAATTTCTGCCAGTAGCCTTGGCCACCTTGTGTATCTTGACGTAAAATTTCAACTTTTACTTTTCTTCCAGTATTAGCTGCGATTTCCATAATTCTTAGTCTCCTTTCGCAGAGTAGTCACGTTTACGTGGTGGGATTAATGAAACGTCTACTTCTTGATATGTGATAACTGGCTCGCCCGTAGCTGGGTCGAATTTCGCCATAGTTGTTTTTAAGAAGTTTTCATCATCACGTTGCGGGAAGTCTGGTTTATAGTGCGCACCACGAGATTCGTTACGAAGTAAAGCACCTTTTGTCATTACTTTCGCTAAGTAAAGCATGTTTTTCAACTGACGAGTAAAGTGAGCACCTTGGTTACTCCATTTTTGTGTATCGTTGATATTGATGTTTTCCCAACGTTTTTGGAATTCCCCAAGTTTTTTATATGTTTCTTCAAGTTGGTCGTTAAAGCGTACAACTGTCATTGTAGCTGTCATTAACTCACCAAGCTCTTTATGAAGAAGGTAAGCGTTTTCTGTGCCGTCCATTTTCATGATAGCATCCCACTTAGCTTGCTCTTCTTTAACACGTGCTTCGAAAATATCTTGAGATAAATCTTCAGCATGCTTTTTAAGATGTTTAACGTAATCAACTGCATTTGGACCTGCAACCATACCACCATAAATAGCAGATAATAATGAGTTTGCACCTAGACGGTTTGCACCATGTTGAGAATAATCACATTCACCTGCTGCAAATAGACCAGGAATTTCAGTCATTTGGTTGTAGTCAACCCATAATCCACCCATAGAATAGTGAACTGCTGGGAAAATTTTCATTGGTAATTTACGTGGGTCATCACCTACGAATTTTTCGTAGATTTCAATGATACCACCAAGTTTAACATCTAATTCGTGTGGATCTTTATGAGAAAGATCTAGGTATACCATGTTTTCGCCGTTGATACCAAGCTTTTGGTTTACACAAACGTCAAAAATTTCACGTGTTGCAATATCACGTGGTACTAAGTTACCGTATGCAGGGTATTTTTCTTCTAAGAAGTACCAAGGTTTACCGTCTTTATATGTCCAAATACGACCACCTTCACCACGAGCAGATTCTGACATTAGACGGTTTTTGTCATCTCCAGGAATCGCTGTTGGGTGAATTTGAATGAACTCACCATTCGCGTATGAAGCACCTTGTTGGTATACGATAGAAGCAGCAGAACCTGTGTTAATAACAGAGTTTGTTGTTTTACCGAAAATAATACCAGGGCCACCAGTCGCCATAATAACAGCGTCTGCACGGAATGATTTAATTTCTTCTGTACGCATATTTTGTGCTACGATACCGCGGCAAACGCCGTCATCATCGATAATTACACCAAGGAATTCCCAGTGCTCATATTTGTTAACTAATCCAGCTACTTCGTGAGAACGAACTTGCTCGTCCAACGCGTATAGTAATTGCTGACCAGTTGTTGCACCTGAGAATGCTGTACGGTGCATTAACGTACCACCGAAACGACGGAAGTCTAATAAACCTTCTGGCGTACGGTTGAACATTACACCCATACGGTCCATTAAGTGAATAATACCAGGGGCTGCATCACACATACCTTTAACAGGTGGTTGGTTCGCTAAGAAGTCCCCACCATATACTGTATCATCAAAGTGAATCCAAGGAGAATCCCCTTCACCTTTTGTATTTACGGCACCATTAATTCCGCCTTGCGCACATACAGAGTGTGAGCGTTTTACAGGAACTAATGAGAATAAATCAATTTCAGTACCAACTTCAGCTGCTTTAATCGTTGCCATCAGACCAGCTAAACCGCCGCCAACAACAATTATTTTGCTTTTCGCCATGATTATTTCTCACTCCTCTTAAAAAATTGCAAAGATTGCATGCACTTCTATAGTAGCTTTTATTAAATTATACGAAAGCTAAAATAGCAGCCACACCAACTACACTTAGAATTACGAAAAGAACGTTTGTTACATAAGTAGCAATCTTTTGAGACTGAGGAGATTGTGTGATACCCCAGCTTACTAGGAATGCCCATAAGCCATTTGATAAGTGGAAAGTTGCTGATATAATACCAACAATATAGAATCCAAGCATAAATGGATTACTTACGATATTTGCCATCATGTCGTAATCAACGTGTGTACCAAGCGCTTTTTGAATACGAGTTTGGAAAATATGCCATGCAATGAAAATTACTAAAAATACACCAGTGAAGCGTTGTAATGAGAACATCCAGTTACGGTATGTGCTAAAACGCCCTGTATTTGGTGTAGCAGTGAATGCGATGTACACACCATAAAATGCGTGGAACATTAATGGAATGTAGATGACAATCCACTCTACTAGGATAAGAAATGGAATCTTTTCCATTACTGCGGTAGCATCATTGTAACTTTCTGCTCCGCCTGTTGCTGTAAAGTTAATGAATAGGTGCATCGTTAAAAACAGACCTACTGGAATGATACCTAGTAGAGAATGTAAGCGACGCCATAAAAACTCTCGATCTTTCGACAAGACTGTTACCCCCCTTAGTACTTAAAATAGCACAACAAAAGAAGTCACCATTTTGTAAATGATACTCCATTGACTGTGTATTTCATCATGGTACAATATTATGACATGTTTATTGTACTCTCAAGTGCTACGAGCGTCAAGGTAACATAGAGTTTTTAATAGCCCTTATTATAGAAGCAATCTAGTACATAACGTGTCGTTTCTTCTCGAAAATTCTACCTTTACTTTATTGACGCTAAATTATAAGAAAATTCTAAGAAAGAAGGATTTCAATGTTAAATAATCCATCTAATACAATCTCACCATTTGGATATGAATTAATCCGTGATCATATACTATCTTCTATACTCGGTAAACATGAAGATGACGTACTTTATTGGGCTGGAAAGGAGCTTGCACGGAAGTTCCCTTGTAAAAGTCAAGAAGAACTTATCGCATTTTTCGCGGATGCGTGCTGGGGTACTCTTGAATTGACAAAGGAGTCTAAAGATGGACGCATTTTCCATTTAACAAATGAACCAACACTTTTGCAAATTCATAATCGAAGCTTCAGACTAGAAGCAGGGTTTATTGCTGAACAAATCCAACAAGCAAAAGGATACTTAACGGAATGTTATGATGAGAAGCGCGAAAAGCACCAGTTCGTCATGTTTACAGTTAAATGGGATGTTAAAGAGCGTATTATGAATACAATTCAAAATGGATAAGCTAGTAAAGCATTGCGATTTTGTTAGAAAAGCAATCCTTTCTGAGTATCGACAAAAGGCAACATGAAGTAACTCTTGATGCCTTTTGTCATTTTTTTATCCTTTTTTAGTAATCAATTGGAATATTCCTACCGCTTCGTTTAGTGAATTGGAGCGAAGGACGGATGACTCTTGCACAGAACGTAAGACGTAACAAACCGCGCGTTAGCGAGGGTTACGGCTTACGTATGTGCCCGCGGAAAGCGTACGCCCGTAGCGCAAATCACCAGTACCCAACTTTATTTATATAGAAAGCTAATGTTATGCATATAAAATCATTTAAGGATGTTGACTTCTACCTTTTAGTTTACGGGAATCTCTTCTGCTAAATTAAACTCCTCATGTAATGCGTTTGCAGCACGGATCATTTCGTCCTGTGGTACAACAACAGAAACTTTAATTTCAGAAGTACTGACCATTTTTACTGCAATATCCTCGCGGCGTAAACGGTCAAACATTCGTGCAGCAACGCCAGGATTTGATGCCATGCCTGATCCTATAATTGAAACTTTCGCTAAGCCAATTTCAAAATCTGCAAAGCTAAAACCAAGTGACAATTTACTATCCTCTAGTACACGTAAAGCATCAGCAAACTCTTCTTTTAAAATTGTAAAAGATACTGATGGTCTCACACCTTCTATAATAGCTTGCACAATAATATCAACATTAATGCGATTGTCTGCAAGTATAGCAAACATATCTGCTAACGATGCAGTTGAGTATGTATCATAACCGATTGTTAGGCGAATGATATCAGACTCATAAGCAACACCACGTACAATTAAATTTTTCTCCATTTCAACTTCCTCCTTCAATAAAGTACCTTCTGTATCTACTACGCTTGAACGAATAATAACTGGGATTTGAAACTTTTTTGCGAGCTCCACTGCACGTGGATGTAAAATATGTGAACCTAAATGTGATAGTTCAAGCATTTCATCATATGAAATCTCCTTTAACTTTCTTGCTTTTTCAATATGACGAGGATCTGCTGTATAAACTCCATCCACATTTGTATAAATGTCAACACGTTCCGCTTCTAATGCGGCTGCAATGGCTACTGCTGTTGTTTCTGCGCCACCCTTACCAAGTGTTGTTATATTGTGCGCACTATTAATGCCTTGCTCCCCCGCAACAACGACAATTTGTCCTTGTATCAAATGTTCTTTCATACGGCTCACATCGATATGGTCGATACGTGCATTAAAATGTTTCGCATCTGTTTGCACCCCAGCCTGCCAACCAGTCAATGAAACTGCATCATAGCCTTCCTCTTGTAAAGCAATTGCAAAAAGGGCACTTGCTAATTGTGAGGTCGTCGATAGTAGTACATCCATCTCACGTTTAGAAGCATCGTCTGATAAATCACGTCCCATCTTTGCTAAGTCTTTTGCTGTGCGACCCATTGCTGCAGTCACCACTACTACTTCATAGCCAAGCTCTTTTTTGGCTATAGCTATTTTAGCTACCTCTCGAATGCGCTCAGTTGAAGCGATTGCAGGTCCGCCAAATTTCAATACAATACTCGCCATTATCATCATTCTCCTTTTATCAATTCGTCTCTAGAACAGCAAAAAGGCAGCACTCACATAACGTGAAAGCTGCCTGCAACATGTACAATAAAAAGCTTGCGCATGTGTGATAGCTCTCCGAAACGTAAAGATTCGACAGTCTTACATCTATTAAATGCAAAACCAGCAAAGTATCGGAAACAACGATACTTCACTTCGGCAAGCTCCCCTTTCACACATTGTCACTGGATTTGTCCATCCTTCAATGTGCTACTATTGAATCTTGCACCTCTATCATCACTTAAAATAGTGAATTATTAATTTTTCTTATATGAAAATACTTCCTTTTTATGCATTGCTCACATAAACATTCATATAAGGTGTAATAGAACAAGATAGTGTTTTCACTTCATTGTTCTATGACAACCTTAGCATATGTCTAATCCTTTGACAATGTCTGTTGCTGAAAATAATTGTAAATACTGTTCGCTAAGTTCGCAGGTATTCCCGCTTCTTGAAGTGCAAGCTCACTTGCCTCACGAATCTTTTTAACAGAGCCGAAATGCTTCAATAATTGTTGCTTGCGCTTTGGACCAACACCTTCAATTCCATCTAGAACAGATTGAATAGCATTTTTCTCATGCTGTTGGCGTAAAAATGTAATGGCAAAACGGTGTACTTCGTCCTGAATACGCTGTAGTAAATAAAACCCGTCACTTGTCCGCTTTAATGCAATGACATCGGGCGGATCTCCAAATAAAAGCTGTGATGTATTATGCTTTTCATCTTTTGCTAAGCCCGCAATTGGGATAACAAGACCAAGCTCATCCTCTAACACTTCTCGCGCTACTTCCATCTGTCCTTTACCGCCATCTATTAGAACTAAATCAGGCAATGGCAATCCTTCTTTCAATACACGCGTGTAACGGCGACGTATCACTTCTTGCATTGCTCCGTAATCGTCATGTTTAGCGGCTGTGCGTGTCTTGTATTTACGATATTCCTTCTTTGCAGGTTTACCATCAATAAACACAACCATTGCTGATACCGCATCAGCACCATGCATATGACTATTATCAAATGCTTCAATGCGAAGAGGTGCTGAAATCCCCATTGCTTCACCCAATGCCTCGCAAGCACCAATTGTTCGCTCTTCCTGTCGCTCAATTAGCTGGAATTTTGCCGCCACAGCAATTTCTGCATTTTTCATGGCCAAATCTACTAGTTCCTTTTTTTGTCCTCGCTTCGGCGTTAGCACTTTAACCTCTAATAATTCCGTTAAAATTGCTGCATCAATCGACTGAGGAATAAAAATTTCCTTAGGCTTAATATGCTCAGGCTTTTCATAAAAGCGGCCAACAAATGTTAAAAATTCTTCCTCAACATCCTGATAAATAGGGAAGATGGAAACATCGCGTTCAATCAACTTACCTTGACGAACGAAAAAGACTTGCACACACATCCAGCCCTTTTCAACTGCATAACCGAATACATCGCGATTCGTAGTATCACTGGACACAATTTTTTGCTTTTGCATAACCGTTTCAATATGTGCAATTTGATCGCGGAACTCTTTCGCTCGCTCAAATTCTAGTTGCTCAGCTGCAGCCAACATTTTCGCTTCAAGCTCTTTTTTTACTGTCTCTACTCCACCATTTAAGAACTTCGTCATATCTTCAATCATATCGTGATATACTTGTGCATCAATTTCTTTTACACACGGCGCTAAGCATTGTCCCATATGATAATACAAGCAAACTTTTGAAGGTAATTGTACACATTTTCGAAGTGGGTATAGTCTATCGAGCAACTTTTTTGTCTCACTTGCTGCATACGCATTTGGATAAGGACCAAAGTATTTTGCTTTATCTTTTTTTACTTTCCGTGTTGTAATAAGCCGTGGATATTTTTCATTCGTAATTTTTATATACGGATACGTTTTATCATCCGTTAGCATGATATTGTATTTAGGATCGTGTAGTTTAATAAGGTTCAACTCTAAAATGAGTGCCTCTAAATTAGAAGAAGTCACAATATACTCAAAATCCTCAATTTCACCGACAAGGCGCTGAGTTTTTCCTTCATGCGTTCCTGTAAAATACGAGCGTACTCGGTTTTTAAGCACCTTTGCCTTACCTACATAAATAATTGTCCCTTGTCGATCCTTCATCAAATAGCAGCCAGGCTGATCTGGTAAAATATCAAGCTTTCGTTTAATTAAATCATTCATCGCCTACCTGCCCCCCTTTTTGATGTCTTAATAATAACCGCCATTCCATTACCACTCTCTTATTGCCTTTCATCGTTACAAAAAACAAGAAAATTTATTGAAAAACGAGCGTTTATTGTTTTTCCTTTATCTATTATATAACGAAAAAAAGCCAAGCACATCTAAAGATGGCTCAGCTCTTTATTTTACGAATTAAGCATGTTTAGCGATGAATGCTTCTAATGCTTCTTTTGGTTGGAAACCAACAGTTTTGTCTACTAATTCACCGTTTTTGAATAAAAGCAATGAAGGGATAGACATGATTTGGTATTGTGCTGCAGTACCTTGGTTGTTATCCACATCTACTTTTACGATTTTAGCCGCACTACCTGCAGCGTCCATTTCTTCAAGAACTGGTCCAATCATTTTACATGGTCCACACCAAGCAGCCCAAAAGTCGACTAATACTAAGCCTTCTTTAATATCATCTTGAAACGTTGCATCTGTTGCATGTACAATTGCCATTTGAAATCCTCCTTAAATCTTACTATGGTTGTAGTATAGCATGGATAAAATAGCTTGAGCGAACAATCTGCCTGCAATGTATATTTTATGAAAAAAGTGTCAGGAAAATAAATAACGCCAATTAATTCACTTGATGTCGGCCTTTAAATACATACGTTAACGTAATAAAAATGTAAATTGCTAACGTAATTCCTGTCACGATAATAGAGGTTGTAAAAATAATCCCAATGAGTATGGCACTTAACGCAATAATAGCAATCCACGTTGTATATGGAAACCATTTAACTTCATATGCGCTTGTGTTTTCTGATTGTTTTTTTCGTGATTTTAAATGGGCAATCGCAATAATTAACCAAATAAATAATACTGTATAGCCAAGCGATCCCATTAAGAAATCGAAAGTCTTGCTTCCAGCATATAAAGAAAAAATTACACCTAAATATAAAGCTAACGTACACATTAAAATAGCATATACAGGAACTTTTCGTTTAGATAAATGAGCAAAGATTTTAGGAACACGACCGTCTACAGCTTGTGTATACAGCACGCGAGATGATCCATAAAGCCCTGAATTCATTGAAGAAATAATAGCAAGTAAAACAACAGCATTCATAATATGGTCTGCACCTGGAATTCCAATCATTTTAAATACCATTACAAATGGACTTTCAGGGACACCATTTACTTCATTCCAAGGAATCAAGCTTACGATAATAAAGAACGGAAGTAGATAGAACGTAACAATACGGACTAATGTACTGCGAACAGCTTTTGGTACTACTTTTTCTGGATTTTTTGTTTCAGCTAATGTAATCCCAATGATTTCTGTTCCACCATAAGAATAAATGACGACAAGCATTGCAGCTATTAACCCCGTTGATCCGTTAGGGAAAAAGCCTCCGTGTTCAGTTAAGTTAGAAAAACCAACTGCTGTATGATTTCCAAACGTACCGAACAATAAAATAAGTCCTGCAATAATAAATACAATAATAACAGTGATTTTAATCATGGCTAGCCAGTATTCTGTTTCTGCAAATAGTTTTACGGATAACAGGTTAACGGCTGTCACTAATATTGAAACAGATAGAGCAAGTATCCAAATCGGATATTGAGGTAGCCAATATTGAATAAAAATAGCAGCCACTACTGATTCTGCTGTAATATTTAAAACCCACATTTTCCAATAGATCCAATCAAGGAAATACGCAGGGTATTTTCCTAACACCGACTCAACTAAATCCCTGAACGTTCTTGCTTCTTTATTTCGAACAGCCATTTCGGCTAAACCTTGCATGACAAATAATAAAATAATGCCTCCTACTAAATACGCAATAAGCACAGACGGCCCTGCCATATCAATGGCTGCACTACTTCCTTTAAATAATCCGGCACCAATGGCACCACCTAACGCCATCATTGTAATATGGCGCGAGGTCATAGTTCGTTTTAATTGTTGATTGTTGTTTTCCACTTTCTTACCTCCTAAAATCAAAAAAGGCATACCGTCTGTTCCTTCATAATCAAATGAAAGAAGAGACGATATGCCATAAGCAACCGCGGTACCACTCTAATTGGTCCAATAAGAACCCAACTTAAAAACCTTGTAACGAAGGTTAATCGTCAAACAAATAGAATAATCCGACAATTCTATTTATCTTACCACTCCTAGGCAAGTTCAAAGTCTTATTGGACTGCGTTGCACCAACCCGCAGCTCTCTTTACCGAATAATGAGCTTTTACTACTCCTAATCTTTGCGTTTCAAAACAATATTATTGAAAAATTAATGATTATTCACCACTATAATGTTTACTGTTAGTTATGTCAATATTTTATTTTACGATAATTTTCAAATAATACCTTTCGCTAGATTCATCCATACAAAAAGCAGGAAGGATTAACCCTTCCTGCTTCTGTTTGTTATGCGTTTACTTTTAATGCTTTAAATTCTTCGATTAGAAGCGGAATCACTTCAAATAAATCGCCTACAATACCGTAGTCTGCTACTTTGAAGATATTTGCTTCAGGATCTTTATTAATCGCTACAATTACTTTAGAGTTAGACATACCTGCTAAATGTTGAATTGCACCTGAAATACCTGCTGCGATGTATAGGTCTGGTGTAACAACCTTCCCTGTTTGACCGATTTGTAAAGAATAATCACAGTACTCAGCATCACATGCACCACGAGATGCACCAACTGCACCGCCAAGTAAATCAGCTAATTCCTTTAATGGTTCAAAGCCTTCCTCTGATTTAACACCACGACCACCAGCTACAACTACTTTTGCTTCTGAAAGATCTACACCTTCTGAAGATTTACGTACGACCTCTTTAATGATTGAACGTAAGTTTGTAATATCTACAGTGACAGAAGATACATCACCTGATTTATCCGCAGCTTTTTCTAAAGGTGCAATATTGTTCGGGCGAATTGAAGCTAACACAATGCCCTCTTTTACTTTTACCTTTTCAAAAGCTTTACCAGAGAAGATTGGACGAATGAATACTACATCGTCACCAGCACCTTCAATCGACGTTACGTCAGAAACAAGACCTGCTTGTAATTTACTCGCAATTTTTGGAGATAAATCTTTACCATTTGCAGTATGACCAAACACAATGCCCGTTGGCTGTTCTTGCTCGATAACAGCTAATAAAGCTTGTCCATAGCCATCTGATGTATATTGTTTTAAATGTGGATGTTCCACCGTCACAACACGATCTGCACCATACTCGAATAATGGACCTGTTAATCCTGCAACCGCGTCCCCTAAAAGTACGCCAACAACCTCGCCACCATCAGCGATTTGTTTTGCTGCTGCAATTGCCTCGAAAGATACATTACGTAAGCTTCCTTCACGAACTTCACCTAATACTAATACTTTTTTTGACATAGTATATTCCCTCCGTTACCCTTTAAGATTCGATTTGCGCTAACACTTAAACAACTTTCGCTTCTGAATGAAGTAGGTTGACTAGCTCTTTTGCTTGCTCAGAAAGTTCGCCTTGTAAAATACGACCTGCTGCTTTTTGAGCTGGTAAGTAAATGTCGACTGTTTCTACTTTTACTTCAACATCATCTTCATCGATATCTAAATCATCTAATTCAAGCTCTGCAAGCGGTTTCTTCTTCGCTTTCATAATGCCTGGTAAAGATGGGTAACGTGGCTCATTTAGACCTTGTTGAGCAGTTACTAAAAGTGGTAAAGACGTTTCAATCACTTCTGAATCACCCTCGATATCGCGCACGATTTTTGCAGATGTGCCATCGATTTCAAGGTTTGTAATTGTTGTAACATAGTTGATGCCTAATAAATCTGCAACACGTGGACCTACTTGACCTGAACCACCGTCAATAGCCACATTTCCTGTTAAAATCAAGTCAGCATCTTTATCTTTTAAGTACTCAGCTAAAATGAATGCAGCTGCATTTTGATCTAATTCATCTAGATCATCTTCTGTATTAATAAGAACCGCTTCATCTGCACCCATTGCTAATGCTGTACGCAATTGCTTTTCTGCATCCTCGCCACCGATTGTAACAACTGTTACTTTACCACCAGCTGCATCACGAACTTGAATTGCTTCTTCAATTGCATACTCATCATAAGGATTAATAATGAATTCAGCGCCGTCCTCTTGGATTTTACCACCCGACACAACGATTTTTTCTTCTGTATCAAACGTACGTTTAATTAATGCAAAAATGTTCATATTTCATACCCCCTGCAACGTTTTTTAAATTCCCAAGTAAACTTGTAAATATTATATATTTTCAGAGTTGATAAACTCCCCTTAAGTGGTTAACAACACTGATGGAAAACTATTTGCCAGTAAACACAGGCTCGCGTTTTTCAATAAATGCTTGAATTCCTTCTTTAGCATCTTCTGATACAAATACTGTACCAAATGATTTAGCTTCTGCTTGAATACCTTCATAAAATGAAGCATGTTTCGCATATTGTAATGCTTGAATCGCTTCTTTTAATGCAATTGGACTCTTCTTCGCAATCTTTTTCGCTACCTTTAGTGTTTCATCAAGTAATACTTCATCTGTAAAAGCACGGTTTGCTAGTCCCCATTGCACTGCTTCTGTACCGGAAATAGGATCACTTGTAAACATCATTTCTGCTGCTTTAGCTACCCCAACATAACGTGGTAAACGTTGTGTGCCACCGAAGCCTGGAATAAGACCTAGTTGTAGTTCAGGCAATCCTAATTTCGCAGATTCTGTTACAAAGCGCAAATGACAGCTCATAGCTAATTCTAGACCACCGCCAAGTGCGGCACCATGAATTGCAGCGATTACTGGCTTAGGGAACGACTCAACGCGTTCAAATACTTGTTGACCATGACCTGCAAGCTTCGTAAACTCTTCCCCAGAGTCAACTTCTGTAAATTCTTTAATATCTGCACCTGCTGAGAAGAAACGGCCTTCGCCATGAAGTACAAGGACACGTACTGCGTCATCGTTTTCTACGGCATCTAGCACAGCATTTACTTCTGCAATGATTCCGCGAGATAATGCGTTTGCTGGAGGACGTGCAATCGTAATAATCGCTACTCCATCTTCTACTTTCCAACTTAGAAATTCCATTTCTCCACATCCTTTTAAGCTTTAATGCCGTTCAGGATTAATGCCTGAACTTTCGGAACCTGTTCTATCAAATCATATCGATAGTCATTCATAACCCAAGACGTAATAGTTTCGTCAATTGTTCCAAATACCATTTGACGCGCTAAGCGAACATCCATCGTTTGATTGAACTCACCAGAAACCATACCTTCAATTAAAATTTGATCAAGCAGTTGTAAATAATCTCTTAATACACCATTGATCTTTTGTCGCAAATCTTTATTTGATTGTCGAAGTTCTAATTGTGTAACGGTCGCAAGTGATCGATCTGTAGCTAGAACACTAAAATGATTTTCAATCATCCGTGAAAGTTTGTCTTTCGACGTACTCCCATTTTCTATTATATCTTGTAATGACTCTACAAAAACAGCCATTTTTTCATTAAAGACAGAAATTAATATATCTTCTTTATTTTTAAAATATAAATAGATTGTTCCATCGGCTACTCCTGCTTGTTTTGCAATCTTCGATACTTGCGCTTGGTGATAACCATTTTCTGCAATAACGAAAACAGCTGCATCAATAATTTGCTTATATTTTGGCTTATCTCGCTTCATTTTTAAATCACCACCTACAAAAAACATACGCACACCTAATTATATTTTGTGACATAATTGACTGATCGTTAAAATAATAATTTGCCAATATGTGACACACTGTGTAATTCCTTAAACGCTGAAGTTTCGAAACAAATTTTTGAATCGGTTCTTCATGATTAACATGGCGTGGTTTTAAAGAAACAAAAAAATATGAAAATATGAATGGTTATTCATTCATATTTTCATATTATATTTTACAATCGCGCTTGTCAATACTTTACCACGTAGTTATTTTGCTTCTTTATTCGCCATTTTTGTTTTTTCTTCTTCCACTAAAGTACGACGTAGAATTTTTCCGACTGCTGTTTTTGGTAACTCATCTCGGAATTCATAAAAGCGTGGCACTTTAAAAGCAGCTAAGTGCTGACGACAGTATTTATTTAATTCGTCTTCAGTAATCGAATATCCTTCTTTTACAACAATATAAGCTTTTACTGTTTCTCCTCGATACGGATCTGGAATGCCTGCTACTACGCATTCTTGAATTTCTTCCCGCTCATATAATACTTCTTCGACTTCACGAGGATAAATATTAAAGCCACCCGCTATAATTAAATCTTTCTTCCGGTCAACTACATAGAAGAAACCTTTTTCATCCATATACCCAAGATCACCCGTTAAGAACCAACCATCTGCAAAAGTCGCAGCTGTATCCTCTGGACGATTCCAATAGCCCTTCATCACTTGCGGACCTTTAACAGCAATTTCGCCTACTTCACCAACAGCAAGTTGTTCAGTATCCCCTGTACGTAAAATGACAGAATCCGTATTCGGCCATGGTAAACCTACTGAACCTATGACACGGTTACCCCAAATTGGTGTTGCATGCGTTACTGGAGAGGTTTCGGTTAACCCATAACCTTCGACAAGCTTCCCACCTGTTACTGCCTCAAATCGCTCCTGTACTTCTACAGGCAATGAAGCCGAGCCACTTAGGCATGCTTTAATAGACGATAAATCATATTTCGCAATATCCGGATGATTTAATAAACCAATATATAATGTCGGAGCACCAGGGAACAATGTTGGCTTTTGCTTATCAATCGTTTTCAAAGCTGTTTCTGCATCAAACTTCGGTAATAGCACCATTCTATTTTGAGTGAACACCGATAGTAGCATGACTGTTGTCATCCCATAAACATGGAAAAATGGAAGCACACCCATAATCGTTTCCTCGCCGTGGACACATTTATACATCCAGGCGTCACACATTGTCGTATTGGCAATTAAGTTTTTATGCGTTAACATAACACCTTTCGGATACCCTGTCGTCCCGCCTGTATACTGAAGTAATGCAAGATCTTCTTCGAAATCAAATGGCATTTCAATCATTTTTACAGGTGAGGACTTCATAATTTCTGTAAATAAATGATTTTGCCCGCTATGCTCAACTTTCACACTAAAGCCGTACTGCTTTTTTTGAATAAATGGATATACTAAGTTTTTTGGGAATGGTAAGTAGTCTTTGATCGCTGTTACAATGACATTTTCAAGCGCTGTTTCTTTCATGATTTTCATCACGCGCGGATATAAAATATCCATTACTAAAATGACCTTCGCACCTGAATCCGTCAATTGATATTGCAATTCACGTTCAGTATAAAGTGGATTTGTTTGTACTACGACCGCTCCAGCATACATCGCCCCATAGTAAGCGATTACACTTTGTGGCGTGTTTGGTAACATAATTGCCATCCGATCTCCCTTTTCTACACCAAGTGCTTGTAAATAGTTCGCGAACTTAAGTGCAGACTCATATAACTCGGTGTACGTCAAATCCTTACCCATAAAATGAATTGCCACTTTAGATGGTTTCTTTTTATAGGCACGTGTTAAAAACTCTTGCACAGGAATTTCCTCAAACGTTAAAGACGGTGGTATTTCTTCAGGATAATTTGCTAGCCATGGTTTTGCTGTCATACGTCCTCTCCCCTTTGTCCCAAACTTTGTAAATTCTTAATTTAATTATAATGAAAAAGAAATGTACTTTCAAACACAAAATAGAAAATAAATGTATTTTCGATTAATTATTATGCGTTTTACAACATTTATATAACTACCACATAAAGGGTTTAAAGTCGACTCCCCTTATGAATGCTCATTCATTGTTTCGTTTTTTATACAATCGATGCGCTCCCTATTTCTATATTAAAAAAATAATTTTCTTCAAAAGTATTTCTATCATTTTGTAAAGATAATAGATTTTCTCTATTAGTGCTTCACGTTTTCGATACAAAAAAGCTGTAGAGAACCTTGAATTCCAAGTTTCTCTACAGCTAGACATTCCCTCACATTATTGAGGCTACATTAAAAAATTATACGGTAAACATATAGTAAATACCGACTGCCAAAAATGCGATGCAGACTATGATTAGAACTTTCGCTAATTTTTCCATCTCATAACACTCCTATGCAATACTTGCCCCAATAACGAACGATAGACCGACTGAAATCGTAAAGGAAATAAAGCCTACTGAGCGATTATCATTGGCAATTTCCTGATCCACGTTAAAGCGTGGCGTCATAAATTCAAATAAGAAATAGGCCACAATTAGTAACGTAAAACCAAATAGTCCCCACCCAATCATTTCACTCAGCGTACTATGGCGAGCAATCGAATAACGGAAAATATTGCAAATCCCTAATATTTTACCTCCGGTTGCAAGCGCAACAGCTACATTACCATTTTTTATTTCTTCCCAATTTTTATATTTCGTAACGACTTCGAACAATGCCATCGAGACGACTAAACATAACACAACAACACTAAAATATCCTGCCGTTTCGATAATTGGATATCGCCAAAAGCTAGAATTTAGCATTTTCTCCGTCCCCTTTACAGCTTATTTCAATTCCACAACAGTAACGCCAAATCCACCTTCGCCTGTTTCTCCAAAACGGAAGGATTTCACCCGTTTATGTTTTTTCAGGTAACTTTGTATGCCCTGACGCAATGCCCCTGTCCCAACGCCGTGAATAATCGACACTCGACCATAGTTTGAAAGCAGCGCATCGTCTATATATTTTTCAGTGCGAATAATCGCATCCTCATAGCGCTCCCCACGTAAATCTAACTCTAATTTCACATGGCTATCTCGATTTTTCACACCAGAAACTCGTTGTACAGGCTCTTTCTCAGGTTTAATGTATTCTATATCTGTATCGGCAATTTTCATCTTTAAAATGCCCATTTGTACAACCCATTCAGCATCAGATACTTTTTCAAGTAAAGTACCTCGTTGACCATAGCTTAACACCTTTACCTCATCACCGACAACCAAGTTTTGTGCACGCGCCTTAACTTGCGCTGCTTTTTTCAATACTTTGTTATGCTCAAGTGGTGTCGCTTCTTCTAAACGTTTACGTGCCTCAATAAGCTCATGCTCTTTCACTACTTGATTAGCATTTTTACGCATTTCGCGCAGCTCGGTAATAATTGTTTCTGCTTCTCTTTTTGCATCATCCACAATTTTACGTGCTTTTTCTTTCGCTTTTTTATCGAGTGCCTCTTTGCGATCTTCATATGCTTGAAGCTTGTCTTGTAGCTCTTTGCGAAGTGCCTCAGACTCTAATAGTAAGTCATGGGAGCGCTCGGCATCGTCCTCTGATTGGCGTCTCGTTTCTTCTAAGGAAGCAATCATAGACTCCACCTCATGACGGTCCGTACCTGTGAAGCTTTTAGCACGATCGATAATGGACTCTGGTAAGCCAAGACGACTAGAAATTTCAAATGCATTAGAACGACCAGGCACACCAATGAGTAAGCGATATGTCGGACTTAAAGTTTCAATATCGAATTCTACACTTGCATTGGCAACACCAGGACGATTATAACCATATGCTTTTAATTCAGGATAGTGCGTCGTTGCCATGACACGTGCGCCGCGACCATGCACTTCATCCAAAATCGAAATAGCTAAGGCAGCACCTTCTTGTGGATCTGTTCCTGCACCTAATTCGTCAAATAACACGAGTGATTCGTGATCAAACTGCTTTAAAATGTCGACAATGTTTACCATATGAGATGAAAATGTAGAAAGCGATTGTTCAATTGATTGTTCATCACCGATATCAGCAAAAAGCTGCTCAAATACTGCTAGCTCTGAACCATCTAATGCTGGCACTGGTAAGCCTGCCTGCGCCATTAACGTACAAAGACCAACTGTTTTTAACGTAACGGTCTTACCACCAGTGTTTGGTCCTGTAATTACAATTGCTGTAATGTCTCTCCCGAATTCGATGTCATTTGCAACCGCAGTTTCAATAGGTAAAAGTGGATGACGCGCTCGTACAAGTCGGATATAACCGTCCTTGTTCATTTTTGGCATCGTGCATTTATTGGCTTGGCCGTATTTGCCCTTTGCTAAAATGACATCAATTTCACCTAATATTTTCACTAAGTTAAATAAATCTGGTGCAACTTCCTCCACCATCGCGCTTAAAGCAAGCAAAATACGATCAATCTCCGTCTGCTCTTTCATTTTAAGTCGGTGTATTTCATTATTTGCTTGTACAACTGAATCTGGTTCGATAAATAATGTTTGGCCAGATGATGATTGATCATGCACAATTCCACCATAATGATGACGATATTCTTGTTTAACTGGAATTACATATCGGTCGTTACGAATCGTAACAATGGCATCTGAAAGCATTTTTGACGCATTACTGCCTCGAGTTAAGCTTTCTAGTTTCGAACGCACTTTAGCCTCTTCAGCACGCAGAGATTGACGGATAGATCGCAATGTTTGGCTTGCTGAATCTAAAACAGCGCCGTTATCGTCAATACAGTTATTTATTTCATGCTGTAATCCTGTTAGTACAGGCATCATTTCTTTTTTAGTAATGAAATGAGGAATTTCAATGATTTCTTCGGACTCTAAATCCTCAAGGAAATTGCGAAGAATACGACTAGCTCGAATCGTACTTGATACTTCCATTAATTCCATCGCTGAAAGCATCCCGCCGATTTGGGCACGTCTTGCAGCAGGTCGAACATCGAAAATTCCACCCATTGGCACATTACCTTTTACACGTAAAATGGATAGCCCTTCATCCATCTCTTCTAACAACTGAACTACTTTTTCATAGTCTGTTTGTGGTACAAGCTCATCAATGGCTGATTTGCCGATTGAAGAAGTACAGTATGTAGCCACTTGTTGACGTACCTTATCATATTCTAGTGTTTTCAATGCGCGGTTTGCGATCACTGAGAACACCTCCTCAACCTATTTATTTCGTCGAATGAACGCCTCAAACTGTTCACGCGTCCATGTGTTGACAATCATATCTTTTTTCAGCCATGCCTTATTTGCATAGCGCACACCTATATCCATAAAACGTAAATGAGCGGTATCATGAGCATCGGTATTTATCGCTACAGGGACACCTGCTGCAACAGCCATTTCTAAGTGCTCAACACATAAATCTAAACGATATGGATTTGCGTTTAACTCTAAAATTTTACCATATTCCTTCGCCCATTCAATTAGCTGTGCTATATCTGGATTATAACCTGCACGATCCTCAATAATGCGACCTGTTGGATGGGCAATCATATGAACATACGGATTTTGCATTGCCGTGTGCAAACGCGCCATAATTTTATCCTGTGATTGTGTAAAACTCGAGTGAATAGAGGCTATTACGAAATCTAATTTTTTTAGTACTTCGTCATCAAAATCTAACGAACCATCCGGTAAAATATCCATCTCTGTTCCTGCATATAAATAAAAGTCTGGGTGTGCTTCGTTAAATGCATCAATCTCCACTCGTTGCTTCTCTAAACGTGCAGGTGTTAAACCATTCGCCACTTTTAAATACTGTGAGTGATCGGTAATAACGCCATAGTGATAACTACGTGACATTAATGCATCTCCCATTTCAGCAACGGAGTATGCACCATCTGACCATGTCGTATGCATATGCAAATCTGCCACAATATCCTCTAGCTTTACTAAATCCTTTACTTCACTTTGGCGATCAAACTCAGTTGACCCCGTTCGTAAGCTAGGTGGAATAAATGGCATATCAAAATGTTCAAAAAATGCCGCCTCATCCTCAAATGTCAGTACTGAGCCATCTGCTTGCTCTACACCATATTCACTAATTTTCTCCCCACGTGCTTTTGCAAGTTGACGCATACGAACATTATGATCTTTTGAACCAGTAAAATGGTGCAAGGCAGTTGCATACTCAACATCCTTCACTAATCGAAAATCAACACTTATCGGTTCATCTAAATCTAAAATAACTGAAATCTTTGTATCACCTGCAGCTACGACTTCCTGAATTGCAAGTTCACTCAATAACTTTTCACGGACTACCTCAACCGCTTCAGTTACAACGATAAAATCAATATCTTTACTCGTTTCTGAGGCACGGCGGAAGCTTCCAGCTACTGAGAAACGTGCCACTTCCTCCATACTACCGAGAAGTGCTTCAATTTGTAAAACAACAGGCTCTAGCAGCCAAATTGGCAAACGTTCCGAACGATTGGCAAAGTTAGCAAGCTCCTTTAAAATTTTTTCTTCAGTTTTCGCTGCAAAGCCCGCTAGCTCGCGCACTTTACCAGCCTCACATGCAGCCTGTAAGCTTTCAGCAGAGTCAATGCCTAACTCTTGGTGAAGCTTGGCAATTTTTTTGCCGCCTAAACCTGGCAACTTCAATAGTGGCAGTAAGCCTTTTGGCACGATATCTTGTAATTCTTTTAAGAGACTTGATTCTCCTGTCTCAATTAGGTCTTCAATAACAGCAGCTGTGCCTTTACCGATTCCTTTAAGCTTTGTCACATCTTCCATTTCACTTAGGGAGCGTTCGTCTCCTTCAAGTGCAGCAGCGGCCTTTCGGAAGGCTGATACCTTGAACGGATTTTCACCTTGTAACTCCATATATAATGCAATTTTCTCTAGTGTACGAATAATTGTTTTTTTGTTCATTTAGAATTCCTCCTATCGTAAAAACACTTCCCTCTAGTCCGAGAGAAGTGCATCGATTACTATTGCCTATTCATTACGGCTCTGCGCACAAAATAGCTGTGCCCTTAACAGCAACTTCGCCATTTAAGCGGATTTCTACGGACAAACAAGTGAAACCACATTCAGTTTTCCATGCGTAGACGCCAAATTTTATGAAGCATGGAGATAAATATACCACCAATTTTGGAACATCTTTGTAATAATCGGCGTATGCTCCAAAATGAGGCCTGATAAGAACGACTTCGACATTAAATTTTGCACCAAATCAATCGGAACTAATGCCAAAACATACAACACAATAAACAAAATTAAATAATTTTCAATCATGCCTAGCAGTGCACCAAGCCAACGGTTTACTGTATTAAGCACCGGTAGATAGGCAATAAAATCAAAAATAGATGCCACAATTTGCATTGTAATTTTCACAGCAAAGAATATAACCGCAAATGCAATAACACGGTAAAACGTGCGGTCTAAATCTAAGCTGTCAATGACAACCCCGAGGCTTCCCGAATCCGTAACACCTGGATATGGCACCCAAAACACAAATTTCTGTGCTAATGGCTTATAATAAATATACGCAACAATTAGGGCAACGACAAAGCTGACAATATGCATCATTTGTACAATGAAGCCACGTTTTGCCCCCACTAGTAGTCCAACTAATAGAACTACTAATATGATTAAATCTAGCATTCACTTCAACCCTTTAATTTTTTCAATTCTTCTTCTAGTAATTCTATTTGCTCTTTTAAGAGTAAATAATCGTGCACCGTATTTACAGCTGTAAGGACGGCAAGCTTTGTGCTATCAAGTGAGGGATTATGTAAATTCATTTCGCGCATACGGTCATCAACAATAGAAGCGACAAGTCGCATGTGTCCAATGGATTCGGAGCCGACCATTTTATATGTATGACCATATATTTCCACAGAAATTTTATTCTTTTCTTGATTTTCCATAGTCGCACCCTCCAATAAAATCATTTTGCTCACGATTTTGACAGTAATGAGCAACGTCCACACAAAAAAGCTATATATTATCATAACATGAAAGGTATAAAATTGTGAACAATGAGGATAGAAAGGAACGGTTAAATGTCAAATATTGTACTTTTAATTTCAACAAATGCACAAAAAGAGGTGATGTCTTATTACGCAAGTTATTATGTGGAGCGAAAAGCACCAGGTGTCGTATTCGCCGCAAAACTTCCTGATACAGCTATTACGATGTACAAATCGGGGAAATGTATGTTTCAAGGAGGGGGCGCTGAGCGAGAAGCGGCAAGATGGGGTTCCCCTGGGGTAACAACAACCCAAAAGTCCTCACCTGTTGGAGCAAAAGGAGATACGCTTCCCGAGGGCTTTGCTTCAATGTCTGTGTTAGGCTCCGATGAAACAGGGACAGGCGATTATTTTGGGCCTATAACAGTCGCGGCAGTTTACGTTCCTTCTTCAAAAATCGAACTAATAAATGAGCTCGGCGTTAAAGATTCTAAAATGCTTACTGATGACTATATGCGAAAAATAGCTCCACATTTACGCGCGGCATGTATCCATAGCGTACTCGTATTACGCAATGAAAAATATAATGTATTACAAGCAAAAGGTTACTCTCAGGGCAAAATGAAAGCAATGATGCATAATAAGGCGCTCGGCAATACATTGTCAAAAATGGCCCCTGAAAAGCCTGCACATATATTAATTGATCAGTTCGCAGAGCGCGGGGTCTATTACAATTACTTAAAAAATGAGCGGGAAATTGTTAGAGATGATGTACTTTTTTCAACGAAAGCAGAACAATTACATGTTTCAGTCGCTACCGCTTCGATTTTGGCACGCGCTGCATTCTTAAAGGAAATGGACCAACTAAGTGAGCTAGCTGGCATAGAGTTACAAAAAGGAGCATCTAGCAAGGTTGATGCATTAGCGGCACGAATTTGGCGTGGACAAGGAGAGGAATTTTTGCGTTCTATCACGAAATGGCATTTTGCGAATACTGAGAAGGCTCGGAAGCTAAAATAAATATAGAGGACTACTGCCATTGATTTCGCTACGGTCTGGCGCTTTCCGCGGGCACACTGTAAGCCGCAACCCTCGCTAACGCGCGGATTGTTGCGGCTTACGTGGCGTGCGTTCTCATAGGAGTCGCCAGCCCTCCGCTCCAATCAACTTAATAGGTAATAAAAAAAGACAAAAGGCACCAAGAGTTAACTTCTTGGTGCCTTTTGTCGACACTCTGAGCTGTCTCTAATTTCAAGACAGCTTGTTAAATTAGTATAAATTAACGTACTTCTGTTCCTTCAATTGTGGCGATTGCTTTTAACACTTTGTTATGTGCTGCAACAACTTCATCATCTGTTAATGTTCGTTCTGGATCGAAATATGTTAATGAGAAGGCAACAGATTTTTTACCTACCTCCATTTTTTCACCTTCGTAGACATCGAACACGCGAATATCCTTCAACAGCTTCACGCCTGCTGAACGAATAGCGGTAATTACTTCACCCGCTGCTGTTGCACGGTCCATAACTAATGCGATATCTCGAGACATAGCTGGGAAACGAGGAACTGGTTTATAACCAAGTGGTGCTTCACTTGCATTTGCATGAAGTAATGCTACTAAATTCATTTCCATTACGTACGTATCTTTTACACCCCATGTTTTTTGTTCTGCAGGATGTAAGCCACCGATAATACCAACTTGTTCTCCATCTAATAAGATGCTAGCTGTACGTCCAGGATGTAAACCAGCTACTTCTGATTTAACAAATGTAATACGATCTGCTAAACCAAGCTTACCAATTACGCCCTCGATAATCCCTTTTAATACGAAGAAATCTACTTCCTTTTTCTCGCCTTGCCAAGCATGATCTAACCATTTACCTGTTATAACAGCTGCAACATGCTCTTCTTCAAACGGTAGCCCCTCTTCTGTTTGACCAAGGAAGACAGAACCAACTTCGTATAATGCTACGCTATCTGCTTTACGCGCAACGTTATATGCTGCTGCTTCAATTAAATGTGGAATTAAGCTTTGACGTAGTGTTGAACGATCTTCACTCATCGGCATTAATAAACGCGTTACAGGCTCTGCTTTTAGTGCAAAGCGTTGTGATAGTGCTGCAGATGTTAAAGAATAAGTGACAGCTTGATAAAGTCCTGCACCTTCCATAAAGTTACGCACTACACGACGATTTGCTTGGTAAGCTGTCAATGTCCCAACTTGGTTAGCACCTTCTGGTAAAGTCATTGGAATTTCATCGTAACCATATAAACGTGCAATTTCTTCAACGATATCTTCTTCAATTTTAATATCTTGACGACGTGTTGGAGCATCGATAATTAATAAGCCATTCGCTGCTTCTACACCAAATTTCAAACGCTCTAAAATCGAAAGCATATCTTCTAATGAGATTTTCATGCCAAGACGTTCGTTAATGAAGTCTGGAGAGACAACAACACGTGCGGGTGTTTTATCTAATTCATCTACGATACACGTACCCTCTAACACTTCACCGCCAGCTAACTCAGCAAGTAACGCTGCTGCACGTTCTGCTGCAGGAAGCACTCGGTTTGGATCAACGCCTTTTTCAAAACGAGCTGATGCATCCGAGCGAAGACCTAGATTACGTGAAGTTTGGCGCACTGTTAAGCCATCGAAATAGGCAGATTCAATAACAACAGTTGTTGTAGATTCTGTTACTTCAGAGTTTGCTCCACCCATTACACCTGCAATCGCTACTGGCTCTTTGCCATTCGTAATCACTAAATCAGTCGCCTTTAATGTACGTTCTTGGTCATCTAAAGTCGTGATTTTTTCACCTTCTGTTGCTTTACGAACAACAATTTCACCTGTTGCTAAGCTATCATAGTCAAATGCATGAAGTGGTTGACCATATTCCATTAAAATATAGTTTGTCACATCGACTACATTGTTGTGAGGACGTACTCCAGCTGCCATTAAGCGGTGCTGTAACCACATTGGTGATTCTGCAATTTTAACGTTTTTCACAACTTTCGCTACGTACATTGGGTTTGCTTGTAGATCTTCCACTTGAAGCTTTAATAAGTCCCCTGCCTTTTCAGAAGATGTATGATAAGCGATTTCTGGGTACTTTACTTCTTCGGAAAGAATTGCACCAACCTCATAAGCTACCCCTAACATTGAAAGCGCATCGGAGCGGTTTGGTGTTAAGCCAAGCTCAAGCACAGTATCACGAAGACCTAAAACCGCTAGTGCATCAGAACCCACCTCTGCATCTGCTGGTAACACATAAATGCCTTCAGCATAAGCTTTCGGTACTAACTTACCTTCAATACCAAGCTCTTGCAATGAACAAATCATACCGTTTGATTCATGCCCACGAAGCTTTGCTTTTTTAATTTTAATGCCACCTGGTAAATGTGCACCAGGACGAGCAACGATTACTTTTTGACTTGCATCTACGTTTGGCGCTCCACAAATAATTTGTTGTGGTTCCGCCTCCCCAACATCTACTTGGCAAATGTTTAATTTATCGGCTTCAGGGTGCTTCTCTTTTGACACAATATAGCCGACAACGACTTTATCCATACCGCTAGCACGGTCAATAACTGCGTCTACTTCTATGCCAGAGCGTGTAATTTTTTCTGCTAAATCTTCAGGCGCTAAGTCCTGTGTACTTACATAATCTTTTAACCATTCTAATGATACTAACATTTATAGTCCCCCTTACGCCTCTGTTCGCTCGAATTGTGATAAGAAACGTGTATCACTTGTATAGAAATGACGAATATCGTCGACACCATATTTCAACATAGCAATACGTTCTGCACCAATACCAAATGCGAAACCAGAAACTTTCTTCGGATCATAACCAGCCATTTCAAGCACATTTGGATGTACCATACCGGCACCTAAAATTTCGATCCAACCTGTGCCTTTACATACGTTACAGCCTGAGCCACCGCATTTGAAGCAAGAAATGTCCATCTCTACAGAAGGCTCTGTGAATGGGAAGAAGCTTGGGCGTAAACGAATTTCACGATCAGCACCGAACATTTTTTTCGCTAACGTATCTAACGTTCCTTTAAGGTCGCTCATACGAATATTTTCGCCAATTACTAAACCTTCAATTTGCATGAATTGGTGAGAGTGTGTTGCGTCATCATTATCACGACGGAATACCTTCCCTGGACAAATTATACGAATAGATTCGCCTTTTTTTGCTTCCATTGTGCGTGCCTGTACTGGTGATGTATGAGTACGTAATAATATTTCCTCGGAAATATAGAACGAGTCCTGCATATCACGCGCAGGGTGACCTTTTGGTAAGTTTAAAGCTTCAAAGTTATAGTAATCCTTTTCTACTTCTGGTCCTTCAGCAATTTCGTAACCCATACCGATAAATAAGTCTTCAATTTCTTCGATAACACGTGTTAATGGGTGACGGTTACCTACTTTAATATCACGGCCAGGTAATGTAACATCAATCGACTCACTTGCTAATTTTTCAGCAATAGCTGCTTCTTCTAAAACAGTTACTTTTGTTTCTAGCACCACAGTGACATTTTCACGAACTGTGTTAACTAAAGCACCCATTTTCGGACGTTCCTCAGCCGATAGTTTCCCCATGCCTTTTAATAAATCTGTAATTGGCCCCTTTTTCCCTAAATAAGCGACACGCACATCATTTAATTCTTTTAAATTTGCTGCTGCTTCAATTTTCGCTAGCGCTTCTTGCTTTAATTGCTTTAATTGCTCTTCCATGTGTAAAACCTCCTTGTTCATATAAGTGCCCACCTGCACAAATGGCACAAAAAAACCTCGCCCCCAAAAAAGGGACGAGGACATATTCGCGGTACCACCCTAGTTATTGCACGATTAACTCCGCACAATCACTTCATTGACATAACGACTCGATTGAAGCCGGCATACCTTTACAGCCATTTTCACTTGCTGGTCCCGGTAGCTGCTCGCAGGCTGAATTCAAAATTGCATTGGTTCGGCGCTGGCTCTCAATCTCTGGCCTACGCTCCCTGTCGTCCATTCACAATCTTTACTACTTCCCGGTCAAAGCATTTCAATATACTTAATTACAATTTAAATGTGATTATACATTATTACGCCGCTTCAAAGCAAGGGGCATCTGTTCCTTGTTGCAATATGATTTGATTTATCGGCGCTTGCTGCTGTGTTATGATCAATTGCCGTAGTTTTATCGGCGATTGCCAGCGTTTTATCGGCGATATCGACTTGTCTAATATGTGTAAGACAATACTTATTTTACAAATCCATATAAAACAATACCTGTTGCAACAGCGACATTTAATGATTCTGCATGTCCAAAAATAGGAATAATGATATTTTGATCCGTCATTGCTAATAACTGCGGATTAATGCCACTGCCTTCATTCCCCATCATAATAGCAAAAGCACCCGTATGCTGAATATCATTATAAACGACAGCATCCTCATCAAGTGCTGTTCCAAATACAGGCACACCATTTTCCTGAAGCATATCAATCCAATCTTCTAGTTCTCCACGAATCACTGGAATATGAAAATGTGATCCTTGCGCAGAACGCAGTGTTTTCGGGTTATAAAGATCTGCACAGCCCTTGCCAAGTATAACCGCATCCAAACCAGCTGCATCCGCTGTTCGAATCATTGTTCCAATGTTTCCTGGATCTTGTACAGCATCGATTAGAAGAACCTTGCGCCAAGAAACCATCACATCTTGCTCTACTGTCATCTGCTTACAAACTGCAAAGACTCCTTGTGATGTCTCAGTCTCAGCAAATTCCTTTGCTACAGCTGCTGTCACTTCTACCATTGCGACATCATCAATTGGCCATAGCATTGGTAAATCAACGCCCTCACGCACAATTAGCTGTAACACTTGACCACTATTTTTCAACGCTTCTTCTACTAAATGGAAGCCTTCAACTAAAAACTCACCTGAACGCTCACGCTCTTTTCGAGTAGTCGCTAATTTTTTCCAATATTTCACTAACGCATTTTGCGTAGATTCTATTCTCTTCATCGTCTTTCGTACCGCCTTTTTCCTATTTACTGTTCATTATTATACAGTAGAAAACAACAAATTACATAGTCCAGCAAAATGTAGGCAATTGTCAGAATTGTTTGGGTGTCTGGCACTCAAAAGTGCTTACTCTATTTCTTCCATTCTCCTTCGAAACATACAAAGCTTTATCAGCCTTTTTCAAAATCGTCAAATCGGTATCCTCTTCAGTTACTGTTGCAATACCGATACTGATTGTGATGCTACCAGTTTGCCACTGTGCCTGTTCAACAGCTTGACGTAATTGCTCGGCAATAGTCCGCGAAGCATTCACATCTGTTTCAGGTAAAATGATGACAAATTCCTCCCCACCAAAACGAGCAACTACATCACCTTGACGAGCTTTGGCATTTAAAATTTGTGCCAATTGGGCAAGGACTTCATCACCTACTTGATGTCCGAATGTGTCATTTACCTTTTTAAAATGATCGATATCTAAAATTAAAAGAGAGAATGGTTTTGCTGATTCGTGAAATATAGCTAGCTGCTCCTCAAGCTGCTCTTGAAAAAATCTTCTGTTTTTCAATCCTGTTAGCTTATCAGTAACGGATAGTTCTACTAATGTAGCGTTGATGTTTAATAGCTCATCTTGTTTTTTCCCAATTTCCAAATGCAGTTGCTCTAATTTAGCTAAAGCCTGATCCTTTTCTAAATAAGCAGCCTCTAGTTGCTTTTTCGCTGAGCGTAATTCTAACTCATAATCAATGCGCTTTTTCATCGGTACTAAAATACAATCAATCCATTCAGTCTCTCCCACCAAATACTTCCTGCCATTCAATAGAAAAGGAACAGCTGTACCATTGCAATGTTTTAAACTGATAAACAGTTCTTCTACACGATCGTTAAGATTTATAGTTGGGTAAAAATAAGAATGAAAAATCATCTTATTCGGCTTGGACATTAGCAATTCAATATGCTGGTGTAATAAATCCACCCGTTCATAACCCATCCACTCCAGAAAGGTTTGATTCACCTCTATCATCTTTCCATCATGCGTAATGGCAATAAATCCACAAGGTGCATAGTTCAATCGTTTATCCATGAATTATTCATAATCCTTTCATATTCCATTACAGAAATTGTGTAATTAACTGAATCGTTTCCTCTGGGTGACTAATATGAGGATAATGACCTTTTGCAGTCATCAATCGAAACGTACTTGCTTTTAAATGGTTATGCAAATATTCACCAACCTCAATTGGAACTATACTATCATCCGAACATTGCATAATTAAAATAGGAACACTAGCCTTTATTAAGTCGCCTCGATGATCTGATAAGAACGTTACTTCGGCAAACTCCCTTGCAATAACTGGGTTAGCAGATTTAAAAGTCTGTTCAAGCTCTATTGTTAGTTTTGGAGAATCAGGATTATTCATGGCAATCGGCGCTAGAAAGCTAGCCCAGCCTGAAAAATTCATTTCCATCATATCTAATATTTCTGTAATATCACTCAGCTCAAATCCACCAACATAGCCATTTCCATCATTTAAATACCGTGGCGAAGGGCCAATCATAATTAGTTTTTCAAAATAATCAGGGCGTTCAATGGATGCAAGCAAACCAATCATTGAACTAATCGAATGACCAATAAAAATGACTTGTTGCAGTCCAAGAGTCTCAATGATGTCTAAAACATCCTGCTTGTACCCTTGAAGAGACTGATATTTTTCGGATTGATAAGCGTTTAAATCTGAATTACCTGAACCAACATAATCAAACAAAATAATTTGATAATGCTCCTCAAAAGCTGGCGTAATATAGCGCCACATATTTTGGTCACAACCAAATCCATGCGCAAAAAGTATCGGCTGCTTCCCTTTTCCAATTATCTTCACATTATTGCGTTCCATAACATCCATCATCGCATTTACCCCTTCTAGAAATATATGTAATATCTCCATTTTGACTGTGCTTTCAATAATTATCAAGGAAATAATAATAGTGAACTTAACAAAAAAGTAGAATGCTAATTTTCTATGCACTCTACTTTCCATCTAACGATATTCTAAAAAACTTGTTCTAGCATTACATCCACTTTTTAATCGTTGGAATACTTTGAGGGAATGTAAAAACATTGTAAGGATCATATTTGGTTTTCACTTCTCTTAGTCGTCTAAAATTACGTCCATAATAGGCGGTTGGCCAATTTTGAATAGATTGATCTGGAAAATTCACATAATCCCCCATTGTAAAAGGAGATAATGTCCTTCTTATATCCTCAACCCACTGCACATTTTCCTTTTCATCTTCATGATTTTCCCATGAAGTGATATATTCTTGGGCAATTAGCGCATTTCTATAATAATAGGCAGTTCTGCTTGATGCAATCTGACCTACAGCACCTCTTAGCGACTGTTGCCAGATGCTAGCATTTCTATTAGGGGCGTCTGCTAAAAATTGTTTCATTTTCGAAATTGCCACATGCGGAAAAGGCTTTTCAATAAAGGAACCTGATCTTTTGCGGAATGCTGGTTGATTGCCACTTGCAACCTCAAAAAATCGTACTGCTTTAATGTACGGTACTTCTTTTATCCACACTTCCGTAGGTGAACCACTTTTTCTTAAAGGCCGCAAAAGCTTTTTTAATTCAGAAGCCGCACCAACAAATAAACCTTGCACCACAATTTCGCCTACTTCCTGTGATTTTAGCTCTATTTGTGAAGTTATGCGTTCATCCGTAAATGGCGCCCATTTTTGCCAAGCATCAAAAGCAATCTCAAAATCATCCCACTCCCACACGATAGCGAAAAGTGTAACGTCTGAAATTGGTTGAAGCTTGAACGTAAGGGCAGTAACAACACCGAAATTGCCCCCACCGCCGCCACAACTAGCCCAAAATAAATCACTATTCACCTGTCGGCTTGCTTGGATTAGCTCGGCTCCTAGATGTTCACTCGCTCTGACCATTTCAATTTCCAGCAAGTGATCGCAAGTAAGCCCGAAAGGACGGGATAGCATGCCAATGCCACCACCTAGTGTTAAGCCAACAATCCCTACACTACTTTCGGTTCCAGCTGGGATTGTCATACCATGCTCCCATAATGTACGGTATACCTTTCCCAGATTAGCACCAGCCTCAATTCGAGCAGTTCCATCTTCCAAATTAACTGTAATGTTGTTCATTTCACTCACATCTATAATTAGACCGTTATTGACTAAGGAATAATTTTCATAATGATGTCGCCCGCTCCTTATTCGAAAATCTTCATTATTTTCCCTGACCCACCTTAAAGCATTGATTACATCTTTTGTTCTTTGACAGAAGACAATTTTACTCGGGAATTTCGGCAGACTTAAATTATTATTTGTTCTCGCTTCGTCATAATCTGGATCACCTGGACTAACAATTCTTCCTGTGAGCTTTACTTTCTTCAACGTCCAGCTCCTTTCTCAAATGATACAATTCGCACGTACTATACTATGTATAACGAATAAGAAAAAAATATGAGTATTGAATGATGAAACAATTAAAAATTACACTACATTTCATCATTAGGTAGATATTTGGTTACATATGATGCATTAACAAAACCTATTTAGGAGGAGTCCGAATGTTAATACATGTGGTAAGCGCTGGTGAAACACTTTGGCAAATTGCGAACCGCTATGCTGCACCAATGAGTGCTATTATTCAATTGAATGCTTTACCTGACCCAAATCAATTAGTGATTGGACAATCGCTCGTTATACCTTCTTCTTTTACAACGCATACCGTTAAAAAAGGCGAAACATTGTCGTCCATTGCCCAACAATATAACGTGTCATTGCAATCCATTATCCAAGTAAATCATCTTACAAATCCCGATGTTTTAACACCTGGAACAAAACTAATCATTCCTCCAATTATTCATATTGTGGAAGCTGGCGAGACATTATCACAAATTGCTAGGAGCTATAGTACAACCGTTCAAGCCATTATAGAGGAAAACGATATTACAAACCCCAATATGATTTATGTCGGTTCACACTTAGTTATTCCAAGAACGAAACCTATCGTTGAAGTAAATGCCTATACGTACCAAACACCCGATGAAGCTGTTCAGTCCCTAAATGCAGTGGGCTATCTTCTTACTTATTTTAGTCCGTTTGCTTATTTGATGAACGCAGACGGAACATTAGAACCTTTGAACGACAAAGCAATGCTAGATGCTGCTAATTCTCAAAATATTATTCCGATGTTAACCGTTACGAACTTCACATCAACAGAAACTGGATCCAACTTAACCCATGTAATATTATCGAATGAGCAATTATCAGAAAAAGTTATCGATAATATTTTAAAAGTCATGGACGATAAAGGCTATAAAGTACTAAATGTAGACTTCGAAAATGTCCTACCCGCAGATCGAGAAAACTATAACCAATTCCTTCAATTAGCAGTTGATCGCCTTCACCCGAAAGGATATTTAGTATCAACCGCACTTGCTCCAAAAACAGGTCCATCTCCAGCAGGGTCAACTTATGAAGCATATGATTATGAGGCACATGGAAGAATTGCGGATTTTGTTATACTGATGACTTATGAATGGGGCTATCGACTTGGACCTCCACAGGCAATCTCTCCAATTAATGAAATGAGGAAAGTTGTAGAATATGCTCTAACCGTAATGCCTGCTAATAAAATATTTTTAGGCTTCCAAATTTATGCACGTGATTGGCTCGTTCCACACGTGAAAGGTCAAGAAGCAGAAACATTTAGCCCGCAAGAAGCGGTGGCAAGAGCGCAACAATATGGAGCAACTATCCAATATGACAGAACGGCACAATCTCCTTATTTTCGCTATGTTGACAAGCAAGGAAAAAATCATGAAGTATGGTTTGAAGATGCAAGAAGCGCACAAGCTAAGTTCGACCTAACAAAGGAATATAATCTCCGTGGTATTAGCTATTGGGCTTTAGGTTTTCCTTTCCCACAAAACTGGGCACTGTTAGATAATAATTTTTCAATAAAGAAATAAATATTGCTCTTATCATTTACCTAAACTCGACCTTTCATAAGCAAACATATACACTCATTTTTTTTGCATTGCTACATGTTATTCTTATGTTTCCCTAGTTTTTCCCTTGATAAAAATATCAATTCGAAGCCATATTAAGAAATATTAAAGCGAAAGGAGCATCCAAACATGGGAAGAGATAATAAGCAAGGGCAAAGCAATAACAAAGGTTCATTACCGCAGACGCCAAAAAACCAAAAAATTGCACCAAACAAAGTAAAAGAAGAATTTTCTCAAGAATTTACGGAGCTTATTAATTCCGTAACGAAAAACAAGCAAAAAAAATAAGGAGGGTCTTCGATTGGATTATTTACGTGCACAAGAAATTGTTGCCTCTCCAAAGGAATATGAAGTGAGCTATAATGGCGTTTCTGTATGGATTGATAAGCTACATGAAGATGGCAAAACAGCAACCGTTCATTTACGACGCTCACTAGAAGAACGCTCTGAAGTTACGATTTCCGAGCTAAAAGAAGAATACCTCGTTCATTAAATAACACCCCAACCTAAAAAAATCCGCATTGTACTTTTGTCGGCCAGCATATTACATCCAAATTTGCTGTCCTAACTTAAGTCAAAGCGGATTTTGCCTTTTATTTCCTTACACTCAGTGCATTAAATGTGATATTTTTCACCGCATTTAAACTGCTCTAAAATCTGATCAGCATGAACATGTAAATCTTTAAACGTCGCAGTCAGCTGCTCGGCAGTAATAGGTTTACTAAATAAATAACCTTGTATATAATCGCAATCGCCTGCAATAAGGAATGCCAGTTGAGCAACTTCTTCTATCCCCTCAGCCACAACCTTTAGACGTAAATGCTTAGCCATAGACAAAATCATAGAAACGAGCGCTTCATCATTAGCGTCATGCTGGATATTATGTACAAAAGCGCGGTCGATTTTTAAACAGTCAATTGGAAATTCTTTTAAATATGACAAGGACGAGTAACCTGTCCCAAAATCATCGACTGCTATTTGAATTCCTAGTCCTTTTAATTCATGTAATAATTGGGTCATTTGATCAATATTCATTGTCATACTTTCGGTTATTTCCAACTGAAGATAGCTTGGTTCCAGCTTACTTTGCTGTAAAATCTCCTTCACCATTTGCACTAAATCTTGCTGAAATAATTGCCCAAGCGATAAATTAACTGCAACCTTCATTTTAGGTAGACCTTGTGCCTCCCACGCCTTCGCTTGCAAGCATGCAGTTTCTAGTATCCATTTACCAAGAGGAATAATTAGACCGGACTCCTCGGCAATCTCTATAAACTTATCTGGTGGAATAAAGCCACGATCTGGATGACGCCAACGCACAAGCGCCTCCACCGATTCAATTCTCCCTGTTTTCAAATTAATTTGAGGCTGGTAATCCAAATAAAATTCCTGTTGTTCGAGTGCTCTATGTAATTCCTGCTCTAGTAATATACGATCTGTCACGCCAGTTGACATATGCTCTTTATAAAAAAGAAAACGTTGCGGTATTTGGCTTGCTTCACGCATTGCAAGCTGTGCATGCATCAATAATTCTTCAGCAGAACAATATTTTTCATTGAATGCAATGCCAATATTCACATTACCTTTTAATGAGAAAAGCTGTACTTGTAGTGGCTTATCCATTGCACTTTTTAAGTTCAGACAAAACTGTATTAGTTCTTCATGTGTTTGTACATGATTAACATAAATAACGAATTGGCTTTCCCGTAACTTTGTTGCAAAATAATGCGGAGGTAGCATTGCTTGAATCCTTTCCGCTACAAGTTTCATCATTTTATTGGAATTGCTAATACCTAAGGAATCGCTAATGGTTGCAAGACGGTCTATTTCGATAGAAATAACTGCCTTACATTTACCATCCTTATGCAACTCCTCCTTTAATGTTTTCAGCAGAAGACGCTCATTTGGCAGTTGAGTAATATCATCATGATAAGCTTGAAAAGTTAGCTCCTGTTGCGATTGTTCCAGGTCTTGCTTAATTTTCAATAGCTGTAGATAAGGTTTTTCCACAGAAGTATAGTAAATCGCCTTTAAGAAAACATAATAAGCTAAAAACTGGTAAAGTAGAGCGGTAAACATCCAAATCGCACTGTAGTCTTTGCTGAAAACAAACAAAAGATCGCTTAAAATTAAGTATACTGACCCACTAATGAGCCATAGCACCTGTTTCGGCGCACTTCTATAATGCTTGCTTAAAAAATAGATAGAAACACCTTGGATCATCCCAGTCAATAATTGGACTGTATGTGGTATTATCGGAGAACTATTTTCAAGCAATGGCTGTGCCTTATATAAAATAAGAAGCATAATGGTAACAGTAAAAAGGGCGATTCCATAAGCTACCCTACGGTGAGCCAATGTTAACTTTATTCTAGGCTTTATAATCATAAGTAGGATACCTATTACTAATGCAATCCGCATTAAAATCTGTATCCAGACGCCTAATAATACAGTGTCTAAATTTTGCGGGACTGATATGACAATATTAGAAATCTCTAGCAAAGCGATAAGGAAAAAAACACTGCCTATGTATAATGTATGATTAATTAATAAATGCGAAAATACTAGCCATGAATGAATGGCGATTGTCATCGTAAAAACAACAATTAATATTTTCATAATCAATCTTAAATAATCGACGATACTTCCTTCTATAAAAATAGTAATAAGCTGATTATTAAAAGCTAATAGAGGTATCAATAGAAGCAGCGGTATCGCACTATACCATAGCTCCCTTTTATCTATAATTAAATGATTACGCGCGTTTTCCAATACTAACCCTCCATATCAATATATACACAATCAAAATAGATAGGTATCTATACCTACATATTATTTTCGAAGGCCTTAAAATTGTATATTTCTTTGACTTCTTACAAATCATAGCATTTTAATTGGACTTTGTATGCAATTAGTAAAGTATGCTAATATTCAATTTATTTTGATATTAGCATACTTTTACTATCTTTTAGTAGTAATTTAGTTTATTGACAAAAGTGACTACGCAGTTTGTTCATTAGTCTAGTGCGTCTTTTTTTGACTGCGGCGACTGATAGCTGTAGTACTTTAGCTATTTCTTCATACCTATAACCTTCTAGGTAATAAAGTTGCAGTATCTTTCTTTCTTCCTCTTTTAACTGGTTCATTATTTTTTCTACTAATGAGCACTCTTCTAGTCGATTTATTTGTTGCTCACGACAACGTATAATGTTCAAGGTGTCATCCTCCACTAATGATACATTGTCCTGAAATCGCCTTTCTTTCGTAAGTTCTTTCAAAATTTCCCCTTTCACTGTTGTATAAATATAGGCAGAATATTGCCCCTTCGAAGGATCAGCATTTTCGTAAGCTTTCCACACGGCAATAGCTGCAATATGACGATAATACTCAAAGTCTTTGTAAATATGGCACTTTACTAAAATGGAGGTAATCATCGGCTGTACCAATTCTAATATTTCCACAAATGGCTGCTCTGGCGAAAGAATTTGTGTATGTTTTTCAAATGACACTGATACTTTCCTAACGACTTGTGCACAGTCCATTATTCCTAGGTGTTATTAGCTTAACTTGCGATAGAAAGCACGTCGAATGCCCCTTTTACAATAAATCTTTAAAGATTTGCATGAATTTCTGTCTAAATTTTAAGCAAAAATCGAGAGAATTTAAAAAATTCCTATGTTTTGCATTAATTTTTATACATATTTCTAATTTCAGTGGACAAATTATGACTAAGGAGGCGAAATAGATGAATTTTCAAATAAGAGATGCCATTACGGCAAATGTCCATGGTCAATCAGCAGCAGAATTTAAGGATATAGTCCAAGATGCCATTTCACGTGGTGAAGAGCATTTACTACCAGGGCTAGGCGTATTTTTCGAAAAATGGTGGCAACAATCGTCTACAGATGAACAAGATGCATTCGTACAAAAGCTAGAAAAAGTATTTGCACACTGATTTTTTATAAACAGTACATTCCATTTCCACTAATCGCATGATAAATTAGATTTATCAGAAAGTTTGGAGGGATTGGAATGACTGTTGCAGTAGAGCTAATAGTAAATCAACTTAGAGAGGTATTATCAGATGAGCAGGTGTCAACAAACGAGACGGTACGAGAGCTACATGGCAAAGATGAATCCCATCATGCAATGAACTTGCCAGATATAGTAGTGTTTCCACGTTCTACAGGAGACGTTAGTGCCATCATGAAAATCGCACATGCAAATCTTATACCAGTCGTACCATTTGGCGTTGGCTCAAGTTTAGAAGGAAATGCTATTCCGATTGCCAACGGTATTTCTATCGATTTTTCTGAAATGAATACAATTTTAGATATTCGCCCAGAAGATTTACTCGTAAAAGTGCAACCGGGTGTAACTCGTGCACAATTAAATAAAGAATTAAAAAAACACGGCCTTCAATTTACGGTAGATCCAGGAGCAGATGCGACACTTGGAGGAATGGCAGCAACGAATGCCAGTGGTACTACAGCTGTTCGTTATGGTGTTATGCGCGATCAAGTGCGTGATTTAGAAGTTGTACTTGCAGATGGTACCGTTATTCATACTGGAAGCTTAGCAGCTAAATCATCTTCGGGCTATCATTTGAATGGCTTATTTGTTGGTTCAGAAGGTACATTAGGTTGCTTTACAGAGCTGACATTGAAAGTATATGGTATTCCTGAATTTGTAACTGCGGGCCGTGCTGTATTTGAAACAGTTGGCGATGCTGTCAGTGCAGTTGCCGCATTGTTACAGGCTGGTATTTCCATTGGTCGTGTAGAGCTTGTAGATGAAGCTTCTATTACACAAGCTAATATTTATAATGAAACTTCTTATGATGAAAAACCGACACTGTTTTTAGAGTTCCACGGTAATGATGCAGGTATGCAAGCAGATATTGAATTTGCTACAGAAATTTTTGAGGACTTCGGCTGTACGTCTGTCGAGTTTGAGCAAGACAATGCAGCTCGCAATAAGCTATGGGAGGCACGCCATTCATTGGCCTATGCATATATTCATGCGTACCCAGGGAAAAAGCTTATGTCAACCGATGTTTGTGTTCCGATTTCGAAATTGGCTGAAACGATATTGTATGCCCGTGAACAGCTAAACAACGTCGGTCTAGCGGGAGGGATTGTCGGACATGTCGGAGATGGGAATTTCCATGCATTGTTAATGTTAGATCCCACTGATGCACACGAACGGGCACTAGCTGACCGTTTTAATGAGCATATTGTGCAATATGCGCTGCTTCGCGGTGGAACTTGTACCGGTGAACATGGTGTAGGTATTGGCAAAATGAAATATCAATCGATGGAGCATGGTGCCTCGTTACTCGTAATGAAGAGCATTAAGGCAGCACTCGATCCACATAACATAATGAATCCAGGGAAAATTTTCAACTTATAGTTGCGAGGAATTTTTCTCAATTGCAATTCATTCCATAACCAATGAAAACACGGTCTCCTCCACTATGGTAGGGACCGTGTTTTTCCTTAAAGGTGCCAGGCACTCATATTACATTCTGGCCTAGTGCGCGAGGAACCATCGTTTCGACAAAATAATCCTCTTCCTCGTAAATTATTTTTTTCAGCTCTATACCGAAAAATTCCTTCATCCGAGACTCAGTCATTACCTCTTGAACATTGCCATATATAACATCCTTTTCTTTCGCTGTCATCAACACATGATCTGCAAGGTAAAAGGCATGGTTTGGGTAGTGAGTATTAATGATGCAAGAAATACCTCGCTCCTTGGATAAGCGCTTTATCGTTTGCAATATAACAATTTGCTTTTGTATATCCAAATGTGATTCAGGTTCATCCAATATTAAAACTTCAGGATTTGACACGAGCGTACGGGCAATTAAAGCCAACTGTAGCTCTCCGCCACTAATTTCATTACACGATTTTTTAGCAAGATGCATTATCCCAATTGTATTTAGTGCTACATGAGCCGCTTCCATATCTTTTGCTGAAGGCTGAGCCAATGTACTAATATATGGCGCACGTCCCATGACAACAAGCTCCTCTACTGTAAAACCAAATACCATTTTATGCGCCTGTGGCACATAGCCTACTCGCTTCCACAATTCCTTACGATCCATTGTTGCAAGAGGCTTACCATCAATCATCGTCTTGCCTTTTTTCCAATCGAGAAGACCTGTAATACACTTTAACATCGTTGTTTTCCCTGCACCGTTTGGTCCAAGAATAGCCATTATTTCGCCTGATGCTAATGTAAAATTAATATCTTTCGCATATAAGTTAGGCATTTTTGTGCGACGTTTCTCATAATAGTAATTGCCATCGACCACTTCTATGTTCATCCCCAGCCACCTCCTGAACGACGTAATAAATAAGCAAAGAATGGTGCACCGATAATCGCTGTTAAAATGGACAAAGGAATTTCTGTCGCTGTTAATGTGCGTGCTAAATCATCGATAATTAATAAATACACACTACCGATTGCAACAGACACTGGGAGAACAAATTGATTGTTATTGCCGACAAGCATGCGTGCAACATGTGGAATAATTAAACCAACCCAGCCCACAATTCCCGCCACAGCTACAGATGCCGCTGTTATAAGTGTTGCACCAAAAATAACGAACCATTTTAAACGCGCGACTGGAACACCCATTGACTTTGCTTCATCCTCTGGCAATGTTAAAATATTTAATCGCCAACGCAGTAAATAGAGTAACAGAATACCTATTAAAATTAATGGGCCACCAATATATAAATCTTTATAGGTTGCAGTGCCAAGACTCCCCAATAGCCAATATGTAATTGCCGGTAGCTTCTCCTCTGGATCTGCCACAAATTTTATAAGGGAAATCAAGGCATTAAAAAGTGCCGACGTTACAACACCTGCCAATACAAACATAAAAATCGGTGCATTCTTTTTTGCACCTGCTACTAAAAATGTAAAGCCAATAGCGCCTAAACCAAAAAGAAGTGCCATTATTTGTGCCGAAAAATTTTGGCCAAATAATAAAATACCTAATGATGCACCAAAACCTGCACCTGCTGAAACACCTAAAATATCTGGCGAAACTAACGGGTTGCCAAACATACCCTGGAACCCTGCACCCGCTATCGCTAACCCTCCGCCAATTAGAAGAGCGAGCAAAATACGTGGTAAACGGACATTCATAACAACTGTTTCTTCCATCTTTGTCCAAGTTTGTTCAATTGGGAACACTTGTGATGTTAAAATTTTTATAATATGGTCAAGACCTACTTCGAATCGACCAACACCGAGTGAAATGATTGCTACCATAATCGGTAGCAACCATAGCAATGCAATAATCCATTTCTTCATTTAACAATCAATCCTTAATATTTCGCCGCGTCAGAAGAAGGGTTTAATATATCATGTATTTCCTCATCTGTTACGTCAAATTCATAGAAATCTTTGTAATACGTTTTAATTTCATCTTCAATCTTATACGTAAATAACTCTGGATGATTTTTTTGAGCCATCCACTTTAGCATTAATGGTGCATCGCCACTTGGTGGGAACCAACGATATATACCCAATGGAATTTTATAAACCTTTCCATCTTGCACTGCCTTTACCTGACTCCAGTCCTGTCCATCAACTTTATTTTCAAGTAAATCTTCAGGCTGTGTTTCCGTAAAGTTTGTAATGTAAATAATATCAGGATTCCAAGAGTAAATTTGTTCCATATTTACTTCTTTTCTTCCTTGTACATCCTTTTCAGCAACATCTATCGCACCTGTTGCGTTTAGCCATTGATTGCCGAAGAAGTTGCTACCACCTACCGTAATCGATTTATCATTATGCATAAATAAAATTAATGCACGTGGCTTGTCCTCTTTTGCTACATCTCTTAATTTGGCATCTAGTTCAGACTGCACTTTTTCGCCCTCTTGTAAAAAACGGTCCGCACGATCAGTCGTTCCAGTTATTTTGCTCGTTAATGTTAGCCAGCTATTGAAAGTTGCTAATGGTTCAGCAGCTGCTGCATCAATTGTTTGTACCCCAACAACAGGAATACCCGCTTCAGTAATTTTATTAATAGAATTTTCGTCTGTCGCATTTTCTACATACAGTTGGGGATTTACCTTTAATAATTCCTCAATATTCACTTCACCATTTTGAATAAATGACGTTTTCGCATTTAACACATCTGGTGAAATTTTTGCTAAAATAGAGTTTTTCGCAGCATTATACGAATTTGGATGCATACCCACTATCTCTTTTGTAGAGTTTGTCGCTACATACCATGTAGAGAAATATGGCAATATCCCTCCTGTCACGACACGTTCAATTTTTCCGGGTATTGTTACTTCTCTGCCTAGTTGGTCTGTCACAACTTTTTCTTCAGCCGTTGTTTGAACATCAGAAGTTTCAGACGGTTGTTCTGTTACTGCCTCCTCATCTTTATCACCACACGCTGCTAGCATCGCCGCTAATGCTAATGTTGCTAGAAATCCGTATTTTTTCATTGTCCTTCTTCCTCTCTAAGCCATTTTGCTATACCGTGTAAAAACGGTTTTGATTGATCTATAAAACCTAGTCCTATATGAAACATAGGGTCAAGTGTTGTTACGACTAATTCTCCGTTAAAGCTTACATTATCTACATAAAATAGTGAGCGACCATCAGGAATATCAAGTAAAGACTGTGCACCTTCTGGCGGTAAAAATGAGCCATGATAATGCCATTTTAAATCACGGAGTGTTACGTATTTAAACAATGGGTGTGTCATATTTTGCTCTGTCATTGGCAAGTCTCCACCATCTCGCACCCACCAGCTAAAATTCACTTCAGAATCTTGCCAATCAATCGTAGGAAACCAATTATCCAAAATTTCACCAAAAATAATGAGCCGCTTACCTGATTCAATGAACGCTAAAAGCTGTGATTGATAACGTTTTAAATGAGGAATATCTAAACGGCAAGATAAAATTAACGTATCGTAATTTGCTAAATCATATCGATGCAGCTCTCGAATATGTAAAATATCATCATATAAATAATGAAATTCCTCCTCTGCAAAAAAGCGATTTTGAAATGGTAGTCCATTTGTGACAATCCCAATCATTGTATTTGAGCTCCTTTCGCTTGATTGCGTGCATATTCGGCACGAATGCATGCAAGCATTTGCACACTTAGTTTACGAGCGGTATTATCCTCATCAATGAACACACGATATATATCTGTTCCAGCACCAGCAAAGATTGTTCCATTTGTTGATTCATGATCTACATAAATAATGACTGCTCCACTTTGATCAGTCACAAGAATCTCTGCATGCAGTGGAATTTTTTCAAAATATCCACGCGAGAAAAAGCCCCTAACACCTTTGCGATAGTTAATGTCATATGCATCAATTCCCGCAAATAATGGTTGGGCAGGATCTTTTATAACGATTTCACGATCCTTCAATGGAATTGGTGAACGTTTCCAATTAGGCACACCTACTAACCAAGGTAAAGATGTCTCAGTTAGCGAAAAAATTACGCCACCCTGTTTTAAATACTGCTCCAGCATCGCTTTATGCTCTAACAAAAACTGCTCCTCTACTAAATTCGTAATAATGAGGCCCGCGTAAGCACGTAAATCTGCATACGGCAAATCGTATAAATATAAAAATGTCAGTCCGCGTCTGCGATCCTCGTCTGACAACCTGGCAAATTGAATATCGATACCAATATACGCAATTGGTTTCAAAGCATTCCCTACTTTCTTTTGAAAATATATTGAAAATGATTATCATTTGCAATAGAATATATATTACAGTATATTGATAATGATTCTCAATGTCAATTTGCTTTTTATAAAATTCTAATATTCGCAACATATTTTTGGTCAAACAATATTTACATAGCATTCTAAATGTTTTTTTAATATTATTTATTACCAAAAAAATGATTGGATATTTAATTATTTTACTAGGAGGATATGTTTATGAGCATTCCATTTACAATGCTAAAACTAGATCCAGGACATGCTTTTGGTGTCAATGGTCGCATGCAGAAAGATACAGGTAATGAAGCAAAAATCGTGGATCAATATGATTTCCCACTGGTTGATTTGGACGAAGTAGATGTACTCTTTATTCCAAATTTTATTGACCAAGAATGGTTATATTTACAACGTGAAAAAATTGCAGCATTTTTAGCAAACAAAAAAATAGTTGTATACTGTGGGCATTTATTCCGAGAATGGTTGCCAGGCTGTGGCCTATTTATGCCCCAACACATTCAAAATTTCAAAGATTATGAAGTCTTTCCAACGGAGCACTCAGCTATTTTCGAGGGCGTTTTAACTGAAGATATGACATTTAAAAAAGGGGTTGCAGGCTTTTTTGCACGCGGCTATCATCATGCACCAGCAAACGCTGAGATTTTATTAACGTTTGCCAATGGTAAGCCAGTTACATACATTGACCGCTTTTCAACAAATGGGACGATTTTAGTTCACGCAGGACGTGAACTGCTTGGCTATGCAGGTGAAAACAAATCTACCGATCGCATTCGCCCGCAGTTTCTAGCCTGGCTTGAAACTGAGGTACAAGCTTTAAAGGAGGACAATGATCAATGAGAAAAATTGGGGTTATATACAGTGGGCATGAATCCCATTACCGTACGTTCCACGAACCAAAGTTCAATCAATATATTACAAAGCTAATTTACCATCCAGATTTTTTAGAAACCGATATTGACGACCTTGATGTGCTTATCGTCCCCTCCCAATTAAACTATCAGCTATTGCTAGCAAGCGTTAAAAAAATCCACGCATTTGCAGAAAATGGTGGCATAATCGTTGCTTTTGGACCACAACCATGGAATTGGATTCCTGCGCAACATTGGGAAGAACGCATAACAAACTTCTGGTGGTGGCTTGATAAAGATGCTTCTAGTGGTTTAGTACTGCAAAATCCAGCGCATTCTTTATTCAATGGCTATCTCTCATTGGCAGATTGCACTTGGCATCAACATGGCGTTTTTTGGCCGCCTGAGCATGCTGATATTTTAATTGCTACAGAAGATGGTGGAGCTGTGCTCTATATAGATGCACATTCAACTGCTGGAAAATGGATTGTTACAACGCTTGATCCCGATTTTCACTTTGGTTCCTATTTCATGCCCGCAACTGAACGGTTTTTCGAAGGATTTTTCCCTTACCTTGCATATGGAACGATTTAAGGTCAGTCTCACTTAAACAAAAAAACCGCTGATAACATGCTTATCAGCGGGTTTTCTTTTACAAATCATAACGAAAGCTTTTCACCAATATATTGCCCTTGTAAAACTCTTTTGACTCGTCTCTAACAAATCCTAGTGATAAATACAGATTAATTGCAACTTGCATAATATCACCTGAATGCAAATACAGAGACTGATCTTGACGCTCGCGAGCAAAAGCAAAACTTTCTTCTAATAATTTTTTGGCTACGCCCTGCCCTCTCCCTTTAGGATGAACTGCTAATAAACGTACAATTGTTGATTCAATACCAAGTTCAGGAAGACCATATGCTTTTTCAGAGTTTGTAAATAACTGCAATCCTCCTACTATTTCTTGCTCACGCTTTGCGACTAATATCGTCTCGGCATTCGGATTTCCAACTGATGCCCGAATATCTTGTAAATATTGCGCCCAATGTGCTGGATCTTTATAATCCTTCTCATACTGCGCATAACTTTCCACAAGCACTTCCAAATAAGCTGGATAATCTTCTTGTCGTAAATGTTCAATAACAATTTCTGCTACTGCCATAGACAACACTCCTTTCAATTCTTCTTTTTTATTTATCGGGGTTATTTAAACACAACTACACGCTACCCTTACTATAAGCCGTCACTCTTTTTTCTATTAGATGGGCAATCCATTCAACGACAATCGAAACACTCCAATAAATTAATCCGACTGCTATAAATGCCTCTAAAAATTTCAAATTAACTGAAGCTACAATATTTGCAGCGCCTGTTAATTCCTTAATTGACACAAAAAACGCTAAAGAAGTCGCATGTAAAAAGCCAATAAAGACATTTGTAAAATTAGGTATCGATTTACTAAAAGCTTGTGGTAAAATCAAGCGTCGCATTGCCTGTGAAAACGTCATTCCTACAGCATACGCTGCTTCCAATTGACCTTTTGGAACACTTAAAATACCAGATCGGATAATCTCCGAAGCGTAGGCACCCGCACTTAACGTCAAAGCCAGTAATACAAAAAATAATATAGGTATAGTATTTGAATGAAAATCCAGCTTCAACATATGCGCGATTGTATCCACAACAATTGGTACACTAAAGTAAATTAACATAATATGCATAATAATCGGTGTGCCTCTAAAAAAGGATACGTAAAAATTTAATAATGGTGCTATACCTTTTATTTGTTGTATCCGAACAAAGGCTACGACTATACCGATTACTATACCTAAACATACAGGTGTAATAGTCATAAACAAGGTTAATGGCAACACCTTAATAATTTCCTGCAACGCATCTATCATAAATGCTACATCTATCGTCATTATCAAATCCCCCTAGCTCGTCGCTATTTCTTTCATATAACGATTAAGATAGCGTTCATTGCGTTTTAATACTTTTTCTAATAGCAACACAATAAAATAGTAAACAACTGAAAGTGCCAAATAGATTTCTAATGCCCGTGTCGTCGAAGCAATAAGCGTTTCTCCCCGACCGACCATATCCATTACACCAATTGAAAATGCCAAGGAAGTATCCTTTAACGAACTAATCATTGTATTCGACATATTTGGAAAAGCAACACGTAGCGCCTGCGGTAGTATAATACGGAAAAATGCTTGCGCTCGATTTAAGCCAACTGACAACGCCCCTTCCATTTGTCCTTTATCAATCGTTAATATAGCTGCTCTGAAAATTTCAGCAAACGCTGCAGCATTACTGAATGTATAAGTTATCATAACAAAATAAATAGCATCCATTCTTGTAACATCAATATGAACTAGCTTTAATATTGCTGGAATGCCATAAAACACTAAAAACAACTGTATTAAAATAGGCGTGCCACGAATAAATGAAATATATACCGTGACGATTTGCTTCAAAATAGGTATTTGCAGTAGTTTTGGTATAGCCACTACAATGCCAAGTAACATCCCAAAAAGGATGGAGCATACTAAAATTTCAAGTGTTACGGGTAAATATTGAAGCAATATCGGAAGTACATTCGCTATTAGCATCAAGTCAAAATCATTTGCCATACTTCCTTCTCCCTCTCCCACGTCGTCTAGAAGTCTACAGTGTAATCATCACCTAGCCATTTTTTACTAAGCTCGCTAATGACTCCCTCCGTCTTTAACTCTCTAATTGCCTCATCGATACGTTCCTGTAATGTCACTTCATCCTTGTTCAGTAGGAAGTAAACTTTTGAGTTTAAAAGTGCTTCTCCTACTACTTTTTGCTGGGCTTCATTGCTTTCGTTATAGTATCTCACTGCAAATGGTGTCGTAATTATCGCATCAATACGACCAGTTGCAAGTTGATTATTAACATCCACTGAACCAGAGGAATACACAATGTTGATCCCTAGATTATGCTCTTTATTGTATTGCTCAATAAAGACTGCAGAGTTACTCGTTGGTGAGACAGTAACATTTTTGTCTTTTAAATCAGCGATTGATTGTATATCATTATTTTTCGCATTCACTGTTACTTGTAATGGGAATACATTATAAGGCTCCTTGTTAAATAGAAACTTTTCCTCACGCTCACGATTAACTTCCATCTGATGTGCGATTAAATCTATTTTTCTCGTTTCTAAACTTAGTAATAGATTCGAGAACTCCATCGTTTTAAATTCAAAATTATACTCAGGTAGCTTTTCATCAATCGCTCGAACAAGTTCGACATCATAGCCTGTTAACTTCCCCTTTTCATCGAGGAAGCAAATATTCGGAAATTGTGTGCCTGTGCCAACTAGTATCGTTTGAACGTCATTTTTACTTTGTGCTTTAGCGTTGTCACTAGTACCTACCTGAGATTTTTCAGTACTTGAGCAAGCCGTTAAAAATAACGTAAGCACACAAGTTATATAGAGCGCTAGTTTCCTCATAAAATCTCCCTCTTTTCTATACTTTTGATGGTAAATCAATAGCAAGTGCTGTTTTGACATGCTCAAGCCCTATTTCTGTCACAGCTTTGTAAACACCATCTTCACTTGACCCAATTTCTACTATAGGTACATAACGTACACCATACTTTGCTTGTAAAATGTCCCGAAAAGCATCGTTATGTGTGACATCAACTGTTTTATACGGAATTTCCAACTCTTGTAAATACGCTTTTACTTCATCACAATAACTACAGCCTTGCTTTGACCAAACGACTACATCTATCTTTTTTGCCATGTTCCTTCCTCCTTAGCTCACTGCTTCTTTTTGTTGTAAGTGTAAATTTACAGGACTTAATAGTTCAAATGAGCGTTGTCGTTCAAATGCCTTTAAAACAGGCGTATGCACAATAAATTCATCAATTTGAAATTGCTTGTGAAAGGCATCTAATGTAGCTTTGATATCTTCAGGGGTGCCAAATAAAATATCAGCATCATACTGTTGGACAGTGAACGCCTCCCCTGATTCTTGCCCAAATTTTTCGGCTAATTCAACCGATTGTAGGGTCAAACTACGCCCACTTGCTAAATGCACCTTTGTAATTTTTTGTTCCCCTACTAATGCCTGCGCTTCTTCCGTTGTTGGTGCAGCAAGTGCTGCAATTGAAACAGCAAAATGACCATTCGGCAGATGCGTACGATAGGTCTTAGCCGCTTCAGTCAAAACATCGATATCACTATTGATAAAACGCGCAAAGACAAAGGCAATACCAAGTTTCCCTGCAATTTCTGCACTTTTCGGACTTGCACCAAGTAAAAATAACGATGGCTTTATTTTTGGAATAGGTGTTGCCTGCACACCATTTAGTTCATGTTCTACTGGTAGCGTGTTAGCAATTAATTGTTGCAAAAACGTTAGCCGTTCCTCAAAGTCTTCACCATTGTTTAGCGTGCCATATTGCAATGCCTTTGTGGACAGCGGTAGACCCCCTGGTGCTTTGCCAATGCCTAAGTCCACTCTTCCTGGTTCCAACGATGCTAACACATGAAAATTTTCTGCAACTTTATAGGGGCTATAATGTTGTAACATAACACCACCAGAACCAATACGAATCGATGTCGTTTTTGCAAGTAAATACGATACTAAAACTTCTGGTGATGTCCCCGCTAATGTCTCGCTATTATGATGTTCCGACACCCAAAAACGTGTATATCCTAGCTGCTCAGCCTTTTGCGCCAAAGCGACTGTTTGTTGTAATGCTTGCTCGTTTGTTGCACCCTCGATAAGAGGACTTTGGTCTAATATGCCTAAAGAATAACTCATACAATACCTCCTCTAAATATATTTATTCAAATAAGTTTACTTGGTTTTTAAACAGACTGTTTGACGTATCGACTTTCTTTAAACGGTAAGCCTAAATTACCACGCAATGTATCTGCTTCATATTCCTCTTTGTAAATACCACGTGATTGCAAAATCGGTACAACCTTATCGACAAAATCATCAAGTGCACCTGGCACTGTTACAGCAACAATAAAACCATCTGCCGCTTCTTTTTCAAACCAATCTTGCACCAAATCGGCAATCTGTTCAGCAGTGCCAAAGAATGCTGTTTTTGGCGTTGCTTCACGTAATGCTACTTGACGAAGCGTAAGCCCCTCTTGCTTGGCATATTTTTTTATATAATCTGTCGTACTACGGAAGCTGTTTGCTCCAATATCACCTAGCTCTGGAAACAATGCATCCACATCATACTGAGTAAAATCATGATGATCGAAGTAGCGACCAAGATAAGCAAGTGCACGTTCAATCGAAACGAGTTCTACTATTTCCTGATACTTTGCCTCCGCTTCTTCAATCGTGTCCCCAATAATTGGCGATATCCCAGGGAAAATCTTTACTTCATCAGGATTTCGTCCAAAAGCAGCAACCTCCGTTTTCACCTTTTTATAAAATTTCTGCGCTTCTTCTAACGACGCCCCATGCGTGAATATTGCATCAGCATCTTTTGCAGCTAGACGAACACCCGCATCAGATGATCCCGCTTGGAAAATTACAGGCTGACCTTGTTTTGAGCGTGCAATATTAAGTGGTCCTTGCACAGAAAAGTATTTGCCCTTATGTTGCAATGTGTGTAATTTTTTTGGATCGAAGAACACGTCATGTTCCACATCTGCTATAAAGGCATCATCATCCCATGAATCCCAAAGTCCTTTTGTCACCTCTAAGTATTCCTCTGCAATTTGATAACGTTCTGCATGACTTGGATGCTGTTCTATCGTTCTATTGTAGTTTAACGCCGAGCTTTCTAATGGCGTCGTTACAACATTCCAGCCTGCCCGACCGTTGCTAATATGATCGAGTGATGCAAACTGTCGTGCCACCGTAAATGGTTCACTATAGGATGTCGATACTGTTCCAACGAGCCCTATATTTTTTGTTGAAACAGCTAGTGCAGATAATATCGTTAGTGGCTCAAAGCGATTTAAAAAATGAGGAATCGACTTTTCATTGATAAATAAACCATCTGCGATAAAGGCAACATCAAACTTCCCTTGCTCCGCCTTCTGCGCCTGTTGTATATAGAAAGGTAAACTCACACTTTGATTGCTAGCTACTTTTGGATGGCGCCAGCTAGAAATATTCCCACCTACACCGTGTATAATCGCCCCAAACCGAATTTTATCCTGTCTCACCATAATGTTAATCCTCCTCGAATTTATTATTTTTACTAAACTTAGTGGTTAAGTATGCTTTAAGCTAAAAAATAATATTTCACTTATGCTGTCAGATGGACATTCATAAATAAAATAGGATTGAGGAAGATATTACCGTTCAATGGACTTGAATGCAATAGTTCTTGTAATAGAAAAAAATTTTATGTTCTATAAAATTTTTTATCAATGCAGCTTTTGGATACTTTCAAATTGAGTGGCTGTACTTAAAATGTTGTCCCAAAAAGCTGATTCTAGCGTATCCTTCTTTAAATACGTTAAGAAAATATGCTGATTTATATCGAGTAAATGCTTCACATCTATTTCAACAAACTCGCCACTTTCAAGCTCCGTTTTCACACATAGATGTGGTAAAAAGCTCACATATTCTTTCGTTCGAATAAATGCCTTTGCTACTTCTAAATGGTCTGTACGAACTTCAATATTTGCTGACACGCCTTCTACCTCAAACATTTTATGCACATAATTCCAATCAAACGCACCGCATTCAAAAAACACCATTTTTTGCTTTGCTAATTTTTTTGCTGTTATATTGGTCTCTTGTATAAATGGATGATCGCGATGCATAACGAGCTTCACAGCATTATTTAATAACAACTCATTGCATACCCCTTCTTTATGCACATATTGAATAAAAGCAAAATCAATTTGGTGACTTTGTAATTTTTCTAAAATGATCGCAGTAGAACCTGTAATGATTTGAAAACGCATATTCGGAAAACGTTCTTTCCATTTAGGTAGTGCATAGGCTAAAAAGTATTGAGCCGTCACACCGTTTGTTCCGATGCAAACTTCATTTGAAGCATGTGTTTCCTGCAATTGTTTTTTACCATGCTGGAACGTTTGCACAATCTGTGTGGCAAATGGCAAAAAGTCCTTTCCTTTTTCCGATAATATAACACTTCGCGCATCACGATAAAATAATTCAACATTTAACTCACGTTCCAATGTTTTGATGCGAGCTGTTACAGTTGGTTGTGATAAAAACAAAGCATTAGCAGCCTTATGAATACTTTTATAATGAACTACATATAAAAATGCCTCGATATGATCAATATTCAATTAAAGCCCTCCTAAAATTTCGTATTGTCCCTATTATATAGATTTATTTTTCATTTCTCTATAACATATAGGAAAACTATGTATATGTGCTATTAAAATAAAAAAAGTAACCCAGCGTCTCCCAGGTTACTTTCACTATGTAGCGATGAAGTCATCCATCTTGACAACGTACATCGCGCGCAGCCTACATCCCTCTGTCTGTATGCCACTAGTATGTTGCTCACATTAACACCCTCTGTTGCGAATGTGAACTTTGTATATAGGAACTCTCAATTAGAGAGTCAACTATCATATCCTTTTTTTAAGCCATAATTGAAGCTAAAACAGCTTTTTGAGCATGGAGTCTATTTTCTGCTTGCTCAAAAATATAAGAATTCGGGCCATCTATAACAGATGTTGCCACTTCCTCTTCACGATGTGCTGGTAAGCAATGTAGGAACATATAATTTGGCTTTGCATGTGCCACTAGCTCATCATTGATTTGATAACCAGCAAAATCATGTAAACGTTTCGCCGCTTCCTCTTCTTGCCCCATTGATGTCCAAACATCTGCATACACTACATCTGCATTTTGAACTGCTGCTACTGGATCATTCGTAATTGTAATTGTACTGCCATTTGCCATTGCGATAGCTTGTGCTTTTGCGATAACCTCTGCATCACATTCATAGCCAACAGGCGTTGCTACTGCGACGTTCATACCGACGTGTGCAGAAGCGACTACTAAAGAGTGCGCCACGTTATTGCCATCACCAACATATGCAATTTTAAGACCTTGTAATTCACCTTTAAATTCAGCGATTGTTTCTAAATCGGCTAATGCTTGGCAAGGATGATATATATCCGTTAAGCCATTAATTACAGGAATCGTTGCATGCTCTGCAAGCTCTTTAACCATCGCATGAGAGTTTGCACGAATCATAATGCCATCTAAATAACCTGATAACACATGTGCAGTATCATATATTGATTCACCGCGACCAATTTGTAAATCACGCGCATGCATAAACATACCTTTACCGCCCAATTGTTCCATTCCCACTTCAAATGAAATACGAGTACGAGTTGAATGTTTTTCAAAAATCATGCCGAGTGTTTTTCCTTCAAGCAGCTTCGGACATTTGCCTTCTTTTGTGATCATTTTAAGTTGCGTCGAAAGTGCAACTAATTGCTGAACCTCTTCACTTGTATAGTCTAGCAAAGTTAGTAAGTCTTTTCCTTTTAAGCTTGATACTAACTTTAACTGTACTTCTTCTAGTAATTTCATAGCCTTCTCTCCTTGCTTTTGTAACTGTTGAGTTTAGTATACATATGCATAAATATAAAATCAACTGAATTTTTATGTTTATTTTCAAAAGTTAGAATTTATATGTTGTTTGTGACAAAAATGCGTCCATTTGAATATTTATGCATTTTCTACAATTGAAGAGCATATCGGCTAACAAATAATGAAGCTCCTAAACGATTCCAGTCCATCCTGCAAACTTATGTAAAGCACTATAAAAAAGAGCCTACCCGTAGGCAAGCTCCATTTAAAAATATGCTAGCTTTTACTGCTAATTTAATGTTTCCTTTATTAATCTAGCGTAGTTTCATCACTTCGGTATTCTAAAATATCTCCTGGCTGACATTCTAATGCCTTACAAATCGACTCTAAAGTAGATAAGCGAATCGCTTTTGCTTTTCCATTTTTTAAGATAGAAAGATTAGCCATCGTTATGCCAACCCTATCCGAAAGTTCCGTTACGCTCATTTTTCGTTTTGCTAACATCACATCGATGTTAATTATTATTGCCATATCCTCAACCTCACACTATTAACTCATTTTCAGATATTATATCTACGACTTCTTTAACAAGATGTTGGAGAACACCAGCAAAGGTTGCAATGACACTTGAAGCAAAAGTAAAATATAACCCTAATGCCATAATACCAGCTCTGTCTCCATCAAGAAATACCGCAACAAAAAAGGTTCCACCTACAATAAATGCACTGATGATGATTGCACAGAACTTAATAACCTTTAATGCCCCCACTGATAATTGCGAAAAGGTATTATTTTTATCAATGTAAATTAAAAGCTTAAATGCTTGATATAACGCAATAAAAAATGGGAGAGCCAATGCATAGGCAGCTAGTAAAAAAGGATATTGTAAATAAGCAAAACCTGGATTCATTTTTACATCACTACTAGCTATATCAGGCACACAAAATAAATATAAAGTTAACGTCACGATTCCTATAAGGAGAATCACTCCTTTTAAAAATATCGTTGCACCTCGTTTCATCAAACACCTCCTACTATCAATCTTCTCAAACTACTAGGTCGTTTTCTGATTTTATATCGATCGCTTCTTGTAATAGTTTTTGAAGTACCGCCGCAAATACAGCAATGACCATAGATGTGAAAGGTACAAGCAATCCAACAAATATTACACCTGGTGCGTCGTCCATCTCTGCAAATAAGTAAAAGAGTGGCAAAGCTAGCACATGTAAACTGCTAATTGTAATGGCACAGTATTTGATTTTCTTTAATGACTTAACGGATAATTCCGAAAATGCTTTATTTTGATCGATGTTGCGTAAAAGTTGAAAAGCTTGATATAAAGCAAAGTAAAATGGAATCGAAGAAGCATAAAAAATAATCGAAACGATATATTTTATTGCTGAAAACGATGGGAGCACTTTTGCTGCAAGCTCTCCCAATTCAGGCACAAGAAAAATACACAATGCTAGAACTGGAATGGCCATAAGAATCACCGCTATTTTTAAAAACAAAGTTGTTGCTATTTTCATAAAAACACCTCATTGGTTTATTTTCAATTTGATTTTAAACTAATATTTATCGTTTTACAATAAAAAAACATTGAATTTCACCAAAATATTATTGTTAATCTAGTTAACCTTTATTGTTTTGACCAATTTTACCGCGAGTGTATAATGCAAACTTACTCAGATATAAGCATAAAAAAAGCCTTCTAACATTTTAGTTAGAAGGCTTTTTTGTTTATTGTAACAATTAATCAAATGTAATTTTGTTTACTGCATCGCGGTCTAATTTTTTAATAACTTCAACCATTAGCTTAACAGCGTTATCGTAGTCATCACGGTGTAAAATACCTGCGTGTGAGTGGATATAGCGTGTTGCAATACCGATTGATAAAGCAGGCACACCATTTGCAGTTACATGGATTGAACCAGCGTCTGTACCGCCACCAGCCATTGCTTCAAATTGATATGGGATATTGTTTTCATCAGCCACATCTAAAACAAATTCACGTAAACCACGGTGTGATACCATTGAAGCATCGTAAACAACGATTTGTGGACCTGCACCCATTTTGCTGTTTGACTCTTTCGGTGTTACACCTGGAGTATCTCCTGCCACACCTACATCAACTGCAAAACCGATATCTGGTTGAATTTTATGTGTTGCTGTTTTCGCACCACGAAGACCTACTTCTTCTTGTACGTTCCCTACAGAATATAGGATATTTGGATGTTTTTCATCTTTCAATGCCTTCATGACATCAATTGCAATCGCACAGCCAATACGGTTATCCCATGCTTTAGCTAATAAGTATTTGTCATTTTTCATTACATTGAATTCGAAATAAGGTGTTACCATGTCACCAGGGCATACTCCCCACTCAAGTACTTCTTCTTTTGAAGCTGCGCCAACATCGATAAACATATCTTTAATGTCTACCACTTTGTTACGCACATCAGCTGGTAAAATATGAGGTGGTTTAGAACCGATTACCCCAATAATTTCTTCACCTTTACGTGTTGTAATTGTTACGCGTTGTGCAAGCATTACTTGGCTCCACCAGCCACCAACTGTTTGGAATTTGATGAATCCTTTTTCATCGATTTGTGTCACCATAAAGCCTACTTCGTCTAAATGGCCAGCAACCATAATTTTTGGGCCGTTTTCATCGCCCACTTTTTTAGCAATTACACTACCTAAATGATCTGTTTCTACAGTATCTGCGTATGGTGCGATGTATTTTTTCATTACCTCGCGTGGTGCACGCTCGTTACCTGCAATCCCATTCGCGTCTGTTAAATCTTTAAACATTTGCAAAGTTGAATCTAGTTGTGTCATCCTTTTGCCTCCTACATTTTGTATCTCATCTATTATACTTCGTTTACCGAAATATTCCTAGTGAATTTGTCTGAAAATTGGTGTTTTTTTTACTCTTTAGTCTAGTAAATTAATAGCCACTACGTTGACGATTATAATTTTCTTCATTTTTTTCAATGTATGCTGACACGACATCCTCAAATGTGAAACCGAGGTTATACGCAAGTAAACCATAGCATTGCCATATCGCTAAATATCTATCCTCTGTTGGATCGTTAACAAATGTTAATATATAATCCTGTGTCATTAAAAATGTTTCTGTTAAATCTCGCTTCTCCTCAACAACAGGCCATTTTTCAATAGACGTATACCCTTTTAATAGTCCTAGCGATAAAATAAAATGAATAGAATCCACATACTCCTCTAAAATCACATCACGCTCGGACGGCCCTTTCGTACTCCAAAACTTAAAGCAGCGTGTTTCATTTGCAAGTTCCGCTAGTTCTACCATTAATGCGAGGCCTTTTTCTTTAAAAACATCACGTTCAATTTTTTGTGTCGTTTCAATAAAATGATCTAGTTCTTTTTGCATTGAAAATAATTGTTGTAAATTCATTTTTTTCTCCTAAATTTCTAAAAAATATTTTTAAAAAGTGAAACTAATTGTCTCCCCTAATCGTATAGGTAGGAATAACCTTTCTTCAAGGGGGAATTTTAAAATGTTACCGTTACTTATTCGACTTGCTGTGATAGCGCTTATTATCTATGTATTCTATAAAGCGATTCGATATATAACCGATCCTAAACGAAAACTCGATGAAGCCTATGAAAAAGGCCAATATTACTTTTATGATGACGTAAAAAATGTTCGAAAGAATTTCTTTATTTCTTTTAAAGGTGCGCTTTTTGAAGGTGAAAAATACTTAGGCACAACAGAAGATGCATTTGAGGTCGTTACCATCTTTGTTGGTGCTCGCGATGCCGCAACTTTACAAGGGTTTACTAGGAGTGACTTCGAATATCTTCAGCAAGAAATCCTATTTAACTACCCTAATGCTAAAATTAACTGGAAGCAACCCATTGAACAACTTATGCGTAACACATCCTCCACATGAGGATGTGTTTTTTAACGCAAAAAGTGCCCGCGGGAGTGCCAGTCACTCACACAATTTCTATAAAGAGCTGCCCCATAATTGGACAATAATAAAAATTTGAATAGCCGCAATCAATGGGAAGCCAAACGCAAAGCTGTTGTGGCGTGTTTTATGACGAAATAAATACATGCCTAACACGCCACCAACTGCCCCACCTGCAATAGCTAGTGTAAATAACGTACGCTCTGCAATGCGCCATTCATGCTTTTTTGCGCGTGATTTATCCATGCCCATCATGACGAGCAATACGACTGAAACAATTGCCATATAGGCAAGTAATGCTTGAGCCATTAAAACAACCTCCTATGTAAAAAGACTGATGAAATAACCCCCATCAGTCTTAACTATACACTAATTTATTTACCCCTGTCGCTCCAGCTTACGAGGCAGAAATTTACTTTGCTCCTGCCGCTCTGCTTTCGGGGCTGAAACCTTATTTTGCCCCTGTCGCTTCGCTTTCCGGGCTGAAACTTTATTTTGCCCCTGTCGCTTCCCTTTCGGGGCAGAAACTTTATTTTGCCCCTGCCGCTCTGCTTTCGGGGCAGAAATTTACTTTGCTCCTGCCGCTCTGCTTTCGGGACTGAAACCTTATTTTGCCCCTGTCGCTTCGCTTTCCGGGCTGAAACTTTATTTTGCCCCGTCGCTTCGCTTCCGGGCTGAAACTTTATTTTGCCCCTGCCGCTTCGCTTTCGGGGCAGAAATAAAAAAGAGCGACTAATGTCGCTCTTTTTTATTTAGCTACTGCTTTTTTAGCAGCTTCTGCTAATTGTGTGAATGCTGTAGCATCTGTTACAGCTAAGTCAGCTAACATTTTACGGTTAACTTCGATACCAGCAACTTTTAAACCGTGCATTAAACGGCTGTATGAAAGACCGTTCATGCGAGCAGCTGCGTTGATACGAGTGATCCATAATTTACGGAAATCACGTTTTTTCTGACGACGGTCACGGTATGCATATTGACCTGATTTCATTACTGCTTGGTTAGCAACTTTATATAATGTATGTTTAGAACCATAGTAACCTTTAGCTAATTTCAATACTTTTTTACGACGTTTGCGCGTCACTGTTCCGCCTTTTACGCGTGGCATATGAATTACCTCCTGCTTTTCATTAAAAAATGAATATTAGTTTATTTTGTGTAGTCAATCATTTCATGTAAACAAGTAATGATTTGATGCGTTTGAAGTCACCTGATGATACAACTTTACCTTTACGTAGGTGACGTTTTTGTTTTGTAGATTTGTTTGCGAATAAGTGGCTTCCATAAGCACGGTCATATTTTAATTTACCTGAACCCGTTTTTTTGAAACGTTTCGCAGCTCCACGGTGAGTTTTCATTTTTGGCATGTCGAATTCCTCCTAAACTGTTTCGTCTAATACTATTTCTCGTTCTTTGGTTGAAGAACTAAGAACATGCTTCGGCCTTCCATCTTCGGTTTTTGTTCAACCGTAGATACTTCAGCACAAGCTTCAGCAAATCGATCTAATACACGCTGACCAATATCTTTGTGTGTAATCGCACGACCTTTGAAACGTAAGCTACATTTAACTTTATCACCTTTTTCAAGGAATTTAATCGCATTACGTAGCTTTGTTTGGAAATCATGTTCATCGATTGTTGGGCTCAAACGAACCTCTTTCATCACGATGACTTTTTGATTTTTACGAATTTCGCGGTCTTTCTTTTGCTGTTCAAACTTAAATTTACCATAGTCCATGATACGAGCGACTGGCGGCTTGGCTTGAGGGGCCACAAGGACAAGATCCAAGTTTACACGAGTGGCGATTTCTAGCGCTTCGTTACGTGTCTTTACACCAAGCTGGTCACCATTGTGATCGATTAATCGAAGTTCACGTGCGCGAATGCCTTCGTTTACATACATGTCTTTGCTAATAGTAATCCACCTCCAAGTAGTTGTCGCGAATACATGGTTTGGGCAAAGCCTTGCCCGGTTGAACGGTACATCCTCTTGTCATGTCCATAAAAAAAGGACGGACATTTTTGAAGATGTCCGCCCGCTATATGTGCATGCGTAAGTGTACGCAAAACAATTCAACGTGTAATACCTGTTCACAGCCTAAGCGTTGTATCAGGTGAGAAGCGGGCAGCCTCTACTTCAACCACAAACTTTGTATTCATTAACCTTAATTATATTAGCATGTACAATTTAGATTGTCAAATATGTTTTTTACAATCTTATCATTATTATGTGCAATACATTGAAACTTTATACATACTATAGCACAACGAAAGAACAATATCTAATCATTTGTTCTATTAAAAACGTGTAACCTCAGCTTTAATATTCGCTAGGAAGTCCTCGAAAGAAATTGTTTCTGAGTCTTTTGAGCCGTAGCGACGCACGTTAACACCGTTTGCCTCAACTTCTTTATCTCCAATAACAAGCATGTAAGGGATCTTTTTCATTTGTGCTTCACGGATTTTGTAACCAAGTTTTTCTTCACGGTCATCCATTTCAACACGTAAACCTGCTGCTGTCAACTGTTCTTCGATTTGTTTTGCATAATCAAAGTGTGCTTCGTTCGATACAGGAATTACCTCTACTTGAACTGGCGCTAACCAAGTTGGGAATGCACCTTTGTATTCTTCAATTAAGAATGCTACGAAACGTTCCATTGTTGACACAACACCACGGTGAATTACAACTGGACGGTGTGGTTTGCCGTCTTCACCTACGTATGTTAAGTCAAAGCGTTCTGGTAATAGGAAGTCTAATTGTACAGTTGATAGTGTCTCTTCTTTACCGATCGCTGTTTTTACTTGTACGTCAAGTTTAGGACCGTAGAATGCAGCCTCACCTTCAGCTTCGAAGTAGTCTAGGCCAAGCTCATCCATCGCTTCTTTTAACATGCTTTGCGCTTTTTCCCACATTGCATCATCATCAAAGTATTTCTCTGTATCCGCAGGGTCACGGTAAGAAAGACGGAATGAGTAATCTTTTAAATCAAAGTCTTTGTATACTTCTAAAATTAATTGTACAACTTTTTGGAACTCTGCTTTAATTTGATCTGGACGAACAAAAATATGTGCATCGTTTAAAGTCATCCCACGTACACGTTGTAATCCTGAAACAGCACCAGACATTTCATAACGATGCATTGTACCAAGCTCAGCAATACGTAGTGGTAAGTTACGATATGAGTGCATGCTATTTTTGTAAACCATCATATGGTGTGGACAGTTCATCGGACGCATAATTAATGTTTCATTGTCCATTTCCATTGGTGGGAAAATTGAATCTTGGTAATGATCCCAGTGACCAGAAGTTTGGTAAAGCTCTTTTGAACCAAGTACTGGTGTGTATACATGTTTATAACCAAGAGATAATTCTTTATCTACAATATAGCGTTCGATAACACGACGGATTGTTGCACCATTTGGTAACCAAAGTGGTAAACCTTGGCCAACTTTTTGAGAAGTTGTGAATAACTCCAATTCTTTACCGATTTTACGGTGGTCACGTTCTTTTGCTTCTTCTAACATTTGTAAGTGATGCTTTAATTCTTCTTTTTTGAAGAAAGCAGTACCATAAATACGTTGAAGCATTTTGTTATCAGAGTTTCCTCTCCAATAAGCACCTGCTAATGATAGTAATTTAAACTCACGTAGTTTACCTGTTGATGGTACATGAATACCACGACAAAGGTCGAAAAACTCACCTTGATAGTAAATAGACACTTGCTCATCAGCTGGAATCGCTTCAAGTAATTCTAATTTGTATTCATCGCCAATTTCTTCATAGATTGCTTGTGCTTCTGCACGGCTTACATTTTTACGCTCTACTTCTAGATTTTCAGCGATAATTTTTTTCATTTCTTTTTCGATTGCTGGAAGGTCTTCAGCAGTGATTGGTGTTGGTGCATCAATATCATAATAGAAGCCACCTTCAATAACTGGACCAATGCCAAGCTTCACTTCTGGGAATAAACGTTTAATCGCTTGTGCTGTAAGATGGGCAGTTGAGTGACGAAGGATTTCTAATGCTTCCCCATCATCTTGCGTAATAATTGCAATTGTTGCATCTTCTTCAATTGGTGTTTTTAAATCTACTAATTCCCCATTTACTTTACCTGCATATGCTTTTTTACGAAGTCCTGGGCTAATAGATAATGCTACATCATCAGTAGATGTACCTTTTGCAAATTCCTTTACAGCGCCATCAGGGAACGTTAATTTAATCATATCTGACATTTTTTTGCACTCCTTTTTGGTTGTTTTTGTGATGCACGATGAAACAATGGACTTTATGTTTAGTGTAAGTTTGAGCAATAAAAACTACTGAAAAACAAAAAAGCCCCGTCCCTCACAAAAGGGACGAAGCGTATGCTCGTGGTTCCACCCTTCTTCCTTCCGACAAAATAGTCAGACGAAGCTCAAGGCTAGCTAACGGGCTAGGGACCGGCGAAAGATATTCCCTTTCGCTGCTCAGTAGGTAGTAAAAAATGTGCCCAAACTAGGAAGCTTACAGCCGATGACTTCCCTCTCTAAAAGCTGTTACACAAAATTCATGTCCTCATCATTGCATTGTGATATATAGTATATGTGACAGTATACGCTCGATTGTCGTAAAATGCAACTGCCAATATTATAAACGTCGATTTTTGCCACGCATTTCAATTGGTTCTGTTAAAGCTTTAATACGTTCCATAATACGTCCAGCTTTCACAACCTCAATTCCTTTTTGGGACTGAGCTAAATGATGTTCTAATTCATCATAATTAAAATTGGAAGTAATGAATGTTGGCAATTGCTCTGCCATTCGATAATGGAAAATAGTACCCAAGATTTCATCGCGCGTCCAAGCTGACATCGTTTCCGCTCCTAAATCATCAAGCATTAACACTGGCGCCTTTTTCACATAATCTATTTTGTCATTTAAAGTATTGTCACCGATAGCATTTTTCATTTCACGTAAAAATTCAGGTACGAAAACAACTACTGAACGAATCTTCTTTGAAGCTAGTTCATTAGCAAGTGCACCAAGCACAAAGGATTTTCCTACACCGAACTTTCCATATAAATAAAAACCTTTCGTTGGAAGCTTCCCTGTTTCCTCAGTTTTCTTAACAAACTGTGCCGCTCTTTGCGCAATAAGGACACGAGATTCATCATCAATCATTAAATCTTGGATTGTCGCCTGAAGCACATCTTTCGGCATATGCATACTGGCAATCATATTAGCAACATCACGACGTTCATCCTCACGTACCTTTTGTTCACAGCGTACGTAATCAATTTCTACCGTATTGCGTACTACACGTAATGTTGGAATAAAACCTTTTAAATAGTTTGTACAATGTGCTGTATTATCGCAGCCACAGCAAACAGTAGATTGACTAATAAATTCATGAAGCTTTGGTAAATTGCGTTCGACGGCATCATAGCTAAGCTCTTCAGCATGCTCTGCTAAAAAAGCTTGCACTCTAGGGTGTTCTAAAATTTCTCTACGCATCGCTTCATATCGCTCTTGAAATGATGGTACATTAATTGCTCTTTTTAATGGCTTGTTAATTGGTTCGATTGCCATTCACCTACCTTACTTATCGCTTTTCCCTAGCATTGCTAATATTTTTTGACGCTCTTTTTCAAAATCCATTGCGCTTGAAGAAGATGCGCTTTCTTCGGGTTGCTCATTGCGTTTATAAAACCACTCAGGCACCTTTTCCTTACGCTGATTGTCTACTCGACCTTTAGCATATTGGTTATTTTTAGTCGGCGTCTGTGGTTTATTTTTCCACGTTGTATATTTATCATGTTCTTGGCGTGCAAGCTCCATTGCTTCCTTCGCCGTCTTAATATTTTTTCGTACCCAATGGTCGGCAATCGTTTCTACATACTTCTTTGGTAGCTTCATATCCGTTGAGAGCATGACATACTCAAGGAGTGCATTGACTACGCCTACTGGCATACCATGTTGGACGATTAAGCTCTCAGCTAGCTGGACAGATGTTTGCAATGGTTCTTTCCCATTATTAATATCTCGTAACACTTGGACAGGAGGTGTTGATTCTAAATAATGTTGCAACTCCTCATCCTTCGTTTTTTGAACAGCATCTACCTCTACTGGGGAAGCAAATACTTTTGCAAGCTTCGGTGGCTCTTTAGAAACGGTGAGTTTATAAAAATCAGCTGCTGCTTTTCGCAAACGTTCTAATGAAATACCTAAATCATCATCAAGTGCTAAAATAACAACTTTTTGCATATCCAACGCAGTTAAATGATATAAGAATGCTAGTTTCGCAATTGTTTCGCGCACTTCAAGCGTCAATAAATTTGCTGGTACTAACTGGTCAGATAAACCTGCCTGTAACAACTCAAAATCAAATTGCTCAAAATAAAACGGATAAACCTTTTGCGAATTTTCTTTGCTTTCAATCCCACCTTGCAGGTCTGTAGGTATATTGGTGTTGACTGGTTTAAAAACATCCATAAAGGCACGTGATACATCTTTAAATTCTGCACCTCTTACAGGTTGAATAAAACGTTGGCGCAACTTCCGATACGCCTGTTCTCCAATTTTACTAAACAAAAACATAGACAATAGTGGATCTTTCATAAAGCTATCTGCATCAAGAGGGCGCATGAGCTCATATACAAAGCATCGCTGTTCTTGCTCTTCTTTTTTCCATGTTCGCAATAAACCGATTGCTTCAAGGGCAATACGCGCTTCGAACACTTTGCCTATTGGCAGCCCGAGCACATTCATTAAATAATAATGATTCATTTGCTGTCTTGGCATTTGCTCTGCTTCAGCCCATAACGTTAAATAAAGACTAATTGGTTCAGCACCAGTTAGTGGTTGATAAAATAACGTTACTAATTGACGTTCCATCGTGGAAAGCGCATGAGGTAGACGAATGTCAAAAGTATCTGCTGGTTGCAATTCTTTATACAAATGAATCAACGTCATTCACCCTCTCTGTTTTTCCTATGATTTTTGCTCTGTTTGACGTTGAATAATTTCTTTTATTTCCTCGATAAAAACATTGATATCCTTAAACTGACGATAAACCGAAGCAAAACGAACATAGGCAACTTCATCGATTTTTGCTAAGCGGTCCATCACCATTTCTCCAACATCCTCTGATCGTACTTCAGCATTTCCAATACGTCGAAGGTCTTTTTCAATAGACATTACAAGTGCCTCTAATACATCTAGAGCGACAGGACGTTTCTCACAAGCACGAATAAGACCGCGCAAAACCTTCTCGCGGCTAAATTCTTCCCGCGAGCCTTCTTTTTTCACAACGACTAACGGTGTCTCTTCAATTTTTTCAAACGTTGTAAAACGAAAGCCACACGACTCACATTCACGACGTCTACGTATTTCTTTATTATCATCTACTGGCCTCGAATCCACTACACGTGTTCCGTTAAATTGGCAAGAAGGACATCTCATATTTTTACTCTCCTGATTCCACAACAATTTGATATTTATATTATAACAAATTTCCTACAAGTAAGAAAAGCTCATTCATCCAACCGGAGTATGGCAGATGCTTTCAGACCTAGAACAGTGTACATTTTCCCTCATTTTCTTTTAAGCAAACAACGTACTAGAAGCGTCTTGAATAAGACGAAAACAACAAAAAATTGCTTTTGCAATTGCTAATTCGTTCCCAAATAAAAAGTTCATGCACACTACTGTCTGAACGCATGCAATATAAGCAGCAACAGATGGCGACTTACATCGTGCCCTCGAAAAGCGCAGTGGATTTTTACACTTTAGAGTCAAATAGTATGCTTATAAAAAAAAAGCACATTGAAACCATTAAGATTTCAATGTGCTAAGACTTCATTAAGCGCTAACTGTTTCTAATGCTTTTGCAACTTTTTTCACTAGGTCTACAACACGTGCAGAATAGCCCCACTCGTTGTCGTACCAAGCAAGTACTTTCACTTTACGATTTCCCATTACCATTGTGGAAAGACCATCAACTGTCGATGAGAAAGTTGTTGTGTTGTAATCAATAGATACAAGCGGCTCGATTGAGAAGTTTAAAATGCCTTTCATTGGCCCCTCAGTTGCAGCTTTCACAAATGCAGCATTGACAGAATCTACTGTAACATCAGTATTTAAATCTACAACAAGGTCTACTAATGATACATTTGGTGTTGGAACACGAAGTGCCATACCGTGAATTTTACCTTCCAATTCAGGTAACACTAATTTTAATGCTTTTGCAGCACCTGTTGAAGTTGGAATAATAGATTGTGCACAACCGCGCGCACGACGTAAATCTTTATGTGGATTATCTAAGTTTTTTTGGTCATTTGTATATGCGTGAACTGTTGTCATTAAACCGCTTTCGATACCAAATGTATCATTTAACACTTTTGCTACTGGTGCTAAGCAGTTTGTTGTACAAGAAGCATTTGAAATTACGTCATGTTTTTCAACATCAAGCTTTTCATCGTTTACACCTAAAACAATTGTAACATCCTCGTTTTTACCTGGTGCTGTTAAGATAACTTTTTTTGCGCCTGCTTCAAGATGCATAGCTGCTTTCTCACGATCATTGAATTTACCAGTTGCTTCAATTACAATATCTACACCCATTGTAGCCCATGGTAATTTTAATGGATCACGTTCGCTAATAATTTGGACATGTTTACCATTTACAATTAAAGCATCGCCCGCTGGTTCAATCGTACCTTCGAATGTTCCGTGATTTGTGTCATACTTAATCAAATGTGCTAACGTTTCTGCTGGGTAGCTTGCATTAATTGCAACAATATTTAAACCTTCCTGTACGATCGCTTGGCGGAATACCATACGTCCGATACGTCCGAAACCGTTAATAGCAACTGAGACTGTCATTATAAAATCCTCCTGTGAGTGCATACTCATATTCATTATATACTTTATGATGCTTTATGCTAATTAGTATAACACAATTTCAAAAAAGATGAACATTATATATCCATAATAAAAAAGTTCTTATTTTCTGAAAAATAGAACCTTTTTAGAAATGAAAAAATTCAGTACTTCATCCTTATTATTTCGCATAAAAGCAAAAAAATGCGCAGCAATTATCGCTGCGCAAAAGAATGCCTTTGGCTATTACCGTTGATTTCCGCTCTGGGCAGGCGCTTTCCGCGGGCACACCGTAAGCCGCAACCCTCGCTACGCGCGGTCTGTTGCGTCTTACGTTTTGTGCGTTCCCGCAGGAGTCGCCTGCCCTCCGCTCCAATCAACTAAACAACGTAAATCGTGTTTTGCTAACTTAAAAAAACGATTATACAGATATGAAAAACATCTTTATAAAGGGGATTTGATCAAATAGGATGTTCAATTGGGTAGTTGAATGACATTTCAATTCTAAAAAGACTAAAAAAATAACAAGAGACATCAAGAGTAAACTTCTTGATGCCTTTGACAGTACTATTATCCCGCACTTTTCTAAAGTACGCCCCAATGAGTAAGAATCTTAATTAACTGCTCTTCTGTTTGCTGTAAATTTTCATTGTTATAAATGACAGCATGTGCACTTTTTTCTTTCACAGACATCGGTAACTGCGAATGCATGCGTGCTAGCGCATCTTCTTTTGATAATTGATTGCGCTCCATTAATCGTCGAAGCTGCACCTCTTCGCTAACTGAAACTACAAGTATGCGCTCAACAAAATGCTGCAATTTGCTTTCGAACAGTAATGGAATATCCATCACGACATGTTTTTGTCCTGCCTCTAAATATGCATCACGTTGATGGAGCATTTCCTGACGAATAGCAGGATGCATAATATCATTTAAAATTTTTCGTTTCGCAGGCTCATGGAAAATAATATCCCCAAGCTTTGGACGATTTAGATTGCCGTCATCAAGCAAAATATCTTCGCCAAAATTTTGAACAATGAGCGCTAACGTTTCCGTTCCTGGTTTTACCACATCACGTGCAACAACATCTGCATCGACAATCGGTAAACCAAGTGCTGTCATCATTTTTGCGACTGTACTTTTGCCACTCGCAATACTTCCTGTTAGTCCGATAATCATAATTAATTCCCCTTTAATGTTGACAATTTGGACAAAATACAGATGTACGTCCACCAATTGTCATTTGACTCGTCTCTGTACCACACACAGGGCATATTTTCTTTCCATACATTTGTAATCGGTTTTGCATGCTCCCTGCTTCACCGTTAATATTTCGATAATCCGAAATTGTCGAACCTCCTGCTTCAATGCTTTGACGCAGAACGGCAACAATTGCATCAAAAAGTGCACGTTTACGCTTTTCACTTATGCGGTTCATTTTGCGGGCAGGGTGAATTTTTTGTGCAAACAGCGCCTCTGTGGCATATATATTGCCACAGCCCGAGATAACTTGTCCGTCCATAATAACTTCTTTAACAGCCTTTTTCTCATATTTCGGTAGCAATGATTTAGCTATAAAATAATCGCTCGCAGCCTCATCAAACGGTTCAGGCGCCATTTTTGTTAGTGGTGCATGATCTTCTATTTTCGTTAAAAACCGCAGCTCACCAAAACGACGAATATCAGAGTATATTAAATAGCCGCCGTCAGCCATTTGAAAAGTCGCATGAATATGCTTTTTAAATTTTTCCTCATTGATATCTTCAGGAGTGTCCACAATAAACCATGCACCTGTCATGCCTAAATGACTGACCAAAACATAGGACAATTCCTCTTTCATCAAATGAAAAAATATATATTTTGCACGACGCTCAATTTTCGTAATCTTCATTTGAGATAATGCCATCTCAAATGCATCCGGCTCAGCTTGCTTCACTATACATTGCTTTCCTTCATCATAAGAAAAGCGAATAACTTCTGAAAGCTGTACCTGCTTTATTGTGCGACCTTCAATTTCTGGCTTTAATGCCTGTACGACACCTTCTACCTCTGGTAATTCAGGCATTGTAACCCCTCCTTACTTTGCATCGTACCATGTTGCCCCAAAGTCAAAGTCCACTTTCAAAGGAACATTTAGTTCAATGGCATTTTCCATTACTTCTGGCACGATTTTTTCTAGTAATGCAATTTCTTCCCTAGGTGCTTCAAAAATTAATTCATCGTGTACCTGTAGAAGAAGCTTTGCTTGCATGTTTTCCTTTTTCAAGCGTGCATCCATATCTATCATTGCTTTTTTAATAATGTCTGCAGCACTTCCTTGAATTGGTGTATTCATCGCTGTACGCTCCGCAAAACTACGTAAATTGAAATTCGAACTTGTAATATCCGGTAAATAACGACGGCGATTTAATAGCGTTGTGACATAACCATTAAACTTCGCATCTTGTACAATTTCATCCATATATTTTTTAACACCTGGGAAGCTGGCAAAATATTTCTCAATAAAAATAGCTGCTTCCTTACGTGTAATATCTAAATTTTGTGATAAACCATAGTCACTAATTCCATAAACAATCCCAAAGTTAACTGCTTTAGCAGCCCTACGCATATTGCTATCAACTTCTTCTGCAGTAACATGGAAAACATCCATAGCTGTACGTGTATGAACATCCATGCCTTCGCGGAAAGCTTCCACTAAGTTTTTATCCTCAGACATATGCGCTAAGACACGCAATTCGATTTGTGAATAGTCAGCCGAGAAAAGAATCCAATCTTCTTGTGATGGCACAAATGCCTGACGTATTTTACGACCTTCCTCTAAGCGTATAGGAATATTTTGTAGATTAGGATCTGTTGAACTTAGACGTCCCGTTGACGTTAGTGCTTGCTGGAAGCGTGTATGCACTTTACTGTCCGCTTCATGAATTTCTTTTAGCAAACCTTCAATGTAAGTAGATTGTAACTTACCAAGCTGACGGTACAATAAAATATGCTCGATAATGGCATGTTCAGGCTTTAATTTTTCCAACACATCAGCCGCTGTGGAATAACCTGTTTTCGTTTTTTTAATGACTGGCAACCCAAGCTTATCGAAAAGTATAACGCCTAACTGCTTTGGTGAATTAATATTAAACGCTTCTCCTGCTTCAGCATAAATTTCCTGCTCAATAACGACTAGCTTATTACTCAACTCTTGCCCCATCGTTTCAAGTGTTGAACGATTCACTGTGATGCCTTCGCTTTCCATCTCGCTTAAAATCGAAGCCAATGGTAGTTCTAGGTTTTTATACAAGTCAAACTGTTCATTTTCCTTTAGCAATGCCTCTAGCTTAGGTTGTAATTCCCACACAGCAAACACTTTTCGACTTGCATGTTCAGCTAAAATTTCGATAGCAGGAATAGCACGTTTTGCTCCTTTTCCATAGACCGCCTCATTAGCTTGCACTTCACGATATCCAAGGTCTTTTGCTAGTGTAGCCACATCATCACCGCTAAGTGCCGGATTATTGATATAAGAAGCTAGCAATAGGTCAAACTCGACACCTGCTAAATGAATGCCTACTCGTTTCAACGCTGCCTGTGCTGCCTTCGTATCTGAAATATATTTAGTTTTAGTTGCATCCTCTAGCCAACAACGAAGTTCATCTGATGTAGAGACCACATCGAATGGCACATAAAACGTATCAGTACCATCAGTTAATGCGATACCTAACTGCTGACATGTATGATAATGCTCGTCCTCTAACTCTAAATGTATCGCCATGACATCCTTTAATTGCTCTGGCTTTACCTCTTGTATAATGTCAAAGTCAAATGGAGCACGTTGTTCTTCTTCCACAGAAAAATCACTTTTTTCAAGTAGTGATTTGAAGCCAAGCTCTTGCCACACACTAATTAACTCTTCTTCATTTGGCCCACTGTATGCAAGGTCATTAAAAGTTACTTCAATTGGCGCCTCTGTAAAAATTGTAGCAAGCTTTTTACTCATAAGTGCCTGTTCTTCATTTGCAACTAGCTTTTCTTTCATCTTTGAAGCTTTTAGCGTATCCATTGCTTCATATAATGCCTCAACTGAACCATGCTCTTTTAGCAATTTAACAGCTGTCTTTTCTCCAACACCAGGTACCCCAGGAATATTATCTGAAGCGTCCCCCATGAGACCCTTCATATCTATAATTTGAAGAGGTGTTAAACCATACTTTTCTTCAATAAATGCGGGCGTATTTTTTTCAATTTCAGTAATACCTTTTTTCGTAATGTACACTGTTACCTTCTCTGTTGCCAGCTGTGTAAGGTCGCGATCTCCTGACACGATAATTACTTCCATATCCTGTTGTGCAGCTTCTTTTGCTAATGTTCCTATAATATCGTCGGCTTCGTACATTTCAAGTTCATAACGCTTAATCCCATAAGCATCGATAAGTTTACGAATATAAGGAAACTGCTCTGATAGTTCTGGTGGCGTTTTTTGGCGGCCACCTTTATATTCTGTAAATGTATCGTGACGGAACGTCGTTTTACCTGCATCAAAAGCAACGAGCATCTTCGTCGGTTGCTCTTCCTCTAAAATTCTTTGCAACATTGTTGTAAAGCCGTACACAGCATTCGTATGAATACCGCTATCATTCGTTAGTAATGGCAACGCAAAAAATGCACGGTAAGCTAAACTATTACCGTCTAGTAATAGTAATTTTTCCTTAGTCATTTTATTATCCTCCTGAAGTCGTCGTTCTTTTAATTGTAAAACGAAAACGTATGTTTGAAAATGCTCTTTCCTCTACTTTATCGGGAAAGTAAACTTTTTACCAATCATAGGACGCATATCAGATAAAAAATTCATGTGTATTTTCTGCTAAATCCATAAAAAAAGTCAATTGCAAATTGCAATCGACTCACCTACTATTATTGACTTACATTATTAACTCTTTCTTTACGGTGGAATATTTCCTCATAAATAACTGTCATCATGAAGGCATTCATAAAAGCAATAACGAAAAATAAAGGCATTCCACCTAGCGTTAAATGTGTTAGCCCTGTACTAAATACCATAATCACACCGATTTGTGATAAGAAGAAAATAAAGCCAATTCCAACTTGCCATATTGGACGTTTTTCTTTACGTTTCTCGTACCAGAACATTTTTTTGAAAACTTTTCGTACATCCTCTGCAATGACTAAACTTAATAAAAACAAAATTACAAAAAATACCGGAATATAATAAACACTTTTCGTCACCCATGCAAAATCAGTTATACGGAAGAAAAGTGTAAAAAGCGATGCAATACTACAAGCAATCCCTAAATTTTGGAGCCACGTGCTAAAATATAATTTCACAGCTATTACCCCCATTTGTCATTTCTAAACATCATCATTTTATCAGAAAATAGCAATCTATAACACCACCAATTATTTGTTTGCATTATTTTCTTTGTTTTGGTGCCAGGCACTTTAAACGGAACAAAAGAGAAAAAGTGTTAGAATGACGGCCGTCAATCTAACACTTTTTTTTGCTAACAGTTGAAGTCTACTATGGGGGTGCTTTCCGCAAGGGTCACCACCTCCACTACCATCAACTAATGTATTAAACCCCTGCAAGGATTACAATATTACTCTATATAGCCTGATAATAGCTTTGCATATGGTGAAGTTGAAGGCAATATGATGACCGTATCTTCACCAACTGTTTTCTTATATGATTCTAATGTGCGGTATAGTGAATAAAATTCAGGATCTTTCGAAAATGAACCATTGTAAATTTTCGCTGCCTCCGCTTCTCCTTCCGCTTGAATTAATGACGCTTCTTTGTTGGCTGTTGCTAGCATTTCTTGCACTTCTCTATCTGTTTGTGCTTCAATACGGCGTTTATCCGCATCACCTTCTGATAAATATAGCTGTGCAGTAGATTGACGTTCAGAAACCATGCGCGTAAATACAGACTGCTCGTTTTCTGCTGGCAAGTCTGTTCGACGAATGCGCACATCTACTACTTCAATACCGTACTTATCGTTTAGTAATAGTTCATTCACACGTGCTGTCACACGGTCATTTAAACTGCCTCGTGAAGAGTTTTCATCATTAATGATTTCATCGTATCTTAGTTGACCAAGCTCTGTTCGAATAACCGAATAAATAAACTCCGCCATCCTAGATTCCGCCTTCGTTAGCGTTCCAGCATTGGAGATAAGCGCTTTCGGATCTGTAATACGCCACACAGCATAGTTATCAATTATGATACGTTTTTTATCCTTTGTATTAATTTCTTCCTCTGAAATATTATAAGTTAATTGATTTTTCGGAAGTGTTGTCACGGTTTGAATAAAAGGCACCTTCATTTTCAAGCCTGGATCACGTTCAAACTTTACAACTTCACCGAACTGTCGAACTACTGCATATTCAGATTCTTTTACAATATACACATTAGCAAAGAGAATAACCGCAACAGCAAAAACAATCGTTAATGTTACAACAAGAGAAATGTACTTTTTAGGATTTAATGGGCCCTTTTTTGACATCTTAATTACCTTGTCTCCATCACTAGAAGCAGTATTTTTTGATTTCCCCGATAAAAAACTTAGAAATTTTTCAAGATCTTTATTTTTCTGGTCCATTAATTACCGCTCCCTTCTTTTTTCTCTGGCGTTGATTGTTGCTCTGTTTGTGCTTGTTGTTGTGTTGGTGCTTGTTGTTGTGTAGTTGGTTGTAACGCCTGTAGTGGTAAATACTTCATCGTACTACCATCATCGTTCATAATATAAATTTGTGCCTTAGGTAACACATTTTCAAGAGTTTCTAAAATTAAACGTTCGCGTGTAATTTGTTGATTACCTTTGTATTGCTCATACATTTTATTGAAAACTGCTACATCCCCATGTGCTTGTTCAATACGTGCTGTTTTTGCACCATTTGCTTTTGAAATAATCGCATCTTTTTCACCATTCGCTTCACTAATTCGTTGGTTTTTGTATTTTTGAGCTTCATTCGTTTTTGTATTTTTTGTCTCACGTGCGTCTGTTACGGCTGTAAATGCTGCACGTACCTCTGCATTCGGTAATTCTACATCCTGCAATTTAACACCTAATACACCAATTCCAATATCATATTTGTCTATGAGTGAAACAAGTAATTCTCTTGTTTTTGCTTCAATATCTGCTTTTCCATCTGTTAGCGCAGCATCAATAGTCGAACTACCAATTATGGAGCGGATCGCGCTTGATGTAGCGCTATGTAAAATTTCTTCTGGATTTTGTGCATTAAATAAGTACTTACGAGGATCTGTAATTTTCCATTGAACAACAAGATCTGTTAGAACAATATATTCATCACCTGTAATCATTTTCGTTTCTGCATCAAAGGCTTCCAATTCGCCTTCTTTATTTTGCTTATAACCAAACTGTAAACTGAATGTTTCTCTCGATAAAATCTCAACTGATTGTACGGGCCAAGGTAATTTAAAATGTAAGCCTGGATTTGTGACCATCTCATCAGCACGACCAAATGTTATAACAACAGCTTGCTCCGATTCATCGACTGTGTACCACGAAGTAAATACAGCGATAAGTGCTACAATGCCGAATATCCCAAGTCCCACCATCATTAGTGTCTTTTTCACACTCATGTCTGTTCCTCCCTTTTGCTTAGTACTATTGTATACGGTATAGCTTTTAAAAAGATTCAAAATAATTTCATAAAGTAAACTCAGACTATAGACAAAGAAAAAATACTGCCGGTGATTTCTGTTGCGTGCGGACGCTTTTCGCGGGCACACAGGAGTCTGACTAGCACGGAAATTGTTTGAGTGCCTGGTACTTAGCATGGATACCTACATAATGGCGGCTTCTAAATTGTAAAAATCCACTTCGCTTTCCGTGGGCACACACGTAAGCCACAACTCTCGCTGTCGCGTGGTTTGTTGTGGCTTACGTTTTGTGCGTTCCCGCAGGAGTCTTCGTGGATTTTTACTTGGGTAACCCTACTGAAAATTTCAGAATTGTTTGCGTGCCTGGCACTTATAAAAAGAAAAAATCCTGTCGCCATTAAGGCAACAGGATATTCATAACTAGGTGTTCTAATACTGGGAAAAATGTTGTTGATAAAACAATACTTATTAGGGCAGCTACAATCATCGCTAAACTAGCAAAGGTACCTTCTAGTTCTCCTAATTCAAATGCTTTTGATGTACCAGTGCCGTGAGCACCCATCCCAAGCATTAAGCCTCTTGCAGATGGCTTTTGGAAACGACATATTCGAATAACGATTGGAGCAATCAAACTACCTAATATACCAGTTGTCATAACAAAAACAGCTGTAAGAGTAGGTGACCCTCCTATCATATTGGAAATATCCATCGCAATAGGAGTAGTGACCGAACGTGGCACTAAGCTATGAACAAGTTCATCATTTAGTCCAACAACGCGTGCAATGATAAATGATGAAGCAATTGCAACAGCCGACCCGACAGCAATGCTAAAAATAATTTCAAAAGCATGTTTTTTTAATAGATTAAAATTTTTATAAATCGGTACAGCGAATGCAACTGTTGCAGGCCCTAATAAATTGGACAAAATATTTGCCCCTGCATTATATGACGCATAAGATGTATCGGTTAATAGTAACAATACAATAATAATTAATGGGCTAATCAATATCGGAGTAAGCCATTCTTTAGGAAACTTTTGATAGAATGCTTTGCAAGCATAAAAAATAGCAATGGTTCCTAGTAAACTGATGACAGCAATAACTATACTCATACAGTGTCACCCTTCTTTCTCTCTAACCACTGTGCAGTAAAACCCGTCACTAACATCACGACGAATGCACTTACTACAATAACAACTACAACTTTCATGCCTTGTATACCAATTAGCGCATCATAATCAATGACGCCTATCGCTGAAGGAATGAAAAACAATAACAATTCACTAAGTAATAATCCTGCCCCTAACTCGATCCATTCTAGTTTAATAAGATGAAACTGTAATAGTAAAAATAATAAAACAAGCCCAATTATACTACCTGGAATCGGCAAGTGAAGTAAACGCGCAATACTATTTCCTATAAATAACACTATATAAAGATAGCCAATTTGCACGAAACTTTTGACGATTTTCATGGTCAACCTTCTCTCAATTTTTTATGCTACTATACTTTACACCTAAATCAACGATGTGTAAAACAGAAAAGAATCCATTTCCCCAAAATAGGAAATAGATTCTTTCTGTGGTGAAGCTAAGTAGTAACCATAAAAAATCTTCATACAAGCATAGTTAGATTTCAAAATTATTTTCATCTTATCATACAAAATAGGGGGTTTCTATAAAATAGTATAGCCCTCTATTTTGAATCTTATATATTATTATTGTAAAGAATTTGTTAATTTTTTTGGAATCATTACAATCATCTTTGTGCCAACGCCAACTTTACTTTCTACCTGAATCCGTCCATGATGAGCCTCCACTAGATGCTTCACAATGGCTAGCCCTAACCCAGTTCCACCAGAATTTCTGCTACGTGCACGATCGACACGATAAAAACGTTCAAAGACGCGTGCAATTTCATTCTTTTCTATGCCGATACCTTCATCTTCAATTTCAATAATTCCATATGTGTCATTTTCCTTCAAGCGAATCGTTACTGTTGTATTTTCAGGTGAATACGTAATCGCGTTTGTAATTAGATTCGTAACAATTTGAATAACCCGATTGGCATCCCCCATTACTTCTACATCACGGGCAATATCCACTTGAAAGCTCATATTTTTTTCATCGAGCCGCGGACCTGTTAATTCTGCACCACGTATAAGAACATCCTGCAAGCCCATTGGCATAATATTTACAGTGAATCCGTGTTGTTCAATTTTAGACAGCTCTAATAAATCTTGGATGAGCATTTGTAGACGATTGCTCTCTTTATGCATAATTTCTAAAAAAGATAGCAGCATCTTTTCATCTTTATAGGCACCATCCAGTAATGTTTCAGAAAAGCCTTTAATCGATGTAATCGGTGTACGTAGTTCATGCGATACATTGGCTACAAAATCTTTACGAATTTGCTCAAGTCGAACAAGCTCCGTAATATCATGCATGACAATGACAACGCCTAGCCATCGTCCGTGATCACCAATTACTGGTGCACCATATACTTCTTTATTGTATAGCTCTTGTTGTACTTCCATCTTTATTTGTTGTCGATATGGCATTTCCGTTAAAAACACATGGTCAATAAATTGCTCAAGCGTTTTCGGTAAACCAATCGTGCGGAAGACTTTTCCTTGCACATGCTCCAGTTGCATTCCAAAACGTTCTAAAAACACTCGATTGACGATTGATATGTTGCCTTCACGACCAATCATCATAAGTGAGCTGCCCATGTTTTCAATTAGTGTTTTTAGCCTTTCTTCCTCTACCTCTCTTATCGTCGTAATATCCTGTAAATTACGCGCTAAAATATTGATAGAGTGACTCAGTGGTATCATGCGCTCATGCTCATTTTCGTGTGCACGGGCACGATAATTTCCTTTTGCCAATTCAAGTGCCGTTTCGGTCACATTATCAATCGGTGCGGTGAAATTCCGAATCATATAGCGGCTTACAATAGCAATTAATATAAGCGTAATTGTAAATAATATCGCTAACACACCATAAAGCCGAGCACGTACATATGACAGCAGTGAGTCCTTCATTTCGATTGTTTGAGCTGCAAATAATGCTTTCTTATCTTCCTCAGATAAGGAAATTTGCCGTTCATCAAGTACTTTTTCCATTGCTTCTTGACTATAGGAACTCGATCGATCATTGTATTGTTCTACATAAACAGGAAAAAGCTGACCTATAACAATCATTAGGACAGCAAGAATTGATCCGAGCGAGAGCATGAATGTCAAGAATAAGCGGTTGCTCATTGATTTCATGAAGTTTTCGGCTCCTCAAATTTATAGCCAAGACCACGAATTGTTTTAATAAACATCGGTTTACGACTATTTTCTTCAATTTTATCGCGGAGGTGACTAATATGCACATCCACAATACGAGTATCGCCTGCAAAATCATATTTCCAAACAGCACTCAATAACTGATCACGAGTTAATACACGGTTTTTATTTTCTAGTAAATAAATGAGTAGCTCAAATTCCTTCGGTGTAAATTCAAGTGCTTCTTCTTGTAAAAATACTTCAAATCGCTCAGGAAATACACGCAGTTGACCAAACTCATACATTTTTTCTTGAGGCTCATCCTTATCCTCTATTACAACATTTTGTGTAAATCTTCTTAAGACTGCTTTGACACGTGCTAAAACTTCCCGTGGACTAAAGGGTTTTGTCATATAATCATCTGCCCCTAGCTCCAAACCAAGCACCTTATCGAACTCATCATCTTTTGCCGTTAGCATAATGATTGGTGTATTCATGCGTTGTTGACGAATTTGTTTACAAACTTCCATGCCATCCAGCTTAGGAAGCATTAAGTCTAAAAGGATTAAATCAGGCTGTATTTCCATTGCTTTATTTAACCCTTCTAATCCGTCTACTGCTGTTTCAACTAAATAGCCAGCTTGCTCTAAGTTATATTTTAATAAGGTCGCAATAGAAAATTCATCTTCTACAACTAAAATAGTTTTTGTCATGTGTATTGCCTCCGTTAGTGATTTGAAACCCCCATTTCAAATCTCAAGACGCTCGCTATAATGCCAGTGGTGGTGTCACCAGCAATGTACCTTCAATTACAAGCTGCTTTTGTTCATTATAGGAGAGCACAGAAACAGTAATGGTATTCTGTACTTTATTTACTGCTGTTACCTCTAAAAGCGTATCGAATAATTCATAATGATAGAGTGGCCCTAAATAGGTTAAATGTTGTTCTATAATACGCGCACCAGGTCCTGGAATATACTTCGACACAGCTGACGTAATAATACCATTTAACATAATAGTTGGTACAATCGGCTTTTTAAAAGGCGTCATTGCTGCATAATCATGTTGAATGTAAAGCGGATTATTATCATTTGTAAGTCCTAAATAAAGCAATAAATCCTTATCTTCTATTTTTTCAGTAATATGAATCTTCTCGCCGACTGTAATTTCATCAATAGTGAGACCAAGCTTACTGTTCTTTTGAAGCAAAGATACGCCAACCCCTTTTCTATCATACTACCTTCATAGTATCAATTTTATTCTAAAAGTACAATGAAAAGCAGAATAACCATTTTATGTGTATGCATATTATGAAGAATAATAGAGGCTGTTTTGACAGTTTCTTTATGTACAATAAAAAAATCGAGTAAGAATGATTCCTACTCGATTTCATAAGCTTTTATTAAGCTAAAACTTTCATCACTGCTTTTACGGCTTCAGCAGAGTTATCCAATGCTGCCTTTTCTTTGTCAGTTAATTCAAGCTCAAAGATTTTTTCGATACCATTAGCACCTAGTAATGTTGGGACTCCTAAATAAATATCGTTGTACCCATATTCACCTTCTAAGTATGCGATTGATGGTAGGATACGCTTTTGATCTTTAATAATTGCTTCAGCCATTTCAATAAGTGCTGCTGCTGGAGCATAATAGGCAGAACCATTTCCAAGTAAGTTCACGATTTCTGCACCACCATTGCGCGTACGGTCAACGATTGCTTCTAAACGCTCTGGGGCGATTAACGTTTCTAAAGGAATACCGCCAGCAAATGAATAACGAGTAAGTGGTACCATTGTGTCACCATGACCACCTAATACAAAACCAGTGATGTCTTTTACAGAGATGTTTAGCTCTTCCGCAACGAAAGCGCAGAAACGAGCAGTATCAAGTACACCAGATTGACCGATTACTCGATTTTTAGGGAAACCTGTTTCTTTGAATACTGTGTAAGTCATTGCATCAACAGGGTTTGTTAATACGATAATGGTTGCATTTGGCGAATGAGCGGCGATTTCTTTTGAAACAGTTTTCATAACACCTTGGTTAATTTGAACTAAGTCGTCACGGCTCATGCCAGGTTTACGGGCAATACCCGCAGTAATAATTACTACATCAGAATCTGCAGTGTCTGCATAGTTAGAAGTACCTTTAACAAAAGAATCAAAACCTTGTATTGGAGCAGCTTCCCACATGTCTAAAGCTTTACCTTTTGTTGGGTTTTCAGCTTGTGGAATATCTACTAATACAACATCGCCAAGTTCCTTTTGTGCTGCTAAAAATGCTGCAGTAGCGCCGGTGAATCCGCCACCGATTACTGAGATTTTTTTACGTTTCAAAGTCATTTGAATACGCTCCTTTTTTAGGTTGTATGCTAAAAAAGGGAGGAGAATAAATTCTCTCTCCCTCCATTAAACCAGGTACTAATATTACTGTAGCAAACCAATTTTACAATAAACAAATATCTGTTAATCACGCTGGATTGTTACAGTGATAATTTTTACAGATTCGTAAAAATTATAGGTTTTTAATTAGTTCGTTAGCGAATTCTGAACATTTCACTTCTTTAGCGCCGTCCATTAAACGAGCGAAGTCATAAGTTACAACTTTTGAAGAGATTGTATTCTCAACAGATTTAGTGATCATGTCAGCTGCTTCTTGCCATCCTAAGTGTTCAAGCATTAATACACCTGAAAGTAATACTGAAGATGGGTTTACTTTATCTTGACCAGCATATTTTGGAGCTGTACCGTGAGTAGCTTCGAAGATTGCGTGACCAGTTACGTAGTTAATGTTCGCACCTGGAGCAATACCGATACCACCAACTTGTGCAGCTAATGCATCAGAAATATAGTCACCGTTTAAGTTCATTGTAGCTACTACATCGAACTCAGTTGGACGAGTTAAGATTTGTTGTAAGAAGATATCAGCGATAGAATCTTTTACTAAGATTTTGCCAGCTGCTAAAGCTTCAGATTGTGCTTTGTTTGCTGCTTCTTCACCTTGGTCAGCTTTGATTGCATCATATTGGTTCCAAGTGAATGTTTGATCAGCAAATTCAGTTTCAGCTAATTCATAACCCCATTTTTTGAATCCACCTTCAGTGAATTTCATGATGTTTCCTTTGTGAACTAGTGTCACAGATGGACGGTTATGTTTAATTGCATATTCGATAGCAGAACGAACTAAACGCTCAGTACCTTCTTTAGATACTGGTTTTACACCGATACCTGAAGTTTCTGGGAAACGGATTTGATTTACACCAAATTCTGATTGTAAGAAGTTGATGATTTTTTTAGCTTGTTCAGAGCCTGATTCGAATTCGATACCAGCATAGATGTCTTCTGTGTTTTCGCGGAAGATAACCATATCAACGTCTTCTGGGCGTTTAACTGGAGAAGGTACTCCATCAAAGTGACGTACTGGACGTAGGCAAACATATAAATCAAGTTGTTGACGTAATGCTACGTTTAGAGAGCGGATACCACCACCGATTGGAGTAGTAAGAGGACCTTTAATTGCAATTAGGTATTCGTTAATTTTATCTAAAGTTTCTTGTGGTAACCATTCACCAGTTTGGTTGAATGCTTTTTCACCAGCTAGAACTTCTAACCATTCGATTTTCTTTTCACCGTTATAAGCTTTTTCTACAGCTGCGTCAATTACGCGAGATGCTGCTGCCCAAATATCTGGACCGATTCCATCACCTTCGATGAATGGGATTACTGGATTGTTTGGTACATTAAGTACGCCGTTTTCAACTACAATTTTGTTTGACATTGTTGTTGCCTCCTAAATTCATAATCATAGGACTGTGTTATAGGTAACACAGTCCCAAATATTCTAGCATATTTTCCAAATTAGCGCTCGCTGATTGGAACATATTTTTGCATACCTGGTCCAACATACTCAGCACGTGGACGGATCAGGCGGTTGTTAGCATATTGCTCAAGAATATGTGCTACCCAACCAGAAGTACGTGAAACTGCAAAGATTGGTGTGAATAAGTCATGATCGATGCCTAAAGAATCGTACACTGATGCAGAGAAGAAGTCTACGTTTGCAGGTAATTTCTTTTGTTCAACAATCATGTCATGGATTTTAACTGACATTTCGTAAAGCTCTGGTTTACCAGTTAGTTCAGTTAATTTTTGTGACATTACACGTAAGTGTGGTGCACGTGGGTCGCCTTTGCGGTATACGCGGTGACCGAAGCCCATGATTTTTTCTTTGTTATCTAATTTATTTTGAATGTAAGATTCAACGTTTTCAAGAGAACCAATTTCAGTTAACATCTTCATAACTTGCTCATTTGCACCACCGTGAAGTGGTCCTTTTAATGCGCCGATAGCTGCAGTTACACCAGAATAAACATCTGATAATGTAGCTACACATACACGTGCAGTAAATGTTGATGCATTTAATTCATGGTCAGCATGTAATACTAACGCTTTATCGAATGCTTCTACTTCGATTGGTGCTGGCTCTTCACCTTTTAACATATATAGGAAGTTTGCTGCATAGCTAAGTTCTGCTTTAGGTTGGATTGGCTCTAAACCTTTACGTACACGTGCAAATGCAGTAACAACAGTTGCAATTTTAGCTTGTAGACGAATTGCTTTACGGTAGTTAGCTTCTGGATCCATAACATCCGCTTCTTCATCGAATACACCAAGTAAAGATACTGCCGTACGAAGTGCAGCCATTGGATGTACAGTTGAAAGTGGGTAAGTTTTGAATTGGTCTACAATTGCTTGTGGAATAGCCATGTTGTCTGCCAATTGTTGTTTTAATTCAGCAAGCTCGTCCGCTTTAGGTAAACGAGTATGCCAAAGTAGGTAAATTACCTCTTCAAATGATGCGTTATCTGCTAAATCATCAATGTTGTAACCAACATATGTAAGTGTGTCATCGATAATTGAACTGATTTTAGATTCCGCTGCTACGATACCTTCTAATCCTTTTGTTGCTGACATAAATTATCGCTCCCTCATACTAATAATTTTTGTTGTAAACGCTTTTTCAACCTTAGCATTTACGTTTTTGCTCACATGAACCATTAAGTAAATCGCTTACATTGTTATTATAATCATTTTTGACAGCTTTGTGAATGAAAAACCTTCAAATTAAGAAAAAGTCGGACGAGCGACTATATAAGCGTACTAAAGAGGGTATTTTGTATATTTTGACAATATATTTTCATTTGAATTGGGGTGAATTTGTTAAATTGAGGAATATTAAATATTTTTCATACGAAAGAACTATTAATGTTTTATTATTTGTTTTTTATTTAGCGATTCTTTGGTTCGTTTTACCTGTATCTCTTGCTATATTTTTATCATTTACAACATATCCTATAATAAATTTCCTTCATAAATACTTTAAAATCAATTACTGGATTGCCGCTATTATCGTAGAAATATTGATACTTTCTTGTATAGTTCTCCTCATAGTCATCTCAATAAACAGTATTATTCTCATCTTTCCTGAAATACGTGACACACTTCAAAACTTTCCATTGTTCACTGAGTACGAATCCATATTTATACAGTTTTTGCAAGAAAAATCAATGTCTATTTTCGATTCTATCGTCGTTTATACTGCAAATTTATTTCAAATATTTATGAAGCACGTCATTGAAGTTTTTATATTCCTTGTAGCATATTATTTTGCATTAATCGAAACAAGAAAATCTCGATACTGGTTCTTTCAATATGTCCCAAAAAAATATAGAAATCAATGGCAATCTCATTTTTCGAAAGTGATGCAACTTTTTCATTACTTTGTATTCGTAGAATTTCAATTATTTACGATAACACTACTTATACTTTGCGCGGGCTTTATGATATTTCAATTTGAACAAGCCATTATTAAAGCATTCATTGTAGCATTTGCAGATGTACTACCCTTCTTTGGTATCGGCGTCTTTCTTGTACCAATGAGCATTTACTTCTATTTCAATGGCAATACCTTTTTATGTGGTGCGATTTTACTTTTGTATTTGTTTGTTCAATTAACAAGGCAGCTCGCTGAATCTATGCTTTGGTCAAATACGTTGCAATTACGAACGTTTCATACGTTTTTCATCAGCGCTGCCTCTATCTTATTATTTGGTTTTTACGGTATTTTACTCAGCCCAATTTTTTTATTTTTAGCTGTTAAGCTGAAAGAAAAGTCTATTTTTGAACGATAATAAATTGACCTTTTTTCATTTTTTTACGCATCCAATAAAATACAAGTGGTTGGAACAATTTACGTGTCACTGGAAGTAGCATTAATAAACCAATTATATCTGTTATAAAACCTGGCAATGCTAAAAGCACACCGCCACTAAAATTCAACATTGCATCCACTAATGCTGGTCCAGGGGCTTCTCCTCGCGCAACCATATGTTTTACGTTTTTTACTGAATTGATACCTTTATTTTTCGCTATATAAATGCCAATGATAGTCGTTGCGACAACAAGCAATAATGTATTGAAAACACCAATATTTTGACCAATAACTATTAATAACGCCAGTTCGGCTAATGCATATACAACAAAACTAAGAAAAAATTTTTTCATATTTTTCTCCTTTCTATTGAAAAAGCTATACCTTCTATACGTTATTATAGCCCAATAAGTTTCAACTAAAAAATAAACAGGCGTAAATACTAATTTTTATTGTTATTTAAAAGGCTCTAGTACGGTTACCCCATACTAGAGCCTTTTACTATCTATTAAAGTACGCTTGCATGTCCTTTATAAATAACACCTGTTTCAGCATCCATTGTTATTTCTTGACCGTGGCGAATTAATGTTGTTGCTTCTTTTACACCGACGATTACAGGAATACCAAGACTTAACCCTACTACAGCGGCATGACTTGTCAGTCCGCCTTCCTCTGTAATTAGCCCGATACACTTTTCAATAGCTGGCATCATATCACGATCTGAACCGACCGTTACTAAAATACATCCTTCTGTATCATAGGCTAATGCCTCAGCTGCATTTTTTGCTACAACTGTATTACCAATTACTGACGCTTTGCCAATCCCTTGACCACGCGCAAGTAAATCGCCAATAATGTGTACCTTCATTAAGTTTGTAGTACCAGCTTCCCCTACAGGAACACCTGCTGTAATAACAACTGCATCACCATGATTTACAAAACCATGCTTCAAGCTTTCGTCAACTGCTAGTTCTAAAATTTCGTCTGTCGTTGTAACGCGTTCACAAACTACAGGATAAACACCCCAAACAAGCGTTAGTGTATTTGCAGTGTTTTCAGAGCCAGTAACAGCGACAATCGGCACACCAGGACGATATTTTGCAATCATTCTAGCCGTGTTTCCACTTTCTGTTGGTGCTAGTACAGCTTTTACGCCTAAGTTTATCGAAGTATATGCTACAGCCTGAGAAATAGCCTCTGTCATATTTGCTTCTTTTTCACGACTACGTGTAGAAACGATTGCTTTATAATCTAATGAATCTTCTGTACGTTGTGCAATTTTGTTCATTGTTTGTACGGATTCAACTGGGTATGTCCCTGCTGCTGTTTCACCAGATAGCATAATCGCATCTGTTCCATCAATAATGGCGTTCGCAACGTCACTTGCTTCAGCGCGTGTTGGACGAGGATTACGTTGCATGGAGTCTAACATTTGTGTTGCCGTAATAACTGGTTTGCCAACTTGGTTACATTTTAAGATTAATTTCTTTTGAACTAATGGTACCTCTTCAGCTGGAATTTCTACGCCTAAGTCACCACGTGCAACCATTAATCCGTCAGATACTAAAATGATTTCGTCGATATTATCGACACCTTCTTGGTTCTCGATTTTCGGGATAATTTGAATATGACTACCGCCATTTTGCTCAAGTAATTCGCGAATTTCTAAAACATCTTTAGCTCGACGAACGAATGAAGCTGCAATGAAATCCACACCTTGATTAATACCAAATAGAATATCCTGTGCATCTTTTTCAGTAATTCCAGGTAGTTGAACTGAAACCCCAGGGACGTTAACACCCTTTTTATTTTTTAAGACACCTGCATTTTCTACTATTGTGTGAATAAGCCCTTTTTCCGTATCTGTTGCTAACACACGTAATTGAATTAAGCCATCATCTAATAAAATAATTGAGTTTTGTTGTACATCTTCGATCAGTCGTTCATACGTAACAGAAAAACTTGCCTCTGTTCCTTCTACTTCCGTCATCGAAATGTCGATTACCTGACCTGCTTTTAAATGTAGTTCCCCATTTTGCATGTTATGCGTACGAATTTCAGGTCCTTTTGTGTCGAGCAAAATACCTACTGGTTTCCCTAATTTGTTTGCAACTTCACGAATTAAATTAATACGCACTTCATGTTCTTCATGTGAACCGTGTGAAAAATTCAAGCGAGCTACATTCATACCTGCTTCAATTAGTTTTTCTAAAATTTCTGGTGACTCACTTGCCGGACCAATTGTACATACGATTTTTGTTTTTCTCATTCTCTGCCCACTCCGTTTTACGCAAAATTATATTGATAGTTCTTTCATTAAAGTATATAAGCTTACATCAGACTCATGATTCTTTTCAAAAGCCTCTGGCATATCGTAGTCAATGACTGTATGGTTGCGTATTCCTACAGCTCGACCAGATTTACCTTCCATTAATAATTCTACCGCATGTGCACCAAATTGACTTGCGAGAACACGATCACGTGCTGTTGGAGAACCACCGCGTTGAATATGACCAAGAACAGAAACTCGCGTCTCTTTTCCTGTCTTTTCTTTCAGTAATTTTGCCAACTCGCCACCTGACATTACACCCTCTGCCACAATAATGATACTATGCTTTTTCCCTCGTGCTTCACCACGCTCTAAGCGTGATACGATGTCGTCTAAATCATATTCTTCTTCAGGAATTAAGACCGTTTCAGCACCTGCTGCAAGCCCTGCCCATAATGCGATATCACCTGCATCTCGCCCCATTACTTCAACAATAAAAGAATTTTCATGGGAAGTCGCTGTATCACGAATTTTATCGATTGATTCTACGACTGTATTGAGCGCGGTATCAAAGCCAATTGTGTATTCTGTTCCAGGAACATCATTATCAATTGTGCCAGGCACTCCAACAGCTGGAAAACCTTTTTTTACAAGATCCATTGCACCTCGGTAAGAACCATCACCCCCGATAACAACTAACCCTTCGATACCTGCTTCACGCATATTAGCAATTGCTTGCTGTTGAACAGCATCTTCCTTAAATTCAGGGCACCGTGCTGAAAATAAATTGGTACCTCCTCTTTGAATGATGCCACCTACAGAACCTAAATCGAGCGGCTCAAAAGATCCTTTTATTAAACCTTCATAACCATGCTTAATTCCTACAACATCCATTCCGTGATAAGCTGCCTTACGAACGACTGCTCGAATGGCTGCGTTCATGCCAGGGGCATCTCCACCACTTGTTAATACGGCAATTTTTTTCATTGTCGAACAACCTCCTGCAGTGTTATCTAATATTATTCACATTAACACGAAAAAACAAACTATGTAAGGGTTCTGGAGCTAGAAAAACATAACTTTTACATAAAAAATGAAAAGAATGCGCTTTCACACACTCTTTCCATCACAAAGCATCTAAAATTTAACATTTTATAAAAATATTTCGCTTTAATTTAACGGATTAGACCTTTAGAGCATCGCCATGTGATTTGTCTATTCTTCTATATATTGTCCGATTTTTTTAAATTTATCATATCGATCTTCGATTAATTGCTCACCATTTAAAGAATTTAATGCTTTTAGTGTGTCGCTAATACATTCTTTTATATAGATTGCCTGCTTCGCCACATTGCGATGTGCTCCGCCAGTTATCTCAGGAATAATACCATCAATCACACCAAGCTCTTTTAAATCAGGTGCAGTAATTCGCATTGCTTCAGCTGCTTGCTTAGCAAGGCTACCATCACGCCATAAAATTGAAGCAGCACCTTCTGGAGATATAACAGAATAAGTAGAGTTCTCTAACATGTAAACGCGATTTGCTACGCCTAAAGCTAGGGCACCACCACTACCACCTTCTCCAATAACGATGCTAATGACTGGTACTGATAATCCCGCCATTTCTACTAAATTACGAGCTATCGCCTCACTCTGACCACGCTCTTCAGCAGCTTTACCAGGGTAGGCACCTTTTGTATCAATGAAACAAATGATTGGGCGATTAAATTTCTCTGCTTGTTTCATTAAGCGCAACGCTTTACGATAGCCTTCTGGATGGGGCATACCAAAATTACGACGAATATTTTCTTTCGTTGATTTACCACGTTGGTGTCCAATAACAGTGACAGGTTGTCCTTCAAAAAGGGCAATACCGCCTAGAATCGCTGCATCATCGCCAAACGTACGATCTCCATGTAATTCAATAAAGTTTTCACACATAGCTTCAATATACTGTAGTGTTGTTGGTCGTTCAGGATGTCTTGCTACTTGCACGCGATCCCACGGCTTCATATTGGCATAGATTGATTGCTCGAGTTGCGTTAAACGCGTTTCTAGCTTTTCAATCTCCCCTGTCATATCTACGTCCGCTTCAGCAGCAATTGTTTTTAATTCATCAATTTTTTCGCGCAGTTGAACTACTGGCTCTTCAAAAGCTAAATTTTTAGACATGTTGCACGCCACCTTTCGTATGCATTTTTACAAGCACAGATACTTGTTTCCGTAAATCTTTACGATGGAAAATGGCATCCAGTTGACCATGCTCTAATAAAAATTCTGCTGTTTGGAAATCACTCGGTAGTTTTTCTCTTACCGTTTCTTCGATTACACGTCTTCCTGCAAAGCCGATTAGTGCCTGAGGTTCTGCAATATTGATATCCCCTACAGAGGCAAAGCTTGCAGAAACACCACCAGTAGTTGGGTGCGTTAAGATTGAAATAAATAATAAGCCTTCATTGCTATGACGTTTTAAGGCAACACTTGTTTTCGCCATTTGCATTAAAGAAAGTACTCCTTCTTGCATACGAGCTCCACCACTTGCAGTGAAAATAATAAACGGCAAACCTAATTCAGTTGCTTTTTCAACCGCACGTGTTATTTTTTCTCCAACAACAGAGCCCATTGAGCCCATACGGAAATGAGAATCCATTATCGCTACTACAACTTCTTCTCCATCAAGCGTACCTAAACCTGTCAATACAGCCTCATTTAAACCTGTTTTTTGTTGATCAGCATTAATTTTCTCAACATAGGCAGGGAAATTAAGCGGATTACTTGTTTGTAAATGGTCGTCCATAGAAACAAATGATCCTTCATCTAAGAAATAGTCAACACGCTCTTGTGCAGTCATTTTAAAATGATGGCCACACTTCGTGCATACTTTATGATGCTTTTCCAATTCTTTTGTTAACTGAATATGACGGCATTCTGGACATTTTGTCATGAGTCCTTCTGGAAATGCCTTTTCCTGACCATCCTGTTTCTTTTTTCGATTTGCGTTAAATATGTCGCGTATTGCCATGTTTGACTCCCCCTTTATTGTCTAAAAAGTTTGACCAGTACCCATCCACTGCTCGTAAGCTAGTAATGCTTCTTTTTCATAGCCAAGTTGCATCGATTTCAACATCGTTTGAAGGATTAGTTTTTCATCTTCCGTTGAGTTTCGATTTAAACGGTCACCGTCATATGCTGCAAGTTGAAACCAGATTTTCAGCGAAAGCCGATTGCCTGACGTAACTAATATTTCTCTCAATACATCACGACAATTTACTGTTCCTTCAATTTCCAGCTTCACAAAAAAACTATCCCACACAGGTAGTGTACGAAGAATCTCTGTACAACTTATTACGCGAATTGCTTCCTTTTCATGAATTTGTCGCGTTAATTCGACATCTTTTTTTGATTTTTCATCTTCTAATATAAACATCGACAGTACTTCTACAAGCTGATGCTTATGTGTTGAGGCAAGAAATGTACCTCCACCATGTCGCGTTTCAATGAGTCCAAGTAACTCTAAACTGCGCAGTGCCTCCCTTACAGAGGATCGCCCAACACCTAACCTTTCTGATAAAACACGTTCAGAAGGAAGCTTCTCTCCAGCTTGAATTTTTTCCATTCGAATAAGTTGACGCAATTGCTGAACGATTTCTAAAAACACTTTTTTTTGTTCGGTTTGTTTATCCATATGATTAACTCCCGTTATCAAAAAGTGGTCTGACCACTTTTTTAGCATTGACTACATCTTACAAAATAACTGTTTAAAAGTAAAGAAGAAACTGCATAAAATTCTATGCAGTTTCTAAAATCTTGTTTAATTTCATATCTTTTTAGTCGATTGTGCATGTTTTACTTTCACTTGCGATTTCCCAAAACGTTTTTCAAGTGTACCTTCAATATAAAGCAATTCATCTTCTATCAAAATTTCCTGTACTAGTTGAAATACTTGTGGAAATAAGGTTACTGATACGATTCCAAATTCATCTTGAAGCTGGACAAAGGCCATTTGCTCTCCTTTTTTTGTCCTTATTTTTTTCACTTCTTCAATTAAGCCAATCATTTTTACATACGTTCCTTCACGCGCATACTTCAGTTCAGCACATGTTACAGTAATTTCTCCCCAGTAACTTCTTTCTTCAGTAACTGGATGAGCAGATATATAAAAACCTAAACATTCTTTCTCATGCTGGAGTTTTTCCTTCTGAGACATCGCTTCAGCTTGCATATACTTCGGTTTCCCAAAATTAAAGGCAGTTGCTGTTTCTATATCTACATCTTCTGTTGGGCGCACGAGCTCTGCCTGTTTTAATGCTGCCTCTAAGGTAGCCACAAGTACAGCACGATCCTTCCCTAAATAATCGAGCACACCTGCATAAACGAGAGACTCCATTACATTCGGTTTAAAATGCTGCGCACTTAAAGCTACAGCCAAATCAAATAAATTATGAAAGGCATCTGGATTCGTTTTACGTAACGCTACTACTTTCTCTAAAAAGGTGTGCGGTACACCTTTAACGCCAGATAAACTATAGCGAATTCCATCCTTTTCTACTAAAAAGAATTTAGTACTTTGCAATAATGATGGCGGATAAAATGGAATGCCTTTTTCTTTTGCTTCCGTAACAAGCTGTTGAATTTTTTCTATATTTCCTGTTGCATTTGTTAATAATGCTGCATAAAAGCTTTGTGGGTAATGAGCCTTTAAATACGCCATATGATACGAGATGACACTATAGGCAACAGCATGACTTTTTGCAAAGCCGTAGTCCGCAAAGCGTACAATTAGCTCGTAGACATCTTCTGCATCTCTCCTAACAAAACCTTGTCTCAATGCTCCATCTACAAAGGCAGTGCGTTGCTCCTCTAATATATCGCGATTTTTCTTACTAACCGCACGGCGTAATAAATCCGCCTGCCCCATTGTAAAACCGGCCATAGTTGCAGCAATTTGCATAATTTGCTCCTGATAGACAATTACGCCAAATGTTTCACGTAAAATTGGCTCTAGCAAAGGATGGGGCATCGTTACATGCTCTTTGCCTGCCTTTCTTCTTGCATAGACAGGAATAAAATCCATCGGCCCTGGACGATAAAGTGCATTGACAGCAACAATATCTGAAAAATGCGTTGGATGAATATCACGTAATGCTTGTTTCATGCCATCTGACTCTAATTGGAAAATACCTACTGTATCTCCTTTTTGAAGTAACTGAAAGGTGCGTTCATCATGCATCGGGATAAGATCAAACTCTATCCACGGTCCCCCTGCTTTGTATATAGACCAACGTACTTGCTCTAAAATTGTTAAGTTGCGCAACCCTAAAAAGTCCATTTTTACAAGCCCACGTTCTTCCACGTCCCCCATCGGCCATTGAGTACAATAAATCCCTTCATGTCCATCCTCAATTGGGACCGTATCAACTAATGGCGTCGGTGCTAAGACAATGCCGGCAGCATGGGTAGAAGAATTTCTTGGCAAACCTTCTAATTTTAAAGCTACGTCAAGCCAACGTCGATGGTATTCATTTTCAGCTAACCAATTTTGAAAGTTTTGCGATTCCGCTACAGCTCTTTGCAAAGTCATACCTGGTTTGTTCGGAATCATTTTCGATATTTTTTCCATCACTTCAGCATCAAATCCAAAAACACGTGCAACATCTCTCGCCACTGCTTTCGCAGATAAAGTACCAAACGTAATGATTTGCGCAACATTCGCCTTGCCATATTTTTGTGCGACGTATTGGATAACTTGTTGTCTTTTACTGTCAACAAAGTCAATATCAATATCAGGCAATGTTACACGTTCAGGATTTAAAAATCGTTCAAACAATAATCCATAGGCAAGTGGATCTACCTGTGTAATGGAGAGACTAAATGCAACAAGCGAACTTGCCGAAGAACCACGTCCTGGTCCAGTTAAGATGCGATTTTCTTTGGCAAAGCGCATAAAATCAGCAACAATTAAAAAGTAATCAGCATAGCCCATTGAACATATAATTTCTAGTTCATATTGCAATCTATCTCGATAAATTGCTGGTACCTCAGACAGCTTTAGGCGCTCAGCTAAACCAGAAAACGTTTCTTTTACTAGCAAACTTTCAGCTGTTTCACCCTCTTGTACCGGAAATTTGGGCATTTGAACATGCATTTCAGGAATTTTTGCTACACAGCTTGCAAGCATGCCTACACTTCCCTCAATCCATTCAGGACGGTCTAAATACCATCCCTTCCACTGTTCCTCAGTTGGTACAAAATAGTTTTCTAAATGGGCTGTTAACATTGTGTCTTGAAGTTTTTCCCCTGTATCAATTGCTCTCGCAACCTCATAAGCAAAATGATCTTCAGGTTGTAAAAAATAACAACGCTGAGTAGCTACGATTGTAATTTCTTTTGTCTCGCACCAATGTGAAATCATAGCTTCATTGTCTGCTATTATTCCTCCTGGTCTTGCAATCCCTACATATAAACGTTTTCCAAATACTTGTTGTAAAGCACTTGTCATTTCTGTCCATTCTGCTATTTCCGCTACATCCATTGCCGAAAGTAATGCTATACAACCCGCTGCATAGCCTTCAAGCCATCTCCAAGGCAATACCTCATCTTCTCGAATAGAAACAGCACTACTAATCTTTAAAAGATGTTGGTAACCTTCCTGTGTTTGTGCATACAGCACGAGCGGTATTATTTTATTATCCCATTGCACCTTCACCGAAAGCCCTATTACAGCATGAATATTTGCCTGCTGCATTGCTTTACAAAAAGGCAAAAGCCCGTACAACTTCGAATTGACGATTGCACAGGCCTGCGTATTTTGTTCTTGTAAAAAAGGGATCAATTGTTCAAGCCGAATCGTGCTTTTTAATAAATCCGCGCTCGTATGCATTTGTGTATATACATGTGTCAAAAGAATCCCTGCCTTTCAAAAATTATTGATATGCCTTACAAATGTCTTTTAAACGTTTAGTGACGCGATCCGCTTCTTGCCATGAATAGGCAGTTGCACCAGAAGCAAGTGGATGCCCGCCACCATTAAATTCCTTCGCTAATGTGTTAATAATCGGACCTTTAGAACGCAGACGGACACGAATTTGGTCTTCCTCTTCTATGAAAATTACCCATGCACAAATTCCCTTTACGCTACCTAGGCAACCTACTAAAAGCGAGGCTTCAGATGGTACAACTTTGAATTCGGCAAGCAATTCTTTTGTCAGCTTAACATACGCTGCGCCATTTTCATCCATAACAAAATTTTGGTAAATATATCCTTGTAAAGATAACAGCTTTTGCTCCATTTCATACATCCCATCGAAAATTTGATTTCGATCAAAGTTATATGAAATTAGTTCCGCTGCAACTTTAAATGTTTTTACAGTCGTACTTGGGAATTGGAAGCGACCTGTATCTCCTACAATCCCAGCGAATAATAATCGTGCGGATGCATCTGAAAGTTTCCAATCAGCGATTTCTTTTCCTTCTTCAAAAAGCTCATAAATCATCTCACTGCATGAACTAGCAGTTGTTTCTACCCACAATAAGTCTCCGTATTGATCGTCATTAGGATGGTGATCTATTTTTACGACCATTTTCCCTTTTGTATAGCGTTGATCGTCAATACGCTCAGTATTCGCCGTGTCGGTAACAATAACTAATGCATTTTCATATACATCATCCGCTATTTGATCAGGTTCAGCTAAAAACGACAAGGATGTATCATGCTCACCAACAGCGTAAACTTTCTTTTCTGGATAATTTGCTAAAATCAATTCTTTTAACCCTAACTGTGACCCATATGCATCAGGATCTGGACGTACATGTCGATGGATAACGATTGTCTCATATGAAGCAATTGTGTCGATGATTTGTCTTTTCAAAATGGTTTCCCCCAAAATGATAGTAATAACCGTTAGCATTTTTCCTCAATTATCGTTACAATAATGTCTAGTTATGCTAGGAGGTTTACTATGTTCAATTTAATTTTTGTGTTTGCAATAATTATATCATTTGTCTTTTATTTTTATTTTAAAACAAAACAGTTCCGTTCTCCATTACCTATTGCTAAAAATTGGTACAAAAGTAAGTCAAATATAGGTTTAGGTTCTTTCATTCTTGCATTTGCATTGAACCAAGCATACTTATTCCCTGGAACGTTTACATTTATCATTGTAGCAATTCTTGTCGTATTAGGCATCTTTGTTGTTGTTGAAAATATTAAAAAGGCTCGTCACTATGGTCAATTTGTTGATGAAGAGTTTCGTATTAATCGATAACTATTACACTGCATTGCACATATAATTGAAAAAAACTGTTAAAGGGATGACCTAGTATTTGCCCTAGGCCATCCCTTTTTTGTTTGCTTAACGCTCTAATAGTTGGAACATCATCATTGCCTTACCGACAAGCATTTGCTGATTAAATACTTCGAAGTCCATTTTTACGAACTTACGACTCATATCTAATATGCGAGGTTTGACAGTAAGTGTGCTCTCCATTTGAACAGGTTTGATGAAATAAATTGTCATGTTTTCTGCAACTGCATCGCCACGCTTACGACGCTTTAATGCAAATGATCCAACTTCGGCTAGTAAAGTTGTAAATGCTCCATAAGAAATAGCCCCATATTGGTTTGTCATTTGCGGTGTCACTTTAAACTCCACGATTAAATCTTCATCGCCAAGTACTTTCATTTCATTTTTCACTAAATCATCAATGGTCTCACCGTGTTGAGGCTGTCTTTGCGCTAGCTGCAACGCCTTTAACACATCTTGTCGACTAATTACCCCTTGTAAAACATTATCGTCATTTACAATTGGTAGTAAATCGATACCTTCCCAAATCATGCGATGCCCTGCTGAAGCGACGCTCATTTTCATTGATCCAGCAATTGGGTTTTTCGTCATCACTTTCTCAATAAGCTCGTCCTCTTCCCTACCGATTACGTCTTTAACCGTAATCATTCCAACTAGCTTATTCATAGCAGTTACTACCGGAAAGGCACCATGAGTTGTACGCTCATTTAACTTATGGAAGTGATGAATCGTTTCATCATTATGGAGCACAGATGTCTCGGTCATTGGCACGAAAATATCCTCAATAAATAAAATATCTTTTTTGATTAACTGGTCATAAATCGCACGGTTAATCATCGTTGCCACAGTAAAAGTATCATAACTAGTAGAAATAATCGGTAAATCTAATGAATCGGCAAGCTGTTTGTTATCATCCGTTGTATCAAATCCACCTGTAATTAATACAGCTGCACCTGCTCGGAGCGCATTTTCATGAGCTTTAAAACGGTTTCCGACAATCAGTAAGCTACCTGCATCTGTATAACGCATCATATCTTCTAATTGCATCGCACCGATTACAAATTTTGTTAATGTTTTATGTAGACCGGTTTTGCCACCTAGCACTTGGCCATCTACAATATTAACAATTTCTGCAAATGTTAATCGTTCGATATTTTCTTTCTTTTTCTTCTCAATACGAATTGTTCCTACGCGCTCAATAGAACTTACAAGGCGGCGATTTTCCGCTTCTTTAATGGCACGGTAAGCCGTTCCCTCACTCACTTGCATTTCCTTTGCAATTTGTCGTACTGAAATTTTATCGCCCACGGGTAGTGATTCGATGTATTGTAAAATCTTCTCATGTTTTGTTGACAAAATATCACCTATTTCTCAAGCAATTAATTCTGTTATTAGTGTACCATATTTTTTGCGAAAATATTGAGTATAAAGGTGTAAAATGTTTTACGTTTCCCATTATTTCAACTACGCACGTGGTGTCAATCATTATAGTACAGCAACTTAAATGATTAGGAACAGTTTACTTTTTCACCCGCTTTTAAAATTTGAACTTCTGCATTTTGCACTAAATTAGCAAAAATTTGCGGATCCTGTTCGATTGGAGGGAATGTATTAAAATGGATCGGTACAACGATCTTCGGCTTTAAAAATGATACTGCACATGCAGCATCTTCAGGACCCATCGTAAAATTATCGCCAATTGGTAAAAACGCAATATCAATTGGATGACGCTCTCCAATTAATTTCATATCACTAAATAGTGCTGTATCACCAGCATGGTAAATTGTTAATCCTTCGATAAACAATAAAACACCTGCAGGCATACCCATATAAATAATTTCATTGTTTTCTGTTACATAAGACGAGCCATGGAATGCCTGTGTAAATTTGACCTTTCCAAAATCAAACTCTCTCGCTCCCCCAATATGCATTGGATGCGCTTTCACACCTTGCCATGAAATCCAGTTTGCTAACTCATTCGGTGCAATAACTAGCGCATCCTTTTTCTTTGCAAGCTCTACTGTATCGCCCACATGGTCATTATGCCCATGTGTAAGCAAAATAATATCTGGTGCTTCTTCAGCAACCTTTAAATCAGTTTGGCTATTTCCATTAATGAAAGGGTCAATTAAAATTGTTTTACCATTTGTTTGAATTTTAACAACAGAATGTCCATGATAACTAATTTGCATTAATCGTTCCTCCTGATATTGAGAATATTTGCTCCATCTTTTAATTCGCTATCCATGCGCTTTTTCCCTTTTTTTGATATGCTTAAACAGGATATGAAAAGTGTATAGTGCTTAGCTTTTCCCGACATACAAATGCCGAGAAAAAGCCACGCCGTGTTTTACTTTTAAGGAGTGGGCACTAGTAAACTTTGCCTTGCTTTCACCTTAAATCATTGAAGCTACATAAAGGCGTACCGCTATAGGCTAACATCAGCAAACTAGGTGCAATATGAGGAGGAAATGGATGATGTCAAAAGTACAAGAAATCCAAAATTATTTACAAAAAAATCAAATTGATGCTGCTTTCGTTACGACTCCCGATAATGTTTTTTACGTATCTGGTTTCAAAAGTAACCCCCATGAACGATTACTAGGAGTGATGATTTTTAAAGAGGCAGAGCCTTTTTTAATTTGTCCACAAATGGAGATTCCAGATGCAAAAGCTGCAGGCTGGTCATATGAAGTCATCGGTCACCAAGATACAGACAATGCTATGGATATTCTTGCACAAGCAATTATTGCTCGTAATGTAAATCCATTAACGTTTGCAATTGAAAAAGCACAGCTTATTGTAGAGCGCTTAGAAGCTTTACAACAATCATTTCCACAGGCAAATTTTGTACGTCTAGATGAAAAAATTAATGCAATGCGTGTTATTAAAGATGAAGATGAGTTGAACAAGCTTCGTAAAGCCGCACAGCTTGCAGATTACGCAATTGAAGTAGGCTGTAAAGAAATTGCTGAAGGTAAAACTGAAATGGAAATCTTAACAGCTATTGAAAGCGCTATTCAAGAAAAGGGCTGTAAAATGTCCTTTGAGACAATGGTGTTAAGTGGTCCTAAAACGGCTTCACCACATGGTAAACCAGGCGCTCGTAAAGTCGAAAAAGGCGATATGATTTTATTTGACTTAGGGGTAATTTACGATGGCTATTGCTCAGATATCACACGTACAGTTGCATTTGGAGAGCCTTCTGAGGCACAAAAAGCAATCTATGATGCCGTATTAGCTGCTAATACAAATGCAATTGAGGCAGTAAAACCTGGAGTACGCGCAATGGATTTAGATAAAATTGCTCGCGATACGATTACTAATGCAGGCTATGGAGAATATTTCACACATCGACTTGGTCATGGACTTGGTATTTCCGTACATGAATTCCCATCTGTTACAGGAGCGAATGACATGGTTATGGCAGAAGGTATGGTGTTTACAATCGAGCCAGGTATTTACAAATCAGATGTGACAGGTGTACGAATTGAAGATGATGTCGTAGTGACAAATGATGGTGTAGAAGTTTTAACAAAATTCCCTAAAGACTTAATTGTACTGTAATTAACAAACTGTTTTACAGTTGTAGAGGATGGAACTAATTACTTTGGTGTTTCATTCAAAGTTGTTAATGAATTTCCACTATGTAAAATGAATAAAATGTTAGCTATTCTTTCTTTTGCAATCATAAGAGAGCACTAGTTGATGGTAGCGGAGGCGGCGACTCCTGCGGGAGAGCACGCATAGTAAGAAGCAACAAACCACGCGTCAATGATGTTGCGGCTTACAGTATGCCCGCAGTAGCGGACATCAACAGCATAGCAAAAAAGTGTTAGATTGACTGCCGTCAATCTAACACTTTTTATATCCGTACGTAACGGTAATGAACCGCAAAATTTTTCTATATTTATTTTAGTATTTTATTTTATTAATTCATCAACATTCACATATGGCAAATCTTGAGCTTCTGCTACCGCTTTATAAGTAATATGCCCATCTAATGCATTAACACCCTTTTTCAATGCAGGATTGTCTATACATGCTTGTTTATAGCCTTTGTTTGCTATTTGTAGCGCATATGGAATTGTATTATTTGTTAAAGCAATCGTTGACGTACGTGGTACAGCACCTGGCATATTGGCAACAGCGTAATGTACAACCCCATGCTTAATATATGTTGGATCATCGTGTGTTGTCACGCGATCAGATGACGCAAAAATCCCACCTTGGTCAATCGCGATATCCACAACAACAGAGCCTGGTTGCATCGATTGAATCATTTCTTCCGATACTAGCTTCGGTGCTTTAGCACCAGGAATTAGAACAGCCCCTACAACTAAATCTGAGCTTTTCACTGATTCTGCAATATTATAAGGGTTAGAAATTAACGTTTGTACATCGCGACCAAACATGTCTTCTAATTGACGTAGACGTTCCGGACTTAAATCAATAACCGTTACATCCGCTCCCATACCAACAGCGATTTTCGCAGCATTTGTGCCAGCAATTCCGCCACCAATAACTGTTACTTTTCCGCGTTGTACACCAGATACACCACCTAATAAAATACCTTTACCACCATGATTTTTCTCTAAATATTGTGCACCAATTTGAGTTGCCATTTTACCTGCAACTTCACTCATCGGCGTTAATAAAGGTAAAGAGCCATTTGCAAGTTGTACTGTTTCATAGGCAATACCTACAACTTTTTTATCGATTAATGCCTGCGTTAGTTCACGCTCCGGCGCTAAATGTAAATAGGTAAATAAGATTTGTCCTTCATAAAAGTAATCGTATTCCGATGCTACGGGTTCTTTTACTTTTAAAATCATTTCTTGAGCCCATGCTTCCTTTGCTGATGCAACAATATGTGCACCCGCTGCCGCGTAATCTGCATCTGTAAAGCTTGAACCAATACCAGCTCCTGCTTCAATATACACTTCGTGGCCAGCATGCGTTAATGAGACAACCCCTGCTGGTGTCATTGCTACGCGATTTTCGTTGTTTTTAATTTCTTTTGGAATACCAATCTTCATATTTCCAATCCCCTTTCATAACCTATGAACTAAGCAATATCTCACCAAAATACGATTCCTCGTAGATGATGACCCCCTTGCACTTCCATCTTACCAAACAAGTGAAAAAAATGCTTTAATTAAAGCAAATACTAATTAAATTCGTAACATTTTTAAAATACTAAATATTACTACTAATCAGTTGAAACGAGGTATTTCATAGTAAACGCCTTTACTTATTCACAAATTTTCTCCGGAAAGTATTTCCTTTAGAAAATGATTTGGTATAATTACATTATACAAATAGGGAGGTAATACAAATGGCTAATCATTATAAAAGCATTGTAGTTGCAGTAGACGGTTCTAAAGAAGCGGAGTACGCTTTTCGTAAGTCAATCGATGTTGCTAAACGTAACGAAGGTGCTGTATTAAACCTAGTAAACGTAATTGATACACGTTCATTCGCTGCTATCGAAGCATATGACCGTTCAATTGCAGAACGTGCACAAGCTTTCTCAGAAGAATTATTAAATGGTTACAAAAAACAAGCTGAAGATGAAGGCTTAGCAAACGTAAACCTAATAATTGAGTATGGATCTCCTAAAAATATTATTACAAAAGAGCTTTCTAAAATCGTAGATGCAGATTTAATTATTTGTGGAGCTACTGGTTTAAATGCAGTAGAACGCTTCCTAATCGGTTCAGTTTCAGAAGCAATCGTACGTTCAGCTAATTGTGACGTACTTGTTATCCGTACACCAGAAGCTTAATAAGCAATACATAAAAAGGTATCCAAATATGGATACCTTTTTTATTATTTTCCTTCTTGCCACATTTTCACTTTTTCAAAGAACATCGCAAGAGCTTGTTTATTTTGCATATTTGGTACTTTCGCCAACAATACTTCTTTCGGAGCTTTAAAAGCTTCCCCTTGTTTTTGTAAAATCACAATACTTTTTTCAAGTGATTTATTAGCAAACATCGTATCTGGCAATTGAATTATTGCTTGAATCCAAGCATGCTTTTGAATGTACTTATGCAGTTGCTTAGACTGTTCGGATTCAAAGAGATGCGTCGGAGCTAGGAAAAATAAATATCCCCCATCCTTCGTATAATTGACAGACTGCTCAATAAATAAATGATGTGCATAGCTCATGCCCTCAGATGCACAAAGCTCATAATCTAAAGCCACTTCCTCATTCGGATAGTAACCGACTGGTAAATCACAAACAATGGCATCTACAGGATCTACTAATAGGTCTTGCAAAGCATCTTGTCGATATAAAGAAACTGGCTGCTCTGTTAAATCTGCTGTTGCTGCGGCTAATCGGATAAGTAACTCATCAACCTCCACACCAGATGCCTCTACTTTTCCATCGAGTAAATTCATAACAGTTAACAGTAAGTTACCAGTGCCAACTGCTGGGTCCAACATTGTCAGTTTTTCTTTTGCTAATCGATCCGCAAAAATTTGTTCTACGAAATAGCCAACTAATAGACCAAGAGTATCTGGCGTCATTTGATGATTTGGCTGGGAACCTTTTCGCATTCCTTTTAAAATAGCAATTTGAATGGACTTGCGCACGTCTTCTTTCGTTGCACCTTGCTGTGAGAAATCTACATCCCCATCAAGCCAAGCCTCTAGTCCATCAAGTACACCCTCTAATAAAGTCGTATCCTGCTCTTTTTCTATTTTTTCTGCATGCTCATTTAGCATCCCAAATAGTTTTTCAATCTTTTCCATACATAACTTCCTTTCACGCAGAAAAGAGCCGTGACAAACTCTGTCACAGCCCTTTTGTCTAGTATTATCTTAGCCTAAAAGAAGCAAATTATGCTAGTGCTTTAACTGCTGCAATTGCTGCTTCATAGTTTGGATGATCTGTAGCCTCAGGTACATACTCGACATAAGTCACTTTTCCAGCTGCATCTACCACAAATACTGCACGTGCTAGAAGACGTAATTCTTTAATATATACACCATATGCTTCACCGAAAGAAAGATCGCGATGATCTGAAACTGTTTGAACTGCATCAATTCCTGCAGCCCCACACCAACGTTTTTGAGCAAATGGTAGGTCAACAGATACTGTATAAATAACTACGTTATCTCCTAAAATTGCAGCTTCTTCATTAAAACGACGTGTTTGTGCATCACATACGCCTGTATCTAATGACGGAACAACACTAAATAAACGAATTTTACCTTCTGAATCCGTTAAAGAAACAGGTGATAAATCATTTGCTAAAACTGTGAAATCCGGTGCTTGGTCTCCAACCTTTACTTCGTTACCTATTAGTGTTACTGGACCTTTTTTAAATGTAATTTGTGCCATGAAAACGCCTCCTAATCATCATATGTACATAATCTTACTAAATGTAGGGAATTAATTGCAACTAGGACAGCTTATTATAGGCTAATCTTTGTGAATGCCTGTCATTTGCCACCTAATATTGCTCGACAACAGTCCAAAAAAGAAGGGCCACCTCATATGTTGGAGGTGGGCCCATTATTATTCTTCTTCAATCTTCTCCACTATCTGTTCAGGCTCTTTTAATTTTTCCTGAGTTGGTGTCGCTAATTGTGCTGTTTCTTTCGCTACGTATACTTTTTCATGGACAACCGTCGTATCTGCAAAATAATCATGTATGCCTTGGTTGTCAGGTAAAATCGCCACAAAAATATAAAGTGGCATAATTATGTTACTAATTAAACGACCAATCCATTCTCTGAACAGCACATCTGACCATGTAAGTTTGTCATGCTCTAGTGAGATAACGCGTAGCCCGAAAGCCATTTTCCCTAACGTTTGCCCAAAAAATTTCGTCATTAATACAAAGTAACAATAATAGAGAATAGCTGAAATAATTGAGATAGGTGCATACCAGACCGAATCCGATAATGACCAGTCCATTAAGTAAAATATCGGATTGGCAACGATGCCACCAACTGCTGAAATAATTAATCCATCTAAGACAAATGCCCAAAAGCGCACCCAAAATCCTGCTGTCTTCAATTCGTAATTTGTAGTCACTATTGGTGTCGTTGGCTTATCTAACAGTTCTTGTTCAATTGAGGGTGTCCCTTGCAAAACGAATTCATTGTTTGTCATGGTATGCCCTCCTTAGTATTCACCATATAAGTACATCATTTTAGGTGCCTTGTATTCTGTCATAATTTTCGTTAGCATTTTTTCTTCAGCCGATGGACCAAAAAGAGAGCTTACTTTCATACCAATTAATGACGGTAGGCCACCTTGATCATAGCTGTATTCAAACAAAACTGCATCCTCTAAACCGTAATCTTGACGTAAAGCTGCAATAGCTGCTTGCTCGTCGCCAATTTCATCGATTAAGCCTGCTTCAAGTGCCTTTGTTCCACCAAGAATTCGACCATCTGCCACTTTTTTCACGTCAGCTTCAGACATATTACGTCCTTGTTCAACAATATCAACGAACTCTTCATATGACTCGTTAATCATATCTTGCATCATAGCGCGTTCTTCTGCTGTAATTTCACGCGTTGGACTCAGCATGTCTTTATGTTGCCCAGATTTAAACGTCTCAAATTTCACGCCAACTTTTTCTGCAAGTTCCTGATAATTAATAGATTGCATAATGACACCAATTGAACCTGTTATCGTATCACGGTGTGCATAAATTTTATCTGCTGGTGCTGAAATGTAGTAGCCACCTGATGCTGCCATCGAATCCATTGACACATAAATTGGAATTTGACGTTCCTCTTTAATTTGCAACAGTTTTTTATAAATTTCTGCCGATTCCTTTACACCACCACCTGGTGAATTAACACTAAGAACAATACCTTGTACTGAATCATCATATAAAATATTGTCCAACTGATTTAAGAAAAACTGGTGATCATAAGCAACGGTTTGCCATAATGTGTTCGATCCAACATCTTGAATCGTTCCATCAACTTTTAAATAGGCAATACGCTTACTATAATCTTCACCCTCAATAACCGTTTCATAAACATTTAAATTATTTCCAGCGACAATGCTGTCAAAATTACTAAAAAAGTCTGATTTAAATATGGCAAAAATCGTATTAATCCCTAATGAAAATACTAACAACACAGCTGCAATAGCCAAAGCTATCCACCTTTTCACATTCATACAAACGCCTCCTCATCACGTTATACGTCTAAATGTCCAAAACGTTTCACTTTTAAGTAATTTTTATGTAAAAATGTTCTGTTGTTTATTATTTTACTATAAATAAATGGGGCTACAACAAAAAATCAAAAGTTCATAAAAAAACATGAACTTTGATTTTCCGACTTTATTTCCTAGGAAATATTTATTGATGTGTGTAATGCGCTTTTTCTTGTTGTCGTAATTCGACACGACGGATTTTACCAGAGGCAGTCTTAGGTAACACTTCTACAAATTCAATCGCACGTGGATATTTATAAGGTGCAGTCAATAATTTCACATGGTTTTGTAACTTTTTAATAAGTGTATCATCCCCAGTCTCATCTTCACGAAGGACTATAAATGCCTTAACAATATTTCCTCTTACTTCATCTGGACTAGCAACAACAGCCGCTTCCTTTACTGTAGGATGTTTCATTAATGCATCTTCTACTTCAAATGGCCCTATTGTATAGCCTGAAGAAATAATGACATCATCTCCGCGGCCCTCAAACCAAAAATAGCCATCAGCATCTTTATATGCACGGTCACCTGTTATATACCATTCTCCGCGGAATTGTAGGTTTGTGCGTTCAGGATCTTGGAAATATTTTTTAAAGAGTGCAGGTGTTTCTCGATGCACTGCTATATCCCCAACAACACCTTCCGACACAGGATGTCCTAGGTCATCGATTATTTCTACTGTATTTCCTGGTGTCGGTTTACCCATTGAGCCGACGCGCGCTTCCATGCCAACCATTGTCCCAACAAGTAATGTATTTTCCGTTTGCCCGTAACCATCTCGAACCTGTATATTAAACGTTTCAGAGAACACTTTTACTACTTCACTATTCAGTGGTTCACCCGCTGATACAGCTTGGCGAATTCCGCTTAAATTATAGTCCTGTAAATTATTGAGTGCTGCCATAAAACGATACTCTGTCGGTGTACAACATAATACATTTACTTTAAATTTTTCAAGCAATGACAAATAAGTTGACGCATCAAATTTGCCTTTATAAACAAATGCCGTAGCACCACTGCCTAAAGTTGCTAGGAATGGACTCCAAATCCATTTTTGCCAACCAGGCGCCGCAGTAGCCCATACTATATCATTTTCTTGAACACCTAACCAATTCGGTGCCGTTGTCCGTAAATGAGCATAACCCCAGCTATGTGTATGAACAGCCGCCTTAGGATTGCCAGTTGTTCCACTTGTATAGGCTAAAAAAGCATTGTCTGTACTTTTTGTCGGTGTAGGATTCGTATAGTCTGTAGGATGCTCCTCCATTTTTTCAAGCAACGGTTGCCATGGTGTATGAGCATGACCAATAACATATTGCAAAATACCCTTTAAGTTTTTCACTTCGTCAAATTGCTCAATATATGGCTCGTAGGCAATTATTCCTTTTGCATTTGCATGTGTAATTCGGTATTCAATATCCTTTGTACGCAACATTTCCGAACTAGGGATAATCGTTAAGCCCGCTTTTAATGCCGCTATGTAGACGATATATGCCTCGACAGATCTTGGAACCATAACTAAAAGCACATCGCCTTTTGTTAGTCCCTGCGAAGTAAATACATGGGCCGCCTGATTTGCTTTTTCAAGTAAAGTTGCATATGTAATATGTTGAATTTCTTCATGATTATTATAAACAATTAATGCATTTTTAGTTGGGTCCTGAGCATATTTCTCAATCTCCTCAACAATGTTATACCATTCTGGTGCGATTAAATCCTGTCTTTTCATAATAACTGCCTCCTTATTGCTAGGTTTATTATAAAACTCATTTTTTATTATTTTCAATGGATGAACCTTATTTTAAGAAAGTCATGACAATTATCATGGTTTATTATATGGCATCAGTCACTGCTTTCCAGATAATGATAAAATGCTATTGAATACTGTGGATAGGTATGTTACATTTTGGACAACTAAAAACTTCATGATTGCGGGGGGACTCATAACGAGTTGAGAAGGTAAAACCTGACCCTTTGAACCTGTTAGTTAATACTGACGTAGGGAGCAACACACATCTTATTATTGATGATAGGCTCTTTTTACGTGTATATTTCGCACGAAAAAAAGAGCTTTTTTGCATGCTTACGTCCGTCCAAAAAAAGGAGGACTACGATGATTTTTCAAACTATTCGTAAAAAACAACCACTCATTCATTGTATTACAAATTATGTTGTGGCAAATTTTCAAGCAAACGGCTTATTAGCAATTGGTGCTTCGCCTGTAATGGCAGATGAATCTCTGGAAGTTGAGGAGATGGTATCGATTGCATCAGCCTTATTGATTAATATTGGCACGCTTACTACCCGTACAAATGAATCGATGTTACTTGCTGGAAAAAAGGCAAATGCGCTAGGTGTACCGATTATTTTGGACCCAGTTGGTGTTGGAGCAACAAATTTACGTAAACAAGCGGTACAGCAATTATTAGAAGCCGTTCATTTTGCTGTTATTCGTTGTAATATCGGTGAGCTTGCCGCTATTGCTGATGTTTATTGGCAACAAAAAGGAGTAGATAGTGGCAGCGGTTCAATTTCTGTTGAAGATAAAGCAAAAGAAATTTCTAAAAAATATAATTGTATTGTTATTGTAACTGGTGAAAAAGATTTTATAACTGACGGAGAGCACTCCCAATGGATTATTGGTGGACATGCTCGAATGACAGAAGTTACAGGAACTGGTTGTTTGTTAAGTGCCATTTGCTGTGCAGCTTATATTGCAGGTAATGAGCCATTTTCTCAGTTGTGCAATACATTAACGTGCTATAAAAAAGTTGCTGAACATGCCGCTTCATCCGCGCCATATAACGGTGATTTTGCAGTTTCGGTCTTAAATGAATTACACCGTTTATCGAAGGACGGTGAAAAATAATGCATATTGTAACAACAATAGCTGGCTCAGATAGCGGTGGTGGAGCTGGCATCCAAGCTGATTTAAAAACATTTCAGGAATTAGACGTATTCGGGACATCCGTTATAACTGCTTTAACAGCACAAAACACATTAGGAGTGAACGGTGTACTTCCAATTGAACAAGCTTTTGTAAATAAACAACTTCATTCACTACTGGATGATTTTTCAATTAGTGCAATAAAAACAGGAATGCTTTTTTCTTCAGATATTATTCATACAATTGCACGAGCTCTGTCTAATTTAAATATTCCGCTTATCGTTGATCCTGTAATGATTGCAAAAGGAGGAGAAAACTTATTACAACAAGAAGCAGTTGAGGCATTAAAAAAAGATTTATTACCTCTTGCTACAATCGTAACGCCTAATATTCCAGAAGCAGAGACACTTACTGCTAGAAAAATAAACAATGTATCAGACATTCAGCAAGCTGCTCAATCATTATTAAAATTAGGTGTTCAATGTGTCATTATCAAAGGCGGACATTTACATGACGATCATTTTGCAACAGATTATGTATTTTTTGAAGATGGCGAATCATTTTCAATGCAATCTACTCGAATTGCAACGAAAAACACGCATGGAACGGGATGTACATTTTCTGCTGCATTAACCGCTTTTATTGGTCAAAAAATACCTTTAAAACAAGCAATTATTGAAGCGAAAAAATTTATTCAATTAGCTATTAGCCATGATTTATCGATTGGAAATGGCAATGGACCAACGAATCATTTTGCTTACAAAAAATTTCATGATACTTGCGAGGTGACCATACATGAAAAGGAGTGACTTACAGCTTTATTTTATAATGGGCACAGCGAATGTGAAAAATAGACAACCTTTAGAAATACTTGAGGCAGCATTGCAAGCAGGTATTACGATGTTTCAATTTCGTGAAAAAGGACAACATGCATTGACGAATGAGCACTACGAGCATTTTGCACGTCAATGCCAAAATCTATGCAGGAAATATAACGTTCCCTTTATCGTCAATGATGATATCGACCTTGCCCTTAAGCTTAATGCAGATGGTATTCACATAGGTCAAGATGATTATCCCGTCTCACTAGTACGACAAAAAATTGGACAAATGATCCTTGGTGTTTCTGTCCATACAGCTTCTGAATTGCAAGTTGCTTTAAAATATGGAGCAGATTATATAGGTATTGGTCCTATTTATGCAACCACATCTAAAAACGATGCCAAACCACCTTGTGGAACAGAATTTTTATATCAAGCACATAGCATGTATCCGCTGTTGCCGATAGTCGCAATTGGTGGTATTGACTGCCTGAATGCATCTGCTGTTATTAAAGCAGGTGCAGATGGTGTCGCTGTTATTTCTGCTATTTGCGAAAGTAATGACATTCAAAAAACCGCTTCAACTTTCAAATCATTGTATTTATAGCTTTGTTATATGTATGCATGTAATCGTCTGGCATAAAAAAACTAAATTTAAACAAACTAAAACCAGTGCCTTTTACGGTCACTGGTTTTAAGTTTAATAATTGCTTATTCTGCAATTATTGGTTTTTTGGCATACCTTTTAATTGAGATTCTGCCATTTGTACAAGACGTTTAGTGATTTCACCACCAACGGAACCGTTAGCACGAGCTGAAGCATCAGCTCCTAATTGAACACCAAATTCTTGTGCAATTTCGTATTTCATTTGATCAAGTGCTTGTTGTACACCAGGTACTGCAAGCTTGTTTGAACTACCATTGTTGTTTGTCATGTCTGTCTCACCTCCTTGTGATTATAGAATGTGCGATATTTGTTTTTTAATACAAAAAAAATAAAGGTAAAATGTAACTCTAAAGGAAATTGACTAGAAAATTAAAAAAAGAACCGTCCCAAATACGATTTTGAGACGGTTTCCTTCTTATTAAATGGCGTTTTTAAATAAATGTAAAACAACAATAAATTTATTTGTTACGCACGTAATTTTTTTATAAAAGATCTGCAAATTTATCTGTTGGCTGCTCTTTTTTCGGGAAAATGTAAACTTCACGGTTGGTCACAGCACGTTCAATTAGGTCATCGAAATCAGAAAAGCTTTCATAATGCTCTACTTTTTCAAGCTTTGGTTTCGTTTTCGGACTAGCAGGTGTGAAAATTGTACAGCAATCTTCAAATGGCTGAATCGACGTTTCATATGTGCCGATTTTCTCCGCAATTTCAATAATGTCTAATTTATCATTCGATATAAGCGGACGTAAAATCGGTGTATTCGTTACAGCGTTAATAGCAGTCAAACTTTCAAGCGTCTGACTTGCTACTTGTCCAAGACTTTCACCTGTTACTATGGCAAGTGCGTTAATTTCTTCACGTACTTTATCTGCAACTTTTAACATCATACGACGTGTTGTAGTCATAGACACATTAGATGGCACTTTTTCTTTAATAAGCACTTGGATTTCTGTAAACGGAATAACATGTAATCGAATACTTGCGCCGAATTTTGTTAGCTCATTTGCTAACACTTTTACTTTTTCTAATGAATTTTGACTTGTATATGGTGGGCTAAAGAAATGAATTGCCTCTAAACGCACACCACGTTTCATCATTAAGTAGCCTGCAACAGGACTATCAATCCCACCTGAAAGCATTAATAATGATTTTCCGTTAGAACCAACAGGCATACCACCTGCGCCAGGAATAACTTGCGCCATCATATAAGTTGAATCGTGTCGCACTTCCACGCGTAGCTCTACATCTGGATGTTTCACTTTTACAGATAAATTTTGATATTGAGGTAAAACATGAGCGCCAATTTCACGCTGAATACCGTGAGAATCTAATGGGAATGTTTTATCTGTACGTTTAACTTCAACTTTAAAAGTTAATTGTTCATGTTTAAACGTATCCATAATCGTAATTGCAAGCTGTTTCATGGCATCCATATCTTTGTCACAAGCAGCAACAGGACTGAATGATTGAATCCCAAAAATTTTCGGTAATCCTTCTACTAAAACATTCATTTGTGCCTCATCTTGAATGGCGATAAACATACGATCACGTTCTGTACGAATGTGTAAATGCCCTAAATCTGCAAACGCATAGCGAATATTCTCACGTAAACGACGGATAAAATCCATTTTGTTGCGTCCTTTTGTCGATAGTTCGCCATAACGAATTAACATTTCTTTCCAAATCATAATAAAAGTTCTCCTTTTAGTTCCATCAATACTTTTTTGATAGCTAGTATAAATTGTGCTATGTCTTCAGAAGTTACATGTGCGCCAAAACTCACACGAATAACACCTTTTTTAAAATGTTCATCAATATTTAATGCTTCTACAACATGGCTCGTTTTTGTTTGCTTTGACGAACAAGCACTTGATGTAGATACAATGACACCATATTTTTGTAAGGCATTTATAATTACCTCACCTTTTAAATCACGAATACTAAATGATAAAATATGAGCTGCACTTTCTGGGGTAGATAAAATATGCACAACGTCACCAAATTGCTCTAGCTCAGCACGGATTTCCTGCTGCCATTTACGGTATTTTTCCGCGCGTTCATTCATTGTTTCTACTGCAATACGAGCTGCTTTCGACAGTGCTACTGCTTGCGGAACAGCAACTGTGCCACTACGTAAACCAAATTCCTGTCCTCCGCCTAAAGCATATGGCTGCCATTGCATTTTTTTTCGGAATGCTAAGACACCTGAGCCTTTAAATCCATGAATTTTATGTCCAGAGATTGTAATACAATCAGGACCTTCCTCACCGTTAAATGTTAAAGGTAATTTTCCGAAGCTTTGCACTGCATCGATATGGAATGCCGCTCGACTTTCTGCATGGACGATTGTAGCAGCTTCAAAAACAGGTTGAATAGCACCCATTTCATTATTTACATGCATCATACTAACTAAAATCGTATCTTTGCGTATTTTTGCCTTTAGCTCATCTAATGAAATTACACCTTGTGCATTTACATGTAAATACTCTATTTCAAAGCCTTCTTTTTCAAGCTGTTTGACTGATTCTAAAACAGAAGGATGCTCTATTTCCGTAGTTAAAATATGTTTACCCTTATGTGTGTTGCCACGTGCTAAACCAATAATTGCTGTGTTATTTGATTCGGTACCACCTGAAGTAAATAGCACATTTTTTGCTTCAGTCTTCAAAATATCTGCTACTTGCTCACGCGCACGCATTAATAATTCATTTGATTCTACACCCATGGCATGAATCGATGCAGGGTTCGCATAATACTGTTCATTCACTGCCATAAACGTCTGCATTACTTCTTTATAAGGCTTTGTTGTAGCACTATTATCAAGATAAATTGTATTAACTTTCATTATTTTTCACACACTTTCAAAACGTTGATTTAACGGTATTTATCATAACGCAATCTGTGGCGATTGACTACTAATTATTCTGATTTAGTCATTTATCGTCCCTTTTTGATGACCTATATAATGAAAAAAACTACCCATTTTAATTTATTTTGACCATAGAATAGCACGAATAAATTTACTTTTTTTGACCATTGCTAACGTTAGTAGCAATAAATAAAATAGCTACCTAAAAAGTTCATTACGTCACTTTTTAGGTAGCTGTTTCTTTAGTTTATTTTCTTTTATTCACTTCGAACTACTTAAGACTTTGTTAGCGTCTCTTCTGCAACTATTGCTTCTATACGCTTTAATGCACCTGGCTCCATTTCCTCTACTGCAGTCCCAGCTTCTTCTAAAGCTTTCGCATAACGGTATTGATGGAATGCTTGTTCGGCTTCTTTTAAACGAGCATTTAATTTTGGATTCGTTGCACGGTGACGATTGCCATATTGAATGATACGTTCGATAAGCATAACATTCTCAATCAATTCATGGGCCTTCGAATGCACATCCTCAACACAAAGAGTCGCTGCATTCAAGTTATTATGGATTGTTCCCATGTTGAGTGGAACTTCTTGTAGACTTTGCATGACAATATAAATATGCTCAGCAGCCTCATCTAAACGAGCATCCATCTCTTCTGGAATACCAGGAATATTTGCCTTATTTAACAGGCGATCTGTTTCTTGTAGTGTTTTTTTCAAGTTTTCCACTTGTGTACGAGCTTTATTTTCATCAATGCGAAGCTTTTTCATTGTATTCGATAAATGCCCTTGCTCTTCGTGGATACGCTCTAGCTCTTCGCTAATTTCAATTAATTCCTCTTGTAGACTTGAATAAGCCGATTTTTCCTCTGAAACACGCATTGCCAATAAATCATAGCGGCGTTGAAGTGCTTCTAATTGTTTTAAAGCAGCCTTTGGAATTTCAGCATCTTTTTCATTCAAATGGTAACTTTGCTGAACAAATGTTGCTTCATCACTAACTAATCGAGTAGAGCTAATAACGTTAGTAATGGATCCTAATAATCGCTCACAATTTTGATCTACATAATTTTTAGCAATTACTTCTTTTTCAAGTAAATCATAGAAACGGTCAATTTCTTCATTTATTTCAGCAACACGAGGTTTAATAGCTGTTAAATTCAGCTCCGCAAGTTCACCTTTTAACGTAGCAAATTCAACTTCCAGTTTGTCCAACGCGTCTGTTAGCTCTAAATGATGCAAGTAGTATGATTGTTCTTCCATTTCACGTTGACCATTGCGCAATTCTTGAACCGCACCTGGTAACTTTACTTGTAGTTCCGTCAAAATAGTTGGAACATCATTAATGTATTCAAATGTCTGCTGTGATTCTTGATTCAAGCTAATGACAATTTCACGCGCCTGCAAATAATTTCCTTCGCTTGTGAGTACATCAAATTCTTCAAATTTTTGAATAAACACTTCTAATTTTTGTTCAAGTGCTGGTAAAGCTACACCAAATGAGTGTTGATGCGCAAGCAATGTTTTACGTGCAGATCGATAATATTCTTTAAGCTGTTCAATTTCAATACGGTTTTTTTCTTCGCTGCCAATTAATTCATTAAGTTCTTCTAAGATTTTATCTTTATCTTTTTCACACTTAAGAATATAATCTTCTATTTCACGTTCTATCAACGTTGCTTTTTTAAAACGAAGACGATTGATTTGATCTTCAGCGTCGAATAGAAGCGAATCAATTTTTGTCATATGTACATCGATGACTTCATCCCAACTATTACGCCACCGTTCAAACATTTCCTCTGTTTCACCATTCATGTTTAAAGATTTAACTTTGGAAATTTCCTCATTTATGGGATTGTTTTGTATTTGTAATTTTTCATTTTCAAGTTGTGAAATGATTGTTGTATGTTTTCTTCGCATCATTAATCCTACTATGGCTAAAATTAATAGTAGGATAATTGGAATGATGATATACTCCATCGTAAGCCTCCTATTCTACAATAAACGAATTGGCTAGTTGTATACATTATATACTATGTTTTCGCCTTTTGTACTAAAATTTGAGTGATTTTCAGAAAAGTGTATTCACGACCTACATATTGACAGTTCCGCCTATGTCATTGAACATAGAGCTTAAATATGTAATTATCATTTTACTAGATAAAGGAGTGTAATATGTATGAAAAGAGACGGCCATATCCATAGCCCCTATTGCCCACATGGGACATCTGATTCATTTACACAATATATTGAAAAAGCTATTGCTGAAAACTTTACGGATATTACATTTACAGAACATGCACCATTGCCCTCTAATTTTAGCGACCCAACACCCGAACAGGATAGTGGAATGCAACCAGATTTTTTAATGCCGTATTTCGAGGACTTACAGCAGCTCCAAAAGCAGTACGCACAAGATATTCGCATTCGTATCGGTTTAGAGATAGACTATATTCAAGGCTTTGAGCAAGAAACGCGTAAATTCCTTGATACATATGGGCATTTTTTAGATGACTCTATTTTATCAGTGCATTTTTTACAATGGCAAAACACATATGAATGTATTGATTTTTCTGCTGATAGTTTTATAGCTTTTGCTAAAAAGGTAGGTTCTATTGAACAAGTTTATCACTTATATTATGATACTGTCCTACAATCTATAGATGCAGATTTAGGTCAATACAAACCGAAGCGCATCGGACATCCAACACTTGTTCATAAGTTTCAACTAGCCCATAATACGAAAATTGATGATACTGTCCGCATTCAAGAAGTATTAACTACTATGCAGCAAAAAGGATATGAGTTAGATTTAAATAGTGCTGGTTTAAGTAAAACATACTGTCAAGAGCCATATCCACCATTTGCCTTTATCGATTATAGTAAAACGATCGGATTACCTGTCGTTTTCGGTTCTGATGCGCATACCGCTGTTGATCTACATCAGCATTATAAAACTTTATTTCCAATTATATAACTTTTAAACGAGGTGCTATTATGTTTACACAAATTAATTATGAAGGATCCATCGTCGATCAATACAATACATTAGCAAAGCAATTAGATGCACTACTCACTGGAGAAACAGATCGTATTGCTAATTTAAGCAACGCGTCTGCATTGCTTAATCAATTCCTCCCTGACATTAACTGGGTTGGCTTTTACATATTACAAGAGGAAGAGCTAGTATTAGGACCATTCCAAGGCTTACCTGCATGCGTGAGAATTCCAGTTGGGCGTGGCGTTTGTGGATCAGCTGTGTCAACAAAAGAAACGCTTGTCGTAGATGATGTTCACGCATTTCCAGGACATATTGCATGCGATGCTGCCTCTCAATCTGAAATTGTCATTCCTCTAATTCAACAAGACAAGGTAATTGGCGTGCTTGATATTGATAGTCCTATCAAAAATCGCTTTTCTGCTGATGATCAAATCGGCTTAGAACATTTTGTAAAAACATTGCTGCTTCATATTTAAAAGACGTCCACAAGTAGCCACTAAAAAATGCCCTGAAATGGATTATAAATATATCATTTCGGGGCAAATTTATTGTAAAACATAATTTATGCATTTGTTTGTAACGTTCGATCATGAATACAGAATCTATTTTTCCCATTATTTTTCGCTTCATATAAAGCTGTATCAGCATGTAGGAAAACAGATTGAAAGGCTGGTCTATAGAATTGATCCCATGTAATAAGACCTGCTGAAATTGTTACTTGAGGATCTGTTGCATTCGGAATTACTTCTACTATTGTTGATGCTAGCTCGATAGCTTCTTGCTCATCAACATTAGGCACATACACCGACATTTCCTCTCCACCCCAGCGAGCACAAATTCCACTGGCACCTATTGTTTCCTCTAATTGCACGGCAATCTGCACGAGAATTTTATCACCTATTTGATGACCATAGGTATCATTGATGCGTTTAAAATTATCAATATCAATCAGTAAGAACATTCCTGATTGATCTGTTTTCAGTGATTTTTCTACAAATTGGTCTAAATAACTACGTGCATATAATTTTGTTAAATGATCTCGATCAACCATTTCTTGTAGCTGATTTCGTAAAATAGAGTTTGCTATCGCTAATGAAGAATGATGGATTAACGATTGCATTAGCTTAAAACTATCAAATGAAAAGAAATACGGCTCTTTGTGTAATACGATACTAAAGCCATTAATTTTTTCCTCCATTAAGATAGGAATCGCCATAATTGAACGATATTCTATTTGATTTGGGGTTAACCTGCTAAAATCGGCAATAAACAGTGGATCATTTGTATGCTCAAAATGTTGTTCAACATGATTTATATAAGTCTTGCCTTCGTCTGATTTAAATAAGGATGTACTAGCATCTTTCACTACATAGGTAGCATTATCTTTAAAAGCGAAACAAACTTCCATTGGTTGGAAAGACTTCATTAATTGTTTTTGTAGGAAAAGTAACATTTCATTAATATCAATTCGCATATTTAATCGATGCGATGTTTCATTGATAAGTTGTAAGTCACTTACGAGGCGATGCGATTGATGATATAATTTGGCATTTTCTAGTGCATTGCCAGATGCTTGTGCGAGCATGCGCACAAAATCTTTTTCAGTTGCTGAAAAAAGGTATGTGGTTGGTGCATTAACTTGTAAAATCCCATAAATGGCTTGTCTCCCTTTTATAGGAGCGTTTAATAATCGACAATTTAAGTCTCCAGCTAGTTCAGTTGTCAACTCACCTGATACAAAAGCTTCAATTGTAGCAGGTCTTTCCGATAAGTAATCAAAAAGCTTTATATCGATTGTCGTATGGCGATCTTGATCGTTGGATAAAATAAGCTCCACATTAAATTCCGGGAAATTATCTCGAATATTTTTTAAAACGTTTTCTAAAATCAAATCAATATCCATTGTTGAATGAAATAAGTCCGTCATATTATAAAGTTTTCTATATTGGTCTTCATTCAATTTTACTTCTAGGTTTTCAATAAGTAGTTGTAAAACTTTCGTAAGCGTTTCTACACACTCTTCACCATAATCCGAAGTCATAAAGTCCGTCCAAGTATCAGTGGCTTCTACAAGCAACACACCAATAGGATCTTTGCCCTCCGCCTGGAAAAGCACCATATCTGTCATCATATTATAGGCTGGTTTTTCTTTTAATATATAAGGAAGCTTCACCACTTTCTGTTGGTAAAAGCTGGCTTCTATCATTAGCCATGACACAGCATTTAGTTTTGTTTCAATCGTCAAATTAGCTAATTCTTCCACAGGTATTAAACTATTACCTTCAAAGCTAAGAAATGCCGCATTTTCAATTTTCAAGTGCTTCTTTAGACACTGTTTAAATGAATAAAAATACTCATTAAAACTAATTAGTCCTCCATTCGAACTCACCCAAATGCTCAAAACATCAGATTTTATATATTTCAGCGTTTGTAAATGGTCTGTCATGAAATCACCTTTTCTATATAACGTACAAATCAATTACTATTAACTTATAATGTATTATACATAATTTGTGTCATTTTGACTATTTAATTCTGCCTTACTTTTACAATTTACATTTAATACCGTATCATTAACCATTTCGTAGTAGTGTAAAATGACTTTCAAGGAAATTCCTACTATAGACCTTTTTGAAAAAAGCAATACTAATAATTGACGTCTACGCTATAAGCAGTTACAATGAAGTTTGTGTAAAATAAACGCAGCAGTGGTATGAGCTTATTACTGTATTTTATTCCTCAATTTTACTGAGTATTACTTCTCAAAGTCTCTCAGATACAAATTGATGGTGTATTATGTAACCTAAAGGCTGCATAGGCGAAAATACATGAAAATAAAATACGTATAAGAATGGGTACTACTGGTTTTTGTTTTACAACAAAAAAACCAAATTTAAAGGAGGAGACAACAATATGTCTCGTTATACAGGTCCATCTTGGAAATTATCACGTCGTCTTGGTATCTCACTAAGCGGTACTGGTAAAGAAATCGAAAAACGCCCTTACGCACCAGGTCAACACGGCCCGAACCAACGTAAAAAATTATCAGAATACGGTTTACAACTTCAAGAAAAACAAAAACTTCGTCATATGTATGGTATGACTGAACGTCAATTCCGTACTCTATTTGACCGCGCTGGTAAAATGAAAGGTGTTCACGGTGAAAACTTCATGATCCTTCTTGAAACTCGCCTTGACAACTTAGTTTACCGTTTAGGTTTAGCTCGCACTCGTCGTGGTTCTCGTCAATTAGTAAACCACGGTCATATCTTAGTAGATGGCAAACGCGTTGATATTCCATCATTCAGCGTTAAACCAGGTCAAACGATTTCTCTTCGTGAAAAATCTCAAAACCTTGCTGTAGTAACAGAAGCTATCGAAGTAAACAACTTCGTACCTGACTACTTAACTTTTGATGCAGACAAAAAAGAAGGTACATTCACTCGCCTTCCAGAACGTTCTGAACTATCTGCTGAAATCAACGAAGCATTCATCGTAGAGTACTACTCTCGTTAATTTTTTTGCTTCGTCAAACAACGATTTTATAAAACCCCGAAACAAGGTAAACCCTTTTGTTTCGGGGTTTTTACTATATTTAATATGAATATAAGCTACAACAATTTTTAATTATTCTTGATTTAAATTGGGGGCGCCTTGGGGGCATCGTATTTTTAATAATAAAATCGGGTAGATGTATTTTTAACCAATGAATTATAAATTTAAAAATAAAAGTCACTCATCTGATATTGTTGAGTGACTTTTACTATTATTAAGTATTTTTTCCTACTTTGTCCGTATATGAACAACACCAGTTTCACTAACTCGTATGTTCACATCTATAAGATCTCTTTTTAAAATGTGATCTATTGCATATCTAATTTCCCATTCTTTAACTTGACCACGCTCATTTGAAACGCTTGCATGACTAGAACTTTTATTTTCACTATGAATTATTACCGTTCCTTTACGTTCATAGACTTTTACTGCACTTCCCATAAAACCTAATGCTACTTTCGCTACATCAATTCTTTCTTTTGTTATATCTCGAAACGTTTTGTTAGAAAAATTATATACAACAGCCATGTCACTCTCTCCCTAAGTATCTTAATATTAATGCTTCCACTTTTGTCTTTAGAGCTTGCTTAGCGTACCGCAGTTCTACATCTTCTCCAGGAGTTTTCAAAACAACGTCACTAAAATATTCGTCTACATGGATCCACTTCACTACCTCGATTTTTTGTTTAGCTAACATTCGTTTTTTATTAAAATAATCACTTCTTAAATCTTTCAATAGGTCATCAACTATTTTGACATATACCACTGACATTTTTAGATTTCCTAGTTTATCGTAATCATTCTGCAACGATTTTACTGCCATATCCAATAAGATAAATTCATGTACATTTCTTCGCTCTTCTGGCTTAATCATCCGTGTCTACCAATGAAGCTTTTTGTATCATATCGAAGGTAATACGCTTGATTGATATAACAGTTTCTAAAAGTAACTCCTTATTATAAATATTTGTCCCCGTAATGATTCCAATTTCATCATATAATTTTTGGCTTTTCCAAAGTGTGAGCTTAATTTGCTTTTTCATTTTGAAAGCTCGCTGAATTGTTTGCTCTATCTCTTCTAGCTCCCATTCAGTCAACTCGCGCTTTTTATCGTAAAATTGCTCTTTTTTCCATTCCTTTAACTTAACTAAATGTTCAGGTAGCATCAATGATGTCCATTTCATATTTCCACGGTCATTTATCATTACAATCACTCTCCACAATTAATCAACGTCAGATACTTTTAAAATATCTAGAAAATGTATCTTATGGATGCCCATATACCTGTCTTTTATGTGGATTAATTTAGTGTTTGCATCCATTTTTACAACTGTACCCTCTAATAGCTCATCATGTTTGTATATTGTGTATGCACAAACCTTATTTTCTTTCATCGATTCTGTTAGGGTATATGCGATTTCTTCAAGGTCGAATTCATCACGATCTAGATGTTTAGGTTCTTTCTTTTTTGTTGGTGTTTTTGTTTTAGCAGCCACTATATCAACTCTCCCAATAAGAACATTTGTTTGTTTTATTATAGAACATTAGTTCTCTTTTTGGCAATAAAAAAATACCAGGTTCCCATAAATCTATGAGTACCTGGTATCGTTGTTTATAAAGTGCGCTTTACAACTGAAATTAATAACCCTAAAGCTTCACCATCTGTCATTGAACAAACTCTTTCACTATGGTCCACTTTTAAAATACCTTTTTGATAAGTCTCTTTTAACAATCCTTTCAAATCCTCTTTAGCAGTTGATGTAAGTGTGTTTGGCACTGGTGTTTCCTCCTTTTGTTGGATAGTTGTTTTCGGTTTCATAGCTTCTTCGATTCGTTTTAAGAAGCTATTCCATCGGTTTTCACTTAAAATTCGATGCGGACAATATTTCCCATTCCAATCTTGATGTTTTTTTACGCGTTCTATGCCCCATCCATATTGTTTTAGTAACGAGGCTATATACTGCACTGCATTTTCCTCAGCAGCAGTATAACGCGCTCCTCCACTTTTGCTGTAGCAAATTTCTACACCTATTGATTTACGATTACCGTTACCTTGACCATCACCGCAATGCCAGCCGTTGCGGTTAAATGAGATTGCCTGAATAACTTCTTTATCATCAACGGCAATATGATACGACACCTGGTTGTCGTTAGTAATCATGTATTTAATTTCGTTGGCTGCAGAAGCATCATTGGCCGTATTATGAACGGTAATATACTGAGGAGTCATGGTGTAAGGCGCTTTTATTGGGTATTTAACAGAAGGTAAAAGGTTTTGTTTAAAAACGTAAGTCATCATTTATCCTCCTTTGGATTTCGATATTTTAACGATTGTTCACTATCGCCGACATCACTTGTAGTTGGATCGATTACAATGCCAATTAAAATCAAAATGCTTAAAATAGTATTAAAAATAGCAGTGGCTTGTTCGCCAACTGCTTCGGGTAAACTGTATCCAAATGCTGCTGTTACTTGTTGAGCTAGTAATAAAACAAATGCAAATAATGATACTAAAAACGGTTTGTGTTTTAAACGTACTTTCCAATTGATTTTCATAGTAATAATTCCTCCTAAAAGATATGTTTTTCCATGCGGTCCATGCGTCCTTCAAGTGACGATAGACTTTTACTTATTTCACGCATTGCACTCGCTTGTTCACCTTGTGCAGCAGTTAATGTATCTAAGTTTTTTAGAAGTCTCTCTTCACGCTTATAAGAACTCCAGAAAACAAATACAACTAAACTAATACATAGAATTGACCAGACGACTTGCGAATTTGCTACTTGGCTTACTGTTGTTACTGTTGTTATTGGATCCATTCCATCACCAATCCTTTGCCCTATTCAATTAATATAAAAGCCTTGAGAGTCATCGAGAATCAGTAACTTGTACCATTGCCCATCTCGATTACTCTCACAGCGCATAAAAAATAACGCTAAGCCTACGCTTGCGTTTTTACTGTTGAATATTTATCGCCAGTAATCTCTTTATACTGTCCTGTTGTTATTTTCCCAGCCTCAACAGCATCGCCAACCATTTCTTTCGTCCAGTATTTAGGGTAAAAGCCATTAATCATTTTTAACCAGTCCATTTTACAGTACCCCTTTCATCATTAACTGATAAGTTAAATCTGCTTGATTACTATTTAACTCTTCAATCCTTAAATCCTTCATAACCGATTCATAGGCCAATTGAGCATTTGTAGCTTCTAATCGTTCCGTTTTCTCTTCCGGAGTATCTTCGAGTCCGAATTTCTTCCTATCGCCTAATGTACCGTCTGAGTTTCGTACTTTATATTGAAATGCCATTAGTCCACCGCCCCAGAAATTAAATGTATTTTGTGATTAAAAGATAAATCTGTACGTGATGGCGTGATTTTAAGGATAATATTTTGCTTTGCTTCTAAGCCCTCGTATTCAAAGGTATCCTCCACAACACCTTGTTGGACCGGCGCTGTGTTAGCAGGCGTCAACGTTTCATACTGTTCTTGCTCACCATTTAAAGTCATGGATAGTTCAACCTTAATATCCAATTCCTCATCACGTTGTATAAATAATAAAACACCCTTCGCAGAACCCTTCGGTGGCTCGATTTTATAACGAGCGACAGATTGCAGAATAGGTGTTTTCATTTCTTTTTTATTTAGTGTTACCGTCTTGCTAGTCTTTGCACCGTAGTTATCAATTACCTCAATAACTATCGTGTTTTGACCAACCACAAGTTGCGAAAGAGCTAAAACAAATTCCCAAGCTCCACCTGCTCCACTGTAGATTTCAATAGCATTTCCTGCATTAATTCGTATTGTCACTTTAACGGTTGAATTGGCATCCTGGTCTGAGGCTGTACCACTAATTTTAAAATTGTCCGCATCAATTACACCAGATGGCGCAACAGCTTCTACAGATAACAAAGGCGCTCGGTTAGGTACAACATAAAAAGTACGTTCAACAATCACAGACGATGCCTTCTCGCTATCCTCGGCCCATACTTTTAACGTGTGTGCTATTCCATCAGTAAGTGTTCCTGTGAGTACTGTTTCACCATCATATATTTTGCCACCTTTGAAGGTTAGCTGCTTTGATAAAGCTATTTGTGTCTGACTTAGATTGGTTGCTAGTACCTTGCGTGGTTCGCTGTTTATTTGATAGTACGCTGTAACAGATTGGTCCGGATCTTCATCGTAAGCAGTACCTATGATACTTAAAATATCCTTTTCGTACAACGTGACGTTGTTTGTCGGTAAAGTTAATGTAACCGTTGGTTCTATATTTATTACATTCACATTTACTGTGGTAGCTACCTTTGTTGTACCGTCATTTGCTGTGACAGTAACCGCCGCAGTACCAGTAGCTACCCCTGCTAGTGTAAGTATATTCCCACTATTAACACTAGCTGTCACAACTGACGTATCACTGTTAGACGCAACTCCATAAGTTAAGGCGTCGCCATTGGCATCACTTACATAATTTGCAAGGTTTACTGTTGCCAGCTTACCTTTGCGTACTGTTTGTGTTGGAACGGTCGACCAAACAGGCGCCTCGTTTGTTTCTACTAAAATATACGGTGGATTGCCAGTTATATTACGCCCATTTGCAGCGTATGCGTTTCCTCCACCTGTAACTAATATTCCTGGTATTGCGTTCGCATTATCGGCAATGTATTGAATACATTCCTTTAAGTTGACACTAGTGGGTGAAGTATCATATTTGGGTATAATACCTATTGAGATGTTACCAACATTTGCAGGTCGTGTTGCGTAGGTAATGCTTGTTTCAACAAAATCGTTAGCTAAATTGTAAGAATACGTGTTAATTGCACTCGTAGTATTCGCACCTGAAACCATCCCGCCCGGCGTCATTACTAACGAAGCACTCTTGATTTTTTTTCCTTTCAGTGCCTCAGGTAATGTGAATCCTAGATACGCCGATAGATTATTCCCTTCGACCGCACCTATTGAGAATGTGTTGCTACTTCCATAATTATTGTTAGGAAGTGCAGAACGCACTTCAGCATCTTTTGTAATACTTAAACGATACGTAGCCATACTTAAACCACCTCCACTAACTTAACATTGAATAACTTCCAATCCCCGACACCCATCTCAGCGTTAACCATATCAATTTGAACATTACTACGAGCCACTTTAGCGCCTTTTTTGTACGCATTAGTTAATGATGAAACCGTAATTGTATCTGCACCTACCGCAGTAATCACAACGTCCTCACTTGCTACATCATCAAAAATAGTGACTTGTGTAAATGGTGTAAACCCATCAACACTAGCCACTTTTAAAGTAGTTGTTCCTATAATGACAGCCTCGATAATATCGGTCATAGCTGTGTCCATTTTGATTTTATTTGTGCTGCCATCGAGTGTATCAGCAAATGTTCCGCTATTACCTGGTACACGGCCGTCTAGTTCCATTTGTATACGCATGCGTTCTAATTGTCGGTACATCTCAATTAAATAGCGATACGAGTTATAAATTCCCCACTCGAAATTATTTGCGAATTCTGACATATAAGGCGTACCATCTTCGATAACTTCCCCAGTCACTGGATCCGTGACATCATCGTGCCATTCAGTACGCTCATAAGGGTTTTTCTTAAAATTCAGAGGTATTTCACCATTCATATGGTTACTCATTTACTTTCACTTCCTTTGCTTCAAGTTGGAGAGGAAATGCTATAACATATCCCTGCGAGCCTTTCTGATAGCTCATTGTTTTTACATACAATTCACGCCCATAATTATCGACTAAAGCAGCACGTGTTACAAAGCCTTGTTCAGTCGACAACTTCACGTACTTCCTAAGCCCAAACTTTGTGCTAGTATGATAGATATCTTTGTCATAAACAACGCCGTCTATAGTTACCTTCGCGCTTACAGTAAGATTGCTTAAAAACTGTTGTGTTAAATCAATCATTAGTGGTTGTATTTCATTCAATGACTCACACCCCCTGCTCTAAATTGACCACATATACGATTGTTCGTAACGAAGCCATAAATTTCATCCGACACAGCTAAAATTCCTTTCCCTAAAGCTCCATGCGTTTCTGTAGTTTTAAAACGGCCACATATCTTGTAATTAATAGGCCATACATAGGTGCCAGCATGAATTATTAGAAATTCATTGATTTCATTTAAAAAAATATAAATTCCTACACCAGCCGTCTTTATTCTTTTAATTAATTCATCCGGAATGCTTTTAGCTGATGCACGTATATTTATAAGTAATGTTGCAGGCTCAAACTCTCTCCAACCTTCCTCGAATCCGATGAAACCTGAACCCATATAGGCATCCATAATCTGATTCATCGTTTCTATATCTCCTTCAGATAGGTTAAGAATGCATTGCACTTTAATCATTTTTCGATATTCATCATCGTCCCAACCACCGCGTGCAATTCCTTCATCTTTGCCTAATCTATCTAAGCCATAGCCTTCTGCTTGATCTATATCCCAATATTTTAAAATGGTTTGCTGTATAGCTAAATTTTCAACACCATTTTCAGCAATGATTTTTAGTAACTTATAGTTGTTACTATCCTCATTCCTAGCATACTGTCGTGGCATACGGTCCAGGAGTGTTTGCAATCGTTTATTAGACAAGGTTTATCACCTCGATTTTGGAATCATCTGTTTCAGCAACTTCCGGAAATGCGATTAATACATTTTTTGATTCGTAACTTACTCCATCTGTTGAAAATTCTACACTTACATCATCAATGCCCTCTACAGATAACACGCGTGCTTCTGCTTTAGCACATACAACGTCAGAACTCATACCTACACCGTTATAGAGCGTGCCGTTATATGTACCACCAATGTATTTAACAATTTGAGCAATAACTAAGTCATCACCATTCAGAGGAAATTGTTTGTTCTTTTTAACCTTTACTTTTACATAGACAGAGACAGTTGTAGCGCGTGTAAATCCAATTTCATGCACAATTCCTCTATTATCTGTAAATGTGTATACTGTAGATCCATGAGCACGAATACCACCACCTTTTTTTCTAAAGATGGCCATAGCCACATCTTCATCTAAACCACCTAATACGACAGTTTCTACAGAATGTGGAGGGCGCCCTTCTGCATCTACTTCATTTGTATCATTTTCAATAGCTATAGCAGCACGAACCCCTTCTACTTCATCAAGGACATTAGCCTCTATCGATTCAACTCGACGTGCTCCTACTTTACCTAAAGATTCGTAATAACGATTCTGTAATTCTTCGTCAGTTTCTTCATCTTGACCATTAAAAAAAGCATCTGGATTCGTTACCGAATTGATGCCACTTTGAGGATTCACAATTATTGATATATCACCAGGCTCTACGTTACCTATCGCTCCATATTCAAGTGCTTCTACTGTAGTACGATAATTACCATCTTCTACAGCTTGAACTTCCTCTAGAGCTTTAAAATAAATATTATACGGTGTTTTAAATAAATCACCTGTATTAACCTTTGTGCCCTTAGTTAAATTCAGAATTACTTCTCCACTTGATTTTAGCCAACGTTTACGAGTAATTACCCTTATAACATTGGTTTCTAATGAAGCACCTTCACTAGTATCAACAAATCGTGCGTTATAAACTTGCTCAAGTTCCTCGTTATCTTCTGCTCGTTGCTGTGCCTGTAAATAAATCATTTTTCCAAGGGGCGTATTATCGGTTAAATCCACATCCTCACCAAATAATTCGCGGGCCATTTCTTGGATTTCGGGCAAATAGTCTACTGTTCGTTTGCGTTTAAACCCAAATCTGGTTAACAACAGTTTCACCCCCTATTTCGCTACCACCTGTCGTGCGAGCTTTAAAATAAATGGTTAAATGGCGTTTAATTCGATTGAAATCGTATTCCACACTCAATACCTCAGCAACACGCGGCTCTTGATATAAACAATCGTGCATAGCCTGTATAATTTGTTTTTTTTTCGGTAGTTTTTGCTCAATTACAGACCTACGAAAACCGTGGTTATCATCAAACATCCATTCACCTACCCTAGTACGTAACAATTGTGTTAGATTCTGAATTAGTTGGTCATCTCCATAAACTAATTCATTTAATACCCAATCACCGTTGTCATTATATTTAAGTGTATGCATCTCTTACCCCCTACACTAAATCTACAGTTAAATCCTCACCGTTAGCGGTTATCGTTTTACCAATTAATTCGATGTCATCGGCTTCCACTTTAAATTTCGATGATTTTATACTTACTTCACCAGCTTCATTAATAACAATTTTTGTAGTAAAGTCCTTTGTACCGATAACTAAATCATCAGGATGTTCATTTTGTATAGGCTTAGTGAAATAGTTAATGCCTCCGATGATTAGCGCATCATTCGCACTAAATGCTCGACTCGCAGCATCGCCACCGCCAAACATCAATGGATCAATATCTGCTTGGGAACATGCTACTAAAACGGTATCACCTTTTTTATATGGCACTTGAATTATGAATTGCTCTGTTTGATGAAATGCTATTGGTACATCTAAAATAGGTGTAGCTTCTGAATCATTTAATGGTTGAACATCAGCTTTCAATGAGTTCATATCAACTTCGAGTATTTCGCAAATTAAACATGTGTTGATATTCTCTAAACTTTCTTGAATATTTTCGCTTACGAATTGTGTTATTGATGTTTTGGTCATACTGGCACCACCTCACATTCTGTGTAATACTCTGTTCCTGATGTATCCCCTTTGTGTTCACCTTTTGATACACGGAACACCCCATTAACCTTTCTTGAGGTTAGTTTAATAATGACATCTGTGGTGATTTTATGATTTAATAGCATTTTTATTTTGTAGCCTTTTAGCTTTTTCTTAGAAGCAGATGTTTTGGACTTTTTCTCATCCTTCACTTCCTCTTCGATTTCCTCTGGTTCATCTATTAGACCTGTTTCCTTTGATATATCTAGTCCTAATTTATCCCCTTTGGCTCGATCCCGTACATAAAGTCGATTTTTATTTATGTACTGTTTCGCCTTACAATCCTTTGCAATTTCAGCAATTTGAATCTTAATTTTTCCGTTAAGCGCTTTACCAGAACGATAAATAAAATCAACGGGTAAATCAATATCTCCTATCGCAAGTCCAGCATCAAGAGCAAGCTCCCTTAATATTAGAGACGCAGGTGTATTCCTTCCGTATGTCCTTTTAATGACGCCTTGGGTATAGTCTAAAGTGCAATCTATGCTTTTAAATGTCGTAATTTTGTCTAGACCTTCCCACTTTGTTTCCTTTTTCTTTAGGGTGCCACTGAATATAACACCGTTATCATCAATATAACCAGCGCTTAAAATAGCTGCTTTATTAGTAGTAATGGCATTGATTGTTTCATCTTTTAAGTTGTATACCTGAATGTCGATTGTATCTACCTTTTCGTTATCCCCAAAAGGTACGCTAAATTTGATAGTTAGTGGATCTGTAATTTCACGACCGCCAACTAAAAAAGTGGTTTTACGCATGTATAAATTACTCAATTAATTCACCTACATATAAAAAGACCGTTTCATTCAAGTTGTTGAAAGAAATTCTATCAGCAACTCCTGCACGGTCTATCGGTATAATATTTACTTTTGGTAAATCTAAATTAACGCGATTCCGGAATAACGGACGGTTTAATATTAGTTTTTCACCAATCACAAGTACTTCGCCCTCTTTAAAAAGGTCAACTGTAAAGAAATCGTAAGCTCGATTGTAATTGAATTCTATTTCAAATACTTCCCCACCTAAATCAATTTCCATTGAATAAGGTATTTCGTCCTTATTTACATCAATATATTCTTCGAAATCCATCATATCGGTATCGAGCCCCCTTTTCTGATTTCTTTAGTTTTTGCTGGTGGATTGTATTTCTGTTTTGTTGTCTTAGTTGATGATGTTTGAGTTTTCTTCGTTTGTTGCCGTCCTTTTTTGGTGACAGCTTTGGTCTGTTGTTTAACCGGAACAGAAACGCTTACGTACTTCGCTACAGTTGCTACCTTTATTTGTTTAAGCGTCATCGTGAAAGCATAGCCATCTTTTATTTTTGCCTCATAATCACGGCTAAAATCAATAATAACAACGTGTTTCAAAGATGTCATATAATCAAAATCAATGATTTCACCTTTTTCTCTGTACCCACGTAGCTTTAATACCTTTTCCCCGGTTTCATCAAGAATTATCCCTGTAATAGAGATGGTAATAGGATTGCTTATCACATGGTCCGTAATCTGTTCACCATCTTCAAGCGCATGATCCGTTGTTGTAGACGTTTCTGGCATTGACACCTTTGTTATTACGTCGATTAAAACATCTTTAATATATGGCACTCCTATCACCACCTATATCGTTTGCATTTCTGTATCAACGATATCGCTAATAACTGCACGCACTTCCTTAGCAATATCGATTGGATTATTACCCGATATTTGAAAGATAAATTGATTTCCGCCACTATTATTAGTGGTACTGTTTCCACTGCTTAATGGTTGAGGTATTGACGATGTCGAACTCGAATTATTATCTAGATTCAATTCAGGTGTGCCAGAACTACCTTGGCTTAAAATACCTGCGCGGCGTAATGTATTTGATTGACTTGCCGTTAAGACCGACTCATCTTTATGCAATTCAGCTACATAGCCATCATATGGTACACGTTCAAGTCCTGTAGCATGGGAACCGCTAATAAAATTGCCAACTGCCCCTGCGGCCTTGCCAATAGTACTACCAATGGATGATACCCATTCTGGCACTTTGAAATTAGTTATTGCATTTTTAAATTTATTGAAGTTATTGGTTATCTTGTCCCAGTTTTTATAAATCGTAACTCCAGCTTTTATTAATAAACCAATAGGTCCCGATAAAAATGAGAGAATAGGGTTGTTATCTATCACTTGCCATAATGCTACAGCTTTAGTTTTAACTGTATCCCAATTTCGGTATAGCGCTACACCGCCAGCTACGAGTAAACCAACAGCAGTTACTACCATACCAATCGGATTTGCCTTTAAAGCTCCATTGAAACCTTGTGTAGCGATTGTAGAAACAATAGTGCTATTTTTATATAAATCCAGTGCCGTTTTCACAAATGTTATAGCTTTCAAAGCTGCAAATCCACCAGCTATTCCTGCTAATCCAGCAATAACTAACTCCTTATTATCAATAACCCAACTCACACCAGTCTTAAAACCATTGAAAGCAGTTACTGCTATATCTATACCACCTACAACTGTATTTTTCATGGTATCTGCAAAAGAAGCGATTTGGTCGCTTGTTTCTTTAGGAAAACCAAAGTTTTGCCACAAGTCCGATACTTCTCCAGTGTCGTACACCAAGGACATGATAGTTTCTTTTACTGTTCCAACAAAACCTACAACCCGATCTATTTTACTGACTAATTTGTCAGTATCAAGATTTTCCATCCATTGTGATGCTGACTGCATTGAGTCTACAAACGGTTGTAGTAATGGACCACCAATTTTTGCTTTAAATTTGGTCCATGCCATTTTCATATTACCTATCTGGTTTTCATATGCATCAGCCTCATTTGCAGCTTGATTTAAAGCACCAGTAAGTTTATTCCCATCTTCAACCATTTGCATTAAAGTGTCCTGCTTTTGGTATTCCGTTAAATCATTAAATTTTTTCCCGAATTTAGCCATAGCAGCTGTATTTCGAGTGAACTCTGTAGCTGAAATACCTAGAGCTGCATCATTTTCGTAGTTACCTTTTAAAAACGATTGTAAATTTTCCGCAACTTCCTCAATCGAACGATCATAAAAGGCTGCGCTATCTGCTGCAGCTAATGTAGCCCGCTCAGTTAAACCCAATGCCGATGCAGTATCAACACCAGTCGTTTTAGCGAAAGCAGCTATTTTTGTAAAACTACCTTTCAATCTTTCTGGTATCATCCCTGTTTTTTCAGCAATAGCATTTAAACTATTGGCCGATTCACTCTCCATACCTTTAAATACCTGTTCAAATTGTGCATCCATAGCTTTAAAGTTGGCCGCTGTTTCGATTGCGCTTAAACCAAACTCTTTGATTTTATCTACCGCAAAAACTCCGGCAACAATACCGACCATGTTTTTCATAGTTTTTTTCAAACTATGAACGCCATTGATCGCCTTGTTAACACCGTTATAAAACTCTCTAGCGCCATCGTCTGCATCTTCAAATCCACGCTCTACATCCCTAGTAGCACTTAACCCCACGTTACCAAATCGGTTGATATTTCTTTCTGAAATACCAAGTCGTCTACCAACACCAGTCACTGCATCTTCTACGGCATCCATTTGTCTATCTAGGTTTTGCAGAACCCTCGTTGCTTCATCTCTGAAATAGATGCCTACGAACATATCGCGCATACTACTCATTTAATCACCCCTAGCAGTTTTAAAGATGCGACTGTTTCTAAAATAGTATCGTTATCCCATTGCTCAACAGAATGAGGATCAATTTTATAGTGGAAACCAATAACGTATTTCCACCACTTTTTACTAGCTTCCTTTTCATAAAAAGAAGGGATGCTTTGCACCCCTGACAGATTTTTGAGTTTATTACTTTCCTGTTCGAAGAAAGTTAAAGGCAGCGTTAGTGACCTCCTCTAACTCCTCCCAAGTTTCAAATTCATCCATAGTTAATCCGTTTGGTACAACAACAACATTTTCTAACATTAGAGGCATCATGTTTGAATTTAGAACTTTTCCATATAAACCAGTACCCTTGTCCATAATTTCAGCTTGCTTAGAGTTCGGCACGTTTTGGAATGTATATTGATTACCAGCCTCCGAAGTGTATTCTTTTGTTTTTGCTGTAAATGCCATTTAATTAATCCTCCTTATATTGTGCTGCTAAGATTGTATATTCAACAGCTTCAATTTCAGCTCCGCGTGAAAAGTTTGGGTTTTTCGCAAAACGACAATCCAAACCATTTACACGTTTCTTGCGTTTTGAATCATTAAGAGAAACATTAAAAGATTCCTTAGATTTCAATAAAGCGTCTAACATAGGAACTACACTGGAATCTTGTTTCAATGTAAATGTAAATGTTCCTGTCTCGTCTGCTGATTCGTTATAAGTAACTGATCCATCAGCTCCAACATGTTGACTAAATGTATCTTCATTTTTCTCAGCCTCGATAGGAGTACCATCCATAAATCCAGTGAGAATTATGCCGCCTACAATCGCTACTGTATCTTTAAAATTAAAAGTTTCAGCCATTTAAACCCCTCCTTAAACCGTTAGTACGCCACGAATCTGGACTTTTTCGAATGCTCCTGCAATAGTTGCAGTCCATTGAATATCCGGTAAAATACGTTGAGCTAATGTATTTTTAGGGATATCTTTTCTTCTTGGGAAGGTTATTGTGTACATTGGATTGCCTGCATCGTCACGAGCAATAATACCTTCACCAGTTGTTGTATTTTCTACTACAGAAGCCAACACACCTTCCACCTCAGCAACAACCAAACCGATACCAGTATCAGTACCAGGCACTTTATCTCTTAACGCAAGCAACCGGAATACACTTTCAGCCAAACGAGCTTTTAGATAATGTGTTGATTGAATTACATCAATGTATTCCCCGCTAGTTGCAACCCCTTTAGAGTTTAATAACAGGCCTGCCTCGTTGATATAAGTCGATGCATTTGCATCATGAATACGATTAATCGTTGTGTTGTCGTACTTTACTGCAGGTACACCTTGAACATTTTTGAATGTCCAGGTATAAGCACCGATTTTCTTTGGCGCGCAAGCTCCAATTAAACCTTCTGCTACATACGTATCTGGTTGATCGTGCACAAGGATAAATGTGTTATCGTACTGACCTTTTAGTGTTTCTGCTAGTTCGACACTATCAGTCGTGACTCCATAAAGTTTATCCTGCGTATTAGTCCATTCTGCAAGTGCTGTAATTTCCTTATCACCTTGTTCAGGACTGACAACATAATAAAAATCGTTATGCGTTTTAATTAATTCATTTAGCTTTGTAGCAAGTGTTGCCACATCATCAGACGCTGAATTATAAACAATTCCGTACACAGCTATTTGAGCAGGCCTTAAAGACTGTCCAAACATTCGAGAAAGTATTTTATATTCTTTGGTACTTACGTCAAAATCAGCAGCTACATCCTCAATGCCGGTATATTCCTTGTAATCTAGTACCTTACTTGTTGCTAGTAACAAAGGTAAACCAAAGCCCTTTTCTGAAATCGGCTTTGTTTCCCTTGAAATTTGCACGTCAACATAGCGCATTTAATCACCTTCCTAATTTCATTTCTACTTCCACTTTGTCGAAGTAGTCTATTTCGTGTTCATCAATTTCTTGGTATCGAATAATTGCATCAAAACCCCATTTTTCATCATAGGATTCTAACAAAAATGTTGTACGATTGGTCACATCAGTTAGATTGGCTACGGCAACATTTAACTCGTCTAAAAACAAAGAACCTCGCCACTCAAACCACTTACGAAGTTGTGTTGCTACTTCATAGGCGTTATCATGCGAAGTTCCATATATGTTAAATGATAAGGTTGAATTTCGTTCCTGCGTTCGTGCTTCCACTAATTCAGCCACGTTATCAACATGCGAAACATCTTCTTGCCCTACACCTTTTCGGTCACTTATCACCTTATATGTAGCGTAGGGTAACTTAGGTACATCACCTAGTTGGTCTGCCCTAATAATCGTAATAGCCGTATCGGCTGCGAGTTGTTTTCGAATTGATTTAACTAAATTCATTTAGCTCGCCACCTCATCAAGTAGATATTGACATCGGTGTAATCTGAATAATCCTTGAATGCTTGAACAGTAAATAGTTGGCCCTTGTATTCTACCTTGGTTCCTTCAGGTATCTGGTCCACTGTTAACAATTTCTTTTCTTTCTCGGTGTACTTGCCGTTTTCAAGATATTTTAAGTCGTCACTACTTAGCGGGAGAATAATACCTGTCATACCTTTTGGTTCTTCTTTTCCCTCAACCCATTCCCCATCTTCATAGCCACTTTCACCTGTAATATGAGCAATAAATGGTACACCTTGAGACTCGATAACCGAGCTAAACAGCATTTTTTCAGGCATTATTTTCTCACCACCTTATAAGTAATGCGGGCTCTTAATCCACCTGTGTCAATCAAAGGATTACTTGAACCTTTTTGTGCAATCGTAGACGGAGCATTTGCCGGATCACTTAATTCAGTTAATTTCTTCTGAACATCACCAACCATCTTAGCGCCAAGTCTTTCGCAAATAGTGCGAGCATTCATGCTACCGTTTAACAGCTTCGGAATTTGCTTATTAACGAAATCAAACCATTTACCACTTTTCTCATCAAACGTTGACCGTAAAAAGGAACGTTCAGGAATATTAATTGAGCCTTTCTTTTTACGAATTGTAATGCCAAATTCGTGTACACTGGCAATCATGATGTATTCAGAATCATCACTACCTACAAGACCTACTTCAATTCCGTATTCGCTTAGTTCACGTAATGCACTAATAAGCTGTGGTATTCGATTTGTTCCACTTATTCGAACATTAGACATTACAACACCACCAAATTAATAGACTTCTTTGGTTTTATTTGTTCTTCTAGCTCTTCTAAAATACGTTGGTATTCTTGGCCGTATTTTGAAGCTAATAGCCCAATGTTTTTACTTGGATCACTGTATTGACGTTCAATAACATCCACTTTTTCACGAATAACCGTTTGATCTTTAGTAATGCTTAAAATAGCTAAATGAGCAGCTAAATAACGTGTTAATCGCTCTTGGTATAGCTCAGGAACATTTAAAGAGGACACTTCGAGCGAAGCATCCTCAATGTACATAGTAAGCCGTTCATCAGCGATTAAAGTAAATTCATCACTTAACATACGAATACGCTCTAATGAGGTTAATAACATGTATATCCCTCCTATTTTTCGGGATTTGTTAACTCTTCGATTCGTTTATCTATAGCATCCAGTACAGATTTACGATTTTCTTCTGCTTTCAAGCCTTCTAGCATATCAACATCAAACGCATCTTCAATCATTGCAATAGCATCCTTCGCAGATGGCTTTGCTTTCTCACCTTCATAGGTAAATTCGCCTTTGTCATTAAGGTGTTTCATCAGTGGATGAGTAAGAAATTGGTCGAAGTCCTTCTCGTCCACTTTATTTGTACCAGGGTTAAGTGTTAACCCATTGGCTGTATATGAATGATTACCTTTGTTTTGTACTAACATGGATAGCCCCCCTTAAATTCCGTCCGCACGGCAAATAGCCATTGGATAACGGATAATTAAACCTATTGTACGCTCCTCAAATGGCACTTTTGTATTTGGGAAAGCGTACTCTTGTGGATGGCGTGTAACATCCATTGGGATACCTAGCTCTAATACAGATGGTGAAGAATCCAGCACTACAAAGCATTCTGAATTTGCCAAACCTTTTTTAGCTAGATCGTTTACTGTTTCGATGCGTTTAAACCAGTTTTGAGATTTAATGTATTCCAACACAGATTGCTGAGTAAATTCATTAAATGTTTTCTCAAGTTCTTCGTTTGAATCTGGCGTTAATAGTAACGTATCAGCTTCATGACCATTTAATTTATTAATCATATTTTTTGCCTTACGAATATCCGCAACGATTTCTTTACCAGTCTTATCCTTCCATTTCGTTGAAGAACCAGCCTCATTGTTTGGTGTTGCGTAAATTTGAATACCTACTGCATCCGTTAATCCTTTTATGCCGTGAGTTTTATCACCAGAAAAGGCAACTTGATTTTCCTTTTCAGCAATAGCTTTACGTACTGTATCAGCTTTAGTGACATCAATAGGGCGGTTTGCCATTTGAGACTCACGTACTTCCTGTACGGATATATTGAATGCTGCAGCGATTGAATAAATTTTAACTGTTTCTTCTGTTAAATCTGCATCTACTAAAGGCACATCAGTTGCACCAGGAGCTAAGATTTTAGCTGCGCCAGAGCGTGTCATAACGTCATAACTATATGTTTTCGCCCCTGCCGGAATATCGGTTTTTAATGCAAAAATAGAACGCGCTTTTAATTCCGAAGCGTGTGGTTCGTAAATACGTTTATCAATAGCGTTTAAGTCTTGTGGACGGATTAATGACATATAAAAATACCTCCTTAAGGTAAGTTAATTTCGATTTCTACTAATTGGTCTGCTGTAGCATTACTTTTGAAAACAGCATTTGATACATCGATTGCCGAAGCACCGGATGCAACGAACTTTTGTGTCGTAGGATCTACTTTGACAGCTTGGCCGTTAATCACATCGCCTCCAGCAACTACGAAGATACGCCCTCGTTTAACGATTGCTGCAGGTTCACCAACCGGATAGTTCTGGTCGTCTTTTTTCTCTACATAATCGTGAATGTTTTGCGCTAGAGCAATACCGATAACTGTGCCGCCTGTTGTGATTGGCTTAATCGCTGTTCCGGTTGTATTTAGTTGTACTGGTGCACCAAATGGAACCTTTGCTTCTACAGCGTATGTGTCCGCTGTATAGTCTTGGTAGCTTGATAATTGACCAGCTTTGCCTGCTGGTTGCATGTAATCTGGATAGTTTGTAATAGGCATATGAATTCCCCCTTATTTACGCATGTTTAAGCGTTGATTTTTCAATTCATCTAAATCTTTGTTTCCACCAGCATCACCTGTGTATGCACTATTGGCCCCTGTGCTTGAGAAGCCGTTAGACTGCACTTGCTCAACTGTTGCATCAAAAAAGGCGTTGATATAATCGTCAGATTTACCATCGCCTTTAAAATCCTGTTTAGTTGTAGAGATAACCGCCTCTTTAATTTCGCGATCTGTTTTACCAGTGAAGTCAAATGAATCACCTAACAGCGATTTAGATGCATCAATCAGCTTCACACGCACTTCTACCTGCTTATCTAATTCATCAGCAGAAAGCACTTTTTCCTTTAGACTAGCAATTTCTTGGTCCTTTGCTTGGATTGTTAAATCTAAAGCATCAAGTCGCCCTTGCAATGCATCAGCGCTATCACCTTTGACCTTCGCTGTTTCTTTTTGAGCTTTCAAAGCATCGATATGTGCTTTTACTGCTGGGTCTACCTCGTAATCTGTACCCTCAATTTTGATTTTTACCATTTTGGTGTTTCCTCCCTTTTCATCAATTTGCCATGCGTCTGAATCAGCACGAATAGCAACTTCTGGACCTGCTCGCCCTTTTTCTACGATTGCAATGTGATTAATTTCGACATTACGTTGTGTGTACTCATACTGATCGCCGTTATATGTCCCACTTTCAGCAACTACATCTGATAAGAAACCAATGCTTATTTCGTTGTATCCCTCATGTATTTTTTCAATGAGTGCTTTATCCGTTACGGTAAGTGAAATATAAAGTTTGAAGTCCTCTACACGTGAATCTGTATGACTCATACCTTTCGCATAGGTTTGATAATTATCAATTGTCACTGGTTCATTAGGATGGCCGTCAGTAACCGGCTTAGAACGTGCAGAATAAATGGTACGGTCACTAAAGATTTCTTCTGGTAACTTTGCTTCCATTTGCACCGTTCCATCTTGTCGTTGATACGGAAAAACACCAGGGCGAGTAATCGGTACGGTAACCGTTAAATAGCCTTCTGGTGTTTCTCTGTAGTCTTTTATATAAGTTGTGTCGTAGCGTTGTAGTTTCAATGTTTCACCTCCTTCCTAATACGCCTGTGTCACTCAGTTGCAACATTCGTTAGTGCACTCTTGATGGAATTAACAACTTCTTCGACGTTTACACTCGGGGCAATGTTAAAAGTAATTTCTGTTGTAAAGTTTTTGGATTGAGCAGCTTCTAAAACTCTTAAAACATCATCTGTACTACCTTCAATCACAGTGTCTTTCGAAAGGTCGCCTACATAAGTTGTTTGAGTAAACCGAACATGACCAGCTTGTAATTCAGAAGGTAGAATCGTAATACCTTCCTGATTAGCATCATTTTGTATTTTCATTTCTTTCCCTCGTTTCTTTTACTCTTCATCATCATCAAAAACAGGAATTGCTACACACCTACAGCGATAATCCTCACCAGGCAAAACGACACGACCATTTACAGTCGGTGGGTCATCATAAGAAAATACCTTTCCGCTAAGCCTTCTATGTGAATCACGTACACGTTCATCAGCGGCATCATACCAAGTGAATTTTTCAATCCCTATATTTTGATGACGTTGAGCAGTCATTTGTCCTAAGATAGAACCAGCTTGGTCAACTGCAATAAACTGTGCCTTGTTTCTAGAAATATCGACTTCATCCATGAGCTGCTCACGTATTTGTTTAATGGATGTTCCATTCTTTACACCGTCATTAACGATGTTCTCAATGCGCTCAAAATAGTCCTCGTGGATTGTTTTGATATAACCAACATTGTCATTCACCTTCGAGTGTAGGAAATCCTTTAACCATGGTTCATTGGCTACTAGAGTAATTCCCTTCACCTTCATTTGCTGCTCAATGTTGTGTCGGTTGAAACGGTTGATGTTGTTTACGAATGAAGATGCAGCACGCTCACTTTTTATAGTGGTAAAAATCATATTCACCTTACTTTTCACCGCATGTAACATCTTCTTAATGCCATCAAAAATGCCATCCTCTATATAATCAGCGTCTTGCCTCGTTGTTAATTGAGGTGCAACGTGCTTATCAAATAGCTTTATTGTTTCTGCGCCAAGCGAATTAATCATCTTTTCGATAGCCCGACTATAACTGACTGTTGCAGCGTCTGGAAACCGTGTAATAAGTACTTTCTTAGCCATTCTCACCAAGCCTACCTTTATACACTTTTTCGGCTAATTCTTTCAAGTATGCTTCATCACCGCTAAATTTAAGTGTGTCAGACAATCCAAACTGACCAAAACGTGCTTCACGTAGTTCATCCTCTGTAACAATATTATTGAGTAAATAAATTTGATCTGTTTCAGCAACTAACTTACGTATTTCTGCATCTGTTTTGGCATCCACGTTCCATAAAGGATTGAATTGAATCTCCCATTCCAATGATTCGGGGTCAATACGACCTCCTAGCTCTTTTTCAGCCATTAACAACATACGAATAAGCTTTTCTAAATGAGGCTTCATTTCGTTCTCTTGGTCGGCTACAATGCGAGAATAATAGTTCATCACATCATACTGCGCGCCTGCTATAGTACCTGATTCTTGACCTTTAATTACCGTTTTCGGCATACGTGCAGCACCAGCTAATAGATCCCAAACAAAATCCAGCAGATAGTTGATACCACCGATTGACGTTGTTTCCTTTTTCAGTTCCTCATCATTAGAAATCATGGCAAGTGCTTCGGTTCTAAACATATAATCCATAATCATGGACAGTTGTTGTTTATCTTTGTCTGATAGATTATCAATATCCTTCGATTTGTAGACTTTAAAAGTAAAATCGTGAAGTATTTGACCAACTGACCATACAGACGTGTCAAAAACCGTCAGAATGTCATATAACGGCTCTAAGAGTGACCGCCCTTGCGCTTCCCCTTCCATGCGCCTTGTTTGGCTGTGGAGCAAACGAGAGATATGAACGGACTCTTCTGATATCTGAGTCTGAGTACCATGACTAGATGCGCGATTAATTCGTAATTGCTCTAACTGGCCGTATTTAATATCAAATACATCTTCGTTGATAAGAAACTCGTTAACCTTCATTGAACTGAATGCATGCAGGTAATCCACTTTATATAACGTATCTAAAGGGAGTTCATCACTTAACTTGAAATCAGTACCTTGTGTTACCCCTAACGAAATAAAACCATCTCCACGGAGACGGTCATAGGTAAACATTTCTTTAAATGCTTTCTTCGCTTTTAAATCTGCTAATTTACTCATGATGTTTCGCGCTAATTGTTCATCTTTCATGCGGAGCGTAAACCAGTTACGTGTCATGTCCTCCGCTGGTATATCAATGATGTTTTGCACAATACGGCTATCACCATATAAGTTTGTTATTTCATCATGCGTTAGCTTGCGACCAACGCCAGCAACCTGTCGGGTTAGCTTATCTTTAGAGTTTCCTTTACCATTACCTTGCATGAAGTCATTGCGCATTGCCTTTGCTCTGTCTAGTGATTTCATATTCTCACCTACCTTCCTAATAACCTTTGATAACGATCTAAAGGATTAGCGTTATTTGTATAAAGCTGATTCAATGCTTGTGTTGTCATATCCACTAAGTCATCATGTGCAGCGTTAGGGAAGGAAACAAGTTCCTCTTCTAAGTCCTCAACCCAAGAATACATATTTGGATGAGGTAGATAAACATTCCCAGCCTCAAATAAAGGAGACACCGCATTTGCGCGTGCCTCCTTGCCACCTTCAGGATCAACTGGTACGATTCCACTAATCTCATCTTTTAGCATTTCGATAATAGCTGAACCGTTTGCTTTATCCTCAATATATTTACTTCGTGCATTAGGCCACTTGTCAGACATTGCGCGAATAGCTTTCATCGTATCAGCAAAGCCCATGCGCCTGTGGTCAATATCCAGTAAGAAGTATTGAGCTTTCTTCCTTGCCCAAACGCCACCAGCTACAAAGTCGCTTGTATCAGTACCTTTGAAAGTACAATCCCATGATTGTGCCATCTTATCGAAATGAACTGGCAATACTGCTACATCATCACTTAAGCCCCATTCTCGCTTTTGTTCCTCTGTACGAACGTAATAACGAATCCATTCACGTTTAAAGATGGAACCGCCTGCTGGTGAAGGTCTTTGTTGGTATAAAGCATTCCATGTACGACTACCAACCTCTGCTTTTTTATCCGCAGCCCATTGCTCATCAAAACCTAGTTCCCGACATAATGGTTCGCCAGGAGCACGTCCTAGCAAATCATCTTCATCTTCTGCGATTGCTGGCAAACGTAACCGAACCCAATTACGAGGGCTACGTGCAAGCAAACGACCGATTAAATCATCTTCATGCCAGCGCGTCATAATTACAATAACCGATGCTCCATCATGTAAACGTGTAGAAAGTGTCGCTTCCCATTCATCCCATATGTTGTCTCTGATTAACTGCGAACTTGCTTCCTTCATGTTTTTGATGGGGTCATCAATTATCATTAAGTCAGCACCTTGACCTGTGATAGAACCTCCAATACCTGTACTAATCATTCCGCCGCGTCGTTCGGATACGCCCCAATCTTTATTAGCTGCATTCGCTTCGGATAATTTAATGTCAAACAATTCTGGAGCAAATTCATTGAACTTATTACGATTCATCCGCCCGAATTTAGTAGCTAATCCATCGGAATATGCAGCAGTAATAACGCGTTTATCTGGGTTTCGACCGATATAGTAGCTTGGGAAAGATTCAGTTACTGTCATTGACTTGCCATGACGAGGTGGCATTTCGATTAGAATAAACTTTTGCTTCCCATCAGCTATTCTCTGTAATTCATCACAAACGATTTTTGTGTGAGGATAATGCTGATAATGACCATGATGTACATATTCCACATAATCATGATAAGAGCGACGAGCAAGCTCTTTTCTAGCTTCTATAGCTAAGGCATCAATCTTCTCTTTGCTTAGAGTTGGCAATTGCTCTCAACTCCTCTGTGGTTAATCCGCTGAAATCTACTTTAGTAGTAACGGAACCATTGACATCAACCTGTTGTTTGTCGGTCCACATACAGTAACGTTTGCCAAGTAATTCAGCAGCTTTAATACGTTCGGCAGTAGTAGGAGGCATATCTTCATCTATTGTTTGAGCACCTTCACCAATACCACGTAAAGTTGCCGAAGTTGTCTCGCCCCTTGCAATAGCCGTTAGCAATTCTAATATTTCTTGTTGATCTGCTACTCGCTCTGTTTTTAATTCCGCCATGCGATTGTCTATATAAGATTTCACGCTAACATTTGTTAACATTCGACTTCCTGCTGCTCTCGCTGTCGCTTCCTTCTTAACATTCGGATACGCCTTCAGATATGCATCTGTGGCATTTCCTAGCTCTATATAGAAATCAGCAAACGCTTGTTGCTTTACTGTTAATTTATGTTCAATCAATGGCATCACCCCATTATGCTAGTTGCTTATTGAAATAAAAAAGAAAAACACCTTATTTGGTATTTTTCCCGAATTTAATATAAGTATTTGCGAATAATTTTCTTGTATCTAGCACGTGAGTTATATCAGAAATATCCCCGATAAACAAGTCCATCGGTTCTTCTATTTGTTTGTTTAACAATACAAATCTATGTTCATTCTGATGCTTAAAGTAATCACTTTTCACGAAAACTCTTTTTGTCGAATTTTTATCAAGAAAAATATCCATTCTTTCTTTTTGATTTACAGAATAATCATAGTAGCTAACCTTAGACGCATTTGCTACAAGTTCCTGTTCCTTGCAAGCCACAGTAAATCTTTCTAAAAAGCTATGGGCCTCAATCAATACGGCGGTTAATCCGAAATCTTTTAAAATTCTTTCAAGCTCATCTTCCCTTGCTCGAATTTTCACACGAACTTCATCCTCTGTTTCTTCAAAGATTTCCAAACTGTCTGAATCAATAATATACGAGCAAAATACCGGATGCATTAAGTCTTGGTTATTACTCAAACTCAATTTATCTGTATCTAACGTAAATACTAATTCATTTGTTTCTTCATCGAAGAAGTCTAATTTTGTGTTACTTATCACTAAGGATGCCTCATGCTTATCGCCAATCCCTTTTTCCCTTGATTCTTTTTCCATATCCACATACGCTTTTAGATTCTTCATGTGTATAAAACCTTTTCTAAATCTATCAACAAACTCTTTAGGCATAAATTTCACAAAAAAATAAGTACGCTTTTCATCTAATCTTTCGGTTAATAACATATAATCACCTCTCCTTTAATCATAAACCAGGAAAAGAAATATATGTCATAACTTTTTGCTCTCAAAACCACACCAAACTCTACCCTCTCGACACAAAGCGTTTTGGCTGTTTGATGCAGTTTTCAAAGCAAAAGAAAAGCCCTTGTAGGGCTCTTAATTACGTGCAATTGAGGCATTAGCCCACATAACAGAAGTTTCAAGATTAGTCATAGCAACTGATTTTTCACGGCTGTTCGGACACATTTCTTCAATCGAGTAAGCAAGCTCTTTCGCTTTTTCACGAATTACCTCGTACTTTTCTGGTTGCCCTTCTTTCGGAGCGTGGTACATAAAGTTGTTTTCGAGTTTTGGATCCATAATAATCTCCCTCCATAATAAAAACCCCTCGAATCCGCTCAAGGGGTTTTGCATTCGTCTATTATTCTATTGTGATAAAACTGTCGAGTTAGCTCACTTCTAGAACCGTGGTAGAGCTGCACCACGTTATTATTGTAATCGTATTGTGTTCGTGCATTTCCGTGCACGTTTAGTAAGTTTGACTGATTAAAATGGAAAGTGGACGAAGTTCACATGATAACCACTCCTTATTCCGATTTTTAGCCCTTTATATTAATTAAGATACCTAATCTCTTAAAAAATATGGGCCGGCCATGTATGTCGTGCCTCGAACAAATTCATGAGGCGCTGGTCGGTCGTCGGTCTGTCTTTCCCTAATATTTAGGTTTTCATAAATACCAAGAGAAGAAACATTTACCTGTCCGACCTCCCCTTTAGTTTACATCGGAACTTACCGAAAATGATACGTTTGGAACATCTGGAACATTTGTAACACTTGGCACATTTGTAACATCTGTAACACCTATACTTCTAATCACACCACACAAATCACACCTCTTCAATTACTTACGCATTCCTTAATAATCTGTTAGATTAATCACAAATACATTACGAGGTGATGAAAATGCTAACTGAAAAGAAAACTTGTAGAGATGAACTTTTAAGTGCTGTTCGTAATTTAATATCCTCTAAAGCGAAGAATGAATTCTCCATCAAGGAAGTTGTGAATTTTATGAACGTACAAGGTACAGGATTTAAAAAAGGTACTATAGGAAACCATATTAGGTATAGATGTTGCGCTAATGCTCGAAAACGTTATCATGCAACTAACTATGATGATTTAATTAGACTTGAAAGTGGCTTGTACTCGTTGATTATTAGATGATATGAAGCAACCCGAAGGTCACTTCATCATCAGATCAATAACTCGTTCTCGCACTCGTTGCACGCTTGTATGGCTCATATTTAACTTTGCACCAATCCAACGGAAAGGCATGCCCTCTAGCAACCAATAAAGAACTTCTTGCTCTATGTCGCCAGCTACCTTGCTTGTTAAATTTTGAACCATAAGTAGTTCGTCTTTAATCTTGTTAATTCGTACTTCGCGCGCTGCTCTAATTTGTACATGTGCATGTACTGGATCACTTGTGCCACCAACTGCTTTTGGCATTGTTGCTTCAATTCCGTATTGGGCTGTAGATGCAGCAGCAGTTAATGAATCAAGCTCATCCTTCATTCTCATGTATTTACACATGTTGTCGTGGTACTTCTTGATTGCCTTGTCTAGTTGGTAGCGATTTAATTCTGTTCTCTCTTTTAACATAGTTTTGCCCCCTATGATATAATGCTTGTATGACTAAGCCATCAAAGGGCATAAACCAATTCGAGCTGTAGCGTGTGCAAACGCTGCGGCTTTTTCTTATTTTTAAAATTGCTTAATTATTCATCCTCGTGTTCTGCCTCATACTCTTCCATCGAAATAGGTTGTATGTGACATTCATCTATCATTGATTGTTCGGCTACAAAAGGTATCAATTCCTTATGTGCTACATCATACTTTGTCGTTGCATATTCTGCTTTTACATCTAAAGCTATTTTTAGAAAAGCTACAGTATCATTACCTTCGTCATCATGTGCTAATTTAGCTTCTGGCAATACTTTATAAGCGTATTCTGTTTTCATTTAACAGCCCCCTGTTGATTGTTTTCTCTTAAAGCTTGCATTAACTTAGAGCATTTAATGTTTTTTGAATATGTTCCTTCACAAACTTAAATTGTAAAGTAAAACTCTTTAATTCGTTTTCAACTTTTAAACGTTTACCTTTTTCTTCTTCATACATTTCAACTAACTGTTCTTTAGTTAAGACCACAAACTCACTTTTAAAATAATAATCTGCACCAGCATGCTCAAATGCTGCAATGGAAATATCAATACCTTCTTTGGTTCCATCTGGATCACCGACATTCTTTAGATATTCATTAATATCTGGTACAACCTTCGATAACTTTTCTATATTTTCCTCGCTGTACTCAACATGTACATACACCAGTTCTCCTCCACCGTAATCCTCATCGATAATTTTCATGCTATTTAAAATATCCAATTTTTCTTGACTCATCATAATAAATACCCCTCCAAATGTTTTATTTTTCAACTGAACAATATCTTTCAACTACTACACAACGCTAGCTCTTTTTTCCTTTTAAACTCTACAAACCAATCATCATAATCCCCATCTAACCTTTTGCCGATTAAACCATGCTTCCTTGGCTTAATTACTCCTAACAACTCCAAATCTATTGCTATAAGAGCTGCACTGACCTTATGAATATTCAACTTGCGATAAATCAAATTAATAGAGAAATCAGCTTCCCACATACCAATGAATTTTTCGATCTGTTCATGCGTGAAATCCAGTTGCAACATTTCATGTTCTGGTTGTGAGAATAAAATGTATCTTCCCTTTACTTTTCGCCCCACTCAATCGTCACCTCTGCCCTTGGGTTATCCGAATACATCTTTCGAACAAACAACTCCGTCACTTGGCTATCGTCATGCCATACAACCTTACTAAGTCCGTCTTTTATGCCCTTTGCTAAGTTGTCGATGTCTGGCTTGGTTGTTGGTCGTAACTCTCCATCTACGGCTTGCTGATGCTTCTTTTTGCTAAATGATTTAGGAATCTTGCGATACACATCAATTCGTAGCCTTATTTCCTCGGTAATAAGTGTATCTGGTGCAACCTGTGAGGCTACCAATCTAACGAATGATTTATAATCTTTGGATTCTTTCGGATCACGTACAGACACGTTATTTCCGTAACGACTAAACTTCGGTCGTTGTTGTGCCTGCACATCACCTGGTATTTCAATTTTGAGTACGTTCATGTTTGCCCTCCTGTTAGCACCCTATTTAATCCTCAAGTTTAATGAGCTGTAATCTATTATTTACTTCACTTTTAGCGCGTCTTTGATAAGCCCTAGACATGTAAAAATGAATCGTTCTAGGCTTAACGCCACGTTCCTCTGCAATTTCCTCAACCGTTCCTATGGCTACCATTTGTTCACCTTTAAAGAGTGCATATTCTTTCATGTGGCACCTCAATACCCAGCGTTTTGACGCTCATGGTTGACCTTGTTCTTAGCGTAGTAACCTTCTTCGACCTGTTCCCATGTGAAGCCAAGCATTTCACCTAGTCCTTTAAAGATACCTAACACTCTAAGATAATTAGAAAATGCTGCGTCCAAAGCCCCTTTTTGAATATCCTTTTATCGCAAATTATGTTGGATTTTAAATGCTTCATCCATCAGGCAAATAAATTGATTCGTAATATCCGAATTAGGTACTGTCAATGCTGTATCACAAGTACCTGGTGTACACTTGATTTCCAACCCAATACTCAAAATGAAATGCAAGCAGTCAACATATTCTTCGAGAAGTGGGTTCCTTACTTGGCCAATGTCTTTCCTTTCAATCCAATTGGGATTATCAGTTGGTACATCAACATAATGTGTTTCTTTTTTGTAAATCCTCGGCTCCTGGTCCTTGCTCCACTTCTTAAACCCACGCCACTCGTTAGCACATTCACCTAGCTCAACCTGTAGCGCTAACAGCTTCCAGTCAAGATTATTCTGCCCTCGTAACTCTGGATGCTTCTGCATGATGTGCTCGTCCAATACTGCCTGTGTATCAAATAATTTTGTTAAGTTCATTTTTACGCTCCTTTGCTAGCCACTTTTTCTCTACTAAAATTTGATATGGATATTTTTCATTTTCATAAAACTTAACCGTGCTTATTGGTACATAAGCTGCATGCTCTTGAAATTTAATTTGCTTTTGTAATTCTCTCAGTGTTCTGCCATACAAAATTTTTCGTTTCTGTGTATTTGACATATAAGTCACCCCTTAGAACGGAAGATCATCTTCTGACACCTCAATCGGCCCCTTACTATTAGCAAATGGATCTTCATCCACTCCCATATAACTTGGCTGGTTTTTATTACCGCCATAATTGCCCTGTGGTGGTGTTTGATTCGTTCCACCTGTATTTGTACTAGATTGATAGTTTGGCGTGCTCTGTGAGCTTCCTGTGCTGTTTCTTGGCTCTAAGAATTGGATGCTGTCGGCTACAACGTCAGTAGTATATACACGCTTGCCATCCTGCCCCTCATAGCTACCTGTTTGGATTCGCCCTTCCAAACCAATTAAATTACCTTTCTTCATGAAGTTTGCTAGGTTCTCGGCCTGTTTGCGCCAAGCTACGCAACTAATGAAGTCAGCTTCTGGTTCACCATTCTGCCCTTTGAATGTACGGTTAACAGCTACTGTGAAGCGACATGATGCAATGCCGTTTGGAGTATATCGAAGCTCAGGATCTTTTGTAAGTCGGCCAACTAAAATTACTCGGTTCAAACTCATAGTAGTTCTCCTTTTTTATACTTGTGTTTATATACACCAATTAGATGTCGATTAGTTTTATGTTTCCTCGCGATGTCTACATTTCTCATGCCACTTTCAAAATCTTGTATCAGTACCATTTTGTTAATGCGATACTTATCTTGAACCTCAGAAACACCACGTATTTTGATATTATTTGATTTGAAATACTCTCGTATTGTTTTATCAGAGCACCCATACTTACGTGAAAGTTGAGCTACATTTAGAATTCCAACCTTATATTCTTTGACGATTTCTTCTTTGTATAAATTGAAGTTGTTAGGTATTAATTGCATTTCTGCAGCATGTTTCATGTTTTCCGATTGGGTACACCATTCCAAGTTTTCTACGTTATTGTTCAAAGGATTCCCGTCAATATGATTTATTAGAGTTTTTCCAGGTATTTCAACAATGAAAGCAAAAGCAACTAAGCGATGCACTTTAAAGCTCTTTTTGAATCTATCTTTCCTTAATTCAACCTTCCAATATCCAGTTGTTGTTTTAGACAGTTTCAATATCCGTCCTTCCTTGCTGTAAAAAGATCGAACTCGCCCTTTATTACTAACTTCATACAGCCCTTCATAACCAACAACAGGTTTCCAAATCTCATCATCTTCAAAATGAAATGCCAGTTGTTCAGTTAGTGTCACACTGTTGCCTCCAGTAGTTCTGGATTTTCGTAAATGTTGCCTATGATTTCGAAACCTCCATAGCTGATACAAGTTGTTGTATAAAGAGTCGTTCCTGGTGGATCAAATTTATCTACAAAAACAAATGCAGCATGTACTGTTGAATATTCGATATACAAAGGACCTTCGTCTCCGTGATCGGTTAATATATCACCTTCATAAATCTCCTTGCCGCTCTTGTCCTTTAAGCCTGTGTATTGCATATAAGTAATTCTGTTATGAAGTGCATTTAAAGGTTTAATGCCACTTTGAGCAAAAATTTCATTCACGCTACCATGAAAATCTAATTCAAAATTCATATAAGAATAATTGTTTGGACCACCCGTTGAATCGGTATGTTCTATGAAACTTCTAAACTTAATCTCTCTACTCATGCAATCATTTCCTTTCTCTGTTCCGGATAGTAAACCTTTGGCTCATACTGGTGATAAAAGCCCTTAGGATTATCATGCATTGCCAGTGCCACTTGTAATTCAAGTTCATCGAAGCATATTGTTTTTGACTTAGCCCCATCCCCATCACGCCAAATGATGACCGCATACGGTGTTACTTCAAAACCTAAGAATATTGGATTCAATTTGCTTCACCACCTGCTAATGCTATCCGAGCAATTACACTTAAATCTTCATCAGGGTACAAATCAACATTTGTATAAAATTCAAGTGCTTCACGTAACAGTTCGTTTTCAGCAACCTCGGCTTCTAGTTCTTCATCTAGTTCCTCAGCATGCCGTATAGATACTTTCAGTTGAAATTCAAGTGCTTCCTTTTCGCTTTTTAAAGTGTTATTCGCAATACACGCAGCATCAAGTTCAATTTTTAATCGTTCAACCTCAGCAACAAGTGATGGTACATCTGTAATAGCATGTTTAATAAATTCTGTATCACCATCATTTAAGCAATCGTATGTTTCATTACCTGTTTGGCAAATGGCATAGTCTTGATTAGGATTGAATATATCGATATGCCCTTCTGTTGTCTCTTCGCTTTCCCATGGCCCTGGTGTAGCCTTTGCCACACGTTCCTTAATGACTTGTAACTGTTCTACGTTCATTTTTAATCCCCCTTTTCAAAATCAACTTGGCTCCAATCAAAAGGTGAAGAACTTCCAAAAAGTAAATTGTTGCAACAATCCTCACATACATCATCGCCTAGTGGGAATGACTCTTTTTCTTGATCGCAACGTGCACATGTCTTCATCCCTTCACCCTCGTTTCATTCGAATAATTGATAAGCAATGATTACAACTGATCCATCAGCAAATGAGTTATTTTTTTCAATATCCTTAGACACCTCAACAATGTCAGCGATACTTGTTATAGGCCAATCGCGTCTAATTTCCGCGTTCGCAAAACCATTTGTGTAAAAGTACGATACAAAGTATTGATATTTTCTATCCATCCCTTCACCCTCCAATCAAGGGGCTGTGCGCCCCTCTTTATCCAAATAAAATACGTTCCAATGATTCGTTTTCTCGTTTTGCTTCTTCATCACGTATCGATTCTTCCGGCATGATGACCTCATAGCACATCTTTTTCACACGACTACTTACCCGACCAGCCTTATACAAATTGTCGATGTCATCCTGCATGATGTTCGATGTAATCAAGGTGATATTCTTTTGTTCCATACGATAATCAAGGATCTTGGTTAGCAGTTCCTCCATGTAATCTGAATTATTTTCAACTGCAAAGTCATCAATAACTAGTACATCCACTTCTCTAAAAGCTCGGAGTACTTCATCCTCAGAAGATTCCGTATTCTTCTTAAATGTTTTTCGCACCTGCAGTGAAATATCTGCAGCTTTTATAAAGACCACATTCACTTCATACAAGCTGATTAATGCATTAGCAATACTTGAAGCAATACGGGTCTTACCTGAACCTTTAACATCGCTGTAGAAGTAAAGACCCTTGCCAGCTGCTTTCATTTGCTCGTAGTTCGCTACATAGTTAGCAGCACTTTTCCTAGCAAGTTTTGCTGATGTACGATCTTCTTCCTTTTGATAAATGTCAGTTCTAAAATCATTTAACCTAGAACCCTTAAAAATATCTGGAATGCCTGACAAATCTAGCTTTTTGGCAATCTCCTTTTCCTTTTGCTTTTGTGTATAGCATTCGCATTTTTCCCACCACTCGGATTCCTTCTTCAAGTCCTCGATGATTGCGTCTATGCGATTCATTTCAGGTTCGTCCTTCGCTTGGTGAGCAATTGCGTATAGCTCTCTGTGCTTTTTAATATCCTCAGCAACCTTTTCTGGATGCATTTTCTTGTGATAGTCGATAAACCATAGGAATCCACTTCCATCACATTTCTTTTTAGGACATGCTTCACTAGGAGTTGTTGTGCACTCAATTCCTCTAGAACCCAGCGAGTTTTGCACGTCTTTCATTCTCTGCTCTAATCGCGGATTTTTTTGTATCATCTGTTGCATTACTGCGCTGATTGCTTCCAAGTTGCTGTGCCTCCTTTTTAGCTAATAGTTCGGTAGATGTAATGCCTTCATGCTTCCAATTTCGTAATGTACCTAATGCATATTTTTCTTTAGCTTTTACACGTCCATCTGCTAGTGATCTGTTAAACGCTTCGATAATTAAATCTGCATCATAGTAAGTTTCTAAGTAGAAACTGATGTCCTCCCTTAGTTGTTCACTAGCGAAACGATTTAATCTTGTTGTAAAGAAAGTAAATAATTTTTGAGAAGCAACGGACGACTGACTAACTGTCTGTTGTATGTCTTTGTCTTTATCTATATCTAAGTCTTTATCTAGTCTTGTCTTAGTCTGTTCTGTTTCGTTACCTTGCGTTACTGTAACGTTACATGTAGCGTTATCTTCGTTTTTAGGTAATGGTAAAGCCTTTTCTAACTTCTGTTTTTCACGATGCTTTGCAACTCTAGCAGCCGTTTGAAGTCTGATTTTCTCCATTCCATCAACGTTTTGATGCATCTCCCAATTTTTAATCCGAAATGCTTCATCATCGACCTCAATCATTCCGTAACGTTTGAAAGTTTGCATCGCCAAACGAACTGTATTAAGTGGCCTATTGAAAATTGTTGCCATTTCCTCTTCGTTCATGGGGATATTTTCCGTTAACATGATGTAGCCATTGCTGTTAGCTTTGCCCGCAGCAGCCAATAACTTCACCCAAATTACAATGATTGTATCTGCATCCGGCAACGCTTCAATTAGCTTGATTTTGTCGTTATCGAACATATCTGTTTTAAGCTTAATCCAAGTGATTTCAGTCATTTGCCCTCGCCTCTCCTTATGTCGCAATATTCAAATTTTTAATCACAGACTTATTAAGCTGTTTGAAGCTCTTTTACTTTCAATTGCTCAATTATCATTTGTAACCCTACCCAGTAAGAGATTAAACTGTATGACAATCGTTGTCCTAAATTAGCTATACTTGATGCCATTTCACTGTCAAACCATTCTGAGGTCGTACTTTGGTAGATGTGATAAACCGCTGTGTTGAAATGTTCTGGTACACTCCATTCATTTGTTGCACTAATCAAATCATCATATAATTCTTCATCGTCTGAGTTTAATTTCGAAATATACTCAACATCGCACCATTCTAAGAAATATTCCTTAATTTGTTTCTTGGCCAATTTATCATCAAATTCATACTTTGCTCTTTGTGAAGCAACTAACTTTCCGGAGAAATAACTTAAATCGTATTGACCTAATTCTTTTAAAGTTGCAGGTCCTGTTAGCGAATAAGCAGCTACACCTAAATCTCCACTTAGGTAAACCATATTTCCTGTAAGTACATACCTAATTTGGTACATGCCAGTTCCAGGTCTGCCCCAAATAATCTCTTGGAAGCCCTCCTCACCTAAGATGGATTTAATTACATGGTTTTCAAACCAATGATTACGAATTTCATTTTTTGCCTTTTCGATATAATCCATATTTAACTCCTCCTACGGAATAAAAATCATCTTGCCCGTTGCCCTTGCTACTAACTTAAAGATGCGCTCCATGTTGCTGTTGCCATCTGATAAATGCAGTAAATGTATTTCTTCGACCTTTGATAAGTCGTTAGCTTTAAAGAACTCTAATAGGTTTTCTAAGCTAAAATGTGATCGCATAACACGTTTTCGCATCGCTGGATGAATACGGCCACTTGCTACGTTGTCATCCAATGTTTCTTGGTCGTAATTACACTCAATCATGATGTGAGTTAGACCAGTGAATCGGTATTTCACATAGTAAGTATCCGTTGCGAATAACAGCTTTCCGCCGTTGTCGCTTTGTAACAGGAACCCTAACGGCTCGTTAACATCGTGCTGCACATCAAACGGTAATATCGTCCATGTACCGATTCTGAATTGCTTCTTACTTTCAACTGGATTTATACGGTGATGCTGTAGCTGTAACGCCTCTTGAGTACCTTTTGACATGTAAACATCTAACCCTCGATTTAACACCGATTCCACGCCTTTACAGTGGTCTTTGTGCTCATGGGTAACAAGTACACCACCAAGGTTAGAAGTCTCAAAATTAACGCCCTGCTGTATCTGTTTGAAACTGATACCACACTCTAGGAGTAGAGGAGTGCTACCGTCTGTAATGTGATAGCAATTCCCCTTACTTCCTGTTGCTAGAGTTTTGATTTCAATCATTAGAAACCTGGTCCATCAGTGAATGATGCTTGCTGTTGTTGTACGGGCTTTTTAGTTTCAACAACTACTGTTGCCTCTACTTTTTCAGCAGGTTCATTAGAAAAATCAATTATTTCAGAGTTAGCGTTTTGTTCAATTTCTCGCTTCACTTCTTCAATGTCACCCATGTCTTTCACCGTTGGCTCAAACTCATTTTCTGTTGATCGATTAACAGATTCTATTAATAGATCACTATCATCGGATGTATTAATAAAGGCTTTTGAAGCACGGTTGATAACTGTGCGTTTCGCCATTTCTTGCGGATATTTATTTTGGACATTTTGCGTTTTAGCGGTTGACCATGCTGTTGCAATTTCATCCATTGTCATAATCGTTAAGAACTGATTGCCATCCTCGCGCTCAATAATGCAATAAGCACCTTCAATGTCCTCTTTTTTTCCTGTGGCTGCTTTCCAATTTACTTTGTGAGCTTTAAAGGCTAATTGACCACGTTCGTTGTATTCGACCTCGAACTCTTCGCCTTTCCAGATAACATTTGCCCAAATATCTTTTACACCGTTCAATCTTTTAAGGACTGCTTGAGTACCGTGATAAGAACGTAGGAACTGCAATTTGTCACCGTATGGCACGAAATAACCTTGCTTTTTAGCTACAGATAACCCTTGGATTGCCATGTCTTGTAGAGCAAAGGCTACTGATTCAGGAGTTACTTTATCAATCAACGCTTTGCTACTGCCGAAATCTACTGCTGTCAGCGTAAAATAAGCTGCTTGTAAGGCATTAACTGCAGAATAGTTATCTGGTAAGTTAATTTGACCTTGTTGTTTCATATCTTCAATTTTTTTCGCAACTACCATTACAAATGCATTTTGTTTTTCTTTTTGAGCTTCTGGTGTTATTGGTTGTTGTTGTGCTACTTGATTTGTCATTACATAACATCCTCCTTCGGCACTTCTAAAAATTGGACTTTAGTTAATTCATTAAGAGCATCTCTTAAATGCAACGCTTGTGAAATTGTTAGTCGGAAATTCGGTGTATCTTCATGGAAAGGGAAAGCTATTTCAATTAATGAATAACCATTTAATGAACGTAATACGATGCAATCGTCTGTCGGGACAAATGTTGCGCCGTCAATTTGTACTGTTTTAATAGCCATACTAAATTGCCTCCTTGTATTCAATTGGTTCTAATTCAACACGTAACTGCTTGTCCTTTTCAGAAACTACTAAGCTAATAAGTTGAGTTTCCACATCTATAAACTTGGTTACAGCCTCGGCATTATCCACGAAAATAGGTGCTAGGATGCCATAATGAGCTGATAGTGTATTGATGATGTCTAAGCCGACATTAATTTTTGCTGCATTATTAAGACCTGTGCCGTATGGAACGCCTTTATATGTCGTTTCACATACTTCGTTTAATCCACCATTTACTTGTGTATCAAATAGCTTAAATCGTGCGTATTTGAACTTGCTGTTAATGCGTTCAGTGAGCATGTTTACTTTTGTTCGGATAAATTCCTCAATCAAGAATGTTGTTTGCTCTAACTTTTCGTACTCTTGAGCAAGTTTCACTTGTTGATCTTCGAGCTCGATAATACGTTCTTTACTCGCTTCGATGTTTGCATGTTGAGCGATTTCAGAATTTAAGTTGCCGATAATACCACGCTTGCCCAATATTTCTTGGTCAATACCAGCAATAGCTTCATTTGCATGCTCATTAAGCTGTTGAATTTCAGCTTGCAGCGCCTGTTTTTGTGACACAATTGCTTGGTAAGTATCTGTTGTTGTAACGTCTGGAACAGATGCCTGTGCTTGCTGTAATTTTTCATTAAACTTTGCAAGCTCTTTTTCTGCTGCGGCTAATTTTTCGTTTAACTCCTTAGATTTAGGGATTAGAACAGAATTGAGCTTCTCGTTCTTTGTTTGAATTTGCGCTTGAATTTGAGTATTCTCATCGGCGAATACTGGTCCCTCTGCTTTAATTTCAGCCTTACGCTTAGAAATGCGCTCATTAAACTGTGCTAAAGCCTCTGCGCGAACAGCCTCAACTTGTTCTGTTGGCAATGCCTGTTTACAAGTAGGGCATTCGCATTCATCCGAATACTCAAAAGTCAATGCATTTAATGAAGCAAATTCCTCTCGTAACTTCTGCATAGACGCTTCATTTTGCATAATACGACCAGTAAACGCTTGAATGTCACGACCGATTGATTGCTTTTCAACCTCATTCATGCGAATTTCAGATTGAATAATTTGCACATTACCTTTCGCTTCCTGCAAACGTACTTGAAGCTTATGAACTTCTTGCAAACTATCAGATTCAAACGAGCGTTTAAGGTCATTCTGCTTCATTTCTAACTCTTGCAGCTGACGTTGTTTTGTAAGAATTGACTCTCCATTTTTTACACGGATTTTCTGTTGTTGAAGCTCGTCCATTTCAGCTTCGATTTGCTCCACTTGTTGACGCATTTTTTCAATGTCTACAGTAGTTTCCGGCATCATTTTATTGATTTCATCAATGCGTACTGGAATCTTTTCAAGCTCCTCATTGATATGTTTCTTTTGGCTAGCAATGATTTTCTTCATATCTTCCATCGACTTGCCATTAAGAAGGTCATTTAATTTAGCCAGCGATTGATTTGATACAATTACATCTTCATCTGAAATGTCACCGCAGATTTCAATAAGTAAGGCACGACGATCTTGCCATTTCATCTGTTCGTTAAAGTAAGTGGGTGATGTTAGAAGCTTGAATACTTCTTCATCTACAATGCTTTCAACCTTGGCCGTATAGTCTTTTTTGGACATCGGTACATCATCTACAAAATGTTCAACTACATGCCCTGTAAACTCTGCTACAGCTTGACCACGTTTTTTCGTCCACTTCTCTTTGTAAATTTTCTTTAAAGTAACTGGCACCCCATCGATTAAGAATGAGCCTTCAACCGTATGCTCCAAGTTGTGGCGGTCAGTTCCGTCACCGTTTAAAGTCTTGATGGCAAAGTCCTTTTTGTTGTTGCTATCCTTATCGAATAGCAGCCATAAGAACGCATCAAATGTTGTAGTTTTACCTGCCTCGTTATCGCCAAAAATCTCTGCATTTCCACCGTCTAATTGAATATCTAATGATTTAATGCCCTTGAAATCACGTAATTTCAAAACTACCAACTCAATTTTCTTCATCTTTTTTGCCCTCCTGTGGTATGATGATGTAAATTATTTGTTTTTGAAGCCACTGTTGTCGCAGTGGTTTTTTTGATGGCCTTTCCCATCAAGCAGCTTGTAAATTCCTTAGAGGAAACGGCTAACCAACCATTTACAAGCTGCTTGACGGAAGCGAGTTTCGACTCGCAAACGTCTGGTACTAGATTTCTGTTACATCAACTTCAATGTCATTATCTTCATCTGCTTTTACAATGTTTACAGCTGGGAAGTGCCAGCTTGCATCCTGTTTAACTTTTCCTTCTAATGCGATTTCTCCATACCCTTCGATAAAGCCGCCGTAGTAACTTCCGTTATTGAAGCGAGCACGGTATTGAGCTATGTGTTCAGCATGTTTAGCCAAACTCTCAAACTCATACATATGATGATAGAAATCCTCCATCCAACTGTCATTCATCACCGATTCGTCTAACTCGATTACATATCTATCCGTTCTTACTACTTCAACCTCAAATTTTCTTTTCATAATTAGGCTCCCTTTGTGCATCAGCACTTTATATTTCAAACGTCTGTTATTGTGTTATAATGAACTTGTATAAGTTGTCGCTGTTTAATCGTTGCATCCGATTAAGCAGCTTTTTTATTAACATTTAACTTTTCTAATACTTTCTTGTCACAAAAGAAATGTACATATATTAACCTCTGCTTTAACGACATGTGTCTCCACGCTCTAGGCTTGATGCGCATATTTCTTCATCGCCTCTCCCAGCAAACCTCTATTTGTTAAATCATCGATTACCCACTGAAAGTTTTGTTGATCTTGTAGATGTGCTTTCAATCGTTCAATTTCGTGTGATGTTCGCTTAATTTTTTTCATACATTCTGCAGACAACCGATAATCACCACGTTTGTTATGCAATCCAATCGCTACTAATAAATCCTCATTGCAAGCCTCTAACTTAGCTATTTCAAGTTTTAATCTTTCTACAATATCCAACTGAACATACCTCCAATAAACATTGGAACTACTGGCATTAACTGAGTTACCAAGTTCACTGTGTCCATTCCGAATAGCATTGCTGCAGCTGGTATTTCCGAACCTGTTACATTAATCCACCTTAAAAAAGTTGATAAATCTAAAGTCTTACGACCACTTTCATATTTACTAACACATGATTGTGTAACATTTAACTCTTCCGCAATATCCTCTTGCGTCATTTTTGCTTTCTTACGAAAGATTTTTAGCATCTTTCCATGCTCTATCGCATCAAACATTTCGCTCATCGCCCTTCTAAATATTCTGTATTAGAATAAATTCCATTGTGGAATACAAATTTCTTCCAAGTTAACTTAATATAGTGATAAGAGGTAGATTTGCCCCTACCTCTTACTAGATTGGTAGTTTGACAGAGGCCATTTGCCCTGGCCTCTCCTGTTTTTCGTACATCTGCCCGATGTATTTTTTAATACCATTCATCCAAAATTTCTTTAAGCGCTTCTGCGCTGCCGTCATACATCCAGACGCGTAAACCTTTACCGCGTCTACGTTCAAAAACTTTCATGCGATGATCTTTCAAAATGTGTTTATCAAGGTATTCCTTTTTAATACCTGTTGACCAAGACATTTCTTCTATGGTCCACGCTATTTTTTTGGCTCTTGAATAATCTTCAATTTTTCTATCTAATTCTGCCGATACTTTTTCAGGTGTGATTCCAGATAGTTCTAAAATACTTTGAATTAAGGTGCTTTCAGATTGAGCAAGCATTGAAGTCCTCCTTACTAATTACTGGCGGATTTATTTAACTAATTTAAGTTGTGTTTGTTTGTTATAACTTTCTATTTCAATTTCAAGCGAAGTACTTGGTCGCCATTTAGATATGAAATAAACGGCATCATTAAACTTTGTTTTAGGTAATTCACTGTATCTAGGTAATTTGAAATGACGTTTAAAGTCACGCCATAATTCAGCAAACACTTTACGACCAACAGCATTGTATGCATATGAATCATAGCCACCTAGTACTTCAAATACTTTGGCTTTTCCTTGCGAATTAAGTGCGAATTCCTGCGAGCCATCGATTCGCATATGATCTTTTAAATATTCAACATCACCTTTAATTGATTTGATTTCTTGGTAGTTTTTAAGTGATGTTTGAAGTGCTAACTCAACTGGATCGCCTGGTAGTTGTTGTTGAATATGCTCTTCCATTTCGTTAAAACGATTGATGTATTTCACAGCGAATTGTGTACCTTTTTCACCAGTCATTCGAGTACCGTATAATTCGCAACCTTTTTTAGTAAATAAGAAGCAAGGTAACTCTTTGTTTTGGTTGTTTCTGTAAGTAGATTCAACGAAATAGGACTGGGGTAAATTCCCCTCTCCTAATTGATTAATGATTCGACGCACATCTTTCAAAACTTCATTGTGATCACGACCAACCATTTCGGCTACTTCCGTACTTGGAATATTTTTTGTTAATTGATTCATGTTAAATCCTCCTCTTATTTTGAGTTCTACAATCTCTTTTAACCCAGGAACTATGCTCAGTCTTGGAACAGATAGAGATATTAAGCTAGTTTTTTTATACTCAAATTAAGCGTATCGCTTAATTTGTTGTCAAAAAAATTTTTTACATCTTCTTCTAATATAGAGGCGATAAGTTCTAATTTATTTACATCTAATACAATTTCACCTTTCGAGACTTTTGAATACCATTGAGGAGTATGACCACAAGATCTAGCTATGTGAGATTTTGTTACCCCTTTCCTTTTTCTGATTTCTTCTATTTTCAGATAAACAAAGGACAATGTTAGCACCTCCTTAATCTATTTTTATTAAACGTAACGTTTAACTTAAATTTAGTATAAATTAAACGATACGTTAAAGTCAATTAAAAATTTAAAAAAATTAAACTTATCGTTTAATTAAGTTTAACCATACGTTTAATTAAGTTATATTAAAGCAAAGAGGTGAGTGATATGGCTTTAGGAGAAAGATTAAAAAAAGCTAGAAACGACAAAGGCCTTACTCAAATAGAAGCAGCAAAAAAACTAGGAGTAACAAATGGCGCTTTATCAGGCTATGAAAGAAATTATAGAGACCCAGATACTAATATGTTGAAACAAATGGCCGAATTATATGAAGTATCACTTGATTATTTAGTTGGAAATAAAATTATTAATAATAATGAAACGGGTTTATCAAAAAAAGACGAACGCGATATCGGTAAACGAATGGCGAAAATAAAAAAAGACTTATTAGAAGGAAGCAGTAATGACAACAATGATGCATTAAGTTTCATGGGCGAGCCTATGAGCGAAGAAGCGATTGAATCTCTTTTAGAAGCCTTAGAACATGCTGAAAGGTTAGCCACACTTGCTAATAAAAAGTTTATCCCTAAAAAATATAGAGATGATTAACCATTACCATTGAGGGGTGACAAGCATGTGGATAAAGAAAATCGTCCAAGACTTGATCAATACATATCAGACAAATGATATTGCAGTAATTACTCAACAAATGAATGTTCAAATAATAGAGTATGATTTAGACGATGAAATACATGGTTTCTATCGTTATGTGAGAAGAAATAAATATATTTTTATAAATTCGAATCTCGCAAAACATAAGAAAGAATTTGTTAGTGTTCATGAACTTGGGCATGTAGTTTTGCATCCGGACGTAAACACGCCGTTTATGAGAAGTAACACTTATTTCTCAATAGATAAGATAGAGCATCAGGCTAATATATTTGCAGTTGAATTATTAATTCCTGACGAGCTTGCAAGAAAATATATATCAGAAAGAATGACGATATACGAAATAGCTGCCTTACATCATATCCCAGTAGAATTAGTGGAATTGAAAATTAAGGGGCTTTTTTAATACATATTAACAAAAAATTATTGAAAAGGATGGGATATAAATGGGCATTTTTAGTAAAGAAGTATGTATCATATGTGAAAAGGACGTTGGTTTAAGTCGTACACGAATTGCAGACGGAAAATGTATTTGTCCTAGTTGCTTTAAAGAAGCTGGGTTCGACAAACTTAATAACATAACTAAACCGATTAAGCAAATGACTGTTGAGGATATTAGAAATGCAATTATTGCGCAAAAAGTAAATAAATCAGACCTGGACTCTTTTAATCCTACCAAAAGAATCGGTAACTATGTGGAGTTTGATGATAATAATAAAAAATGGCTTATTTTATCTTCAATTTTAGGGAAACGCAATAAATCTACTGTTTATGAATATAGTGATATAGTTGATTTTGAATTACTTGAAGATGGTGAGTCAGTAAGTTCTGGCGGCTTAGGCCGAGCACTTGTAGGAGGCGCTTTATTTGGCGGTGCTGGCGCAATAGTTGGTGGAGTAACTGGTAAAAAGAAAACTACAGGTATTTGTAGTAGTTTAAAATTAAAAATTACTCTAAAAAATATTAATAACCCTGTAGTATACGTAAACTTTATTGAGACGGATATGAAGAAAAATGGAACTATATATAAGAATGCGTATAAAATGGCTCATGAATGTCTATCTGTTTTAGAATTAATCTGTAATCAACAGCAGCCTTCTTCTGAATTAACTAGTCAACAAGCAAACTCTTCATCTGCTGCAGATGAAATATTAAAGTTTAAACAACTGTTGGATATGGGTGTTCTAACACCAGAAGAATTCGAAGAAAAGAAAAAAGAGCTCTTAAAAATTTAATTTAAATAGCGTTCGTATGAGCGCTTTTTTCTTAATCACTAAAAGAACATACATTCTATTTCAAAAGGAGGTGGTTCTAAACTTCCCCGTTTCGTACATCTGCCCGATAGTGAATGAGGGATAAAAATGTCAAAGAAACCAACCTTAAATAAATGCAACCGTGATAAAGAGTTATTTTGGTATTTAGATGCAGAGAATAATAAAAGATGGTTATACCGTCACCGTTATTACGATGTGCTTGGGAAACGTCGTGAGAAGAAACAACAAGGATTTACGAGTGAAAGTTCTGCTTACAGAGCTCTTTGCGAAGTGCGTGCTAAATTAGTAACTGGTAACAGTATCGAAGTTGAACATGAAAATATGAGAGTAGCAGAATGGGTTGATATTTGGTTTGAATCTAATAAAGGCTCCTGGCGAAAAAATACTATTAAACAACGAGCAAGTATGATTCGTGATCAATTCAAACCTTTATTAGGAAAATACAAACTTTCTTCATTAGATAAGGAAACTTATAAGCGTCAGTTCATCCAAATGTTATTAAAGGATTACAAACCTTCAACGGTACGACTGTTCCATCGTGTATTTAAAGTAGCTATTAATGCTGCTGTCGATAACGAAATCATCTCGCGTAATCGCTTTACAAAAGTTGTAGTTAAGGATGATGACCGAGAAGATGATATAACTGTACTAACTAAACAAGAGTTAAAGACCGTGTTGGAATATGTAAAGAAGAACGAAACCCTAACGATAAACGTTTTGTTTCATTTTCTTGCTTATACTGGTTGTCGGCGTGGAGAGGCATTCGGATTGCAATGGCGTGATTTGGACTTTGATAATAATCAAGTTATCTTTGAACGTCAACGGAATAAAAACGAAGTGGGACCATTAAAAACAAAAAATAGTTACCGTACAATTGATATTGATCCACTTTTAATTGCAATGTTAAAAAAGTATAGAACTTGGTGCAAACAATTAATGCTTGAAGATGGTAGAAAATTAAATGATGATGAGGATTTCGTTTTTGTTTCATATCAAACAAGGGAACCTTTTGCAGACAATAGTTTATTTTATGCTTTTGAACGTGTGAAGGCTCGCTCTGGAATCACAGCCCCTTTCACTCCTCACGTTTTCCGACATACTCACGCAACCCTCTTATTACTTTCTGCTAAAGTAGATGTAACTGTAGTTGCTGACCGATTAGGAAATACACCAAAAGTTGTTTGGGAAACGTATGCACATGTGCTTGATGAGGCTAAAAAAGAAGTCGTTGAAATCTTCGGAGAAGCTGTAAAATTCTAGGTGAAAATCGACTGATTTTGAGCTGTTTGGGGGCATAATTGGGGGCATCATCATCAAAAAGTGGCTTGAAGCCTTGTTATTACTAGGTTAATAAAATCGTAGAGTACTACTCTCGTTAATTTTTTAACGTTAGATTGTTTTCGTTTCTTAAACCCCGCAACCTTGTTTATTCAAGTGTTTGCGGGGTTTTTGTGTATAAAATTGCATTCGATTATTTAAGATTATTTTGTTTTGGTTTGGGGGAGCGTTTTGGGGAGCAATTTTTAGACATTTGGGTGATTAAAATAATACACGGACAGGTGTCCTTTTTTAAAATTCATACATATAGGATTAATCACCCATAGACGTCAAGAATAAAAGAAAGTCACTCATTATTTTCAAATGAGTGACTTTAGGTGCCAGGCACTCAAACAATTTAGAGTGCTGACGATCGTTTACACTAAGCCAACTGTAAAACAGGCTGGCTTACAAGGTTATGGTATGCAAGTAAATCTTGTTCATATAAATGATTATATGTCGCTAGGCTATGTTGCTTTATATAGTCAAAGTCGTTTTTATCTATTAGCTGAAGTGTATTATTAAGGGTCCGTGCATTATCCCATGCAGTTTCCTCAAATTGAATATTCATTTCGTGCTCTTCAATTATCATAGATAAAAGACGTTCATTTCGATAAATTTCTTTTTTTGCATGCTGTTTTTTCATTTTAAAAATTTCAATTGTTCTTGGAAGTGATGCTTGTAGCGCTTCACGGTCAATAGCATGACCTAGTTCATGTAAAGTAATGGTTTTTACATAAACCTCAAGTGGAAGTTGTAACATTAGCTCATTTCTTGCTTCTATTAATCTGTTCGCATCAAATCCTATATAATCCCCAATAAAGTTATAACTCATATTAATACCAGAATGATCTTGTTTTATCGCCACCGTTATCCCTACAGTTTGCATAACGGAATTAATTACATCATATAGTTCTTTTTCTTTATGCAATGTTGTCATTATTAACGCTTTCCTCATTTCCTCTGAAAACAAGCTAATGATAATTTATTACAAGCGGATTAAATATATACTACATTTAGGGGAAATTCAACATATTTATCCTGTTAAATCAGAGAAAATGAGAATTTTTCCATTAAAAAGGCGTTTGTAGTTATAAACTACAAACGCCTCTTTGCTTGGTTAAGCCTTTTACTTCATATTAATTAATTGTTGTTGTTGTTGTTATTGTTATTTTTATTACGTTGATTTTGGTTTTCATTGGAGTTGCTACTACGCTGGTTGCTGCGTGCTTCTCCACCTTTACGTCCTATTTCTTCATAAAAATCATGATCATGATTTTTGGAGGTAGCTTCTCCGCCTTTACGACCCGCTTCTTCTACAGTCATGTTTTCATTGTTGTTTCTGTTGCGATTGTTTTGCATGTTAGCCATTATAATTCCTCCTAAATAATTTTTTAAGCTATTGACTAGCTCACTGTTTATATTCCCAGTCTATACATGACTAAACATTATTTTTTAAAAAGTCTATTATTTTCTTTAAACTTATAAAAATAACTATTGTTTTCATAATAGAGATGGATATCGAATTTAATCGTATTTAATTGTAAAAAGTTAACGTTTCTATAGAGCCTCTATGTTCTAGTACTCTTGAACAGTTCTCTTCTTCATACTAATTAGCGCCTATTGTTGGGTTAACCGCCGTACAAGTGTGTTCAACTTCCTTGCTTACTCTCATTAGCATAACTACTATAAGCACTGCTCCCCCACTTCAACTTATTAAATTAGCGAAAACCTTTGCATTTAACGCCATTACACTTGCATCTCTTCTATAAACCAAGAGCTATTATCTTTTCAGAAAAAATCCTTTCGTCTTAAATTGACAAAATTAACATTTAAATTAATTGTAAATTTTTCTGTACATTAAAATAGCAATTCTCCACTTTTCAAACAACATAAACACTATCATTATATTAACAACTGTATATCAGTTATTTACTATTCAACTAGCCTTATAAATAGAACGAATTTCCAAAAAATATATTTTACTTTTATACGATAGTATTTCTTAAAATGTATTCAAATCAACCATCTTACTCCCTATTAACTTCTTTAATATCATCTTTGCAGTTACTTTTTTGTGAAATAATAACAGGAAGAAAATTAACAATTTTAATAAAAATTCGTCTTGAACTTTCAAAAAAAATAGAATAATATGGATTTCGGAAGGTGGTTAGCCATCATTCAAGCAATAATAATTTGTTAAAAGGGGTTGGAAATATGTCAGACGTTCTAAAGCAATTTGTAATGCCAAAAACAAACTTATTTGGACCTGGAGCAATTCAAGAAGTTGGTAAACGTTTAAATGATTTAGAAGTGAAGAAGACATTGATCGTAACAGATGAGGGCTTACACAAATTAGGTCTCTCAGAGCAAATTGCTAACATCATAACAGCAGCTGGAATTGATGTTGCAATTTTCCCTAAAGCAGAACCAAATCCAACAGATCAAAACGTTGAAGATGGAATCGCTGTCTATCATGCAGAAAACTGTGATTCAATCGTATCTCTTGGAGGCGGTAGTGCACATGATGCAGCAAAAGGTATCGGACTTATTGCTTCGAATGGTGGGCGCATTCATGATTATGAAGGCGTTGACAAATCAGAAAACCCACTGGTGCCATTAATCGCTATTAATACAACAGCTGGTACAGCGAGTGAAATGACACGTTTTACAATCATCACGGATACTGAACGGAAAGTTAAAATGGCGATTGTTGACAAGCACGTTACACCGCTAGTTTCAATTAATGATCCAGAGTTAATGATTGGTTTACCTCCAGCTCTAACAGCTGCAACTGGTTTAGATGCATTAACACATGCCATCGAATCATTTGTATCGACAGACGCAACGCCTATTACTGATGCATGTGGAGAAAAAGTACTTCAGCTAGTACCTGAGTTTTTACCACGCGCATACGCAAATGGTGCTGATTTAGAAGCACGTGAGCAAATGGTGTATGCACAATTTTTAGCAGGTATGGCGTTCAATAACGCTTCACTTGGCTATGTACATGCTATCGCTCACCAATTAGGCGGCTTCTATAACTTACCGCATGGCGTATGTAATGCGATTTTACTGCCACACGTTTGCCGCTTCAACTTGACAGCACGTACAGAGCGTTTTGCTCGTATCGCTGAATTGTTAGGAGAAAATATTGAAGGCATCAGTAAACGTGACGCTGCTGAAAAAGCAATTACTGCCATTGAAAAACTGTCTAAAGACTTAAATATTCCTAGTGGCTTCCGTGAATTAGGTGCTAAGGATGAGGATATCGAAATTTTAGCAAAAAATGCAATGCAAGACGTTTGTGCTGCAACGAATCCTCGCAAAGCTACATTAGAGGACATTAAACAAATCATTACAGCAGCAATGGGACCTGTAGTAAAAACAGCACAATCCCTTGAAGCTGTTGCACTTTCTTAAAACATTAATAAAAATGGCGTGTCTCAATGAGGCACGTCTTTTTTTGAGCAAAAAGCAATCGCTTATTGTATGTGCGTCTAGTGACAGCTATACTTTTCTTAAAAAGATATGGGGGGAAACATATGCGATTAATCTCAATTTGCCCAAGCAACACTGAGCTTGTTGCCTATCTAGGGTTAACCCATCAGCTTGTAGGTGTTGATGATTTTTCAGATTGGCCTATAGCAGTGCATGAATTGCCAAAGCTTGGCCCAGATTTATCGATTGATATGGATGCACTAGAGGCACTAAAGCCAGACTTAGTACTTGCCTCGTTAAGTGTACCTGGCATGGAAAAAAATATAGAGGCATTACAGGAAAGAAACATTCCCCACATCGTCTTTAATGCCAACTCGCTAAATGAAATTGCGCAGGACCTCATAACATTAGGTGTTGCTTGTGGAGTAGAGGAACATGCTAAAAAGATTTCTGAGGAATATTTGCACTTTATCGAACAGCTTCAAACGATTGCACAAACTATTCAAGAAAAACCAACACTATATTGGGAATGGTGGCCAAATCCTATTTTTACGCCTGGAAAGGTCAATTGGTTAACTGAAATTAGCAATCTTGCAGGTGGACAAAATCTTTTTCGCGATATCGAGTTAGCAAATGTCCAAACAGACTGGGAAGAAATCGTACGACGTAATCCTGATTATATTTTAATGGCATGGGTCGGTGTTGCCTTTGCACGCATTAAACCAGCTCATTTATTGAAACGTCCACATGCCAACGAACTTCAGGCAGTTCAAAAACAGCATGTCCACGTAATGGAAGAATGGTTGTACTGTCGTCCATCGCCTCGTCTCGTTGAGGGCGCACTAAAACTGGCTCAGCTTCTACACCCTCAAAGCTATCAGCATATAGCTCTGCCAAGCTTTTTAGAATGCTAAAAATGAAAACATCCCCTCGATATCGAGGGGATGTTGAATTGTGTGAGAATTGTGTGAGTGACTGGCACCCAATCTATCCGAATTTCACCATATGGTATTTTTTCTTACCGCGGCGCACAATGCTAAATGCATCTTCTAAACGATCTTTTTCATCAACGATATATTCTAAATCCGTAATTTTTTCACCGTTCACGCTAATTGCACCATTTGTTACATCTTCACGAGCTTGACGTTTTGAAGATGAAATCCCAGCTTCCACAAGTAAATCCACGATGTTTTTCGCTTCTTTCCCCATTTCAATAGAAGGAACATCTTTAAATGCATCCTTCATTTCCTCAGCTGACAGAGCTTTTAAATCGCCAGAGAATAGTGCAGCCGTAATACGAATAGCCTGATCTAATGCTTCCTGACCATGTATTAAGCGTGTCATTTCCTCCGCTAAAGCTTTTTGAGCCTTACGTAAATGTGGTTCTTCTTCGACAGATGCAGCTAACGCATCAATTTCTTCACGTGTTAAGAACGTAAAGATTTTTAAATATTTAATAACGTCCGCATCAGCAGCGTTAATCCAGAATTGGTAGAACTCGTAAGGAGATGTTTTCTTACTATCTAACCATACTGCACCACCAGCAGTTTTACCGAATTTCGTACCATCTGCTTTTGTTACTAATGGAATCGTAATACCGAATGCTTTTGTTTCTTCTTCATGTGTTTTACGAATTACTTCTAAACCAGTTGTAATATTACCCCATTGGTCTGAACCACCCACTTGAATGCGACAGTTGTAGTTGTTGTATAAATGATTGTAATCAATACCTTGAATTAATGTGTAAGCAAATTCTGTAAATGAAATACCTGTATCAAGACGTGAAGCAATCGTATCCTTTGCTAACATGTAATTAACATTAATTAATTTCCCGTAATCACGTAAAAATTCAATTGTACTAATATTTCCAATCCAGTCACGGTTGTTAACAAGTTGCGCTCCATTTCCATCCTCTGCAAATTCAAAAATGCGTTCTAATTGGCCTCGAATAGCTTGCACGTTTTTGTCAATTTGCTCCACTGTTTGAAGTTGACGTTCTTCAGAGCGACCAGATGGATCCCCAATCATTCCTGTTGCACCACCAACAAGTAAAATTGGACGGTGGCCTGCTTTTTGGAAGCGACGAAGCGTTAGTAAAGGCACGATATGACCGATGTGCATAGAGTCAGCTGTTGGATCTACACCACAGTAAAGAGAAACAGACTGTTCTGCTAAAAGTTTTTCCATGCCTTCAGCGTCAGTTTGTTGGTACAGCAAACCACGCCATTCTAAATCTTGTAATAATTCGTTTGTCATTGTTTCTTCCTCCTAAAATGTTTTTCTTTAGCGAGTAGAAACAAAAAAGTCCCTACACGCAAAAATATTGCATGCAGGGACGTTAATAACTAACGCGGTACCACCCGGCTTGAAGATGTCATCCATCTTCCTCTCATTCAACCGCCTTTATCGCAGGCGCGCACGTCTAAGCTCCAAGTACGTAATTCGTCTCTACATTATGACCAGCTTTCACCAACCGCTGGCTCTCTAAACAGGGAATATAGACACTACTGCAAACTCTTCATCACTAGAAAACTATAAGCATTATTCTAAACGATTCTCTTTCAATGTCAATAACTATGTTCGAGGCAATTCATTATATGCTATAATAAACAAGATTTTAGGAGGTCGATACCTTGAAAGATTGGATTGAGAAAATCAATGCAAAGATCGATGAATTACTCGAACAAAAATGGATGAAGACATTACGTATTTCAGGCAGCGTAGTCTGGAACTTATTTTTACTATTTTTAGTCTTTGCATTGGTAGGCACAGTATTTGTTGGTTCTGTTGGCGCCGGCTATTTTGCCTCACTTGTAAAAGAGGAGCCATTGCGCTCTAAAGAAGAATTAAGAGACCTTATTTTCAACTATGAGGAAACAAGTGAAATTTATTTTGCCAACAATATTTATATTGGGAAATTGCGTACTGATTTAGAACGTCGTGAAACATCTCTTAGTGCTGTTGCACCAGACTTAATTAATGCAGTACTCGCAACAGAGGATGAATATTTCCGCGAGCATAATGGGATTGTTCCTAAAGCCGTTATTCGAGGGCTACTACAGGACGTAACTAACTCTGCTACGCAAACAGGTGGCTCTACATTAACACAACAACTTATTAAAAACCAAGTGTTAACAAATGAAGTTTCCTATGAACGAAAAGCAAAAGAATTGCTATTGGCAATGCGTTTAGAGCACTTTATGACAAAGGAAGAAATATTAGAGGCATATTTAAATATTATTCCTTACGGTCGAAATTCAACTGGACGCAATATTGCAGGTATTGAAACAGCTGCTGAAGGTATATTTAATGTGAAAGCAAAGGATTTAACGCTTCCTCAAGCCGCTTACATAGCAGGTATTCCACAGGCACCTTATACTTACACACCATTTACTAATACAGGTGTGCTAAAAAGTGAAGAAGCTTTACAATTAGGCATCGATCGTATGAAAACGGTGCTCTATCGTATGAAAGAAGCTGGCTACATTAACGAGACACAATATAAAGATGCGCTTAATTACGATATAACAGCCGACTTCCGTGCACCAGAAGCACGTCCAGAAGATCGTTATCCATGGTTAACGTATGAGCTAGAAGAACGTGCGAAACAAATTATTGCTGAAAAGCTAGCTAGTGAAGATGGCGTTGATCCAGAACGTTTAAAAACAGAAGAAAAATTACTAGAAAAGTATTCAATTTTAGCGGACCGTGACGTTCGTTCGAAAGGCTATCGTATTTATTCCACTATTAACAAGGATATGTTCGATGCCATGCAAAAAGCGGCTGATAACTTTAAATACTATGGTCAAACATATACAGGCAAAGACAAGGACCCTGTGACGGGTGAGGAAATTGATGTTCAAATGCCTGTACAAGTTGGTAGTATTTTAATAGAAAATAGCACAGGACGAATTTTAAGTTTCCTAGGTGGTCGTGACTTTAAAACGAATCAATTAAACCACGCTACGAAAGCTTACCGTTCTAATGGTTCTACAATGAAACCATTACTCGTATATGCGCCAGCGATTGAATATGGCGTTATAGGTGCAGGTAGTCCATTAGTTGACGTAAAATTCTCAATTGGTTCTTGGAGTCCGAGCAACTATCTTACAAATGATGAACGTGGTCTTATACCTGCGCGAGAAGCTTTAGCTGACTCACAAAATATATCAGCACTGCGTTTATATAACGATATTTTAAATAGACGTCCTGCTGAATATTTAGCAAAAATGGACTTCTCAGAATTAAAACCTGAAGATTACACAAACCTTGCAACAGGTATTGGAGCTTTACAAAAAGGGACAACTGTTGAAGAAAATACAAATGCATTTGCAACTTTTGCTAACGGTGGTCAATTTATTGATGCCTATATGATTGAAAAAATAGAAGACCAAGACGGAAATCTTATTTATCAACATGAAGCTGAACCTGTACAAGTATTCAGCCCTGAAACGTCTTATATCGTGACAGATATGTTGCGAGATGTATTATCAAAAGGAACAGGGACAGTTGCAAATAATACGTTAAAATTCTCTTCTGATTTTGCAGCTAAAACAGGTACTTCACAAAACTATAATGATGTGTGGTTAGTTGGCTATAATCCAAATGTTTCACTTGGTGTATGGATGGGCTACGATAAACAACGCTCACTTTATGCATTTAATAATACGTATTTACAGCCAAGTGTACGTATTAACAAGCTTTGGGGTACATTAATGAACTCTATGTACGATGTAGATCCTAAATTAATTGATGCTCCTACAAACTTTAAGGCACCAAAAAATGTTGTAACTGCTTCGTTTTGTGGTATTTCTGGTCTTGCACCTTCTGCGGCTTGTGCTAGTGCTGGACTTGTACGCTCAGATTTATTTAACGCGAAAGTATTTTTACCGTCACAACCTGATGACAGCTTAGCTTCATCAAGCGTCGTAACAATTCAAGGTAAAACGTATAATGCACATCCAAATACACCAGCAGAGTTTGTAAAAGCTAGTGGTGCTGGTATTAACCAAGCCTTTATAAAACGGATGTTAGGTAAACTTGGTGGGAATCCAGCAAGTCTACTACCTAAAAATTCATCACTATCCAATTCATCTGTATCAGCAGTCGATTTCCCAGCAGATGGTAGTGCGCCTGCAGCTGTAAATGCTTCAATTAATGGCAATACACTATCTTGGAGTGGCTCGTCTAACGATGTAGTTGGCTATCGAATTTATAATGTAACGAATGGTGGGAACACGCTTGTTTCTTCGGTACTAGAAGCTACTCAAAGTATGACAGTTGCTAGCGGACAAGCTTATGTAGTCGTTGCTGTTGATATTACAGGTTTAACTTCACCACAATCAAATGTTGTTTCAACAGGTGGCAGTGATACAAAACCAGAAGAAGATGACGATGAAGAAAAACCAACTACACCTACTGTTCCAATACCACCGGCAAATGGGAATAACGGAAATGGGTCTAACAACGGCAATGGCTCCGGCAATAATGGGAACGGTTCTAATGGCGGCAATGGCTCTGGTAATGGTAATGGTGGTAATGGCTCTGGTAATAATGGGAACGGCTCTAATAATGGCAATGGTTCCGGCAATAATGGGAACGGCTCTAACAATGGCAATGGTTCCGAAAATAATGGAAACGGCTCTAATAACGGCAATGGTTCCGGCAATAACGGAGGTACGACACCCCCAACGGATCCATCAACCGAATAATACAAGGCTTACTACAATGAAATTTCAATTGTAGTAAGCCTATTTTTTTGTCATTATTAAGAGGACAACTAAACAAAGGGGTAGGTAAAATGAAAATTTTAGTTTTAGGTGGCACGCGCTTTTTCGGTAAAAAATTAGTGGAGCTTTGCCTTCAAAACAAACATGACGTAACAATTTTAACTCGCGGTCAAAGTGGCAACCCGTTTGGAGAACAAGTTCACCAAATTACCGTTGATCGCAACGATGTCCCCGCATTAACACAAGCATTAGCGGATACAACATGGGATGTCGTCTACGATAATATTTGTTATTCACCAAATGAAGCACATGAAATGGCGCAAATATTAAAGAACAAGACGAAAAAGCTAGTCTTCACCTCAACACTAGCTACATATGATGCAGATGGAAAAATAAAAACAGAAGCTGATTTTAATCCATATGAATACGAGATTCGTATGGGCGATATTAATGATTTCACATACGGTGAAGGGAAACGTCAAGCAGAGGCTGTCCTTTATAGAGAAGCAACATTTCCTGTTGTCGCTGTGCGTTTCCCTATTGTTCTTGGTGAGCACGACTATACGCGTCGCTTACATTTTCACGTAGAACATATTTTAAATGAACAACCTATATCGTTACCGAATGTTGATGCAAAAATGAGTTTCATTTCGGATGAAGAAGCTGCAGCATTTTTATATTTTGCTGGCGTTGCGCCAATTGAAGGGCCATACAATGCGACAGCATCTGGTACTATTTCATTGAAAGCGTTACTCGAATTAATTGAGAAGGAAACAGGAAAACTCGCAAAAGTTTCGCTAATTGGCGGCGATGAAAATTCTCAATCGCCTTATGGTGTTCCAAATCATTGGTATATGTCAAACGCAAAAGCAGAAGCAGCAGGCTTCACATTTAGTCAATTAAACATTTGGCTTCCTAGCCTTGTAAACAAATTGGTCAAACAACTACAATAACTTATACCCTAGTAACACTAGGCTGGGACATAACGAAAAAATGCCAGAAAGAGAACAAAGGTGTGCTATGAGGCGGTGACTCCTGCTCAGAACAGCACAAAGATTATTTCCGTAGAATAGCGAGAGTTGTGGCTTACGGTGCGCTGAGCAAAAAGCAACCGCCTTAGTGGACATTAATGGCAACAAAAAAGTGTTAGATTGATTGCAGTCAATCTAACACTTTTTCTCTTTTTAGGTTCTAGTAACACTCTTTTATTCTACCTACTGTAAAATCGTTTTTAAAATTTCTACTGCTTCGTCAATCTCTGTTTTAGACACCGTAAGCGGTGGTAAAAGTCGAATAACATTTGGGCCTGCTCCTACAAGAAGTAAACCTTTGTCCTCCGCTGCTGTAATGAAAGGTGCTACTTCCGTATCGCCACAACCAATCCCAAGTAATAAACCTTGACCTTGTACTGTATAGCCTGTCGGTAAATTGGCTTGGAGTTGCTTCACAAAATAGGTTGATAATTCTTGCACATTTTCTAAAAAACTTGGCTCAAAAACGTTATCAAGGACCGTTTCAGCAACACGCATTGCTAAAGGATTCCCACCAAAAGTAGTACCATGCGTTCCCGGACTAAACGTATCATACAATTCAGCTGTCCCTAACATTCCTCCTACTGGGAACCCTCCACCTAAACCTTTTGCTAATGTCACGATATTCGGCTTCAAGACTGTTTGTTCATATGCATAACGCGTTCCTGTTCTACCGATACCTGTTTGCACTTCATCAACAATCAATAAAATGCCTTTATCCTCACAAATTTTTGCAATTGCTGCTGCAAATTCAGGCGATACACTATTAACACCGCCCTCACCTTGAATCATTTCCAACATAATGGCTGCAACTGAATCGTCTATCGTTGCTTCAAGGGCCTTTACGTCATTGAATGGGAGTATTGTAAATTTATCAACAAGTGGTCCGAACCCGTTATGTACCTTGCCTTGACCAGTTGCTGACATTGCTCCAAACGTTCGACCATGAAATGATTTTTCAAATGTAATAATATGATGTTTCCCTGTATGCTTACGAGCGAGCTTAATTGCCGCTTCATTAGCTTCCGCACCACTATTACAGAAAAAGGCATACGTAAAATGTGTATTAGCAACTAATTTTTGGGCTACCTTCTCTTGCCCAGGTATATCAAATAAATTCGACATATGCCAAAGCGTTTCACTTTGTTCTTGAATAGCCTTTACGATAGCAGGGTGCGCATGCCCAAGACTAACAACGGCAATACCACTTGTGAAGTCTAAATACTTTTTGCCATCACTATCTTGCACAACAGTCCCTTGCCCTTTAACGATTTGGGCACGACGTTTGCCATAGTTTCCAAATAAAGCGCTCATATTATCAGCTCCTGAACTTCATTTTTAATGGATACCACCTTCACAGCACGGCGTCCACTTATTACATAACTACATTACGGCAAAATCGTTGTGCCGACTAATGTGTCTCCAACAATTTGCACGGATGGAATGCCTGCATTTAGACACTCGATTGCCCCTTGTACTTTGGGAATCATTCCACCATAAATATGCCCTTCCTCTATCCACTGTGCTATTAACGGCGGAGTTACTTCTGTTTGATATTCATCTTGAATACGGATACCCGAAACATCCGTCACAAGCAGTAAACTTTCTGCCCCAATAGCAAGCGCTACTTCACTCGCTACTGTATCTCCGTTAATATTCAGCGCTTGCCCAGTGTGATTAGCCCCAACACACGCTATTACTGGGACAATTCCAGCTGTAATTAATGCTTCTAACAACGATGTATTGACTGATTGCACCTCACCTACGAAGCCGTAAGTTTCCTTGTCTAAAAAGTCCGCTACAAGTAATTGACCATCAAAGCCATTAAGCCCGACTGCTGCAATTCCTGCTGTTGTTAACTCATGCACTAATGAAGGATTAACATTCCCTATTAATGTAGACTGAACAATGTCAATAGCTGCCGCGCTTGTTACACGTATGCCATTTAATGCATGTGATTCAATATTTCTTGCAGCAAGCTCGCGATTAATAGCAGGGCCCCCGCCATGCGTAATAATCAGTTCTACTCCGCTATCTTGTAGTTTTTTAAAATTCTCAAAAAATGCCTCGTTTAAGCCTTCAAGCGTGCTGCCGCCGAGCTTAATAACCATACGTTTACGAGCGGTAAGATGCATTGATTTGAACGTAGTCATACGTTAAGTCACATCCCCAAGCATGCCCCTTGCCTTCGCCTATGCCAAGTGACACAAAGATTTTTACTTCATGCATTTTTAAAATTTGAATTAACTCATCTTCAGAAAATGCAATCGGTTCACCATTTTCGACCATTGTTGCGCCACCAATTTGAATTGTAATTTTATCAGGGTCAACTGTTGCGCCACTATAACCAACCGCTGCAATAATTCGTCCCCAGTTCGCATCGCATCCAAATACAGCTGTTTTCACAAGTGGCGAACCAACAACTGTTTTCGCAATTTTACGTGCTTCATCATCTGAAACGGCGCCTTCTACTTCAACCTCAATCAGTTTCGTTGCACCTTCGCCATCTTTCGCAATCATTTTCGCTAAATCTTCTGCTACAGTTTTTAATGTATAGTAAAAGTTATGCCAATCAGGATGCGTAGATGTTAAAAGTTCATTGCCGGCTACACCATTTGCCATCACCACTACCGTATCGTTTGTCGAAGTATCTCCATCTACCGTAATCGCATTAAACGTTAAGTTTGTAATTTCCGATAACGCCTCTTGCAATACATCCGATTCAATATTCGCATCTGTCGTAATAAAACCTAGCATTGTCGCCATATTAGGTTCAATCATTCCTGATCCCTTTGCTACACCAGCAATAATAATTTCTTTACCATCAATAATTGTGCTATAGCTCGTATTTTTCATAACCGTATCAGTTGTTAAAATTGCCTGCGCAAAATCGATTGCACTCTCTAAGCTATCCTTCGGCTCTAATTGGGATATCCCGCTAGCAACCGGCTCCATATTCATAATTTCTCCGATTACACCTGTTGAGCAAACACCAACTAAATTTGCAGAAATCCCTAACTTTTCAGCTGCTAAAGCTTGCATTGTTTGCGCATCTTTCACACCTTGCTTGCCAGTACATGCATTCGCATTACCGGAGTTTACAATCATTGCTTGTATTTTTTTTGTTGTGTAGACAACTTCTTTCGTTACTTTTAACGGTGCTGCTTGAACTGCATTTGTTGTAAATACACCAGCTACACTTGCTGGTACGTCACTAACTAAAATAGCTAAATCTTTTTTCTTATGCTTTAATCCGCAATGGATACCCGCTGCTTTAAAGCCTTTCGGTGAAACGATATTTTTACTTGATAATTTTTTCATAACGTTCGTTGATGCTGTTAATGTCATAAACGTATTCCTCCTCAGGATAAGAGTGACTGGCACTAAAACAATTAGGAAAATTCAAAATTGTTTGGGTGACTGGCACTTAAATGGGTTCTTAAATAAAAAACGGCACGACGTCTAAGCCTGTTGTTTGTGGTAAATCCAATTGCACATTCATATTTTGTATCGCTTGCCCTGCTGCTCCTTTAACTAAATTGTCAATAACAGCAACAATCGTTGCACGGTTTGTACGGTGATCAACTTTTACGAAAAGATCACAATAGTTAGAGCCTTTCACACGGTTTGTAGCAAGGCTATTAACATCGGTTACAACCCGTACAAACGGATGGTTTTCGTATGTTGCTTGTAAGCAAGCGACTAATTGATGCTCTGTAATACCTGGCATTAATGGCGCATATGCAGTGGATAAAATTCCACGTGTCATCGGCACTAAATGTGTATTAAATGTAATAGCAGTATCTACACCAGCAAACATTGAAATAGCTTGCTCGATTTCTGGAATATGATGATGCGTATTTGTCTTATATATGGAGAAGCTTTCGTTCACTTCACTAAAATGTGTTGTTTGCGATGGTTTATTGCCAGCTCCCGAAATGCCACTTTTTGCATCAATCACGAGATAATTAGAATCTATTAGTCTCTCTTTTAACAAAGGTAATAACGAAAGCAGAACCGCTGTTGGATAACATCCTGGGTTCGCAATCAGTGAAGCATTTTTCACATTATGAGCATTCCATTCAGTTAAGCCATACACACTTTGCTGAATAATTTCTAATGGAGCAGCCTTTTTTCCGTACCACTCTTCATAGCTAACTGGATTCTTTAATCGAAAATCCCCTGATAAATCAATTAACCTCGGACCTTTTCCAACTAAAGGTGGTAACAGTTCACTTGTCACACCTGAAGGCGTACTAGCAAATACTACATCCATTTTCGATAATGTTTCATAATCTATTTTTTGCAATGGCGAATCTGTAATCGTAACTAAATGTCCAAACTTTGTAGAAAAAACGACACCTTCTTCAGAAGATGTAAAAAGATCAATGTGCTCCACCGCCGGATGATTATGTAAAAAGCGGATAAGCTCCAATCCTCCATATCCTGTTGCTCCAACAATTCCTACTTTCATTACACTCACCTCTAAAATAAGTTAAAAATAGTATACGTCTGCATATTTATTAAGTCAACTGAATTTTTATTTATTTATATTATTTTCTCAATCTTCTTTTACAATTGTTCAAAATCCATAGTTTCTATTGTAAATCAAGAAAAAGAAGGTAGGAACCCTTTCGATAACCGAATGAATTCCTACCTTCTTTAGATGCATATATTGAATAAAAATAAATTACACGTTGAATGCCATTAGTCTTCCATCGTGGAAAGATCTCCAGTTGGCAAATCTAACTCCCATGCTTTTAACACGCGACGCATAATTTTACCGCTGCGTGTTTTCGGCAGCTTTTCCTTAAATTCAATTTCTCTCGGTGCCGCATGAGCTGATAAGCCCCTTTTCACAAACTCGCGAATATCCTCAATTAAAGCATCCGATGGCTCCACGCCTTCTCGTAAAGATACAAATGCTTTAATAATTTCACCGCGTACAGGGTCTGGTTTCCCGATAACCCCAGCCTCTATTACGTCTGGATGTTCTAGTAGCTTGCTTTCAACCTCGAATGGTCCAACTCGTTCACCTGCTGTCATAATGACATCATCCACTCGACCTTGGAACCAGAAATAACCTTCATCATCCATATAAGCTGAGTCACCAGACACATACCACTCACCTTTTAAGAAATATGATTCATAACGCTCTGGATTACCCCAAATTTGACGCATCATGGCTGGCCAACCACGACGTACAGCTAAGTTACCCATTGTAAATGGAGGAACTTCATTACCCGCATCATCTACAATTGTCGCGTGAACACCTGGTAATGGCTTGCCCATTGATCCAGGCTTAATATCCATGCTCGGATAGTTACAAATCATATGTGCACCTGTTTCGGTCATCCACCAAGTATCATGAATGCGATGTCCTAACTCCTCACTACCCCAACGGATAACTTCAGGGTTAAGTGGCTCGCCAACAGATAATACATGACGCAATGATGACAAATCATAATTTTCCAGCATTCCACTACCAGCCCCCATTAACATACGGAATGCAGTTGGCGCACTATACCAAACTGTTACACTATAATCCTCAATCGCTTGATACCATGCTTGTGGCGAAAATCTTCCACCAACAATAAGCATTGTCACACCATTTAACCACGGGCCAAAAATTCCATAGGATGTCCCCGTTACCCAACCTGGATCAGCCGTACACCAATAAATATCATTTTCACCCAAATCAAGTACCCATTGTGTCGACTGATATTGCTGAATCATTGCATTATGAACATGTAAAACACCTTTTGGAGCACCTGTCGAACCTGAAGTATAATGTAATATCATACCGTCCTCGCGGTCCATCCACTCGATGTCAAACTTAGCAGAAGCCTCTTTCAAGCGCTTATTAAAATCTAAAATTTGTGGCGTTTCTTCTATATCGGACCCTACTAAAAATACATGTTGCAAGTTTGGCAATTTATCTAATGGAACTCGCTCTAGTAATTCAGGTGTTGTTACTAGCACTTTCGCATCGCTATCAGAAAGACGATCATACACTGCCCCTTCCATGAATGCTTCAAACAATGGTCCTACAATAACGCCCATTTTTAAAGCACCTAATAAAGAAAAGTAAAGCTCTGGTGAACGAGGCATAAAAATAAATAACCGATCTCCTTTTTCAATGTTTGTCGCTGATTTAAAAACATTTGCTGCCTTGTTCGTCAACCTTTTCATTTCATTAAAAGAGTATGCTTCCTTGCGCTTTCCATCGTTATAATACAATGCTACTTTATTTTTCCGAGATGTTTCGGTATGGCGATCAATAGCCTCATAAGCCATATTCACTAATCCTGTTTCATGCCAACTAAATGCCTTTTCTGTTTCTGCCCAATCATGAGTTGTTGCTACCTCCTCATAATTTGGCAGGTTGTACTGCCCTGGTATTGCTTTTAATTTCTCCATTGTTTTCATCCCCATGAAATTACCCCTTCCTTTTTTGGCTTTAGTACATTCGTAAGCAAATTTCAAATCGTACTCACGATATCCCCCGCAATTACGCCTCAACGTAATCGTAGCTGCCTGCCAATTCGTTCCACTTTGCTTATGCAATAATCTTCTCTTGAAGCCCCCTATAAAGGATAAAAAAGTGAGCATCCATCCCCTTTTGGAAAATTAAGTGAAATAATGGCAATTGAAACAATTTCGCCATATAAAACAGCTACTGAATGATATTAAAATTCGCCACTTTCTCCAAAGACAAATACGTTATGTAGCAATTGTTATAGAACAGTTTATGTAGTTGTAATATGAACAATGCTTAATACATCAACATTTATCTGTTAAATAACAGTTGCAATATAAATCTATTTTACACGAATTTAACCAGAATGTCTCAATATTTTTATTTTTCCAAAAATGTAGTTATATTTCGTAAATTTAAGCGTTTTTCAGCTTTAAATCAGCTATAATGGAATTATTAAACTCAGGTGGTGTAATTATGGAACACAAAAAGACTTTTTTTTCTGTTACAAAGGAGACAAAGCATGGTACTGTTTATGTGGAAGGACCTGTTCCTCCAGAAAAATTAGCTACATATTCATTCCACGAGGGATTAGTTGCCTTTAGACCCCCTAAGCAACAACAGCAAGCCATCTTAGAAATCGCTGGGCTTCCTGAAGGCCGTATTATTATTATCCGAAATAACGACATTATTGTAGGCTACGTCACCTATTTATATCCTGATCCGCTTGAACGGTGGGCAGAGGACAGAATCGACAATATGATTGAATTAGGTGCTATTGAGGTCATTCCAGACTATCGCGGAACAGGGGCTGGTAAAGCCTTGTTAGCTGTGTCCTTCATGGGGGATGAAATGGAGGACTACCTTGTTATAACAACCGAATATTATTGGCATTGGGACTTAAAAGGTACAGGATTAAATGTATGGGATTACCGCAAAATGATGGAGCGGATGATGAGTTCAGTTGGCTTCGAATATTTTGCTACAGATGATCCGGAAATTACATCTCATCCTGCTAACTGCCTTATGGCACGAGAGGGCAAACGAGTGCCCCCTGAAACAATGGAAAGATTCGACAGACTTCGTTTTAGAAATCGCTTCATGTATTAAAACCAACACAAAGGGGATGAGTATATGATTGTTGAAGAAATTATGAATGATGAGCCTTACACATTGGCTCCGACAAACACTGTTTTAGAAGCGTTGAAATTGATGCGCGAGAAAAAAGTTCGTCATTTACCTGTCATCGATAATGAACGTCATGTTCTAGGTGTTATTACGGAGCGCGATATTAAAGAAGCTTTGCCTTCCTCATTGAAAGACGAACCTAATTCTCCAGTCTTTAGTGCGATGGTAGAAGAAATAATGATTAAAAACCCACTTGTTGGCCATCCACTTGATTTTGTAGAAGAAGTAGCATTAACTTTTTATGAAGCAAAGATAGGCTGTTTACCAATCGTCTCTGGTGGAAAACTAGTAGGCATTGTAACAACAACTGATTTACTCTACACATATATAGAACTAACTGGTGCCACTGAACCTGGCTCCAAAATTGAAATCCGAGTTAGCGATACACCAGGAGTCTTATTTGAAATTACTAAAATTTTCAATCTCCATCATGCAAATGTCCAAAGCGTTCTAGTATATCCTGATTCTGAAAATACACAAAATAAAATTTTAAGCGTCCGAGTAAAAACATTAAACCCACTTGCTATCATTGAAGATCTTCGTCAAGAAGGATTCGACGTGCTATGGCCTAATTTACCAGGTGTTTCTTTATAATGAAAAAGGCTGTCTTTGTTTATTCGCCAGAGCAACTCGGATATAAATTTTCAGATACGCATCCTTTCAATCACAAACGCTTGACGCTAACGATGGATTTACTTAAAAATATTGGAGCGCTCGATGATGTCGACATCATTCCTGCACGCATTGCCACGGAAGAAGAACTTTTGCTTGCACATGATCCGAAATACATTGAAATCGTAAAAAATGCAGGCCATGGTAAGCTGAGCGAGGCACAATGTGCAAGCTATGGTATAGGCACAGAAGATACACCTATCTTTGAAAATATGCATGAAGCAAGTGCGCAGCTTGTCGGAGGTACATTAACCGCTGTTGATTGTGTAATGGAAGGAAAGGCTCAGCATGCACTAAATCTTGGCGGTGGACTACATCACGGTTTCCGCGGACGTGCTTCCGGTTTTTGTATATATAATGATAGTACCGTTGCCATTCGCTATTTACAGGAAAAGTACAATGCACGTGTACTCTATGTTGATACTGATGCACACCATGGTGACGGTGTACAATGGAGTTTCTACGAAGACCCGAATGTTTGTACATTATCAATTCATGAAACAGGTCGCTACTTATTCCCTGGGACGGGTAATATAACAGAGCGCGGCAATGGGCAAGGTTATGGTACTTCTTTTAACTTTCCTATTGATGCATTTACAGAGGATGAAAGTTTCTTAGAAATATATGAAAAAGCTATGCGTGAAGTTTTTGAATTTTTCAAACCAGATGTTGTTTTAACTCAAAACGGTGCAGATGCACATTATTTTGATCCATTAACACATTTATACGGAACAATGAATATTTATAGAGAAATTCCAAAGCTTGCACATAAACTTGCACACGAATATTGCGATGGAAAATGGATTGCAGTTGGTGGTGGTGGTTACGATATATGGCGTGTTGTGCCAAGGGCATGGTCAATGCTATGGCTAGAAATGACAGATCAAAAAATACCAACAGGTGCCTTACCACAAGCATGGTTAGACCGTTGGCAGCCAGAAGCGCCCGTTCCTTTTATCCCAACATGGGAAGATCCTAACCCACTCTATGAGCCAATCCCTAGAAAAGCTGAAATTGAAGAAAAGAACGCGCAAATGTTAGAAAAAGCGTTACATATTATCCGCACAGAAAAGCGTAGCTAGCGGGTGCTTAGCGGTGCCAGGCACGCAAACAATTCTGAATTTTCATAGCATTACTAGTATAGTTAATCCACGTAGACACCTACAGGAACAGCACAAGAAGTAAGACGCGACAGCGACGGTTGCGGCTTACTTCTTGTGCCTTGCGGAAAGCGTTCGCCATAGCGGACAACAACCTTTACTGAAGCACACATTTTCACATAAAAAAACACGCAAATCATAAAATTAGATTTACGTGTTTTTTCTTATTTGCTTTTAACTGATTGGCGATGTTCAATACGGTGTGGTAATATAACCGCTACCTTTTCGTCCTCTACAGGCTCTTTATTCATAAGCTTCGTCAATAATCGCATCGCTACTGCCCCGATATCATATAGCGGTAATGCTACACTTGTAAGCTGTGGGCGAACCATACGAGCTAACTTAGAATTTTCAAAACTGATGACCTCGATATCCTCAGGTACATTTTTACCAGCATCTTGTGCACCATGAATCAAACCGATTGCAAGTTCATCACTTCCTGCAAAATAAGCCGTTGGAGGGTTTTCAAGGGCAGATAATATTTCCCAAGCCTCTAAGCCCATATCATAGCTAGATTCCTCTGCAGCAATTAGTGATTCATCTATACTTAACCCTGCATCTTGCAGTGCTTTTTTATAAGCTTCAAGCTTAAATTTACCATTAATCGTATAAGTAAGAGGACCTGTTACAAAGCCAATTCGTGTATGACCGTTTTGAATCAGTAACGAAATTGCTTCATAAGCTGCCTGAAAGTAATCAATATTAACAGTGGCAATTGTTTGTGATTCATCTACAGAACCCGCAAGAACAATTGGTACTGGTGAATGATCCATCGTTTGTTGCATTTTCTCTGTTACTTCATCACTCATCATCACAATACCGTCCACTTGTTTACCTAGCATTGTATCTAGCAACTGTAGCTCTTTATCTTCATGTTGATCTGAGTTGGCAAGAATAATATTGTAGCGATACATTGTAGCGATATCCTCTACACCACGTGCCAGCTCCGCGTAAACATTATTTGCAATATCTGGGATAATCACGCCAACTGTTGTAGTTTTCTTACTTGCTAACCCTCGCGCTACTGCGTTCGGACGATATTCTAATCGTTCAATTACTTCTAATACTTTTTTTCGTGTTGCTGGTTTTACATTTTGGTTACCATTGACTACACGAGAAACGGTTGCCATCGAAACATTCGCTTCTCGTGCAACATCATAAATTGTAACAGTCATCGTACGTGCCTCCCTTTTTCCTTTTATAGCCTTATCATACGATAATTTTCGCCCCATTTTCAAGAAGAGTACATACATGAAATGAAATACCAAGTACAAATAGTACTATTATAGACATTTTTTTGTCACGATATAGTAAACACCGCCTGCTTATTGCGCAAGCGGTGTGAAAATATTATGCGTGAATTTCGTGATTCTTCATGAATTTTTGTAGCGTTTCGTAGAATGCATCAAATGTTGGAATATCCATTTGTTGTTGTGAATCTGAAAGTGCTACAGATGGATCTGGATGCACCTCAGCCATTACACCATCTGCGCCGATTGCAATTGCTGCCTTCGCACATGGTAATAGTAAGTCGCGTCGACCTGTTGAGTGTGTTACATCGACGAATACTGGTAAATGTGTTTCTTGTTTTAAAATTGGTACTGCTGAAATGTCTAATGTGTTACGCGTTGCTTTTTCGTAAGTACGAATACCACGCTCACAAAGGATGATGTTTTCATTCCCTTTAGACATAATGTATTCTGCTGCATGAATGAACTCGTCAATCGTTGCTGCTAAACCACGTTTTAATAATACTGGTTTGTTCGTTGCACCCGCTGCTTTTAATAACTCGAAGTTTTGCATATTACGAGCACCGATTTGGATAACATCAATATAATCAAGTGCTTCTTCTAAATGACCCGGTGTTACAATTTCCGTAATAACACCTAAACCATATTCTTCAGATACACGCTTTAAAATTTTAAGCCCTTCTAAACCAAGACCTTGGAAGTCATAAGGAGAAGTACGAGGTTTGTAAGCACCGCCACGGATTAACTTTTCACCTTTAGCTTTAATAGATGCAGCAACTGCTGCTACTTGTTCGTATGATTCAACAGCACATGGACCAAACACGAAGGATGGTTTTCCTTGGCCGATTAGTTCACCATTAATATTGATGACAGTATCTTCTGATTTCTTCTTACGTGAAACTAGTAATTCTTTCTTTTTATCAGCTTCAAGTTGTTTTAAAGCTGTTTTAAAGATTTGTTTAAAAATATAATCAACCGTCATTTGGTTTAACGGACCGTTATTGTGTTCTTTAATTAGATCAAGCATGTGTCGTTCACGTAATGGATCATAGCGATTAACACCTTGTTTTTCTTTAATTTTACCGATTTCATCTACTACAGCTGCACGTTCGTTAATTAGACGAAGAATTTCTAAGTTTAATCCGTCAATCTGACTACGTAAGCTTTCTAAATCTTTTTGGCTCATGCTTCTTGCTCCTCTCCCCATGACAGACACTTTCAGAACTCTGAAATGTATGTTACATTTTTAGATATTAGCATCATTATAATCAATGTTGTTCAGAATGTCACGCATTTTTAATTTAGCGCTTCAACTCGCTAAATTATTTTGAGTTATTTCAAGGAAGGAAGCGATTACATTGAGTTCAAAATTATTTGCACTTGATATCGGTACACGTTCTGTTGTTGGCATTATTTTAGAGGAAGATAATGATCATTTTCATGTACAAGATATTTTAGTAAAAGAACACAAAGAACGGGCCATGGTAGATGGTCAAATACATAATGTCATGTATGTGGCTGAATTAATTAATGTAATTAAACAAGAGCTCGAAGACAAGCATGGGCCCTTATCAAAAGTAAGTGTCGCTGCTGCAGGTCGTTCATTAAAAACAGAGCAGGCAAGCGTGACCATTAATATTCGTAACCGCCCCATATTTACTGAAGAAGATATTAGCCGTTTAGAATTGCAGGCAGTTCAACAGGCACAGCAACAGCTCCTACAGCATAAAGAGGATGCCAAAACGAGTCACTATTATTGCGTTGGCTATTCTGTTCTTTATTATCGTTTAGATGGTGAAGAAATTGGTAGCCTTCTTGATCAGCAAGGTGACGAAGCACAAATTGAAGTCATTGCAACTTTCCTTCCACGTGTTGTAGTTGAATCTCTTATCGCTGCCTTAAAACGTGCAAATTTAGAAATGGGTGCTCTAACACTAGAGCCTATTGCTGCAATCAATGTTCTAATACCACCTACAATGCGCCGTCTAAATGTTGCACTTGTCGATATTGGAGCTGGTACGTCAGATATTGCCATTACCGATAAAAGTACAGTAGTTGCATACGGTATGGTGCCAACAGCAGGTGATGAAATTACAGAGGCGCTCAGCGACCATTATTTACTTGATTTCCCAGTGGCTGAAGAAGCAAAACGTCAACTGCACTGTGCTGAGGAAATTTTAATACAAGATATTTTAGGCTTTGACCAATACTATCCAAAATCAGAAGTACTTACAGCCATTGAGCCTGCTGTTAAACAACTTGCGAAGGCTATTGGAGAAGAAATATTGCGCCTTAATAATCGGACTGCCCCAAAAGCTGTAATGCTCGTTGGTGGTGGTAGTTTAACACCTAATCTTACAACGGAGATTGGCTTAGTACTGGATTTACCAGCAAACCGAATTGCCGTACGCGGTGTCGATGCCATTCAAAATTTAACAAAGGAAGAGCATATTAAAGCATCTCCTGAGCTCGTAACACCCATTGGCATCGCAATTGCTGCAAAGAAAATGCCGATACAATATATGAGCTTAACAGTAAATGAACAAATTGTACGTCTTTTTGAATTAAAAGAAATGACAGTTGGAGATGCATTTTTAGCTGCAAATATTCGGGCTAAACAATTATATGGCAAGCCAGGCCATGGATTATCTATTAGTGTTAACGGACAAGATATTTTCATACCTGGAGGTCACGGTCAACCAGCAAAAATTTTAGTAAATGGTCAACAAGCCTCTACAAAAACAATTATTAAAACAGGCGATGCCATTCAGTTAATAGAAGGTCAAGATGGTCATCCAGCCACTGCTACAGTAAAAGATATTGTGGATCAAGCGGTAACTAAAACAGTAACAATTCAAGAAACAAAGTATGTTATCGAACCAAAAATTACTGTCAATGGTTCCCCTGTATCAATGGATACTATGTTAAACGATCGTGATATTATCGCGTTTGAAATAGCTGAAACGGTAGAGGATATATTTAAATCTACTAACAATAATAATTTGTTAAAGCAATTCGAATCTTTTGTTGTTCATGTAGATGGAAAGCCATTATATTTACCAGCTTGTTCCGCACAACTACTCATTAACGGTAAACCTGGTAAACTGTCATTTGCTGTTCAACATAACGATATCATTACCTTTTCGCAACCGTCGTTACCAACTGTACAGCGAATAGCTGACCATATGAATGTTTTACTTGAGGATAAAATCATCATACATTTCCAACAGGAGCTATTAGAGCTGAAAAAAACAACGAATGAAATGGTTGTTAACCAGGCAGTTGTTTCACCACTCTCAACCGTTCCCAACGGTGCGACAATTGCCATTCATGAAAAAGATCGAAGTCCTTGGATTTACCAGGATGTTTTCCGCTTTTCAAATTGGCAACTACCTACAACATTTAAAGGTAATTTTACGATTCTGCGTAATGGACAACTCGCAACATTTGATACAGAAATCTTCGGTGGCGACCAACTTGAAATAGTCCTTGAAGATGCATCTTTATCATTATAAAAAGGTATTTCGCTAGTTGTTGGTTGCGAAGGCGGTAACTCCTGCTCAGAACGTACACAGCGTAAGACGCAGGCAATCCGAGGGTTGTAGCTTACAATGTAATGTGCCCACGAAAAGCAATTGTCGTAAAACAACGGCATAGAAAAAAAGTGTTAGATTGATTGTAATCAATCTAACACTTTTTCTTTTAGTTACAGCTTTTTTACTTTAAGCACGAACCTCTTGTGCTTTATCTTCATCAGTTTGTTCTGTTTTTTCTGGAACTTCTTCTTGTTCTGATTTAGCATCATCAATAAAGTCCTCAAGCGGCTCTTCCCCTTCGAAAGAGACAGTGCCATCATCAAAAACAGTTGGTGCTTTTGCAGTCTTAAGCGTCTTAACTTTTTCTACCAATTGCGAAGATTGCTCTTGAATTTGTTTAGATAATTGCACTGTTTTATCCTTAGCTGTTGATGATAAATCAGCACTTTTATCTTTTAAATTAACAGCTTGCACTGCCACATCACTACGTAAATCTTTCCCTGATTTCGGAGCTAATAGTAAACCTGCAGCTGCACCCACTATACCCCCAACTAAAGCGCCAATGACGAAATCTTTCATATTTACACGCTCCTCTTCATAGATCGAATCCTGCGAATTATAAAGCTGTGGCAATGTACTTTCTAGTTGTTGTTCTTTCACTTCGTTAAAGTTTGGCTTTTGTGTAGTCATGGACAATTCCTCCCATTTTATAATCTAATGCGCCTAGACGTATGTATTTCCACTTGTACGTGTCATACAATAAAAATTGCCTAAGGCTTTATTTATATTCAGCTGGCATAAAGAAAGCACCTGCTAAATAATAATTATTTTTTGCGACCCCATTTTCTTTTCGGCTTGTCCGCCTGAACTTCCTCAAAACTATATACGTCCTCAGGCATTATCCCTGGTGCCTGCTCAATCACTTTACGCTTCTTCCATTTATCTGCAATGCCCATTGCGACATTACTCCATTGAACAACTTGCGCAATTTTTTCTTCATTCTGTTCAACACTTTTTGAAATCGATGACGTAATTTGCTGTACTGAAGCATTTAAACCATTTACAGAGTCACCCATTCCTTTCACCGCATGAACAACAGTATTTAACTGTTCAGATTTTTGTTGAATATCCTCGGCTAAGCTATTTGTTTTAATTAACAAAGAAGTCGTTTCGCGTGTAATCCCTTCCATTTGTTTCTCAATGCCTGCTAATGTGCCAGATAAACTGTTAAGAATTGACTTGAGTGAAAATAACGTCATACCGACGCTCACACATAAAAATAAAAAACCGATCGCTGCTATTATTGCTGCAATATACAAAATAACTTCCATAAATAGACCTCCTGCTAGTAATAATTTCTCTCTGTATACTATTACTTACCTTATCTTCGACAAATAAAACTTAAATCCTTCTCATATTTTAGAAAAAACAGCTTATTCCTTGCGGATTAAGCTGTTTCGTTGCTTTTAAGTACATCTTCAAAGGCATCTTGGAACTTGTGAACATCGCCAGCACCCATAAATAAAAATACTGCATCTTTATGCTTTGTTAACACATCAATACCTTCTGTAGTAATTACAGCGCTTCCGTCAATAAGAGAAGCTAAATCTTGAATTGAAAGTGCACCTTGTGTTTCCCTTGCAGAACCAAATATATCGCATAAGTATGCTGTATCAGCCAGACTAAGGCTGTCTGCAAAGTCTTGTAAAAACGCTTGGGTACGCGTGAATGTATGAGGCTGGAATATCGCTACTAATTCACGATCAGGATATTTTTGTCTAGCCGATTGAATCGTTGCACGAATTTCTGTTGGATGGTGCGCATAATCATCGATTAAAACATGATCCCCAATATTCGATTCTGTGAAACGTCTTTTTACACCTTTATACGTATTTAAACGTTCTTGAATAATTTCAGATGAAATACCCTCATATTGGCAAAGTGTAATAACAGCTAATGTATTCAACACTGCATGGTCGCCAAATAATGGGATAAAGAAAGTACTATAAAATTCATTGCGCACAAAAACATCAAATGTTGTGCCTTCAGTTGTTTTTTCAACATTACGTGCCTCAAAGTCATTTTCAGCTCCAAACCCGTAATAAACAACAGGTACTTTCGCTTGAATACGTTGTAGATGTTCATCATCGCCACATGCGATAATCGCCTTTTTCACTTGTAATGCAAGTGATTGGAAGGCTGCATACACATCTTCAATATTCGCAAAGTAATCTGGATGGTCAAAATCAATATTTGTCATCACCGCATAATCAGGATTATACGCTAAAAAGTGTCGACGATATTCACACGCTTCCATCACAAAGAAGTTAGCATTTTCATGGCCTGCACCTGTACCATCCCCGATTAAATAAGAAGTTGGTTTATAGCCGCCTACAACATTTGCCATTAAGCCCGTTGTAGAAGTTTTACCATGTGCGCCAGTAATGGCAATCGATGTGTAATTGCCAATATACTCACCAAGAAATTTGTGATAACGAATAATTTCAACACCGATTTCTCGTGCTCGAACTAATTCAGGATGGTCATCAGGAAAAGCATTCCCTGCAATTACTGTCATACCTTCTTTAATATTATCCGCATTAAATGTGAAAATTGGAATATTTCGTTCACGCAACGGCTGTTCCGTAAAGAAATATTTATCAATATCTGAGCCCTGTACTTGTTCACCAGCATCAAATAAGATTTGTGCAAGCGAACTCATGCCAGAACCTTTAATGCCTGTGAAATGAAAAACTGTCATTAATTAAACCCCCCGGGAAATACAAAATCCCATCTATCATCTATTAGGTGTATCGTATTTTGCACTAGGTATTAATACCTTTACACGTACAGAAAAATACGTACTATGTTAAAACATCTTGTCTATTATAGCACTATTTATGCACAAGGATAAATGTGCAACTTTTCTAAAAAAACTAATTTTGACGAAAGTAAGATAATCTTTACGAAAACAATGCAATTCTTATTCAAACATAGCAATTAAATCTTGCTCGGTAATATAGCTTTCACGTGGTTTACTGCCTCTTGCCTCCGACACAAAACCATGCGATTCCAACATATCAATTAATCGTGCAGCACGATTATACCCAATATGATACTTCCGTTGAATAAGAGATGTAGAGGCCCCACCTTGCTCATACACAAAACGGCAAACATCCTCAAACAGATCATCTTGCTCTGCCGAAACTTCTGATTTCTTTAAAAGTTCTTCTTGGTCGAATATATAATCTGGTTCGCCTTGCTCACGAACATGATCGATAATCGATTCGATTTCGTCATCTGTAACAAACGTCCCTTGCAAACGTACTGGTGCAGACATGCCATTACCTAAATATAGCATATCGCCTCGTCCCAATAATCGCTCCGCTCCTTGCCCATCTAATATTGTACGCGAATCGATTTGTGAAGATACCGCAAAGGCAATTCGTGTAGGGATATTGGATTTAATAAGACCTGTAATAACATCTACAGAAGGTCTTTGTGTTGCAACAATTAAATGTATACCACAAGCACGTGCCTTTTGAGCAATACGACAAATCGCTTCCTCGACATCAGCAGGCGACATCATCATTAAATCTGCTAACTCATCAATGACAATTAAAATATACGGTAATTTTAAACTATGCTCATTATTTTTATCTGCTAAAGCATTATAACGTGTAATATCACGTGCACCTGCATGAGCAAATAACTGATAACGTCGTTCCATTTCCTCTACGGCCCATTTTAACGCTGCTGTTGCAGCCTTAACATCCGTAATGACCGGACTGACTAAATGAGGAATATGATTGAACGGAGCAAGCTCTACCATTTTTGGATCAATCAGCATTAGTTTTAATTCATGTGGTGCAGCTTTATACAATAAACTAACCAAAATAGAATTGATACAAACAGACTTACCTGAACCAGTCGCCCCGGCAATTAAGCCATGTGGCATTTTACGTAAATCAATCGTCACAGGCTTCCCTGTTAAGTCTAGACCTAATGCAGCTTCTAGTGGTGAATCGGAGTCGAGGAAAGAAGCGCTATTAGTCACTTCCGATAAACGAACAGCACGAGATACTCGGTTAGGAATTTCTATTCCGATAGAGCTTTTTCCTGGAATCGGTGCTTGAATTCGAATGTCCTTTGCAGCTAAAGCAAGTTTCAAATCATCTGCTAAGTTACGAATTTTACTTACCTTCGTACCATGACTTACTGTAATTTCAAATTGAGTTACCGCTGGACCTTGCATAATCGATTCAATTTGTGCTGACACTTGGAAATAAGATAGTGCTTCAACTAGTGTGTCCCCTTGTTGCTCCATCCACTCTGTATCTTGTGTTTTTTCCTCAGGCGGCTCTAAAAATTCATCCGTTGGTTTTTGGTAAACATGAATAGGCTTTGGAGGACTAACTTCATTTTCTATAGCTTCAACATCAGAAATGACCAATGTATCAGTAAGATTCCCCTCGACTATTTCAGATTCTTCAATGCTTTGAATTGCAATGGTTTCTTCTGTTTGCTCGGCAAGTACAACATCATTTTTCACAGACGCTGGGTTTGTATTTTCTTCGATTAGCTCAGCTTCTATTATTGAATTTTCTGCTTGTAGTAAAGCATTTTCTTCAATCATTATTGCTGGCTTATTTTCAATCGTTCCAGCTTCAATCACTGGAGTTTCTTCTTGTGGCAGAACATTTTCTACAAACATCATTGGTGTCGATTCTTCTTCAATTGAATCAACTTCAATACCTGTAGTTTCTTCTTGTGGTAAAACATTATCTACAAACGTTGTTGCTGCAATTTCTTCCATTACCTCGGCTTCAATCGCTATATTTTCTTTAGTTGGCACATGTGTCATTGTTGCTACAGGTGACATCGTAATGACAGAAATATTTTCTGTCTCTGCCTCTCTCGGTGATGGCTCTTGATTTGATTGCTCTACTTCAACAATAGGTTGAGGTGAAGGTGTTGATTTGTCTTCTGACAACGCTACAGCTTCATAATTATCGCGAATAAACGCACTCTCAATTTGCTTTTCTTCTGTAGTCGTTTTTGATATCGATTTTAATTGCTGTGAAATTCGCCATTTCTCTTTATCTGTTTTTAACATTAAAACATTAAATGGAATGCGACTCTTCTCTTGCTTTACAGATGGTTCCTCTACTATTTCTTGATTGACCTCTTCATTAGTTGGCTGGACTACTGTCACTTCTCCAATATGAATCGTAGAATTCTCAATTTGTAATTGTTCCACAACTACTTCTTTCACATGAATTTCAGACTGATCAGCAGAAAGTTGCTCGACAGCAAGTTCTTGCTGTACCGCTTCCTTAATTTGCTCTTCAAAATTCACTGCAAATGATGTCGTTTGTGGTACAGGTAGCTCCAAATTATCGTCATCTGTTATTTGATTTTGCTCATCAGCTACAACTTCCTCAAATGTAATCGGTTGCTTCGATGGCGCTTCCATATATACTTCATCCATTGATTGGCTTTGCTCAGCTACTTCAACTTCTTCAAAAGTAATAAGTTGCTTTGAAGGTTCTTCCGTATTCACTTCATCCGTTGATTGGCTTTGCTCAGTTGCTTCAATTTCCTCAGTTGCATGTGGTTGCTTTGATGGCGCTTCGATAGAGCGAGGTATCTCAAGCAATTCACGGACATCAATGGAGGCTTTGATAGGCTCTTTTTCTTCTAGTATATTTTCAATAGGCTCGTTTGTTGTCGCTTCTTTTGCAAACTTAGCCACAGAAGGCATTTCGGCTTCCTGTTCTTCCTTCCGTTTATTTAATAACTGCTCAATTGGGCTTGGTTTTGCAAAGCCATAAACTGGTGAAGGGACATCCGTTGGCACAAAGCGTTTTCGATTCTGTTGTAAAATATCCTCTACTTTACTTTCCTGTTTCACAATTGGCTCTTTTTGAACAGGTTTAGCTTCAACTTGTGCATCGCGAAAAACCATACTTGCTTTAGTTGGATATTCTTGCTGTTGCTTAGGCTGACTTCGTGTAGTCGTCGTTCTGCCAGTTCGCTTCGAACGATTTTCTAATAATTCACGAATACCAGATACCTCTATATCGTAAACACGAGAATCTGCCATTTTATGATTTAAATGTTTTGGTAATGTTAAATCTTCAATTTGTCCATATGAGTCATCCATTTGATCAAATACGTCTCTTGATTGTGAAGCTTGAGGCATATCTTCTTTATCATCGATTAAAGGGAATCGGAAAGTTTTTTGTCTCGTATCCGATGTTTCATTTAACGGCTGTTGGTGATCCGGTTGTTCTTCATACTCCTCATAATATTCATCATATTCGTATTCATCTCTATTTAAAATTTTTTCAATTTTCTTTTTAAACCAATTCACGTTGTTTCACTCATTTCTCTTACACTTCATTTATAGCATTGTTTTAGTTTTCAATAATTGACTAATAAAACTAAGTTCAATGTCCACATAAAAAAGCATACCATAAAAATGATATAGAAACTTGTATTTATAGGCCCGACCTAGACAAAAAATCGTTATACCACCAGCTATTGGTAGTCTAACGATTCTTTTACAATTTATATAATTATCGAGTTGGTGTTTCAAACGCGCTGCCTACTACTGCATCCTCAGGTAAAACTAAAATACCTTTTTCAGATGGAGCATTAGGAATGGCTAATTCACGCGCTGAGCATAACATGCCAAATGAATCAACACCACGTAAATTCCCTTCTTTAATAAGCATTCCTGAAGGCATTACAGCGCCAATTTTAGCAACAACTACTTTTTGACCAGCATCAACATTCGGTGCACCACATACAATTTGAAGTATTTGTTCACCTACATTTACAGTACAAATATTTAATTTATCAGCATTTGGATGCTTTTCTTTTGTTTCTACGTAGCCTACAACGAATTTTGGTGTGAAATCTACATCAAGGCTAATCGCAGCGCCATTACTTTCAATAGCGGCTTCAAGTTGTGCTACAAACTCTGGTGTAAGCTCAACATTCCCTCGCGCCTCTACTTGAACATACTTGCTCGCATTAAATAAGTTAAATGCTTTTACTTCCCCAGTTTGGGCTTCTTTTAAAATGGCGATATCCCCAGCGCGTACTAATTCTGTTTTTACAATCGCCTCTGTTGCCAATTGTACTAATAATACGTCTCCTACATGCTCTTTGTTGTAAAATACATTCATTATTTTTCTTGCTCCTTTTTTACTCTGTTTTTTGCTAGTATAAAGATTGGTTCAAGCTCCCCATCTTCATAAATAAATGATAATGACGTAATCGGTACTGTCCCTACCGCAAAGAAATGCATCGTCATCTGTGCTAATACATCATACCCTGTTTCATTACGAATATCACCTAGTATTAACACATCTTGATGAGGTACAGATACAGTCATATCCCCTTCAATTTTTGCTTTCATTTCTTTTAAAAAGTTTTCGTTTAAAATACGACTGGCATCATAGCCGTCATTTGCATTAACAAAATAAAAGACATTTCCTGCTACTTCATCTTTTTTATAGACAGTTGGTAGCTGCTTGACAGAAAATCGTGCCATCTCTCGTATTTGTTCCACTGTTAATTTTAGTTCTTCTAACATCGATTCATCAATAAAGCGATACGTTTTTCCCAAATCAAGCGCATAGAAAATACGAGTTTCTGCAGTATGCTCTGTAGTGATAAATGCATGTCCTTCTTTTGAAGCTTTCGGATACGATGTTGCGCGAATAACCGGATAAATTTGCCCTGATTCTTTGAAGCCTCGCTCTTGCTCCTGCTCCATCGCCAAAAAAGTTTGCTCAATTGTATAAACAACTTCTTCAACAGCTGCCTCTTGCTTTTCATTATATTTTGCTAAAATACCTGGTAAAGAGAGCTCCATCCCTTTGCCTATTTTTTTATGATTCAAGCGTAGTTTATCTTGCTTTTTGTCAAATTGAAAATCAAATTTTTGCTCACTTAACTGCTTTTTTAATAGGGACACAAGTTGCTCTGATTTTATTTGTTTCAATTAGCTCACGTCCTTTCTTCATAATGAAACGGCTCACATAATTTTGTGAACCGCTTTGGTCAAAACTATGCAATTATTTAATCTTAACCGAATGAACGATTTTCGTCATCTCATGAAGATTATTTTCAATATTTTTCACTTGTGAAATGGTTGTCATCTTTACGCCACCACAGCTTACAATTAACTCAAATTCATCTTTATTATCCGTTTTAGAAACAGCAGCAAAACCGAAAATACCATCCTTTTCATAGGTAGTTTCATTGATGACTTTTTTAGAGCTATCTTCTTTTAGTAAATTATAATAGAGTTTACTATTGGCTTTTTCACGATCATTGATGAAAAGAATATAAGAGTCCATTCCTTTTGATATTAAAATATTATAAGCATCTGAACTATCATCAATTTTAAATTTTGACGGTAAAAACAATTGTACATGACCAATTTTGTCGGTATATGCTTCTGGCTCTTCTGCAAATACCGTTTCCGTTATTTGAAGTCCACTAGCAATTTGTTCATCAACCGATTGATTACAGCCAGAAAGCCCCAATAGTAAAAGCATTAATCCTAGTGCTTGTAGCCATACACGAGACATTTCTATCTTCCTTTCATTGCTAACTTTTTTCTATTTTAAAAAAATTCTACATAAGTTGCAACATCACTGCTCCATTCTCACTAGTTCAAAGACACTATTTTTGCGCTAATGTGAACAAATATTGTCCAATAAGGAGCGAGACAATATGCTCAAACATCGTCTGACGAGTCACAATTCCTTGCGTAAAAATACCTACCGCCCCTGCTCCTTGACGAATATCTAATCGCTGAGTGTATTGTTCCATTATCGGACCCAGCTCCTTGCCTGCTCTTATTTCCTGGGCAATTTCTTCTGGCAATATAATTTGTGCACCTGCAGCTGTATATGTAGTACCATCAGCTAATGTAAGAGCTCCCCAGTTACAGACGTACATATCACCATCTATTTCCGTAACGCCACCTTCTAGTCCAAAAGAAAGCATAGCACCCGTAGCAATCGATGTATTTTTTGCACGATTGATCGCACCAAGTCTTGTTTCTTCTGTAGTTATTGGTTGATTGGAAACTTGTGATGGTGCCTTAAAATATGTAAAAGTTACTTTTTCAAAATATTGATTAACAATTGCTTGAACTGACTGGATTTTCGCTTTATTCGTTGTCCCAATCGCTATTTCCATTATAATCCCTCTTTCTTTGCATAGAAAAAGATGCCCTAATAGGCACCTTTTCTTTTACTTATACATTAGCGCGAATCGTTTCTAATGTCGAACGATCAGCTTTTTTCACTAATTCTACGATTAGTGCTTTAGCTGCAGCATAATCATCAATATGAATGATAGAAGCTGATGTATGGATATAACGTGAGCAAACACCAATTACAGCACTTGGTATACCGTCATTAGATGTATGTACACGGCCAGCATCTGTGCCACCTTGTGATACAAAATACTGATAAGGAATATGATTAGATTCTGCCGTATCTAACACGAACTCACGCATACCACGATGTGTTACCATTGTACGGTCAAGAATTCGTAATAATGTCCCTTTACCTAGTTGACCAAATTGATTTTTATCTCCAGACATATCATTGGCTGGCGATGCATCTAAAGCGAAAAATAAATCTGGCTTTATCATATTAGCTGATACTTGAGCACCACGAAGTCCAACCTCTTCCATTACATTTGCGCCTGAATATAAATGAGAAGCTAATTTTTCATCTTTTACTTCTTTCATTAATTCAATTGCAAGTCCACAGCCATAACGGTTATCCCATGCTTTTGCCATAATTTTTTTCGGGTTTGCCATCGGTGTGAATGAACATACTGGAATGATTGACTGTCCTGGACGAACGCCAAGTGCAATAGCATCCTCTTTGTTGTCTGCACCAACATCAATTAGCATATTTTTAATTTCCATTGGCTTTGCACGTTCAGCATCTGTTAGTAAATGCGGTGGAATAGACGAGATAACACCTGGAATTGCACCATTTTTCGTGTACACTTCTACACGTTGTGCTAGCATAACTTGGTTCCACCAGCCACCTAGTGTTTGAAAACGAATTAATCCATTATCAGTAATCGATGTAACCATGAAAGCCACTTCGTCCATGTGACCAGCTACTAGAATTTTAGGGGCATCTGATACTGCACTATGCTTTACACCAAAAATACCACCTAAATGATCTTGAATTACCTCATCTGAGTACTTCTGTAGCTCAGTTCGCATAAATGCACGCACCGCATGCTCATTGCCTGGAGCGCCAGGTAATTCAGTTAATGTTTTAAATAATTGTAATGTTTCCTCATTCATGATGACTCTCTCCCCACGAAGTAGAATTTTCTTCCTTGCTTATTGTATCATAATTATTTCAGAAGTCGAAATATTGATACATTTCTTGAAAGTCCTTTACAATGAACGTGCTTTCCTTCTTTGTGCTATGCTAAAATAGAGCTATAGGAAAAGGAGGAAATTACCCATGAAATTACGTGATTTTTTAATTGGTGTTGCAACAGGCCTCGCCGCGGCAGTCATTATTAAAGAAGCCAGTGAAAAAGTTTCTCCGTATGTACCCGCAGGACAAGTACTTGAAAACATAAAAAAGGAATTTAAAAAAGATTCGCCAATAGACGGTTCTTGGATTTTTATGAAAACTGACAATTTCACAAACGGATTTATGACTATTCCTGTTTATCGTGGTGGTATTTCACGCATGCACGAAGGTGAAATGCAAACATTCGAGTTCGCTGCAGATGCACGCTCTGGCGTTGTCGTAGAATTGACTGAAGTCTAAACAATACAAGTTAGAATAGCATGTGGACATTATGATGTCTCCACATGCTATTTTTTTATAACTACATAAATTAGCGAAGGACTCGCTACTGGCATGGATTTTCCATTGCTTCGCGGAATTCACTCCTCACTTCGCGGAATTCACTCCTTGCTCCGCGGAATTCACCCTTTGCTCCGCGGAATTCACTCCTTGCTTCGCGGAATTCACTCCTTGCTCTGTGCGTAAACCACGAGGGAGGGTGACAGGCACTCAAACAATTTACTTTGCTAATCATGAATTTTTTGACTGTCCGAGTAAAAATCCACGTAGACTCCTACGGGAACAGCACAGCACGTAAGACGCAACAAACCGCGCGACAGCGAGGGTTGTGGCTTACACTGTGCCCGTGGAAAGCGAAGTGGATTTTTACGATTTAGGTGCAGCTATTTTGTTAGCTATCTATGCTAAGTGCCAGGCACTCAAACAATTAACGAGGCTTAGGGTGTGTCCGCAAAATAGCGCCTGCCCGTAGCGAAAATCAATAGCAGGAATCGTTCTTCAAACTTTTCTACAATTTAAAAGGAGGTATATGTGTTATACCTCCTTTTAATAAATCTTATTCTTCTAGACCTTTATTATTAAAATACTTTTTATATTTTCGATAATAATTTAAATTGTTTAATGTAAGTTTTACCCAACGCTTCGCATTCATGTCCTTATTGAAGTAAAGAGAATTTGTATACTTCCCTTCACGAATCAATTTTTGCGCTTCAAGCTTAAGCTTTTCGTTTGATGCGTATTTAAATAACACGCCTTTCGGAATAATCATCCATAAATGCTTATCCTCTACATATGTTAACGGTTGCTCGATATTTAACATATGGTCATCCGCTACATATTTCATTAAATTATGTCCGCTTGCCGTTACATAATAGCTTGAGCGACCGTTACGTAAATTAATTTCAAATAACTTATATTGTTTATCGCGAATGTCGTATTTCATATCGAAATTAGCAAAGCCTGTATAGCCGATATCCTCTAAAAAGTGGCGTACTTGGTCCATAAGCTCTTTATCGTATGTCGTTACGATTGCTGCATAGCTTCCGATACCTTCTGGCGAATGCTCCTCTAAAATCGGGTTACCTAGGCACATTAGCTTCACTTTTCCGTCTTTTCCTACATATGCATTTAACACACGCATATAAGAATCATCACCAGGGATGAATTCTTGAATAATCATTGTATCTTGATAAGTGGAACTATAAATGGCTTTTAAAATTGCACTTTTTTCCGCTTCATCATGTGCAATGAACACCTTTTTCTTCCCTGGGAATTTACATGCCCAATATTCTACTGAATTCGATGCTTTTATAATTATTGGGTAGTTAAACGGTGGTGTGAAGTTTTCATAGTTTTTCGCTGTCACCGTTGTTGTACCCGGATATTTAAAGTCGTACTTCTCACACATTTTATAGAAATTCTCTTTTAATAAAATTTCATCCATTAATGATTCATCAATATATGGTACTGTAAAATGCTCCTGTAGTGCAGGTTTGTTTTTAATGATGAGCTTTGCATAATCATCGCCACAAGCAAGTAGCAGTAATTTTTTATCAGCATATTGTTTTGCGATTTGAGCAAGTGCTGGTGCAAATACGTCCTGTTCATTTAAACGATCAATTTCTTTAAAATCCAAAATATGGCTATCTTGTGTTGCTGTTAAATGCGAACGTCCTAAAACAAGTGGCTTAATGCCATATGCCTCATAAAATGCTCGTGCCATGCCGTATGCATTCATATCTGATCCTAATAATACTGGTAAAAATGGTTGCTCCGTTACCATAATCTATTTCAACTCTCTTTTGTGTTTTAGTATAGCTTTTAGTGTATCATATTTTCCAAAATGTTCACGAAAAAAAAAGCCCCCAAACGGAGACTTTTCAATTATTCATAATGCACCTTATAGTCTTCAGATGTAATCCATTTCAGTTTCATCGAGAAGATTCGTAGTAAGACAACATTTAATAGAATCGGTAGAGCGATAAATAACGTAATTGCTATAGTTAGCGTATAGGGAGTCCAACCAACTAAACTTAAATACTTCAACGGGCCAACAAAGCCTCCTAGACCGAAACCAGCGCTGTATGGTGTACCTACAATTTCAAAGAGCCCTGCTAATGCGCCTAATATTCCCGCAGTAATAATCATCGGAAATGCTATTTTTGGCTTCATGAAAAAATTACGCATTTGAATTTTTGCAGATGCAACATGTGCAATGGCAGTACCAATATTATTAGCCTTATAACTGGCAATACACATACCTACCCCAGATGCACAAACACCGAGATTTGCTGCACCCGCACCGATACCTGATAACATAATTACTGTCGCTACACCTATTGTAGAAATTGGTGAAATAATTAATATTGAGAAAATCATAGCAATGAGTGAGCCCATTACCACTGGCTGTAACGTCGTTAAATGCTCAATAATAAGACCAACATATCCTGAGCCTGTTCGCACATATGGTAAAAGGGCGTTCCCGATTAACCCAGGAACAAACATAGCAAGTGCAGGCATTAATAAAAGTGTAAAGTCTTTCAGCTTATTACCTAAAAATTGCACAAATAACACAGCTAAAGCTGTCGTAATCCCAATATTAATAACAACACCAATACCGGCAATTGTAATGCCCGCCTCAGAATCAATTGTATATACACCGCTACCGACAAAAGCAGCTAGTCCAACGCTACATGTTTGGACAGGTGTTAATTTAAAGCAAATTCCTGTCATAACCCCAATAATAACTGGCAGTAGACTCATTGCTAATACGGATGTATTTAAAATGATTTCTAACTGCGGCACATAGGGGATTATTAGTTTTAATATCTCACCTACTAATGCATTGGGAATTAAACAAACAACTATCCCCATGCTCATACCAGTCAGTACATTATTGATAAAATTTTTCATTGTATTTCATTTCCCTTCTGTCAATCTAACGCTCTTTGATGTTATCTCAGTATATTAATATTAGATTAATCAGTCAATATGTAATATTCAGAATATTACATGTTAAAATTGGTAAACAGCATATTATACCACCACTAAGAAAGTAGTCGTTTTCAAATAGCTGAATAATGCAAAAAAATATTTTGAAATTTTAACAAAAAATCAGACTTTACGCAAACTGCCTTTTCTGTCCAGAAAAGAGAGCGATACTTATTGGTTGGAGCGAAGGGCGGCGACTCCTGCGGGAACAGCACAAAACGTAGGACGTAACTGACCGCGTGCAAGCGAGGATTGCGGCTTACGGTGTGCCCGCTGAAAACGTCCGTCCGTAGCGGAAATCAACAGCAGTAGTTACTAATTAAAGAATTTTATTGCGGATGCACGCGTCTTACTCATACGATTTAAAATAAAAAAGACTATAGACTTGCCTCCAAATTGTTGGGGCTTGCCTATAGTCTGTCATGCGGGCTTTAAAAGTGCTTACGCATTAAGCCAACATTTAAAATGTAATAACAGCTTGTCTACTGCGTTCTAACTTATCAACAATTTCCTTGCCAGTCTCATTCCATTTAATCATACGGTAATATGCATCATGGTAGAAAATAAAACTGTAGCCGTTTGCTAAAGCTTCTTTCATAAGACGTTCCTTGGCAAATACACTCGTCATCGGATAATCATCATATGCTAAAACCCATAATGGATTTTGATGTGCATGTGTTGGCATAATATCTGCCATGTGCAACATTACTTCACCATTTTGTGTTAACTTAATAATAGCATGTCCATCACTATGTCCACCTGTGTGAATCATTTCAATGCCAGAAGCAACCTCTAACGTACCTTCATATGTTTCTACTAAATGCTGAACAGGCTCCCAATTTTCTTTCCAATACGTATTCTTAGAGCGAATATTCGGCTCACGCATTTCATCCCATTCAATTTTTGTTACATAAATTTTTGCATTAGGGAATGTAGGGACTAACACTTCATTTTCCCATTGCGTAAGACCACCTGCATGATCGAAATGTAAATGCGTCATTAATATTGCATCGATATCAGCTGTTGTTAAGCCAAGCTCTTGCAAACTATTAGCTAGAGTCGATTCCTCTGTTACGCCAAAGTTGCGCAATTGCTTCTCATTTAATTTGTTAAAACCAACACCCGTATCAATAATATAGTTTTTCCCATCATATTGAATTAAGATAGGCTCTGTAGGTAATTCGATTTGATTGTTTTCGTTTACTGGATATTTGCGTGACCAAAGTGGTTTTGGTACTACGCCAAACATTGCACCGCCATCAAGGCAAGTGACACCCCCGTTTAGCCATGATAATGACATATTGTGAAACTGTAACTGATCCATCCATACTCCCCCTACTATTTACTATTTTTTAATAAATTGCGATTCTAAACGATAAATCGGCTGTCCTTTTGCAGAAAATTTCTGCTCATATTCTGTCATAACATTATCTTCTGGCATATTTGCATGTAGGTCGAGTGATACATACTTTAATAACATACCATATTCAGACATACTAATTAACGAATACTCAAACAAACCACGGTTATCCGTTTTAAAATGGATTTCCCCATTATCCACTAGAATCGACTCATATAATTTCAAAAAACCCTCGTGCGTTAAGCGACGCTTTGCATGGCGTATTTTCGGCCAAGGATCTGAGAAATTCAAATACACACGGTCTACATCATTTTTTTCAAAAAATTTATATAAATCTGCGCCATTTACTTTTAACAAACGTAAATTCGCTGGAGATTTAGCTTCTAATATATTTTCTAATGCGCAAACGATTACGCTATCATAAAGCTCAATACCGATATAATTGATATTTGGATTTTGTAGGGCCATTCCAGTTACAAATTGACCTTTCCCAGTACCTACTTCAATGTGTAGTGGGTGATCGTTACCAAAAGCAGCTTGCCAATTTCCTTTAAAGTCTTCAGGATTTGGAATAATCACCTCTGGATGATTTGTAATCATTTCCTCTGCCCAAGGCTTATTTCTTAATCTCAATTCTCTTCCTCATTTCTTAATAGTTAAATTATTGATTTTTTATTAGTATAACGTAAAAACGTCACATTCGCATAAAATTATTGCGAAATGACGTTTTTCGGTTTTTCCAATGTTATACATTTCCACGCATGTTGTTGCACTGTACATCGCACAACCGCATCATGCCCAATCGCGCCAATATAATTCCCATCAGTATGACAATCAACGCTATTCGCATGCACAATAATCTCAAATTGTTCACTTTGTAAAAAAGATATTTCTCGAAACTTAGTATGCTTTTCAAAAAAAACAGTGGCGAAAATTAATAGTAGCTTTACTCTTGAAATATTGTGAACAATAGTTAACTCAATTTTGCCATCATCTGCTTTAGACATAGGTGAAATTTTCATACCACCGCCAAAATACGGTTGATTGCTCGTAGCAACAAACCAGACATTTTGAAAGTGGAGCGTTTCATTTTGCGCAAGAACTGTAACATCGAAACAAGTAAAGCGAAATAGCCCTCTAACAACCGCAGCAGCATATGATAGCTTTCCTAGTCCTATTTTATTGAAATAGTATTTAAGACGTGACTTATTTATTTGCCTTGTGACATAGGCATCAAAGCCGATGCCTGCATTATTGACGAACACTTCGTGTTGAATAGCTCCTAGCTGCAGCTTTCCGATATCCATCATAGTAGAAGGCATTTCAGTTTTTACATATGTGTCAATCTGATTCGCATTTTTAAATGTTTGAAAATAACGTGCAAAATCATTACCAGAGCCTGCACTAACAACGGCAATAACGACTAAATTATTATGTACAATGCCACTAACAACTTCATGAACGGTGCCATCCCCGCCAACTACTATGATTAACTTTTTTGTTTGGTCTTTTTGCACCCATTGCTTAGCAATTTCTTGACCGTGCCCTTCATATTGTGTGAGCACGACTTGATAGTCAATGGTTAAATGCTGCTGTAGTCTATTCCAAACAATTTTACCTTTTCCATTCCCTGCACACTCATTAACAATAAATAATACACGCATTTGTTAGTCCTCAGCTTTTGAAGATGTCTGTTGCCAAATATCACGATTAAACGACGTCGTTTGCACGTTATTTAAAATTGTTTGTGCTGCCCGAATTTGCATATGTTTCATAGGAGAGGAAACATTTTTCAATGATTGCATCCATTCATGATAATTACGACGATCGACTAATCGAACACTAAAAGATGAACCAGGGTAATCAAAATAACCGTTACGTGTTAAAATGACCTTGCGAATCGGCATGTCTATTTGATCTTGCTTAAATAATTGTGTTAAGACAGATTCCATTCTGCTTAAGCTAATCATCGGGTTCAGTATTTTAGAATCCTTTGTTCCAACTTTTTTCACCCAGAAGCGTTCACTGCCACCTACGTAAACCGCCTGATTCTCTGCTTCAAGCACAGTAATACAAATACACTCTGTCGGTGACATTAACACAACATCTAACTCGATTGGTGCTTTTCTCACCTGTAAAATCGGATAGTAAAAAACTAAATAGTTATCTGGTAAGTTTTGCAGCAACGTACGTAACAAAGAATCACGCATAAATCGAGGGTCTACATACGATTTTTCTCGCAATGTGGAGCTTGCCCATTTCATTTGAAAATGAAAAAACTGGTCAATAAACATCCGCTTCAGTTCATGGATGGACTGAGGTGCATAAACAATATTAGGTTCAAATGATAATGTTGTTTCTTCTTCCGGAATTATATCTTCCTCATTGGCAAATTCGTTCGTAATATCTACTTGCTCAATATCTTCTTGTAGTTCTTCTTTTTGGCGCCCTGCAAAAATCTTTTTAAATAATGAGAAGCGTTCCTTTTCATCAAATGAATCATTGTCTTTTTCATTCTCAGTATGTTGCCATTCGGTAATATCTTCTCCTAATTCCCATTGACGTTTAATACGCTCCCATTGACTTTTTTTTAAGCGTACAAACTGTGTAGGATATCTAGCTAAATCAATTTGATAACGTGAAATATAATCTTGTATTTTCACTAATTGTGCCATGTTTAGGTCACTCCAATCTTACTGCCCCATATCAACTTTACCTCATTGCGGTTTTTACTAATACCAATTAAAGGCTCTATCCTTTTCATTTTACATGACGTTTCAGGAGAATACATGCATATTTTGTTCTATAAAAAAGAGCTAGCCTAGCAGCTCGGCTATTAACCAAGTTTTAGGTAGCTCTTTTTAATTACTTACTGTTATTTAGCGTTGATTGAAAGTGGTAATTTCGCCTCAAATGCTTTTTGTAATTTACGAGTCCATTCTCCAGGAACACCTGCACCAATTTGACGACCATCTACATCAATAACGGGTGTTACTTCAGATGAAACAGAAGACACGATAATTTCATCCATTGCTAATAAATCGCCTTTCGTCATAGGCTCTTCAATAACAGGTAAATTAATTTCTGCTGCACATTTCAAAATAACTTGGCGTGTAATACCATTTAAGATGTAGTTATTTGCTGGGTGTGTATAAAGTTTACCGGCTTTAATACCGTAAACATTAGCAGATGAACATTCTGTTACAGTATCACCACGGTGTAAAATTGCTTCATAGCAGCCTTTTTCAGAAGCCTCTTGCTTTGCAAGCACTGCTCCAAGTAAATTTAAAGACTTGATATCACAACGTAACCAGCGAACATCTTCTACCAATGTTGCCTTAACACCTTTTTCAAAATTTTCAATTGAACGCTCACCAGCTTTAACATTACCTGTTAGGACAGCTGGTACACTTGCATCAGGGAAAATGTGGTTACGAGATGTCGTACCACGTGTAATTTGAAAATAAACATGACCTGTTTCTAAGTTATTTTTTTCGATTAAATCATGCAGTAATTTGTGTAAAACGTCTTTTGTATAAGGAATGACAAGACGAATTTTTTCGGCACTAGCATAGAAACGATCAATGTGTTCTTGTGCTGTGAACATATTTCCGTTATAAACTTTAATTACTTCATAAATACCGTCACCAAATTGGTAACCACGGTCTTCTGGTGAAACTGTAATAGATCCTTCTTCAACGATTTGATCATTCCATAATGAGTATGCCATGTTCATACATCCTTTTCATTTTTGAGTTGTTTTTCGCATTTACAAGTGCGGTGTTTCCTATTACACAATAAAGTAAGACTAGAAATAGGAAATCAAAGTACTTATTCAGTGAAGAGCGTTGCACGTAGCGCTTGTCTATCTAAGCGCGTCAAGACATCACTCTCTTGCTGATTACATTTACTTTCCCGCAAGTTCAACAATTGCTTCTGCGTAAATAGCCGCAGCTTTTACTAAATTTTCAATGACAACGAATTCATCCGCACGATGTGCCACATCTGGCTCACCAGGGAATAACATACCGAATGCCACACCCTTTTTCATAACGCGTGCATACGTACCACCACCAGTAGAAAGGAGCGGTGTTTCGTTATCACCTGTTTGACGGCGGTAAACACCGGCTAACGCTTGGATTAATGGGTCATCCTCGCTTACATAATGCGGTTTTGAATCATCTTGAATATCGAGTGAAAATCCTTTATTAGCAGCTAAGCGTTGAGCCTCTGTAATTTTTTCATCAAATGGATAAGTTACAGAGTAGCGCATACTAATTACCATACTGCCACCTTGCGCCACATCATATGTTACAATACCCGGATTTAATGTCGTTTTACCAGACATATCATCCTCAAATTGTAATGCTAGTGCGTTGCCATAATGGTCTTGATGGAATACATCTGCGATAAAATCGACAAATTGCTTACTTCCTTCTGTCGTCAACTCTTGCTGTAAAAATGCTGCAAGGTAAACAGCTGCATTGACACCTTTCTCAGGTTCCATTGCGTGAGCTGCTTTTCCTTTGATAGTTATTATATAGTGAGAACCCTCTATTAATAAAGAGCCTTCTAGCTGATTTTTGCTTAAAAATGTTTGAAAATTCTGTTCGAATTGTCCAGATACGAATTGAATTGTCGCTTTTGCGAAATCTGGTACCATATTTGGACGCTTACCAGCATTAAATAGTAGTAGCTGTTCTTTCGTCGCATCCCCAGTTTTATTTTGAGAGAACACAAGCTCAGCGATGCCCTTTTCGGCATTAATGAGTGGGAAGTCTGCATCTGGTGCAAAACCGAATGTTGGCATTTCCTCATTTTTAAAATAATGGTCGACACAGCGGAAGCCTGTTTCTTCATCCGTCCCGATAATCATTCGTACACGTTTGTTTAATTGAATGCCTGCATCTTTCACAAGCTTCATCGCCATCCATGCAGCAACTGTTGGTCCCTTATCGTCAATAGCACCTCTGGCGAATAATTTCCCATCGGCAATAGTGCCACTAAAAGGTGGATACGTCCAATTCGTTTCATCACCTTCAGGCACAACATCAACATGACATAAAATACCGAGCAATTCTTCACCTTGGCCCATTTCAATATGTCCAGCATAATTATCAACATTTTTCGTTTGTAGCTCTTCAGCTTCACCTTTTGCTAACAACCATTCCAGCGCCTTTAACGGTCCATCACCAAACGGCACATCTGCTGTTATCGTTTTTTCATCCAATACACTATTAATTTGCACGAGCTCTTGCAACTCTCTTATTAATTCATCTTGTCTTTCCTTTGCAGCGTGTAACCAATCCATACTATGTACCTCCTCCATTTTATAATAAGATTATTCTACTCTTTACTTAGAAAAATACAATCGTCTTTCTAACTATCATTTACCTATCTTCCCTTTACACTACCACATATAGCATCTTTTACACGAATGTCCACAAAATACAGCCAATTCTTTATGTATATATTGTAAATTTCTATTGCATTCACTAGAAAATTGCTTCGTTTTTCTATATAATAGAGTTATCAGAATTGTTGTTCTGAACATAAAATTAGAAAAGGGGATGTCTAAGGCAGCTATTTAAAAAGCCTCAGTGCACTCCGCACATAGTGTCGTCCGCTAGTCTATGCCAAGTGAATTAAGATGAAGGAGTGGTTCATTTATGAAACCAACTACTGATCGAATGCTTAATCGTATTAAAGACGTGTACATGTTTATTTTAGACAAAGGAACCGTGTCTACACAGGATTTAGTCGAAGAGTTTAGCATCACTCCTCGCACCGTTCAAAGAGATTTGAACGTGTTAGCCTTTAACGATTTGGTGATGAGTCCAAGTCGAGGCAAATGGACAACGACGAGTAAAAAAGTAAAATTGACGTCTTAGTTTTTGCGCACGTTGCGTAAAGCATTTTTGTAAGAAAAAAAGAATGACCTTTCGTCGGGGTCATTCTTTTTTTCTATTTACAGTCTCTTCACAATCCGTTACACTCGAAACATTCTACATGTTGAGAGGAGGATTTTTATGCAACTATCCAAGATGTTCCACCCACTCGTTTGGATTATTTTAGGTGGTACTATATTTACACGTATTGCGAGCTTTATGGCAATGCCTTTTTTAGCTATATATTTACATAACGAAATTGATGCCTCCCCTTTACAAATAGGGCTGACCATTGGTATTGCACCATTAATTTCCACAGTAGGCGGTTTTTTTGGTGGTTACTTAACAGATCGCTTTGGTCGCAAAAGTGTCATTTTACTTACGATACTCGTTTGGAGTATTGTTTTCTTCGGCTTTGCTACAGCACATACGATTTGGTTCTTCGTCGTACTAAATGCGTTGAACGGTTTATGTCGCTCGTTCTTTGAGCCTTCCACACAAGCATTAATGATTGATTTCACTCCGGCAGAAAAACGTAAAAGATTGTTTTCATTGCGCTATACAGCCATTAATATAGCCGCAGTTATAGGGCCTCTTATTGGTGTATATATAGCCCAGTTATCCAGTCCTAGCATTCCGTTTATGCTGACAGGTGCTATGTACATTATTTATGCAATATTTTTATTTTTCGTTTTGAATCGTTATGAAATGCAGCAACAAAAAGCTAAAACACAAACAAAAGTGCTTCAAACCTTTACGATTCTTTTAACAAACAAAGTATTACTGAGCTTTATTTTTGGGGCAATTTTAATAAATATTGGCTACTCCCAATTTGATTCAACACTTCCGCAACTTATTGAGCTTAAAATCGAAGATGGTGCTAAGCTCTATTCTTTACTCATTTCGTTAAATGCGGCGGTTGTACTTTTACTACAATTACCGATTAGTATTTTTTCAGAGCGTTTTTCATCATCAACCATCCTTCTTATTGGTATCCTGTTCTTTGCGGTTGGTTTAACGTTATTTGGCTTATCTACGGGATATCCACTGTTCATTTGTGCAATGGTCATTTTTACGATTGGCGAAATATTTGCTTTCCCAACGATGAATGTTATGATTGATGAAATTGCGCCAGATACACAAAAGGCAACCTATTTAGGCGCATCCCAGTTTAAAAATTTAGGTGGTTTTATTGGTCCTATAATTGGCGGATGGCTTTTAACGCATTATATTGATGCAATGTTTGTTGTAATAGCTGTCCTTGTTTTATGTAGTTCCCTGTTCTATCGTTCCAAAACACAAGGTGTTTCCTAACAATGCCCTTCACTTAAAAAAGCACGAGTCACGTAGGTCAGCAGTTTACCTGTTCCTACTTGTCTCGTGCTTTTTCACTTTTCTTCTGTCGATGCAACTTCATCATAACTGGAGTATTGGTCTTTACCTGCTTTCTTTGACAGATATAATGCTTTATCAGCTCGTTCAAATAAACTTAATTCTGTTTCATTTGGTTTTTCACAAATTACCCCGCCCATGCTAACAGAAATTACAGACCATTTCATATTATCGACATTCTTTAAACTTCGTATTTTCGCTAAAATGGCATTTGCTAACTGCACCATAAGCTCATCGTTCGTATCATATAAAACAATTGCAAATTCATCGCCGCCAAATCTTACAACAAAGCCATTGTTTTTCACGGCTTCATTTAAAATATTGGCTGTTTTAATAAGAATTCTATCGCCTTCTGCATGACCAAATTGATCATTTACTTGCTTAAAGTTATCTAAATCTATTAATAATAAACCAGGCGTATTGGCTTTTCTTTTTCTTAATAACTTATCCATTTTACTTATATATGTAGCACGATTGAATACATTTGTTAGTGGGTCATACGTTGCTAATTGTATCGTTTTAGATAACAATCTATTAATAACCATCAGCATAATAAATGATGTTACTAATGCAATCATCAGAACAAACCAAAACTGTTTCGTATTATTGGCAAGTGCAGTCAGCTTCGTATCGTTACCATATTTCACATACACTACTCGCTTTGTAGATGCACCTCGAATAGCCTCTGCCTCATATGGTATAAAACGATATGTCTCTATATAACCATTGCCTAACTCTTGTTGATATTCAGCTGGCTCCATCGTTTGAAGAGCTAACTTAAAATGCTCCTGAAATTTTTTTGATTGGTTTTTTACAGTAGTTCGACTGGGATCTGTGTCTGAGAAAAAAATACCCCCTGCATTAATCGTTCGTAAATCTAGCAAATCAGCATATTTATCAATTAAATAATCAGCGGTTTTCCCAAAATTGAACGTTTGAAAAACAGGCACTTCACTTAATTTCAAGCCAAGCTCTAATAAATATTTTTTATCAGGCGTTGCCAAATAACTAAATTTTCGATACTCACCTGTAGTTGTCGAAATATCAATGCCATCTGTATAAAACTGTCCACTCGCTCTTCTTTCATCTAATAAAGCAGAAAAGTTTTTACAGCAAAGGGAAAAATTCAGCCCTCTATCTTTTTCAAATGTTGTATAAATGACGGTATTCGTTTTATCTAATATGTATATATCCATGCCATGGTTGCTTTTCATTTGCTGTAAATCCCACGTAGCAAGATTAGGATTTTCCTTATAATAAATAGCTAATGCTTGCAGTTCTTGTTCCATGTCTTCCGAAATATTTTTATCAAAATAAAAGTGTGCATTGTCTACAGTTTGCATATCCGTTAGAATATGATTTTCAATTAATGTTCGATTACTAGCTTCTTGGTCTTCAATATTTGCCACAAGTATTTGCCTATTTACAGAAGAAATTACAGCAACAAGTATTAACGCAAAGGCAATTAAAGATATTAATAATTTAATTCGTAGTTTTTTCATTAACATGTCCTCTACTCATCTTCACTATCATTATTTGAACATAAAATTTTCGGTACGCTATAATCCCCTATAATATTTTATTGATATATTATATTATACAGTTATTGGGACAAACATGTATAAAAAAATCCTCGATACTAAAAGTACAGCATCGAGGATTTTTTTAATCTCTATTTTGTAAACCTGCTAATTCTTCAGACGTTAACTCACGGTACTCACCTAATGCTAAACTTTCATCAAGTAGTAGGCTACCCATAGAAAGGCGTTTTAAGTAGATAACATGTTTACCAACTGCTTCAAACATACGTTTCACTTGATGAAATTTACCTTCTTGTATCGTCAATTCAATTTCTGATTGCGGTGCAGATTTCAAAATGACTAGCTCGCCTGGCTTTGTTACATAGCCATCATCTAACTCAACACCACGAGCAAATATTTCTCCGTCTTCCTGCGTAACAATGCCCTCAATTTTGGCATAGTACACTTTTGGTACATGTTTTTTTGGAGATAATAAATTATGTGCCAATACACCGTCATTCGTCAACAGTAACAAGCCTTCTGTATCTTTATCTAAACGCCCAACAGGAAATGGTTGAAAATGCTGGTGTAGCGGATCCAATAAATCAATGACCGTTTCATCTCGTAAATCTTCAGTTGCAGAAATAACACCAGGAGGCTTATTCATCATATAGTACACAAATTCTGTATATACAACACGTTCACCATAGACGACAACATTTTGTTGGTCGGGGTCAACATGCATTGCTGCATCCTTCACATATGTGCCATCAACGGAAACTGCCTTTTGTTTTAGGAGTTGCTTAACTTCCTTTCGTGAGCCATAGCCCATATTCGCTAGTAATTTATCTAAACGCATAGTTCCTCCTATTTAAATCCAAATTTACTTGTAATACGTGTCAATCGCTCACCAAGTAATTTTTGTGCTAAGCCTAGACGTAATGACAAATATCCATAAACAGCAATACCCACTGCCGCACAAATAACAGAGTATACGAGCGCAGAGAATTTGCCATCCACTGGTCCCATTACAAGTTCTAATAGCTTATGGACAATTAATACACCTACTGCCATCGCAGCTGTTAAAAGTGTAATAAGCATTACACGACGTAATACCATTTCTGATTTATAATTAAGCGTTTTTCTAAGGACTAACATATTAATAATAATGGATACACTGTAGCCAATCGCAGTTGCCAAAATAGCTCCATCTGCTTCTAACGAACGAATGAACGTTATATTAAGTGCTAGTTTGACTAAAATACCTGATAGTAAGCTGAAGACAATCCACTTTTGAAAGTCGATGCCTTGTAGCAGTGCAGCAGTAACTTGGAACAACGCAAATAAAATCGCAACTGGTGCATAATGTGCTAAAATAGCTGCGCCCATCTCACTTTCTGAATAAAGCATAAAGTAAATTTCATTTGCTAATAATGAAATACCAACAACAGCAGGTAAGGTAATGAAAATCAATATTTGATATGTTTTATCCATCGCATGACGTAGCGATAAATACTCACCTTGTGTATAATATTTTGTTATTGTCGGTACTAGTGCCATCGAAAAGCCAGTAGCTAGCATAACTGGAATAATTACAACTTTATGTGTTGTAAAGTTGATCATCGATAAATATTCATCTGTAACTTTCGCTAAGCCAATTGAACTCATCGCTCCATTAAACGTTAGCATATCCACTAATTGAAATAATGGATTGGCAACCCCTACAAATACCATAGGAATCGAATATGTTATCACTTCTTTATAAATATTCGACATTGGTAGCTGTGTTGAAGTAACACTTTGACTACGCAATAAATTAAATTCAGGTTGATATTTTTTCCAATAGTAATAGAGCACCATTAAACCACCAATTGCACCGATAAAGGCTGCAAATACGGCAAAAGAAACTGCTGTTTCAGGTTTGCCATTAAACACAACTACTACTAAGAAAGAACCGCCTAATAACACGACAATTCGAACAATTTGTTCCACTAACTGCGAGATTGCTGTTGGTTCCATTTTGTCATAGCCTTGGAAGAAGCCACGCCACAAACTCATAAATGGCACAACAATCAGTGCAAAACTTACCCAGCGGATAACAGAAGCAATTTGCTCAACTGTAAATTTCTGTTCATCACTTTTTATAACGAGCTCACCAATCGGTGTTGCAAGTATAAAAAGGGCAGCAAATGACGCAATACCCGTAATCATCATAATGAGTATACCTGACTTCATCAGCTTGCGACCTGATTGATAATCTCCCATTGCATTGTATTTAGAAACAAACTTAGAAACAGCAATGGGTGCGCCTGAAATGGCTATTGCTAGCATAATTGAGTAAGGAATATATGCATATTGATACAGCGCGATATTTTCTTGCCCAACAATCGCATAAAAGGGAAAAATATAAATTAATCCAAGCACCTTGGATAAAAACATCCCTAAAGTTAATATCGCTGTACCTTTCATTAAATTGGACATCGTATCCATCCATTCATTAGTAAAATCAAGCTTTTATAAGTGATCAAACGTCATCACTTTTGAAACAATAAATAAGTAAACCAACTGTTATCTTAACATATTTAAAAGAAAACAGATGCATAATTACGCTGAAAAATTTTCGAAGCAACATCCCAAACTTCAATCGATTAATTTGATGTTAAATAATTAGCACATTCCCAAAAAAATAGCGGTTCAAAAAATCGGATAGATTCTTTGAACTGCTACTTCTATGTTACATATCAACAAAGAATTGTTTATACCATACTAAGAACACATAAGCTGTCCAAATATAGCGACCACGATTTGCTTTGCCCTCATAATGTTCATCTAAATAACCAACTAATTGTTTTGTATCAAAAAACTCATTGGCAAAGTCAGTTGTAAACATGTCCTTCACCATATTGTAATACTTTTCTTCACGCAACCAGTGGCGAATTGGTACTGGGAATCCAAGCTTTGGACGCTTTGCCCATTCTTCTGGTAACTCTTGATGCGCTGCTTGACGAAGCACATATTTCGTATCGATATCATTTACTCGATATTTTGATGGAATGTCTTTTGCAAGTTCCATTACTTCTTTGTCTAAAAACGGTACACGCAATTCAATAGAATGCGCCATACTCATTTTATCAGCCTTTAATAAAATATCTCCAGGCATCCACAAATTCAAATCTAAATACTGCATTTTTGTAATATCATCATCACCTGGTACTTCATCATAAATACGTTTTGTAATCGTTTTGACAGAAGGACCGTTTTTGTAGTCAGGTTTTAGAACATTTAAAGCATCTTCCTCATCCCAAACAACCGCTTCCCCAATAAATCGTTCTTCTACGGTTTGACCGCCTTTTACAAGGAAATGCGTGTACTGGTTTTTAGGTAACGCTTCTGCAACACCACGTAATGCTTTTCGAATACCGAATGGCACCTTCTCGTATTTTTGCATTCTACCTGAGTTTTGGTACCAAGAATAGCCACCGAAAATTTCATCCGCACCTTCACCTGAAAGTACTACTGTTACATCCTTCGCCGCTAGCTCTGATAGGAAGTAAAGCGGTACAGAAGATGGGTTTGATTGTGGCTCATCCATATGCCACTGAATTTTTGGTAATGCTTCAAAACATTCATCCGCCGAAATATATTTACGCTCGTTTTGAATGTTTAATGTATCTGATAAATCTTTTGCTAAGTTTGTTTCATTGAACATATCTTCATAGTCAGAGAAACCGACAGAGAATGACTTATCAGGGCGTAATAATGATGTAATATAACTTGAGTCAATACCGCCAGATAAGAAAGAACCAACCTTTACATCACTAATTTGGTGGGCGTCTACAGATTCTTTCACTGTTGAACGAATATTTTCCACATATTTTTCAATTGGCGCTTCTTTAGCATGGAATTTTTTATCCCAATATTGCACAATTTGTTTTTGTCCATTTTGAATGACCATATAGTGCGCTGGTGGTAATTTGTACACACCTTTAAAGAATGTTTCGTCCATTGAAGAATACTGGAATGTTAAGTAAGGACGTAATGCATTTTTGTTTAATTCTTTAATAAAAGCTGGATGTGGCATGAAAGATTTGATTTCTGAACCAAAAATAAATGTTCCATCCGTTGTGTTTTCCGTATAGTACAACGGTTTAATGCCGAAGCCATCACGTGCGATAAATTGTAAATCTTTCTTTTTATCCCATATACAGAATGCGAACATCCCGCGAAGCTGTTTGACGAATTCTACACCGTACTGGATATAGCCGAAAATTAATACTTCACTATCTGATTTAGTTTTAAACGTATGACCCTTTGCTTGAAGGTCTTCACGTAACTCTTGGAAATTATATATCTCCCCATTGAAAACAAGCACGATGTCGCCATCTGGGCTATAAAGAGGTTGATTTGCCACGTCTGATAAGTCAATAATACTTAAACGACGGAAACCTAACGTTACTTTATCGTCACTATGAATACCACCACTGTCCGGTCCACGGTGAATAATCGTATTCATCATATTTTCAATTGTTTGGTGATGATCAATCACATTTGTTCCATTAATATAGCCAATAAATCCGCACATCTATTTTTTCACCTCATAATTTAGTGCATAACCTCTACCATCATAGCACGAAAAGCCGTTCATTTCATGCAGTCATTATAGATAAAAAATTATAATGCACTTTATTATAATTTTCAATGTAAAGTAGCCGCCCTCTATATAGACTTCATGTATAATAGGAAAAGTTCCTAAAAATGAAAAGAAAGTGAGTTCACATATATGTATGATGTAATCGTTATTGGTGGCGGCCCTTCTGGATTAATGGCTGCTATCGCTGCTGGAGAACGAAAAAAGAAAGTTTTACTACTTGAAAAAGGGACAAAGCTTGGTAAAAAGCTCGCAATCTCTGGAGGTGGGCGTTGTAACGTAACGAACAGACTACCTGTTGAAGAAATTGTTAAACATATTCCTGGTAACGGTCGTTTTTTATATAGCCCATTCACTGTTTATAGCAATGAAGATATTATTGCCTTTTTCGAGGGCCTAGGTGTTGCATTAAAAGAAGAAGATCATGGTCGTATGTTCCCTGTGTCAAATCGTGCGCAAGATGTCGTCGATGCACTTATTCGTCAATTGCAACGACTACATGTTGAAGTTCGCTTAAATACTCCTGTTAACAAATTACTAATGGATGAAGAAAAAATTCTTGGTGTGCGCTTAGCGGACGGTATAGAAGTACGATGTGAGGCCGTTGTTGTTGCAGTGGGAGGAAAGGCAGTCCCTCAAACAGGTTCTACAGGTGACGGCTATCCTTGGGCAGAGAGAGCTGGCCACAATGTGACAACACTATTTCCAACTGAAGTACCCATCTTATCGAAGGAAGAGTTTATTCAAACAAGAGAGCTCCAAGGACTAGCATTACGAGATGTTGCGGTTTCAGTTCTCAATAAAAAAGGCAAGCCACTTGTAACACATCAAATGGACATGCTCTTTACGCATTTTGGATTAAGCGGTCCTGCCGTTTTACGCTGTAGTCAATTTGTTGTCAAAGAGTTGATGAAAACTGGTTACAAGCCTGTCACAATGCGAATTCAAACACTTGTGGACTACAATGAAGAAACATGTTTGCAATATTTAAATAAACTTATTAAAGAAGAACCGAAAAAAGCTGTGAAAAACGTTTGGAAAGGTGTCGCACCAGAACGCTGGCTATTATTCTTATGTGACCGTGCAAACATTGATGTTCAAATGACTGGCACTGAATTATCTCAAGAAAAATTCCGCGCTCTAGCACATCTACTAGTTAATTTCACAATGACTGTTAGTGGTACGCAATCTCTCGACAAAGCATTTGTTACAGGTGGTGGCGTATCTGTAAAAGAAATCGAACCGAAAACGATGGCGTCCAAGAAAAAGTCAGGTTTATTTTTCTGTGGTGAAATTTTGGATATTCATGGCTATACAGGCGGCTACAATATTACGTCTGCACTAGTAACAGGGCGAATTGCAGGAATGAACGCCGCATTATAAATAACTCGATTCAATTGGTAACGACAAAGGTGCCAGGACAAAACTTTAAAATATGTTAGAAGAATGCACTAGTTGATGGTAGCAAAGGCGGTGACTCCTGCGGGAACGCACGCAGCGTAAGACGCAACAAACCGCGCGTTAGCGAGGGTTGCGGCTTACGGTGTGCCCGCGGAAAGCAACCGCCGTAGCGGACAACAACGGCATTGCAAAAAAGTGTTAGATTGATGGCAATCAATCTAACACTTTTTCACTTATGTCTCTGCTTCTTTGCAACCTGTGAATTACTGATACCGTAGCGCTTCTTTTAACTTTCACCAGACAAATAAACCTCTTCATATGGCTGAATAATGACAAACCCTTCGCCAGAGAAAGCCATTTGAATCGATTCACCACTTCCACGTCCAATAAACGTACGGAAGCTAATATCTGTTTTAAATTCAGGTGTTAAATTGCCTGACCACGCTACTGTAGCATGTGGATCTGTATAAACCGTCTCACCAGGCTTCACTAATAAAGTTAAAGGCTCAAAATGAGTTGTAATGGCTACCTTACCTCTTCCTTGTAATGTTACATTAAACAATCCACCAGACATAATACCAGCCATTTTACGCATTAAATGAATGTCCCAATTGATAGTTGGTTCAAATGCCAGTAAGTCATTTCCGTTTACACAAATGCTTTCGTCTTTCAAATCAAAAATAGTCACTTTTTTCCCTTGATCAGCTAAATAGAGACGTCCCTTCCCTTTTGCTTTCATAAGTTGCGTTCCTTCGCCTGTCAGTGCCTTTTTAAACATTTTTGAAAGACCATGCTCTAAAACACGTTCCCGCTCAAACTTAATATCGCCTATGTATGAAATCATAGCCCCCATTTTCGACCAGACCTCACCATCTAAGTTAACCTCTAGTACACGTTCCGTTTCTAATTCAAAATATTCGTTTACATGATCATTTTGTTGTGTCGTGTTTACGAAGTCGTTCAATGAATACTTCCACATGTACATCTCCTCCTCTTTATTACCTTATATACGTTGCATGTCACGAAAAGATTCACTTACTCTTGTTACTTTCAACAGACAAACGGAACGAACACCTTCATTTACGATAATTTTGATTATTTCTACAGCAATGTGCTGTCATCAATAAAAGAATATCGTTGCAAAAATTCTCTTTTAGTACCAAAATCACTTTATTTACCATAATAATGTTGACATCAACAAACAGCTGTTATATGTTAGACGGAGATTAATCAAGTGTTGTATAACAATCGCTACAAATAAAAACCGCATCAGTGTCATATGCGATATGACACTAATACGGCTATACCTTCAAGTGCGAATTGAAAGTGAAAATTATCGTGTAGCGGAGACGTCTCCAACTTTTTGTGATGCTGCTTTTAACGCTGTTTGTTTACGTACATCAGCACGCAACGTTATTGAAATAATGAATGAAATGGCAATCAATCCTGCAAATATATAAAAGACAGGAATGTAACTGTCATAAGCATTTCTAATAGTACTCACTAGAAGTGGACCAAATACGCCACCTAATGACCAAGTTGTCAGTAAATAACCATGGATGACACCAAGTTGTTTAGTACCAAATAGATCACTTGCGAATGCAGGTAGGTTTGAGAAACCACCACCATAACAACTAACTACTAAGAAAATAAGTGCTTGGAAAATAATAACGTTTGTCGTATGTGGTAATACGATAAATGTAATAAGTTGTGCTGTAAAGAAAATAACAAAGACGTTTGGACGACCAATATAGTCAGACACAGCAGCCCAAATTAATCGGCCACCACCATTGAATAACCCCATTACTCCTACCATTGCTGCGGCACCCGCAACTGATAAGCCCACAATTTCCTGTGCCATCGGAGATGCTACAGAAATCATCATAATACCCGCTGTTACATTTACTAAATGCATTGACCATAACATCCAGAAATGCTTTGTTTTCACAGCTTCACGAGCTGACATAACAGCTAAGTCCGTTTTCACTACTTTCTTGCCTTTTTCTGCAGCCGCTTTCATATTCGCAGGCATATAACCTGGTTTTGGCGGTGCTATATATGAAGCCCCTAAAATCATTAACGTGAAGTAACATGCCCCTAAAATAAAGTAAGTTGTAGAAATGCCGACTGCTTCCATTAAGTTCGCTGCTACTGGTGCAGTAATAAGTGCACCCGAACCAAACCCTAATACAGCCATACCTGTTGCTAAACCTCGGCGATCTGGGAACCATTTAACTAAAGTTGATACAGGTGCGATATAACCAATCCCCATACCTAATCCGCTTAGTAAGCCGTAAGTTAGCCAGTACAATGTTACAGAATCCATAGAAATCGCAACACCTGCTCCTGCTTGTCCTGCTCCAAACAGCACTGCAGCTACCATAGCAGATTTACGTGGACCCATTTTTTCTACTAAACTACCAAATAGCGCTGCTGAAAAACCTGCAAGCCCCATCATAATTGTAAAGGCAATCGTAACCTTCGTTTCACTCCATCCCATTTCTGTGACAATCGGCAGCTTGTATACACTGTATGCATAGGCTCCACCAATTGAAAGGTGAATAGCGATTGCAGATAATGCAATTAACCATCTATTTTTATTCATAAATTCTCATTTCTCCCCTCTTTTGCTACCTGTGAAAATTCTATGAACGTCCATGTAAAACAATTTACCACTTATAATTATTCAAATGCAAGATGTTTTTCTAAAAAATATTATTTCTCTAAAAAGTTTTTTATCGTTCACCATATATTAATAATACAGAAATCACTACAGCCTCTAAGAAAAAATACGTTTATCGGACAATAACATCAACATTTTTTAGCTATTATTACTTTTCTACTGTACTTTATCGATTTAAATAAACTATCTTAAAATAATTAAATATGTGCATAATTTCACATAGAAAATAATACTTCTCACTATAAGACAGCTAGATAAAAAATAGGAATTAGTTTGTTACGTAAAAATAGAAATAATCGACATACAGAAATATTAAGAACGAAAGAGAATTTTAAAACGATAACAAAGCAAATTTTCTTTGCGCAAAAAAATTGAAGTATCTATAACATAAGTAAGTTAAACCATTATATTATTTAAATGTAAATTATTTCTTAAAATTATCTTGTATAACCTCATTCTAAAGATAAATAGCCAATTATTTTTTATTATTCAAATATAAATTTTTATTTTGAAAAAAAATAAACTTCTATACCACTTCCTATTTATTTCCTAATACTAATGTGATATTAGAAAACAAATTGTTATAGTACACAATTAAAACAGATACTTTATAGCTGTTATTGTATTACAACAAGCTATTCTTTTATGGTACTTTATTATAGAATGATAGTCCTAGTTCATTGCTAGTAAAATGGGTTTTGCTTCTCTCCATTAAAATAGGATTTTCCTACATATTGAAATATTACAAGATAGAGGTGATGAATTAAAAAAAGGCTGCTAATCTGGCATTCCTTTTCATTGTTATGAAAAACATATCATTACGACTCAAAATGTTTATATTTTCGTTCATTATCGTTATTTTTTCTATCACTACGAGTGGGGCAATTATGATTCATAATTTAGCTGGTGCTTTAGAGAAGGAATTTGGAGCCCGTGCAATAGCTATAGCAAGAACTGTTTCTCAGCTTACAGAAGTACAAAAAAACGTAGGTACTAAAGAGGGATTTGAAATTATTCAGCCGATTGCTGAACGCATTCGATTAACAACAGATGTTGATTATATTGTCATCATCGATATGAAACGCATTCGTTATTCGCATCCTTCTGAAAGTAAGCTTGGTACCGTTTTTGAAGGGGGCGACGAAATAGAAGCTTTTTCACAGCACGAATACATATCTAAGGCACGTGGTGTACTTGGTTATTCCATACGAGCATTCGTACCAATTATGAACGAGGAAGGCACGAAGCAAGTCGGTGTTATTACCGTTGGGCTACTAGCACCAAAATGGTATGACCTTCTAGACGAATATCAATTTGATATATTAGTCTCCCTTTTTGGGGGTCTAGTAATAGGGTTAGGTGGATCTGTTTGGGTTGCTAACCATTTAAAGCGTCAAACCTTTAACTTAGAACCTTACGAAATCGCTCGTTTAGTGGAAGAACGTTCAGGTATTATTCAAGCGATGGATATAGGCATTTTAGCTACAGACGAAAGTGGAAACGTAACATTTATTAACCGTTTGGCCCGTCAGTATACGCATTACTTTGGACATAAAGTTTCTAGAAAAACTTTGTTTAAAGACACATGGCTTGCTGAAGACACCATTCAACAGCATGAGATTTATCGACCACTTTTAATGTACGAGCAAATGTATTTAGTTCGGACATTCCCCATTCGTATTATGGAACAAAATGCTGGCTATCTTATCATGTTAACTGACAGAAAAGAGGCAAATATGCTTGCTGAAGAATTAACAGGTATTAAAATGCTCGTCGATTCCTTGCGAGCACAGCAACACGAATACATGAACCGTCTCCATAGTATTGCTGGGCTTATTCAATTGGAGCGCAATGATGATGCTTTAAGCCTCATTATCGATGAAATTACGGATGAAGAAGAACTAATTCAAAGCTTGCATGATAAATTTCAGGATTATTCAATTCAAGGTTTATTACTCGGCAAATACTCACGTGCTAAGGAACTAGGGGTTGAACTCACAATTGATGAAGAATCTAATCTTGTTGATTTTATGAGTGGCTTATCGAGTGGCGATATTATTACAATCATTGGCAACTTATTGGACAATGCAATGGAAGCTTGCTTTGAATGTGAACACAAAGATGTTCACTTAACAATCATTGGTGATAAGCATTATTTAATTATAGAAGTACAGGACAGTGGTAAAGGTATTGAAGGCATACCCCAACGAATTTTTGATTACGGATTTAGTACGAAACAAAAAGAAGGACATGGCATTGGACTTGCACTTGTCAAACAAATTGTCGAATCCAACAACGGCACGATTCAAGTAGAATCCACTGTTCATATGGGTACAACAATTACAATTAATATAGGGGTGATAGAAGAACAATGAGCAAAATCACAGTTTTTATCGTAGAAGATGATCCAATGGTGCTTGAGGTAAACAAAGGGTTTTTGAATAAAATGAGCGGCTTTCAACTCATAGGGGAGTCGGTCAATGGACGTGATGCATATGAAAAAATCATTATTCAAAAACCAAACCTTATTTTACTTGATATGTTCTTGCCAGATATGACAGGAATGGAATTGTTTTTAAAAATTCGAGCACAACGTATTCCATCAGATATTATTATGATTACAGCTGCTCGAGATGCACCCACTGTACAAGAATCCCTTCGACTAGGTGCAATCGATTACCTTATAAAGCCATTTCGTTTTGATCGCTTTGAGAGGGCTTTGCTACAATATAAAAACTCTACAAAAAATTTATTAAGTACAGCTACTATTAATCAAGAGGATATCGATCAATGGTTAGGTATTCAACATGAAATATTAGAACTTCCAAAAGGCTTAAATAACATTACAATGGAGCAAATTTTAGGTTATTTAACGACACATCAAGCACCGATTACTTCTGAACAGCTTGCACAAAATGTTGGTATGGCAAGAGTAACTGTACGAAAGTATTTAGACTTTTTAGCTACAAAAGGTACTGTGCATATTGAATTAAAATACGGAACTGTAGGACGGCCAACTAAATACTATTCTATTAAATAATAATGAATTGGTATATTATCGCTCTATTTTGTTGACCATTCCAATAATAGCTAAATACCAAGAATCTGTTCACTTTTCACGGGAAAGCAACAGGCATCTGTATACACTTTGCCTATCACACCTTGCTTGCTTTCATTTCCCATAGAAGATTAGCAGATTCTTTTTTTATATAGAAGCAACCCTACTAGAATTTACAAAAATAGCAATGTAGCTGTTTTGTAACAGTTTTTCAAAATAATAAATTGTTATATACCATAAATACCAAAATGTTCATTAATACCATAATATTGTGTATTTTAATATTTACAATAGAATAAGAAGCGTTCACATCTTAAATAGATTAGAGGTGAATTTGTATGTGGCGCAATCATATTAACAAGCAATTTGTTAGCGTTCTCATTTTACTGACAGTTCTGTTAGTTTCCTGTCAGCAACAAGATTTTCCTACTGATAATGAGCAGTTAAGTCATGAAGAACAAATTGTCATTCGATTTTCACATGTAGTTGGTGAAAACACACCAAAAGGAATGGCGGCAATCAAATTTGCCGAACTTATTAAGCAGCGCAGTAACGGTCATGTAGAAATTCAGGTCTTCCCAAATGGGGTTCTTTATAAAGACGGTGAAGAAATGAATGCACTTTTACGTGGAGATATTCAAATGATCGCACCAGCTATTTCAAAAATTACAACGCTCGTACCTGAGTGGTCAGTTATGGACTTACCCTATGCATTTAAAAATGCAGAAGAAGTGCATACATACGTTGATAGTGATGTTGGTCAATCTTTAATGAAGAAATTAAATGACCATAATCTGTTTTCAATCGGAGTTTGGGATAGCGGGTTTAAACAGTTTAGTAATAGTATCCGCCCTATTCATGATATCACTGACTTGAAAAACTTACGCATGCGTATTATGCCAAGTGATATTTTAGCTGAGCAGTTTTCTAGTGTTGGCGCCTACCCAAAGAGAATAGATTTCAATACCGTTTTCCATCAATTACAAAAAGGAAATGTAGATGGACAAGAAAATACACTCACGAATATTACTAGTAAAAATCTACATTCCCTACAAGACTACTTAACAATTAGTAATCATGGTTATTTAGGTTATTTACTACTCATGAACAATGAATTTTGGCAGTCCTTACCGAAGGATGTTCAAACATTGCTTATCGATACACTTGCAGAGGTACAGGAATGGGAATGGCAACTTGCAGAAAATCTTACAGCAGAACGTTTGCAAGAAATGGAAGCTTGTAATTGCATCAATATTCATTATTTCACGGATGAGGATGTTAAGAAATGGGAGTCAGCATTTGAACCAGTCTATGATTATTACGCCAAAAGTTATAGCAAGAAATACATACTTGCGCTGCCAAAAAACCAATCACGTCACTAACTTGGGTTTAAAGGGGATCCTTTTAACTATAATCAAAACTTTAAGGGGGATTTGAATTGAAAAAATGGCTTTTAATGTCACTTATAACTGTGCTTATGCTTGCATTAGCTGCATGTAGTGGCGATAAAAAAGAAGCAGCTTCTGCTCCAGCAGCTGATGGAGATGGTGGCTATACAAAAGAAAAACCACTTGTTATTAAATTTTCTCACGTAACATCAATCGATAGTGTTAAAGGGAAAGCTTCTGAAGCTTTTGCAAAATTAGTGGATGAGAAAACAGAAGGTAAAGTAAAAGTTGAAGTTTATCCATCATCTCAATTATATGGTGATAATGACGAGCTTGATGCTTTAGTATCTGGAAACGTACATATGATTGCACCATCTGTTACAAAAATGGTGAAAATTGACCCTCGTTGGCAGTACGTGGACATGCCTTACCTTTTTGAAGATGAAGAGCATGCTCGCAAGTTCTTTGAATCAGATGTAGCAAAAACAATTCTTGAATCAGATCAATTAGCAGCAAATGATATTAAAGGTTTAGTATTCTGGGAAAATGGCTTTAAACATTTTTCAAATAACAAACATCCGCTTGTCAATGTTGAAGATTTTAAAGGTTTAAAATTCCGTGCACAGGCAGGTAAAGTACTTGAAGCACAATTTAAAGCTTTACATGCTGGCTCAGCTACGATTTCATTCGGTGAGACATATGCCGCTCTTCAACAAGGAACAGTTGATGGACAAGAAAACACATTCAACAACTTCGATACACAAAAATACCAAGAAGTTCAAAAGTACTTCTCAGTATCTGAACACGGTCGTCTTGACTATGCAATCTTTGTTAACAAACCATTCTGGGAAAAGATCCCTGCTGATTTATTGAAAGCAGTTGAGGATTCTTTAGCTGAAGCTACAACTTTAGCATGGGAATTAGCTGCTGAAGAAAACGCAAAATCGTTTGAAAACATTAAGAACTCTGGTATTGAAGTGATTGAATTAACATCTGCTCAAAAAGACGCTATTAAAGCTGAGCTTGAGCCAGTTTACGAAGAGTTCGGTAAAGCTATTACGGAAGAATTAATTAATGGTATTCGTGATTTGAAATAAGTTCTTTAGACTGAGTGTCGATAAGTAATCGACACTCACTCTTTTTCTTAAAGTAAATCGCTTACAATCCCGTTTTACTTTATAGGAGAAAAATCTTATCATCTTATATTTTAAGGAGGCATCAGGATGAATGTTTTACATAAAGTATGGGGCTATTTAGAGGAAATTCTTGCTGGATTCTTTTTCGTAGCTGGTATTGCACTAATCTTCTACGGTGTAATGATGCGTTATATTTTTAACGAACCTCAAGCGTGGGTAGAAGAATTAGCACGTTACGCAATTATTTGGGGAACGTTTCTTGGCTTCGGTTTAGCACTTCGTCACAATCAGCACATCCAAGTAGATATTTTATACGATAAATTAAAACCATCAAATAAACGCATTTTAGATTTAGTCGCAACAAGTTTAAGTATCGTATTTTGTTTAATTTATACGTACTTTGGATTTGTATTAGTTGAGAATCGCTATACATCAGGTATGGTATCACTTGATATCGGCATTCCAATGTGGGTTGTCTACTTAGTACTACCGATTTCAGGCGTTTTATTTTTACTAAGATTCGGAGAAAGATTAGTCAATATTATACGAGGAAAGGACGAAGAATATGCTAATCCTCTTACTTAGTTTCTTTGTTTTATTATTTTTACGTGTACCTGTCGCAGTTAGCTTAGCACTTTCAACGATTTTAGTATTCTTCCAAATCGACTTTAATATGAATATGATTCCACAGCGAATTTTTACAGCGCTAGATTCATTCCCGATGATGGCCATTCCAGGATTCGTTCTTGCTGGTGTGCTCATGGCACGTGGTGGAATTTCTAAATATTTAATAGAGGCATTACGTGCTTGGATTGGTCACCTGCCTGGAGGACTTGCAGTCGTAACAATCGTTGCCTGTGCTATTTTCGCAGCGATTTCAGGTTCTTCACCTGCAACAGCCGCTGCAATCGGTTCAATTATGGTTCCTGCGATGATTTCTGCAGGCTATAAAAAGCGATACTCAATGGGGCTTGTTGCAGCTGGTGGTACGCTAGGAATTTTAATACCTCCAAGTGTTCCGTTAATCATTTATGGTATTACATCCGAACAATCCATTGGTGAATTGTTCATGGCTGGTGTTATTCCTGGTCTTGCGTTAACAGGCATTTTGATTGTTGCTGCTATCTTCTATGCAAAGCGCAATGGTTTCAAAGGAGATGAGCCTGCCTCTTGGGAAGAACGTGGCCGTAAATCATTAAAAGCCATTTGGGGTGGTTTCTTACCGTTCTTAATTTTAGGAACTATCTATTCTGGTGTTGTAACACCTACTGAGTCAGCAGTTATTGCCGTATTTTATGGTTTATTAGTATCACTATTCATTTATCGTGAAATGAAGTTAAAAGACTTTCGTGAAGTATTAGTAGAGTCCATTAATATTACAGCGATGATTTTCTTAATTATCGGTGCAGCTTCACTATTCGGTTTATATTTAACGAACGCACAAGTTCCTCAGCAAGTTGGTGCTTGGATTGCAGAGAGTGATTTAAATAAATGGATTTTCATGATTGTCGTGAATGTTTTATTCTTTATTATGGGTATGTTCTTAGAAGCCGTTTCAATTATTTTAATTACATTACCAATATTGCTACCAATTCTTGTCCACTTCGATATCAACCTTATTCACTTTGCAATTATTATGACAATCAATATGGAACTAGGTATGATTACACCTCCAGTAGGTCTGAATCTTTTCGTGGTAAGTGGTATTGCGAAGGAAAAACTCGGAGAAGTTGTCAAAGGGGTTATTCCATTTATTATTTTAATGATTGTGTTCTTAGCTATCGTAGTTGTACTTCCACAATTGTCGCTTTGGTTACCAGAGCAAATGAAGTAAGGGCTTCCTTATGGACAGTGGCACAAAGGGGTATTCCATTCAAGATCGTCAATTTTGGCAGATTATTATTAGTTTAGGAGGAGCATCGGTTTTTGTTTTTGCCGCGATGTATTCAGTTCAACCATTGCTCCCCTTTTTTACAGAACAGTTTCATGTCTCAGTTTCATTTGCTAGCCTTGCAGTTTCGATTACGACGATATCGGTTATTATCGGATTAATTGTTTTAGGGTTTTTATCGGATCGACATGGAAGAATTCTTTTTATAAGACTATCAATCATTCTGACTGTCATTCCTTTTCTATTTATGCCATTAACTGATTCTTTTGTAACCATTATACTATTACGCTTTATTCAAGGCTTTGCTATTGCTGGTGTTCCTGCTGCGGCACTCGCCTATATTAGCGAAGAGATTGATAGCCAGTCAATGGGATTTGCTACCTCTCTCTATATTTCATGTAATGCGCTAGGAGGAACGATTGGCCGTTTGTTAATGGGCTATGTAACTGAACACTATTCTTGGGAGACAGCGTTTAGTTCACTAGCTTTGTTAGGTATAGCAATTTTTATAATGGTGTTGCTTACACTTCCGAAATCAAGAAATTTTACTGTCAACAATCGTACGATTTCAAAAGATTTACAAGGCTTTTGGCTCCATCTAAAAAATCCAAAACTGCTTATCTTGTTCGGACTAGGCATTGTACTCCAAACATCATTTAGTGGTATGTGGTCCTTCATTCCGTATTACTTAATAGAGCCGCCCTTTTCGCTTTCATTAAAAATGATTTCATTTATTTTTTTAGCGTATAGCTTAGGTATCGTCGGATCACCTATTGCCAGCTCACTTGCAGAAAAAAAAGGCATTAATCGCGTTCGAACATATGGGGTGTTTTTATTAGTTAGTGGAATAATCCTAACATTAAACGATTCACTCATTATCGTAATTGTGGGACTTTGCATTGCATGTTTAGGCTTTTTCACCGCCCATGCCTTAACATCAGCAACCGTTAGTCGTACAGCTATCCACCAAAAAGGCAGTGCGGCAAGCCTGTATCTCGTTTCTTATTATATTGGTGTTGCTTGTGGAAGTACGTTACTCAGTCCGATATGGCTACATTTTAATTGGTTGGGTATCGCCATCACAACCGTTTTCCTTCCTATAATATATATACTGTTTCTAAATTACACATTGCATAAAAAAGATACACAGTAATTTCAGTGCCATGTACCTACAAAAGTGCAGACACTCAAATTCCAAGAAAAAATCCACGTAGACACCTGCAGGAACGCACAGAACGTAAGACGCAACAAACCACGCGTTAGCGAGGGTTGCGGCTTACGTGTGTGCCCGCGGAAAGCGCAGTGAATTTTTACGCTTTAGGAGCCGGTATTATGCTAGGAATCTAAGAGAGGTGCCAGGCACTCAAACAATTTTCTGTTGATTGGAGTGAAGGACGGGCGACTCCTGCGGGAACAGCACAAACGCAAGACACAACAGACGGCGCGACAGCGACGGTTGTGGCTTACGTTGTGCCCGCGGAAAGCGCTCGCCCGTAGCGGAAATCAACGGTGGCAATAGTTCTTATTTAGAATACGCTTAGTGCCAGGCACTCAAACAATTTTTAACTCTAGCACTGCTAGTAGGGTATTTTATTAATTTCCGAGTAAAAATCCACGTAGACTCCTGCGGGAACGCACAGAACGTAAGACGCAACAAACCGCGCGTTAGCGAGGGTTGCGGCTTACGTGTGTGCCCGCGGAAAGCGCAGTGAATTTTTACGCTTTAGGAGCCGGTATTATGCTAGGAATCTAAGAGAGGTGCCAGGCACTCAAACAATTTTCTGTTGATTGGAGCGAAGGACGGGCGACTCCTGCGGGAACAGCACAAACGCAAGACACAACAGACGGCGCGACAGCGACGGTTGTGGCTTACGTTGTGCCCGCGGAAAGCGCCCGCCCGTAGCGGAAATCAACGATAGCAATAGCCCTCTTATTTATAAACTAACCCCTTTATTTCTTTATAGTAAATACAAAGGATTATTCCTAATAGAATCAACAAAGAACCGTAAATTTGGATGCTAGTTGGCAGCTGATTTAAAATAATAGCACTTAGAATCATCGCGATAGCTGGTTCAAAATTTAACAAAAGCGATGCATTTGTCGACCCTATTTCTTTCATTTTTCTATTCCACATTAAATTACTAATTCCATGAATAACGATAGCTGAAATAATTAGCAGTAACCAATATGGAAATGCAACTTGCATATTCTTTTGGGCTACTATAGATGCTCCGAATGGCATGAGAACAATTAGACCAATCAAGTTTGTATAAAAAGTAATAGCCGCCGCTGAAATTCTGGCACTAAGGTCATTTACAATAATTAGGAACAGTGCAAAACTTAACATCGTAATCAAGCTTAAAATTTCACCTTTACCGATTGAAATGCCGATAAATGCTCCTTTTGTAATAATCATTGAAACGCCAACTATTGAAATAATAGCACCAATCCAAAAAATACTATTTCGATATTCTTTATAGATTATTTTATTAAGTAACGACGTCACAATCGGTGCACAAGCTAAAATGAGAGCTGCTGTTATTGGAGTAGTATGCTGAAGACTTGCATAAAAACTATAGTGATTAATCGCAACACCTAAAATGCCAGCTACAATTAATAATAAAATATCGCGGCGCGTAACGGATAAATGGATGATAAATCGCCAACTTATACACCCTAAAAATAGAACAATTACAATCAGTCTGTAAATGGAAATCACTATAGGATCCCAATGATGAATTAAAATAGCGCCAATAATAAAGTTACTAGCCCAAAAAAATACACAGCTAAATAAAATCATGTATGTTGTTAGTTGTTTCATTTATTGCTCCTTCTCACATGAAAAATAATCATTTACATCTCTGCGCAATTACGGCGAGATTTTTTTCTTGATTCAGCCGGAGTTTGAACCCCACTGATAAAACATTTGCTACAAATTAAAAAAACCGCTTCGCCTTCCTTTGCCAGTATCGCTTTCACCATGAAAGCGATACTTCAGCATAGGAATGTAAGTGGATTTTCGTCTATATAAAATTATTTAAGGGGGATAATTTTATTATTAGCACGGCACAATTTCAGTATGCCTCTCCAATTATGTTTAACGAATAAATTTTCCTTTAGACATGACAGTACGATCTAAAGGTCTTCTTGCAATGACTTCGGCGCTTGATACTGCGTCAAAAAATACGAAACTTGCTTCATCGTTAATATTTGGCCAAACTTTCTGGCCATTTGTATCTAATGGCGTAATACCATTTGTAATGTATTTCAATGTTTGACGTATGGAACGTTCATCTAGTTTTCTAGAAATGTCTGCAAAAGTAGTTACTTTTTCTAAAATATCTCCAGAACCATATGGGCTCCATGAATCAAAAAATCCATCACAACCAAAATGCACATCGACTCCATGCTCTGACAGTAAATCGATTGGTGGCATCACACGGTTGATATTATATGGCACTGTAGACATGATTTTCACCTGTTGCTGTGCAAGACGATTTGCAATATTATGTTGCTCCATTATAGAAACATCACCTAATGCAAAGGCATGACTTATAGCTGTTCTGCCTTGGTAATTTGTCTCTTCGACTATATCAAGCCACTTATCTATTGTATAGTAGCCAACGTGACCGCCATCATGTAAATGAATATCAACATCGACATTAAATTCATGGGCAATATCCATTGTTTCGTATAGAGAACGCTCAATAGTATTATCGATTCCAGCCGGATCAAGTCCACCAATCATTGTAGCACCGTTGCGTAATGCTTCACGTAGTAACTGTGGCACATTATCTCTTAGTAAGCCATGCTGCGGAAAAGCGATTACCTCGGCTGTCACAATATCTTTATAATCATCTAACGCTGCTAATACACCCTCTAAATTTTTTAACCCTATATACGGATCAATATTTACATGGGTACGTATATGATTCGTTCCGTTGTTAATAATTTTTTCAATCATTGCAACAGCACGCTGCTTTCCTGTATGCGCTAAAATAGGTAGCTCCCTTGCTTCTTGCTCCAATCGATCTTTTAAATTTTTTGATGGTATTACTGCCTTCCAAGGTAATGATAAATAGGTTTTATCTAAATGATTATGCATTTCCTTAAAAGCAGGTAAAAGGAGCTTGCCCTTCATATCTGTAACGTTTTGCGACGCATCGATTGCTTGTGTTGCTGGAATAATTTGTGAAATTAAACCTTCCGTAATTTCAATGTTGAAAAGCTCAACCTTTGTACCAACTGTATCATTATCTTTTATATACTCGCCTGTTTCAAGTAGAACGTTTGTAAGCCACTGCTTCATCTGAATTCTCCTTTCAACTCTCCTACTTCCTGCTGGTGAATAATTTTGCCTTGTGAAATGACTGTAGAGATTGGACATCTTCTAGCTACAACATGTGCCGTACTAACGCCATCTACTAGCAGCATATTAGCAACATCACCAGCCTTTGGCCATACACGCTCACCCTCATCGTTCAAAGGTGTTATACCGCCAGAAGCATATTTCCATGCACGACTTAAAGAATATTCATCCATGAAACGGAATCTTTCAGCCATAACATTTAATTTTGTAATTGTGTTGCCTGTGCCATATGGGGACCAATGATCTGTTAAACTATCATGCCCTACTGAAACCTTAACCCCTTTTTCATATAAATATGGAATCGGAATTGTTGAACGATTAATAGCAATTGGTACCGTTGTTGTCACATCCATTTGGACAGAAGCCATTGCTTGTACAAGATTTTCTAGTTGTGGCTGCGCTAAATCAGCCAGTGCCATCGCATGACTAATTGTCACTTGTCCCTCTTTTTTGGCCTGCTTTGTCAAATCAATCAGTTTATAAAACTCAAATTCTCCCAATGTATTGGCTGTATGAATATGAATATCGATGCCAGTGTTATAATCTTGTGCAATTTGCATTGTTGTTTGAAGTGATTTTTCAATATTGCGATCAACAATCGATGGATCAACACCTCCAACTAACGTTGCCCCCATTGTCATTGCCTCTCGGATTAACCCTTCTACATTTGAACGAAGAAGACCATGCTGTGGAAAAGCAACAATATCATACGTAATTTGTTCCTTATATTTTTCTAACACTTGCTTTGTAATTTCGATATGCTTTGTGCCAATTTGTGGATCAACATTACAATGGGAACGAATATGTGTATGTCCCTGTGCAATAAGCCATTTCACCATCTCCTCGGCACGATAAGCTGCGGTCGGCAATTGCTTCGGTAAAAGTGTCTGCTCTTCCTCAATACGTGTTAATATTCCTTTTGTTATTGGTCTAGGCGCTTGCCATTCACCACCAAAATACGTTTTATCGATATGAATATGCATTTCGCGGAAGGAAGGTACTAATAATTGATGTTGTGCATCCAACACCTCAATATCTTCGGTCACAACTATATTTTTATCTACCTTTTTTACATGTCCATCTTCAATTAGGACATCATAAATTGCAGTACGAGTTGCAACAATGTGCTCTTTTTCATGTTCAAAAGCTTCTTCCAGTCTCACATTTTTTAGCAATAGTGTGCTCATAGTTTACTCTCCTAATTAGTATTTTGATGTTTGTTTCACTAAACAGGTACAACGAATGTACTTACTGGACAATTTCTACTCCGCTAACCATTGTGTAATTTGATGCATCTAACCAAAAGCCCTTTACTCCATTACTATAAACTGCTAAATGCTCGTAATTTCGAACAGGAATATATACCGCTTCATCTAGCTCTAATTGCATCGCTTTTTTGTAGATTTCATTACGAGTAGCTTGGTCTGATTCAGTACGTCCTTCTTCTATTAACTTATCAATTTCTGGATTACTATAATAGAAGTGATTTCCTGGTGCGCCCATTGAAGCTGTATGGAACAGATTGTATTGGTTATAATCAGCGTCACCGGTAGCATTACCCCAGCCACTAATAAATATTTGATGCTGTTCTTTCGTAATTTCTGAAATAAATGCACCGTATTCCATTACTTGAATTTCAACATCTAAGCCAATCCCTTTTAATTGAGATTGCACAACCTCAGCCATATTAATGCGTTCTTTGCGATCACTTGTCAGTAATTTGATTTTAGTGCCTTCTTTAATTCCTGCCTCTTTTAACAGTTGCTTCGCCTTTACAACATCATAATCATATGCCTTCGTTTCACTTGAATAACCAATAACCTTCGGACTCATTGCTGAATTTGCAAGTGTACCTACATTATTATAAATTCCACTAATAATTGCCTCGCGGTCAACTGCATAGCTAATAGCCTGACGTACTTTGACATTTGATAATAATGAATCTTTCACATTAAAGCCGATAAACTCAACGGCAAGTCCTTCTGTGCGGAATAAATTCATCGTTGAAGAATTTTCAATTCTGGCAATATCCGTCACAGGTACTTGGTCGGCAATATGCGCTTCACCGCTTTCAATCATAGCTAAACGTGTTGAATCTTCAGGTACAATTTTAAATGTCACTTTATCAATCTTCGGTACAGTACCCCAATAATCCTTATTTGTATTTAATGTAATTGCTTGACCAGATTTCCACGACTCAAAAATAAATGGACCCGTACCCACTGGATTTGTCGCAAGCTGATCTGCTGATTCACTAATTGCTTTCGGACTAATAATGCTACCTTCTTGGCTCGCTAAAATAGAAAGAAGCGGTGCATAAGGATTTTTTAATTTTAATGTCACAACATACGTATCATCAACAACAACTTCGCTAATCATAGATAGCTTATCGCGTTGTGGTGAACCTGTCGCTGGATCTAAAATTCGATTGAATGTCGCTTTTACAGCCTCTGCATTAAACTCTTCACCATCATGAAACTTAATGCCTTCATTTAAAGTAAATGTCCACGTTAACTCGTCCTTTTGCTCCCATGATTTTGCTAGTAACGGAACAATTTTTCGATCTCTATCAAAAGCTACTAATGTTTCATAGACTTTACCATGAATAATATTTGCTGAAGGAATATCTGTTATAAAGTGCGGGTCAAGACTAGTAGCATCTGAAGCTCTTAATACGATAAGTTCCCCTCCAACACTTTTAGATCCTTCCTTGGAGCCCTCCGTACTATTATTACTTGCAGTCGAACAAGCTTGCAAAATAACGACAGTCATAAGCGCTAAAAATAAAAACACTTTCATTCTCTTCATAAATTACTCCTCCTTGTTAAATTGTTGCTTACATTTCGAATTATAAAGAAATAAAATTTACTTGTTTTTTAAAATCTTTACTTGTTTTTTAAATTTTCTGACTAATAGCTTCTAAAACATTTACTTTCTTTGCTCTTTTCAATAAATTGATATCACATCTAAAAAAAAGGAGAAATCATTATGGAGAAAGTAACTACAACGATAGATCATTCGATTTTATCGGATGCACGCAAAGCATCTCGGAAAAAAAATATGATCAGTTTTCTCAACAAAATTAAAAAAAATAAAGCGGCTGTTGCAGGTGGTATTATTATTGTTCTTTATTTAATTATGTTTCTTATCGGGCCTATCATTGCTCCTTACGATCCATACGATGTGCAATTGGATCAGAAATTACAAGCACCTAGTTTGGATCATCTCATGGGTACGGATGATAAAGGCCGTGATATTTTTAGTCGCATATTATATGGCTCACGCCTATCAATTGGTGTTGGTTTTTCAGCCGTACTTTTTGGTGGAACGATTGGCACGTTATTAGGGCTTGTTGCTGGCTATTACGGCAGATGGATTGACTCCATTATTAGTCGTATTTTAGATATCATGCTAGCTTTCCCTGGTATTTTACTAGCTTTGGCGATTGTCAGTGCATTAGGTCCAAGCCTAATTAACGTTACAATTGCTGTTGGCTTTTTCTCAATACCTATGTTCGCTCGTATCGTACGTGGTTCTACGATGGAAGTTAAAAAATTGGAATACATTGATGCTGTTAGAACACTTGGTGCGAACGATGTGACGATTTTAGCGAAGCATGTTTTCCCTAATATTTTATCACCAATTATTGTACAAGCATCTATGCGCTTAGCTACAGCCATTTTATCTGCAGCTGGCTTATCATTTTTAGGTTTAGGTGCTCAGCCTCCATCACCAGAATGGGGAGCAATGCTCTCTAACGGTAGAGACTTTATTTTTACTGCTCCATATATGGCGATGTTCCCTGGACTGATGATTTCGATACTTGTACTTGGCTTTAACTTATTTGGAGATGGTTTGCGCGATGCACTTGATCCAAGAATGAAAAATTAAAGGAGTGTAGCGATATGACACTATTTATCTTAAAACGAATTGTGCAAATTGTCCCTGTGACATTAGGTGTAACCCTCGTTGTATTTTTAATTATGCAGATGATACCAGGTGATCCTGCATTAATATTAGCTGGTGAAGGTGCTTCCAATGAAACGGTTGAAGAGTTACGCGAGAATTTAGGGTTGAACAAGCCTTTATATGTTCAATACGGTGAATATATAAACAATCTTTTACATGGTGATATGGGGAATTCTTTAAAAAATAAGCAGCCCGTTCTTGAGGAAATTACGGCACGTTTACCGATTACAATTGAGCTTGCGATATACAGTATTTTAATCACCATTGTGTTAGGTCTTATTGCCGGCATTATTTCAGCAATACGTCCCTATTCTATTTTAGATGTTGGATTAATGATTGTTGCGCTACTCGGTATTTCTTTGCCAAGCTTTTGGCTTGGAATTTTATTAATGTATGTATTTTCAGTACAGCTACATTGGCTGCCTGTGGCGGGATGGGAAAGTGCAAAACATATCATTTTGCCAGCCATCACACTCGGTGCTGGGGGTGCTGCCATCGTAGCCCGTATGACGCGCTCCAGTATGCTTGAAGTTGTCAATCAAGATTACATCCGTACAGCAAAAGCAAAAGGCTTAAAAGGCTACGTTATTATTCTAAAACACGCATTACGTAATGCATTAATACCTGTTATTACAGTAGTAGGATTACAGTTTGGTACTTTACTTGGTGGAACAGTATTAGTAGAATCTGTTTTTGCTGTGAACGGCCTTGGCCGAATGATAGTTGATGCTATTCGTACTCGAGATATACCAATTGTGCAAGGTGGCGTACTAGTAGCTTCATTAATATTTGTTGTTATCAATCTATTTGTCGATATTTTATACAGAATATTTAATAAACGAATTGATTTAAATTAGGGGGGACATGAACATGAAACGAGATACGGTATTGGAAGTAAAAAACTTACAAACATATTTTTATTCCAGTGAAGGGGTCGCAAAGGCTGTAGATGGTGTGTCATTTACACTTCATAAAGGAGAAACGTTAGGAATTGTTGGTGAATCGGGATGCGGAAAATCAATGACCTCACTCTCCCTCCTAAGATTAGTACCTTCACCACCAGGTAAAATCATTAATGGTGAAATACTACTAAACAATACAGATTTACTGAAATTATCAGAAGAAGAGCTACGGAAAATAAGAGGCAATAAAATATCGATGATTTTTCAGGAGCCTATGACGAGCCTAAACCCCGTATTAACAGTTGGTGAACAAATTGCTGAGACAATACGCTTACATCAAGGTTTGTCCCGCAAAGAAGCATGGCAACAGGCAGTTGAAATGATTCGTCTTGTCGGCATACCTGCACCAGAAAAAAGAGCTAAACAGGAGCCTTATCAACTAAGTGGCGGGATGCGACAGCGCATTATGATTGCGATGGCTTTAGCTTGTACACCAGATGTATTAATTGCTGACGAGCCAACAACAGCGCTTGATGTGACGATTCAAGCACAGATTATCGATATTATTAGAAACTTGCAACAGCAATTAGGGATGAGCATTATTTTTATTACACATGATCTCGGTGTAGTGGCTGAAATTTGCGATAAAATTGCGGTGATGTACGCGGGTCAAGTAGTAGAAGAAGGTTCTACAGATAGCCTTTTTGCAAAGCCTCTTCATCCTTATACAAATGGCTTAATTCAATCACTACCAAAGCTTTATGAAGATCAAGAAGAGCTATCGACGATTCACGGCACTGTACCAAGTCCATATCACTATCCAAACGGCTGTCGTTATGCTGAACGCTGTCCATTTGCAACTGAGCTATGTCATGCACAGCAACCAGAACTCATTACGATAGAATCAGATAAAAAGGTAAGATGCTGGATGTATAGCGAACAATGGCAAGGAGAATCAGCGATGGAGGAGATGATGGTATGACAATGAATGAAAATATGCAACCATTATTACAAGTAAACGAGTTAAAACAGCATTTTTTCTTGAAAAAAGAAAGACTTTTTGGTTCACAACAAGTTGTAAAAGCTGTAGATGGTGTTTCTTTCAATATTATGCCAGGTGAAACGCTAAGCATCGTTGGTGAATCGGGCTGTGGGAAATCGACAACAGGTCGTGCTATTTTACGATTGGATGAACCGACATCTGGTGAAGTATTATTGTTCGGCAAAAACTTAGTAGAAATGAACAAAAAAGAACTGCGAGCGGCAAGAAAAGATATTCAAATTATTTTTCAGGACCCTTACGCTTCCCTCAATCCGCGAAGAACGATTCGTAAAATGCTGACGGAGGCCATGTCTATCCAAAAAATTGTACCGCCAGAGCAGCAGGAATCTCGTATGCTAGAATTAATGTCACTCGTTGGTTTACGTCCAGAATATCTCGAGCGCTATCCACATGAATTTTCTGGCGGGCAACGACAACGTATTGGTATAGCAAGAGCACTTGCAGTCAATCCAAAAATTATTATTTGTGATGAATCGGTTTCAGCTTTAGACGTGTCCATTCAAGCTCAAATTTTAAATTTACTTAAAAAACTACAACGCGATTTGGATTTAACGTTTTTATTTATCTCTCATGATTTAAGTGTCGTTCGACATATATCTGATCGTGTCATGGTAATGTATCTCGGAAAAGTCGTCGAAATAGCCGACAAGCATTCTCTTTTCTCTCAGCCGCTTCACCCTTATACAAAAGCACTATTTTCGTCTATACCAATTATCGACAAGCAGCATCGTAAGGAACGCATTATTTTGAAGGGAGATATTCCATCCCCTCTTAATCCACCTACAGGTTGTAGCTTTCACACACGCTGTCCATTTGCAACCGACAGATGTAAAGTTGAAATTCCAGCGTTGCGGGAAATAAATGCCACACATAAGGTAGCTTGCCATTTTGCAGAAAATTTAGTTTAATGTAACTTACACTTATATAAAACTGGAGAGGTCATTTTCATTATGTTACAACTAGAAACATTCAACATATATATTCTCCTATGTGTAATTGCTCCAATCATTGGAGCTTTTCTGCTTACATTTATATTTATTTTTGAAAAACAAATTGATAGTCTTGAAGAAGAAAAAAGACATTTGGAGCTAGAGCAGGATTTACAGCGTGCGAATATCCTTCAACTCAACCAACAAATACAGCCACACTTCTTTTTTAATGCCTTAAATTCTTTGTTAAGTCTAGCCCGCATTAATCGTAAAGAAGATTTAGTTGCAGGTATTGAAGCTTTAGCAACGTTTTTTAAATTTAAATATAATGATCACGATGTCTTAATTGCCTTAAAAAATGAGGTCCAATTTGTTGAAAGCTATTTAAATATTCAGCAGCTACGCTTCGGGCATCGTTTAACGATAAACAAATTTATCGATAATGATGCTCTTTCAGTAAAAATACCTCCGTTTATTTTTCAAACGATTATTGAAAATGCCTTTAAACATGGATTTGAGAAGCATGTAGGACCTGCCGAGCTGTCTATTTATATAAAAAAATTGGACAACATTTTATTGATTGAAATAAAAAATACACAGCCAATCGATACGGCACTTAATCATACCGAAGATGAATTGCAGCAAGGCTACGGACTTGAAAATGTTCAAAAACGTCTCCAACTTATATATGGACTTGAAAATATTTTATTTTCAACCATTAGCGAGGAGCAACTTTATACCGTTACTATTCATGTTCCTGCGTAAGCAATAAAAGTAGATCCTAAAGGAAAGGATGAAGCAACATGAATATACTAATCGCCGATGACGAGCCATTAGAATTAGAACAAATGATTTATTTATTAAAGCCACATTTTCCAAATTGGAAATTCCACACTGCTCTAGATGCTTCTCAAGCACTACAATTAGCGAAAAAGCATCGTATGACCATCGCCTTTTTAGATATTCAAATGCCTGGAAAGGATGGTATAACACTAAGCAAGGAATTAAAAAATCTTTATGAATTAGATATTATTATGGTCACTGCATTTCAGACCTTTGAATACGCACAAAAAGCTTTACGAATCGGAGTGACTGATTATTTAACAAAGCCTGTTATTGCTAGTGAATTAAACGATATTGTCGAAAAATATAAGGCTTGGAGCTCCAACCATGATGCAATTCAAAGTGCACTTTCTTATATTCATGAAAATTATCACGAAAAACTTACGCTCAATATTATAGCTGAAAAAATACATTTAAATCCAAGCTATTTAAGCCGTAAATTTTTAGAGGAGCAATCAATCGGCATTAACGAGTATATTAATAATTATCGCTTAGAAATTGCTATTAAGAAGATGAATGAAAACATGGAAGCTAGTATGTCTACTATTGCAGAAAGCTGTGGCTTTAATAGTCAGCATTATTTCAGTGTAGCTTTTAAGAAAAAATATAATCAGTCTCCACGACAATACAAAGTATCACAAAAGTATAAAGGTCAGTAAAAAATATGTATTTTAAAAAACTTTCACTTCTTGTACCGCTTGCAAGTTTAAGTACAACAGCTGGCGTCATCATATTATTAGCAAGATGGATTAGTGGTAATTTTTTATTATCTTCCCCATCCGCACTTATTTCTTATGGTTTTATGGCAGGCATTTGTTATACATTAGCAACAGCCATTTCGTTTATCGTGCTAGGTTCTTTTTTAAATAAAAGTGGCTATTCACAAAGCCAACACCAACAAAGTTTTTTAATGATGAAAATGCAGGACAAACTAAGTGGTATGAACTTAAAAGTTGTACGGCTGTTTTACTTACTAACAGGCATAGAAATATGGCTTATTCAATTCATTAGCATTAGTGTATTATCAACCATTATGTTCAATATACCAGTGCCGATTACTTTAGCAATGTTTCTAATTGGCATGCTATTATTGGACCGATTAATGTCTTTAAAGGGGATATTATGGCTAGATACGTTGTTTATTATTATGTTATTTTCTCTCCTCATATTTATCCCTATTTTTTATTTTGTGCAAAATGGAGCCAGTACGGTTTATGAAGGAATTCGTTTATACCATCCGTATTTATTTTACTTTAAAAACAGTGAAATTCTGTTGTTTTATGTTGTAATCCAATTAGCTATTTTAGGACAAGTGTTATTTGATAAGTCTACTTGGTATTTGATTGCCTTTATCAAACCTAAAAAAGTACGCCGTAGCCTATTTTCTTCAGGTGTCGTTTTAGCGTTATTAACGTTGTCCTTTACAGCAATCTTAATGATTGCACTGTATAGTGGCTCATACGGCCAATTTCAAATTTTAGTGCTAACATTTTTATATGAGGTACAGCCAGGTTTGCTTACATTTGCTTTCCTTGTAATTACGCTTTTAGCAATTGTGACAACACTACTTGTAGAAATGCGAGCAACAAAACGCTTCTTTACTACACGTAGACCCTATTATTACTATTTGATAGGCTTAATGCTGCTATTATTTAGTCTATTTATATCAATCAAAATAACTATTTTAGGCGTCATTTATAGCTTTGCGTTTATCCATATCACAATGTTGCCGTTTATCATTATTCTTTTATTTACGAAGCGAACGATTCATAAACATAGTTGGTTAGCGATATTGCTCTCTATTATGATTGGCATTATTGTTGGCCTCTATTTTAGTGCTCTATACGGTCTAGCTGTAAGCTTTATCATCTCTTGCATTTATCAATTTATGCTTCAGCAGGCTAGACGTTTTCCATCAGCAGACGACTAGTCTCCATATACAAATACAAAAAAGATGCTTCGCAAACTAGCGAAACATCTTTTTTTCTGTTTTTAAACCCAAATGACAAAAGCGATAAATATAATAAACGAAAAAATCGTAGTTGTTAATGCCAAGTAATGCCTTTTTTCATGTCGCCCAAAATAATATTCGATTGCTGTATTAATCAACAATAATATAAAAATAAGCGTAAAATCAGCAGCAATATATATAATCCAACCTTTTAGATTAAATGTAGCAAACGCAATAAAGTTTATGAACTTAAAAATAAAAACCGTGCGTCGATGGTTGTCACTTACATACTTCGGCTCTTTTGGGATGTTAAATTTCCAACGAACCGCCCTATCAGCTACCCAACCTACTAGTATAATACCGCCGATCCATATAAGAAATGCTATAAAGTTAAAGTCAATATCCTGAAAATCAAAGTCTGCAAATGCTGTAGCCTCCTCATCATTGACTTTATAAAACTGATTGGTCTTTACATCGAGAAAGGCGATTTGTTCATTATTTTTTAACATTTTTAGCTTAACAGCTTGCCCATTACTAAATTCTATCCAAAAATCTCGAACCACATAATAATCATCCGATTTCTGTGCTACAACTGCCTTCTGAAGTATGCTTTCTAGAAGCTTCGTGTCAGCCCCTTTTAAGTACTCTTGTTGCCCTATAATCCAACCTATTCTGCCAGCATTAAATGAATCTTCATCCCAATTTTGTACAATGGACAATCGTTGTATTTCTTCATTTTGCGCTAGTTCAACAATTGAAGCATGCTGAACATACTCTGTTCGTTGCCACGGTCCAACAGCGATTAAAAAAAGCAACGTCACTATTGCGCCTACTATAATTGTAGGGTACTGCCAACCGCCATATTGTTTGTGCCGATAATGTTGCTCCGCACGATGTACAATACGCTCCTGTAATGCTTTCGTAAAACGTGGTGCTTCTCCTATTTCCTCATTCAGCTTCTTTTTAAAAGATGTCATCTCCTAGCACCTCCCAATCGCTTCGTTCGAGTTTGTCTTGTAGCATTTGCCTTGCTCTACGTAACCTTGTTTTCACTGTATTTTCAGTACAACCAAGCACATCTGCTATTTCACGTACTTTTAATTCCTGATAATAATAAAGAATTAACACTTCCCTATAAGAAATGGTTAACTCAAATAAAGCTGCTTTCAACGTCACTCGTTCATCGGCTTTGATGAGATCTATTTCTGGAGTCCTTTTACTTACACCAAAATGAAGCTTGCCAAATAATTGATGGCGTTTATTTTTCCAGCTTCTTAAATAATCATGACTTTTATGTACTGTAATTTTTACTAAATAGGTTTTAAGCGAAGCTCTTTGTTCAAAGCGATCCTGTTGCAAGTAATAGGCGAGAAATACATCTTGCACAATTTCTTCAGCAATAGACCAGTCTCGCACATATAAATAAGCTACACGTAGGCAATATTCGCCGTGCTCTTCCATAATGGCTGTTAAATGCTCACTCACGAGAGCCCCCCCTTTTCCATTCATCCTATAGTCGTAAAATCTTTTAAGATAGTTTCACGAAAACGAAAAAAGTGCCCATATTTCGGACACTTTTTCTTAACTATACTTTGGCAAATGTTGAAATCTCAACACAAGTCCCTTAAATTTTAAAATGATTAATAGCATCAAACATTTTTTTAGAGCTGTTTTCTAATTCTTCAACAACAGACTCTAAATCATGGACAATTGCCATTTGTTGGTCTGAAGCTTGTGCTACACTTTCCGCACGATTGGCATTCATAACTATTACATTATTCATTTGCTCAGCAGATGCTAATACTTCCTCTGAGCTTGCTGACATTTGCTCGATAATAGCCGAGTTTTCCTGTATTTCTTGGTTCACACTTTGCACACCTTGTAAGATCATTACTAATGCTTGGCCTATTTTACCTACTTCTTCGCTTCCATCTTTAACACTAGTAGCACTAGTCTGCATCTCTTCCAATGCTTTAGTTGTTGTAATACTAAAACTTTGCAATTGATTTTGAATATTTTCAGCCGAAACACGAGACATTTCAGCTAATTTTCTTACTTCGTCAGCGACTACGGCAAACCCTTTTCCTGCCTCGCCTGCACGGGCTGCTTCAATCGCTGCATTTAATGCTAGTAAATTGGTTTGATCTGCGATACTTGTAATAACAGCTACCATTTCTTCAATAGAACGGAATTGTTTACCCATTTCCGTAACATGATCAGATGTAGCTAGTACCGATTTTTCAACTTGATGAATTTTAAATACAACATTTTCAGAATCTGCTACACCTGTTTGGACACGATCCGTAATATCGTTCGATGACTCCGCCACATTCGATGTAGCGTCTGCCATACGTTGAATTCCTGATACCATTTCCTCCATCGCACGAACAACTTCTTCATTGTTAGCACGTTGCTGTTCGCTACCACTTGCAATCGTCACAATACTACTCGCCACTTCACTGTTTGAACTACTCACCGTGCCCGTCGAAGTATGAATATTATCAATCGCCTGTTGTAAATTAACAGCTGTCCCATGAATCAAATGGAATGTTTCTTTTAATTTGTACATGGATTGTGTAAATGCGTTAGCAAAAGCAGAAATTTCATTGTTTCCTGCTACTTTAATCTCATCTAAGCCTTTTTCAGCACTGCGAATATCACCATCAGCGAATTGCTCTGCTACATCTTTTAAAACAACAAGAGGCTGTAATAAGCGATTTGTATAAAAGCGAATAATACCAATTAAAATTACTCCACCAATTAATAAAATAATAACAATATAAGGAATCGTATGTTTTAACACATCGCTTTGAACAGCCTGTACATCATTTGCCATCATGTCTACACCGACAAAGGCAACTGTATTTCCTGAACTATCTTTTAATGGTGTAATTGCTGACATTAAAGAACCGTATGTTTCACTTTTTTGTATTGCTGAATAATAGCCATTCTTATCAATAGCCTTTTGACCATCTTTATATGTAAGAACCTCAGATGGATCCCCCATAGCACCAGCCATTTCTTCATCTAACGGTAAACCGTCGACTAAAAATTTCAAATTTTCTCCCTCTGTTGGGGGATATAAAACATAAGCATATAAAAGACCATTATGTATACGTAATGTATTTAACTCTTCCCGCAAATCTTTATATAACGTTGACTTTGCATCATCTGAGTCAATTAATTTTTTATACGCCTCCACATCTACAAGTGAGGCGATTGTTTGTGCTTTCGTTACGCCATCACGACCTATTGCTCCTTCCACGGAATTATTCGTATTCATATATAAAATACCTATCACTAGTCCTACAATTAGGACTACCACAATACTAGCGAACAATAATACCTTATCGCTCAATCTCTGTGACTTTTTCATAAATATTCTCCTTTTCGCATCGTTTTCATTACTATATACATAGAGAATTTTAACCTTTATTAACGCCAAAAGATACATATTTTGCTATAAAAATCTAAAATAACATCTTTTTTACCTAAGTCTTGTCAAATCATGTCGCTTACTTTTCTAATTTACGATTGGCATTTTGGCGAAAAAAAAACCGTGAAGTACGCTATTGAAAAGCGTATTTCACGGTTCTTCCTATTTTTATTTAACAACGATATTAACAAGTTTACCTGGAATTACAATAATTTTTACCAAGTCTTTACCCGCCATATATTCTTGTACTTTTTCATCAGCTAATGCTACTTTTTCGATTTCTTCTTTTGAAGCATCTTTTGCAACGATGATTTTTGCACGTACTTTACCAGCCACTTGAACAGCAACTTCTACTTCATCGTCTACTAGTTTAGACGCATCGTATGCTGGCCATTGCTCGTAAGACAATGTTTCTTCATGACCTAACAGCTGCCATAGCTCCTCTGCGACATGTGGTGCAATTGGTGCTAGCATTTTCACAAACCCTTCAGCGTAAGCCGTTGGAATAAATTCTGCTTTGTAGCAATCATTAATGAATACCATCATTTGTGAAATGGCTGTATTGAAACGAATACCTTCGTAGTCTTCTGTCACTTTTTTCACTGTTTGGTGATATGACTTTTCTAGGAATTTATCGTCTGAAGTTTGAACCTTCGCTGATAATGTACCATCTTCCTCACTGACGAATAAACGCCAAATACGGTCTAGGAAACGACGAGCACCATCTAAGCCATTAGTAGACCATGCAACTGATGCTTCTAATGGACCCATGAACATTTCATAAAGGCGTAGTGTATCTGCACCGTGAGACTCAATAATCTCATCTGGGTTTACGACATTGCCTTTTGATTTAGACATTTTTTCATTACCTTCACCAAGAATCATGCCTTGGTTAAATAATTTTTGGAATGGCTCTTTCGTGTGAACAACACCTAGATCATATAATACTTTGTGCCAGAAGCGTGCGTATAGTAAGTGCAATACTGCATGCTCTGCTCCTCCGATATAAATATCGACTGGTAACCAACGTTTTAGTAACTCTGGATCAGCAATCGCTTCCGTATTGTTCGGATCAATATAACGTAAGAAGTACCAGCTTGAACCTGCCCATTGAGGCATTGTGTTTGTTTCACGGCGACCCTTCATACCTGTTTCAGGATCTACAACATTTACCCAATCTGTAATATTAGCTAATGGAGATTCTCCTGTTCCTGATGGACGAATATTATCTGTTTTCGGAAGCATTAAAGGTAATTCTGCTTCTGGAACTGGAGTCGTTGTGCCATCTTCCCAATGAATCATTGGAATTGGCTCTCCCCAATAACGTTGACGAGAGAATAACCAGTCACGAAGACGATAAGATACTTTTTTCTCACCTACACCTTTTTCTTCTAACCATTCAATCGCTTTAGCAATACCATCTGCTTTATTTAAGCCGTCAAGGAAGTCAGAGTTAATGTGCTGACCGTCACCTGTAAATGCTTCTTTGTCGATGTCTCCACCTTCAAGCACAGCTACGATGTCTAAGCCGAACTCTTTGGCAAATTCATAATCACGTTCGTCGTGAGCAGGAACCGCCATAATAGCACCAGTGCCATACGTAGCTAACACATAATCAGCAATCCAAATCGGCACTTTTTTACCGTTAATAGGATTCACTGCATAAGCGCCAGTAAATACACCTGTTTTTTCTTTAGCTAAATCAGTACGCTCTAAATCCGATTTCATTTTTACCTTTTCAAGATACGCTTCTACAGCAGCTTGTTGTTCAGCTGTTGTAATTTCAGCTACTAGTTTATGCTCAGGTGCAAGTACTGTATAAGTAGCACCGAATAACGTATCAGGGCGTGTAGTAAATACCGTAAAGTTTTTATCTGTTCCTTCAATGCCAAATGTTACTTCAGCACCTTCAGAGCGTCCAATCCAGTTACGTTGCATATCTTTAATCGATTCTGGCCAATCAACTTCTTCTAAATCATCAATTAGACGATCCGCATATGCAGTAATTTTCAGCATCCATTGTTTCATTGGGCGACGTTCTACCGGATGTCCTCCGCGCTCAGATTTTCCATCAATGACTTCTTCATTGGCAAGCACTGTACCTAATGCTGGGCACCAGTTTACAGCCACTTCATCTACATACGCTAAGCCTTTTTTATATAATTGAATGAAAATCCATTGTGTCCATTTGTAGTATTCAGGATCTGTTGTGTTAATTTCACGATCCCAATCATAGCTAAATCCTAGCTCTTGAATTTGACGCTTAAATGTTGCAATATTTTTTGCCGTAAATTCTGCTGGGTCATTCCCTGTATCTAATGCATATTGCTCTGCAGGTAAACCGAATGCATCCCATCCCATTGGATGTAAAACATTAAAGCCCTGCATACGTTTGAAACGTGAAAGGATATCTGTTGCTGTATACCCTTCAGGATGCCCTACGTGAAGTCCCGCTCCTGATGGATATGGGAACATATCAAGTGCATAAAATTTCGGTTTATCCGTTTCATTTTCTGTTTTGAATGTTTTGTTGACATCCCAATATTGCTGCCACTTTTTTTCAACTTGTTGATGATTAAAGCTCATAATATTTCCTCCTTATATATGTTCAATACCACTTATCGTAAGAATTGACAAAATATTTAAAAAATAAAAAAACTCGCCCCTTCCTTTGTCAGAAGGGACGAGAGCATTCTTATCTCCCGCGGTACCACCCAAATTAGTGATTACACTCGGCTCAAGCTTCCTTAACGCGGAAATGACGGCACACATAACACTTATGTACGCAGACTCAGCAGGCGAGTTCAATTTGCATCCCTACTAGCTTCCACCAACCGCTAGCTCTCTAAAAAGAACCACAAATTTACTATTCCTCATCAATGTCTTTACATGTATTGCATTTATTCTAATGGAAAGTCCTAAAAAGCACAAGCCTCTTTTTATCGGTGCCAGGCACGCACACAATTCACACACAATTAGCGAAAAAAATTATTTCCCATGATTTTTGGATAGATTCGTGATATTTCACCCTTTTTCCTTGATAAAAATAAAATTATTAGTTGCTTCTGATACTTTCCTATATTTGACGTTATTTTCATTCATTTTTATGCTATAGAAAACGAAAAAGGAGGAAGTATCGTGTGCCAAGAAAAAAACGACTTTGGTCTCCACATCATTATCATCACGTAGTAATGCGTGGCAACAATCGTCAACCTATTTTTTTGAATGTTGCTGATTACGATGCTTTTTTTCGTGTACTGCAATATGCTTATCAAAAATACACTTTTAGCATTGTTGCTTATTGCATTATGTCTAACCACTATCATCTTCTAATTCGGTCACCTGAAGTTCCACTAGGGAAATTGATGGCGGTCATCAATTGGCGCTACAGTAATTACTTTAAAAAGAAATATCAATATTGCGGTCATCTGTATGAGAGTCGCTATTTTGCAGATCTTGTCCCCTCACAACTAGATATGCTAAGTGTTAGTCGCTATATCCATCGCAATCCTATATCAACAGCTCCACCTATTGTTGCGAACATGGAAGATTATCCATATAGCTCCTATCATCTTTATAAGCATAATACATCACCAGATTACCCATTTCTTAATACGAGTATTCTCAAAAATTGTTTACTTCAAACATCACAGTTTCATCCTCCATCCTATTGTCAATATTGCGAAGTACCGCAAAGCGGGTAATTGCTAATGCAGTACAAACTGAAAAAGGCTCCACACGATAATTCATCATGTGGAGCTTTTATTTAACCCAGCTTCAATTGTCAGAATCTTTTCTGTGCCTGTCACTCGAGGGTCACCTGAGGAAAAGTCCACGCATTCGTGGAAGGCAAAATGTTTGCAGCCGATGCATTTGTTCATATCTAAATCCTTTAATGCCCTGTTAATAGCATCTCCTGTATGTTCATAGAAATTATCTTCTCCAATTTGATCGTATAAACCATTACGAAGCAGTGCCCCTTTTAAATCTTTAGAGACACCCGTTACTAAAACAATGCCACCTTGTGTTGTGAAGTTTTGCACGATATTGCTAAAATAAGACTCTCCCGTAGAATCCATAAAAGGCACTTTACTCATACGCAAAATTAAAACTCTTGGATGGTCGTTCATTGAACGTTGTAATGTCTGCTCAAAGGTTTGTGCTGCACCAAAAAATAGCGGCCCCTCAATTGAATAAATACTAATTTGCGGGCAGTCATGCTTTTGATTGACAACATGCGGCTGTACCTTGCCATTATTTTTTGTATGGTCTGGTAAAACCTTATCTACAACCAACTTCTCACTCATTCGTTTAACAAATAATACAATTGCCAAACCAAGCCCTACTTCTACAGCTATCGTTAAGCTAGCGAAAACCGTAAGTAAAAACGTAATCATTAAAACAAGTGAATCTCCTGATTTCGCTTTCACAATATGGGCGAAATGCTTTCGTTCACTCATATTCCACGCTACGACCATCAACACCGGTGCCATACTAGCTAACGGAATATGAGAAGCAAAGGGCGCTAACAACAATAACGTGACTAATACAAAAACACCATGAATAATACCTGACATTGGGGATGCCGCACCCGTTTTTATATTTGTTGCAGTACGCGCGATTGCCCCTGTAGCAGGAATCCCTCCAAATAAAGGTGTTACGATATTCGCTATGCCTTGCCCTACAAGCTCACGATTACTATTATGCTTACTATTTGTCATTCCGTCAGCAACCACCGCTGATAAAAGAGATTCAATTCCTCCCAACATAGCAATGACAAATGCAGGCCCAATTAATAATTGCATTCGTTCAAAGGTAATTTCAGGTATTGAAAACGCCGGTAAAGTATTTGGAATTTGGCCGTAAGCTGTAGCAATTGTTGCAACTTGTCCTGAAAAAAAGAAGCTAGCAACAAGTGTAGAAACAACAATACCTACCAATGCGCCAGGTACTTTTGGAAAAACTTTAGGTGTCACTAATATTATTACAAGACAAATGATTGCTATAAAAATACTATAATAATTTGTTGTACCAATATGCACAAAGAGCTCTTTCATATTAGCGATAAAATATTCATGCCGTGTAATATTTGTCAGACCTAAAAAATTGGCTATTTGCCCCGTAAAAATAATGACCGCAATACCCGCAGTAAACCCTATTGTTACAGGACGCGGAATAAATTTTATTAGGGAGCCCAGCTTGAAAATGCCCATTAAGCATAGCAAGACTCCCGCCATTAACCCCGCAATCAATAGATTTTCATAGCCGTATGATAAGACAATTCCTAATAGAATGGGCACAAAAGCACCAGTAGGACCGCCAATTTGATATTTTGAACCACCAAAAAGTGAAATTAGTATGCCTGCAATACACGCTGTATAAATGCCGTATTCTGGTTTTACACCTGATGCAATTGCAAAAGACATCGCTAAAGGAATTGCAACAATACCAACAATAATCCCAGACAATAAATCCTTTTTGAAAAGATTTACAGAATAACCTTCAAACCGCCCCGTAAACAGTGACTTCATATAGTAATCTTCCCTTCGAAATAATAAATTCTTTGAATCCAGACTGTTCTTCTATTCAATACTAGGCTGTTTTCTAAGGGGGAAATGAAAATATGACCTTACATCATCTCTTCATCATTTTCACTGACGGTCATTTCTTCTAATCTTGAAATTGTATGAATTAAATGGTTGTTAAAAATGTCTTTGGCAACACGCAGCAACTCAACAATCATCGGATCACTCAAAGAATAGTAAACTTTTTTTCCTTCCTTCGTGCCATAAACAATATTTTTCGCCCGTAATACACTTAGCTGCTGCGAAACTGCTGAGCCCTCTTTTTCAAGGCAACTTTGAATCTCATTAACACTTTTCTTACCATCTACCAATAATTCAAGAATTCTAATTCGTAACGGGTGTGCTAAAGCTTTAAAAAAATCGGCTTTAAACTGTTGTAAGCCCTCTTCCACGTTAATCCCCCCATTATTATGTCTACATATTCAAATATTTGAATATGTATGATTGTATCGTTTTGCGAGGTCAATTTCAATCCAAAAAATAAAAAAAGCGAATGATTTGCATTCGCTTTAATATAAATCGTCTTTAATTTTCAGAATTGTTTCCGTGCCTGTCACTCATCAGCAACGGTCGGTCATACATAAGGCATGGGAAAATACCCATTAATACAACGACTACTAAAATAGAAACGAGTGCAATCATTCCAAACTGATCTACCATTATGCCGCCGAACAATGGACCTATCATACGGCCTGCTGTTGCCGCACTATTGATAATCCCTTGGTAGAAACCCTCTCGGCCTTTTGGTGCAAGCTGATTCGCGATTGTAGGTAATGCTGGTGTATAAAACATTTCTCCAAATGTTAGTACGACCATTGCAGCTGCAAACATTTTAAAATCTTCAGCAAATGCTATAATTCCAAATGAAGCTGCTATAAGCGTAATACCAAATACTAATTGTCGCTTTATTTGATGCTCCCAGCGTCTCACAAGTGGAGCGATTAACGGCTGCCCAATCACTATGAGAAGTCCATTAATAGTCCAAAGTAAACTATATTGCTTTAACCCTAAACCTAAATCTTGTGTATACGAAGAAATCGTCGCACTCCATTGTGAATAAGCAAGCCAGCATAATACTGAAGACGTGCTTAAAATTAATAGCGCATAAAATGGTGCTTTATTTGTAATGCGTTTACTCTCACTTACTACATTTTTCAGCGCTATACTTTCTGAATCTATTCCTTTAAATGTAATCAATGCTATGAGGAAAAATAGAATATACATTGCTAAATTGACCACAAAGACATAATCAAATTGATAATCTGCAACAATGCCAGCTAATGCAGGACCAACAGCAACACCAACATTTTGTGCTAAATAAATCGCATTAAACGCTTTACGTCCGCCCTCAGGCCAAGCAGCTCCAGCTAGCGCAAACATTCCTGGAAATACAATGCCTCCACTAAATCCAAGGACAGTTAAGAACCACACATAATGAGGCCAACCATGCCAAATCGTTAAGCCGACTAACGAGGCAACTGTTAAAAGAATACCTAGCATAATAGACTTGTAGCCACCAATTCTATCAAATAAAAATCCACCTAAAAGATTCCCTAACACACCTGCAGCCGAATTCAACATTAAAATAAAGCCAGCCATGGCAAGTGTCTTTCCTAGGTAGTCATGCATATAAATGGCATTTAAAGGCCATAAAAAAGAGTTGCCCGTCGTGTTCACAAGCATACCGATAATTAAAAACCAAACACTTTTTGGCATATTCTTGACCTCCGTTATTTCGTATCTCTAAATAGCTAGTTTATGCTGAAAAATAAAAAAGTACAAGGAAAATAAATTTACCTTTTCTTCATAAAATATTCCTTTTTTAAATAGACTTTTTTCCTCACTGTGCTCTTGCTATAACAGACATGCATTCCTCCATCTGGACAATAAATCACATTTCTTATTTAAATGAATAAACTTGTATCTCAACCATTCCTACATATTAAAATTCTTATCCATGACGGAACCTTACGCACATGATAAAATATAACGTTAGAGGAGTGAAATACATGACAGAAATAAACTTTCCTTTTCCTACAGAGGGGAAAAGATACTATACATGGAATCGATATTTACGTGATCAGTTTGGTCACAAAGTATTTAAAGTAGCGCTCGATGCAGGTTTTGATTGCCCGAACCGTGATGGTACTGTTGCATTTGGGGGTTGTACATTTTGCAGTGCTGCGGGGTCAGGAGACTTTGCGGGTAATAAAGTAGACCCAATTGATGTGCAGTTCGCAGAAATTCGTGACAAAATGCATCAAAAATGGAAAGATGGCAAGTATATGGCTTACTTCCAAGCGTATACAAATACACATGCACCGCTTCCTGTCTTAAAGGAGAAATTTGAGGCAGCATTAGCGCAAGAAGGCGTAGTAGGACTTTCCATTGCGACACGTCCAGACTGCCTTCCAGATGATGTTGTAGAATATTTAGCAGAACTAAACGAACGCACTTATTTATGGATTGAACTCGGACTTCAAACAGTTCATGAAAAAACAGCAAACCTCATTAATCGTGCACATGACTATGCAACATATGTAGAAGGTGTTGAAAAACTTCGTAAGCACGGAATTCGCGTATGTTCACATATTATAAATGGGCTTCCACTAGAAGACTATGACATGATGATGGAAACTGCACGCGCAGTTGCAAAGCTCGATGTCCAAGGCATTAAAATCCATTTACTTCACCTATTAAAAGGGACACCAATGGTAAAACAATATGAAAAAGGCATGCTAGAATTTTTAGACCAAGATGTTTACACAAAACTAGTAGCCGATCAGTTAGAAATTTTGCCACCACATATGGTAATTCATCGTATAACAGGTGACGGGCCAATTGATTTAATGATTGGACCGATGTGGAGTGTCAATAAGTGGGAAGTACTGAATGGGATTGATGCGGAGTTAGAACGCCGTGGCAGTTGGCAAGGTAAGTTTTATAATGCTGAGGTCACAAAATGAAGCTTCAACGAGTCTTACAATATGCACAGCAATTATTAGTAGACACGATACAAGAAGGCGATACAGTTGTAGATGCCACAGCTGGAAACGGCCATGATACATTATTTTTAGCACAGCTTGTTGGCGATAACGGACAAGTTTATGCATTTGATGTGCAAAAAAGCGCTGTTGACGCTACTTTACATCGTCTGCTAGACAACGCGTTAGAGCACCGTGCCCTAGTGTTACATACTGGGCACGAAAATATAAACCAACATGTGCAAAAGCCAGTTACTGCTGCAATTTTTAATCTTGGCTATTTACCTGGTAGTGACCATGATATCGTGACAAAACCGAATACAACTATTCAAGCGATTAAAGATTTACTACAACTCCTAAAAATTGGAGGCTTAATTGTACTTGTCATCTACCATGGCCATCCAGGTGGTAAGGAAGAACGTGACGCTGTTATTGAATTTGTCAGTCATTTACCACAAAAATATGTACATGTGTTAAAATACGAATTTCTAAACCAACAAAACGATCCACCATTTGTCATTGCCCTAGAAAAAATGAAAGACTTACCTACCAATTAACCCTTTTTACAAAAGCCCGAACTTGAAATTTCGGGCTTTTTCCTTTCTCAGAGGCACAAAGAATTATGATGGAATACTTTTTAATATAGAAAATACTGTTTCTATATAATTTTAGCTAGATGTCTTCTATGATAGGACTCTAATTATTCATCAAAATCTTAGACAAAAGACATGAAACAGTTAACGCTTGATACTTTTGTCATTTTTTTATCTTTTTGATTTTTACAAAAAAAATGAAATTCCCCACTAACTTACAATTGGTGCCAGGCACTCAAACAATTATACGAGTTGATTGGAGTGGAGGGCGACGACGCCTGCTCATAACGCACAAAACGTAAGAAGCAACAGACCGTGCGATAGAGTGGGTTATGGCTTACACTGTGCCCACAAGAAAGCGTCCGCCCGTTGCAGCAATAAAAATAAAAAAGCCCTCTCATAATGAGAGGACCCTTTTTACACATTATTTATTTTTTCGTTTATCATTGTATTCAATCCAAAAATCTGCACCTTTAATTCCTAGTTTACGAGGATCAAAAACAGGGTCTTTGCCCTCTTTTTTCTGTTTCTCGTAATCTTTTAATGCTAGAATCGCAGGTTTCATAATAATTAAGATAGCAATTACATTTATCCATACCATTAAACCTAAACCAACATCTCCCATTGCCCACGCAAGGTCAGATGTACGAATCGTTCCGTAAAATGTGGCAATCAAAAAGGCAATCTTAGCTATCCAAATGAAAATCTTTTCGGTTTGCCCAGTGAATAAGTAGGCTACATTCGTTTCAGCTATATAGTAGTACGCCATGATTGTCGTAAATGCAAAGAAGAATAAAGCAATTGCTACAAACTCTGATCCAATGCCTGGCAATGAAGATTCCACTGCATATTGTGTATACGCAGCACCTTCTTTAATACTTTTCGCAAACGTGATTTGTTCGTCTCCTGTAAGACCGTTTTGATTGAATTCTCCTACGTAAATAAACGAATCTGCACCTTCAACAGCCTTTTCATTTTGAACATTATACATACCTGTAAATAAAATCATAAATGCAGTAGCCGAACAAACTAATAATGTATCAATGTACACAGATGCTGCTTGTACAATACCTTGTTTCGCAGGATGTGAAACTTCTGCAGCTGCAGCTGGATGTGCTCCAGTTCCTTGACCAGCTTCGTTTGAATAAATACCACGCTTAACACCCCAAGCGATTGCTGAACCAATAATACCCCCAAATACTTCTTGAGCACCAAAAGCACTTGAGAAAATTAAAGAAAATACAGCAGGTACTTGTGAAATATTCATAAAAATGATAACAATTGCCATTAGAATATATGCTAAAGCCATGAACGGTACAACGACCTGTGCTACATTTGCAATCGATTTAACCCCACCGAAAATAATTGCACCTAATAATACGACAATTATTATTCCTGTAATCCAAGATTCCATACCGAAAGCGTTTTCAACAGCAACCGAAATTGCATTCGATTGAACGCCAGGCATTAATATTAACATTGCGATTAACGCCGCAATCGCAAAAATGACTGCAAACCATTTTTGCCCCATTCCTTTTTCAATGTAAAAGGCCGGACCACCACGGTATTCTGTATCTTTCTCTTCTTTATATATTTGTGCTAATGTCGACTCAACATAGGCCGTCGCCGCACCGATGAAGGCAATTGCCCACATCCAAAAAATTGCACCAGGACCCCCCATTGCGATTGCAGTTGCCGTACCAGCAATATTACCTGTACCAACACGCCCTGATAATGCAATCGACATTGCCTGGAAAGAAGAAATTCCTTTTTCCGATTTCTCTCCTTTAAACATTAAGACGAACATATCCTTAATGAGTCTTACTTGAAGGAACCGTGTAATGATTGAAAAGAATAAACCAATCAATAAAATACCATAAATAAACCACGGCCCCCATAAAATACTGTTCAGAAAACTTACAATACCTTCCATTTTATCCCTCCCAAAATATGAATATTCTTACTTTAAGACATTATAGTATTACATTTTTCTGAAAATTACAACATTATTTTCAAGTTACTATACATCTTATTCAACAATATTTTTCGGAGGGGAAACATTCTATCGAATTATATATCCAATTCGACGCAAGGCATTATTAACAAAATCTCGGATATAGACAAAAATCTCTTCACGCTCTATTTCATGGAATAAATTATGGTAGCATTTTGCCCATTCTTTAAATTGGAATTCAGCAAACTCCTGCTGATGTAGCCAATTGCGTGTTTGTCTAGTTTCCGTGATACTATCTCTTTCCCCAGTCATAATAAGCATAGGCGTGTTCGGAAACTCTGCTTTTGGCATGACCGCTAAATTGCGCATCATTTGCTGTAATTCACGATACCACTTTACTGAGATAACGGACTTAAAAGGAAACTCGTCCTTCATTTCATCTCTACCTTCGACACTACGCGTTAATTTGTCAAAAGAGATATCGTGTGTCATTTTAACGCTTGCCGTTAAAGCACTTAAGCTCGTTAATGCATTTGATAACTTACCAGGCTGTAATTTCAAATGCAGCCAAGGTGATGTCAAAATAATTCCTGCACACTCATATTTTCTCTTATGCATTGTATGAAGGATTAACGTTGCTCCTAGTCCGTGCCCCATTAAAAACACTGGCAAATCATATGAAAAAGCATTTTCAATTAAATGCCTTGTATATTTGTTGTACTCTTTAAAGTCCTCATCATGGACACGTGAGAGTTTCGCATTTGCCCCATGATTCGGTAAATCCCCCATGACTACGTGGAAGCCTTCCATTCTGAGTTTTTCAATAAGCCATGCGTACCAACGGTGATTTTCATAAGCACCGTGAACAATAGCAATCACAGCCTTCGCTTGTCCATCAGCTTCCCATTTCCACATTCACATAGTCCTCCTAAATAAATAGTTACACAATGATTATAACGAAATATTCTCGTCTTTATAAAATTATATTTGCATAAAATTGCGCATTTGATACGATAATACTACATCAAAGAAAGAAAAGAGGCGTTTAGCATGATTTATCCGTTTAAAGACAAAACACCTACTATTGATCCATCAGTTTTTATAGCTGACTATGCAACCGTTACTGGTGACGTAACGATTGGTGCCGAGACAACTATATGGTTTAATACAGTTATTCGAGGTGATGTATCACCAACAATAATTGGTAAACGAGTAAGTATCCAAGATCTTTGCTGTCTACATCAAAGTCCAAAATATCCATTAATAATCGAAGATGAAGTAACAGTTGGACACCAAGTAACTTTACATAGCTGTACAATTCGAAAAAATGCATTAATAGGTATGGGATCAATCGTGTTGGATGGGGCAGAGATAGGAGAAGGTGCATTTATTGGTGCGGGTAGTCTTGTACCTCCAGGTAAAGTCATTCCTCCTAATTGCTTAGCATTAGGTCGTCCAGCAAAAGTTGTACGTGAATTAAATGCTGAAGATAAAGAAGACATGGAACGTATCGTTAGAGAATACGCCGAAAAAGGTCAATATTACAAATCTCTTCAAAAATAATGGATGCCCTAAAAATACGCGGGCTGCGATATAGGTGTAAGTGCTCTAGTAATAAACAAAGTTATATAGGATAAAAAATAAATTCGCGATTTCCTTCCAAGGTAAACGGAAAGACGCGAATTTTTTTGCAATCAATTACGCCTAGGCATCATTTCATCCAAATTTTTACAGCACGCTCTAAAAGCGCCTTAGAAAATCTATGACATCCGTCTGGGCCTTTAACTTGCTTCAGCATTCAAATCCAACCTTTAGAAGTGGGGTGTGAATGCTGAAGCAAGTTAGAAAGGGGCCATTACGTAGCCCCTTCAATAAAACATTTGCATATGTTTACCACATATTCGAATGCTCTTTACAAAATAGCTTATAGACTTGCTTTTTCTCTTAATGCATCTGCCTTGTCCGTATTTTCCCAAGGCACATTTAAATCTGTACGGCCAAAGTGACCATAAGCAGCCGTTTGTTTGTAAATTGGGCGACGTAGATCTAGCATTTTAATGATGCCTGCTGGACGTAAATCAAATAGTTCGCGAACCCATTGTACGATTTCGCTTTCGCTTACTTTTCCTGTACCAAATGTATCTACTGCGATTGATACTGGTTGTGCTACACCAATGGCATAAGCAAGTTGGACTTCAGCACGTTCTGCTAAACCTGCAGCAACAATATTTTTTGCCACATAACGAGCAGCATATGCAGCTGAACGGTCTACTTTTGTAGCGTCCTTACCAGAGAATGCACCACCACCATGACGTGCATAGCCACCGTATGTATCAACGATGATTTTACGCCCAGTAAGTCCAGCATCTCCTTTAGGTCCACCAATAACAAAACGACCTGTTGGGTTGATGAAATATTTCGTTTGAGCATCTAATAACTCACTAGGTACTACTGGTGCTATTACTAACTCTTTTAAGTCTGATTGAATTTGTTCAAGTGATGCTTCTTCATCATGCTGTGTTGAAATAACAATAGTATCGACACGAACTGGGATGTTGTGTTCATCATACTCAATTGTCACCTGTGTTTTACCGTCTGGACGTAAATATGCTAGTTCACCTGATTTACGTACTTCTGTTAAACGACGAGCTAATTTATGCGCTAAACTAATAGGTAAAGGCATTAACTCAGGTGTTTCGTTACAAGCGTAACCGAACATTAAACCTTGGTCACCTGCGCCAATAGCTTCAATATCTGCATCAGTCATAGAACCTTCGCGCGCTTCTAATGCTTGGTCTACACCTTGGGCAATATCTGGTGATTGTTCACCAATTGCAACTAGTACTGCTAAGTTTTCAGCATCAAAGCCATATTTACCACGTGTATAGCCGATTTCTGCTACTGTATCACGCACGATACCTTTAATATCTACATAAGTAGAAGTAGTGATTTCCCCTGCTACTAATACTAATCCTGTTGTTACAGTTGTTTCACACGCTACACGTGCATTTGGATCTTCTTTTAAAATGGCATCTAAAATGGCATCCGAAATTTGGTCACAAATTTTGTCGGGATGTCCTTCTGTTACACTCTCTGATGTAAACAATCGACGGTTTGTCATTTGATTTTCCTCCTATTACTCTTACAAATAGCATTTGCGAAATTAATACGGTACTCATTACCCATGTCAAGTTCGCTCCTGAAGGATAGAACTTTCAAGCCGTTGTTGCTTTTAACATGAGGATTTCGAAAGATCCGTCATTATAATAAGGAAAGAATTGTATATACTTACCTTTACATTCATTATGAAAATAAAAAAAATCCTTTTCTCACGTACTTTACATGAGGAAAGGAATAATGACTTCGTAACCTTTCACTCTTATCGTTCAAGGGTTTTCCCCTTGCATCAGGTTGGCACCAGCGCATGTCGTGAAATAGTTCATGCAGGTTGCCGGGTTTCACAGGGCCTGACCCTCCACCAGCTCGGGATAAGAGTATCCGTTCAATTCCTCATCTTACGTAAAAGGTCGAACGTTGTCAATTATTTTATGACTTTTTGTTGAAAGTTATTTAAAACACGAAAATAATTTTTGAATTAGTATAGATTATTAAAGCAATTGTGTTATACTATTTTTGAAATTAAGAAAAACTCCCTCAAACTCAAGGGAATACTATAAAAAAGGATGGTATTTAATCGATGAATTCAGTAGAAATTGCAAACGAACTGAAGGAATTATTAAACGGCGGGAACATTAACGTTCAACTTTCAGTACCACAATTAGCGGAAAAAGCTACATCTCGTGGTGAGGCTATGTTAACAGTAGATGGCGCAGTTCGTGCAGAAACTGGCAAATACACTGGTCGTTCACCTAAAGATAAATATACGGTAGAAGAAGAAAGCACAAAAGATAAAATTGACTGGGGTAAAGTAAACCAACCAATTTCTTCGGAAGTGTTCGATAACTTATATGTAAAAGTAGTTAAATACTTAAAAGAACGTGACGAATTATTCGTATTCAACGGTTTTGCTGGTGCTGACAAAGATTCACAATTAAGCATCCAAGTAATCAATGAATATGCTTGGCATAATCTTTTCGCCCATCAATTATTTATCCGTCCAACACAAGAAGAATTAGCTTCTCATGTTGCTGACTTCACAGTTATCTCAGCTCCTAACTTTAAAGCAGATCCAGCTATCGATGGTACATCTTCTGAAACATTCATTATTGTATCACTTGAAAAGAAAATCATCCTAATCGGTGGTACTGAATATGCTGGTGAAATGAAAAAATCTATTTTCGGTATTATGAACTACCTATTACCACAACAAGGCATCCTATCAATGCACTGTTCAGCAAACGTAGGTGAAGCTGGCGATGTGGCATTATTCTTCGGTTTATCTGGTACTGGTAAAACAACTTTATCAGCTGACCCTGACCGCAAATTAATCGGTGACGATGAGCACGGCTGGTCTGACAACGGCGTATTCAACATTGAAGGTGGTTGCTATGCAAAAACAATTAACCTTTCTGCTGAAAAAGAACCTGAAATCTATAACGCAATCCGCTTCGGTTCTGTACTAGAAAACGTAGCTGTAGATCCTGAAACTCGTGTTTGTGATTACGATGATGTTTCATTAACAGAAAATACACGTGTTGCTTACCCTATCCAATATATTGAAAATATTGTTGATCCATCTGTTGCAGGTCATCCAAAAACAATCGTTTTCTTAACTGCTGATGCATTTGGTGTATTACCTCCAATCAGTAAATTAACAAAAGAACAAGCAATGTATCACTTCCTAAGTGGTTTCACATCTAAACTTGCAGGTACTGAACGTGGTGTAACAGAGCCAGAACCAGTATTCTCTACATGCTTCGGTTCTCCTTTCCTTCCACTTCCAGCAACTGTTTATGCTGAAATGTTAGGTCAAAAAATCGATGAGCATGGCGCACAAGTATTCTTAGTAAACACTGGCTGGACTGGTGGCGAATACGGTACAGGTAGCCGTATGAAGCTTTCTTACACTCGTACAATGGTACGTGCTGCAATCGATGGTAAACTAAACAACGTTGAAACGACTCAAGATGCTGTATTTGGCTTACACATTCCTACAGCAGTTGAAGGCGTACCTTCAGAAGTGCTTAACCCACGCGATGCATGGGCAGACAAAGCTGCTTATGATGTAAAAGCTGCTGAACTTGCTGGTCTATTCAATGACAACTTCAAGAAATTCTCAAATGTTTCTGAAGCAATCACTAAACTTGGTGGTCCATTAAAATAATAATGCGGCTAAGGGAACGATTTATTCGTTCCCTTTTTTTTACCCGTTTTTATAAAAAATACTCTTCAAATTTTTATGTTTTGGATAGTATTGGAGGATACATATGAAAAAAAAATACAAAATACTAGTTGGCATCATCGTTTCATTATTTGTATTGTTTATTGGAGCAGGATTTATTGCGGGCAATTACTTTTACAACTTGGCGTTAAATCCACAATCTGATAAATCAGCCGTTCTTGATGCACCACATAATTTAATTGAATCTAATCCGAATGAAGTGAAAGAGCAAGAGGCTCGTGAAACATGGTTTAACAGCCATTACGAAGAAACAACGATTCAATCCGTAGATCAACTAAAACTACATGCTTATTCCATTAAAAATCAAAATGATTCAAACAAATGGGCAATTATTTTTCATGGATATTCAAGTGATGGATTACAGATGACCAAGTATGCAAAACACTTCTATGACATGGGCTATAATGTACTTATTCCTGATGCGAGAGGTCATGGTAAAAGTGAAGGAGACTATATCGGAATGGGCTGGCATGATCGCTTAGATGTCGTGTCATGGATTGACAATACGGTTCAATTAAATAACGATGCAGAAATTGTCCTTTTTGGTGTTTCGATGGGAGGCGCCACAGTAATGATGGCATCTGGCGAAGAATTACCTACAAACGTTAAGGCAATCATCGAGGATTGTGGCTATTCTTCTGTTTGGGGCGAATTTTCTTATCAGCTAAAAGCGATCTTCCACTTACCAGCCTTCCCTATCATGTATTTTGCTTCAGCCGTAACGAAATTAAAGGCTGACTATACACTTGGTGAAGCTGATACGGTCAAACAAGTTGCAAAATCACAAACACCGATGCTATTTATCCACGGTAGTAACGACACATTCGTCCCTTCTTCAATGCTAAATGAAGTCTATGAAGCAGCCAATGTGCCTAAAGAAAAACTACTTGTTGAAGGTGCTGGCCACGGTAGAGCCGAAAATGTAGCAGGAGCAAAATATTGGGAAGCAATCCAATCTTTTTTAAGCACCTACGCAAAATAATCGGTGCCAGTCACTCACACAATTTACTATTCTAGTCCTATTTTTTATAACTAACATAATAAAAATCCACGAACATTCCTATGGCAACACAAGTAGCCTAAGCCGCAACAAACGGCACAGTTAGCGCGGTTGCGGCCTACCTTGTGCCCATGGAATGCGCAGTGGATTTTTATGATTTATAAGTGCCAGTCACTCAAACAATTTAAAATGTTCCTTTGCTATTATCATTGTTTCTTCATCCATTCGCACAAAGCGCGCACAGTTTCACGATTTTGAGCAGGTGGATATTGATGTGCAAAACGGTAATCATACCACGTTTCAAACTTTTTATTGGCGTCCTCTAAGAAAAATACTAATTGCCTTGCATGTTCAATATCTACATTTTCATCACGATAGCCGTGAATAATAAGCACCGGTGCTGTAATGTGTTCAACTTCAAATAAAGGTGTACGTGCATCATAAGCCTCTGGTACACGATTAGGTGTCCCTCCAATTACGCGTTTCATCATACGACGCATATCTGTCCGCTCCCAATAAGTAGCTGTCGCATCTGAAACACCTGCCCACGTAACAACCGATGTAATATCTTTACGTAAAATTGCCGTCCACAGCGCCATAATACCTCCACGTGAAAAGCCAAACACATGAATATTATCATTGCAAAATTGCTTTAGCACATCTACTCCATGCACTGCATCATAACGATCCTGACCAGCAAACTCATCACGACCTTCTCCTCCTCTATTCCCTCGATAGTAAGGGGCAAAAACGATAAAACCTTGTGCGGCAAACTGAGCAACACGAGCCGGTCTCACCATGCCGATGCTTTGCATTCCTCCACGTAAATATAAAAACCCATCGTATGTACCTTCTGCCTTAGGCTCTGCTAGCAAACCTTTAACCCGTAATCCAAGTGATAAATAAGTAATTTCTGATAAACGAATAGCTGGATTCGGTGAAGGGTATGGACGTTTTTCAACTATTTCACCATTGATCGTCATAACGCTTCAGCTCCTCTAGCATTTTTTGCATGCCTTCGTCCTTCATATGAAAGCTTAAATTTTGGTGACTTACGAACTCTTCATCAGTTAGCCAGACCATTCCTGATGTCTCCAAGTCAAACTCTACCTTCTCCTGACTTACAAATTGTGCAGTAAAGACTGTTTTACAAAACAATAGTTCACCATGGACAGCGTATTCTGCGAACCAACGAAGATTTTTCACATGTACACCTGTTTCTTCAAATACTTCTCTAACAGCAGCTTGTTCTAATGTTTCGCCAGGTTCTACCTTACCACCTGGAACTTCTACGCCACGACGCTTATGAATCGTGCATAACCATTTATTTTTATGCTTTAAAAAGATAAGTACATGCTTCGGCTCAACTTCAAACTCACCTCTTGTAAAACTTAAATCGACTTGAAAACCATTTAAATCTGTAAATGAAAACATTCCATTCCACTCCTATTATTATATTGTAACGAATGTATTCATTACGTTCTGCTGACTTTATTTCATATACTGTGAGGAATCAATTACAAGGAAATAGTGACATTCTTCATTTGTTATATTGATAAATCGATGCTCTGTATCCGCTTCAAAAAAGAAGGAATCCCCTGCTTCTAATTCTTCATAAAAAGTGCCGCGTCCTAATTCAACACGTAACTTCCCGCTTTTAACAAAAATATACTCTTTTACGCCTGATTTATGTGCAGGAAATATACCCGATTCTTTATTGGCTGGAATGATATTTAAAACAAACTCAATGCCTCTAGAAGGAACGGAAGGTGATAATAAATGACGTTGAAACCCAGACTTTTCGTCGACATATATTGGGCGTTCATCTTTTCTTATAACTACAATATCCCTTTTTTCCTGTTGATCTAACAAAGCAGAAAGCGTTGTATTTAATGCCTCCGCAATTTGACAAGCTATTTGAATCGTTGGATTTTTTTCTTCTCTTTCAATTTGAGATAGCATCGAGGCACTCACGTTACTGACGACTGAAAGCTCCTGTAATGTCATCTTATTTTTTTTTCTAATAGCATTTACTTGCTTTCCAAATCCCATTATAAAAGCTCCTCTCACTACTTCGTTATTGTTCGTCCTACTATTATTTTTACTTTAGTGAAATTTTTATTTCAGAGATTGCCCTTCTACTATGATATTGTACATTATCTACAACAATCAACTTATAAGATGGTTCCCCTCAATACAGAAAAATTACCAACATTACATATTTACACTTTAGTGAAAATAAAATATACTAAAGCGAATAAATAGTACATAGGAGTGTTGTTCAATGATAAAAGTCGTTTTAGCACTATTACCTTTAGTTAGTATTTTATTTATGATATTCATTTTAAAAAAATCTTCTATTTTTACTGGCACTGTCGCTTGCATACTTACAACCGTTATCGCTATTTCTCCTGTATTTCACACCAGCGTCGTGTTGCTTCCTAAACCTTTCATCAAAAGTTTTCTTACAACAGTGCCAGTAATTTATATTTTATTTTTTGGCATTTTATTATTTCATTTAATGGAGAAATCAGGAGCGATACAAAAAATAGCTACTGCCATCGCCACCTCTACCGATGACAAAACGTATCAAGTGTTGTTATTAGCTTTAGGGCTCTCACCTTTAATTGAATCTGTTAGTGGCTTTGGCTTAGCGGTAATTGTTATTGCACCTATTTTAATAGCTTTAAAATTTAATGCGATCCAATCTTCCCTCATTGCATTAATTAGTTTATGTATAATTCCTTGGGGGACGTTAGCGATGGGCACAATGATTGGTGCATCATTAGGAAACATTCCCTTAGAGGATTTAGGTGTTGGTAGTGCCCTTCTGTGTATCCCTATTTATATTTATTTCGCCTTTTTAGTTACTTATATTGGAGTGGGAAAAAAAGCAATGAAAAAGAAACAATTGCAAATACTATGGATTGGATTGCTATTAGGTTTAAGCGTGTGGATTTGTAATCGTTTTATCAGTGTGGAGCTTGCAGGTTTAGTTGGCTCATTAACAGTTATCATAACAATTTTTATGATGATTACTTTACACAATAGGAGCAATCAGCATCGTTCTAATGCATTGTTAAAAAATATTTCTCCATATTTGCTGTTAATCGTTTTATTGTTCATTTCAAGAACCATTCCGCCCATTAAAGATTTTTTAACTCACCTATTTACCGTAACAATAAAGTCTTATCATTTTCAGTTATCTTTTTTATATTCGCCTGGATTTTTTCTCTTCATTGTTTGTCTTTTTACATGTATATTATTCCGTTTAAATAGCGCATCAATAATCGATAGCATTAAATTAACAATCAATAAATGTTACCCAGTATTGCTTACTACTTTTTTATATATTGTTGTTTCAGAAATGATGTCAGAGGCAAAGATGATTCAGCTACTATCTTTAACTGCTGCACATTCTTTTGGTTCACTTTTTATATTCATTACACCTTTAATTGGCGCTACGGGGGGTTTTTTAACTGGTAGTAATACGGCTTCAAATACGATGTTTATTCGATTACAAACAGAAACTGCGATACAGATTGGAGCTTCTCCCACTTTACTCGCTTGTATCCAAAATGTTAGTTCATCATTAATGACAATGGTAAACCCTTCTAGAGTCGCGTTAAGCTGTTCTGTTTGTAATATAACTACACTTGAAAACAACATTCAAATAAAAATGGCTATAGTTAGTATTGGTACGCTTGCCATTATTTTTATAGAAATCATTTTCCAATTACTATTTCTAAAATAAAATATTTAAGATAAAAAAATGTCTAGCATAAAAAGCTAGACACGTTTATTGAAATATGGAAGCTGTTCTACAAATTCCTTTGTATCGTCATCTCCATATTCATGAATGAGTGCGTAAATTTTCTTTAACCGTAAATCTAATTCGTCATTTTCTCTGTCCAAATGATATTGCAAATAAGGTAATTGCGCACGCCATCCATTCGCAATTTCTAATAGTTGCATTTGTTGAAATATTTTTTCGAAAACATCCAATGCTTGTCGATCTACGTTGAGCTCGAAATTCCATTGACCCTCGTATGGATTTGTATAATATGTTTTTTGAGCAAGTGAAAAATATACACGCTGACGATCCATTTATAACACCCCTTTTTCCATAGTATGGTGGTAAACAGAATGTTTTATTCGCTGGAATGTCAAACTTCCTTCACAACTAAACTAGAGCATCTATTTTATAATAGGTATAATGAACAAGAACGGAGTGAATGCAATGAGTTTAGTCTCGCTCTTAACGGTAGCAATCATAATCGTTGTTTTAGTTACAATTGCTACCATTGTAAGTGTCAATCGTGCTTATGCCTTTAAGCATACGGTTGATGAAAAGCCTAATCAAAGTTTTCATCAACACGATGAATAATCAATTACGCCTCGACGTAATTGCACCAGATTTATATAGCCCGATCAGAAAACTTCTGTAAAAATCTGTTGACAGTCGCAGGGCCTTAATTTGTTTCAGCTATCGTTTGAACCTAGCCAAGCAAATTATAAACACATTCTTAAGATCATCTTTTATAATTACAATAACGAATAGAAATTGGAGTGAAAACAATGGGTGTGCCATTACCAATAATAATTATGATTGCCATGATGATGCTAATGTTTGGAGTCTCCGTCATTGTCATTCTCAAGAAAAAAGGCGACTTTTTTACACAAACAATTGATGCTAAGCCTGAGCAATCAAATTCACATCACAAGGATGGTCAAGCATGAAATTTCCCTTTATATGGCTCATTCAGTTTTACAGAAAATTCATCTCACCTATGACGCCACCAACGTGCCGCTTCTATCCAACATGCTCCTCATACGGACTAGAAGCTTTTCAAAAGCACGGTGCTATTAAAGGTCTAATATTAACCGTAATACGTATTTTAAAATGCCAGCCACTTCATCCTGGTGGCTTTGATCCTGTGCCTGAAAAATGGCCTTCGAAAAAGAATTAATTTTCGAAGGTCATTTTTTCTTGTACTTTTTTCCGATGTGCGTTATTATAGAAACTGTCAAAAAAATAAATCGTAATGATTACTATTTGAAAGAGGTATCTAACATATGAAAAAAGTATTTCTATTTTTCTTAATTACTGTGCTTGCATTATTTACAGCTGCCTGCGGTGATAAATCATCTACATCGAAACAGACGACGGACAATAAAGACAAGTTATCCGTATACACAACTGTCTATCCATTGAGCTATTTTACAGAGCGAATCGGTGGCGATTTTGTAGAAGTGTCTTCTATTTATCCTCCTGGTACAAACGAGCATACATTTGAGCCAACACAAAAAGATATGATGAAATTAGCAGATGCGAATATATTTTTTTACATCGGCTTAGGGCTTGAGGGCTTTGTTGAAAATGCTAAAAAAACTTTAGCCAAGGAAGACGTTACAATGGTTGCGACTGCAGCTCAAATTTCCGATGAAAAATTAGCGGTTAGCACTGGCCATTCGCATGACGAAGAAGATGAAGCTGATCATGACCATGAACATGATGCAACTGAAGAAGATCACCATGATGAGCATGAAGCTCATGATGCAACTGAGGAAGATCATCATGATGAGCATGAAGCTCATGATCATGGTAGTGTCGATCCGCACGTATGGCTCTCGCCTATTATTAGTCAAGATTTAGCACTATCTATTAAAAATACATTAGTTGAAAAAATGCCAGCACAAGAAGCGACATTTACAGCAAATTATGAAGCTCTAGTAAAAGAGCTACAAGATTTAGACAGTGAATACAAAGCGATGGCTGATGCAACTCAAGACAAGACATTTTTTGTGTCACATGCAGCATTTGGCTACATCGCTGGCCAATATGGTTTAACACAAGTCCCAATTGCAGGCTTAAACTCACAAAATGAACCTTCTCAAAAAGAACTAACAGCAATTGTCGATAAAGCGAATGACTTAAATATTCATTACATTTTATTCGAGCAAAATGTTTCTTCTAAATTAGCAGAAGTCATTCAAAAAGAAGTTGGTGCTCAATCACTTGTATTGCATAATTTAAGTGTGTTAACAAGCGATGATGTAAAAAATAATGAAACGTACTTTACATTGATGAAGAAAAATATGCAAACATTAGAGAAGGCACTTAATGAGCATAAGTAATACAAAAAAACTTAGTTGTTAATATGAAGAAGGAGGTGCCCCAAGCAAAGGGGACACCTCCTTTATTATGACGTATTTTTCTTGTGGCATTCTCTTTTCAGTTCTGTCAACGCTAATGAGCCTCTTTTGTCCAACTTTAGCATTCGTTTTTACATTCACAAAAATCGGACGAAGCGTAAAACTTCTCTGTAGAATGAATTTTTCATTTTGTTCATCGAAAACTATTTGAACAGACTTGCTGTTATTTTGATCCTGATTGAATAACAGAGGCGTTGGTTCTACTAATTGTTTTATATGAAGTGTATTTTCTTCTAGCATAGCGAGCCCTCTATTATAATTTAAATAATTAGTTAAAGGTTTCGTAAGAACTTCAACTTTAGTTATTTGCTGCCAATCAGCATATTTCTCACTTGTTGCCGCTGGAAAACTTGCATAATCCCATGTATGATCTTGTGCTAGTTGCTTATCAGAAACGAGAAAATAATTATAGCGTACCTCGCCCTTATGATCGGGCAATGGATCATCCCATGTAACATCAATATGGTACCACTCATTATCAAGCTTCACTAATACCCATGCATGCAATTGTTCTCCCACTTTACCTGGTACATATTGTACTTCAAAGTCTAGCATCTCTAACATCCGATATAGTACTAAAGCATAGGCCTGACATACACCCTTGTTTTCAGTTAGCAACGTGTATGGGGAATACTGACTTCCTTCACTATCCTTTGAATACTCAGAAGTTAAGACGATATAATCATGTGCAGCCTGTATTTTCTCCAGTTTGCTTAATCCATGCATAGATGCAACAATAGTTGTCAAATTTTGCTCGACAAATGCCTCCTCTTCCTGTGAGATATGATAGGTAAATTGAAATTGAATGACAATATTATTTGCATAGCCATCATATTTCCATTTGAAACTAGAAATATTGGCGTAAATATATGGATCTGTAATGGCATGTTTTATAAGCTCTGTTAGTTGGTCTTTTAAGTCAGATATATTACCAGTGTATCGAATATCAAATTCAGTAGACAATTGCATCACTTCATTCTGAATTTGCTGTTGTAATGTTTCTATTGAATTAGCCGTTGCTATATTTTGTTGTTCATAATTTGCGAATACTTGCACATGACTCATTTGTAAAACAAATAATATAATGACAACATTATATATATATTTTCTCATATGAGTCATTCTCCTTTACTAAATAGTTTATGCCGCCCATTACTTATTATGTTAATGAATCATTAATTTAATCTAAAAAAATGAGGATTTAAAAATTTAATGGGATTGTATGGTGAAAAACTACGTAGTTGTACAGTGACGAGGAAAATAAAGCAATGTCGGCAAAATGCGTGAATGTAATAGAAATTACAGGACTCTTCATAATTTCTTCTATATCAGCATAATACCCGAATTTTTATGTCTTAAAAAATCCACTGCGCTTTCTGGCGGTTTGTTGAATGACTGGTACTTAGCATAGACACCTAATAGAACATAGGCTTCTCAAAACGTAAAAATCCACTTCGCTTTCCGCGGGCACGTTGTAAGCCGCAACCGTCGCTTTCGCGTCATCTGTTGCGTCTTACATTGCGTGTATTCCCGCAGGAGTCTTCGTGGATTTTTACTTGGATATGTCACTTGCAATGCTATAAGATTCTAAATTGTTTGAGTGACTGGCACTATGGTATAGACACCTAATAGAACATAGGTTTCTCAAACCGGAAAAATCCACTTCGCTTTCCGCGGGGCACGGTGTAAGCCGCAACCGTCGCTTTCGCGTCGTCTGTTGCGTCTTACATTGCGTGTGTTCTCGCAGGAGTCTTCGTGGATTTTTACTTGGATATGACACTAGCTAGGCTATAAGATTCGAAATTATGTGAGTGACTGGCACTATGGGAGTCCGTGGATTTTCTGTTCTTACGGTGTTAATTAAATTTGAAATTGCCAGAATTGTTTGGGTGACTGGCACTTTAAATTAATGAAAGTTATTCAGTTGAAAGTAATTCTAATAATTTTCTTCTTAGCAGCTTATTTGCTCCATTACGTGGAAGTTCATCGATAATAATGAATTGTTTAGGGACTTTATATTTAGCTAGTTTCTTTTCACAATATTGCTGTAAAATTTCTATATCTATCTGTTCCTTTAAAACAACAAAAGCTATTGGAACCTGTCCCCATTTCTCATCATCGATGCCGCACACCCCCGCTTCCTGAATTGCAGGATGCGCCAATAGAACATTTTCTATCTCAGCTGGATAAATATTTTCACCACCAGAAATAATTAAATCTGCACGACGATCGACAACAAACAAATAGCCTTCCTCATCCATGTAGCCAATATCTCCAGTATGAAGCCAGCCCTCCTCGGTGGAACTTCTTTCGGCAAAGCGCCCAATGTATCCAGGCGTTACATGTGGGCCTCTAATACAAATTTCACCCTCACCTTGCCCATTTGGTGCTGAAATTTTTATTTGATTAAAAAATAATGGCTTGCCTGCAGAACCGATTTTTTTCATAGCATCTTCACTTGCTAGTGTTGCTGTTTGCGATGAAGTTTCTGTCATACCATATGTTTGTGCTACGGCTAAATGTAGTGCATTCGCCCGTTTTAAATAATCTATTGGCACAGGACCACCACCTGCTAGCATCAATTTAAATCGCGGTGAAGCTACCGCATTGTTTAGCTCAAGTGTATTTAGTATGCGTTCTAATGTAACAGCGACCACTGACATATGTGTAACATCGCCATCCATTATGTTTTGTGCAATAGCATCCACATTAAAATGCTCGTATAGCTGTACTTTATTGCCGTATAACAATGAACGAACTAAAATCGAAAATCCACTTATATGGAATAATGGTACTGCACACAACCAAACATCATCGGCTTGTAAGCCTATGTTGAGAACAGAAGCTGTTGCACTTGCCTGGTGATTGCCAACCGTTTGACGAACCCCCTTTGGGAAGCCTGTCGTCCCAGACGTATACATAATGGATGTTGTTTGATTGAGTGACCATTCTTTTGCAATATCAACAGATTGTTCTGCACCATTTTCTATTGCAGTAAATATATGATAAGACGTATGGGGCGGTAATTTTGCTACATCTTCATCTGCAACTAGCACTACCTCTGCTTGTGAATCTTCTAGTTGATAAGCGATTTCGGCTTGAGAAAGCCTACGATTAAGCATTACCATTTCACATTGCAAATGCATACAAGCATACATCATCACTACAAGTGCAGGCGTACTCGGCCCCATAATAGCGATACGTTGCCCTTGCTTGATATTTATTGCTGATAATTGCCGAGCACGTTTTAAAGATAGCTCATTTAATTGTTGAAACGTCCATGTTTGTCCTTCATATGTGAGAGCGCTACGTAATGGCGTTACATACGCACGCTGCAAAATCCAGTTTGGGTACATTATTTGCTTCCTCCGATCATTTACAATGATAATGGTACCGCTTTTTCCATCATCGGTCTATTCGTCTGTCTCCCCTTTATAAAAATAGAAAAAGCTCGTATCTACATAGAGATACGAGCCTTCCACCATTCCGAATCAAGGGAATCTTGGGAATTGACCGAAGTCTGGTTGACGTTTTTCTTTAAATGCGTCACGACCTTCTTTTGCTTCATCAGTAGTGTAGTAAAGAAGTGTAGCATCGCCTGCCATTTGTTGAAGACCAGCTAAGCCGTCTGTATCAGCATTCATAGCCGCTTTTAGGAAGCGTAGAGCTGTAGGAGACATTTGTAGCATTTCTTCACACCATTGCACAGTTTCGTCTTCCAATTGTGCATAAGGAACAACTGTGTTTACTAAGCCCATATCAAGCGCTTGTTGTGCATCGTATTGACGGCAAAGGTACCAAATTTCACGAGCCTTTTTATGACCGATAATACGTGCAAGATAGCCTGAACCGTAACCAGCATCAAATGAACCAACTTTTGGACCAGTTTGTCCGAAACGAGCATTGTCTGCTGCGATTGTAAGGTCACATACAACATGTAATACGTGTCCTCCACCGATTGCATAACCAGCAACCATCGCTACTACTGGTTTTGGAATAACACGGATTAAACGTTGTAAATCAAGTACGTTTAAGCGTGGAATTTCATCATCTCCTACATAGCCACCATGGCCACGTACCTTTTGGTCACCACCTGAGCAGAAAGCTTGCTCGCCTTCACCTGTTAAAATGATAACACCTACGTTTTTGTCATCGCGGGCACGAGAAAATGCATCAATCATTTCCATGACTGTTTTTGGTCTAAATGCATTGCGCACTTCAGGACGGTTAATCGTTACTTTAGCGATACCGTTATAAAACTCATACTTAATATCTTCGTAAGTATGTAATGTAGTCCATTGACGTGTCATTGAAATACCTCCTAATTAAAATTCGCCTCATAACTAAGATGAGGCGCTAACGTAAAAAACATTACGTTAAATACTCATTTACTATTGTAGCAAATTCAGCTGGATTTTCCACATGAATTGCATGTCCAACGTCATTTACTGTCATATGCTTTCCATTTTTTAATAACGCTTTCATTTCTAATGCGATATTACAAAATTTAACATCTAACGACCCTGTAATTAATAACACAGGTAATTCTAATTGTGTTAAATTTCCCCAATTTGACGGCTGCATGCCAGTTCCAATTCCCCGTAAACTGCCAGCCAAGCCCATTTCACTTTGAGCCAATCGCTCTGATCGTACAACTTGTCTTGCATTATTAGATAACCGTTTTTGCGACTCGAATAACGGTATATTTTCCCACGCATGAACGAAGGACTGTAAACCATTATTCGTAATTTTCGTTGCTAACGCATCATCACGCTCACAACGCTCAATACGCTCTTTTGATGTTCGCAAACCAGGAGAAGCACTTTCTAACAATAACTTCTCAACACGATGCGGGTAAGCTATCGTATAGGATAATGCTATACGTCCACCCATTGAATAGCCAAGCAATGTAAATCTCTCTAATTGTAATTGACTAAAAATCTCCTCTAAATCACGCAATTGTTCATCCATTGTAAAGCGGCTATCTTGTTCCGGCACAGCTGTTTGACCATGACCGATTAAATCAATTGCTACGATACGTATATGCGGAAGATCCTTCGCCAAATTTCGCCATGTAGCGGTACTTCCAGTAAAGCCATGCAGGGCAACAATTGTTTGCCCTGCTGCTTCATTCCAAATATCTACATGTGTCTCAAGACCACGAATTATTAGCTTTGCCATGCTTTTAACCCTGCATTAATACGATTCCAAAGAGCGCGATGTGCATAAACGTTTTCTTCACGATCTGTAAAAATTTCGATTAATCGTAATGGACCTTTTTTCACCATATTAAACTTAGGTACTAATTGTGCAATATCCTCGATGCAGATGTAGTCCATATCATACATGCGAGCAATTTCTTGAAATTCGAGCGCAGTCGGTGTACCAAATAAATTCTCATAATGAGCATCTACAGTGGATTGTGGTAAATAAGAGAAAATACCACCGCCATCGTTATTCATCACAATAATTGTTATATTACATGCTTGATAGCGTGAAGCTATTAGACCATTTACATCATGTAAAAAGGCTAAATCTCCAATCAGCAAATACGTTTCACGGTTATTTCCTTGACTTAAACCCATCGCAGTTGATACAACACCATCAATACCATTAGCCCCACGGTTTGCAAAAACACGAATATCTTTTGATGTTGTCATTAAAAATGTATCGATATCACGAATTGGCATACTACTGCTGACGAATACATCACTGCCATTTGGAATTAATTCAAGTAAGCGACTTACCATTGCTCCCTCGTCAATTGCTCCTTCTGCATAGTGCTCAATATATTCAAGTGCGATGTCATTGGCATCTTGCCATTCCGCTAAATATGCCGCTTCTAGCGCTGTTTCAGAAAGATCTAATTGGACAAGCCATTCGCCAATGCTCGCATGTAGGAAATGTGTTGATACCCCTGTAGAATCACGGAACATCGGGTCTTCATCAACAACAATATAAGCTTGTGGCTGTGTTTTTGTAATAAATTGCATAATAAACTTCGATACAGGCTGAGCTCCTAGGCGAAGAACTGTTTCAGGTTCGACAAGCGCTTTAAAGTCATCATTTTTCATAATTGCATCATATGTAGTAATCACATATGGTAGACAATCATTTGGTACGGAAGTACGCATATTTGATAGACTCTCAACAATAATTGGCCATTTTAATTGGCGCACAAACTCCCACATAACAGTTAAATCTGTTCCTAGCGGTAGCTCACCAACAATGACAAATCCTTTTTTCGTTTGTCGTAATATAGATGCAAGTTCTAGCTGAGTATCCTTTGATGGTGTTAACTGTCCAATATTACTTTGCTTAAACGTAACATCTGGAAGTTCATCACGAAAATCAATGAGCAACGGTTCACGGAACGGTACATTAATATGCACTGGACCAAAAGGTGCACTAGTTGCAATAGCTAATGCACGTGCGATATGACGCTCGATAAACGGCAATGTCGGTGCAGCACCATCCGCAAGCGGAAAATCAACACTCCACTTTACATGTGCCCCATATAAATTTGTCTGATTAATAGCCTGTGGTGCTCCTACCTCACGTAATTCATGTGGTCGATCTGCTGTTATGACAATTAAAGGTACTCGCGCATAACTTGCTTCTACAATAGCAGGATAATAGTTTGCAGCAGCAGTGCCTGATGTACATAACAACACGACTGGCTTAGCAGTAGACTTAGCAATCCCTAGCGCAAAAAATGCAGCCGCTCGTTCATCTACTTGTCGGTACATTGTCAGTTGCTTTGTTGAGGCAAAAGCATAGGCTAATGGTGTCGAACGTGATCCTGGGCTTACAACAACATGTTGGACACCTGCCTGCACTAGGGATGCAACCATTTTATAAACATAATCAGTCAATATTTTCCGTTCACTCATGTACTTGTCCTCCTAACGCTCGAAGCATCGGACGGAATTTCACTAATGTTTCCTCATATTCAGATTGTGGCTCTGAATCAGCTACAATACCGCCACCTGCATATAAATAAGCTTTATCTTTTATTAAAGCTGCTGAACGAATCGCAACAGCGAATTCCCCATTCCCCTCTGCATCTAACCAACCAATTGGTGCAGCATAAAGCCCGCGATTCATCGGCTCGTATTTACGTATAGCAGTCATTGCCTCTTTTCTTGGCACACCGCCTAAAGCTGGCGTTGGATGCAAATGCTTCGTTAACTGTAAAATGGTTGCCTCGTTATTAAGCTGACCTTCAACTGGTGTATATAAATGTTGAATATCTCTAATTTTTAATAAGCGTGGTCCATCTGGTATTTTCATCGCAACACAGTTTTTACGGAACGTATCCGCAATCATATCGACTACATATTGATGTTCGCCACCATTTTTCGGATCATTTAATAAGCTTTGTCCATATGCGTTATCTTCCTCAGCTGTTTTACCTCGTTGAATTGACCCTGCAACGCATGATGAGTAGGCAAGACCATTTTCCACTTTTACAAGTCGCTCTGGAGATGCTCCAAAAAATAATAAATCTTTCCACTCTAGCCCAAACAAATAACTTTCAGGCTGTTCGTGAATAATTTGAGCTAATACTTGAGGTGAAGTTACTTGTTCCTTAAATTGCAGTGCAAGTGATCGTGCTATTACGACTTTATCTGCTTGCTTTGCTTTAATCAGTGCTGTTACCTGGTCAATTGACGCTAAATATGGTTCCTTATAGGGCTCGAAATAATCATTTATTTCAGGCTTCGCATACATTTTCACTTCTTTTACTTGTGCAGCATGGATTAAATGATCTCGCTCTTTACGCAACGCTTCAAATTGTCCATCTGCCTGCGTCGCTTTTGCGATAAGGTTTATGCTTACATAGGCTTTGTCATCACGTAATACGAGCTGATACGTTGCCAAGGCAAAATAAGCCTCTGGAAAGTCTGTCCACTCACCATTCACACTATTTTGAGGATCAAATGTAAAACCACCAAACAAAATTGGTTGTAGTTCAGCCTGACCTTTTACGCAATTTTTCGTTAAGCTTTTCCATTCTGCCTCTACAGCATCAAAGCGGTCACTTTTTGCGTTATTTTGAATTGTATGGGCATGTCCTAGCCCAACTAATGTCATTGTTTTTTCTCTATTTTGCCAATAAAATCGTTCACCTTTATAACGCTCCTCGCCCGCTGCATAAAATGCAAGAGCCGATAAGCGACTTACTTCGATTGTTTCCATATAAAAATGAAGGTTTTGGCCCAAAGAGTCCACTTCTACTTCTGTGGCTTGGTACCACTTCTGTTGCATGAAAATTACCTCCGTTATTGCAATGTACATAATCAATTATGTTTTCGCGTCATAGTACGTGTTGCTATAAATCCCACGTATATAACATCATACGTCTGTCGCTTCGATTTCACACACAAAAACATCTGTGACATCCGTCTTTAGCATTACTTATTGCGCTAAAATAGCCGTCCTATTTGTTTGACGGCTTTAGTCTTTCTACTGCTACGATTAGCTTAATTTATATTCCCATCTCTCAAATGCATGTACTATTGTATCATTTTTTTAAACATAACTGTATGTAATAAGCTGTGAACCTATCCATTTTCTCTTTCTTCGTATAAAATAAGAAGAGTCTACAATAGTTGAAGGAGAGAAAGACCTTATGACCAAAGTCATTGAAGCTGATAGGGGTTTTAAAGTTTGGTGGCATTTAACGCGCCCACATACTTTAACCGCTTCATTCGTTCCAGTATTTTTAGGAACAGCGATTGCTCTTGCAATTGAAAAAGAAACAATTAATTTTGGACTATTTTTTGCTATGCTGATTGCTAGTATGCTAATTCAAGCAGCAACTAATATGTTCAACGAATATTATGATTACAAGCTAGGATTAGATAATGAACATTCTGTCGGCATTGGCGGCACGATTGTCCGTCACGGTGTGCAGCCGAAAACAATTATGATGATTGCTTTAAGCTTTTATGCACTAGCCATGCTTCTTGGCATTTATATTTGTGCCTCAACTTCTTGGTGGCTTGTTGCAGTTGGACTAGTTTGTATGCTGATTGGTTTTCTATATACAGGAGGACCATATCCTATCGCATATTCACCATTTGGAGAGCTTGTTTCAGGGGCAGTCATGGGTATGGGTATTGTCTTAATCGCCTTTTATATTCAAACACTTACTGTAACATTAGATGCGGTTTTACTTTCTATTCCGAGTATGATTTTAGTTGGTGGCATTATGCTATCTAATAATATTCGTGATATCGTTGGGGATACAGAAGGTGGACGTAAAACGCTTGCCATCTTAGTAGGCCGTGACCGTGCTATTTCTGTATTATCTGGCTTTTTCATCGTTTCGTACCTATGGGTCATTGCATTAGTAGCAATTGATGGTATTACTTTTTGGGCGCTTATTATTTTCCTAAGTATACCGAAGCCGTTACGTGCTATCCAAATTTTCCGCGATAAAAAAGAAGCCAAGGAAGTAATGCCAGCGATGAAATATACAGCGCAAACAAATACATTCTTCGGTTTCCTATTAGGAATCGGATTGTTAGTGAATTATTTCTTTTATTAATATTAGACAACAGCCATTAAGATGTTCATCTTAATGGCTGTTGTCATTTTTTATTCTTTTGATAGTTATTAAAGAGCGTATCTTTACCCACTTGTTCAGTTAATTGGAGCGGAGGGTGGCGGCCCAGGGAAGGCGTCTCTCATAGGGGAAATCAACTGTGGCAGTACTTCTTATTTATAAGATGCTTAGTGCCAGTCACTCACACAATTTTTAGTTGATTGGAGCGAAGGGTGGCGACTCCTGCGGGAACAGCACAAAACGTAAGACGCAACAAACGGCGCGACTGCGACGGTTGTGACTTACGTTGTGCCCGCGGAAAGCGTCCGCCCGTAGCGGAAATCAACGGCAGTAGTCATCTAGATATATTTTTAAAAAATGAAAAGCAACAACCTTATTTGGTTGCTGCTTTTTTTATATATTGTCTAAAGTTATTGTGCGCGATCCCACGAACTTCTTCATCTGTAAAATGCTCTCGTAAACGCTCTAATAAATTTTGCGCTTCACCTGCGTGAGCGAGCCCTTTAACAGTAACATCTATTCCGTCAAAATCAGAACCTACTCCGAGATGCTCAACCCCAACGATACTTGCCAGATGCTTCACATGCGCAATTAAATCATCCATTGTTGCATTGTCCCCAATAAAATGCGGGAAGTAGACTAAATGAATATGACCTCCATGCTCTACAAGTGCCTTTGCCTGTTTATCTGTTAAATTACGTGGGTGGTCGCAAATCGCACGTGCATTGCTATGGCTTGCAACAAGATGCTTTGCCAATGGAAGCAAATCCCAGAATCCTTGCTCGTTTAAATGGGATACATCGATAATTATATCCCGTTCATTTAGCATATTGATAACCTCTCTGCCGAAAGGTTTTAACCCAAGACTAGCATCCTGCTCAGCGCCATAGGCTACACCATTTTCTTCATTCCATGTGAGTCCTACCAACATTACACCAGCATCCAAAATTGCCGACAGCTTTGTAATATCCTCACCAATTGCACTACAGCCTTCTAAACTTAAAATAGCACCAATTTCATGAGGCGCTAAAGTATTTAGTTGTGACCATTCCGTAATATGCACCATGCCTTCAGTTTGTAACACTTGTGTATGGAATGCTTCAATTTGACGCATTACCTCTAAAAATTGCATATTTTGTGGTGTCTTAGGGTCGATAAAAATAGCGAATACCTGCGCCTTTACTTGCCCTAATTGTAATCTTTCTTTACTTGCATGTAATCGCACATCATCCACAAATTTTGGCGCTTCTAGCGTCGTTAACTTTAATAATACATCACAATGTAAATCAATTATTTCCATGATATCACCCCATACAGTTATTATACTGGTCAAGGGAATAATTAGGAAGAAATCCTTGTATTTTTTACATTTTATCTGATGGCGTATCTGACGAGCCAAATTCCTCAAGCTCTTCGAAATCATCGGATTTTGGTAATGCTGATAGTACCTCTTCTTCTACTGGTCGTATTTGATCTTCTCGTTGCTCCGCATGTTCTACACATGTCAATGCATGTGGCATCGCTTCTAAGCGACCTAGCGGAATTTCTTCACCACATTCTGCACACTTGCCGTACGTTCCATCTTCAATAGCTTGCAGGGCGTTTTTGATTTCCTCCGCATGGTCACTACGATGCTCATCAATAGCCATTTCTGTAAGCTGATCAGTTAAATCACTCGCATTATCAGCTGGATGATTATCATAATTGGAGAGCTCTGTTGCCTGTGGTCGCTCTGATTCCTCTAGCTGCTGCTCTATTTCCTGTAATTCCTGCTCTAATTGTTTTTTAAACTTTTCTATCATTTGTTGTTCCATGAAATCTCCTCCTCATACATTCATTTTTTCCTAAATACTTATTTCTAAAACATCAGTATGAGAAGGATTCCTTTAGTTTTGTGTATATTCTCTAATTACATCATGCAGAAATTGAGTGGCACCAACAGATACATGATTATCGTAATAAGCTGTAAAGCGGTCATCTGCTACATACATTTGTGCTAAACCAGCATGTGCTTCCTTTGTATATTGCGGCCACGAAAAGCTCAACCAGCGTTTATGAAGCTCTGCAACTTCCATTGAAACATCATTTTGCACATCTCCTATTGCCATCGCCTCTTTTAATCGTTCAAATAATTGCTGTTCTAATTGTTGCATTGCTTTATACTGCTCCTCTGTTAAATTTCTAAATTTTGCATTCGATGCATCAACTGTTTCTTGACCATAGTTTGCACGAATTTCTTTACCATATTGCTTTTCATTTTCCTCAATTAGCTGCTCTTTAAAGCCATCAAATTTCTCTTCGTTCGTCATTGGACGTTCCCCCTCAATCGATTGAATTGTTTGTTCCACTGTTTTTAATAATTGATCTAGCTGTTTTTTTCGTTGTAGTAAAGCATCACGATGTGTTTTTAATGCAGCAGTATGTTGAAAATCAGGTGCATGAATAATGTTGTGAATCGTCACTAGTTTCATATCTAGTGCTCTATAAAATAAAATTTGCTGAAGTATATCGACTTCATGTTGACCATAAAAGCGATAACCCGCCTCGTTTGTTCTTGCTGGTTTTAGCAAATCGATTTCATCATAGTAGCGTAACGTTCTCGTACTGACCCCAGACAATTTGGCAAGTTGTTGAATTGTATATTCCATTGCTCTCACCTCCATATTCATACTGTAAACCTTTACGCAGCGTTAAGGTCAAGGGCTATTTACATTATTCTCTCCTAAAGGAAAAATAAAAAGAGCAGTGTCTACTTTACTACCAGACATAGCTCTTAAAAGTCGCTTATACTATTTGGTACAGAAATATCCTAGAGATGTTCACTCATTACTATTTTGCATACTTACCATGCCACACAATATTTCGGTAGTTTTCTACGTCCGTGTCTCCCTCTGTATTCACAAATAGTATGTTTGATTGTTTATTTAACTGCAAAGCTGCCTTTAAATCTTTGTAATCCTTATTTGTCATTAATTCATAAAAACATCCGAACGGGGCTGCACCTGATTCGCCAGCAACTATGCGATGATCCGAACCAATTGGATTTGCTAACACACGCATGCCCGTTGCCGCTACATTTTCATCACAGCAAATACTAACTTTCGTATACGCTTTTAAAATATCCCAAGCCATGGGATTTGGCTCCCCACATGCTAAGCCAGCCATAATCGTTTGCATTTCTCCACCGACAGTAACAAAATGCTCCGTTCCCTGTTTAAAACTTTCGTAGAAGCAATTTGCTGCTTCAGGCTCTACTAAAACAACTGTTACTTGCTGACCATAAAAATGTTGTAGAAAAGCAACGACTGCTCCCGCAAAGGAACCAACCCCTGCCTGTAAAAATACATGGGTTGGTGCTTCTTCTAATTGATCGACGGCTTCCTTCGCTAAAGTTGTATAGCCTTGCATAATCCATAAAGGGATTTCTTCATAGCCTTCCCACATCGTATCCTGTATGATTACCCAGCCATTTTCCTCTGCCAGCTGTGACGTATAGCGTACGGTATCATCATAATTCATCGTCGTGATTTCCGCATAGGCCCCTTCATTCTTAATATTTTGCAATCTTTCTTCGGCGCTGCCAGCCGGCATATATATCCGCGCCTTGCAGCCTAGTTCTCTTGCAGCCCAAGCAACCCCTCGCCCATGGTTGCCATCTGTCGTTGAAATAAAGGTTAAATTGCCTAGTTGTTCTTTTACTTCAGGCGACTTGAGTTGTTCAAATGACAGCTCATCAATATTTTTTCCAAGTAACTGAGCAACATACTGTCCTATTGCATAAATACCACCTAAAACTTTAAATGCATTTAAGCCAAATCGAAATGACTCATCTTTCATAAATATTTTATTGACCCCTATATGGGATGCTAAAAAATCTAAACTACGTAAAGGTGTCTTTTCGAAACCATCATATGTACGATGAAATTGTTCCACACGATTAACCTGTCTCACTGTGAAATTTTGTAGTACAGGTGCTACTCGTTCTATGTTTTCCTGTAACTGATATTGCCGATTGTACACCCATCTCAATTTATGGCTCATCCTAATCCCCCTCTATTTATCGTTCATTACTATATTACCTGAAAATTCAATTAAAAAGAACAATAGTATGCGCAACAGTAGATAATATCATGTATAAATCGTAAGTACTGAAATCTCACTTATATTTAGCTCTCAAACTTTCACTCTAGCAAAAAAAAAAACGCAGCAAATGTGATGTTCACATTTACTGCGTTTTAGTATGACCCCTACGGGATTCGAACCCGTGTTACCGCCGTGAAAGGGCGGTGTCTTAACCGCTTGACCAAGGGGCCAATGGCGGAGAAGGAGGGATTTGAACCCTCGCGCCGGTTACCCGACCTACACCCTTAGCAGGGGCGCCTCTTCAGCCTCTTGAGTACTTCCCCACAAATAAAAAATGGCTCCGAAGGCAGGACTCGAACCTGCGACAACCTGATTAACAGTCAGGTGCTACTACCAACTGAGCTACTTCGGAATAATGGTGGGCCTAAATGGACTCGAACCATCGACCTCACGCTTATCAGGCGTGCGCTCTAACCAGCTGAGCTATAGGCCCATTTGGAGCGGGTGATGAGAATCGAACTCACGACATCAGCTTGGAAGGCTGAGGTTTTACCATTAAACTACACCCGCGTATATGGTGGGTCAGGACGGAATCGAACCGCCGACACTTAGAGCTTCAATCTAATGCTCTACCAACTGAGCTACTGACCCATATACTTCTTACTAAGCTATCAACTTATTTAAAAATGGCGGTCCCGACCGGGATCGAACCGGCGATCTCCTGCGTGACAGGCAGGCATGTTAACCGCTACACCACGGGACCATTTGGTTGCGGGGGCCGGATTTGAACCAACGACCTTCGGGTTATGAGCCCGACGAGCTACCACTGCTCCACCCCGCGAAAATAATATTCATTTATATCGAGTTGTTAGCACACCATTTACAAAATAAAAACTGGAGGAGGTAGAGGGATTCGAACCCCCGCGCGGTGTTACCCGCCTGTCGGTTTTCAAGACCGATCCCTTCAGCCGAACTTGGGTATACCTCCGTAACATTATATAAATGGTGGACCTTGCAGGACTCGAACCTGCGACCGGACGGTTATGAGCCGTCTGCTCTAACCAACTGAGCTAAAGGTCCTTTAAGATGGCGGCGGAGGGAGTCGAACCCACGACCTTTCGGGTATGAACCGAATGCTCTAGCCAGCTGAGCTACACCGCCAGGATCTTTATACTGGTTATAAATTATGGTGGAGCCTAGCGGGATCGAACCGCTGACCTCCTGCGTGCAAGGCAGGCGCTCTCCCAGCTGAGCTAAGGCCCCATAAATTCATGTTACTAGGAAATGGTCGGGAAGACAGGATTCGAACCTGCGACCCCTTGGTCCCAAACCAAGTGCTCTACCAAGCTGAGCTACTTCCCGTTCATTTATTG
>NZ_JBIWDT010000002.1:0-490455 GCF_044762185.1 Lysinibacillus sp. NPDC097162 | reverse complement strand
TCCCTCAAAGACGATGAGGTAGATAGGTTCGAGGTGGAAGTGTGGTGACACATGGAGCTGACGAATACTAATCGATCGAGGACTTAACCAAAAAAGTTTGAAACATTCAATGAACCGTTTATCCAGTTTTGAAAGAACAAAATCTTTCAACAAAATATAAGGTCTAGTGATGATGGCAAAGAGGTCACACCCGTTCCCATACCGAACACGGAAGTTAAGCTCTTTAGCGCCGATGGTAGTTGGGGGCTTCCCCCTGTGAGAGTAGGACGTCGCTTCGCTTGTTTTTTTACGTGGAGGATTAGCTCAGCTGGGAGAGCATCTGCCTTACAAGCAGAGGGTCGGCGGTTCGAGCCCGTCATCCTCCACCATTTTATAAACTTAAAGTAATATTGTCGCGGGGTGGAGCAGTGGTAGCTCGTCGGGCTCATAACCCGAAGGTCACAGGTTCAAATCCTGTCCCCGCAACCAAATTATGGTCCCGTGGTGTAGCGGTTAACATGCCTGCCTGTCACGCAGGAGATCGCCGGTTCGATCCCGGTCGGGACCGTCTTTATTTGCCGGTGTAGCTCAGTTGGTAGAGCAACTGACTTGTAATCAGTAGGTCGTGGGTTCGACTCCTATCGCCGGCACCAGCCCTTGGAGGGGTAGCGAAGTGGCTAAACGCGGCGGACTGTAAATCCGCTCCTTAGGGTTCGGCGGTTCGAATCCGTCCCCCTCCACCAGTTTTATTTAATAGGGGCATAGTTCAACGGTAGAATAGAGGTCTCCAAAACCTTTGGTGTGGGTTCGATTCCTACTGCCCCTGCCAATTTTTTTTAGATTAAACTACTGTTATAGTTCATATGGCGGTTGTGGCGAAGTGGTTAACGCACCGGATTGTGGTTCCGGCATTCGTGGGTTCGATTCCCATCAGTCGCCCCATATAATAATATTGGGGTATAGCCAAGCGGTAAGGCAACGGATTTTGATTCCGTCATGCCCTGGTTCGAATCCAGGTACCCCAGCCATTTTTTATTCATAATATGAGCCATTAGCTCAGTTGGTAGAGCATCTGACTTTTAATCAGAGGGTCGAAGGTTCGAGTCCTTCATGGCTCATCATATTTGCGGGTGTGGCGGAATTGGCAGACGCACTAGACTTAGGATCTAGCGCCGCAAGGCGTGGGGGTTCGACTCCCTTCACCCGCATCTTTTATTTTAATTACATAATTGCCAGGATAAATAATCTTATGCACATGCGGAAGTAGTTCAGTGGTAGAACACCACCTTGCCAAGGTGGGGGTCGCGAGTTCGAACCTCGTCTTCCGCTCCAAATGTGCCGGGGTGGCGGAACTGGCAGACGCACAGGACTTAAAATCCTGCGGTAGGTGACTACCGTGCCGGTTCGATTCCGGCCCTCGGCACCATTTTTTAAATATTAAGCGCCCGTAGCTCAATTGGATAGAGCGTCTGACTACGGATCAGAAGGTTGTGGGTTCGACTCCTGCCGGGCGCGCCATAAAAGATAAGATAGACAGTAACGGAATGTAGCTCAGCTTGGTAGAGCACTTGGTTTGGGACCAAGGGGTCGTAGGTTCGAATCCTGTCATTCCGATCATCTTTTAAAATTGGGGCCTTAGCTCAGCTGGGAGAGCGCCTGCCTTGCACGCAGGAGGTCAGCGGTTCGATCCCGCTAGGCTCCACCATATTTATTTATTTCCGGAGGTATACCCAAGTCTGGCTGAAGGGATCGGTCTTGAAAACCGACAGGCGGGTAACACCGCGCGGGGGTTCGAATCCCTCTACCTCCTCCATTTTCTTTATCCGGGTCAGTAGCTCAGTTGGTAGAGCATTAGATTGAAGCTCTAAGTGTCGGCGGTTCGATTCCGTCCTGACCCATCTTTTTTTGCGGGTGTAGTTTAATGGTAAAACCTCAGCCTTCCAAGCTGATGTCGTGAGTTCGATTCTCATCACCCGCTCCAAAGAGGGCCTATAGCTCAGCTGGTTAGAGCGCACGCCTGATAAGCGTGAGGTCGATGGTTCGAGTCCATTTAGGCCCATATAGAAATTATTCCGAAGTAGCTCAGTTGGTAGTAGCACCTGACTGTTAATCAGGTTGTCGCAGGTTCGAGTCCTGCCTTCGGAGCCATGGCCCCTTGGTCAAGCGGTTAAGACACCGCCCTTTCACGGCGGTAACACGGGTTCGAATCCCGTAGGGGTCATCTAGTAAAGCATGTAGCATAGTGTTGCTACATGCTTTTTCTTTGTATTTTTTCGAGTTATTTACTTAGTTCTTATAAAATTTTGATGAAGAATTTTCGACTGTCGGTATAAATTTGAACAAAGTATTTCATATATAAAAGATGTATGTTTTCTGATGGATTTTTTCGTGGTGAATTTATTTCTATTCATCTAATATGAGGTTAGATGGAGGAAAACGACATGAAACTACAAGAGATACAACGTTTTTTAACACTTTATCAAATGGAACAAAATGAGTCTGCACAATGGCTAACAAATAGATTACAGCAAGTTGAAAAAGAGGGAGTATATATTCCTTCAACAGAGGAGCTTACTTTTGGTGCACGAGTAGCCTGGCGTAATAGTAATAAATGTATCGGAAGATTATTTTGGCACTCACTGCATGTTGAGGATGCACGCGATGTTTTACATGAGCAAGGCATATTTGAGAAGTTGCTACATCATATTCGGTATGCGACAAATGGCGGTAAAATTCGCCCAACGATAACGGTATTTGCATCTGAAAGAGTAAAGATTTGGAATCATCAGCTTATACGTTACGCAGGCTATGAGACGGAAGCTGGTATCGTTGGTGATCCACATTCTGTGCCATTTACAAAAGTATGCGAATCACTAGGTTGGCAGGGTGAAGGAACAGCATTTGATGTACTACCACTCGTTATACAGGTGGATAACCGTAAACCTCAATTATTTACAATTCCACGTGAAGATGTATTGGAAGTTTCAATTCGCCATCCTGAGCATCCGCAGGTGGAGAAACTAGCGTTGAAATGGTATGCAGTGCCGATTATTTCAAGCATGCGCTTTCAAATGGCAGGTATTGATTTTCAGGCAGCTCCATTTAATGGTTGGTATATGGGAACAGAAATTGGGGCACGCAATTTAGCTGATCATGATCGTTATGATATGTTACCGAAGATCGCTGAAATTTTTGGTCTCGATACAACAAAGCAGGCATCGCTTTGGCGTGATCGTGCATTAGTTGAATTAAATATTGCTGTTCTGCATTCCTTTAAAGAAGATGGTGTAAGTATAGTCGATCATCATACTGCTGCACAGCAATTTAAGCTATTTGAAGAGGCTGAGCAGAAGGCAGGCCGTGACTTAACAGGCAACTGGACTTGGTTGATTCCACCGTTATCTCCTGCAACGACACATATTTTTCATAAGCCTTATGTCAATGTTTATAATACACCAAATTATTTTTATCAGAAACCGCATTACTAAATGTAAAGAGGCAGCTCATAGTATGATGAGCTGCCTTTTTTAATTTATATATTCATTTCTAGAAGCTCTAAACGAACAGAAGAATAGTAATGCCGCAACGACAACAAATAGCCATCCAGCTGTATCCCAGCCGCCAAATAAATCATGTAAGTAACCAAATAAAATAGGACCTACTGCGGCTAATAAATAGCCTAATGATTGTGCAAAGCCAGATAAATCAGCTGCCTCAAATGCCGTATGTGTACGAAGTGTAAAGAACATCATTGCAAGAGAAAATGAAGCACCACCTGCTAAACCTAGCAATATCATCCACAGTACAGCAAGACTAGTCCATTCCATGACAAGGCCAGTAAAGCCGATGAAATAAAAGGCAGTAAACATTAAAACGAGGGGGCGCTGTGATGTCATTTTACTAGCGATAATCGGTACAGCTAAAGCCATAGGTACTTGTGAAATTTGCATGATGGAAAACATCCAACCTGCACGATCTGCGGCTATTCCTTGGGCAATATAGATTTCTGGAATCCAAGCTGCAGTTGTATAAAATAATAATGATTGAAAGCCCATCGCGCCCGTGACTGCCCAAGTAACTGGTGATTTCCACAATGGTATACGTGCTTTCGTAGTGGCTACAGTTGGTTCAGGCTTATTAAATTTTAATTGTGGAATCCAAATCAAAATCGTCACTACGACAAGAGCTAGAGCGATTGCAAGTGCACCTTGCCAGCCAAGAGATGCATTGGCTATGGGATAACTAATACCAGCGCCAATTCCAGCGGTTAAGTTCATGGACATTGTGAAAAATGCCATCAGTAATCCAACATGATAAGGGAATTTCATTTTAAGTAGCCCTGGAATAAGGACGTTACCAAATGAAATAGCCACACCTATTATCATTGTACCAAATACTAGTAATCCTGTTGTTCCAAGTGAACGCAACACAATTCCTAGTGCTAATAAAATCGTTGATATAAATAGTGTTAATTCCAGACCCAGTTTTCTTGCTATTACTGGGGCAATAGGTGACACTAGCGCGAATGCAAGCAATGGAATGGTTGTTAGAAAGCCTGCAAGTACGTTAGATATACCGAGATCCTCACGAATGAAGGAAATAATTGGTCCTACAACCGTTAATGGCATACGTAATGTCGAAGCAAGAAAAATTACACCGATGACTAATAGAAGCGTTGTGCCCTTCCAGTTAATCTTTCTGCTAGGATAAGTAGATTCCTCGTTAGTTGTCAAAATAAGTACCTCCCTGATAGAACAATTATAATTCGAACCACTATAACACTTTAACACAATAATAAAAATAGTAGAATATTCATAAAATACAGAACATTAATCGTATTATTGAAATGTCTTAGGTCGTATGTTAAACTAAGAAACATCATAAATTTAATAATTATATGCCTCATGTTTGTATTGAGGTAGAGGTCGCGGTATTTATAAGTAAGCTAATGGAGATGACAAGCATTGAAGATGTTAGCTGAAAGGAAATATTGCCGAAGTGTGAGGGGACTTGAAAACCTCATGCTGGGGCTGTCTCCGAAAGGAACAGAACTGTCACGTTGGACAACGTGTTGTGCTATCATTTTTAAGAAACAGAGGATTTACTTAGCCATCACAACGTTCATGTGATGGCATTTTTTTGCCTCTTAGAAAAGGAAGGAAGCTTTAACGTGAGTGAGATAAAAACTAATCAGCTCGGTCATAAAGCACCAGAGTTGAAAAAAGAATTAAAAAGCCGCCATATAACAATGATTTCGTTAGGCGGTACGATTGGAACTGGGCTATTTCTAGCAAGTGGTGGTGCTATAGCGCAGGCTGGACCAGGTGGTGCACTTCTTGCTTATGCATTAATCGGCATTATGGTGTACTTCTTAATGACAAGCTTAGGTGAAATGGCAGCTTATATGCCTTCATCAGGTTCATTTAGTACGTATGCAACAAAATTTGTAGATCCAGCGCTTGGCTTTGCGCTTGGCTGGAACTACTGGTATAACTGGGCGATTACAATTGCCGCTGAAATTGCAGCAGTTTCTCTTATAATGAAGTACTGGTTCCCAGACAGCTCTTCGGCACTATGGACAGTCATCTTTATTGCGATTGTACTAACATTTAATTTACTATCTGTAAAAAGCTATGGTGAAAGTGAATATTGGTTCGCAATGATAAAAGTTGTGACTGTTATTGTTTTCATTATCGTCAGCCTATTGATGATTTTCGGTATTTTAGGTGGACAAGCTCCTGTAGGCTTTACGAATTTCTTTATAAGTGATGGACCATTCCACGGTGGCTTCCTTGCTACATTCGGTATATTTCTAGCAGCAGGTTTCTCGTTCCAAGGGACAGAGCTATTAGGGATAACTGCTGGGGAAACTGATGATCCTGGTAAAAATATTCCGAAGGCTGTTAAGTCCGTCTTCTGGCGTATTATTTTATTTTACATTTTAGCCATTGCAGCTATTGGGATGTTAATTCCATTTACAGATGCTCGTTTATTATCTGAAGATATTGCTGTTTCACCATTCACATTAGTGTTTGATCGCTTAGGAATTGCCTTTGCTGCTTCATTAATGAATGCCATTATTTTAACGGCGATGTTGTCTGCTGGTAATTCAGGATTATATGCATCATCACGTATGTTATGGCAATTAGCAGTAGATGGACATGCACCTAAGATTTTCGCTAAGCTAAGCCGTCGCGGAATTCCAATTTACGCATTACTGCTGACATTAGCAGTAGGTTGCTTAGCATTTTTAGCATCATTCTTTGGTGATGGCGTTGTCTATATGTGGCTTTTAAACGCATCTGGGATGTCAGGCTTTATTGCATGGCTTGGTATTGCCTTTAGTCATTACCGTTTCCGTAGAGCTTTTGAAGCACAAGGCATAGACCCAAAATTACTACCATATAAAGCAAAGCTATATCCATTCGGGCCACTCTTTGCATTTACAGTGTGTATGATTGTTGTAATTGGTCAAAACTACACAGCTTTCACAGGCGATTCAATTGACTGGTACGGCGTCCTTGTTTCATATATCGGTATACCGCTGTTTATCGTCTTGTGGTTAGGCTATAAAATAAAACATAAAACTAAAATGATTCCACTGCAAAAGTGTGATTTAAAAGTAGAAAAATAGAAATAAAAGCTGTCCTATTAGTTTATAGGGCAGCTTTTATTTATTTGCCGTTGATTTCCGTTGTGTGCGGCGCTGGAGTGTGATTTTAGTTTGGCAAATTGTTTGAGAATTGTTTGAGTGCCTGTCACTTTAAAAAAAACATATGGTAAGCTATATAGAGACAGGATAAAAATGTAAAACTGTTTAAGTAGATGGGAATTAAAGATAATGCTTTATTGAGAAGAGGTGCCTAACATGCAAAAACATATATTACTTGTTGAAGACGATGAGGACATCCGAGAAATGGTCGACAAGTTTTTAACAATGGAGGGCTTTGCCGTTACATCCGTTACAAATGGTGAAGAAGCAGTGCAAATTTGTTTAAGTAAAACGTTTGATTTAGTTATTTTGGATATTATGATGCCTAAACTAGATGGATTAGAAGTGTTAAAAATAATTCGAGAAAAAGAAGCGCTACCTATTATTATGATGTCAGCAAAAGACAGTGATGTAGATAAAGCATTAGGTCTTGGATTAGGAGCGGATGATTATATTGCAAAGCCATTTTCAATGTTGGAATTTTCAGCGCGTGTGAAAGCTGCAATACGAAGGGCTACACAATATTCAAGCTCGATGGAGGAAACGAAGGGGACATTGACTATCGGTAACTTGGTAATTGATGTCGTTAATTTCTCAGTTGAAAAAGACCAACAACAGGTGAAACTAACTTCAAAGGAATTTGCGATTTTAAAGCTATTTATCACAAATCGTAATCGCGTATTTACTAAACAGCAAATCTATCAACTCATTTGGAATGATGAATATTATGGTGATGAAAATATTATTAATGTGCATATAAGGAGATTGCGAGAAAAAATTGAAGATGACCCTTCCAACCCAAAGTATATTAAAACACTTTGGGGAATTGGCTATAAATTAGAGGGCTAGGCGTATGATACTATTTCTATCTACCGTTATTCTTTTTCTCATAGCAATCATTCTTTTGCAGCTGAAAAGAAAACGTGAGCAAAACGTTACGCTCAAATATATGCACACCAAACTACAAGCTATTATAAACGAACAATCAAACGAGAAAATTTTAGTTGCTACTTCGAATCAAGAACTACAGCAACTGCTTACTACTATAAATGCATTACTGAATGATACGCACAAAATATTAGCCAAACATCGAAAAACGGAAAGTTCAATGAAAAAGATGCTTGCCAATATTTCGCATGATTTAAAAACGCCGTTAACAGTTGTGCTAGGCTATACAGAAATGTTGCAGCTACAACATTCGCTAAAAGATGCAGAACAAAATCGCTTACTTTCAGGAATCCATTTAAAAACGGAGGAAGTATTGAAGCTTATTCATACATTTTTTGATTTGGCAAAAATTGAAGCGGGCGATACAGAATACCCAATAACAAAAGTAAACGTAAGTGAAATATGCCGCAAAAATATTTTGTCATTTTACGATATGGTGATGTCGGTAGGCCTTCATATAGACATTAACATACCTGAAACACCGATTTATGCTCTAGGCAACGAGGATGCGTTAGAAAGAGTGTTAAACAATTTAATCGCCAATGCGATTGCTTACGGGGCTGAAGGTCGTGTAATTGGGCTAACAGTAAGAAATGACGCTACCGATGTTTATATTGATGTCTGGGATTGTGGGAAAGGTATTGATGAATATCATATAGACAGCGTATTTGAAAGGATGTTTACGCTTGAAGACTCAAGAAATAAATCATTTCAAGGTAGTGGGCTAGGTCTAACGATAACAAAGCGACTTGTAGAAATAATGAATGGTACAATCCAACTGAAAAGCATCCCTTATGAAAAGACGGTTTTTACGATTTCATTAAAAAGAATGATGTACTAATCTAGCCCTGCCTGTAGAGCTAAAAATGCTCTAGAGGCTTTTCTTCTTCTCTTAAGGAATTTGTAAGAATCAAGTAATAAAATAGAGAGTTTTACTTCTTATAATAAAGAAAGCCACAAATGAGGGAGAGGTTTAAATGGCGTATATTGTAAAAACAAATCAGCTTACAAAAGTTTATGATGGAAACGAAGTGGTTTCTACAGTCGATATGCATGTTAAGAGAGGAGAGATATATGGTTTTTTGGGTCCAAATGGAGCGGGGAAAACAACGATTATGAAAATGTTAACTAATCTGGCCAAACCGACAAGTGGGGAAATTGAAATCTTCGGTGAAAAATTAACGGATCGGTCGTACGAAGTGCTAAAAAGAATGGGCACAATCATTGAATATCCCATTTTCTATGAAAAGTTAACAGCACAAGAAAACCTTGAATTACATTGCGAATATATGGGTTATTACGATAAAAACGAAATCGGCCATGTTCTCGATTTAGTAAAGCTAACGAATGTGGATGGCAAAAGAGTAAGGGATTTTTCGTTAGGAATGAAACAACGTTTAGGTATTGCACGTGCGATAATGACTAAACCAGAGTTGCTAATTTTAGATGAACCGATTAATGGTCTTGATCCAGTTGGTATAAGAGAGCTAAGAGAATTATTCAAGATGTTAAGTAAAGAATATGGCATTACGATTATTGTTTCCAGTCATATTTTAGCTGAAATTGAGCAAATGGCTGATACAATTGGGGTCATTAATAATGGCAGGTTAATTGCTGAAGTTTCGATGGAGCATGTAAGGCATAGCCAAACAGATTTTATTGAACTAATTGTCAGTGAGGGAAAAAAGGCTGCCTTTATTTTAGATAGTCAATTACGCATCACCAATTTTAAATGCATTGATGAGCGCTGTATTCGAATATACGATATGTCTGTTTCACAAAAAATACTATCCAAAACGTTAATAGAACATGATATTGAAATTGAAGAGATTAGTAGGAAAACAAGTTCTTTAGAGGATTATTTCTTGAAATTAATCAATGGAGGTGGCATCCATGCTTAATTTAATGCGTTTAGAAATGAAAAAAAACCATTTAGGCTCGTATGTGACAGCTGCTATTATTGCCAATGTCGCTATATTAGGTTTTATGTTTATGATTTTAGTTATTTCAAAAATAGAAGGCGACGCTGGTTTAGAAAACTATCCTATCGCTTTAACAGTCATTGATTCTTTTGTAAGATGTGTATTTATTATTTTCGCGGCTACATTAATTGCAAAACTTATTATTGGCGAATATAAAAATAAAACAATAATAACTGCATTTATGTATCCTATAAATAGAAAAAAACTAATCGCAGCAAAGCTTGCCATTGTTATTTTATTTACATTTAGCGCAATTATCCTTTCAAATATATTTATTACAGTAATTTTTCTTATGATTAGCGAGAACTTTCAATTAATCCCAGATACTTTGACAAACGCAATGATTATGCAGCGCATTCCTTCAGTAGTAATGAATGCTGTAGCGGCATCCAGTATGGCCCTTATTCCATTGTATTTTGGTATGAAAAAATACTCCGTGCCAACAACAATACTGTCATCTCTTTTAATCGTGATGGTTGTTTCTTCAAATACGGGCACTTTTTCATTGAATGATATTATCGTAATCCCAATAACATTAGCGATTATAGGTATAGTTATTGCCTATTTAGCAATTCGCAACATCGAAAAGGTAGATGTTTAATAACATAAGTAAAGCCCCTGTATGAAAATACCATACAGGGGCTTTAAAAAGGCCTGGGGAAGCCTGACGAACCTTATTTATTAATTATTCTCAGGTACATTAGACGTTGCATAGACGTCTACAGAAAGTTTGGCAGGTGCCGTTAATTTAGCAAAGCTAATATACAATAGGAATGAAACCGCACCACCAACAATCCATGCAATATCTAATCCATCTAGCATTTTTGCAATAGGTCCCACATATAACTCCGTATTAATAAATGGAATTTGAATAAAGATGGTTAACAAGTAAATAATCATTGTTGGTATATTAATTTTCCCGAAAATGCCATCCTTTTTGTTGAACTCATCTGGAGGATAATGGACTCTCTTTAAAATATAAAAATCAGTTAATGTAATCATACTCCACGGAATGATAAAGAATAATATAAATCCTAAGTATAATTGGAAATTAGCCATAAAATTGCTAGAGCTCCAAGTGGCAATAAGGGCAATAATGACACCAATTGCAATGGAAGTAATTGTGCGCAGTCTAGCAGATGTTTTAAACATTAAAAAGTTACTCGCAATCGATAAAATAATAATACCTGCTCCATAAATATTTAAGGAGTTAATAACAAGGACACCAAGAGATAACAGTAATGCAATGATGAAACCTAATGAGCCCATATCTTTAATTTGTGCCATAACATTACCATTCACAACCATAGTGGCAATAGCAGCACCTAAAACCATCAACCAAACTGAACTTGCAAAGCTTCCAAGATAACTATAAGTAAATACCTTTTTAGATTGTGATGGATGGATAAATCTCGAATGGTCAGACACATACGGACCATACGTAATTTGCCATGTTACACAAATGGAAGTCATTAATAAAAACTGGCTGAAAGAAAAATTACCTGCATTTAAAAGATCCATTGAAACATTCGCTAAAATCATAATAGATAAAATAATAAATACCACTGTAAAGCCAATTGTATAGATTTTCATCGACTTTTGAAGTAAGCCTTGTCCAAAAATAGCTAGAAGCACCATTGGAATAAGACTTACGATAACCGTTACATTCATATTAAGGCCGAGTGTTTCCTGCATGCCTTGTCCGACTAACACGGTATTGGTTGCGCCGTAGCCTAAATACATGATCAGAATGATTAACATAGGCAAGATAGCCCCGAAGTAGCCGAATTGTGCTCTACTTTGTACTACTTGTGGTAAACCTGCTTTAGGGCCAGTAGCAGAATGGAGTGCCATAATTGCAGCTCCAATGGCGTGTCCTAATAGGATAGCAACGAGTGACCACCAAAAATTTAACCCTAATACGATAGCTAGAGATCCTGTTACAAGTGTTGTAGAAACTGTACTTGCGGCAAACCATGTGAAAAATAGCTCTTTGGCAGTGCCATTACGCTGTTCTAAAGGAATATGTTCATAACTAATTTCCTCGATAGAATTGCTCATAGATACCCTCCCTCTTATTAATTATTTTCAATATAATAATAGTGTTTTAAATTTAAACAGTTACTTTTAAAGATGGCCAGTAAGCCGATTGAATTGAAATGACTTCATTAATTGCTTTCTTTTCTACTTCGTTTACAAAGTCAGGATACCCTTGGGAATCTTGGAATGGATCTTCTACATCGCTTTTCACACCACATAATTCTTCAATAATGCGCAATGTACAAAATGGAACATAAGCATTACTGTAACCACCTTCATGACAAAAGACGATTTTTCCATCTGTATGCTTGTTTGCTAAGTTCATCATGATTTTCGTTAAATCTGCAAAGCCTTCAGCAGTCATGTTCATACGTCCAAGTGGATCGAACATACCTGGATCTTGTCCAGCAGAAATAATGATTAGCTCTGGTTTATAATCGTTCACGATTGGCTCCACAATAGACTTAAATGCTTCAATATAGCCTGCATTTCCTGTACCTGGAGGAAGCGGAATGTTCACGTTAAATCCTTTTCCGTCAGCCTCACCTACGTTCTCTGCATAACCTGTATTATTCGGGAAACTTAAATGCTGATGAACTGAGAAGAATAAAACACCATCAGTGTCATAGAATGCACTTTCTGTTCCATTACCATGGTGAACGTCCCAATCTAACACCATAACTCTTTCTAAATTGTATTTTTGCTTTGCGTATTTAGCAGCAATGGCAACGTTATTGAAAATACAGAAGCCGATGCCTTTTGCAGCTTCTGCATGATGGCCAGGTGGGCGAGTTAATGCATAAACATTATCGACTTCACCGTTCATCACAACATCCACAGCTTTTAAAGCGCCTCCAGTTGAAAGTAAAGCAATTTCATAAGATCCTCTACCAACAATGGCATGATCTCCAGCGTCTCCACCAGTTGTATCGCTTAAATGCTTAACTTTATCTACATATTCCTTTGTATGGAACATTTCAATTTCCTCACGCGTTGCAGAACGTGGCTCAATTTGTTCTAATTTTTTCATTAGGCCACAACGATTAAGTAAATTATTAATTCGTCTCTTTGTTGAAGGATGTTCGACAAACACATCTGTTTCTAAGTAACCACCCGAAGGTAAATATAATGTTCCGCTTCCGTTGTCGTGCCAGAAATAACTTTCGTCAAAAATATAACCTGTTTTCATCATCAATTCCGCCCCTTTGATTAAAAAATAATACCGATTTGCACCTTGTAACACCCCTTATCAAGGTGGAAAATGGTACTTACAGTTATGAAAATACTAGTTGAGGGAGATTTTTTCTTAAAATGAATTTCAGTCATCTTCCTTGGGATAAAATTTAAATGAATCTCGTTCATTTGTCAAACTAATTTTTAAAAATTATCAAAATTAAATAAATTTTTCAGTTCCATTATAGGAAATAATAATTTTTGGATAAAAGAAAGAGGTTGAAATCTATTTTTGTTTGGATTACAATTTTTAAAAATTCATGATTTTTTAGGGGGCGCATAATGGATAAGGAAAAACGTATCGTAACCTCTGCTATTCAATTGTTTAAAGAACAAGGTATCGACAAAATAAAAATAGCTGATATTGTAAAAAGGGCTGGTATTGCACAAGGAACTTTTTATTTGTACTTCCCTTCAAAAATGTCACTTATGCCCGCTATTGCAAAAGTAATGGTCGACAATATGTTTGAAGCAATACAAAAAAACGTGGATGATCAAGCGCCACTAATTGAAAAATTTAATCAATTAGTAGATACAATATTTATGATGACGAGAGAGCATAAGGAACTTGTAGCAATTATTTATGCTGGATTGTCGGCCTCTGATTATTTGAAAGACTGGGTAAATGCGTATACACCTTACTATAATTGGCTAAGAAATGAGCTGGACAGCGCAAAGTCAAAGGGTGAAATTTTAATAGCAGTTGATTCTTACGCAACGTCAAAGATGGTGTTTGGATTAATCGAGTCTGCTGCTGAACGTGCATACTTATTTGATTCCAAAGATGAAGAGCTTATCAATGAGGATAAAAAAGATTTATTAGAATTTATTTTTAATGCGTTAGTCTTAAACAAGGCTGTTACAAAATAAGCGTACAGAGATAAAATATGTTACAGTGAATTTTTGATATATAGTTGGAAATCCATAAACGGTCTTGTTTATAGTAATACGTTGCTATAAACAAGAAAAATATGTGTTCAAAATCCGAATTTAAAAGCGGATTTTTACTAAATTTTCTTGTAGGTTCTTTTATGCAGTAAAAATGAATGAAGTTCAGTCATTATTAACGGAGGGTTTTTTATGGGAAAAGCTTGGTTGTATGTTGGGTTAACTAGTTTTTTTGAATTAATATGGATTTATGGTTTCAATGTAGCTTCTCATTGGTGGGAATGGCTATTGATCGTTATATTTATAGGGCTTGATTTGCACTTTTTATCAAAGGCATGTGAGAAATTACCAACTGGAACAGTGTACGCAATATTTGCAGCAATTGGCACAATGGGGACGACCTTAATGGATATTTTAATTTTTAATCAAGTAGTCAGTATTGGTAAGCTTCTCTTTATTTTTATATTGATTGTAGGAGTTATTGGCTTAAAAGTCTCTGATACCGTTGAAGAGAATAAACGTACAAAAGAGGTGATATAGTATGGGATGGCTTTTTGTTTTTTTAGCTGCAGCGAGTGAACTTGTATCTGTCATTGGTCTGAAAAAATATAGCACGAAAAAGGGATTTATCAGCATGCTGCTCTATGTAGGGGGATTTGCTGCGTCACTTAGCTTTTTATATAAATCATTTGAATTTTTACAAACGAGTACGGCTTATGCAGTATGGATAGGTATTGGTACGGCAGGGGCAGTCTTAATCAATATGATGTTTTTTGGTGAGTCAAAAAGTAAAGGCCGCTTAGCAAGTGTATGCTGTATCATCATCGGAGTCGTAGGGTTAAAGGCACTTTCTTAAAATACAATAGGCATGCTGTCCCTCTCAACAGCAGTCCGCGCAGGAAATGCTTTTATGTGGCAATAGTGAAAATTTAGCAGAGAGCAACGGCATAAAAAAGTGTTAGATTGATCGCAATCAATCTAACACTTTTTCTCATTTATCCTAGTATCATTATTTAAGCTAAAAGCGTTTCCCATAATAAGTAGATATTTAACGCAACTACTATTACAACGACAAGCCAACCAAGAATTGTTGTGATACGGTGATTGACCAGGCTACCCATTATGTCCTTTTTACTTGTAAACATCACAAGTGGGATAAGCGCAAATGCAATACCGAATGATAAAATTACTTGACTTAACACAAGTGCATAGGTTGCATTGACACCTGCTGCAATAATAGCTAAAGGTGGAATCATTGTAATCGCTCTACGTAAATATAGAGGGATTTTTCGTTGGATGAAGCCTTGCATAACAACGTCGCCTGCTAATGTCCCAACAGAAGAGCTTGCAAGCCCGGCAATGAGTAATCCAAGTCCAAAAGACACAGCCGCCATAGGTCCAAGAGCTTCTCGTAAACCGTTATAGGCGATATCTAAATCTTCGACTACTAAGCCTTGCGTATGGAACACTGCTGCTGCAATGATTAGCATACTCATGTTAATCGCACCAGCAATAATCATTGCAATTACAATATCGATAAACTCAAATCGGAAAATACGTCGTTTTTCGTTGTCATTACGACCAACCACACGATTTTGTGTTAAGGAAGAATGTAAATAGATTGCGTGTGGCATCACAGTAGCTCCTAATATACCTGTTGCAAGTAAGAGTGAATCGACACCATCAAATTGTGGTGTCAGCATTCCTAATGTCACTTCGCCCCAATCCGGTTGGGCTAAAAATGTTTGGAACGCAAATGCTAGCACAACAATTAGCACCATACCCGAAATGCCCGCTTCAAAAGCTCTAAAGCCTCTACGCTGTAGCTCTAAAATTGCAAAAGAACCAATTGCAGTAATAAGTGCGGCAGGTAGCATCGGAATATCAAATAATAAATATAGACCGAGGGCAGCACCGATAAATTCAGCGAGGTCGGTTGCAATGATTACAAGTTCAGCCTGTATCCATAAAAATATAGAAGTTTTTTCAGAAAAATTCTCCCTTGCTACTTCTGGCAAGTTTTTTCCGGTAGCAATACCGAGTTTTGCTGATAAAGATTGAATCAGTACAGCCATTAAATTTGAAAAGGCAATCACCCAAAGTAGTAAATAACCATACTGCGAGCCAGCGGTAATATTTGTAGCAAAGTTGCCGGGATCTATATAGGCAACAGCTGCAATAAATGCCGGACCTAGAAAGGGTAAAATTCGTCGCCAGCCTTTTATGTCTCCATCTAAAACAGCTTGGGCTGCCGGTTTTGTAATTTGTTTATAGGCCATCTTGTTCCCTCGTTTCAAAAAGTATCGTAAATGAAATAAAGTTTCCTATGGGAAAATAATAATACTACTATTCTATAGCTAGAATTAAAAAATGTGAAGAAGTTTGCTCATAAATTTTTTATAAATTTTGAAAATCGCTGATAAAATGAGCTGAATCGCCCGTGAACCAGTGAAAATCGCCAGTAAAGCCAGCCAAATCGCCAGTAAACCGGTAAGAATCGCCGATAAACCACGCCGAATCGCCGATAAACAGCTGATAAAAGCTTGTCTCTGAGAATAAGAAAAAATTTACGAAAACCGGGCAATATCTTCTTTACTTTTTTAATTTACAGGCGTAATATGACATCATTATAAAAGTTTCAAATTTCTAAATCGCTGAAGCAATTAAACGCGGGGGACCCAATTTTAGTGGATTGTTTAAACAATTCTTGGGGTGAATCTCTTTTTAAAGAGTAGGGCTACTCAGGCCCGAATCCGACAGCTAACCTCGTAAGCGTTAAGAGCAGAAAAGTTGGAGCTTGTCAGACGTTAGAGCGTCTACAAGTCGTATTTAGTGATGACTTGTAGGCGTTTTTTTTGATGGCATTCCGTACGAAAAAGCCCCAGTAGATATAAAGAGACCGATTATGCGAAAGGTGTAATCGATTTAGAAATGCGAAACACACTCTATGAATCTAGAAGGTGTTAAGGATGAAGTCCTCATTCAAACGTTATGTTATCGGTAAACCATTGAAATCCGATGCATTAGGGGAACAAAAGCTTAGTAAAACAAAGGCGCTGGCCATATTATCTTCTGATGCATTGTCATCAGTTGCATACGGTCCAGAGCAAATTTTAATTGTGCTCATGACTGTCAGTACGGTTGCCTTTTGGTATTCGTTACCGATTGCGGCAGGGGTAGTGGTGCTACTTGTGGCACTCACTTTATCGTATCGACAAGTTATTTTCGCATATCCACATGGTGGTGGGGCATATGTCGTGTCCCGCGAAAATTTAGGTGTGAATGCAGGTCTTGTAGCGGGTGGGTCATTACTCGTTGATTATATTTTAACTGTCGCTGTAAGTGTATCAGCAGGGACAGATGCTATTACTTCAGCATTCCCAAGTTTGCATGCTTATAACGTTCCGATTGCTGTGTTTTTTGTTATTTGCTTAACGATTTTAAATTTACGTGGGGTTACGGAATCAGCGTCTATTTTAGCGTACCCTGTTTATTTATTCGTCGTTGTGATGTTATTGCTCATTGGCATAGGAATCTATAATGTAGCAACAGGGCAAGTGCCGGCTGATTTACATCCTAAAATTGGAACGCCAGTTGCGGGCATTAGTTTGTTTTTATTATTAAAGGCATTTGCCTCAGGAAGCTCGGCATTAACTGGTGTAGAGGCAATATCTAATGCAATTCCGAATTTCAAAAGTCCTGCACCCGTTAATGCAGCAAAAACGCTATTAGCGATGGGTAGTATTTTAGCAGTATTATTTATTGGCATTGTAAGCTTAGCTTATTTCTACGGAGTCGCTCCAAATGCACAAGCAACGGTTGTTTCGCAAATTGCCGAAGCGAGTGTGGGACGCAATGTATTTTATTATATTGTGCAAGGAACAACAGCAATGATTTTAGTGCTTGCTGCGAATACAGGCTATTCAGCATTTCCTTTACTGGCAGTCAACTTATCGAAAGACGGCTTTATTCCAAGAATATTTCAAATCCGTGGCGATCGACTTGGCTATTCAAATGGGATCATGATGCTCGGGCTAGCAGCTATTGTGCTTATTATTTTGTTTGATGGCACAACAGAGCATTTAATTCCACTCTATGCGGTAGGTGTATTTATTCCATTTACATTAGCGCAGTCTGGGATGATGCGTAAATGGTGGCGTGAAAAGCCTAATGGCTGGGTTATGAAATTTGTTATCAACACAATAGGGGCAGTCATTTCTTTTGTAGTGGCGATGATGTTTTTTGTCACAAAACTACCCCAAGTATGGCCGGTATTCATCTTTTTACCGCTTATTATTTGGATGTTTCATCGCATTAAGCATCACTACAATGCAGTCGGGGAACAACTACGACTAAATGGAGAAGCATTACCGAAAGTAGAGGGGAATGTCTTTGTCGTGCCGGTAGCGGGTATTACGAAAGTGGTGGAAAATTCACTGCACTATGCGCAATCTTTAAATGTTGATAAAATAATAGCCTTTTATGTAGCATTCGATCAGGCGGATGCAAAAGCCTTTGAAGAAAAGTGGAAAGCGTGGCAACCAGATGTGCGACTTGTCACTTATTATTCGCCATATCGTAGCATTACACAGCCTTTGAAAAAGTTTATTGATAAAGTGGAACACCAATATGCAAAATCGGACTACCAAGTAACAGTCGTTATTCCGCAGTTTTTACCGAAGAAAGGTTGGCAGCATATGCTACACAATCAATCTAGTCTATTAATTCGAACATCGCTGTTATTTCACAAAAATGTCGTCATTATGACTGTACCTTTCCATTTATCGAAATAATGACTAGCAAGGTCGAAAATAGTCTGATATAATCAGAGCATTGATTGAAAACACGAACGTTTACGCCAAAAAAATGCGTAAATACCATTAAATTCCGAAAATTTAAACTTTGTTCGGTTGTAGATATAAGCCTCTGCCGAATGAAGTAAAGTATCAGCTTATTATGCATATTCATATTGAAATTATAAAAATGGATATTTATAATAAGGAAGTTCATACAGCTTAATACTATTTCACTCATATAATAGCGAGAATATGGCTCGTAAGTTTCTACCGATTTACCGTAAATGAATCGACTATGGGTAGCATTGTTTTAGAAAATTCATACTAGAGATGATGTTTTCTATTTATTTCGACGTTTATGCGCTGAATGCCTTGCTCCACTCGTAGATGAATGGAATCAAAGTATTTAGCGCTTTTTTTATTATTTTATAAGAAAGAAGGAAAACAGCAATGAAGTTATTACACGACAAAATTAAGCAGGAAGGTAAAGTTTTATCTTCGTCTGTATTAAAAGTTGACTCTTTTTTAAACCACCAAATTGATCCACTACTTATGAAAGAGATTGGGCATGAGTTTGCAAATCGCTTCTCTGATGACATCATTACAAAAGTATTAACAATCGAGTCTTCAGGAATTGCACCTTCTGTAATGCTAGGGCTTGAAATCGGTGCACCAGTAGTATTTGCACGTAAACGTAAATCTTTAACATTATCAGACAATCTTTATTCTTCAAAGGTACATTCTTTCACAAAAAACGAAACAAATGAAATTTCAGTATCATGTAATTTCTTAAATAAAGATGACAATATTTTAATTGTCGACGATTTCTTAGCAAATGGTGAAGCGGTAAAAGGCTTACTTGATATTGCAGCTCAAGCAGGTGCAACTGTCGTTGGTGTCGGCATTGTCATTGAAAAAGGCTTCCAAGACGGCGGTAAATTATTACGTGAGCAAGGTGTTCGTGTAGAATCATTAGCAATTGTGGATTCTTTAGAAGATGGTAAAGTAACGTTTGCCACGGAGGATCGTGCATAATGAATGCCTTTAAGTCAACAACGCTAGCTATTCAACATTTACTTGCGATGTATGCAGGTGCTATTTTAGTACCGCTTATTATCGGTGGGGCTTTAGGTTTTGATTCAAAGCAAATGACTTATTTAGTAGCAATTGACATAATGATGTGTGGTATCGCAACATTACTTCAAGTGTATTCAGGCAAATTTATCGGTATTGGTTTACCAGTAGTTCTAGGCTGTACGTTTACAGCGGTTAGTCCAATTATTGCAATTGGGACAAACCCTGAACAAGGCATTACAGATATTTATGGTTCTATCATTGCATCAGGTTTAATTGTAATGGTCATCGCAGGCTTCTTCGGTAAGCTTGTGAAATTTTTCCCACCAGTTGTAACAGGTTCAGTCGTATCAATTATTGGTATTTCTTTATTACCAGTTGCGTTAAACAATATGGCGGGTGGACAAGGTGCAGCAGATTTCGCATCGGGTTCAAATGTTGCTTTAGCATTTATTACATTAGTCATTATTTTAGTCGTTTATCGCTTTACAACAGGCTTTGCTCGTGCAATTTCAATTTTAATTGGATTAGTTGCAGGGACGGTATTAGGCGGATTTATGGGCAAGGTGGATTTCACGCCCGTTTCAGATGCTGGTGTATTCCACATGGTGCAACCATTTTATTTTGGAATGCCAACATTTGATGCAACAGCGATTCTGACAATGACGCTTGTAGCGATGGTTTCTTTAGTAGAATCTTCAGGTGTTTATTTTGCACTTAGCGATATTTGCAATAAAAAACTAGATTCAAAAGATTTAGCACGTGGTTATCGTTCAGAAGGGCTTGCTTCTGTTATCGGCGGTATTTTCAATGCCTTCCCATATACAACATTCTCTCAAAACGTGGGACTTACGCGTATGTCTGGTGTAAAAGATCGCAAAGTCATTTACCTAACAGGTGCCTTCCTTGTAGCACTTGGCTTCTTACCAAAAATCGCAGCACTAACAACAATCATTCCAACACCAGTACTTGGTGCGGCAATGTTAGCAATGTTCGGTATGGTCATTACACAAGGTATGGGTATGCTTGTACCTGTTATGAATGAATCAGCGGAAAACGCGATGATTGCAGCGATTGCTGTCGGTCTTGGTGTCGGTGTATCGGTTGTTCCAGATATTTTCGCGTCATTACCTCCAGGTGTAGCAATCTTAACGTCTAACGGTATCGTCTGTGGTTCGGTTACAGCGATTATCTTAAATATTTTATTCAACATGATTGGGCCCAAGCATAAAAATGACCCGATGCATGGGTAAAATTAAATAAACGTTCATTGAAAATTGATGGGCTAAATATTGTCATCTTCTTTATCTATTAACTTAGATTGAGGAGGTGGCTTTTTTTATGCTAAATGAGTATGGGCTGTACAATAAATCAGCTATTAGGGTGAGGGAAACTCAGTAAAAACTATGTATATTAAAGGCATAATGCAACCAAGTTCTTGTGGACATTAACCTGAATGTGAAGGTTAAAACTAGAAACGCTCAGTGTTACAATCTGAGCGTTTTTGCTTGCTGTTTACATAATTTATTTGTTGAATTCAATGCACTTCATTGTTTACTCTTCAAAATGGGGCCCAGTATAATCGAAGTTATTTGTAGTGTTCCAGGTATTTCCCTTTTTCAAAAATTTCTTGTGCGCTTAATGCTGTCCAATTTTCTGGGGTTTTATCGGGATTCAAGTCAAGGTAGGATTTAACCATCTTGTAGCCTTCACTGTAACCGTAAGCATACGGTAACCCTTTTCCGCCATATAAAATTTCTAATGTGCGATTAAAATCGTATTTATTTAAATCAGGTTCAACTTTAGACCATAATTTCTTGTCGTAAGTTAAAGTCGTTGATGTATAACCGTAGTCTGGGTAAACGGATCTTTTAAACATTTCAGCTTTTCCTTCAAAGACTACATTATCCAAAATAGAAGCCCAGTCATCCTTCCTAAAATATTTTTCTGCCCAAACGCTGTGATGGTATTCATGGGCAACGGTTAACCTTATACTATCATCCATTTCATTTGGATAGGGGAGAATAATTTTCCCTGCGCCAACTGTGAACGGGTCCATATAATTTTTAGAGTAAGGGAAGACGCAAACTGCTACATCACTTTGAGACGGTAGGAGGTCTGCGGATTTTAATAGAGATTCTTGAATGATTTGATTGATTTCGATTTTACGAGTGTCCATTTTATCACTTATCACTTGTAAATCTGTTAATCCAGTAGGAGCCGTATTAAGAATGGTTTCTGCCATATGAAAGTATTCTCCATTTTCAAAGCAATCCTTGTAGATGGGTTGAATGATTTCTTTATTATATAGTTCCAAGGTTTCTGAGGTTGAAAGATTCGGATTATCTTTGACCTTTTCAATATACGGAGAAAACAGTTGATTAACATGAATGATTTTGTACTTTTGTTTGGTCTGCGGGTGTTCAAATGCAAACACCATCTCTTTGTAATCTATTTTTTGCTCTTTCTCGGGAATGTTCCTATCTTTTTCAGTTTGTATGCAGGAAGTAAGTATCAATAGTAATAGACATAGAATAAATAAGTTCCCTATTTTAAATTTCAACATTATCCTCCTCTGAAAAATAAAAGTTAATAATTATTTATAATTCCAATTATAACCTATAATACCATATTTAATGATCGTTGAAGAAAAGCTTTTTATGTACTTTTAGCATGAATTTCCTTTTACGCCTATAGAGACAAGACAAGGGAAATTGAACAGGAGTTTAATTCCCGTTCAATTTCCCTTGTCTTGAAGAATTGATGGCGTATATAGCCGCTCAAATCACAGATTCAGCTCATTATAGTTGCTGAAGCTAGCTTGACATTGTTTTAAGTGCTATCTTATCAACCTGGTTGTGGTGTCGTCCAATTGGCACGACGGATGGTGAATTTGAAACTGGATCTTCGATAACCATACATTCAAGTGCGAATATATCTTTAATTAAACCATTTGTAATAATGTCAGATGGTGTACCTTCTGCTACTAGCTGCCCCTCATGTAGGGCGAAAATATAGTCTGCATAACGTGCTGATAAGTTAATATCATGTAACACCATGACAATTGTCGTACCATACTTACGATTTAAATCTGTCAGTAAATCTAAAATTTCTACTTGGTACGTAATGTCTAAATACGTTGTAGGCTCATCCAAAAATAAAATATCAGTCTGCTGCGCTAATGCCATTGCAATCCATACACGCTGTCTTTGACCACCTGATAGTTCATCAATATGACGATCAGCAAATTCCGTAATGTTCATCATTTCCATCGCTTCTGCTACAGCCTCATAATCCTTTTTTGACCAACCTTTTAAAAAGCTATGATGAGGAAATCTACCTCTACCAACTAAATCCGCAACCGTAATTCCCTCTGGAACGATAGGGGATTGTGGTAATAAGCCTAGCACTTTAGCAAGTTGCTTCGGAGGCATTTTTTGAATTGGTTGCCCATCTAACGTTACTTGTCCGGAAGTCGGCTTAATTAATCGCGCCATCGTTTTCAAAAGTGTAGATTTACCGCAGCCGTTCGCACCAATAATAATACTAATTTTATTGCTAGGAATCGTTACACTCACATCTTGTAAAATCGTTTTATTTTCGTAACCGGCAGTAATTTGTTCCGCTCGAAATGTATGTGTTGGCTTCATATTATAAATCTCCTTTTCGATTGATACGAATTAATAAATAAATTAAATACGGTGCACCGATAATCCCTGTAATTACGCCAACAGGATATCTGGTCTCAAATGCGAACTGACCTATTAAATCTGCAGCTAATACTAAAATAACCCCAACCAAGCCAGCAGGAACGATATTTGAAAAGCCTACGCCCACAATTTTTTTAGCAATTGGACCTGCTAAAAATGCAACAAATGCAATCGGACCAGCAGCTGCTGTAGCCAAGGCAATCATTAAAACCGAGCTAAGCAAGAGCACCAATCTCGTTTTGTTCGTATCAACCCCAAGTGATGTCGCTGCTTGCTCACCGAGCTCTAATATTTCTAATCTACTAGCAAAATAAATAACAATTGGTGTACAAATACACACTGTTATGATTAATGGATAAAGGTTCTCCATTTTTGCTCCATTCAAACTGCCACTTAACCAACGCATAGCTGAAGGGAGGTCATGCGTATTACCAATGACCATTAAGTAGGAAATAAAAGCATTTAACATCGCTTGAATACCGATACCGATTAAAATTAATCGACCGATTGAGAACGAGCTACTTTTCGACAATAAAAAAATAACGATAGCAGTTAAAAGTCCGCCAATTACAGATGCAATCGATACGAATGCATTACTCGCATGCAGGACAATAATACAAAAGACAGCAGCAGCGCTAGATCCAGCAGTAATCCCAATTACGTTAGGATTAGCCAATGGATTTCGTAGCATCGTTTGGAAAACATAGCCACCAACACCGAATGCAAAGCCTGAAAATAGTCCAACTATCATCCGTGGTAATCTGATTGTACCTACAGCAAAGGACGCACCTTTGACATCCTCACCTAATAATACGCCTACAACATCCTTTACTGGATAAATTGTATTGCCAAGCATGAGCATCAAACTCATAAGTACAATAGAAATAACTGTTAGCAAGCACGTCATGAGTAGGAAACGACGTTTTCGTTTCATTCTTGAGCTATAAATAGAATTCATTGTTTCATTCATCATAATGCACGCATTTTCGCTTTCATTGTAATAAAAATTAATAGAGGAGCTCCAATGAAGGCCGTAACAATACCTACCTCAAGCTCACTTGGACTCCCTAATAGTCTTCCGCACACATCAGCAATCGTTAAAATAATAGCCCCAGCTAATGCAGAAAGCGGAATAACATAACGCACATCTGGACCGATAATTAATCGAATTAAATGAGTCGCCAACAATCCGATAAACCCGATTGGCCCAGCTAATGCCGTTGCCACACCGCATAATAAAACGCCACCAAATGAAGCGAGAAGTCGGATTGTCCCAGTTTTTACACCTAAGCCAGTCGCCACTTCATCTCCTAGTGCTAGCGCATTTAATGCAGGTGCAGAGAAGATAGCTATACAAAGACCAATTAGTAAAAACGGAATAAATAGTGTGATATTATCCCAGCTACCTGAACCTACACTGCCAACTTGCCAAAATCTAAATTGATCCATAACATTTGTACGTGGAATCATAACGGCCACTACTAGTGATGATAATATAGCACTCGTAGCAGCTCCTGCTAAGACGAGCTTTATCGGTGTTGCCCCTCCACTACCAATTGAACCAACAGTAAACACAAAAATAGCGGTAATCATTGCACCCACTATTGCCAGCCAAATATATTGATTTGCAGAACTAATATTAAAAAAGGCAATCCCACAAACAACAAATAAAGATGCCCCTGTATTCACTCCTAATATACTTGGATCCGCAATAGGATTACGCGTTACAGACTGCATTAAGGCACCTGAAACACCTAAAGCAGCACCACACAAAAAACAAAAAATAGTTCGAACAATTCTTTGCCGAACAACATTTGCTTCATGAGAAGCAACTTCTGAATGGAATAAACCATCCAGAAGTTGAGTCCAAGTAATCATCCGAGAACCAAATACAAGCGATGCGATTACACTAAGGCAAAGTAATATTGCAAGCAAAATGATAAGCTTGCCAAAGTTACGTGGCATCAATACATGCTTATTTTCTGAAACGGATGTATTCATCATATTATTTCAGCTTTTTCGCAACATCAGAGATTAATGTTAAGTACTCGTCAATTGTATATTGAATTGATAGAGGGTTTGGGTTACCTGCTGCAGCTAATGGCGTATTATCAGTTATCACTACTACTGAGCCATTTTGGATTGCTGGCACTTTTCCTAAAATTGGATCAGCTTGTAATGCAGCTAATGTTTTATCGTCACCATAAGTGATAAAAATTTCAGCATCCTTTAAAGCATCTGCATTTTCAGCACTTAATTCGATATAGAAGCTAGATTTATCTGTAATTTGATCTTTAATACTTTGTGGATACGCCATACCCAATTCCTCTAAAAACTCCCCACGAGGATCTTCTGGTGTATAAATATAAAACTTAGATAAATCTGTTGCATTAAACATAGCAAAGGCAGCTTTTTTACCTTTTAATTCTGGTTTTTCACTTGCCTTTGTAGCAATTAGCTTTTCAGTATCAGCAATTAATTGCTTACCTTCTTTCTCCATACCCATACCTTTTGCATTGTATAGGATTTGGTCACGCCATGAAATCACCCATGGAATTTCTGGGTATGCCACAACTGGCGCAATTTGACTTAATGTATCGTAGTCTTCTTGTGTAATTCCTGAATAAGCAGCTAAGATTACATCCGGGTTTGAGTCAGAAATTGCCTCAAAATCTAAACCATCAGTATCTTGGTATATATTTGGATTTGTTTCTCCTAAATCTTTTAACTTTTCAGCTGTCCATGGTAGCATGCCGCTATCATCTTGTACGCCATAGTTTGCAGCTGAGAAGCCCACTGGAACAACATCAAGCGCTAATGCAACATCATGGTTTGCCCATGCAATAGTCGCAACACGCTCTGGTTTCTTTTCGATCACAGTTTCTCCAAATGCATGCTTAATTACGATTGGATACTGTGTGTCAGAAGCCTCTGAATCAGACTTTTCCGTTGAACCTTTTGAATCTGTAGACTCAGTGCCAGATTCTTTATCAGCGCATCCCGCTAAAGCAAAAGAAAAAACAGCTATTAATAACATTGTAAATAATGAATAGAAACGCTTTGAATTCATATTAGAATTACACTCCTAGTAATAAAATAATTGATAATGATTATCACTATCGATAGTAGTATATAATCATTACATATATATTTCAATAGTTTATTTTTTATATTAAAAATTGCGAATACTAAGCATTTTTTCTTTTGTATATATGATAGTAGATTCTTTTAATGTTATTACAATGAAAACTTAATTGGACAGCAAAATAGTTGAATGGATGAATACGTTGATTTAATAAGCGATGGGTTATTTGAAGTGATAGTATGAAGAAGTAAGAAACGGTTCTAATTCGAAAAATGGGGGGCTTCCATGTCAGAAAAAGAACGAGAAAATTTAAAAGTAAAAGAACAGCAAAAAAATCCTGGTGGTGCTTTGAACAGTGCAGCTGCTCAAGCTCATACAGGTGCACCTAGCAGCGGTTGTTTAATTAATATTGGTTCGATTGTTATTATAATAGTTATGATTTTGTTGGTAAGAGCATATACAAATTAAAGTTAAGATTTTAACCTCCCTGTCTTTTTTAAAAAGGGAGGTTAGTTTTTTAGGGATGTTTTTGATGTAAAAAGGTTTTTTGTTCTTGGTGATGCTTACTATTGTTAATTAAAGTAATACAGTTAGCCAATCGTTCAATACCGAATTTGATTTAGCTTTCATTCACTTGAGAAATACATAATTGCAGAATATTTTCCTCTTTATATTGTGGCAAAAATATTCTAGAGGCATCATCCACATAGATTTATTGCTCGTTTAACATATGAACGATTTGCTTGGTAGTCACATTATCCGGTAATCATAACCCCGAAACACTTTCTCTTCTATAATATAGGAAGATATTACATTTTCTTTTTTCATTTTTTATCCTCCCTACATTTATATGTATACACTTCATTTATTTCAAATAAGATATTTTAGTATATGTGTAAATGCAAAGAAATGTAAACGGGGTGTTTAGTGAAAATACTTTTATTTTCACATATAGTAAAGTCCAAAACATGTTCAATTCATTTCTTTCATACTATAAGTACATGCTTAGTTTCGGAGGGGGGTTATATGTTTTTTCTGAAGAAGGGCTTGGTCATCATAATAGGTAGTATCTGTATATCCTTAGGCATTAATCTATTCTTAACACCCTATCAAATACTAGATGGAGGCGTTGTAGGAGTAGCGCTCATTTTGTACTATTTGTATAAATTGAAAATCGGGCTAATGATTATTATTTTAAGCATTCCGATATTCATCATTGCTTGGTTTAAATACAGAACCTATTTTTACAATAGTGTGCATGGGTTAATTGGCTCGTCTTTTATCATTGACCTGTTGAAGCCTTTAAGAAATTTGGTTCAAATTGATGCCATTTATAGCGCGATATTAGGAGGGATTTTAGTTGGCTTTGGCATTGGTTTAATGCTTCGATTTCAGACAAGCACTGGTGGGACAGATCTTGTTGCACAGTTTTTATGTGATAAAACAGGCATAAATGTAGGGGTTCTTATTTTTTTTATTGATTCAATTGTTATTGTTTTAGGTGGGCTGCTTTTGTCTTCAAATACATTAATCCTTTCGATTATTACCGTATTAGTAGTCGGAATTACTACAAGTATGATAACCAGTCATGCAAAATAAAAAATAGCTTCAGCCTAAACTGAAACTATTTGTAGGGGAGCATTATTGTCAGTTATTCATTATCCGTTTCTTTGGATAGGCGGGCTTCACTTCAGCAATTAAAATAGCTAGTAAAATTAACACTGCTCCTATAACCATTCGGCTTGTTAGTACTTCATGTAAAAATATGACCGATAACGCCATTCCGAAAAAGGATTCTGTTGACAGGATAATGGCTGCCTTTGTAGCAGACGTATATTGATTTGCCACGTTTTGAAAAAGGTAAGCAATAGTAGTTGAAAAAATACCTAAATAAATGAGTGAATAAATAGCTTCTTTTTCAAGAGAAGCGGGAATATCACCTTGACTGACAACGACCAAAATACCGATAGCGGAGGCCGTAATAAATTGAATAATTGTTAGCGCTATTGCATCTTCTTTTTGAACAAAAAGGTTTGTACAAAAGATATCAAAAGCAAAGGCCACAGCACAAGCTAAAGAAAGTGCATCGCCTATATTCATCGTTAAGGAACCTTGTAATGATAAACAGCCGATTCCGACAATAGCTATGATGGAGCCCATGATTTCGTATCCATCAATACGGCGTTTATAAACGGCATAGGCAATGAGCGGAACGACAATCACATTGACAGCGGTTAAAAATGCATTTTTAGAAGGAGTAGTATATTGTAAACCAACCGTTTGGAGTGCGAAGGCAATATACAATATCGTTCCTAGTAAAATACCTTTCCAAACAACTGATTTTGTTGCTTTTTTTAATTTGTATCCAAATATTACAGTTAGTATAATCGAAGCTAATAAAAACCTACCTGCCATTACTTGATAAGCAGTTAAATATTCTAGTGCAATGGCCGTTATAACAAATCCACTGCCCCAAACGATAGCGGTTGTCAGTAGCATGCCATCAGCTATGTATTGTTTCATCTTTCTTCCTCCTTACTCCAATAAGAATAGCATGAGAAGAAAGAAAATAATTTGACTTTGATTCTAAAATTCCAGGCGTTTTTTTGTACTTATTCCAAAGCTCTATTTAATCTGCTATTTTGCTATGTAATAAGTACAATTTAACGGCTGCAGATAAGCGTTCATAAAATACATAATCATTATCCAACGGTGCTACTGATTGGCGTATTTTTGTCATGCGATATCGTATAGTATTTGGATGGCAAAAGTGTGCTACTGCTACTTCTTTAATATTACCCTTTTTCAAGATATAAGTGATTGCAGTGTTAATTAAATCTACATCTGCTTTTTCATCTAGTAATGGCCCTAGATAGTCATTTACATAGTTCATAACGAAATGTGGGTCTTTCCGATGTAATTCAATAAGTAAAATATCTGAACCAAGATGATTGTAGTGACAAGTAGGGGTCATATCCATTTCAGCCATTATGCGGGCGAAGAAAGCTTCTCGCACAGCAAGGTGAAGCTCAGCTTGTGTGATATGTACTCCGCTATAACCAACAATCAGCTCGTCTGTTGATAAATCATACATTGTGAGCCATTCATTAAGAAATTTCTCGAATTGAAAATGTTGTGATTGATTTGTCACCAAAATGAAGAGGCTATTTTTATATTTACAAATTACGCCTGATTTTAATAGTAGCTCTAATTGTAAAAATGGTTGCATCCATTCGGCATTTGTTAATGACTTCATCTGAAGATTCGCTACGAACATATATTTTTCAAACGGCTTGTTCAATTGTTGTAAAAAAGATGTAATTTGTTCATCAGTAACTTCTTCATTAATAAGGCGTTTCATAATTGTTTCTAAAAAGAATGCATAGTCTTGTGTTTTTGCGTATGCCATTGTTTCTAAAATGATTTTTTCGAAAAATTCGTCTCCACCAAAGCGCAATATCGGGAAATGATGTGCGTTTGCTAAAGCGAGTACCTCCTCTGGTAAATCATTATAAATAACGGGCTTATAAGCTAATGCACTAGCTTCTAACTGAATAAGGCTTTTCACAGCATTTAATAAATAATCGGGTTGTTGTTTTGCAAATAATAAACTGCTGAGTATTACACTATTTGGTGTAAATATCGTTTCTCGAACAGTTTCAATATCAGGTGAAAATTCAAAATCTAGAATTTCAACATTTTGGACAGGTTTATGTAAACCGTTGCTACCTGCAACTACTGTAAAATCCTTTGTAATAGGTAATTGCAAAAAGTTTTTTACGTTCATTAGGGAATCTAGCAACCTTTCCAGTAATTTATTATTAAGTATCGTACCATCATTTTAGGATAAATGAATATAGTTGTTGGCTTTTATTTGCAATGAATAAAAATAACCGCCCACGAATGGACGGCTACATATTTTTTAAATGTTAGCAAAAAGGTTAGGCTTTCGATTTTTTAATGGATTTGTTTGCTCAATTGCATAGCCTACATTTAGGATACGACCTTCGTTAAATGCTGGTCCAATAATTTGTAAGCCGATTGGCAAATTCCCTTTAAATCCACATGGAACAGAAAGTGCTGGTAATCCAGTTAAGTTACTTGGCCCAGTGAAGCGAATAATATTGTCGATTAAGTCGACCTTTTCGCCGTTTAGCTCTGCAAAGTCATCGCCAATTGTATTCGCAACAATTGGTAATGTCGGTGAAATTAAGACATCCACTTGATTGAATATTTGCGTAAACTCTTGTTTAATTTGTCTACGTACTTGTTGAGCTTGTAAATAATCAACAGCTGAAGGTAATTCACCTAGCTCAAATAACAGACGAATATCATCACCGAAATCTTGTGGTCTCTTTTGTAAATCTGAGTGATGGATAGCAGACGCCTCAGATAGGGAAGTAACGATCTCTGCCCATTCTGCATATTGCAAGGATGGGATTTTGACAACTTCCACCTTTGCTCCTTGGTCTACTAGATTTTGAATGCTTGCGCGAACCGCACGTTCAACGTCTGAGTCAACGCGGTTAAAGAAATAATCCTCATTAACACCAATGACTAAATCTTTCACATTTCCAGAAAGCTGATTTAAATAATTATCTACAGGTACATCTACACATGTAGGGTCTCGATGATCGAAGCCTGAAATAATCTCGAGCATAGCTGCGGCGTCTTTTACCGTTTTTGTCATAGGTCCAATATGATCTAAACTCCAAGCAAGCGGGTAACAACCAAATTTACTTACACGACCATGAGTAGGTTTTAAGCCAACGATACCACACGCTGAAGAAGGGATGCGGATAGAACCTGCTGTATCTGTTCCCAATGAGGCTACACTTGCACCTGCCGCTACTGCTGCTCCTGAACCACCACTTGAGCCGCCAGGAATTTTATCAAGATCCCATGGGTTACGTACAGGTCCATAATGAGGATTATTATTTGTAATGCCCCATGCGTATTCGTGCATACTTAATTTCCCTGTGAAAATAACACCTGCATCCCGAAGCTTTTCAACAACGGTCGCATCATAATTTGAGACGAAATCTTTATGAATTTTTGAAGACATCGTCGTTATTTTATCTTTAAAGTATAAATTATCTTTTAGTGCCATCGGAATTCCATGGTACATTCCTCGGTAATTTCCATTTATAATTTCTTGCTCTGCCAATTTAGCATTCTCTATAGCCTCTTCGTGGTAAAAGGCCATGTAAGAATTAATTTTTGGCTGGCTTTCTTCAGCAAAATTTAAAATTTCTTTCGTCAATTCGACAGGAGAAAGTGTTTTGTTTTCGATTAATGGCGCCAGTTCTTCTACAGATTTTAAATGTAAATCAGTTTTCAATATGGTCACCTCCAGGTATATTGCGAATAGCAATATCTGCATCATCAATTGCAATGCCTTCTAAATTGCTACGAAGTGATTGCATACTTTCCCACCGCGTTTTTAGTAGTTCAAGGTGTTCAGATTTTGCTGTAATTCCTTTGTTCTCCAATAGTTGTTGAATAGACAAGCTCATTAACATGATCCTCCCTTGAAAAATAATTTATCTCAATAGGTTGTCCTATAAAGACCTAAAAAAAAATCTACTAGCAAACTATAATTTTCAGAAAAGAAAGAAAAATTTCTCTACTATAATCATAATTTAACAAAAATATTTGTCAAGGTGCCAGTCACTCAAACAATTTGCCTGTCCATTTCTACGATGTCTGAAAATCAACTTTGTTCTTTTTACAACTACTTCACAGCACATTTACAATGAAAGCTTACAATAGAACTAATAACCAATTTAAGAGGTGTGAAATGGAGTCTGCTGTGAGACAAAACGTAAAAACAAACAGTTTCTTTTTATATTTAAATCATTTATATGAACAGCATCAAAACAATACTTTATATATAAAACGTTACAAGACATTGAAAAAAATTATTGAGACTAAAGATTTACATACTTTTTTTCAACCAATTATGAACTTACAAACGAAAGAAACAATGGGATTTGAGGCGCTGAATCGACCGACGCCTTCCGACTTATTTAGTAGTGTCGACCAATTTTATGAATTTGTAGGGCAAACAGACTGCGTATTTTTATTTGAATGCTTTTGTCGAAACCTTTCATTGCAACGTTTCAAAGAGCGTCTTCATGGAGAAATGCTGAATAAAGATTTTATGCTCTTTCTCAATATCCATCCGAACGTATTACTAGATAAGAAATATAATAGTGGTGAGACATTACAATTGTTAAAAGAGCTAGGCATTAAGCCGCAGCAAGTAGTGTTTGAATTAACAGAGCGCAGTGCTGTGTTAGATTTCGTGGAGTTTGAACGAGTATTATCACATTATCGTTCACAGGGCTATCGTATTGCGGTGGATGATATGGGATCTGGCTACAATAGCTTAAAAACACTTATTTATTTAAAGCCCGAATTTATTAAGTTGGATCGCTCATTAATTCAATTTATCGATAAAAACAGTGAGCAGCAGCAGCTTGTTACATTACTTATGACGTACGCTGAGCAAGCAGAAACGAAAATTATTGCAGAAGGTATTGAACGGCAAGAGGAGCTCGATTATTTACAAGACATTGGCATCCATTATGCACAGGGATATGCAATAGGGAAGCCATCAAAAGACATACATTTTGGGGAAATAAGGGTGGATGACTATGCAGATAGGGGAAGTCATAGAAAACGTTCTTAGTATTGATGAATTTGTAAAAAACAAAGAAGTAGATTTACTTTTTACGAGCAATCCATCATTGCGCAGTGTTGTTGTTGTAAGAGATAGCAAACCAATTGGACATATTACACGCACACATTTCTATCAAAAAATTGGTACACGTTATGGTTATAACTTATTTATGGGGCGGCAAAATCAACTTATTATGAAAGAAAATCCTCTAATTGTAGATTATAGTACACCTATTATTGAAGTGAGTACGGATGCGATGGACCGGCGAGCAGAGGACCTATATGATGATGTCATTGTTATTAAAAAAGGTTTATATTTGGGTGTAGTTAGTATTAGAGAACTGCTGTTAAAGCTTGTAGAGACACAAGTAGCGATTGCAAGCTTTTTAAATCCTCTGACAAGCTTACCTGGCAATAAGTTAATTGAAGAAAAACTAGAAAAGGCACTACAGCTTGAAAAATATAGCCTAATTTATTTTGATTTAGATCATTTTAAAACCTATAATGACACCTATGGTTTTAATAGAGGAGATAAGATTTTGCTCTATTTAACAGATATCCTTAATAGAAACATTACAGGAATAGAAGATTTTTTAGGGCATATAGGTGGCGATGATTTTGTTGCTATTCTCCCGCATTATGAAGTAGCAAGCATTTGCCAAACAATTATTGAAGAGTTTGATGCCCAAATAATTGATTTTTATGAGCTTGAAGATTTGGTGCAATTACAAGTCCCAAATAGAGTTGGGAAATTAGAGCGTTTTACATGTACATCATTGTCCATTGCTGTTATTACAAATGAGTATCAGCAATTTACTTCAGTTAATCAATTGTCAGATGCAGTAACACGTTTAAAAAAAGAATGTAAAAAAATATATGGAAGCTGTTATTTAATTAATGACAAAAAAACCTACCTCGTTCACTAACGAAGTAGGTTTTTATTATGCGATACTATTTTAATAGAAATCTTAATAAGCGCTCCAACCAGCATCAGCAGCTAAGGCTACACCATTAATAAGAGCAGAATCTTCAGAAGCTAAAAATAGAGCAATATTTGCAATGTCTGAAACCTGACCTGCTTTTGGCATAAGTTGAACGCCACGCACAGATTGTTGCATACCGAATGGGTCTACATTAGTCATCGCTGCTGCAAAACCTGTTTCTACATGTGCTGGTGCAATCGCGTTGCAACGGATGTTTTGCGATCCGTAGTGAGAAGCAATATTTTTCGTCATACCAACAACTGCATGTTTAGCAGTTGTATATGCTAGTCCACCGCGACCGCCAGTTAATCCAGCGATAGAAGCCATATTAACAATCGTTCCTCCGCCATTTTCAATAAAGGTTGGTAATACATGTCGAATTGCACGCATTACGCCGCTCACATTAATATCCATGACACGTTGCCATACAGCATCCTCAACATTTGCTGCTGCCTGCATATTGTCACCAACTCCAGCGTTATTGACTAAAATATCTATACGACCAAAATGAGCTACGGTATTAGCAATCATTTTTTGGATATCCTCTTCTATAGCGACATTTACTTTGACACCAAATGCCTCAAAACCAGCATGATTAAATTCAGCAACGGTTGCATTTAATGCGTCCTCATTGAAGTCAGCAATGACAACCTTTGCACCTTCTTGTGCATATTTACGTGCTATTTCTTTACCTATTCCTGCTCCACTACCTGTAATAATCGCCACTTTATCTTGTAATTTTCCCATAAACATTCTCCTCCTTGAAATCAGTTTACTTATAAACTAATTTGATTGTATTCCTTTTCAGCCGTTTAATCAAAATAAATAAACCGCTTACATTTATAAAATTATTAATCTTAATAAAACATACTTGAATAATAGGGATTATAGGTATATAATTCGGTTTACATTATTATAAAACATCTTAGGAGGCCTTCTATTGTCAACTTTACAAGTTATTCTTAACGTAGCGCTGTTACTTGTGTGCGTTGGGATTTTAGTTATTATGAACAAAAAACACGTGAAATTTTCAAATCGTGTTTTTGCTGGTCTAGGTTTAGGTATTGCACTTGGTCTAGGACTTCAATTATTTTATGGTATTGATTCGGAAGTTTTAGCCGAAACAACGCCATGGTACAACATCATTGGTACTGGTTATGTAAAACTACTACAAATGGTGGCAATGCCATTAGTGTTTATTTCTATTTTGATTGCCTTTACGAAAATGACAATTGGCAAAAATTTTGGGAAAATGGCTGCATTAATTTTAGCAATTTTAATCGGTACTACAGCTGTATCTGCAGCAGTCGGGATTCTTTCAGCAACAATATTTGATTTAGATGCTACTCAAATTATGCAAGGTGATGCTGAAACAGAGCGCGGAGCATACCTAGAAGAAAAAACAACAGGAATGGCTGCACCAGATTTACCAACACAAATTATTGAATTATTCCCTGCGAATCCATTCCTTGATTTAACGGGTGCGCGTTCAACATCTACAATTGCAGTAGTAATATTTGCAGCATTTTTAGGATTTGCCTATTTACGTGTTGCACGTAAAGATGGAGACATGGCAGCTACCATTAAAAAAGGTATAGATGCTATACACGCGTTAATAATGGGTGTTGTAACAATTGTTTTACGTTTAACACCTTATGGTATTTTAGCAATTATGGCACGTACAGTGGCAACATCTGATTTTGGGGCAATTTACAACTTAGGTAAATTTGTTATTGCTTCTTATGTAGCATTAATTATTATGTTCCTTGTTCATTTACTAATTCTTTCATTAAGTGGTTTAAATCCATTTACGTATTTAAAAAAATCGCTTGAAACATTATTATTTGCCTTCACTTCACGTTCAAGTGCGGGAACTTTACCGATGAATATTAAAACGCAAACAGGTAGACTTGGTGTACCAGAAGGTATTGCGAACTTCGCAGGCTCATTCGGTTTATCAATTGGTCAAAATGGCTGTGCGGGTGTCTATCCAGCAATGTTAGCAATAATGATTGCACCAACTGTTGGCATTAATCCATTAGATCCTGTTTTCATCATAACTGTTATTGCAGTAGTAGCGATTAGCTCGTTCGGTGTAGCAGGTGTTGGTGGTGGTGCGACATTTGCAGCGATTCTTGTGCTATCAGCGCTTCACTTACCGGTTGCACTTGCAGGTATTTTAATTTCAGTTGAGCCATTAATCGATATGGGTCGTACTGCACTAAATGTAAGTGGTTCAATGACGGCAGGTGTTACAACTGCTCGAGTAACGAAAGAATTAGATACAGAAGTGTATAATAATAAAGCAGTTAGTGCACAAGTTGCAGATTTATAGTTTTTTATAAGTGGAAAAAGTATGCTAAGTTGATTCTTAGCATACTTTTTTTCGTAGAATTGAATTGCAAGGAAAGTAGGGAAGGGCTTAAGCGATTTCTTTAATGCAAACCCTCTAAAGATTGAGGTGGCTTTTTAAAGCGTAAAAATCTACTGCGCTTTCGCGGGTATGACGTAAGCGGTAACCGTCGCTGTTTTGCGGTCTGATTCGTTTTACGATATGTAGATCCAACAGGAGTCTCCGTTGGCTTTTACGTTGAATTGTATAAAATTGTGTGAGTGCCTGGCACTATGCTCATGTCACCCGATAGAAGTGAATTAACAGCTAGGAAAGAAAAGAGAGTACGGGAACGTTTTTACGTTTTCGTACTCTCTATTTTTTCAAAATACCTTAATAAGTATTTTTTATATTTTCGGTGCTCTTAGCTGTATCATTGATGTATTTTGCAATGCTATGGTTGTCAGCTGTGATGTTTTCAATCGATGCATTCATTTGTTGTAATGTTGCAGTTGCTTCCTCGATAATCGCAGCAAAATCATTTGTCGACGTATCAACATTTTGACTGTTAACAGCTACCTCATTTGATAAATGCTCAAATTCATTAAATTTAGTTTTTAATGAATGTAAAATTTCGCTTAATTGAATAAAGTTTGTGTTTACTAGCTTTGTAGACTCTACACTTTGATGTAATGTATCACTACTCTTGTTCATGTTTATTTGTGCTAATTTATTTGTTGTATTGACATCAGTTAAATTCTCTGTGATTTTGACAGTAATATTATTCGTTAAATCTGCTAAATTTCTTATTTCTTGGGCTACAACAGAGAATCCTTTTCCAGCATCCCCAGCACGAGCTGCCTCGATAGAAGCATTCAAGGCTAATAAATTTGTTTGTTCAGTTATTTGTTGAATATCATTGGCAAACTGATTTGTTTCTTCTATTTTCCCAGTTAAAGTTTTGAAGTTATCACTTAAGTTCGAAATAACATTTTGAAGACTATTCATTTCAGTTGTAAGATGATGGATTTTATTTTGGCCTTCATCTGCTAGGTTGCTTGATTGAACAGAGTCATCTATTAAACGGACTGTTATTTCATTCATTGAATGGATTGCCGTTAAGTTATTTTGTGCACTGTCTGCTATTTTAGAAATTTGTTCACTTTGTATCATACTACCTGTTGAAACTTCATTCATAGCTATTTGAATTTCCTCTTGCGATCTTAAATTTAACTGAACTTTATCGTTAATTTTACTAATACTTTCAGCAATAACGCCAATTTCATGTTCCAAATGAATTTTATGCTCTTCTTTTGTTTTAGCATCTGCTTCTGCAATTTCACTGTACTCTTGTAGTTTTTTAAATTGGTTTTGATTCATACGAATTAATATTGTTAACAGGAAACCAGTGAAGAGATAAATGATAACAAATGAGCTTATATTTCCAGAATAATACTCAAAGGAAGGCGAAGGGAAAAGATAAACTAAAATAAGTGTTACTAACCCTAAACTATATCCAATACTAAAGATTTTGTTATTAAATTGAACAGCAGAAAATACTGCAAAGAAAAATATAGAAAGAGCAGTGGATAGGTCCCCACCATAAATCATTACTAAACATATGTTAAAGATATTCATAATGATAACTATTAAATATGGGAAAACAATTTCTTTCTTATAACGGTTACTAACTATGTATATCAATGGGTAAAAAATGATTTGCGCGCTATAAAAAACAATAATCCAAAAATCAGGTTTTAAAGATATTGAGCCTACTAACCCTAGAATCGTAGAAGCTAAATAAGTGAAAAGCATTAGTTTATTTTTATTTTTCAAGTCCATTAACTTTAATTGCTCAATCATGTTGCACTAAAGACCTCCTATAATTTTATTATTTTGAAATAGTTATTAATCACTAATAAAGGAAATGATTTCCCGTTAAACTAATGATTAAGATTGATTATATTAATTTTAGTAGGAAGTAGTAAAGACTTATTTTTGAATTTTTCTGATGTTAGTTACAACTACCTAGTTAAAAATTGAAAAAAAGAGCGGGAAACAAAACCTAAAAAATTCAAGAAAAGGTTTTGTCAAGTGTTTTTTAGTTAAAAAATAAATATTCTGTGAAATTAATTAATTTAATATTAAACAGTTTAATGTTAAAATAAATTGCAGGTCACAAAAGTTTCACAATTTTTGGAGGTGTTTATGTGGGGAGAAAGCAAGATAAAGTCTAGTGTAGCAAGGTTTTAGAGGTTAAATGATCAACTGCGAAATTGCTTGCAGAAATGTCAAAAGTAAGCTACCGCAGATCTAAATAAAAAGAGTGTAGGAGCATTTTGAGATAGTCAGTGTGCAAGGATTCCACGTCATTTAATCAATTTAAAGGAAGCCGTAAATTCTTTTTATAAAGTAGATCTTACTTAAATGTTGTGCATATAGCTTAGGCTAATGGTACAAGTTAAGTAATGTAAATATACAACAAATTATCTATCGTATCATTGCATAAACGCCAAATTACATCTGAAACGCGAAATTTGTAGTTTTATGTAAAATAAAGTCTTTTAAATAAAAGGAGAAATAGGGAAATGAGTGCTAATAAAAAAAAGTTTCACTTTGCATGGCTAGTTTTAATAGGTTTATGTATTACAGTTGGTTTAGCTAAGTCTGGACTAAACAGTTCAGCAGGACTATTCTTACCATCAGTATCGGAAGACATTGGTGTAGGTCTAGGGAATTTAACGTTATATCTAAGTATTTCATCAATCGTGACGATGATCTTCTTACCAATTGGCGGGAAGTTAATGGCCAAGTATGATACGCGTATTTTACTTGTTGTTGCGATTATTTTACAAGCAGGTTCTTTCGCTCTATTCGGTATGATGAGCTCTGTGTGGGGCTGGTATATCCTTGCGATTCCTCTAGCTGTTGGTGGTGTATTAATCACAGTTTTAGCAGGTCCAGTATTAATCAATCAATGGTTTAAACAACGCAGTGGATTAGCTTTAGGTATTATTACTGCGTCAGGTGGTTTAATTGGAGCTTTCTCATCTCCGATAATTGGTAACTTAATTGCTAATCAAGGGTGGAGAAGTGCTTATATTATGGTAGGTGTTGCAGCTATCGTAATTATTGTTCCGACAATTATTTTCTTTTTAAGAAAATCACCTCAAGAAAAAGGTTTGTTACCTTATGGTGCTGATGACAATAACAATAGTGAGAAAAAAGTAGAAAAAGATACTAGCAATTCTGGTATTTCATTCGTAGATGCTAAAAAATCATTAGCATTTGCATTATTACTATTGTTCTTCTTTATTATTACGTCTGTTGCGAGTTTTTCAATTCACATTCCAACATACCTTGTGAATCAAGGATTTAGTGTGAAATTTGCTGGTAATGTTATGTCTGCTTTAATGGTCGGCGTACTTTTAGGTTCTATTCTCTTTGGTTATTTAATTGATAAAATTGGTGCTAAAAGCACGACAATTATTGCTATGTTAATTGGGTTAGTTTCTATGTTGTTATTAATATTCTTTGTAAAAAGTACAATTGCAATTGTGGCAGCTGTTGGCCTATTTGGTTTCGTATCAGCTTGTATCGGAACATTAGCTCCTGCCATTACTTCTGCATTATTTGGTAATAAAGATTACAGTCAAATCTATTCTACAGTTTCTATCGGCTTGGCAGTAGCAGGTATTATCGCACTACCAGCGTATGGCTATATTTTTGACTTTACAGGAAGCTACACACCTGTGTTATACATCATTGTAATTATGATAATTATTAATATTATTGCTGTATTAGTTGCTTTCGGTAATAAAGAAAAAATGGTGAAAGCCGGCTTGTGGAAATAAGCCATATCATCATTAAATGAATAAATGCTTCTAAAACTACACCTCACTTTTTGGACAAGGGGAGGTGTAGTTTTTTCTTTTGAAAGACTAGTTTTTAAGAAAAATTGTTTCATAGGTCGCTTTAAAATTTACTGCGCTTTCCGCGGGTTTTTATTTGGAGAATTCAAAATTGTTTGAGTGCCTGGCACTTAAAAGGCACTTAAACGATTTTTACGTAAAAATCTTTACCATTGATAATGTCCGTCAATTCAATATCGTAATGAGCTTTATAGTAGTCATAAATATTGCGTGCTAAACCGGAGTGTCCATTTAAATAAGTTCCCTTTTTAATCTCTTTTCGTGGATTATGGAAATCAAAATATAAGCGTGAATCGTGGCACATTGCATTTAAAATGGCGTTGAATTCTTGTTCCTCAATATGAATCCCTCGCGTATACTGGCACTCACGACGATACGTATCGTGTGAAATATTCACAGGAGAAGGCTCTAGAATCATTTCGATTTTTCTATTCAAATGTCAACAGCTCCTTTCAAAATAATAACAAGTACTATTCCTTCTATTATAAAATTGTCAGAAAATTATATCAATATTTATATTTATTAAAGATTTTTATCTATCTAACTGTAGGGGGAGATATTCGATTATCTACCAATCCTGTTGTTGCTGTTGTATTTCCTCTGCGATTACCTGAAGATCGTAGGAGTTGATTGTTAGAATAGTATAGTCATGATTTTCCATATATTTTTCGGCTAAACGCTTCATATACTTCGGGGAGCCCTCATTTTCTTCATCATAAACTAGTAGCAAGCCGTCTGTGTTTTGAATAATAAATTTATCTTTTTCAGTAAACTGCCAAGGAGCTTCATACGGCTTTTTTGTCACACTTGTTACAAAGTCTGCCTGAGCAACTAGTGACTGATATTTTTCTTGTTTTATTTCTTGCCAGTTCTTTTCTTGTTCTAAAAATGGGGTGATGATTGCGTATTTTAAATTAGGAAATTCCTCTTTTAACGTTAAGACAACCTCTGCACTCCATGTTTCAACACCTTGTTGACCACTAATAATGACCCATTCCAAACCTTCATCCAATAAGGCTCTTAAGCGGCTTTCTAAAGCTTTTTTAATAATGGGGATACCAGGATGCTTGTCATTAAAAATACCAAGTTCGTGTGGTTTATAGCCTGTAATTATAATTCGCTGTAACACTAAAACGCCCCCTAAGCTGTTTTTATGTATCAACAGTATACAGCAGGGGATGACTGAAAACGAATGGAATGAGCTAATGCAACGCAATAGATTATTACGAATGGTATCAGGATACATATACAACAATCTGCGAAAAGGATTTGCATAATGGAACAGTAATGTCAGTTCGGGTGGTGAATGACAACGTCTTTGTTTTTGCAATTCTATTAAAGGTATTGTAGAAGTGGTCATGTTTATTGCATTTAACCGTTGCGCTTATAGCGAACTAGGCTTGCAGAAATCTCTGAAATTGCTCAATGTAAAACCCCGATTAGTCATCCTAATCGGGGTTTTTATATGGCTATTTTATTTTTTGCATTGCTCTGGTGGCTGACCCATTTTCACATAGCGCCATAGATTATTGGCAATATCGCGCGCTTCAGCGGCATGTTCGGTTCCGACAAAAGCTTTTCTGAAAGGAGTAAGAAGAGATTCAATAATAAAGAGTTTTGGCTTCTGCTTTTGAAGTTCTTCTAGAAGGAATGTTGCAAATTCAAACCCTTCCATCGTTTCTTCCTCTGTTAGCCCCTTTGTAAAGCCTAGCAATTGCTCAATCACGACATCTTTACTTATTTGTTGATAATTTATTACGTTTTGTATAGCGTTAAACATTTCAGCGGTAATAAGGACTTCTTTCGATTCAAGCATGGCAGGTATAATTAGGCTTATATTGCGTAATGCTACCCGTACAATTGCCTCGCGGTTTATATATTTATAGTCAGCTATTAATACTGCGCGTAAGGAAAGGTTAACCATCCCAAGCGTTTGTACAGCACATTCATAGCTCATCGGTCTAATTTCTTCACCAAAAACCTGTACAAGTCGATTTGCAAGCCATTCCAATTCTTGTAGGTGATAATTCAAAAGGATTTTCTTAAGTTCACTGTCACGTGAATGGAAAATTGATTCAAAAATTTGTACTAGGTTATGCTCACGGTTAACATGCATCAATACAGCAACTTGCTGTGTTAATATTTCTAAATCAGTAGGGTCTTTTCCATAAAGAAGTTCATGTCGACGGTTACTAGCCTCTTCACGTCCCTCATCTAAAATGGCAATTAAGCAGTCATTTTTGGAAACGAAATGATTGTAAAAAGTCCCCTTTGAAACTTTGGCTGCACTAATAATATCGTTAATGGATGTATCTAAAAATCCTTTTTCTATAAAAAGTTCCCGAGCTGAAGTGATAATTTGTCGTTTTTTTTTGTTCATGACCTCACCTTTTTAAATTATTATACTCGTATTCTACAATGTAAACGCTTATATATCAACGTTTTAAAATTTTTTAATCTTAATTCTTGAAAAAAGTAGACTGCGAGTATAAAATAAGTTTTATCGCAAAACAACAAGAAAGAATAGAGGGATATAAATGAATAATGACTTAACAATGAAAAAGCCCCCTTATGGCATGATTGCTATTTTGTTCGTGGGTGCTTTTGTTGCTTTTCTTAACAATACATTGTTAAATGTTGCGTTGCCAACAATCATGAAAGATTTTGATATTACGTATGCAAAGGTACAATGGCTTGCAACTGGTTATATGCTTGTAAGTGGTATTTTAGTACCTGCTTCAGCATTCTTTGTGACACGCTTTAAAAATAGACATTTATTTATTACTGCCATGTCTATTTTTACAATAGGTACAATTATGGCTGGCTTTGCTCCAAGCTTTGGTATGTTACTTGCAGGACGTATGGTGCAAGCGGCAGGGGCTGCTAGTATGTCACCATTATTAATGAACGTAATGCTGACTAGCTTCCCGAAAGAAAAACGTGGAGCAGCAATGGGTATTTTCGGTTTAGTTATGATTGCTGCACCAGCGATTGGCCCGACATTATCGGGTTATATCGTAGAACATCATGACTGGCGTATGCTGTTCCAAATGATTATACCATTTGCGATTATTAGTCTGCTATTTGGTATTTGGAAATTAGATAACGTTATGGAAACACGTAAAGTGCACTTAGATGTTCCTTCTGTATTATTATCAACAGTAGCATTTGGTGGTATTTTATACGGTTTCAGTACTGCAGGTGACAAAGGATGGTCTAGTCCTTGGGTTTACGGTACGATTTCAATCGGTTTTATTTCCTTACTTATCTTCATCTTTAAACAATTACGTATGGATCAACCTTTACTAGAGTTACGTATTTACAAATATCCGATGTTTGCATTAGGTTCTGCTATCTCAGTAATCGTTTCAATGGCGATGTTCTCTGGGATGATTTTAACACCTGCGTATGTGCAATCAATTCGCGGTATTGAACCATTTGAAGCTGGTTTAATGATGCTTCCTGGGGCACTTGTAATGGGGATTATGTCACCAATTACTGGTAAACTTTTCGATAAATTCGGACCACGTATTTTGGCAATCATTGGTCTAACGATTACAACAATCGCAACATTTGGATTAACAAAATTAGCACTTGATTCTAGCTATACATTCATCGTATCGATGTATACAATTCGTATGTTCGGTATGTCGATGGTTATGATGCCTATTATGACAAATGGTTTAAATCAATTACCACAAATGATGAATCCACATGGTACAGCGATCAATAATACATTACAACAAGTAGCAGGAGCTATTGGTAGTGCTGTATTAGTTACATTTATGAATAACCGTACAAAATCAACAGCTGCAGACTTAATTGCAGATGCTAAGGCAAAAGCAGCGCAATCAGGTGCTGCACCTACAGCAGAGCAAATGCAACAAATGCAAGATCAAATTATGCAAACAGCTCTACTAGATGGTATTACACATTCATTCTTAATCGCGGCATTCGTTACAGTTCTCGCATTAATACTTGCGTTCTTCTTAAAACGTGTAAAAGTTGAAAGTGCAGCTGCTACAATGGATTTAAAAAAACCAACAAACTAATATCATAAAAAAGAATCCCACCAATAAGCTATTACAGAGCTTGTCGGTGGGATTTTTTCTGTAGACTAAACTCAAATGTCTATAGTCTTTTTATGAAAAAGGGTGACTGTTGCTATTCATTTTTTCTACATACGTATATGCGAACTACTTTCAGCGTCGTAGCATTCTGGACGACCTTCATAAAGCGGGAAAATTCACTGCGCTTTCAGCGGGCACGATGTAAGCCACAATAGTCACTAGCGCGCCGTTTGTTGCCTCTTACGTCCTGTGTGTCCCGCAGGAAGCTGATGCGTTGATAATTCAGCCGCGAGGTCGCTCTGGCCTTCAAGGTGACGTAGGTGAAAGTCGCTAATAGTTTGCTGCAAATAATTAAAAAAACGACTATTTGAATATGGCAAGTAGCTTAATAGAAAAAGGCAATGCCTGAAAAGCACATTTAATATAGTAGGGAATGTTCTTATCTAATTAAAAAAATAGCAAAAGGCATCAAGATTGATGCCTTTTGTAAAATCATTTAAAGAGTTAATTCCCTCTTTTAAATAGGGATCCTGGCCAAAATGCATATTTGCCAAGCACTGTTGTAATAGCTGGGACAAGTAAAGGTCGCACGATAAACGTATCGAGCAATATACCAATAGCCGTCACAACCCCGAATTGTACAAGTACTTGAATTGGTAGTGTAGCAAGCACTGCGAACGTACCTGCTAAAATAAGCCCTGCAGATGTAATAACACTACCTGTATGCACAACGCCTTCTTCTACCGCTGTTAAATGATCCTTCGTTTTTCGTTTCTTCCAAATCTCTGAAATCATGAAGATATTATAATCCTCGCCAAGTGCAACTAAAAATACAAAGGCATATAGCGGAATAGAGCCTGCAATTGCCTCTGCCCCCATGACATAATGCAAAATAAGCCAACCTGCGCCAAGTGCACCAAAATAAGAAATAATGACTGTAGCGAGCAGATATACAGTTGCTGTTACTGAACGTAAATAGACAAATAATAATAAAGCTATTAAAGCAATCATTGTCGGCATGATGACAGATTCATCACGCTCAGTAACTTGTTTTGTATCATATTGACTTGCTGTTTCTCCACCAATCCATACGTGCGTATCAGCGTCTTTGATACCCGTGTCTTCAAGTAACTGAACTACTTCAGCCTTCAGCTCTGGAATATGTTCTAAAGACTCTTTTGCATAAGGATTTGCATTCAATGATAATTCATATAATTGAATAGAGTTGTTTTTCGTACCAATTTGTACATCAGAAACATTATCAATATATGAAATGTTTGCAAGCTGTTGTTGTAAATTGATATCACTGCCTTGCGTGTCGATGACTAGCTGAACAGGTGCTAGTTCACCAGGTGAAAAATTTTCTTCTATTAAAGTGAAGCCCTCACGTGACGGCATATCTTCTGGGAATGAAGACAATAAGTCAAATGTATATTGAATGCGTGGTACAAATGATGCTAAACCGCCAAGAAGCAGGAGAGTGATAACAATAACAATCCATGGCTTATGTGTTACAAAGCGTCCAATTTTATGACTAACTTTATGTGAAGATTTATGTTGTTTTTTGCCTTTTCTCTTTGCCATTTCCTCTGTACGTGGCGTGAATGGGAAAAAGGCTACTCGCCCTATAACAACGAGAATCGCTGGCAATACAACAAGTGCAGCAATTCCCATTACTAACACGCCAAAGCTAAATGGAACTGCGAAGCGTTGGAATGAGCCATAATGGGCAAGACTAAGGGTAGCTAAACCAATAACAACCGTTAGGGCACTCATCATAATAGCGCCACCCGATTCTTTAACAGCGAGCTTCATCGCTGCAGCTTTATCCTCAACTTCAAATAAAATTTCACGGTATTTTGAAATTAAAAATAAGCAATAATCTGTTCCTGCACCAAATAATAAAACTGTCATAATCGATACAGCTTGTGAATCTTTATCAATCCATCCTTGCTCTGCAATGAAGCCAAGTGTTGGGCTAATTACACCGTAAGCAAGCCCTACAACAATTAGTGGGATAATGGCAAGTAATGGAGAACGATAAATTAAAATTAATAACACTAATACAAGAAGCACTGTCGCTATCATTAATTTCACATCAGCTTGTGAGAATAAGCTAACAGCATCTGTTGCAATACCAACTGGTCCAGAATAACGAACATGAAGAGCGTCACTTGTTAAGTCTTTATCCAATTGCACATTATTCGAGTCCATTGTTTTCGTTAAGGAATCTAGGCTCTCTTGTAACATATCTGTTGCAACACCTTTTTCAAAGAACACAGGTGTGACAAGAGTGGATCCATTGTCAGATGTAGATGCAGAAAAAGCCTGTGGAGGCATTGCATCATAAGGTGGTATGAGCGTTTGATGCTCTAAAGGATTTGTTTTAAGCTCTGCGTAAACCTTTTGGATAGCTGCAAAATCATCATTTGTTAGGCCGCTTTCTCTATGCCAAACGAGTAATAATGGTGTCCCTGCATCATTAGGAAATTCTTCAGCAATAATTGCTGCTGCTTGCTCGGACATCTCAGTATCAGGTAAATTTTTACCGGACTCACTTTCAATACTGTTAATTTGTGGCCAAGCAAACGAGAGGACAACAACAAGTAAAACCCAGCATCCGAGTGCTAAAAAACGCCCTTTTTTACTTGCTACCATTGAGCCCCATTGCTCAAGAGGGTGTTTTTTCATGAGAAAACCTCCGTTTCGTGTAATTATTATTAATTATATATACTAGAAGGTTAATTAATCAATAAAGAAGTTTTGATATGTTATAATATGTTTAAAAGAACACATTATAAGGAGGCGATCTTGTTGAAACAATCACCGCGTGTTCTAGGAAGACCTCGCCATGATGATAAGTCTAAACCTACAAAAGATATTGTCTTAGAAACAGCAACGATGCTATTTATAAAAGAGGGATACAAAAATGTGTCCATGGACGATGTTGCGAAAGCCTGTAATGTTACGAAAGCTACGATCTATTACTATTACCCAACTAAAGGGGATTTATATACATCGGCTTTGGTTGAAATGATGCATAGAATTAGGCTGCATATTGAACGAATTTTAGAACAGCCAATTCCATTCAAAGTGCGATTAGAACAACTAGTTGAAGTACATTTATCGGCAACTGTTGATATTGATATGAAGAACTTTATGCGTGAAGCTACAATTAATTTATCAAATACTCAATTAAAAGAAGTCCATACATCAGAAAATGAAATGTATAAAACGATTGAGCACTCGATGCAAAATGAAATGGAAAAGGGCACGATTCGCAATGGGAATGCTGAATTTTTTGCCCATACATTTATGGCATTGATGTCAGTGGGCTATTTTAAAGATGGGGAAGGAAAAAGATTATTTCAAACAGTGCCTTTAGCGGCGAAAGAGATAATTGATTTCTTTTGGTTATCTGTCGAAAAGTGAGAATATTTGTAGGTAATAACATTTTTTATAGCGTATTGGTTTTTAAAGGGGATTTCTATTTTGGATTATTTTACTAAAACAAACAAATAAAGAGCGCGGATAACTAAAAATGGTTTACAAATAAACTATTTTTAAAAGATTGTGCTGTAGTTGATTGAAATAATGCGTAAACAGTCTTATAATGGATGTTGTAATATCACCAAGATAAGAGATAAGGATGGAATTGTGATGCGCTTTGTGCAAAATGCAGTAAATATTGTAATAATAAATCATGAAACTCGCTTTCCAGCCCTTTGTGACTGGTGTGTAAGATATCCGCTGTAAGGACTGTTAAGAAGATCGCTTAATGGTCTTTTTTACATGGAGGCAATATAAAAAATAGTATTAGTGACGGCAAAGGAGAGTTCAAAATGTCAGAAACGAATAACCAAGCACAGTCTGAACAATTAACTGTGAGTCAAGAGCAATTAGATGTACTAGACCAACTATTAAAGCCTGAGGTGCAAGAATCTCTAACAACTTTAGTTGAGCAATTACCAAAGCTAACTGAAATGATGACGTTATTAACTAAATCATATGAGTTTGCTCAAGCTGTTGCAACTGATGATGTACTAAAAAGTGACACTGTTGGCGCTGTAACAGAAATGGCTGCACCAGTAGTAGGATCAGCTAAACAACTTGCTGCAACTGCTATTGAAGCAAAAGATCGTGCTTCTGAAAGCAATGAAGTAATCGGTTTATTTGGTCTTGTAAAAATGATCAAAGACCCACAAGTTCAAAATGTTTTCCGTTTTGTAAATGCATTTTTACAAGTAAACGCTGAACGTAAATCTAAATAAGGCCGAGATATATTCAATTCGTAAGGACGGAGGATTAATTAATCATGTCAAAAGAAATCGTCATCTTAGGTGCTGGTTACGCGGGTGTATTAACTGCATTAACAGCACGTAAGTATTTATCAGCTGATGAAGCTAAAATCACTGTAGTAAACCAATTCCCAACTCACCAAATCATCACTGAACTTCACCGTTTAGCTGGTGGTACTATTGCAGAAGGTGCAGTAGCTTTACCGCTTAAAAAAATCTTTAAAGGTTTAGATATTGATTTACAAATCGCTAAAGTAACTAAATTCAATGTTGATACTAAAAAGGTTGACCTAGATAATGGTTACACTTTATCTTATGATACATTAGTTGTTTCTTTAGGTAGCCAAACTGGATTCTTCGGTATCCCAGGATTAGAAGAAAATTCAATGGTACTTAAATCAGTTAACGATGCAAACAAAATTAACCGACACATTGAAGATCGTATTAAAGCATATTCACAGTCAAAAGACGAAGCAGATGCAACAATCGTTATCGGCGGTGGCGGTTTAACAGGTGTTGAGCTTGTTGGTGAAATCGTGGACAACTTCCCGAAAATCGCAGCAAAACACGGCGTAAACTTTGCAGATCTTAAAATTAAACTAGTTGAAGCTGGTCCTAAAATTTTGCCAGTACTTCCAGATGTACTTATCGAACGTGCAACTGAAAGTTTAGCAAAACGTGGTGTTGAATTCATCACAGGTACTCCAGTAACAGGTGTTGAAGGTAACGTTATTTCACTTAAAGACCGTGAGTCAATCGTTGCTAATACATTTATCTGGACTGGTGGTGTAGCTGCACTTCCAATGGTAGCTGAATCAGGTCTTGCTGCTGATCGTGGCAAAGCAACAATCAATGAATTCCTACAATCTACATCACATGAAGATGTATTTGTAATCGGGGATGCTTCTGTTGCATTACCAGGCGATGGTGGACGTCCACTTTACGCTCCAACTGCACAAGTTGCTTGGCAAATGGGCGAATGCGCTGGTTACAACTTATTCGCACAATACAAAAACCAAGAGATGAAAACATTCTCTGCGGTTAACTCTGGTACTCTTGCAAGCTTAGGTCGTAAAGATGCAGTTGCTACTATCGGTGCTAGCAATACACAACTTAAAGGTCTTCCTGCAACACTTATGAAAGAAGCGTCTAACATTCGCTATCTTACACACATCAAAGCGCTATTCGGCTTAGTGTATTAATTTTCAATAAATAACTAAATTAATGCCCCGTAGATGTTAATGAAAAAATGAACATTTTACGGGGTGTTTTATTGCTAAGTTTGCCCATAAAGCTATTTTTAAACGAATGTCTCGTTTAAAAATAGCTTTTTTTAAATAGAGAAATGAAAGATTAGTTTTGAAGGTAAATTTTGAGCTTTGTTAATATAGTCTGACACGTAGAAATCGATTCTAGTGTATTGTTCGTTATTTCGAGTGAATGATCTGCATTTGTTGCTATAGTAAGATGATGGGACTTTAGCTGATGCAGCTTTTCATTGGAGAAATGAGGGTCAGCTGTTCCAATTGCTATGAAGCTATGTCGATTTACTAAGTTTTGCATAATGTGTTCAAAGGATAGTGGTGGTGTTAATAGAATATAGCGAGAAGGAATAATGGCCTCCTGTTGCATATAATAGTCGACGATTGGAAATGCTCCGAGCGATTTTCCAACGAAAACAGCTTCCTTATAAGCATTTGAGTGTAAATAATATGTAACGATAGAATTGGCGGCATTATAAACCATTTCTGAAATAGCTTCTGGTGGCTGATTGAACTGCTGTTGCTCAAATGTATAACAAACTTGGACAACATCATAGCCTAAGTCTAGCATTAGTGTAGTAGCGTAATGCATTAGCGGTTTATCATAGTTATAGCCTGTACCCGAGAACATAAAGCAAATTTTATTACTATTCATATCAAAAAAGTTGTAAGCAATATCGTTGTAAATTTCTTTACTAGGTTTGATTGTCATCATAATCCCCCTTAAATTAGTAAAATGTAAATATGTAACTTTTTTATATAAAGTTAGTTATAATTTCAATATAACAGGAAGGAGGTAAATTATGAAGGCTGTTACAATAAATGCTTTTGGACCGCCGTCTGTCCTAACAGTGGTGGATTGTCCAAAACCGATGATTGCAAAAGGGGAAGTGCTAATACGTACGTCCTATACGAGTGTAAATTTTGCTGATATTAAAAATCGAACTGGAAATAAAGCAAAAGCTAATTTTCCTATGATTCTTGGTTTAGATGTAGCTGGTGTTATAGAAGAGGTTTTTGATGAGCGCAGTGATTTTAAAAAAGGGGACCACGTCATTGCCTTTCCAAAAAACGGTGCATATGCTCAATATGTTGTAGCAAATGAACAGGTAGTCTTTCGCATTCCGAATGGTGTACCTCTTGAAAAGGTAGCTGCTATACCGACTGTTTTATTTTTGTCCTACATTTTAACGCATCGCATCACGCAAATTGGTACGGAGGATAGTGTTTTAATTCATGCCGCGTCGGGTGGAGTGGGGACGATGCTTATTCAAATGGCGAAAAAGCGTGGGGTAAAGAAAATTATAGGTACTGTTAGCTCTGTAGAAAAAGCAACCATTGCTTATGAGCTAGGCGCACATCATGTTGTGACATATGAAAATTTTAGTGCCCAAGTTAATGAGTATACGGATGGTTTTGGTGTCGATGTTGTTTTCGACTCAATTGCCGGAACGATTACAGAAGAGAGTTTTAATTGTTTAGCGCCATACGGTACTCTTGTGCAGTTTGGTAATAGTAGCGGTAAAGCGGGCAATATTAAAACATCTGATTTACATAGTAGTTGCCGTAATGTAAAAGGCTTTAGCTTGGGAACGACTCGGTCTTTAAAGCCGGAACTATTACAACAAGTAGCTCCAGAAATTTTTACACTATTGCAGGATGAAAGTTTCCAAGTACCGATAGCAGCAGTATTTGACTTAGAGGACATGGAAAAGGCGCATGAGTTGATGGAGAGCCGCCAGCATCAAGGGAAGATATTAATTAAAATTGTGTGAGTGACTGGCACTTAGCTCAGCAGGCAATTGTAAGCCGCAACCGTCGCTGTTGCACCATTTGTTGCGTCTTACTTTGCTGCATTCCCTCAGGGGAAAATAAATTGTTTGAGAATTGTGTGAGTGACTGGCACTATTTTAGTTTTTCGTATATTCTTCTTTTTCGGTAAAGCATGATTCCTGTTTCTGCTACATCTTGCATCATACCTTTATTAGCGTATGCTCCGAAAATCATACCTGCTATCGGAACCATTTGGAAAAGCTTTTTCCAGCCCATTTGATCACGATAAGTGAAGAATACTTCCTGCCAACCTTGAAGCTGTGAAATCATCTTTTCGGATACGTTATTATTGTCGTGCATGGATGAAATTTCTTCTAAAATAGCTTCTTTACCTACAATATCAGCGGAGGTAAATTGTAGGCACTTCACAATGAAAATACGTTCCATTTTATCATTAGGGTCAAAGCCATGAATAATTGCTATTTCTTGCAGCGTTTTTAAAGCCATTCCTAATATAAATGGGATATCAATCGCCAATGTGAAAATGCCGCCAAAGCCAGTAGAAGCTCCTTGAACTGTTGCCAATTTTACGCGTTCTTTTTGCAGCTTATCACTTAGAGCAATCATTTCCTCTAAAGGAATGTTACCGATATCAGAGATTGTAAAAATATTTGGATACGAAGAATTATTACGGATTTTTTGAATCATCGTTTGCTCATTGATTAAATATTTTCCTCCTGATTGAACATAGCTCCCAAGCTCATCAACAAGTAAAGCTAGTTTTTGTTGAATAAAGGTAGGGGTCATCTTATCCAAAATTTTAAAAGGAATACGCCCTAATCTTTCCCAAAACCATAATCCTTTTTGGTCTTTTTCCCACGCTTCAATTTCTTGTAAATAAGTTTGTAGTTGCTCCTGATTCTCCATTTATCTTTTCCCCTTGTGAGTGCATTTAGTTACAATACGTAAACTAGTTTAAAAAGTTTCAAGTTCATACATATCTATTGCCATACAGAAGCAAGTAAAGTAATACCCTCATCAATTTGCTCAATTGACAATCCACCATAACCTATAATAATCATGCCGTGTTCAGTAGGGTGTTGAAATGAAGTAGAACAAGGATAGACATTGACTCCTACCGCATGAGCAAGCTGGATAGCGTCATGCTCTGACAATCTTTTTGGCAATTTTACAATAATATGTAGCCCAGCATTTTCACCGATAATTTCAAATTCCTCAGAGAATTGACTACGAAGAGCAGCAAGTAACGTCTGCTGTTTTTTTCGATAGATAGTACGCATTTTTGCTAAATGTTTATCGAATAAGCCTTGCGCAAGAAAATCTGCTAGTACAAGCTGATCTACCTTTGAGACGACTGACTTTTGTTCTTGATGGAAGCCGGTAAATGGCTCTACTAGTGACTTAGGCAAAATCATATAGCTAATACGTAGAGAAGGAATAAGTGTTTTTGAAAATGTGCCAAAGTAAATGACCCGCTGTAGCTGATCCATGTTCGCGAGAGAAGGGATTGGAAGGCCCTTATAACGAAATTCCGAATCGTAATCATCCTCTATAATAAATGCATTATTTAAGGTTGCCCATTGTAACAGTGCAGCACGGCGTTCAATCGACATAATCATACCTAGTGGAAATTGATGTGCTGGTGTTGTGTATAACATGTGAATAGCTTTTTTAGGTACAGTAATGCCTGAGTTATCCACAGAAATCGGATGTGTTAATAAACCACATTGCTGTAAAGTGGCCCTTACTCGTTTAAAACCTGGTTCTTCTAAACCAACTTGGGTTTGTGGCCCGAAGTAATGGCATAGAGCCTGTAGTTGGCTTTGTGTACCGCTATAGACAAATACTTGTGATGCATCACAAGTAACTCCTCTAGAACGTTCAACATAGTGGGCAATCTCTTGTCTTAATGTAGTTTCTCCTTGCCACGGACTTGTTGATAAAACATCCACAGTAAAGTGTTTTTTCATTAGCTTATGAAAGGCTTGTAGTGGGAAAGCAGCTTTATCCACATGCCCATTATTAAAATCAAATTTCACTATGTCATTTGTTGGCAAGGAAACTGAATCTTCTGTTTGAACTTGCTGTAGCCATTCAAACTCAAATGGCGCTATATAGTAGCCTGAGCGCTCTTTACTATATATATAACCTTCTGCAAGCAATTGATCATAGGCTACTTTAATTGTATGAACACTGACATTTAATGTTGTTGCAAGCAGACGTTTTGAAGGTAATTGTTCATGTGCTAAAAGTTTATGCAAAAGAATAGCTTGTTTAATGCTTTCATAAACTTGTACATATTTAGGAATATGTCCTGTGAACGAAATTGCAAGTTCCATCATCTATCAACTCCTTGGTATGGTCTGAATTTTAAAAATTGGTTATGTTCATCATATCAAAATTACCGTTTAATAATGAAAAAGGAGTGAAGGTCAATGAATTTCAGCGCTTTAGAAAATGAAGTCGTCTTATTAAGACCATTAGTAAAAGAGGATGTACAAGGGCTACTTACAGCAGGAAGTTATCCAGAGATTTGGTCGTATTTGTCCACAACGATTGAAGATGAAACGGGTGTGCATAACTTTGTGGAAAAGGCATTGTCTAGCAAAATGCAAATGGAGGAGTTTCCATTTGTCATTGTGGATAAACGTTCGGGACGGATTATAGGCTCAACAAGGTATATGGATATTGATAGCAAGCATAAACGTCTAGAAATAGGAAATACATGGATTACTCCTGCGTTTTGGCGAACTGCTGTGAATACCAATTGTAAATATTTATTACTAAGCTATTGCTTTGAGGTAATCGGTCTACAACGGGTCCAAATTAAAACAGATCATGAAAATACACGTTCTCAAAAGGCAATTGAACGTATAGGGGCAACGAAAGAGGGCGTTCTTCGCAATCATATGGTACGTAAAGACGGTTCGACTCGGCATACGGTAATGTATAGTATTACGATCGAAGAATGGCCAGAAGTAAAAGCTCGAATCGAACAGTTATTGGGTTTGGGCTAATTAAAAGTCTTTCTCCACTTGCTTTACTTACTAAAAACAAGTAAAAAAATGGATATTTACTAGTCTTATAATCTAGTTTTTGTCAAATTATGTGTGAGTAATGGTATTCAAGGGTAGATTACTTAAAATCTATTTTTGAAAAGTGGGGGAAAAGTATGTTAAAGCCGAAATTAACATTACGACAAATTTACGGTGATAATGCTGTGTATACACCTCGTACACCATATAGCGATAATCCGTGGATGATGGATGATTGCCATAAACTAGATGCATTAACAGCAAGGGAAGTCGCCATCGCGGATATTCCTGTTTTAGTGCACCGTGCGACGCAAACGGCGAAGGCTAAAAAAATACATGAATTAGCGGGTTTAACATGGGTAGAGCAGCCGTATACGTATGAAACACAAGAAGAATATTTAGCGCAATTAGATGCATGGTGTGAAGAAGGAAAGACGATTGTTTGTCAGTATTTACATGACGCAGAGCATATGAACCGTAATTGCTATTGGATGGATGCCGCCAAATTTAATGAGCTAAATACAAAAGCATATATTGATCATTTAATTGATAGTAAATACGTACCAAGCCGTTTAAATATCGAACTATATAGATTATCGGATGCAATGAAAAATTGGAAGCCACCTGTTGTGCTCAAGCCTGGAGATGATTCGCCCACTTCTGGTGGATACGGCGTCATCATATGCCAAAATCAAGATGAGTTAACAGAGGGTTTACGTCAATTTCGAATGAACGGGACGGAAAGCATTATTATAGAAGAGTTGTTACAGGCAAAAGATAATTATAGTTGTCAGTTCGTTTATTGTGAAGAGCTTGGTATACAGTATTTAGGTGCTTCTCAACAAATGACAGATGACAATGGAATTTATGAGGGGAATGTCATTGTAGAAAAAGTACCAGAAAAAGTGATTGAAGTAGGTCGCCATATAATGGAGCGTGGTGTGGCAGAAGGTTTTGTTGGTGTAGCGGGGTTTGATTTAATCGTAACAGAGGCAGGAGATGTGCAGGCGATTGATTTGAACTTCCGCCAAAACGGCTCTACCTCTATGTTAATGTTTCATGAAGCATTAGGTAAACCTGTTAATAAATTTGCTTCCTATGCATCAAAAGGTGCTGAGGATAATGAAGCATTTTATCAAAAGATTGAACAATTAATAAAACAAGGTGTTCTATTCCCATTAGCTTTTTATGATGGTGATTATTTTGAAAACAAAGTAGCATCGCGATTTGTTGGTATTTGGTATGCGGATGCATTACAAGAAATCGAAGAACTTGAAGAGCAATTGCTTTAATGTTAGAAAAGAATGGTCGTTACGTTGCATTTAATTGACGTTGATTTTCGCTACGGGCGGCACTCTCCGTTGCAATCAAATAGTAAAATTGTTTGAGTGCCTGACACTTATAAAAAATCCACTACACTTTCCGCGGGCACTCTGTAAGCCGCAACTCTTGCTGTCGCATGGTCAAGTTGCGGCTTACATTGCGTGCGTAATGAGCAGGAGTCTACGGGGATTTTCCCTGGCAAGTTATAAAATACATGATTTGTGTGGAAATTGTTTGAGTGCCTGGCACCCTGTCCCTGTTAATCTACCATTCTTTTTTTATAAACAAATCCAGTAACAATCCAAGCTACTATTGACCAAGCAATAATAGTAACGATAGGAATAATGTAATCCATTGAAGAGTAGTTACCTTCTAAAGCCTCTGCTAAAAGAACTAGTTGAGCGCTTGGAAGCCACTTTGCAATTTCTAGCACTGGATAGACAGAAGCTAAAGTTAAGGCAAACGGTCCAAATGAGAAAATAAACATAACAGGCAACACGATAATAGATGCTTCCATAATTGTTTTTGCAAATAATCCACATAATGTTCCTAAGGCGATGTAGAAAACGATAGAAAGTATTAAGGCGATAGCTAATATGAAAAGATTTGCTGGCTCGTAACCAACAAGGAAAATCGACAAGCCTACTACAACAACCGTCACAATAGAGACGAACAAGCTTTTACCTATTAAAATATCTCCAAGTGAAGCAGGAGAAAGCATTAAACTTCGGAGTGTATTTTTCTCCTTTTCTTCTGCAATTAAACAACATTGTACATAGGCAGTAACAACTGCAAACACTAAATTTATTGGTAAAAAATAAGCGTCGATACTATTTGTTCCGATTTTGTTATAAGCAAAAGCTAAAATAAGAGGTAAAAAAATCATAACAGAGACTGCGTAATTTCTTGAAAATTCCTTGTAGTCCTTCATGAAAATAGCTTGAATACGTGTTATTGATATGTTCATATTAGATCACTCCCTGTTATTTGCATAAATATATCGCCTAAAGTTGGCTCATTTGTGTATATACGTGCAACTGCATTTTCTTGCATCCAATGAAATAGTTTTTGCGCATCCTGATCGCCATTTTGAATCGTTTCAGATTGGCCATTTTTCAATTCAACAGTAATCGTTTCATCTCCAAAATCTTTTTTTAATTGCTTCGGTGAACCGATTGCACGAATTTTTCCTTGATGTAAAAAGGCAACACGATCACAAAGTATTTCTGCCTCACTCATATCGTGAGTTGTTAAAAAGATTGTTGTTCCGAGTTCATTTAATTTCCGTAAGCCGTTATAAATATGCTGCGTATTCACTGGGTCAAGTGCAGATGTTGGCTCATCTAAAAATAACAATTCAGGTTTATGCATAATGGCACGAGCTAGTGTGACACGTTGAATCATGCCTTTAGATAGCTGACTAACTTTCTTTTTACGTTCTGGGTAAAGATTAACAAAATCTAAAGCGTCTTTTACTGCTGTATGAGGTAATTGATACAAATTACTATATAGTAATAAATTCTCTTCAATTGAAAGCCGTGTATACAGCCCGCTATTATCCGTCAAGATACCAAAGCGCTGACGATTTTGACTATATTTCATTTCACTAGCAGGGCGATTAAATAATGATACATCTCCCGCAGTTTTTTCAGTTTGCGCAGTTAATATTTTAATAGTAGTTGTTTTACCTGAGCCGCTTGGACCAAGAAAACCAAATATTTCTCCTTTTTTAATAGTGAAGGAAACATCCTGTAATGCAGCTTCACTATTAAAGACCTTTTTTAAATGTTGAACATCAATTACTGTCTCCATGTGTAAACCTCCTGTGGTTGTTGATAGCCTAACTTTAAAGCACGATGGAGAGGTAAACATTAAATTACAGGTGAAAGGCGGAAAAATGAGCTTCAATGGAGTAATATTTAGCTGACAGGAGTCGTTTATTTCCTGGGAAATCTACTATATTCCGAGTATTTCTTTTAAATCTGCTAGTTTGTTTTTCGACAATGGTACAATTGTTTTTTCGTTGCTATTTAAAGCAAGACTGTAGCTATTGCGGGTCCAAGTAATAATCTCACGTACTTTTTGCAGGTTAACGATATAAGAACGATGACTTCTAAAAAAGCCGAATGGTGTCAATTTTTGTTCTAAATCATTAAGGGACATTGTGCATGGATAGGCTTCATTTGCAACATAGACGCTCACAACACCTTCGACACTTTCAATGTAATCTATTTCTGGTGGATTAAATAAAATGATTTTGTCATTTTTCTTTGTTGGGATTTTATCAAGTCGTATAGGTGCATTTTCGTTAGGTGTAGGAACTGTTTCGATTTCATCCTCTTTTACATCGAGTGCATGCAAACCTAATGCATCTAATCTATATATTTCGTCGCACGAAATAATTAAGTCCTCTAAATTGTTTGAAAGTAAAACAACAGATTTTTCTTGGTTTTGAAGTGCCATCAAAAGCTTGAGAACATTTTGTTTTGAAAATTCATCTAAGTTTTGAAGGGGTTCTTCGATTATTTGAGTAGGTGCTAGATTAAGATATGTATGTAGCAATTTTAACCGTTGTTTTTCCCCATGTTGAAGTTTAAGTATTTTAATATTCCTCTGATCAGACAAAGAAAACAGCTTTAAAATTTCCTCTTTATTGTGTAGAGGCGCTGTAAAAAGTTTCATAGAAAAATGAATATACTCTCCTACTGTTAATCGTTCGTATAATGCACTTTCACGAATATGCGTATATGTCTTTTCTTGCTTTGTAAACCATTGCATTAAAGTATTGATTTTCGTTACATCTGTGTAGATGCCTACAATAGCTCCTATATGCAATGGAAGTTGAAAGCTTGGATAAATGACATTTCCTGATTCCGTGTAAGGATCGATTTCTAAAAGCTGTGGTTGATTCAAAGTGATAGCCTCCACCTCATAAAAGATTTATAAAAATTTTTTTATATACGTCTGCGCCAGCATAGCACTTTCTTGATGAAATGAAGCGTTATAACGATCCATAAATCCATGTTTCCCTGGAAATTGAATAGTTTGTACAAAGTGTTGATGCTTTAGTGCATGACTCAATTTTTCGACATTGAAACTAACCTCATGACTAGGTAGAAGAATAAGTGTCGGGCAATTTGGTTGCAAGTCAAGATATTGGCGAATGCGTGAGCCGTAGACGCAAACAACATGATATAACGGCAGCGTAGCAAGTCGCCAAGCAAGTGTTGCGCCTACACTATAACCGATTACTATAACTTTTTCATATTGTTGTATGGCAGTACTTAGTTGTGTGAAAAGTATTTCCAAAGGAGCATCGAAGCCAATTTCATTAATGAAATACTTGTAAGCTTCTTTTTCCTGATTATAAGTAAAGCTTTTTTCATCTGTGTAAAGTTGCACACATTCTACCTCGGTTTGCTTATCCATAAAGGCACATGCCTGTTCTCGAATAAAATCATTTACTCCATAAATTTCATGTAAAATAAATATTTTTCTATTTTTTCTATTCAATTGAGACTCCTTTTTTGCTTTTTCAAATAGTGTATCAAAAAGTAATTATATCGTACATTTAATCCATTAAAAGTAAATTTATGGTTTGGTAATTTATGTAGTAATAAAGTTTTATATCAATAAGTAAATTGCTCACAGGATATAAATGTTTATTATTGGAAATATGATTAATAACTATTGTTTTAGAGGATTTAGGAAATGGGAAATGGAAAAAATAATAAAATTTTAATTATTTCAAAATAATATTATCGGAATGAAAAGTCGAAGGTATTTTTCAAATGCTGCTATAAAAAAAGAGTAACGTAAGTGTTAGTAAAAGAAAAAATTTTTTGACTTTTTTGAAATAACAATGTAAAAATAACTTTATCTTTATTCGGCGAATTTTTAGGTGAGGAGATGGATGAAAGTTCACCTTCACAATGGGCTTCAAAACGCCGCATGATTTATATGAGGAGGATGATGGAAATGGAATACCAAACAATTGAAGTGAATGGTAGTGCATTACATTTTGCAGATTATCCAGGTGAGAAAGGTACTATTATTGCCGTACATGGTTTAACCGGCAACCATATGCAAATGCATTATTATGCTGAGCTTTTGAAAGGCGACTATCGTTTTATTTCGGTTGACTTAAAAGGGCGTGGTAATAGTGCTCCAGCACCTGCAAATACAGGTATTGAGGTACATACACAAGATATATTAGCGTTGCTTGATGCGTTAAACATTGAGAGCCCGATATTAATGGGTTACTCAATGGGGGCATTTATCATGGCGAATGTTGCGAGTAAACGAAAAGATGTAAAAGGGGTCATTTTACTTGATGGAGCAGCAACTTGTACAGATCATCAACGCCAAATTGTTGAACCATCACTAGGTCGAATTAGCAAACCGTATGACTCAGCGGACGCGTACATCGAGGAAATAAAAGCAATTTATGGTCGCCTAGGCGTTGAATGGACAGATCATTTAGCGAGCGTAGGTCGTTATGAGGTTGCAATACAAGATGAGCATTGGGAAAATAAGTCTGACGAAGAAAAAATCCGTTTAGATTTCCAAAGTTTTTATGACTACAAGCCTGCAGAGGTTTTTGAAAAAGTGGAGTGCCCAATACTTTTAATTCATTCAACTGGTGGTATTGGAACAATGCCCGCATTATTTTTAGCGGAATCTTATACAGAAACTCTAAAATATGCCAAAAATATTTGGAAATTCACTTCAAATAGTAATCATTACACTTTGGTTTTTGAAGAAAGAAAAGATGTTAACCGAGTAATACTGCGGTTTTTAGAGAGTTTCTAAAAAAAGAGTTGCAGTTTTTAAAATTTTATGCGAATAATTAAATAACAAATATTAAATGCCTATCGAGCAGCTTTAGAAAAACGACCTTTTTCTACTTTCCCTGCTTGACTGTTGGCTACACTTTTCTAAACGTACGGTACATGCCGTCTTTTGGGGAAGTGTGGCCTTTTTTTATTCGAATTTAACAAAAAGGGGATTTGTTGGATGTCTACAGGATTAGAGTATTTTAAAAAAGTTTATGATGTGGTACCTGAATGGGTGCAAAAAATGCATGATTATAATCCAGCAATGCTAGACCACTATACAGCACTTCGTGGAGCAGCAATGGCACCAGGTGTACTTTCTGTAAAGGACAAGGACATTTTGTTAGTTGGCATGAATGCAGCAAGACATTATGCACGAAGCATGGTGTACCATACAAAAGGCGCCATTGATGGTGGTGCTACTCTCGAAGAATTAATTGAGTACTTACTCGTAGCGTTTAACTATGGAGAGGAAAAAGCATTACAGATTGGCTTGCAGTCTTTTGACTATGCGTTAGAGCTAACGAATACTAGTGCAGACAAAATTTCACATGATGCTTCAGCAATGGATATTGTGCGCTATTACAGTACGTTTGCTTCGACAGATAAAAGTAAGGCATATTTTGAGAAATTATTAAGTTTTATTGTTGCAAAAGATGAAAACGCTTTAAAAGTTGCGTTACTTGATAGCAATGTTGTATCAACGCAAATGAAACATATCTTAATGACGGGAATTTACACAACGATATTGAAAAATGAGGAAACAGATTATTGGGCTAAACAATCACGTGAAATAGGTGTAGAAGAAGCAGAATTAGCAGAGCTAGGCTATATTTGCCTATTAACAGCTGGCATTCCTTCTTGGTTTGAAATTAGTGATGCGCTTATCCAAAAGTAATGGAGTGAATACAATGAAAATTTATGAATCTGTAGAACAGGCTTTATCTTGCGTTGAAAGTGGCCAAACAATAATGGTCGGTGGCTTTGGTTTAGTAGGGGGTCCACTCACTTTAATAGATGCACTAGTAGAGTTAGAGGTCAATGATTTAACAATCATCAGCAATAACTTAGGGGAAAAAGGTAAGGGTCTTGGAAAATTGCTAGAGCAAAAGAAAGTAAAAAAGGCAATCGGCTCTTACTTTACTGGCAATCGAGATGTTGGCGAAGCATTTCAACGTGGAGAACTTGAAATTGAATTATTACCCCAAGGTACGTTAGCTGAATCGATTCGAGCTGGTGGTGCAGGGATTGGTGGCTATTACACAAAAACATCTTTTGGAACTGACTTGGCGAAAGGTAAAGAAACAAAAATAATCAATGGTGAAGAATACGTTTTTGAGGAAGCGTTAAAGGCGGATGTCGCAATTATTCGTGCACATAAGGCAGATAGACTTGGAAATTTAGTGTATTACAAAACTGCGCGTAATTTTAATCCGATTATGGCAACTGCGGCGAAGACAGTCATTGTTGAGGTAGATGAAATTGTAGAAGCAGGCGAACTAAGCAGTGATAATATCATTACTCCGCATTTATTCATTGATCGAGTGATTGTAGCACAGAAGATTTTAACGAAGGAAGGCGTTGTGGAGAATGGCTAATCCAATTCAAGAGCTAATAGCAAAAAGAGCTGCAAAAGAAGTTGCAAATGGACAAATTATTAATTTAGGTATTGGTATCCCTACACTTGTTGCAAAGTATGTAGAAAATGACAATGTTCACTTTCATACAGAGAACGGCATGCTCGGCGTAGTAGGTGTAGATGAGGAGGATATCGATCCGAATGTAGTGAATGCTGGAAAAATGCCAGTTGGAGAAGCGATTGGATCATCCTTTTTTAATAGTGCAGAATCATTTGGCATGATTCGAGGGGGTCATGTGGATGTAGCCATCTTAGGCGTACTACAAGTAGATGAGCAAGCACGTATCGCCAATTGGGCAGTACCAGGGAAAAATATTATTGGTGTTGGTGGTGCAATGGATTTACTAATCGGTGCACAAAAGGTCATTGTCACGATGACGCATACATCAAAAGATGGGAAAAGTAAGATTTTAAAGAATTGCACTTATCCAATTACCTCAACTCGTAGCGTGGATACGATTATTACTGAATTGGCAGTTTTTAACTATGTAGATGGACAGTTACATTTGGTTGAATTAATGCCTGAAGTTACATTACAGCAAGTAGAGGCTAGCACAGAAGCAAGTTTTGTCAATGCGTTGAAATAGGAGGGAAATAGCATGAAAGAAGTAGTTATTGTAGAAGGTGTTCGAACAGCTATAGGTAAGTTAGGAGGCTCATTAATCAATGAGACAGCAGATATTCTTGGTTCAACAGTTATTCGTGAACTCCTAAATCGTACACAGCTAGATCCCACGCTAATTGATGAAGTGATTTTGGGACAAGCAAAACAAAGTGCTGATCAATCCAATGTTGCACGCCTTGCATCTCTACGTGCCGAGCTACCAATTACCGTTCCAGGTTATACAGTACATCGCCAATGTGGTTCGGGCCTACAATCCATTAATAATGCGGCACAGCAAATTGCTCTTGGCTATAGCGATATTATAATCGCAGGGGGAACAGAATCCATGAGTACAGCCCCATATTACTTACGAAATGCTCGTTATGGATATGGCGTTGGAAATGCTGTCATGTTAGATCCGAACACAGAAAGTCAACCAGGCTCACAACCGTTTGAAGTTTACGGCATTTCAACTATGGGTGAAACAGCAGAAAATTTAGCCGAAAAATATTCAATTTCTCGTGAAGAGCAAGATGCATTTGCACATCGTAGTCAAGAACTTACAGCGAAGGCCATACAAGAAGGTTATTTTGACAAACAAATTGTACCTTACGAAGTGAAAAAACGAAAATCAATAGAAATTTTTGAAAAAGATGAGCATCCATTTTTAACGAGTAAAGAGAAGTTAAGTACGTTAAAGCCTGTATTTCGTAAAGGTGGAACAGTAACAGCGGGCAATAGTAGTGGGCGTAATGACGGTGCAGCTGCATTGTTAATCATGTCGAATGAAAAAGCTATAGAACTAGGCTATAAGCCCAAGGTGAAAATACTTGCTCAAGCAGCCGCTGGTGTAGATCCATCTATAATGGGAATCGGTCCAGTTCCAGCTACATTAAAAGCATTGAAGCAGGCAAATTTATCAATTCAAGATATTGATATTATTGAGTTAAATGAAGCCTTTGCAGCCCAATCTATCGCAGTTATCAATGAACTTGGGTTAGATATTAATCGAGTAAATCCAAACGGCGGTGCTATTGCAATGGGCCATCCTATTGGGGCAACTGGTGCCATTTTAATGACAAAACTTATTCATGAGCTTGAACGAACAGGCAAGCGTTATGGTTTAGTAACATTATGTATCGCAGGGGGACTTGGTGTTTCCACTATCGTTGAAAACTGCCAAGCATAAAATAACACCGAGTACATGACTCGGTGTAGGTACTTAGTTATCTTTTTGAATTTTTTCAAGGTATCTTTTTTGCGCAGACTGTAGAGCTACTACGACTGAACCACTTGATGGGGCATAATAGTGTTCATCTACACGAGCAATTAATTCATCAATATTGGCCGTAAGATCAAAGCCAATCAACATACGTTTAAAGAAATTTTGAGCAAGATCAGTAACGAATGTGAATTCTGCATCAATAATTTTATGCGTTTGTTGATCGATTTCTAACACAATGCCAGCATGTTTGTACATCTCGTACATAGACGTGCCTTGGGGTGCTTTAGCATAAGCAGTCACTAAAATACTAGTTAATTTTTGCAAGAAAATGCCCTCCAACATGTATAGATTGTGATTATATTTTATCATGTTTTACACGTTAAAGAGCTAATTCCAAAAATTACTTAGTAGATTACATCAAGGGGGAAATAGTATGGAAAAGTTAACGAATTTTTTCACAAATGTAATGAAAAAATATTTACCAGATCCATTTGTATTTGCAATTGGACTTACATTATTAACGTTTGTATTGGCTCTACTAATTGAAGATATTAGTTTTGTGGATCTAACAACTGCCTGGGGTGGTGGCTTTTGGGATTTACTAGCATTTACAACACAAATGGCCGTTATTCTTGCAATGGGTTATGTATTAGCTACGGCACCTATAACTGATAAGTTATTAAATAAAATTGCAAGTATGGTTCATACACCTAAAATGGCAATTATCGTGGCAACACTCGTTGGGGGGATCGGTAGTTATTTAAACTGGGGATTTGGTTTAGTAATTGGTGGGATTATCGCAAAAAAACTAGCGTTAAAAGTTAAAGGGGTCCATTATCCGCTAATCATTGCAGCTGCATATTCTGGATTCACTTTTTATGGATTAGGTTTATCTGCTTCTATTCCAATTTTAATTTCAACTCCAGGTCACTTCTTAGAAGATGCTATGGGATTAGTTACATTATCAGAAACAATTTTTAGCTTACCAATGATTATTACAACAGTTGTTTTATTAATTACGTTACCTTTATTTAATGCGATGCTACATCCAAAAGATCCTAAAAATGTTGTGGAGATTGATCCAGCATTATATGCAGACCAACCAAAAGCAAAATTAAACCTTTTGGAAGACAATACAATAGCAAATAAATTAAATAACAGCCGCATTCTAGCTTACGCAATTGGTGTGTTAGGGCTAATTTATATCGTAATCTATTTCACAAATGGTAATTCATTAAACTTAAATATTTTAAACTTTATTATTTTATTCGTAGGAATTATTTTACTAGGTACACCTGCACGTTATGTTGAGCACTTAGCTGACGGGGTTAAAACAATTTCAGGAATCATACTGCAATTTCCATTCTACGCGGGGATTATGGCTATCATGGCTGCTTCTGGTTTAGTGGACACTATTGCAAAAATATTCGTTGACTTATCAAACGAACATACCCTACCGTTTTGGGGATTAATTAGCTCTTTCTTCATTAACTTCTTTGCACCATCTGCTGGAGGACACTGGACAGTACAAGGTCCATTTATGATTGAGGCAGCAAAAGAATTAGGTGCTTCCTTATCAGAAACATCAATGTCTGTTATGTTAGGGAATGCTTGGAACGATTTAGTACAACCATTCTGGATTTTACCAGCTCTAGCACTCTCTCGCTTAAAGTTAAAAGATATTATGGGCTTCCTTGTTATGATCATGTTCTTCGTAGGTGTTATTTACATTATTGCAACATTAGCTTGGTCATATTTACTTTAGAAATTAAAGAGTAAGGATTATAGGATTTCAGCAAAAAATTCGCTAAACTTCTGTGGGAAAGCGAGCCAAGCGAGCCTCCGCAGATGTTTAGCATTTGTGAGGATTGCGGTTCGTCCACAGAAAGAGAGCGAATTTTTTTGCATTGAAAGAAGGTTGTGAATCGCCGGAAAGAAAGTGGAAATCGCCGATGGAAGCCCGTGAATCGCCGGAAAGACAGTGGAAATCGCCGATAGAAGCATGTGAATCGCCGATAAGACAGTGAAAATCGCCGATAGAAGAACGTAAATCGCCGATAAACCCGTGGAAAGCGCCCGCCGTAGCGGACAGCAACATATGTCAAATAGCCATAACCTGAGGGGGAAATATAAATGTCCAGCATGTATCAAGCACTTCTAACAGAAGGTGCTTTAACAAAAAAAGAAAAAACATTGTTACTTGTAGGATTATTTGCAGCACGACGTGAGGAAAAACAAATGCTTTATTTCGTAAAGCAAGCAGTTGAAGCGGGCAATACTGTCGCAGAAATTGCAGAACTAATTGCATCAGCCATTATTTCTAGAGGTATTCCTACTTGGTTATCTGGGATAGAAGCTATTTCTTACGCGATTCAACTATCAGGAGACGCACAGGCCATTGAAATGGGGAAAGAGGTTGATACTTTTTCCTCACAGCAGGAATGTATTGATTATTATCAAGGTGAGTTTGATGTATTACCTACTTGGATTCAATATTTAGTAGATTATGCACCGGATACTTTATTAAAATATAGCAACTTGCGAACAACTTCTTTACGTGATGGGTCAGTGTCCAGATTACTGAAGGAATTATTACTGTATGCTATAAACGTTTGTGATGCCTATGAAAAAGGCATTCTGATTCATAAAGGTAATGCCATTTCACTTGGTGCAAGTGTTGATGTTTTAGCCGAGGTGAAAGCATTATGTATTTATGCAGTAGGAATACAAGTAATTTGGAATGATGAGGATAGTAAAGCTTAAAGAAGGAGATCTAAAAATGCAAAAAGTACTAATAATAGGCGGGGGCTTTATGGGCTCGGCTATCGCGAAATATTTTAACCAATATAACGTAAATGTCTATTTATATGAGCCTAATATAGAAAGATTACAGCAATTAAAGCAAGAATTAGATTTACAACAAATTACTTTTTTACAGCAACTAGAACAAATTGATGGTTTAACATTTGTCTTTGAGGCGATTGTTGAAAATTTGCAAGCTAAACAAGCTTTATTCGAACAACTGGATTCATTTTATGAAAAAGAAGTTACGTTTTGTACCAATACTTCAAGTTATCTAATTAGCGATATTGCGGTAAAAATGTTGCACAAAGAACGCTTAATCGGGACACATTTCTTTTCTCCCGCACATATTACCCCTTTAATCGAAGTAGTTCCTAGCACTTTTACATCTCAGGAACGGGCAAATGCGACTATGGAATTTTTACAAAGTGTTTGTAAAAAGCCTATCTTATTGAAACGGGAAATTGAAGGCTTTGTAGCAAACAGATTACAAAGTGCACTGGCAAGAGAAGCGATGTCTTTAGTTGAGAAGGGAATTGTGACGGCTGAAGAGTTGGACTTTATTGCTAAAATGAGCCTAGGTGTACGATTAGCTAATACTGGGCCACTTGAGCAACGGGATATAAATGGTTTAGATACACATTATGCCATTGTCGAACATGTATATCCAACTTTAGAGAATGGTACGAAACCACTTGCGATACATCATGCGAAAATAGAAGCTAAACAATATGGTATGAAAACCAATCAAGGCTTTTACGATTGGTCATCCATTGATAAACAACAATATTTAGCGCAAAAAGAAAAGACACTAATAGATATTATTAAGTTGGTTCAGTAGAGATTCAATATAAAGGCAGCAAATTTGAAATGAGAATAGGAGTAGATATGGCGATGGAATATCAAGCATTAGTAAAGTGTTCAACAAAGAAAAAGGATGTTCAGTTTAAAACCTATTCTGTTCCAGAGTTAAATAGTAATGAATGTTTACTAAAAGTAGGTGCAGTGGGTATTTGTGGGAGCGACTTGCATATGTATGACGGACATGGTGGCTACGATTGGGTCACTTACCCACTTGTGCTCGGGCATGAAGTAACTGGAACAGTAATAGCTATGGGGACAGCTGGTGATCAAGCACTTTTAAATAAAAGAGTGGTTATTAACCCATATAAAAGTTGTGGTGTATGTGATTATTGTCAACGTGGTGAAACGAATTGCTGTGATTTTAATGATTATAAATTGATAAAAACACCGACTGAGGCTCTTCGATATGGATTTCGAGAGGCTGGTGGCATGGCACAGTATATGGTAGTCGATGTGAATAATATTATTGTAATTGACGACGCAGTGAGTGATGAAGTGGCAGCTATTTCAGAAGCTTTAGCAGTTAGTTATACGGCAGTTTTAAAAGTAGCTGATTACAAGAAAAAGTCTATTTTAGTAATTGGGCCAGGACCAATAGGATTAGGGGTAGCTGCAATCTTAGTAGGGGCAGGTAATGAAGAAACACATATGCTAGGAGTCCCACAAGATCAAAGTCGTTTGCAGTTAGCTAAAGAGATAGGTGTACATGCAACGTTTGTTGCTACAGAGGAACTAATACACGATAATTTTTCAGGCTATGATGCAATCATTGACTGCTCTGGTCATCCATCTATTCCGAAAGAAGCTATTCGTTTACTTAAACGAGGTGGACAGCTTGTATTAGTCGGCATCAATTCTGCAGAGTTTGCTGTTCCAATGGATCAAATTGTCCGTGGTGAAATAATGATTAAAGGCAGTTACGGCATTACACAGGCTAATTATGAAGCGGTTTTACAAATGGCTGCGGATGCAAAATATCCATTTAATAAATTAATCGCACATACGGTTCCATTTAAAAATAGTCTTCAAGGTTTTGAAAGTGCGCTTAATAAAGTAAATGGAAAAGTTGTGATTCATTTTAAGGAGGAAAAATAAATGAAAATTATTGATTTAACACTAGAAATTTATGATGGCTTAGTTTCTTATACATCACATCCACCGATTGCTATACAAGAAGAATCCACTTTTGAAAATTCTGGTCATCGTTACGTAGCACCATGTGAAGGATTTGAATCTCGCTTTTTACGTATGTCCGATCATAGCGGGACACATATTGACGCACCACTTCACTTTATAAGAGGTGGGGAATCTACGGCTGAAATGGATTTAACAAAAACATATGGGGATGCTGTCTTACTTGATGTATCCTCTTTCAAAGATCCGTTTGAACCTGTTACAGCAGAGATGCTTTCGCTAGCTGAGCAAAGACAAGGAATTACTGTACAGCAAGGTGATATTGTCTTAGTACGAACACGCACTGCAAAGTGGGGACAAGGGGACTTTTTTGAAGAGCACGCTTTTGCTACTTGTGCAGGTGATTGGTTATTCGAGAAACAAGTAAAATGCATTGGTCTTGATTTAGCGAATATAGATGTTCATGACAATATGAAACGCGAAGTGCATCTAAAGCTGCTAAGTGTTCCTATTTATATAGTAGAAAACCTAGTCAACCTTGAACAGCTACCTTTAAATGACCGTTTTACTTTTATGGCACTGCCGCTTAAATTGAAAAACTCCACTGCATCTCCAGTAAGAGCTGTCGCATATGTGAAGTAATGTTAATAACAGGAAGAGAGGGCATATAAGCCTTCTCTTTTTTTGTGTGATTTAAAGCTATTTAAATTCAAAAATCTTTTCAAAAAAAGCTGTGGTGAGTGCTATATTATTATGCCTCGTTTAAACCATAAAAATAGTAAAAGAACAATGCCACGAAATTATTTCTAGGGTTAAATTATTTGAACAGTAGAAGTCATCTGCATATCACTTAAAATATGTATATTTTTACATGAGCAAAATCTAACATAGCTTTTTCTTTTTTGGACAACCTAATTTAGAAATAATAGCATGAGGTGATGATCATGATCGTGGAGAGGTCGTCCGATTGGCAAGAAGGCTTTATTAATAGGCTAGAAAATCATGAAAAATGGCATAGTTGGACTTTGTACAAAATGAACTATGAAATTGTGAAAATGAATTTAATTCCGGAATTTACTGGTTTACAAGCACCTAAAGTTTTACCGAAGCTAACACCACTTGCCCATCAGCTAGAAGCAGCGCAAACCGTGATAGAACGAATGAATGGGAAAGCGATACTTGCAGATGAGGTGGGGCTTGGTAAAACAATTGAAGCTGGCTTAATACTAAAGGAATACATGATACGAGGGCTTGTGAAAAAAGCTCTGATTTTAGCACCTGCTTCTCTTATCAATCAATGGATTGAAGAATTGAATCAAAAATTTCATATTCCAGCTGTAGCGTATAAAAAAAATTGCCCGATTGAGCGTTACGATATTGTTATTATGAGCATGGATACGGCAAAAAAAAGTCCACATAAAGAACTAATTTATGCGCAAAATTATGACATGATTATTATTGACGAGGCACATAAATTAAAAAACCATAAAACACAAATTTATGAATTTGTGCAAGGATTAAAGAAGAAGTTTTGCTTATTATTAACGGCTACACCGATTCAAAATGATGTTTTTGAGCTTTATTATCTTATTTCTTTACTGAAGCCAGGTCATCTTGGCAATTATGAGACATTCCAATCTGCGTTTTCAGCAAGCAAGCACGATTTACAGCACGATGACTATTTAAAAGAACTAGTCAACCAAGTGATGGTAAGAAATCGAAGAGAGGACACAGGCATTGAGTGGACCAATAGACGTGTTCAAATTGTCCCTATCCATTTTAGCCCTGAGGAAATGGAAGTTTATCATTTACTTGGTTCGCTTACGTCTACAGGTTCCTTTTCATTAATTACTTTGCAAAAAGAAATGTGTAGTAGCAAAGAGGCAACGGCTTTAACGTTATCTAAAATGCTAGAAAATAGTTCAGAACGCGATGAGCTAGAAGCAATTCTTGCAAAGGTTATGGCTTTAGAAGTGAATTCTAAGGCTGAGAAGACGCTTGAAATTATTGAACAGGCTAAAGACAAAGTCATTATTTTTACTGAATACCGTGCAACTCAAATTTATTTACAATGGTATTTACATTCTCATGGTATTACGAGTGTTTTGTTTAATGGTAAGTTCAATAAAAACAAGCGTGATTACATGAAGCATATATTTAAGGAAAAAGCTCAAGTATTGATAGCAACAGAGGCAGGGGGAGAAGGGATCAACCTTCAATTTTGCCATCATGTTATTAACTACGATTTGCCTTGGAATCCAATGAAGCTTGAGCAACGCATAGGGCGTGTTCACCGTTTAGGACAAGAACATGATGTTCATATTTATAATCTTGCTGTAGAAGATACGATTGAAAAGGATATTTTGGCATTACTGCATACAAAAATTGATGTCTTTGAAAAGGTAGTAGGAGATCTAGATGCAATCTTAACGAATTTCAAAAAATCTGTTTAAGACGCCATCAGGTGTAATTGATATTGTAAGGGGAGAGGGGCATGTATCCACAACAGGTTCACAGCTATTTACGACAATTTTTTTTAGAAAATGAATGCGATATGGTAGGTGATGGTGACCATTACCTAACAGTACAATTAACGATTGCTATTGATAAAAGAATTATGAATCGCCCCTTTTACTGGCAATACGTAGAAGCAACGAATGGCGAACCTAACCCTGCACAAGTTACCTTTATAACAGATCAAAGTGCACTGTCAGAAAAAATAATGGGGGAGGTCGTGCATTTTGGTTCTCCAAGGCTAAATCAATTGTTTCATGCTACGAGAGAGCTAGGAGCTTTTGTTCAAATGTTTCAAAAAGTAGATGCAGGTACAGGGCAAGTCATGCTGACTCCTTGGCTTGGGGTAAATTATAAAGTGTCGTATTGTTGCGATCGAACGAAAGAAATGATGTACTCTTTTGGTATTAATTTACTGACAGGGGCAATAAATGATAATTTCCATGACACAATAAGTAATATTGACTGGGATATTACGCCGTCAGAAGATGCTTTTTATGTACAATATATAATTAAGCCTTTACGGGCGCTTCAACGCTTAGATGAAGCTATTGATGCAATTATTCAACAGGATGATCATACATGGGCTGAGCAAGCAAAAAAGAGATGGCAAAGAGATCAACGCGTATTAGACTATTTTTATGAAGATGTGGAAGAAAAGCCAGAGTGTTATGAAGTGGAGAAAAATGCTTTAGAAGAACAATACGATGCAAAAATTAAAATTGAAATTATAAATGGTGGACTATTTTATATGCGATAAAAAAAAAGTAAGCCGCAACGATTGCTAATGCGAATTGTTGCGGCTTATTTTTGCTGCTGCCATAAAAATTTGTTAGTCTTTTTCGATAATGTTTTGTAATTGTGCCAGCTTATTATCCCAAAATAAATGAAAGTATTGTAACCAATCTTCAATTTCTTTTAAGCGATCGATGTGTAAAGTGTAAATTTTTTCTCGGCCCTTCTTTTGGGCTGATACTAGCTTGGCTTGCTCTAATATGTGTAGATGTTTGACGACAGCAGTTCTGCTAATCGTAAAATGCTCTGAAATAACAGCTATTGGTTTATCACTTTCGGCTAGCAGTTGTAGTACATGACGTCTTGTTGGATCAGCAATTGCTTGGAAAACATCATACTGTTGTGCAAGCAGTGTCATTTTGTTTCTGCAATCTCTTTCAACTTTTTACCAACAAGCATTGTCCAACCGCCATCCATATTTTGCCGAACAGCTTCTGCAGGCATGTTAGCCTTTGGAATAATATGAGAGGCTTCTTTCCAGCCACCATGAGTTAATGTAAATTCTGTTTGCTCTCCAGCTTGCTTTAACTCAAATGTGACAAACCATCCATCAGTATCCCATGCAAAACGTACATAATGAGGTGCATCAACTTTTTCTACTTTACACGGCGAAGGTCCAAATGGAGATTGTAGTGTAAATTCATGCCCTTCCACTGGTTTAAAATCATTTGGCATAAACCAAGAGCCAAGCTTTTCGGCATTTGTAACTGTTTCCCACGCCTTCTCGATAGGCGCATTAAGTGTAATAGTTTTAACAATATTTTGTAGTTGTTCAGGCATTTTATAGTCTCCTCTTTTTTAAAATATAACCATAAGGTGTTACGAATATATAACACCTTATGGTTATATGTCAATTGTAAAGAATATGGGGAATTTTTTAAGTGGTATCTTTTTCAGATAGGTTACGTATGGTAGAATTGTTTTTATAATTTTCAGACGGATTGGAGGGCTATCGGCATGGAGAATATTCCGATGTTTTTATTGATGTGTATTTTATTAATAATTTTACCTGGACCCGATACTGCGATTGCGACTAAAAATACTTTAACAGTTAATAAAAAGGGTGGGTTACAAACAATACTTGGCTCATGCTGTGGATTATTTATTCATACATTAGCTGCGGTTATCGGACTCTCTGCAATTATTGTAAAGTCAGCCTATATATTTGCTATTTTAAAATACGTTGGAGCGGTGTATTTATGCTATTTAGGTGTGAAGACATTATGGACTTTAAAAACAATTCGCACGCAGTCGCCAGTCGTAAATGATGATACTCAAATTGATATTAAGTATGGGAATCAATCATGCTTTAAGCAAGGTTTCTTAACAAATGTGACAAACCCAAAGGTAGCAGTGTTTTTTCTAACGTTCTTACCACAATTTGTAGATGGCTCAAACAGCACATTTTTCCCATTTTTACTGATGGGACTTATTTATACCGCCTTAACGGCTTTATGGTTCATCTTCTATGTATATTTATTAGATAAAATTAGTGCTTTTATGAAGAAGCCTATGACAAAGGCAGTAATCGAAGGCTTAACAGGAATAGTTCTGATTGGCTTTGGCATCAAATTAGCGTTAGAGAAGACCTAGGTGCCAGGCACTCAAACAATTTCCTCTATAACTACCAAGCAAAAATCCACGAAGACTCCTGCGGGAACAGCACAGAACGTAAGACGCAACAAACCGTGCGACAGCAAGGGTTGCGGCTTACGATGTGCCCGCGGAAAGCGAAGTGGATTCTTCCGATTTAGGAGCCAATATTATACTAAGTATTTATGAGAAGTGTTATGAGAAGTGCCAGGCACTCAAACAATTTCCTCTATAACTATCCAAGGAAAAATCCACGAAGATTCCTGCGGGAACAGCACAGAACGTAGACGCGACAAACCGCGCGATAGCGAGGGTTGCGGCTTACGATGTGCCCGCGGAAAGCGAAGTGGATTTTTCGATTTAGGAGCCAATAATTATACTAAGTATTTATGAGAAGTGTTATGAGAAGTGCCAGGCACTCAAAAAATTTATTAAAAAAGACTGTAGACAATTCCAAATTTCTTTGGAGTTTATCTACAGCCTGAGACTAACGAGAATAGCAGTCTCGTTATCTTTGCTAACACTTTTAATACTGATTGTTCGCTCAAACCTTTTTAATCAGCTAAAAAGGTTATTATTTTTGTTGGTTTGAAGCCCAAACATTTGTATCTGCAATTGTTGGGTTAGCAATGTAATGGCCACCTTCAATTTGAAGAGTTTGACCAGTCATAAATTTAGATTCATCAGAAGCTAAGAATACTACTGCGTAACCGATATCATCTGCTTCACCATTGTATGGTAGGGCATTATATTTTGTGAAAATTTCTAGTAAATCTTTTGGTAAATTGTTTTTAGCTGCAGGAGTTAAAATTAATCCTGGTGCTATAGCGTTACAACGGATTTTATCTTTACCGTATTGAGTTGCAATATATTTAGTTAAGTGAACTACGCCAGCTTTTGTTGTACCGTAAGCTGTACGAATTTGGTCACTTGCAAATCCACCCATAGAAGCAGTGTTAATGATAGAACCACCACCAGCTTTTTGCATATGTGGAATAGCGAAACGGCTACCAAGTAATACTGATTTTAAGTTGATATTTACTAGGCGATCAAATTCTTCTAAATCCATGTTTACTACATCTAAATCTTTTTGTAAGTTTGTTGAACCTACATTGTTATATAGTACTGTTAAAGAACCGAATTGCTCAACAGTGAATTCTACTGCTGCTTTGATTGAATCAGCATCGCCAGCATCTAAAAATACTGCAGCTGCTTCATAGCCTTCTTTTACTAATGCTGCAGCAATCTCTTTTGCCCCTTCAAGATTATAGTCAGCAATAACAACTTTTGCTCCTTCTTTCGCTAACAAAGTTGCTGCTGATAAACCGATTCCTGACGCTCCGCCAGTAACAAGTGCTACTTTATTTTCAACACGTTTCATAATAAAATTCCTCCTAGTTTGAGTGATAAACTGAGTATTGACAGTAAAACATAAATCATACTCATTACTACTTCATTTAATTGACAATAGATAGTTTAACACTAAACTAAAAAGATTTGAAATAAAAAGCATAGATTGTTCTCATTTTTTTCGCTTATGTAGAAGTGCTAGCATTTGAATAAAGCCTAGCACGAGTATCATCCTACGTTAAATTCTGCGTATGTAATGTAGTAAAGAAATATTATTTTATAGTTGCTTAGAATTCGAAAAAATAAGCTTTTTTAATCGTTCCTCCATAATCTTTTTCTTTTCTAGGCGGTCTTTTCTAATATAAAACATTCTTCGTAACAAGAATCCTCCTAAAATAATGGCACAAAAAATAATGAAATAAATTAGCATCCGTAAAATCCCTTTTAATATTATTTAATAGAACGTGGCGCTAGAGTTATTGCGTTATCTCCTAACTTTTATAAAATTGAGACAAAATACTTATATGTTGATAGGAAGATAAAGCCTCAAAAACGCCCAACTAGTCAAATATATAGATTTTCAAAGAAATTATCCATAAATAAATCTTTTAAATAAAACAAAAATCCTACTTTAATGTTACAGATATTCACATGGATGAGAAAGATGTATATGAAAACCTTTACGTTCTACATTTAGGTTGCATTTGCAAAGAAGGATTAAAGAATTATTAAGAGAATTTATTACTAATTAATACTTTAATGATTTTATCCATAACAAATTAGAATAAATAAGGGGTTTTCATATGGAGTTACGAGATTTAAAGGCGTTTATGGCAGTAGTAGAACATGGAAGTTTTACGAAAGCAGCAAGTGAAACCTTTGTATCACAACCCTCATTAAGTAAGAGCATTAAAAAGTTAGAAGATAATCTTCATGTTGAGTTATTAAATCGTTCTACAAGACATGTAGAGTTAACGGATGCTGGCAATATCGTTTATCAACAAGGTCAAAAAATTATGCGTTCTGTCTATGATTTGCACATTTTGCTAGATGATTTAGTAAACATCAAAACGGGGTCTATTAAAATGGGTATCCCTCCGCTCATTGGCACTTTGTTTTTCCCTGAAATTGCACGTAAGTTTCATCAACAATATCCAAATGTTCATTTAGAGCTAGTCGAGCGTGGAGCAAAATTAGTTGGTACTTTAGTGGAAAGTGGAGAAGTAGATATGGGCATAGTTGTGTTACCTACCGACGAAAGGAAGTTCATTGTCCAATCTTTCGTTGAAGATCAATTTTTTGTTTTTATTAATGAACAACACCCATTAGCTAAGCAAGATCACATTTTATTGCAAGAGTTAAAAAATGAATCATTTATTATTTTTACAGAGGAATTTTCATTACATGATTATGTTATTAAATCATGTAAAAGTGCAGGGTTTACGCCAATAATTAGCTACAAAAGCTCTCAATGGGATTTAATTGTTGAGCTAGTATCCTCAAATTTAGGCGTGACTCTTTTGCCTTATTCTATTGCAGCGAAGCAAAACAATCGCAATGTGAAGATTATTCCATTACAGAACTTTTATATGCCGTGGCGTCTCGGCGTAATTACGAAAAAAAATACATATCAATCTTATGCCTTAACGCAATTATTAAAGACAATTCGAACGGAAAAAGAATAGATTCGTTGATTTATGCAAATTAAGCATAAATAACATTACAATTAATTCCTTTACTTATAAAACAAGAATGATGTAGAATTTTTCTTAATAAACGAGCAATTTTAGGGGGTTTCGATATGGTGGATGGGAAAGTATGGAATTCGTTTGAGGAAGCCATTGCTGATATTAATGATGGTGCTACGTTAGCAGTAGGGGGATTCGGTTTAAGTGGTATTCCTGAAAAGGCTATTGCTGCGTTACAACATAAGGGAACAAAGGATTTAACAGTGATTAGTAATAACTGTGGTGTAGATAATTGGGGATTAGGGTTATTACTAGCGAATAAGCAAATTAAAAAAATGATAGCATCCTATGTTGGCGAAAATAAAATCTTTGAACAGCAATTTTTAAGTGGCGAGTTAGAAGTTGAGCTTGCACCACAAGGTACATTAGCAGAGCGTCTGCGAGCTGGAGGAGCTGGCATTCCAGGCTTTTATACAGCGACAGGGGTTGGAACGCCAATTGCTGAAGGCAAAGAAGTAAAGGTTTTCGATGGCAAGGAATATATTTTAGAAGAAGGAATTGTTGCCGACTTTGCTCTTGTAAAAGCGTGGAAGGCAGACAAGCTAGGCAATTTAATTTATCGGAAAACATCGCGTAATTTTAATCCTTTAGCAGCGATGTCAGGCAAAATTACAATTGCAGAAGTGGAAGAGCTTGTAGAAGTGGGCGAACTAGATCCAGATCATATCCACACACCAGGTGTCTTCGTGCAACGTGTTTTACTCGGCGAAAATTATGAAAAACGTATCGAACGTTTGACTGTTAAAAAGGAGGAGGAAGCATAATGGCGGATACAAGATATAAAATTGTGAATAGAGCTGTCCAGGAAATTAAAAATGGCATGAATGTCAATTTAGGTATCGGTATTCCAACACTTATTGCCAATGCCATTCCTTCTGATTATGAGGTGCTTTTACAATCCGAAAATGGCCTCCTTGGAATTGGCCCTTATCCAGAGAAAAGTGCGGTAGATGCTGATCTCATCAATGCTGGGAAAGAAACAGTGACAGCTGTGCCAGGAGCATCTTTTTTTGATAGTGCTGAGTCCTTTGCAATGATTCGTGGTGGACATATTGATCTTGCTATTTTAGGTGGAATGGAAGTTTCCGAAACAGGTGATCTTGCCAATTGGATGATCCCAGGGAAAATGGTAAAGGGCATGGGAGGCGCCATGGATCTTGTTGTCGGTGCGAAAAGAGTCATTGTCGTGATGGAGCATGTGAACAAAAACGGGGAGTCAAAAATTAAAAAGCAGTGTGAGTTACCGTTAACAGGCAAAGGTGTTGTGCACAGATTAATAACGGACTTAGCTGTTTTTGATTTTACAACAACAGGCATGCAACTAATAGAATTAGCAGAAGGTGTAACATTGGAGGAAGTAAAGGCGAAAACCGCTGCTTCATTTGATGTTGCGTTATCCCAATAATTTAAAAGAGACCAGTTTACTTTGTGGGAAGTAAGCTGGTTATTTTAATGTTGATAACAGTATTGGATTAGGAGAGTGGAATAATTGCGTGGGGCACAACAGGTGACAACCGAAATAATGAAGCGATTTAATAGTCCAGAGAGGGGAGAAAGGCCTCTCATTGTTGCCATTGACGGATTAGGAGGGGTAGGAAAAACAACCTTTGTAAATAAACTAGCTAGCGCGTTGGAAAATGATTGCGTGGTTAATGTTTTGCATATTGATGATTATATTGTAGAAAGTGAAAAGCGATACAATACGGGCAATGAAGAATGGTTTGAATATTATTATTTACAATGGGATATAAAATTCATAAAAGAAAGCCTTTTAAAAATACATAATGGTCATCTAGATTTAACACTGCCTTTTTATAATCGCGCAATGAATACAGTAATAAATAGTAAAAAGCACTTTGTACTAAATAGTATTCTTTTAATAGAAGGAGTCTTTCTTCAGCGCAATGAATGGAGGAGATTTTATGACTATACGATATTTTTAGAATGTCCAAAACATGTTAGGGAAGAAAGAGTTTTAAAGCGTGATTCGTATATAGGAGATGTATCAGCAATTAGGAAGAAGTATGAAAGCAGATATTGGGTAGCGGAAGAGTATTACTTAAAAAAGGAAGTACCATTACAAAAAGCGGATATAATATGGCATGCGGAATACAACTCAGACTATTGACCGTTCTCCTCTCAAGTTTTCCCATTATATAATCGTCCTAGAAGGAGAGATGGCGATGAAAGAACAATGGGCAAAGGAAGTTGTACAAGTACGTGTTGCAAGACCGACTCATCAATTATCGGCAATAGAAAGGTTTTATTGTGAAGGTGTCGGTTTAGAAAAGATTGGTTCGTTTAAAGGGCATCGAGGCTATGATGGGATTATGATTGGTCTGCCGAATGCCAATTATCATTTGGAATTTACTGAGCATGTTGATGGTAGCCCATGTCCTGCACCGACCAAGGATAATCTTCTTGTGCTTTACATGCCAAACATTGAAGCAATCCAGCGCATTGTGCAACGACTAGAGCAGATGGGTTATCCAGAAGTGGAGCCAGAAAATCTTTATTGGGCAGAAAAAGGTGTAACGATTGAAGATCCAGATGGCTGGCGTATTGTATTAATGAATACTGAGGGCATATAAGGGGTTCGTGCCAAGGGGTTCGTGCCAGGCACTCAAACAATTAACTAGTTGATGGTAGCGGAGGCGGCGACTCCTGCGGGAACGCACAGTAAGTAAGACGCAACAAACCGCGCGTTAGCGAGGGTTGCGGCTTACGATGTGCCCGCGGAAAGCGTCCGCTGGAGCGGACATCAACGTTGAGAGCAAAAAAGTGTTAGATTGATCGTAGTCAATCTAACACTTTTTCTCCTTTGTCCCAATATCTTTTTGATGTGTTAATCACCTAAAGCTGGGTTTTCTTTATATTCAGTGGCAATGGATTCTATATTTAATTGTGAATAATCGGCCCAATTGACGGTTCTAAAATCTTCTTCATCAAAATAAACGCTTAATACTTCCGTCATTTCTTCATTGCTATTAGCACCTGTTAATGGGGCAAACCAAATGATTGAAGGTGTTTTCACACTTTTTAGCTTCGACAGCTCGGCAAATATTTTACCAGAATCTTTTAGCATCTGATTTTTAGAACCTTCTCGTACATCTGTATCTTGAATCGATATAGTAACAATGCCTTTCGTTTCTTCTACAGTAAATTTATTTTTAACAACTGCCCCTACAATATCTTTTACAGATGTGTCTTGATCGACAGCGACTTCCTTCGGTTCCGCATTTTTTCCACAGGCTGATAGTAATAATGTGAATAGCACTAAGATATAAAGTAGTTTTTTCATGATGATGACCTCCCTTGTTACTCCATATATGTTCAAATTGCGTATGAATTATACAAAGTTACAAGGAGTCAAAACTATTTTTTCTAATCGACATGTAGAAAATCATTTCTACGCATTACGGTTTACCCAAAATTATTGGATGATGAATAATATTAGAAATACTAAACACATTGTGAGACCTGTGTACAAGCATTGATAAAACGCTTTATTATTAGTTCCTCTATAGTCAAACCCGCGATTTAGTACTACCAGTCCAAAAATAAACATGATTATATTTAAATATTTTGGATTGAATCCAGCGGGTATGACAAGTGAAAACATCAAAATTATTAAGATGAAATGTATGTACTTTCTTATAGGATGGATAAATTTAATCCTGTTAAAAAGTTTCAAAAATATCACTCCTTAAAACAGAATGTTCAGCATAAATCGATAGAGATACAACACAAATTATACGATATTATTTAACTCTTATACTAAAAACGAAAGACGAACTCCCTTTTTCCCATCTGCCGGAAACAGTGTATATATAGATGCCTTTTTCTTGAGGCGCTGAAAAAACATCGCCTTCAACTTTTATTAGTGCACTCTCGCTTTTATCCAACCATTTTTCTACTTCTATTTCATCAATGGGTGGTTTTTTAAAATGGATTTTTATTTCGCTATTAGGGGATACAGGAAAGGGTGTGATTTTATTATTTTCCAGGATTTCTGGTGGCGATATTTTATCAACACATTCAAATCCAATTATCTTATTCCAACAATATGAACCTTGTACTAGCGTTATTTTTTTCCCTTCTGCCGATACAATTGGCTTAGGAGGACCAGAGTTTAATAAAATGACCATTAATGCAAATACAACAATAAATAGAATGCTTATTATTCCCTTTAAACTTCTCATAGTAATTCCTCCTAACTTGTATGAGCATATGACAATCGTACTTAAATAAAAATAATATCAACCGAAAACAAAAGGATGTTGTTTCTAGTTGATATTATTTCATCAAGTTCTATTTATTTGCTTACTACATCAAGGCACCAAGAGAAATTATCCCATGCTGAATACCAACCGTTGAAAACTTCTGATGAATCATCCCAACGAACTTCGAACTTTTTATGACCTTCGATATCTAGTAAATATAAAGCTAACGTATCATCCGCTTTAGAGACAGCTATTTTCATACCGTTTTGAAGTTCTTCTTCAGTGAATGGTACATCCGAAACCGAACGTAGCTGCGCTTGTTCAAATACTTGTTTGTTAATAATTCTGTAATTCATAATAAACCTCCAATAAAACTTTCTTGAATTTTAAATTTAAATTTTACGTGCCAATAACAGGACTATAAAAGTATATCCTATATTCATTGAGTAAAGAAAACAAAATAATAATTAACTAGCCTTTTTTTTGTCTAAATTGTTGCTTATAGTGTATCAGTGATTGAATGAAGAAATCTAAATACAATTTGTTCTTAACCCAATGTTACAAGGAGGCATTAAAAAAGTCCAGAGACTCACAAAATCGAGCAGTCTTGGAATTAAGTTCAATAAGAACAATCATCCTTTGAATTTTATTAAAATAAATGAAACGAATTTGAGAAATAAAAGTCAAATTTAGAAAAAGGAGGTTGCACATTGAAAAAGTTATTTTTAATGATTGGCTTGATTGCACTTTTAATAGCGGGTTGTTCGAATGATGTAAATAAAACTCACCATGAAGCAGAACTCAATAAAGAAAGTTTTCCTCCATCTATGGCAGGCTGGGTCCATGTTAATGGGAAGAAGTTTGAAATGGAAGCAGGCGGTTATCAATGGGAAAGGAAAAAGTGGCTAACAACTGAGACTGTTCAAACTGATCATGCATCTCCAAACCAAGTAGCTGAAAAATTACAGGCGATTCAGTTAGAACCAAATATGAACATGCGTATTGAGGTTGAAGAAAACCCGGAAATCTTTGTTTATCTTTGGAATGAAAACGGGAGAGATAATGAAATTATGTTGAAAAACAATGAGATGGCAGCGCCGTCAAACAAAGGTCGATATATTTTTGAGGTTTTAGCTAGATGGTCAAATGGTGAGGTATCCTACACATTTGTAGTTGAAGTGAACTAATTGGTCAGCGACATTTCATTGTATTGATTGAATTTAAGGTGGGAAGGTTAGAGTTATTAAAATTTGACAGCGTTCAAAAAGACTTTTATTATTATGTAGACCGTTCGTTATAATTTTTTTAAGGGAGGTAATCCTATGTCTAGTAAAAAAACATCGCGAGAGAAAATTTTAGAAGCTGCAACAGAGCTTTTTCATTTAAAAGGATACCATGCTACAGGCTTGAGTCAAATAATTCAAGAGAGTGGCGCGCCAAAAGGTTCTTTATATTATCATTTTCCTGATGGTAAGGAACAATTAGCTGTTGAAGCGATCAACTTATCAGCAAATAGAATTGCAGCAGAAATTGAGCAAAATCTAGCAGCTTATGAAGATCCAGCTAAGGCATTTCAATATCATATAGAAAGTATTTCGGGAATTTTTCATGACATGGATCCAATATCAAAATTAAAAAATGTTCCAATGGGTTTACTCGCAATGGAAACAGCATTTGTAAATGAGAATTTACGTCAGGCTTGTGAAGAAACCTTTGAAATATGGGGAAATCTTTACTTTGAGAAATTAAAAGTTAGTGGTTATAGTGAAGAACGTGCTTACTTAATTAGCAAAACAATAAGTGCATTAATTGAAGGTGGGATTACATTATGTGTAACCAAAAAATCGAGTGAGCCTTTAATTCAAATTAACAAAATGATTCCTTTATTGCTTTCTAAGTAAATAGGGGCTTCATTTTTATGCTTATTATATAGACCGGTCTAATTAATTATAGAGAAAGAAAGGAAGTATTTTATTTATGGCTTCATCTTTGCAAGTTGTGCCAGTACGAAAACCTAAAAGTATGGCTTTTGTGCTTATGTTTGCAGCATTTATAGGGCTGTTTAGTGAGACAGCTTTAAATATGGCTCTGACTAATATTATGTCCGATTTCACTGTTTCAGCTGGGACAGCACAGTGGCTTACTACAGGCTATCTATTAACAATAGGTATTTTAGTGCCTGTTTCATCTCTTCTAATTCAATGGTTTACAACAAAACAGTTAGTTGTTGGATCATTAGTATTTTCGATTGTAGGAACGATTTTAGCAGCTTTAGCACCAAGCTTTCCGATTTTACTGCTAGGTCGTATCATTCAAGCGTTTGGAACGGGCATTATTTTACCGCTCATGATGAATGTAATTTTATTAATTTTCCCGATTCAAAAGCGTGGAGCGGTAATGGGGTTAATGGGGCTTGTTATTACGACAGCTCCTGCGATTGGGCCAACATTGGCAGGCTTAATTGTGGACTCGTTGGATTGGTCGTTTATTTTCTGGATAAGCCTTGTTTTTTATGCAGGATTAGTCGTAGTGGGGCTTAAACAAATTGATAATGTATCTACTATTACGAAGCCAGCTATTGATGTTGTTTCAATTATTTTATCGACACTTGGATTTGGCGGCTTCATTTACAGTTTAAGTACTATTGCAGAAAAATCCTTTGCTTCTGCAGGGGTATATATACCATTTATTGTTGGCCTAGTTTCAATTGCGTTATTTGTAATTCGTCAATTTAAAATGGAGCAGCCTATGATTAATTTACGAACGTTTAAATATCCTATGTTTACGTTAGGGACGGTATTGTTATTTAGCGGTATGCTTTTAATTTTATCAACAGCGATACTATTGCCTATGTACTTAAAAGGTTCTTTACTATTCAGTGCAACGGTTGCTGGTCTTATTCTTTTGCCTGGTAGTGCCATGAATGCTGTTTTATCACCAGTAGTAGGAAAGATGTTCGATCAATTTGGTGCAAAGAAATTTTTGCCCCTTGGCTTTCTGCTAACATTAATTGCAAGTTTACTTTTTGTCTTTACGATTTCCGCACATACACCCGTTTGGCAGATTATTTTAGCGAATACAATATTCTTTATAGGGATTTCTATGATTATTATGCCTGCGCAAACAAATGGTTTAAATCAGTTGCCACGTGAATTATACGCAGATGGTGCAGCTGTTATGAGTACATTACAACAAATTGCAGGTGGGACAGGGACAGCATTGGCTATTACATTAATGGTCAGTGGACAAAACAAGCATTTCGAAAAATTCCAAAATGCTTCACCATTTGAATTAATGGCTGAAGGGACAAAGTATGCATTCTTCTTTATCGCAGCCATTGCGCTTATTGGCCTTGTGTTATCGGTTTTTGTTAACGGAAAACATGTTGAGAACAATTAAGTTGGGTCTATTTAAATAGCTGAAACAACAAAATAATGACACCCCAATCGTTAGTGTTTAGACTACTTTTAGGGTGTCGTTTCATTTTTAGTGACTGTTCTTTTTTATTTAGTAATTTTTACATTATTAAATCTGTAATCAGTCCAGTTAGCACGAATTAAAATGTTTATTGAATCCGAATCAACAGGTGCATAGAAAATAACATCTTGCGCAGTGACACCAGGCTCAATGTATGTATCAGCGTGAGGGACATTTTCTTTTTTATACCATCTTTTGAAATTAAAATCTGAACTATAGCTGTATTGTTTACCATTTGCCACTATTTTAGATAAATCGCTGCCGTTACTAATTTTATCATTTGTATTATTAATATATGTTACATAAATTTTTAGCGAATCAGAATCTTGCACTACTTTATCGATTGTAACAGTTACGTTTTTTATTGTTTTTGAAAGTTGATCCTCGGTTGTTTCTTTATTTTGATTCGTAGTAGAGAGGGCCTTTACTTTTTCTTCTAATGATTTGATTTTTTCATTCAGTTCTTTAATCTTTTGGTCTTTTTCCTTTAATTGCTTTTTTAAAATAGTGACTTCATCTTCTTTAGTAGCTGCTATTGATACAGTTGGGCTATAAGAGTAGACGGATATTGCAAATATAGAAATTAAAAATACATAAAAGAGTTTCTTCATCGTGTTCCTCCATTCTTAATTTCCTTAATTATACTATTATTATATCGATTTGAAAGTTTTACATTTCGACACCAATCGACTAATGCTGCAAATTAGTTTGATAAAAAAACTAGCCCTTTGCTGACTAGCATCGGTAAGAAGAAGAATTTTGGCCAGAGCATTACATCAAATATAGAAAAATTTTTGCGTATTAAGGAAAATGAAAAACTCGTATGTTGATTTATGTTTTATCAACATGCGAGTTTTCCCTTATCTATTGGATGTTCTATATTCTCGGCAACAGTTGTTGTAAGTTTGACTGTTAAATGTCATTTGAGCAATGTAAGAGTCGTTGCGATTGCATTGTCGATAAAAGAGCGTTGAGGGCGGGATTTCATCATAACTGTTAGACCGATTAATGCGATAATTAGTGATTGTGCTAAAGATTTTGCATCAGTGTTGGCTTCCAGCTCACCAGATTGTATTCCCCGTTCAATCGTTTCTTGAAAGATAACAGTTAGGTACAGTTGATGTTCTCTAGTTAAAATTTCAAATCGCTCATCATGCGGTGCGAGTTCAACCATCGTATTAATACAAAAACAGCCTTTACTAAATGCACCTCCATATTCGTCATTGATGATATCTGAAAAAAAAGTAGAAAATGCCTCTTTTATAGAGGAGTGACTTTGGAGCTTGGTTCGAATATCGGATGCGCGGGACATTGTATATTTGCGAAGTGCTGCTTCGAATAACTCTTTCTTATCACCAAAGGTTGAATAAATACTAGGGCGTTGAATGCCCATTCTAGAAGTAAGGTCGCTTAATGAAGTAGCCTCATATCCTTTCTCCCAAAATAACTGCATTGCTGCGTTTAAAACTTGATCCTCATCAAACTCTCGGGTTCTTGCCATAAGAATACCTCTCTTCAATTTTCGATTTTAATGTTTTGTATGTTGACAATTAGATTGTTATTTATATACCGAACAGTATGTAATCATTATAGTATTAGCCGTGTTTTTAGTCAAATCTATTGAATGCAACGCTTTTGTAGAAAATAAAAGTGTTGACAATCAAAATAAGTTTAAGCTATATTTACCAATAATTATATTGTACCGTTCGGTATGTTATGGTTGCTAATTTAACGTAATGGAGGTTAAGGTGTGTACAAAACAGATTCGAATCTAGAAAATGGCCCACTTTATTCTAAGGTGAATAGTCCATCTCCTGAAACTAAACCTCATGGGCATCAGCATTCATCCATGTCTCGCTCTTTGACATTATTGTTTGCGACTGCCTGTGGAATGTCAGTGGCCAATATTTATTTTGCCCAGCCATTGCTCGATCGATTATCGAATGATTTTGGCATTGACCATTCCGTTATTGGTGTTGTGATTACTATCACACAAATTTTTTATGGATTGGGTTTACTACTACTCGTTCCCCTTGGAGATTTATTAAATCAACGGCGCCTTATTGTGGGGCAGATGCTCTTATCCACAATAGCTTTGATTATAGTGGGGACAGCTTTCTCTAGCGTTGTACTTTTCGTAGGTATGGCTTTAGTAGGTCTTCTTGCAGTTGTGACCCAAACGCTTGTGGCTTATGCAGCAAATATCGCTTCTCCTACAGAACGAGGGCGTGTCGTTGGTATTGTAACAAGTGGAATAGTTATCGGCATACTGCTCGCGCGGACTTTTGCCGGTATACTAACAGATCTAGCAGGTTGGCGTTCCGTATATATCGTCTCTGCAGCACTCATGCTTTTGCTAGCTAGTTTGTTTTTTAAAGTACTGCCAGTTGTTGAGCGCGAGGTGAAATCAATCACTTATGTCCAGTTGATTAGGTCAACGTTTACATTATTTATTCAAGAGCGAACTTTACGCGTTCGTTCAGTTTTAGCGCTGTTGATTTTTGCCGATTTCAGTATTTTGTGGACTTCGCTCGTTTTTCCACTTAGCGCACCGCCGTTTGCTTTATCTTATAGTGCAATTGGAGCTTTCGGTCTTGTTGGTGTAGCAGGAGCATTAGCTGCGGCAAGTGCAGGAAAACTTGCAGATCGAGGGTACGGACAACGAACGACTGGTAGTGCTTTATTATTATTGCTAATTTCATGGTTGTTTATCAGTTATCTACAACAAACAATTGTCGCATTAGTTGTCGGTATTGTTCTACTTGATTTGGCTGTACAGGCAATACATGTAACGAATCAAACGATGATTCTTCCGTTGCATCCCGAAGCAAGGAGTCGACTTACTGCTGGATATATGATGTTCTATTCTATCGGCAGTGCGAGTGGTTCAATTGCCTCAACTCAAATATATGCACATTTCGGCTGGGGAGGCGTTTCTTTGCTTGGCGCTTCGGTCAGTGCTTTGGCTCTGCTTTTTTGGGCTTTAAGTATTCGAAAATAACTGGGTGATAGTACTACTACGAGTAACCCTATATTTATTCTTATAATTTAATTGGACTAGGAGAGATTTAAATGGAAATAGGTATTACATCTTTTGTAGAAACGAAACCGGATGTTTATAATGGCGAAGTGATTAGTCATGCCCAACGTCTACGTGAAGTGGTCGAAGAAATTATCCTTGCTGATCAAGTAGGGCTGGATGTGTTTGGCGTTGGTGAACATCATAGGAAGGATTATGCAGCATCATCTCCAGCGATGGTTCTCTCAGCGGCTGCACCCCAAACGAAAAACATACGACTTACAAGCGCGGTAACTGTGCTTTCTTCAGCTGATCCTGTACGTGTTTTTCAAGATTTTTCTACACTAGACGGGATTTCAAATGGACGCGCGGAAATAATGGCAGGGCGAGGTTCTTTTATCGAGTCATTTCCGTTGTTTGGCTATAATTTGAACGACTATGATGCGCTGTTTGAAGAACATTTGGAGTTGCTGCTTAAACTTCGTCAATCGGAAAAAGTAACGTGGGAAGGCAGACATCGACCTGCAATAAATAATTTAGGTGTCTATCCAAGACCTGTTCAAGATTCTTTACCTATATGGGTCGGTAGTGGTGGAAATCAAGATTCTGCCATCCGTGCAGGCCTGCTCGGATTGCCACTGATGCTGGCGATCATTGGTGGTAGCCCGATGCAATTTGCACCAATTGTACAGTTATATAAAAAAGCGGCGGCTCATGCAGGTCATGATGTCTCCAAACTGAAGGTGGGATCTCATTCGATAGGTTTTGTTGGGGAGAATAGGGAACTGGCAGCAGATACATTTTTCCCATCCACTCAAGCTGGTATGAATAAACTTGGCAAGGAGCGGGGCTGGGCTTATTATGATCGTTCAAGTTTTGATGCAGCGCGAAGTTTTGAAGGGGCATTGTATGTTGGTGATTCTGATACTGTCGCAGAGAAAATCATTCATTTGCGTAAGCATGTGGGGATTACTCGTTTTATGATGTATGTACCGTTAAGTACAATGCCACATAATCAAGTGATGCGTGCCATTGAATTGCTTGGGAAAGAAGTTGCCCCTCGTGTTAGAGAGGAAATTGCTAAATGGGAAGCTAACGGTGAACAGGATATATGATGATTTAGTAACTAGAAGGTATTCATATTGAAATGTGCGTCAATTCGGATGGTAATTATGCAAAGGCTATGCAAAATACTGCAGAGTTAGTTGCTAAGATTATGAAAGATGAAAGGATTCAAATTACAAATGTGGTTCAGCACAATTATTTTTGCGGTAAATATTACCTCGGAATGTGCGTGAAAGAGAGAATAATTGGAGCCAGTTTCTTGAAAAAATTTCAGTGTGTCAAGGTACTACACAGCAACCTGAACTTGTAACAGACACAAATAAATGTGTGATGACAGGCACATACAGCACTTTGCAGGCTGCTGAAAATGTATTAGATGTACTAGAACAGGTTGCTTACATTAAACAAGACAGCACATCATGGCGAGTTAAGACAGGAACATTTATAGGAATGGATGCTGCACTAGCAGGAGCGAATAAAATAAAGACAGCTAAACTTGAACAGGTTACAAATCTTGTACAAGTTTAGCTGTTCCTAATTAGATGGGAAAACCCCGAATAATTTCCACTGTAATTTAAATAGTGAAAAATATTCGAGGTCTTGTAAATGTTATAATTATCCTTGCCAGTTATACCAAACTTCAAGATCATTAAATCTTGCAAGGCTGCTTGTAGTAGTAAGTTTAAAACGATAGCTATTGCCTCTTGCTAACTTACTCCAAGATGAAATGTGAACAGTGCCATTCCAACCACCTGGAAGATCTATACTATTGGCAGGTGTATCACTAGTAACTCCTCCTGAACCATTATCGTAATATGCTTTAACAGTTACTTGTGATGCTGTACCATTAGAAGTTATTAAAGTTTCTGCAGGATTAAAAAATGCTTTACCTCTAAATCCTCCACCTACCCAAATATCACTACTAAATGAAAAAGCACCAGTATTATAGATAGTTTTTAGTGACAGAGTTGAAATTTTATTCGATTCAGTATTAGAAGAGTCATTTGGTACGAACTCAATCATATTTTTAATCTCTTCTAGAGTATAAGGAATTTGGTCACCTTTCTCATCGTAAACTTTAACTTGAGACATAAATTCATCTGAGTTTGGATCAATAGTTTGTGCCGAAGCATCTTGTGATGTGAAATATGCCAATCCAATTAAAGTAACAAGACTTAGAAATAAATGTTTCAATTTCATAATTCAACCTCCAAATAGTATATTTGATAAAACCTATTACAATATAATACATATATTTGTAAAAAGTCTACAATATTTTACAAATATAATTAAAATATACTATTTAATTACATTTTATGGAATCGATTCAAAAACATTGATACTATAGTCATAAACATGTATTTTTTTTAATTCTTTTTCAAAATGTTTTTCTATTTCCTTTTTTTTCTTTAAATCTAGACTAGACACTCCTAAATATAAAGTTTTACTAGATTTATCAGAAGAAATATTTTGAAGACCATACTTAAGGGATGCATCTAGAAAAATATCTTCAGACTCGCTTAGTCTATCAATGTTTTCATTAGAATCTAAAGTTTTAGAAATAATTACTTCTACAGCTTTATTTGATATCCTTAAAAAATCATAGTAACCTTTTGGGAAAAATGCTATAGAAAATAAGATTAACAACGTAAAGAAAAGTATTAATTTTTTCTTCAACACAAATACCTCCTTAATATCTAAAAATTAACTTATATTATACAGTAAAAATAGTTGTTTTTTGGATTTTTAGTTTAAAATATTAAATTTGTGATTTTTTATCTATACTAGTGAAGTACTACAAGTGAAGTACAATTAAAGTTAATGACAGTTGTTCCAGTCATTCAAAGTGAGCGTTCAGTTGTATATTTTGAACAAAGGCGACTACTCCATAAATATGTAGTTTATGATATGGCAGTACAGACATTACAGCGTGACTACAGGGTGTTTGAGAATCTTAAAATGAGCAATGTTTATTTACCAATACTCGATAAGTTTTTAGATGACAATTCACAAGAATGTTACAACTCCAAAAGTCTGTTGGCCAAAGATGAAATTAGAGTAGTGCGGTGGGAAAAGAATAATGAATATTTTAGTGATTTAATTGTTGCCACAGCTGGTGAGGATTTAGTCTTAACCTATGCAAATATGGCTTTGAAAACACAGGTTGAAACATTGCTCATTAGTCACCAAAATAAAGTCCAGGCGCTCACATGAGTACCTGGTCTTTATTTTGGAATAAATAAGAAATTAATTGAAAAATTTCACTTAGTTTTATAGTCTCTAATTAGAATCTAAAGAGAAACCACGTGTGAATTGTAAGCCGAGTAAATCATCTTCTATAGAAGAAACAGCTAACAGAGAACGACCAGTACCTTTCTATAACTGAATAAATGAACGTGATGTTCGTACACAAGTTATTAATAAACCAGGTAATTTAAAAAATTGGCTGGCATGGTAGAGAGAAAGTGGAAAGTAGGTGCTCACATAGTTATTACTAAAACCTCACACATTAAATTTAATAAAGATTGAAGGTTCTATAATGAAAATCGTTATTAAAGGTTTTTTTCTTTTATTAACCTTAGTTTTATCCTTTTCAACATTAGTTCATGCAGAAGAAAATAAACAAGAAAAAGAAGAAAATAATGAAGGTACGGTAATATATCATGTTAAATACGATTATGATGCAATATGTAAATTATTAGGGATGAGTAGAGAGGAATATAATCAGAATTGGAATAAAGGTCTTTCTATATCTGAGATGGCGAAGAAAAAAGGTATTGAAAGAGGTGAGGTGGAAGGATATTTTTATAATTTCCATTATGAAGAAATGCAAAAATGGAGAAAAAAGGGCGTTTTGGAAGAGAAGCATTATTTCGATCTTGTATATAGACTAGCTGATGATATTGAGGAATTTATTGACCGAAATCCAAATCGTTAATGCGTTAAGTTATAACGGTAATTAGTATTAGTTTATTTTTGCATCAACGCTTGTTTTTAACAAAAAAACTCACCCTCCAATAAATGAAGGGTGAGTCGCTTTGAAGCCTTGAGGCTCTAATGTAAAATTTAAAAGCCGCGTATGCCGTATTTCTTATAGAAAGTTTTAAACCACCACTCCTCAAAGTGGGTGTTCGCAGAAGTTTTCCTGCTTATCCTCATGCACCTAAGTGTGAGGCCCGTCATTCCAACTCCAATAATAAAACTCCCTTTTACAGCTTAAAGGTTAAAACTTAATATTATACGAACAATGCAGCCTTTAAGGATATAATACGGCATGATAAACAAACTTGCAAGTAAGATGGTTTTTGAAAAAAAGTCAATGGGCACGTGCTATAAAACATGAAATTTATACATATAAAGCGCTTGGATTATATGGAATGGCTTCATATATTTTTCACAAATACGAACGGAAAATGCGAACAACCTTTGCGAAATTATAGTAAGTGTGTAAAGATAGGAGCGTAATCATTTACTTAACGAAAATTCAAGGGAGGAAGCGGAATTGGCAGCATATCCAAATTGTCCGAAATGTAATTCTGAATACACATATGAGGATGGCGCAAACTTTATATGTCCAGAATGTGCACATGAATGGAGCACTAGTGCAACAGAGCAAGAGTCAGATGCACTTATTGTAAAAGATGCAAATGGTAACTTGTTAGCAGATGGTGATGCAGTAACAGTTATTAAAGATTTAAAAGTAAAGGGAAGCTCTTCAACTCTAAAAATGGGCACAAAGGTTAAAAGTATTCGCCTTGTTGAAGGTGACCACAATATTGATTGTAAAATTGACGGTTTCGGCGCAATGAAACTAAAATCAGAGTTCGTGAAAAAAGCCTAATAGCTGGAATGATAAGGAGCATCTTTCATACGAGAGATGCTTTTATCATTTAAAACCTCCGTAAAATGATGGCAAAGGCAGAGCCAAGCAAGGCAAAAATCGTATGTAATAGAGCTATATAGCTAGCGCCAATGATAAGTGCACTAATATCCATAAAAGAGACACCATGAATATAGAGTGGATTGCTAAAATTATTAATGATGGCCCATACAAAAACAGGTATAGAACTTATGGCAAAGACTATCCAAATGTTTTTATAAAATAAATAGGTTAAACAGCCGAAAAGGGCATATAACGCGACAAAGCTTTTATGTTCGCCGAGTAGGGATGAGTTGAGGGCAAACATAAAAGATAGCACGATAAAAACGAGATGGAAAAATGTTAATGTGCTTTTCATGGATAAGTTTTGATTAGATGAAAGCTTCGTTGCGGCCAACTGCTGACAGTGTTTACATGTAGCTAAATGCTGTTCGACAAATTCAGTTGTATCGGCTTGTAGACCTTTAGTTTTATATAATGGTAGTAAATCTTCTACTATTGAACATTCATGTGACAAAATTTTCCCTCCCATCACTCCTATTATACGCCTTTTTTTAGGAAATAAAAAAAGCCTTCCGTCGATCAATTCATCGGAAAACTTGTACATGCACATTATTTGTTTGTGTTTAATACTTCATTCGTTAGCGTTTGAATATCAATATGTGTTTTCTCCTTAACAGCATCTTTCAATATTTCAGTACGGAAATATTGGACTGTTGCCGGAAGAGGAATAGCTAAAAGCTTCGCCAGCGCTGTTTGATACATATAGACGAATTCCATATCGGTATTACCGCGCTTTAATTCTGCAAATGCTTCATAAAATTGATCTAGTTTATCTGCAAATTCAAGCAAACGTCCTTCAAGTGTTGCATCTTTGCCTTCTTTCATACGCTCGAAAAAGATGTCCTGGAAATCTTTTGGGATTTCATTAATAATGAATTTTTCCATCATTTTTTCTTCCACATGTGCGAGCATTTGTTTCAGCTCAGGACTAGCATGCTTAACGGGAGTTTTTATATCACCGATAAATACTTCAGCGAAATCATGATTAATGGTTTTTTCATATAATGACTTCCAGTTTACTGTAGCGCCATTCATTTCTTCAAGAGTTGCAAAAAACATGGCATATTGTGAAACTTTCCATGAATGGGCAGCTACATTATGCTCTTCGAATTTGAAGCGGCCAGGGCAACGAATAATACGTTCTAAATCATTAAGACTTGTAAAAAATTGATGAATTCCTATAAGAATCACTCCTTTTTGTTCTATAAGTGCATGTTACTATAATCAATACCCTCATTGTGCAGATTTCAAACAATTTTACAATGATTCACGCTACGTTTACAAAGGATTCACATTTAGAATGAGAGAACATAATGAGGAATGCTATAATTAGTAAGACTTATTAAAGGGAGAGTATGCATTATGATATCGATTTATACACTTCTTCTATATATACATATTTTAAGTGCTATCCTTTCGATTGGGCCATTGTTCGTAGTTTTAGCAATAGTAAAGAAAATGCATACAGCTGCGCATGAGGAAATGCCGCCATATATCCAAGTATTTCAGGGTGCGATTACGATTGTTAAACACGCTGGACATGTTCTAGTTGCCTCGGGCATTTTATTAATGTGGCGTGGAGGATATCCATGGACAACATCTTGGGTAGTGTTAACATTTCTTGTTATGGCAGGTTCCATCGTCTTTTTGGCGCGAGCGTTTAAACCGACCATTCGAACATTTAATACGCCGGCCTACAATCAGCAAAAATTTGCCTCGCTTTTACATCGAAAGGCATGGATGTATATTGTATTACTGCTCATTATGCTATGGCTAATGGTAGCTAAGCCCGTAATTTGGTAATCGATGCATGCAAAAAAACAGCGTCTTAAATTGTGAAAATTGTGTGAGTGCCTGGCACTTTGATTCTTAAACCAAAAAAATCCACTGCACTTTCCGCGGGCACAATGTAAGCCGCGGGAGACGCAGTGGATTTTTATTTGGCTATCCATAAATTGTGTGAGAATTGTGTGAGTGCCTGGCACTATTTTGGGATGTTGAAGGTGATTGTTGTGCCTTCATTCGGTGTACTTTTAATTTGCAACCTTTGCCCATATATTCTTTTAAGGCGTAGGTCAGTATTGCGTAGGCCTATGCCTCTACTAGTTGTATTAGTATCGGAAAGCAATTGTGTTAATGTACTGGCTTCTATACCAATACCGTCATCTATAACACTTACGGTTACATAATCTGAATACTCTTTGATGCGAATACAAACAGTCCCGCCGTCTTTTTGTTTCAATACACCATGGCGTAATGCATTTTCTACCAAAGTTTGCAATGAAATAGGGGGTATCTCAATTTGAATATGGTCATCGATATCCCAATCAATTTGTAATAGCTCCCCAAAACGTTCCTGTTCGATATAAAGATACGAACGGACAAGTTCTAGTTCATCACGAAGTGGTACAACTCGTTGTAAATTCCTTACATCAAAACTCGCATGTAGATAATTACCAAAATGGTGCATTAAATCAATCATTCGATTTGGATCAATTGTACTAAGTGAGGCAATTGTATTAAGCGTATTATATAAAAAATGAGGCTGTATTTGTGCCTGAAGCCAAGCAGTTTCTAAATGTAGTTGCTGATTAATGCTATATTTTAAGTCGATTAAAGCCCGACACCGTACTTTTAGTTCCAGCGCATTAATAGGTTTTGTTACATAATCATTTGCACCGTGAGCAAATCCTGTATAAACATCTTCGGGATTACTTCGAGCAGTTAACAATAATATTGGTAGCTCTAGTAAGGAATAATGCTCGCGAATATTTTCAATTAAAGCATACCCAGAAATATAAGGGAGCATAGCATCAATAATAACTAAATCCCACCTTTGCGTAGGCAACAACTCCAGTACCTTTTCGCTACTTGTAATTGTTGTAATGTCATATTCTGTGGCGGAAAATAAACTTCGCATCATTGTTAAATTAACAGGATCATCATCAACCATTAAAATTTTAAACTGTTTTTCAGAAGGTATGGCCTCTAAGTTTGTAGTACTTGCTGATAAAAGTACCTTCTCTTGTTGTTCCTCATTCATCTGTTCCTCATTTTCCATCTCATCGGCAATCGGTATGGTGAAAAATAAATCAAAGCCTTTATTCGGACTAGAATAGATTAGTAATGACCCTCCATGTAAATCAATTAGTTGCTTAGAAACCAGTAAACTTAGATGCATTCTATCATTATCTTCACTCCCTTGATCAGAAGAAAATAGATGATCCTGGAGTATCATATCCTTTTTTTCTATTCCAGAGCCTGTATCTTTAATATGAATAACGGCCATATTTTTTTCAATTGTTGCGCTTATTTCTATTAAGTCAGCGTTCGTATATTTAATAGCGCTGTGTAAGAGATTGAAAAGTATTTGAATAAGTCGTTTTTCATCTGCTAGTACACGAGGGAAGTTCCGTGCAATGGTAGAAGTCATTTGAATTTGTTTTCCAGCTGAAATAAAACGTAGCATATCAAAAATACCTGAAACAATTCCTTGAATACGCACATTTTTCTTATGGAGATGTAAATTCCCATCTTTTAAGCGTGTATAATCCAATATATCATTTAGCGTAAACGACATGCTTCGTCCAATATCAATTAAATATTTTAAATTCTGCTTATCCTCTGTGACGAAACTATTGTTTGGATTATCATAGATTGTTTGACCCAAGGTAATCATTTTATTCATAGGATCCCATAATTTCTGTGCATTACTTAATAAAAATTCATCCTTTAATTCCCCGTCTCTTTGTAATTGAGCAACTAACAGATTAATTTGTTGTTGGTTTTCATAAAAACGTTTAAACCAATAACCTGAAAAGCCAAGTGCAATCATTAAATAGTCGAATGGATAGAACGGAATAGTTAACACAAAATACATTTTTATCAGGCCCCATATAATACCGTTTGTTGTTCCAATGGCTGTAAACGCAATAAAAGCCGAACTTTCCTGATTACCTATGTACTCCTTCAAGGCAAGCGTTAAAACATATAAAAAGGAAACAATATAGAGCATGAAAAACACTAGGTTTGCTGTGTATAGCCATTGGATAGGTAATAGCACAATGAGAAGTGCTCCTAATGTATATAACATTGAGAACAATCGAAAATATTTTGCTTGTTGATATTTAACTAACAAGATGCGAATAAATTGCACAAAGAAAAATGAAGCTCCAAGATAAATAATATTTGATAGTTTCATTGACCATACGTAGTCTAAGTGAAACCAATCCAAAATTGAACGGTCGTGTGTAATGAGTTCATCTGCCAAAGGTAAAAGAAAGCCTACTGTAAACAGCAATACTATTTTTTTGCGATAAATAAAGATAAAGACAAGAATGCTAAACAATGCAAATAAAATGAGTAACATTGAAATAGCTACTAGTGATAATTCCGTAATGAGTTGATAGTGCGTCATAGCGGATGCTGAACTAAATGAAAGTCGCTTAGTTATAAGTACATTCGACGGCGTATCAAAATTGGATACTTGTAAAATGACATCAATTTCGGGCTGCTCTTCTGTAAAATATACAGTGTAAGGAGCGGCCTGCCCTTTATGATTACTAGCATTTGTTGATACTTCACCTGACTGTCCTACAAGTTTGCCGTTAATATACAATGCTGAGGCAGTTGAGATGGCAGGAACTTGAATTGCATATCGGTAATCTGAACCATCATTAGCATTTAACAAAATTTTTAAATGATAAGTGCCATAGTGTTGGGTTTTTGCTGCTACCTTTTGCATAGGAATAGTTCTAATAGTTTGATCTGGATGAGGGGAGCTAGTCGTATCTAACAATACTTCAGGATAATAAATCCATTCACCATTCATTTGAAAAACTTCATTCTCTGATAAAGAATGGTTGCGCATATCTAAAATACCAGCTTGTGCAGTTGGTTGGTCATTAGAAGGCATAAAATATGCTAGCCAAAGTATGCGGAAGATAGTAAGGACGATAAAAATCAAAGCGATAATTAGTAAATGTCGTACGATGGTCTTTTTCAACGCTACATAGAGCCTCCTGTAAGCAAAATAATTTATTGTCTCGTTTTACCATGCCATGGAATGAAGAAAAAGAAAACGGACTTTTTTATAAAAGAAAACTTTATGTAACTAAAAAGAAGTTTTTTAGTTCTTTTTGAGTAATTAACTTCTTCGGAAACAGGTTAAAACTATTAGTTGTTAAGTATTTTTTAAGAGGTATGACGTATGATGTTAAAATAAAAACTTTTAATATTGAAATCAATATAGCTTTTGCAAAATATCATCTCAATGGGAGAAATGATCTATTGTGGAGAAACTCAAGTTAAATTTATCGTTTGTCATTATTAGTATGATGATTATTGTTGTATTCGTTACATCTAGTATCAGTATTTGGATTAGTTATCAAAGTTTTAACGAAATGCTCGTACAATCTAAACTTGTCATGCAGGAAGAGTATATAGCAGAAGTTTCGGACATAGCTGAAAAATATGTACAAGAGGGATTACAAAATGCTGAAACAGAAGGTTTAACAAAGGAAAAGTTTAAACAAGCCGTAAATCAGGTGCAAAATGAAGATGTTATCTCTATAAGTATGTTCTTAAAAAAAGTATTATTGCCTTTATTATTAATGTTTGTAATCGTTTTCGTATTTGTGTTATGGCTAACTTTGAAAATTGCCCGACCTCTACAAGAAATTTCTAAATGTGGACGGAATGGCAATAAAATAGGCTCTTTACAATCAGTTGATGACTGGTATGTAGAGGCGAGTAACTTGAAAAATGTCATGTTACAATCGATTGCAGACTCACAAAATACAATTGATGAATTGACTGACCAGTTGAAATTAGATTCATTAACTGGAATTCCAAATCGCCGAAGTATGGATCATGTATTAAACAAATTAATTACAGAAAAAGTGCCACATGCCATAATATTAATTGATTTAGATGATTTTAAAAATGTGAACGATACATATGGTCATACAGTAGGTGATGAAGTTTTAAAAGCATTTGCAAGCAAAATGAAGGAAAGTGTGCATCAGCAGGGGAGCTGTTTTAGATATGGAGGCGAGGAGTTTATGGTTATTTTACCGAATACTGCAATCGAAGACGCTGTCAACTTAGCAGAAGATTTACGGATTAAACAAGCGTTAGCAGAAAATCCTAGTGGACGCCCTGTTACTTTATCTGCAGGTGTAACAGTTTTTGCTTCCACTTTTAGCAGCCCAAATGAGTTAATTGCTATTGCTGACCAAGCATTATATGAAGCAAAACAATCAGGAAGAAATTGTATACGTATAGTTGAGGGTTTATCAAGTGTTGTTAATTCGATGAACTAAAAAGAAAGGTAGCTGTCTCTGGAAAACGATTGTTTGGAGGCAGCTACATTATTTTTATTCTTGCGCAATAGTATCATATAACGCAATGGTCTCTGGATTGGGTAGAATACCAAGGTCTACATACAGGTTTTTCTTAAAGGTTTTGTATACTCTTACTGCATTTGCGCGATTATCTTCTTCGATATAATGTTGAATAAGTTTTTGGATAGTATTATCAGCATAAGGATTATACTCAATCATCAATAGTAACGTTTGCTCTCTTTTTTTTGCATTCTGTTTTGTTGTATAATGCTCGACTAAATAACTAAGTAAAAGTATAAGTTGGTTAAGAATAAAATTTGCTTTACTATGAATCCAAGAGTAATCTAGTGTCGCCATATACTCTCCGTGATAATTTTGAATAAATAATTCTGCTTTTTCTACATCAAATTCCCCAAACTCTTCTTTGTTTTTTAACATTTGCTCCAATTCCAGAACATCACAATGGAAATTTTCTAATTGTAAAATATAACACCCGTTTGCATATTGCAATACGTTGAAATAGCCTAAAGATGAAAGAGTTGTACGTAAATAAGAAACCGTTGTATGCAGTTGAACTCTTGCTTTTTTGTATTCTGTTTCAGCCCATAAGGCATCAATGATTGTATCGCGTAGTATATGACTGTTGAGATTAGAAAAGAGAAAGGCAAACAACTCTTTTGTTTTTACTGTTCGCCAATGGACGATGTTCTTGTTATGGAAGACGGTGAATCCACCTAAGCAATGGATGCTAAGGGAAGGCTCAATCTGCTGTACTTGTTTAGAGACTGTTGTATCTACTTGGAAGAGTTCCTGTATTCTATTAATAGTTGTCTCAAGACGAGATTTAGAAATGGGCTTTAATAAATAGTCGAGAGAATTAATTTCAAAAGCCTGAACAGCATAGTCTCGATACGCGGTTACAAATACAATACGGACATCCTTTTTCCATTTTTTTAATAATTGAGCAATCTCCAAACCGTTCATACCTGGCATTTCTACATCTAAAAAGGCTACATGAAAATCCAATGTCGGTGCCTCATCCAGCAAGTCGTGAATTGTTGAATATGCTTTAACAACTTCTACTGAATCAAATTCTTCTAACTTTTTTTCCATGTTTAAAAGAGCTAACGGCTCATCGTCTGCTATAATTACCCGAATCACAGTAGGACACCAACTTTCAGATTAGTATACAACCTCACTATGTTGCACTATAGATAATACTAATAATATTTAAATTGTTATTATTATGTTAATTAAGATTTATTTTACATTAAAAGGGATATTAAAAACTATAAGTATGTATAGCGACATAATTGAGCCCCTTCATATTCTACGCTTAGTACTAACTGTACTAGCACCATAAGAAATTTCTACTTTAAAAGATTGAATCTATTAGATACCCCCTTTACTATATTATCGGTTACATAAGCTGTATTTCCATTATATAAAATATGCAAATGGTTAGTAGTAATACGAGCTATATTTTCCATTTAAATGTTTAATTTGCTAAAAAAATGATTGGAATTGTATAAAATCTTGTTTAAATAGTAATAATTTGTAATATCAGGTCCGATGTCCTGTGAAATTTAGAAGCATTCTACAATATTGCGTGCATAATTTAAGAGCCTAATTCTCTAGTGTGCTAGCAACGGAATGCAGAAAATTAAACAACTGGAGGTATTACTTATTATGAAGAAAAAAGCGATAGCATTAGCTGTAGCATTGACTCTTGGCATGGGGATGTTCGGGAGTGCCACTCCCGCTAAGGCAGCATATACTGGTCAGATTGGCGAGACACTGTGGGGATTACCCAATATTTTTAATTTGAGTTTAGCGGATTTGAAGGAGTTAGATGAAATTGATACCATATGGGTTGATCCGGAACAAGCCTTAAGTATCGAAAGAATTTTAAAAGAGGATACGACCGACGAGACTCATCTTATTGAGGCTGGCGACACATTATTCAGCCTTGCAAAAGTTTATAATGTGGAAGTTGAAGATTTACAAGAATGGAACAACCTTTCATCTGATTTAATTTTAGTTGGTGACGCTTTAGCTGTTAAGGCATCTGCAGCAAAACCTAAAACTGAAAAGAGTGTAGCGAGTACTTCTAGTTCTTCGAGTACTGTGAAAAAAACTACACCAAAGCCTGTAACAACAGTTACGAGTGCGCCATCTAACCAAGATGGCCAAACATATACGATGCGTGCTACGGCTTATACGGCATATTGTACAGGTTGCTCAGGTATTACAGCGAACGGGACCGATATACGCTCAAATCCAAATTTAAAAGTAATTGCTGTTGACCCAAGAGTTATTCCTCTTGGAACAAAGGTATGGGTTGAAGGGTATGGTGAAGCGATTGCTGCTGATACTGGCGGTGCGATAAAAGGAAATAAAATTGATGTTTTTATTCCATCAGATGGACAAGCCCGTAATTGGGGTGTAAGAACAGTTACAGTAAAAATTTTAAATTAATTAAAATAGGGATTTCTCAGTGTTTTTTCTGAGAAATCCTTATTTTTTACTATGAGGATAAATGCCTAGTTATCAGTTGCACAATTATTTAGACAGGTGATAAACTATAAAAAAAGGAGGTAATTTAATGAAACTGACAACTTTATTGATTATTTCTTTAGGTGTATTTTTGGTTGGGTGTGCTAGTAATAAGGAGGAAGCTAACTCTTCTTTAACAGCAACTGCAAAAGTTATAGGCTCTAATAATGAAAGCTATGGAGATGCCTATTTTGAAGAGCAGGATAATGGTGTCAAGGTGACATTAAATTTAAGTGGTTTTCCTGCAGAGGCAAAAGGATTACATGGCATGCATATACATGAAGCTGGAAAATGTGAAGGTCCAGATTTCGGAACAGCTGGTGGCCACTTTAACCCAACTTTTAAAGAGCATGGGAAGGATAATCCAAATGGTCACCACCTTGGAGACTTGCCGAATTTAGAAATAGCTGAGGATGGCACGGCCAAAATGACTGTTATGGCAGAAGGTGTCACTTTGAAAAAAGATGCAGAGTATTCTTTACTTGATGGAGAGGGTACTGCGATCGTTATTCATGAATCAACGGACGACTACATGACTGATCCCACTGGTGAATCTGGTGGAAGAATTGCATGTGGCGTAATTCAATCATAATAGAGAAGGACTATATCTTATATAGATATAGTCCTTTCTCATTTTAAATAACGGCTCCATTGATTTCTAAAAATCACCCTGTCAGTAGCAACCATCGCTAGCACATGGTTTGTTTGTTAGAACCATACATGCTATAAAGGGAGCGACTTGGACAGTATTCTTCACAGTAGCATTACTTCATACAAAGCTGGTAAGATGCAGAAGTTATTGTATTACCTTTTGAAAAGTGATGGGAAATCACCAGTACATATTGCATAAGTAATCGGTGAGATGGGTACCATCAGAAATAGAGGAGGTAATAACATGAAAAAAATATCAATGTTCATTATTTCATTGACCGTATTTGTCGGAGGATGCAGCTTCTTTGATAAAAAAGAGGATAAAGTAGCTGTAAACGCTCCAAAATCAACTTTAACGGCAACTGCAAAAGTAATTGGTTCAAACAATGAAAGCTATGGAAATGCCTATTTTGAAGAAGAGGACAATGGAGTCAAAGTAACATTAGCATTAAGTGGCATACCAGCAGGAACACATGGTATTCATATTCATTCGGTAGGAAAATGTGAACCACCAACGTTTGAATCGGCGGGTCCTCACTTTAATCCGACACATAAAGAGCATGGTACATTAAATCCAAAGGGCTATCACTTAGGTGACTTACCAAATTTAGAAATTGGTGAAGATGGTACTGTAGATTTAAATTTCGTGGCTGAAGGTGTCTCTTTACAAAAAAATGTAGAAAACTCCTTACTTGATGGAGAAGGTACAGCGTTAGTTATTCATGAATCAGCAGACGACTATAAAACGGATCCTTCTGGTAATTCTGGTGCAAGAATTGCATGTGGGGTTATTCAATAAGGGCGATAGAAAGACTGTATCTATGGAAAATTTAGATACAGTCTTTTCTTTGTAATAAGGACCATTGGTAAAGGGTGTAATGTAATTTTTATACAAAATGTATACATTTTAAATTAATTATATTTTCTGATAAAATATAATTTAATAGTTTATTAGAGATAAATAAAGGGTAAATGAGAGTTTATTTGTAAGTAGTGATAATTGATGAATGGGACAAAGAGTATAAATATAATTATCTGAATTTACTATAAATAGATTGACATAATTATACTTAATTTGATAATTTTAAATAGATTCTTATAATATTTCCAAAAGGGGGAAGATTAATATGAAGAAAAAGCAATTTAGATTGTTAATGCTATTAAGTGCCATTGCATTATTTATTTTAGCTGCATGTGGAACTGATAGTAGTACTGGCTCTGATAAGCTAGAATATTTAAGTTTATTAACGGGTGGAACGCAAGGTACTTACTATGCATTAGGTGGTACATTTGCTGATTTAATTACAACAGAAACAGACATTAAAACAACAGCAGAAGTTTCTCAAGCATCTGCAGCTAATATGACTGCTTTGCAAGATGGTAAAGGTGAGATTGCGTTTGTACAAACGGATATTGCTTATTACGCAACTGAAGGAAAATTAATGTTTGATGGTAAAAAAATCGATTCGATTGCTGCTTTAGGTGCCCTTTACCCAGAGACTGTGCAATTAGTGACGACAGAAGCTTCAGGTATTAAAACATATGCTGATTTAAAAGGGAAAAAAGTCTCTGTAGGTGCTCCAGGTTCAGGGACTTATGCGAATGCTGAACAATTACTTGAAATCCATGGCTTAACAATGGATGACGTAAAAGCGCAAAATCTTGATTTTGGTGAGTCTACTGATGGACTTCAATCAGGACAAATTGATGCTGCATTTATTACGGCTGGTACACCAACAGGAGCTGTAGAAGCATTAAATGCAACAACAAAAGTCAATATTATCGGTGTAGATGCTGGGAAAGCAGATGAGCTAATTGCCAAATACCCTTACTATGCAAAAGACACAGTAAAAGCTGGTACTTACGGTATTGCAAAAGATACGGAGACAGTTTCTGTACTTGCGATGTTGGCAGTGAAAAAAGATTTACCAGACGATGTTGTTTACGCTATGACGAAAGCTATTTATGACAACACGGATAAGATTTCGCATGCAAAAGGTGCATTTATTAAAGCGGAAACGGCTTTAGATGGTATCAGCATTGATATTCATCCAGGCGCACAAAAATACTTTGATGAAAAGAAATAAAAAACATAAGTTCCATGCTAATGAGAAAGCTTTTATTTGCTCTTAGTTTGACTATGTGATGTGAATATTCTCGACATTGAATAAGCATTTTCCTAAACAGACAAAGGGGCTCGGATTGCGTAAAGCTTCGGGTCCTTTTTGATTCGTTAAGGCAAAACAAAAAAGCGGATAGTTTTTAAAGTGGGGGAATAGATGTGATGCGAAAGAGGAAAGTGGTTTTTGTTATAGCCTTATGTTGTATATGCTTTGGCATAATTATTTTTCTTCCTCTTCAAAAGGTATTCGCATTTACAGAAACACGTATAGACAATCCGAAAGTGCATTATATACCATTTGCTGCTGATAATGCTTTCAGTATAAGGTACACACATTCAATCCATAAATCTGATGTGTTTGAATATTATCGATGCGTAGAAAAGAAGCGTATTCAAATGTTAGGAATGGAGTATGAAGACTTAGCGGTTGGTATGCCGGGTTACGCGGAAGAAAATCAAACATTAACACAACGAGATGGTAAGTATTTTCTGCAATTTGACAAGGAAGTCATTGATAATTTCACAATTTTTATTGGGGATTTAGACTTAGATCTTGTGTTTGTTTATAAAAGTTATGAATATGATTTAAAAAAAGATTTACAAAGGGGTAAATCCTATTTATTTGAGGTGAAGCGATTATCACTTTATGAAAGATGGAAAGGAGTTAGGTTGAAATGACAAAACTGAAGGAACGCAACAACGAAGTAAAAGAACAATTTGAACAAATATCGGCAGAAGAGCAACAAGCAATACTTGAAAAGTACGATATTGAATCAAATGTGCGTACGATTTCAGGAATCATGAAGCATGTAATCTTCTTTGGATTATTAGCATTTTCATTGTTTCAATTATATACTGCGATTTTCGGGCAATTTACAGCACCGATTCAACGGACTATCCACTTAGGGTTTGGGTTAGCACTTATTTTCTTATTATTCCCAGCTCGAAGAAAAGCGCCAAAGCATAAAATTGCATGGTTTGATTATATTTTATCGTTATTATCTGTAGTTGTAGGTTCGTATTGGGCATTAAATTATACGGAGCTTGTTAATCGTAATGGTACCATCACACAGTTGGACTTTTTAGTAGGTTTAATTGCTGTCGTTCTCGTGCTTGAGGCTGCTCGCCGAGCGGTAGGCTTACCGATTATGATTATCGCGACTTGTTTCTTGATTTATGCTTATTTTGGTCCTTATTTCCCTGCCTTTATGGCGCACAGAGGGCAAGATTTTGAAAGTATCGTTAACCTTATGTATTTTACGACAGATGGTATTTTAGGAACACCGATTAGTGTATCTGCTACATTTATTTTTGTGTTCTTATTATTTGGTGCGTTCCTTGTAAAAACAGGGGTTGGTCAGTATTTTAATGATTTAGCTGTAGCTTTCGCTGGAAAATTAATTGGTGGTCCAGCTAAGGTAGCTGTCTTCTCAAGTGCCCTACAAGGGATGATTTCAGGAAGTTCTGTGGCCAACGTTGTAACATCAGGTTCGTATACAATCCCGATGATGAAAAAACTTGGATATCGTAAAGAATTTGCTGGTGCAGTTGAAGCAGCAGCTTCTACTGGTGGTCAGTTAATGCCTCCGATTATGGGTGCCGCGGCGTTTCTAATGGTAGAATTTATAGGACGCGGAATTACATATTGGGATATTGCAAAAGCAGCCGCAATTCCTGCGTTGCTTTATTTTACAGGTATTTGGATTATGACCCATTTTGAAGCAAAACGGGTCGGCTTAAGAGGCTTACGTGATGATCAAATGCCTAATCGTAAAGAAGTATTCAAGAAGATATATTTATTACTACCTATTATTGCTATTATTGTTTTAATGTTAACCGGAACACCTGTTATGCATGCTGCACTTTACGGAATTGTTATTTCAATTGCTGTAACAATGTTCAACAAAGATACTCGTTTAAAACCAAAAGATATTGTCGATGCGTTAGTGGAGGGCGCTCGTACGGCATTGGGTGTTGTAGCAGCAACAGCTTGTGCAGGTATCATTGTCGGAGTAGTTGTTAAAACTGGCCTAGGATTAAGTTTAGCTAATAGTTTAGTAGCATTAGCAGGGGGAAGCATTATTTTAACGCTTGTTTTCGTTATGATTGCATCACTAATTTTAGGAATGGGTGCCCCAACAACGGCAAACTACGTTATTACGTCAACGATAGCAGCACCTGCAATTGTGGCATTATTATCGCCAAATACACCACAAGAATTAGTGCCAGTTGTTATTTTATTATCGGCACACTTCTTTGTATTCTACTTTGGTATCATTGCCGATATTACACCACCTGTAGCACTCGCCGCATTTGCTGCTTCTGGTATTTCAGGTGGAGATCCAATTAAGACTGGCGTTAACTCTGCAAAGCTTGCTATTGCAGCATTTATTATTCCATATATGATTGTTTTCTCGCCAGCTTTATTAATGATAGATACGACGATACCTCAAATTTTATGGGTAGTATTTACCGCTGTTACTGGGATGGTCGCAATCGGTGCTGGCGTAATAGGGTTCTGGTACCGTAAAGTTCTATGGATTGAGCGTTTGTTTGCTATCGTAGCTGGTCTATTGCTTATCTATCCTGAAAAGTTTTCAGACTGGGCAGGACTTGGAATTTTTATTGTACTTGTAGTAATTCAAATTTTAACACAGCACAAATATGGTGGAAACGGTACTGATAATGACAACAGCCATACTAAAAGTGTGACTGCTTAATTAAAAAATAATAAAATTTCAAACTGTATTATAAAATAAAAGCAAAAGTCCATGGTAGCGAAGGCGAGTGACTCCTGCGGGAACAGCACAAAACGTAAGACGCAACAGGCGGCGCGACAGCGACGGTTGTGGCTTACGATGTGCCCGCGGAAACACGCGCCGTAGCGGACATCAAAGACATGGCGAAAAAGTGATAGATTGAGGGCATTTTTCCGCTATGTAATAAAAATGAAACTTAGTGGTTCAATCTTTTGCAGTAAATAAAAAATTAGAAATGAACGATGGTAGCGAAGGCGAGTGACTCCTGCGGGAACAGCACAAAACGTAAGCCACAACAGGCGGCGCGACAGCGACGGTTGTGGCTTACGATGTGCCCAGGGAAAGCACGCGCCGTAGCGGACATTAACGATGCGGTAAAAAGTGATAGATTAATGGCATTTTTTCGCTAATGTAATAAAAATGAAGCCTTAGAGGTTCAATCTATTGCAGTAAATAAAAAAATAGAAGTGAACGATGGTAGCGAAGGCGAGTGACTCCTGCGGGAACAGCACAAAACGTAAGACGCAACAGGCGGCGCGACAGCGACGGTTGTGGCTTACGATGTGCCCGCGGAAAGCGCGCGCCGTAGCGGACATCAAAGACATGGCGAAAAAGTGTTAGATTGATTACAGTCAATCTAACACTTTTTCCATTTCCTCTATCTATTTTTAGATTTCAAAAAAGAATAAGGCATGATTTTTACGTGGAACTGCAATAAATTTAAAGTTTTATTATCTCGAAATGAGATGAAATTAATATTTATTATGCATAATGAGTATTATTTGTTGATTTTTAATAAAAAGCTAGTATATAATTCTTTTATCGGAAAATTCTATTAATAAAGGAGGTAACGAAATGGAGCACATTTTAAAATCGAAATTTGAAACATATTTGATGGACCAGGAGTCGGAATTACAAATTACTGACCAAAACAATGAGGAGCAACCAATTCAAATACATTATGAAGAATATCCAGAGGGGTTTTTTACAAGTTTATAAAACATTTTTCAAAAGGGCTGTGCTAAAAGTAGAACTATATCTTTTAGCACAGCCCTTTGATATGTATACAAATTGTACAGACACAATTTGTATGAAGTTTACATAAAATAGTAAGAAGGTTTTAAACATACTCTTAATATTAAGTTATATGATATTTAAATGAATATAGTACTAATTTCATATATACTTTTCTAAAAAGCTTTCATGTATAATGGGGGAGAAAAAAAGGTATATCGAGGTGTAGTTATGACAAGTGCAGCAATGTTAGAAGAAACAATGTATCAATGGTTTGAACATTTTCATAATTATCCAGAAGTAAGCTGGAAGGAGTATGAAACAACAAAAAAAATTGCATCTATATTAGATGATTTAAACGTTTCATACCGTTTGTTAGGCGATGTACCAGGGTTGCTTGCAGAAATTGGTACAGGCGATGAGATCGTTGCAGTTCGTGCAGATATTGATGCACTATGGCAAGAGGTAGATGGCAAATGGCAGGCAAACCATTCGTGTGGTCATGATGCCAATATTACAATGGTTCTAGGAGCATTATTGTTACTAAAAGATCGACCGTTACAACATCGTGTACGATTTATTTTCCAACCTGCTGAAGAAGTAGGAAATGGTGCTTGTGCCGCATTTGATCGTGGTGCTGTAGATGGAGTTTCACATTTATTTGGTGTCCATTTGAGACCTATTGAAGAGCTTCCTTTAGGAAAGGTTTCACCTGCTATCCATCATGGAGCAGCGTATTTTTTAGATGGGACTATTCATGGCACAGATGCACATGGTGCAAGACCACACCAAGGGAAAAATGCGATTGATGTTATTATGGCTATCCAGTTAATGTTAAATAGTATCCATTTGTCGCCGTTCGAGCCGCACTCTGCAAAATTAACAAAGATTATTGCGGATGGTGGTAGCACGAATATTATTCCAGGTACTGCAAGCTTTGCAATGGATATTCGGGCACAGCATAATGATCAGCTTGAGTTGCTTCGAAGCCGTATTGAAGCAGGTTTGAAATCAATTCAGCAGCAGTTTGAAATTGAACTGAAATGGAAATGGGTCGATTTCACGCCTGGTGCAGAAGTTTCGCCTATAGCTGCTCGTATGGCTAAAAACGCTATATTAGAATCACTTGGCGAGCAATTTTTAGCTGAGGAAATTACAACACCTGGTAGCGATGATTTTCATTTTTATACAGTGAAAAAACCAGAGCTAAAGGCAACGATGATTGGAATTGGTGCTAATTTAGGCCCTGGGTTACATCACCCAAAAATGACTTTTGAACGAAGTGCGTTAATAGATGCATCGAAAGTACTTGCTTGTGTATTAGAAAAAAAGCCTGAAAATAAGTAGAATATTTTGAAAAGGTTCTATCCAACAATTTACGTTGGGTAGAACCTTTTTTAGATTGCCTATAAACAGCAGAAATGCATAAAGATACGCTGTTTTGAATGGTTTATAAAAGCTATTTGGAAGCGTTTTTTTTCCCTTTAACAGTCGAAATTGCTATAGAAGCATAAAATTTTTGCGTTGACTTTCTATTTTTGGGATATTAAGCTAAAAATCGTAAAAATATATTTGCACTTGTGAAATAGTAAATTGTCATTGGGTGCAAAAAAAGGGGATGGGACAATGAAAAAGGAAATTAGTGCGAGTTGGGCACTCCTAACTTTCGCAATAATGATTACTACGATGCTTGTTACAGTAGTTATGTTAGAGCAGAGTCCTCACGTGCCATTGATTGTTGGAACAATTGTAGCAGCGATTGTTGCCAAAATGCATGGTTTTAAGTGGATGGAAATTGAGGAAATGATGTATAAAGGTATCCGCCTAGCTCTTCCGGCCATTGTCATTATCATTTTAGTTGGATTGACAATAGGTGCGTGGATTGGTGGAGGAGTCGTTGCCACAATGATTTTCTACGGATTAAAATTAATTTCTCCAGCTTGGTTTTTAGTAACGATTTTATTATTATGTTCAATCGTTTCGCTAGCGATTGGGAGCTCATGGTCAACAATGGCAACAATCGGTGTCGCTGGTATGGGGATCGGTTTAAGTATGGGTATTCCCGCACCAATGATTGCAGGAGCAGTTATTTCAGGTTCTTATTTTGGTGATAAAATGTCACCTTTATCTGATACTACAAATCTAGCAGCAGGTCTAACAAACACAGACTTGTTTGATCATATAAAACATATGCTTTACACAACTATTCCCGCATTAATCATTACACTTGTCGCATTTGGCTTTATGGGAAGACGTTTCGCTGATGTATCGATGGATTCAGAAAAAATTATGACAACGCTTGATGTGATGGAAAAAAGCTTTGTGATTTCTCCATGGTTATTACTTGTCCCAGTTGGCGTTATTGTAATGGTGGCAAAAAAAGTTCCGGCAATCCCAGCATTAGTTATTGGGGTTATTTCAGGCTTCTTATTACAAATTTTTGTACAAGGTGGATCACCAACTATGGCTGTCCATGCCTTACAAGAAGGGTTTGCGATTTCTACAGGAAATGAAATGGTGGACGACCTCTTTAATCGTGGTGGCTTAGATTCAATGATGTATACGGTTTCAATGACAATTGTTGCCATGACTTTTGGTGGGGTCCTAGAATATTCAGGCATGTTAAAGGCACTTATGGATGTTGTCGTTAAGTTTGCTAAATCTACAGGTAGCCTTATTGCTTCAACAATTGCTGCATGTATTACAACAAATGCGACATGTTCTGAGCAGTACATATCAATTGTTGTCCCTTCACGAATGTTTGCTGACGTTTACCAAAAACGTGGCTTGCACTCAAAAAATTTATCGCGTGCTCTAGAAGATGGGGGAACATTAACATCTGTATTCTTCCCTTGGAACACTTGTGGCGTATTTATTTTAGCGACATTAGGTGTAAGTGCGATGGAATATGCACCTTATGCAATTCTTAACTTTGCTGTGCCAATTATTTCAATAATTTATGGTTATGTTGGATTTGCGATTGTAAAGATGACACCAGAACAGATTGAAGAGGCAAAGCAACGAAAAAAAGAAGCGCAAGAACAAGAGATGAATAATATGGTTGTAGCAGACTAATAAAATGAGTCTTGCTTAAATTCAAAACAAGACAAGCCCCAGTACATAGATTGCTATTGGAAAGTGAAGAGACGCTCTAAGCATGGTTGATGCCGTATGATGAGATTCTTCGTTCGCCAATGAAAAGCGCTGTGTAGGGGCTTGTCTTGTATATTAATAGGTTGCAAAGTCCAATTCATAAATAGTGCGTGGTCGTCCTTGTTGGTGGGGCATTTCTTCGCCAACAACTTTAGCATAGCCATGATCAACTAATTTTTTAATAATACGTTCAGTCGTACGTCGTGTAACTTGTAAGTACTCTGAAAGATTTTGCGCTGTAAATTGTGATGCCTGTCGTTCTTTGCTAAATTGAATAATTTTAGAAATGTTTAATGGGCTTAAGCTTGTCTGTTTAGCCATTTGTAAAACAAACGGATCTTTTGTTTTTAAAGAGAGTTTACTTTCTGATTTAGGGAATGGTCCAGATAAATTTTTATGTTCATCCAAAATATAAATTTCAAAAGGTTTGGCAAATTTTAATGCATGTGTAGCATTTTCGGCTGCTTCAAAAATTGAATGTCCATAGCCAAAAGCAAGCCTAAAGGGAACGTCAATTTGTTGTATAAGATGCTGCAAATTTTCTTTTTCGAGTGCATGTTGTAAATGTCCTGCTGTTGTATAAAGCTCAAAATAGTTAGAGCTAATTTGCTTGAAGGTTGAATGTGTTGTAGCGGTTATTTGCTGTAAAATATTCGAACAATGACTAGTTTCAGGAATATCTAAAAATCCAACGGCAGCCTTTGCGGATTCTGATTTAGTAAGAAGAGATTGTGATCTCGTTTCTTCTAGACATTTTATAATGGAACTCGTTGCATCTAGCATTCGCATAGCAGGAATGTTTCGTAGCTGCAATTCATCAAATACGGTATGAATGCTTGTAACGATATAGTCAATTTGTTTGGACTCCCATAGAGCGATATGCTTTTGCAAAACATCGTCAGCCGTTTCTGTAATTGAAATAGAATGAACATATGGTTTTGTACCGGTGTATTCTATCTCCGTAAGAACGTTATCAACAAATATAGGGTGCATGACATCGATAGAAAGCCTTTGTAAAGGAATTGCCTGGTTCGCTATAAGAGATAATAAAGTCGTAGAAATTGTCATCTCATCTTGTTTTAAATAATTCCATGGAATCGGTAATGTTGCTAAAGATGTTTGCGCATGTAAATACGGCAATGTTCCTCCAAATAATAGTGCATCACAGGGCTTAATTTGTTTTAACAAAGACGGTGCATCAGAAGGCTGATTGTAAAGATAAAATTCTAATTGAATATTCTCTATGTTTTGTGCGATACTAAGTATACGATTCTTAAAAGGTTTCGAACATATAATTGCTATTTTAGTAGACAAAGGCATCTGTCCTTTTCTATTATTTTTTAAATAATTAGCGACATATTAACGACAACTATAAATTATATAGGAGTATGATATAAAATGAAAATCCAACAAGTAGAAATTTTTGCAATTCAATTACCACTTATTGATCCTTTTATTATTAGCTATGCTACATATGATACAATGCCTTCTATCATTTTGAAAATAACAACTGATACAGGCATTGTTGGATATGGAGAAGCAGTACCTGATGAACATGTTACAGGTGAGTCATGGGAAAGTACGTATGCTATTTTAAAACACCAACTTGTACCTGCAATCATTGGAGAAGACCCTATGGCTTTTGAGAAGCTTCACGATAAAATGAATCACATTGTAAAAGATGTACCTGCTGCTAAAGCGGCAATAGATATTGCCTGTTTTGATATTGCTGGTAAAGCATTACAGGTTCCAGTTTATCAGCTACTTGGCGGTCGTTATCATGAGAAATTCCCAATTACACATGTGTTGAGTATCGGAACGCCTGAAGAAATGGCAAATGAGGCAGCTAAACGCGTGGAAATGGGCTATCAATCATTTAAAATGAAGGTGGGAACTGAAGTTAAACGAGATGTTGCCCGCATAAAAGCAGTACGTGAGCGTGTAGGTGAGGATATTGCAATACGTGTAGATGTAAACCAAGGGTGGGGAAATGCTTCTACAACATTACAAGGTTTACGAGCACTAAAGGATTTAAATATCGACTGGTTAGAACAGCCTGTTGATAGTGAAGATATTGATGGAATGGTAGAAATTAAATCGAAATCCGATGTACCGTTAATGATTGATGAGGGACTTCGTGGAGTACGTGAAATGCGTGAAATCATTTTGAAACGCGCTGCAGACAAAGTGAATATTAAATTAATGAAGTGCGGTGGGATTTACCCTGCTATGAAATTAGCGGTAATGGCAGAAATGGCAGGTATTGAATGTCAAATTGGTTCAATGGTTGAGTCTTCTGTAGGTTCTGCAGCTGGTTTCCATGTAGCATTTTCTAAAAAAATTATGACAAGTGTAGAATTAACAGGTCCATTAAAATTTTCAAAGGACATCGGCAATTTACACTATGATGTTCCGTTCATTTGTTTAACAGAAAAACCTGGCTTAGGTGTAGATGTAGATGAAGAAATACTTAAGGAACTATGCAATTTTTCAACAACAGTAACAGCTTAAGGGGGCTTCAACATGGAAAGAATTTATGAAGGAATACTTGGAGAAACGCCTTTTTATGTTACTCAATTACAGCTGCAGCATTTACCAGCAATACAGAAATTACAGCAAGAGGTATATGAAGCATTACCCGATCAAAGCATTTTACAGCCATTAACTACAGAAGAATTCGAATACATTTTGCAGGGAAATGGTTTGATGATAGGGGCATACGTTAATAATGCGTTAATCGGTTTTCGAGCATTATTAAATCCGCCTATTGATGACGAGCATCTTGGATATGATTGCGGCATTGCTGAGGATCAATTCCATCGCGTTTTATATCAGGAGATATCCAATGTTTCACCACATTATCGTGGCTACGGATTACAAAAAACGTTAGCGACTATTGTCATGAATGAAATTGATTTGGATTGCTATGACTATGTTTGCTCTACAGTTAAACCTTATAATATTCCAAGCTTAAAAGATAAGTTTTCTCAAGGGCTCGTCATAAAGGGCTTGAAGATTAAGTATGTTGATAAATTACGCTATATCTTTTATAAGAATCTACAGCAGGAGCAACCTGTATATACTGAGAAAAAAGCTGTTTTAATGAGGGATACGGCTTTACAGCAGCAATTTTTGAAAGAGGGCTATACGGGAACTGCAATGTATGAAGACCAAAATGATTGGTTCGTTGTCTATGAAAAATAACCGTAATGTTAATTAACAAAATAGATATATTTAAATAAAAGAAGGCCTTACTTTTTCACACAAATGTGAGAGTAAGGCTTTTTGTTATTTCTTAAGTGGGCAAAATCCACATGCAAGTAGGCCGGGAATATCCTTTGAAAAGCAGCAAGATTTTCGGACAGGAACATTAACTAAATTTGTAGGGCTCTGACCGCCAGTATATTCCGCCCACCAAGATTTTTGTGAAAAGCGAGCCCATGTTTTTGGGTTCTCTAAAATTTCAATATCATCCATTGCTTGATCTGCCAAGCCGGGGTTAGACAACAGTATATGATAATGCCAAAGGAGGTAGCCAAAGAAGTTTTCCCAAATTGTTAAGGGTGAAATCGATGTTACTTTGCGCAGTTGCTGAACGATAACATGCCCGTCATATAAAATTTTTTCAATGACTGATTGTCGCTCATCTTCATCCACATAACGCCAATCGTTAGGGTTAACGAACATTGCGACAGTAAAGCTATTGAATTCCTTAGCTGCATCAAAGCGAATTTCAATGGGTTTTCCATCCCATACTTCATCGTAGGCAGCAAGCATATAAAGCTGCATAGCGAAAAACATACCATAGCGACGTGCAAAATGGGAAATGGCTGCTGTTTCTGTTGCAGCATCTGTAATGCCCATCATTAAATTTAAAAAATCAGGATGGTAAAAGTCTTTATGTATATCAGCCAATGTAAATAACGTTCGTTTTGGCTCCGTTGTATAAATACTGTAGGAATTCAGTTGTCTGACTTGATCCATCGTTAAAGCGGGCATTGTCATCACCTTTTCTTTTCAATCATTAACTTCAATTATAAGTTATTCATTTTTACTTCACAAATGGAATGCAATGTAGTAAAATACATTAAACATATCTGAAAGGTAGGTTTTAAAATGTCATTGCCACATGCAATTCCAAGGCCGCTCGTACGACTCAATCAGTGGACTATACTGTTAAGTGTCATACTGACATGGCTAACAGGGTTTGAATGGATATTAGCGATTCCTTTAGTAGCCAATTTACTCGGTGTATTATGTAATTTTAATCCAATCATCCGATTTGGAAAGCTGTTTTTGAAAAAAGCTCCTACTGCGTACATACCAGAGGATGCACAGCAGCAAAAGTTTAATTCAAGTATTGCAAGTATATGTTTGGCTGGTGGTCTTGTCGCATTTTTGTTTAATTGGCAAGTAGTAGGGTATGTTTTTACAACGATGGTAGCAATCGCTTCATCAGTTGCAATTGCAGGGTTTTGTATCGGTTGCTTTTTACATTTTCAGCTAAAGCAATGGCAATATAGACGGACACTTAAGAAAGCATTATAATCGTTAAAAAAGTTTTAAGATAATTTAAAGATAATAGTTGACAATTTAATTGATAATGATTATCATTATCATTGTAAAGATTATTCCTTCTCTGCAAAACAAGTGTAGAGAGGATGAACTTTAGCTACTTTTCTCCAGAAGTTTGCTAGTTCATAAAGCGCTCCTAAAACCCCCCTCATTTTTTGGGAACGTAAAATCTCTAGACGGCTCATTCATACGGAATGAGTCGTCCTTTTTTATTGGTAGATAGTTTAACAGCCTTTGTTAAGTTGACTGCTCAGAAGGGGGAGATTGTTGGGAAACGCTTTTCTTTCCAAGCACCATCGTATAGTAGCTATGTAACAACATACCAATAATAATAATACCAAGTCCAGCAAGAGCAATTGGCTCTGGAAACGCAATTCCAAGTAGTAACGCCTCACCAATAATGACAAATAGTATTTCAGTTGATTGAGTTGCCTCAACAGCGGCTAGCTTGCCTTGATGTTCACGAACGCGATCAGTTGCGATGAAAAATAAAATAGTTGCAATTACACCTGAGCTAATCCCAACTAGTAGTGATTGTAGAACTTGACTTAATGAAGGCAGTCCAACTGTTAAAATGGCATAAATGGCCATCACAATCCAAGCAGGCATTGAAGCAACTGTCATTCCAAGCACCCGCTGGAATGTATCAACACGTCCCCCGCATACCTCCATCATTTTGCGATTACCGAGTGGGTAGGCAAATGCAGCGACTACAACAGGTAAAATTCCTAATAATAGATTTTTTGTTGGAACAGACTGTGCCTGTGGTACTTGAATAAGTAGAATTCCTGCTAAAATAACACATGAAATAAGCAAAGAAATTAACGGGATTTTTTGACGCACTGTTTTTCCAGCAATTACTGTTACAAAGAGGGGAGCGAGTAGAACTCCAGCGACAATCGTAAATTGCCATGTTCCAGAAACGAGCCAGCCCGGACCGAATGCAGCAGCAAATGTAATTGGTGCATAAAATAACACGAAGCCAACGAAGCTCCATAGTAGCCATGCTACAGGTCTACTTTTCATTTCATTAGTTAGTTGTGAAAAGCCCTTACGATAGAAGACGATAGCTAGTAAAAATGGCAGCATGAAGAAATAACGAAGGGATGCACTCCATAGCCAACTGCCTCCTTGCATTTCCATTGCATGATTTAATATAAATGTCACAGCAAAAAAAAGTGAAGCTAAAATGCCTAATGCAATTTCTTTCAAAATCCATCATCCTAACTTTTATGTAATTTGAAAATTCAGTTATTGTTATAGAGAAATCACCATCTACATAATGAGCAATCTTTAACTTGCTTCAGCAGAGGCCGCTAATTCCATAAAAGATGAATAAATGCTATATACGAGCAGTTCACAATGAAGATTCACCTGCAATCAAAGGACCCAGCATATGTAGTAGATTTATTGAGTAGCCTTTCGAGCGGGCTATAAAAAATGTGTTATTAATTATACGAGGCATAATTGATTATTAAAGAAAAAATCCGCGTTGACTCCTAACAAAAAGCAAATGCACGAGCCTAGTAGCTTTACTAGTCGTACCTTACCCATCAGGAGCGAAGCGGATTTTAATATCTTAAAGACTTTTTAGAAAGTCCTCGTTTTAAATTGTTTCTTATCGCTCGAATTAAAAAATGACTTATTTGCCTTGCTGTTCAAATAATTGCACGATCTCAATAATAACTTGTGTAGCTTTTTCCATTGTTTCGGCAGATACATATTCGTATTTACCATGCATGTTCTCGCCACCTGCAAAAATATTTGGCGTTGGTAAGCCCATATAAGAAAGTTGTGAGCCATCAGTACCACCGCGAATCGGTAATGTATTCGGTGTAATATCTAATTTTTCCATTGCTTGACGTGCAATGTCAACAATTTCTTTTACAGGTTCAATTTTTTCACCCATATTATAGTATTGATCCTCGATAGAAATTGTTAGTGCATCCTTACCAAACTGAGCTTGTATTTTGGCAGCAGCATCGCGCATTAATTGTTTTTTCGCCTCAAATTTTTGACGATCATGGTCACGTACAATATAAGAAAGCTCTGTATGTTCAATAGCGCCTTTAAAGCCCATTAAATGGATAAAACCTTCATAGCCTTCTGTTTTTTCAGGTACTGCATCTGTAGGCATTTCGTTTTGGAAAGCAATAGCCATTGTGATAGAGTTGACCATTTTATTTTTCGCTGAACCTGGGTGTACGCTTGTTCCTTTTGTAATAACTTTAACACCTGCAGCATTAAAGCTCTCGTACTGAAGTTCACCTAGTGGTCCGCCATCCATTGTATATGCGTAATCAGCGCCAAATGCAGCGACATCAAATTTATGCGGTCCACGGCCAATTTCCTCATCAGGAGTGAACGCTACACGTAATTTACCGTGCTTAATTGAAGGATTATTTATTAAATATTCCATAGCAGTTATAATTTCAACAATACCCGCTTTATCGTCCGCACCTAAAAGTGTCGTACCATCTGTTGTAATTAGAGTTTGCCCAATGTAATTTTTTAGTTCAGGGAATTCAGTTGGAGACATGGCTAAATTTTCGTTTAATTGAATGTCACCGCCATCATAATTGTCAATTCGTTGCGGATTAACATTTGTACCAGTGTAGTCTGTTGCTGTATCCACATGCGCTAAAAAGCCAATAGTCGGTACTTCTTTATCTGTATTTGCTTCAAGTGTTGCAAATAAGTAGCCATTGTCATCTAATGTAATGTCTGTTAAGCCGATTGCGGCAAGTTCATCCTTCAATACATGCAATAAGTCAAATTGCTTTTGAGTGGAAGGAGTTGTTTCACTTGTGAAGTCTGATTGTGTATCAATTTTTGCGTAGCGAATTAATCGCTCGATTACTTGTTCTTTCATAGAATATACGGCCTCCTTTGTAGGTGTCTGGCACTCAAACAATTCTGAATTGTTTGAGTGCCAGGCACTTTCATTGTACCACTTTACTTCGGATTTCGGAATATTGAAGGATGCTCAAGGCAATAAGTATTTGAGCACTATAATATGTCATCATAATAACTTCATGTGAAAAAGGTAATGGCATGACAAATTTATTAATCGCTAAATAGGAATCGGATGCGATAAATAATATTGCGCCAATGATAGCGAAAGCAGAACGAGTGCGAATGGCAGTCCAGCCCATTGTTAAAATGATTGAAATATACGCTAAAACTGCAAAAGTAAGTATAGTTTCACCAGATTTAAAGACAGTAGTGGCAATCCAGCCCGCCATTAATACACCATATAGCAGTAATGCTATTTTCGCCCATGTTGGTACTGGCTGTTCATTTGTACTTGAAAAGGCAAAAATATAAAAAATATGGCCAATTAAGAAGCTTGAAAGACCAATAAGAAACCATTGTAATGTGTAGTCACCTACCATACAAAATATTAGCCCAATAACTATTAACAGTTGATATTTTTTAATTGATTGTGCTTTTTGGGTTGCAGCCATAATTATAATCAAAATCATAGGAATGACTTTGAATATTAGTTTCAAACTTTGGTCAATATGTGAAAAGAAAAAAATATAATAAAGACCAAATAGTATGATAAACGTTAACAAAATTTTTCTAGCCAAGTTTTTCAGCTCCTTTACATTGAAATTCTCTATCGGTGTTTAAATTTCCTTTTTCAAGTATAAGCTCTTTTTACCTCGCAATGTTCTTCTATTAAGTGAAGGGGAGAGGTATCCAATTCAACTTATGTTTGAAACTTTTTCAATATGTAACCGTAAATAAGTAGACAGTAAGTGAGGAGAGGGTGAACGGTATGACTAAGCTATTAATAGCTTCTGTAGTCATTGCATTAATTGCGAGTGTACTATTAACACCGCTAATAACGAAGAAGCGTGAAGATGGTGAATCGAAAAAAGTAGTTGGTTACTTTTTTATTGGTGTTTTTGTAATAGGTTTTATAGCGTCGGGTATTGCGCTGTATGTGACAAAAATTGATGTTAACTGGCTTGTCTTTTGGCCAGTAATTATACTACTCACTTTATGTGGTGCATTTCTTGCAAGTGGTATTGAAAGAAAGATTAAAGGTGTTTTATTTTTAGCAAGCTTAGTTGTTGGGGTCTATGTATTGTCCGCGCCACTGTGGAATGCTAACGATAAATTCAAATCAGCGGAAATGAAAGAAGAAGTTGAGATTAAGCCGTTTGATGAAACGCAAACACCAGCAAGTGTTCCACCTAAATTCGTCCGAAATAAAATGAAAAAAGCATTTGGGCAAGTACCGAATACGAGTTATTACGAGCTAGGACGTTTACAAATTCAAAAAGTAAATGGTGAGTATGTTTATATCGCACCAGTTGAATTTTCTGGGTTCTTTAAATGGATGAATGGTAAAACGACACCAGGTTATTTTACGATGAGTGCGACGGACTCAGCTGACAATCCTAAATTTATCCCGCAGGAAATGAAATACGTTCCTTCTGCGTTTTTAAATGCTAATTTAGAGCGTCATATACGCTTGCAACATCCATTCCTTATTTTCTATGGAGATGTTCAGCTAGAAATTGATGATGACGGTAAACCATACTATATCCGTTCTTATGGGGAATTTATTTCTGCACGAAATGGCTTTGATGTACAGGGCATTGTACTTGTAGATGCATTAACAGGTAAATCTGAGCTTGTAAAATTAGATGATGTTCCGGCATTTATTGATGGTGCCGTTTCACCAGAGACAGTAAGCTTACAAAATAGCTATTATGGAAAATATGTTCATGGTTACTGGAATAGTATGTTTGGTAAGAAAGATGTCAAATTACCTTCAGACGAAGGCACGGAATCAAATGTCAGCCCAATATTTGATGAGGCAGGCGATATGTATTATTTCACTGACTTCACAAGTCCGAAAGAGGGCGTGGATTCAATGCTTGGCTACTCATTAACGAATGCCCGAACTGGGGAAGCGACATATTACACAGGAAATCAAGATGAATCGTATATGGATTCACAAGGGAATTTGCAAATCATTGAAAAGAAATTTATTGAGAAAAAGTGGGCAGGAGAAATGCCTGTATTGTATAACTTTTATGGTGAGGCAAGTTGGTTAACAGCAGTGCTAGATGCTAATGGCTTCTTACAAAATTATTTCATCGTGTCCGCAGCAAATCCTGAAATTTCAGCTTATGCAACAACACCGAAAGAAGCATTGAAATTATATAAAACAGCACTTAGCCGTGGTGGAAGTACGGTAGATGGTAGTTCAAATGCAGAAGAGAAAAATGCAAGTGGAACAGTACTGCGCGTTTATAAGGAGCGCCTCGGTGACTTTACCATCGTATCGTTTTTACTGAATAATGGTGAAAATTATTTAGTAAGTGCAGAAACGGAGCCTCTTGCAATTTATTTACAAGAGGGTGACGAAGTAATACTAACTTATGGAAATACAGGAGAGCAATTTTTACCAGTACGCTCGCTAATAATTAAAGGCTTACAATAAACAAAAGACGATCAGCACAATGAATTTTGTTGTCTTGATCGTCTTTTTTATGTAGTCTGATTCTCGATGTAACGTAGCAGCTTTTCTTTATGATTAGAAAAGAGTGTTGCGGCGTGATCGTTTAATGCGAATATCTCATGAATATAGCCTTGTAACAAATTATTTTCGTACTCCAAAGAATGGGCTGTTTCGTTTGCTATAATATGCTCCAATAAAAGAGCGTGCAGCACAACGACTTCTAGGTTTTGAGTATTTGTCACAAATTTTAAGTTTAAAATGGTTGTATAGGAAACGAATTGATCGACATATGCAATAGCTTCTTTGTATTGATTGAGGTCGATATGTTGTTCAAGTCGCTTTCTTAAAAGTAAACACTCGTTATTTAAGTCTTGGATTTTTAAAAATAAACCTCTTACGCTTCTCTTATGTTGTTGTTCTAAGGTACGGGCAAGATGCTTATTAACAAAGGACATTTTTACAAAACTCCTTTCGAGATAGGGTCCTTCTATTAATATTAATGGAAATGTTGGAAAAGGAAAGAGTCTTTTCGTTTAATTTGTACCTGAATTTAACATATCAATCAAGTCAAAAATACTAGGTTGGCATTAAAAAAACGTTAAAAATATGAAAAAAGTGGAGTTATTATCAGACGATAGTAACTCCACTTAAGTAATGTTATTTCCAATTAAATCCTTTTTGTGCTAGGAAGCTATTAATGTGTGGACGACGCTGTTCAACTAAAAAATCAGCCATTTGCTTTGTCCAATTATCAATTTTACGATTTGAGGAACGACTATTGTAATATGCTTCCATTGTTTCATTATAAGCAGGTAACAGTTCCTCATATTTTTCCGTATTGTATGCATTTTCATGGAGGATAGCAGCCACTGGTAAACGAGGTTTAACCTCATTGCGTCGAGCTGGAACGCCTATTGTTAAACCGAACAATGGGAATACATAATCCGGTAAATTAAATAATTCACTAATTTCTTCAGGCTTATTACGTACACCGCCTATATAACAAATTCCGTATCCCATAGATTCAGCAGCAATAACAAAGTTTTGTGCAAATAATGATACATCCGCTACGCCAACAAGAACGTTCTCAGCCGAATCTGCAACAATATCAACGCCTTCTAATTTCCCTGCCATTTGTAGTCGTTTAAAGTCTACACAAAATACAAAAGCACCACCAGATGTTTCGTATTGACGTGGATTTCCTGACAGCAAACCTAGCTTTTCTTTTTTCTCCTCGTCCGTTACCCAAATTACGCTATATGCTTGTACAAAGTGAGAAGTTGCTGCCATCTGTGCAGTAGCAATTAAATCCTCAACGATTTCTTTAGATATAGGATTCCCATCATAAATACGAACCGAAGAGTGGTTACGTAATAATTCTTTAACCATCTATAAAGTCCCCTTTTCCCAATTAATATACCAAGAGCATATCACGATTTTTAGCTAAAATCGAATCAAATCCAATATAAAAGAAGGTGAACGTTTAAGATGAAACTATTTTCAAATAATTAACACTAATACTTAATTCACTCGTAAAGTAAAATATTTTGTTAGATATAGCTTAAATGTTCTGAATAGTGTAAAATTATGTATGACGACAGGTTATTTATCTCCTGTTTTTTTACATTGGTTGGGTGTACCGATGTGAAGGACAAATAATCTAGTTGAAGTAAATAAATGTGGGATGGAGGAATAAGGAATGGATGAAAAGTTAGCAAAAAAGCTTCGTAATGAACAATTACGAAACAAAGTCGTATCAGCAGAAGAAGCAGCATCTTGGATTAAGGACGGCATGGTACTTGGTATGAGCGGGTTTACACGTGCAGGTGACGTAAAAGTGGTACCGCTTGCACTTGTTGAGAAAGCAAAAACAGAAAGCTTCAAGGTAGATGTATATACAGGTGCATCACTTGGGCCTGAAGTTGACCAATACTTAGCAGAAGCTGGTGTTATTCGCAAGCGAGGTCCTTTCCAAGGAGACGCAGGTATTCGAAACATGATTAATAGTGGGGAAGTTACTTATGTTGATGCCCATTTATCACACAATGCTGAATTAGTACGCCAAGGCATTATTGGTCCGATTGACTTCGCTATTATTGAAGCTGCTGCTATTACAGAAGATGGCTTATTGATTCCTACAACTTCAGTTGGTAACTCTCCGATTTTCGTACAAGAAGCAGACCAAGTTATCATCGAGCTAAACATAGCACAGCTTGATGCATTAGAAGGTGTGCATGATATTTTTGTTCCAGGACCACAAGGTAAACGTGATCCAATTCCAATGCTAGATGTGTCAGATCGTCTTGGTACAATTGGCATTCCACTAAATTTAGACAAAGTAAAAGGCATTGTTATTTCAGATATTTTGGATGCACCATCAATGATTGTTCCCGCTGATGAAGAAACAGATATTATGGCAAATCATCTACTGAATTTCTTAAGAGAAGAAATTAAAGTAGGTCGTTTAACTACGAGTTTACGCCCACTACAATCAGGTGTAGGTTCAGTGGCGAATGCTGTATTATTAGGTTTCAAAGATTCTGAGTTTGAAAATTTAGAAGTTTATTCGGAAGTACTACAGGATGCTGTATTTGAATTAATGGATGCTGGAAAAGTAAGCTTTGCATCTGCTACTTCTATTACCCTATCTGAAAAAGTAGGAAACCAAGTTTATGGAAATTTTGAAAAATATGCAGATAAATTAGTATTACGACCACAGGAAATTTCTAATCACCCAGAAATTATCCGTCGACTCGGCTTGATCTCTGTCAATACAGCGCTTGAATTAGATATTTATGGGAATGTAAATTCAACTCATGTTTCTGGCACAAAGATGATGAATGGTATTGGAGGTTCTGGAGATTTTGCTCGTAACGCACGATTAGGTATTTTCGTGACAAAATCGTATGCAAAAGGTGGAAAAATTTCTAGTATCGTTCCAATGGTTTCGCATGTAGACCATACCGAACATGATGTGGATGTTATCGTAACAGAGCAGGGCGTTGCAGACTTACGAGGTTTAGCACCTAAAGAGCGTGTCGGTCTAATCATTGAAAACTGTGCGCATCCAGATTATAAAGAGCAATTATGGGCGTACTTTAATGACGCAAATGAAGCAACAGGTGGTCACCATACACCGCATGATTTAGAAAAAGCACTTTCTTGGCATGTGAATTTAGCAAAGAACGGTACAATGCTAGATCCATCATTTGCTAAATAATATATTTAAAAAGTGTTAGATTGACTGCTATCAATCTAACACTTTTTGCTATGCGTTGATGTCTGCTTCTGCGGATGCATTCCACGGGTACACAATCAGCCGTAATCGTCGCTGCCACGCTGTCAGTTGCGTCTTAAGTTTGTACTGTAGCCGAGTAGTCACACCTCTCGTTACCACCAACTAGAGTCCTCAAAGATATGTCTCATCCTCTTGGTTTATACTGACTTTTTAAAGGCAGATGTTACTTTCGGTTCTGTTCCTTGGAATAGCCTTTTAATATTTTCAATATGCAAAATGAACGCTATGCATAAAAGTAGAATGGAAATAATAGTTGGGCCAATTCCAGGTATCCATAAATAAGTTGCCGTACAAAATACAATATAAAATTCTAACACACCGACGATTAAATAGTTTGTAGCAAAAGATAAAATCACAAATAATATAAGTGCACATAAAGCAATTTTCCAATCGACAGCAAGTAAAATCCCAATAATGGAGGCAGTACCTTTGCCACCTTTAAAGCCCATATGGAATGGGAAATTATGCCCTAAAATAACACTAGCAGCCATTGTATAGATTAAGAGCCACGTTTGTATTTCAGTGAATTGTGATGCATTAGAAGAAAAGTAGTAGATGGCACAGAGAATAGCACCGACGCCTTTACCAATATCAATTAGCGCCACTAATAGGCCGTATTTCCAGCCAAGAGAAAGCGTTGCGTTCGAGGCACCAGCATTGCCATGCCCAGTCTTTTTTAAATCTACACCCGATAGAAATTGTGCTACTTTAGATCCGTGGATACAGCCGATTAAATAACCGATGATAATAATAATAAAAAAAATAATGGCTTTTTCCATAAAAAATGCTCCTTTCATTTTTATTTTTTAATATAGTGTATGTGCTCTTATTACGTAAGTTAGCAGACAGAAGTTTCAGAAAAAAATAAATTTTACTGTTGACAGAAAAAAAGTCTATGTTTATACTGTGTAACAACGATGGAAATTGAATCACATACTCTTATCAAGAGCGGCGGAGGGATAGGCCCTATGATGCCCGGCAACCAGTGAGTGACAAACTTGCTAAGGTGCTAATTCCTACAGATTCTTACTTGGATCTGGCAGATAAGGGGAGGAAAACTTGCAACCGCAACCCTCTTCTTAACTGAAGAGGGTTTTTGTTTTCTACACATAAATCCTCCTCATCTCCGGTACCATCGTAAAACCATTAAGGAGGAAGAAAATATGTCGAATTTCAAACCAGAAACATTACTATTACACGGTGGTCAAGAGCCTGACCCAGTGACAGGTTCTCGAACTGTACCAGTGTACCGTTCAACAGCTTTCGTATTTAAAGACACTGCTCATGCGCAACGTCTTTTTGCATTAGAAGAAGCGGGCAATATTTACACACGTATTACAAATCCAACTGTAGATGTTTTTGAAAAACGCGTCGCTTTACTGGAAGGCGGTACAGCAGCAGTAGCACTTTCATCAGGTGCAGCAGCTATCGCATTTTCAATTTTAAATCTAGCAAGTGCAGGGGATGAAATCGTAGCAGCAAGCTCTTTATACGGAGGAACATATAACTTATTAGCAAATACACTACCAAACTACGGTATTAAAACAATTTTTGTAGATGAAACAAACCCTGAGAACTTCCGATCTGCGATTAATGAAAACACAAAAGCAGTGTTTGCTGAAATTTACGGCAATCCAAGTTTAAAGGTTTTAGATGTAGAAGCAGTAGCAACGATTGCACATGAAAATGGCTTGCCATTAATTATTGATAGCACATTTGCTTCACCATATGGCGCAACGCCAATCGACTTTGGTGCAGATATAGTTGTTCACTCAGCAACAAAATGGATCGGCGGTCATGGTACAACTTTAGGTGGCGTAGTTGTAGATGCTGGGAAATTTGATTGGACACAAGGTAGATTCCCTAGATTTACAGAGCCAGACACATCGTATCATGGATTGCGATACGGTATTGATACTGCAGCGGCTGCATTTGCCACAAAACTGCGTGTGCAATTACTACGTGATTTTGGTCCAACATTAAGTGCTGATGCCGCCTTTAACTTACTACAAGGTTTAGAAACGCTTCATTTGCGCATTCCTAAACATAATGAGAATGCGTTAGCAGTTGCTGAATATTTACGTAACCACCCATCCGTGGAATATGTAAACTATAATGGATTAGAGGAGTTTGCTTCCCATGACTTAGCGAAGAAATACTTGAAAAATGGCTTCGGTTCAGTGCTTACATTTGGCATTAAAGGTGGACGAGAAGCAGGTCGTCAGCTAATAGACAGCGTGAAACTATTCTCGCATGTAGCAAACGTTGGAGATGCAAAATCGTTAATTATTCACCCAGCATCTACAACCCATCAACAATTATCTGCTGAGGAACTAATCCAAACTGGCGTATCCGAGTCGCTCATTCGCTTATCAATCGGTTTAGAGGCAGTTGAGGATATTATTGCAGACTTAGAACAAGCAATTGCACAAGTAACACCTACTGAGCAAAAAGTAGAAGCTTAATATAAATTGATAAATTAGGTTCATGTCGTAGCGTTAACGTATTTTCTCATTCGAAGTACCTCATTTGGTAATGCGTATAACGTTGCTACATCAATCATTACCTCATTCGGTAAGTTAACTGAAATTTCCTATAAATAATACCTAGTATTTTTATAAGTATTGTTGACTTGATTAAAACCATGCTATATACTAGGGATTAAGTTAAATGTTCGAATGGCTACCAACCTAGAACAATTTTAAAGATTGTCGATGTTACGTAATTCTAAATACCGCTACAGTTTAGGCGGTAACAATCAATTTGTTTTCATAAGTGCTCCCCCACTTTTGAATAAATATATGAAAAGAGTGTAGCTACATAGCCAGTAGCTACGCTCGCATTAAAAAACTGATCGAAAAGGAGTGTTTTAAATGGGAAATGTTTATCGTGCACAAAATGTAACAGCTTATATAATTTATGAATTAAATGAAAGTCAACATTTTGTGAACAACCTATCCATTCAAAACTTACTTTCGACAGTTGAAATAAAATGGCAACAAACTTTTGGACATAGTGCTTTTGAAGAAATCGTATATGCTAAAGAAGAAGGCTACATAGTCAAAGAAGTTTTTGAAGAGTATGAAGCTAACGGTACAAGTCATATTGCACTACCAGCGACAGAATATTATTTAAAATACGGGTCGTTTCAATTAATTGAACGCACATATGCAGTACCGAACTTTACACAAGAAGAAATAAAGCTAGTGCAATCAGCTTTAGCGCAATATCGTTATCGATTATTTTTACAAGCAAGTTAACTTTCCCTTATATTTTTTAGCTCATTCTCTACTGCTATAGGGAATGAGCTTTTTGTTGCGTTTTACGTTACTTGTGGAAATAGTTACTGCTTTTCAAAAACAGCTTATTCTATAACGGGTATCTTCATACATATATAATAGAAGAAAGGCATTTCTTTTTTTAATAAGAGTTCGTCAAAAGTTGTTCAAATATTATAGATTTATTAATAAAACGTATAATAAAGGCAATGAAACCGATTTCTTTTGCACTCCTAGAGAAAACAATTGTCCATCCTAGAAAGATTTTTCTTGTGCAATGTATTTATTTGCGTTACAATTTTCTTTAGGTTAAATTTTGAATTATTTGAATATGTGCTTGTAGGCACAGACTTTATATATATATAAAACTGGAGAAATGTACGTTGGAGGGAATAACAAGTATGGCAACTATAAAGGCAGCGATTTTAGGATTTGGAACTGTAGGTCAAGGTATCTATCATATATTGAATGAAAAGCGTGAAGAACTTAAACGGAAATTAGGCATTGAATTGGAAGTAGCAAAAATATTAGTAACGGATACTAGTCGTGAACGTGTTCCAGGTACTGCTCATTTATTAACAACGAGTATGGATGAGGTTTTAGCAGAACCTGGCATGCAAGTTGTATTTGAAGCAATTGTCAATGAAGAACCGGCATTTGGTTATTTAAAGCGTGCAGTTGAGCATAAGTGTCATGTGATTACAGCAAACAAAGTGATGTTTGCAAAACGTGGCTTAGAGTTACAAGAACTTGCAAAGTCAAATGGTGTATTCGTGGGCTTCGAAGCAACAACAGCAGGCGGCGTGCCTGTTATTAAAACGATGAAAAATATTTTGCTTGTAAATGATGTAAGCCGTATTCAAGGTGTCTTGAATGGAACATCTAATTATATTTTAACAAAAATGCGCGCACAGGGCTGGTCCTTTGAGAAAGCTTTAAAAGAGGCGCAAAATTTAGGTTATGCAGAAGCGGATCCATATAATGATGTATCTGGTCAAGATGCCTTTAAAAAGTTAATGATTTTAAGCGCATTAGCATTTGGTGAACAACCAGATTGGGCTGACGTCGAAGTGATTGGCATTGACTGTATCTCAGCTGAACAGGTAAAGGATGCTTGTGAGAAAGGCTTACGTTATCGCCATGTAGCTGAAGTGGAGAAACTTGCAAATGGTAAAGTGGTAGCAAAGGTCGGTCCACAATTAGTAGATAAAGAACATCCGCTTTATCCGGTTGATGACGTTAATAATGCGGTTGCGCTTGAAACGAATTATATTGGTACATTAACATTAGTAGGTCCAGGCGCAGGCATGTATCCAACGGCAAGTGTGATGGTTGAGGACTACGCTGAGATTATCGGAAAACGTGCTGGATTTGTAGTAAGTATTTAGTTGAGTCGGTGCCAGTCACTCAAACAATTCTGAATTGTTTGAGTGACTGGCACTTTTAAAGTTTAGTCTTCGTCCTTCACGTCAATATCTTCAGGAATAGGTGTATTACGCCAAATTTCTATTTCTTCTTTTATCCGTTCTAACTGTTCAAAATAGGTACTAAATTGTCCACTATTAATCAATATTTGGTCCCCATCATAAATTGAACGGATGCGTCCTTCATAAACAAGTCGTAGTATCTGCTCCTCAGGCATGCCAAGATCCAGGGCTGTTTCTTCAATAGTTTTATACATAAACGGTCGCTCCTTTTAATGTTATTATTATACCTCCTCTGTTATAGAAAACATAATAATGGATTGTATGTAAGGAAAGTAAGTTGGGAATTGTTTGATTTTGGATAAATCTGTATAGTTAACAGTAATAGTGTTAAAGGTTAGGAGGGAATCAGCAATGGTCTATCCATATTTTTTTGTACTTCTAGCAGCTATTTTATGGGGAATGACAGGGACAGCACAAACTTTTTTAGATAATGGCGTATCACCGTTTGCAGTGGCGACTATTCGCTCAGCAATTGGTGGTGGATTATTATTAGTTGTAGTAGTGTTGTTACGTAAAATTACTTTTCGAACATGGTCCTGGAAATGGACAATATTGGCGGCGGCAAGTATTGCTTTATTCCAAGGTCTTTTTTTTACATCTATCCGTCTAACAGGCGTAGCAATTGGCACTGTTGTAACAATTGGTAGTGCCCCGATGTTTTCAGGCGTGCTGGAGTGGCTACTTTTGAAAACACGACCAACAAAAGTATGGGGCATCGCAACTGTTATGACAATTACAGGATGTATTTTATTGTTTATTAATAATGGAGATGGAACTATACATATGGGTGGCATAGGGCTAGCCATTTGTGCGGGTGTTTCTTTCGCAGTATATACAAATATAAGTAAAAAACTAATGGCACAGCAAGAAGCATTACCTGCAGTGGCTATGACGTTTTCGATTTGTGCGCTTTTATTACTACCGTTTTCAATTAGCAGTGGGTTTAGCTGGCTAGCAGTGACACAAAACTTATGGACAATGCTTTTTATGGGCGTTATGTGTACAAGCATAGCGTATTTATTGTTTTTAAGTGGTCTTCAGAAAATTAGCTCATCATCTGCTGTAACATTATCACTTGCGGAGCCCTTAACTGCAGCAATGTTAGGTGTAGTGCTAGTTGGCGAGCATTTAAGCGTAACATCTTGGTTTGGTGTTGCAATGCTACTTAGTGGCATTGTAGTTCTTACTTTTGCGGGAAGGAAAAAATAGAAATAGTAAGAATGGAAAATGGTAAAAGCTTAAGAAATTCTTCATTTTTATCCTAGTTGGTTTTTAAGATTTTATATGTAGACTATTAGTTGAGAGCGAGGTGTATATCATGACGAGGTTAACAGTTCTTGTAACAGACGATGATCAAGATATTCGTGATGGTATTGAAATTTACTTAAAAAATGAAGGTTATCATGTCATTAAGGCAGCAGACGGTGTAGAAGCACTTGAGAAGCTAGAAAATAATGAAGTACATTTAATTATTTTAGATATTATGATGCCAAATATGGATGGTATTACGGCGACGTTTAAAATTAGAGCAGAGCGCAACATTCCAATTATAATGCTTAGTGCGAAAGCTGAAGATGGTGACAAGATTCATGGCTTATCCGTTGGAGCAGATGATTACGTTACGAAACCATTCCATCCATTAGAGCTGTTGGCGCGTGTTAAATCACAATTGCGTCGTTATGTACAACTTGGGACGTATAATGACGGCGCAGCAAAGGTAGAAATTGATGGTTTAGTGCTAGATGAAGATGCTAAGGAAGTTGTATTGGAAGGCGAACCTGTTCGTTTAACGCCAATTGAATATAAAATTACAGAATTACTAATGAAAAATGCAGGACGTGTTTTTTCAATCCGAGAAATTTATGAACGTGTATGGAATGAGGAAGCTTACAATGCTGAAAATATTGTAGCAGTTCACATTCGTAAAATACGTGAAAAAATTGAAGCAGATCCGAAAAATCCACGTTATTTAAAGGTGGTGTGGGGCGTTGGCTATAAAATGGAAAAATAAAATAGAGAAGTATGTAACAATAGCAGGATTTGTGGCAGGTGTTATCGGTCTCGTTTATTTCGGTATTTATGCATATAAAATGGTAAATTCCCGCTCCTCCGAAATGCTACAATTTTTCGAAAAAATTTTTTAGGGGGGAGTTGAAAACATGATGAAAATTTGGAAGCCTCTTCTTGCACTTATTTGTTTAACATGGTTTATTTTCGGTGTATTTACGTTTTCTAAAATTGGCTATCAGTATGTAGGGAAATCGTATTTTCAATCCGGAAATTTTCAAAATGAACTGGATAGCTTTCAAGCAGAGCTAGGGCCGTTAGTGCTTAATTTACCAACAGCTGAGGAATTGAAGAGCAAGATTACAGTTTCAGAAAATGAAATTGAGGAACACCGCAATTATTACGGTTCATTAGGCACACAAATTGATAATATAAAGAGTCAATATGAAGAGAAGATTCAAGAAGCAGCTGATAATAATGCTAACGAATTAAAAACAAAGCTTGAAAATGAGCGAGATGCCAAAATAAAAGATATTACGAAAAACTTTGAAGATGATGAATATGTTCGTAAGAAAATTGCGGCGCAAAAGGGTGCACTCATCGATAAATATATAAAAGCTGTAAAAGATGAAGCAAAAGATTTTGCGAAAAACTATAGCTATTTGTCTTATGAATTAACGAATGTTGAAACTGGAGAAACTTTTCAATCCGGAGATATTACTGACAGCAATGTATACAAAATAACATATGTACACCCTCCGCTAAGAACGGGAAGCATCAGTAACAATTCAAGTCATTTGTTATACGGTTCGGATGTCTACATTGAATCGGATGTATTAAATGAAACGAGTGAATACACAGGAACGATTACTATCTCGAAAAGAGCTGCACAGTCTGCAGCGATAATGGATGGATATGACCAATTTAAACGGAATCAATACATGTTTTTTGTTATTTGGCTTACAAGTCTAATAGCAGCATTCTTTGCTTGGAAAGGACGTAAAGAATTGCTTCCTACTATAGGCAGCTTAAAGGAAAAAGAATCTTTAGCCAAGCTACGCATTGATATCCAAATAGTATTCCTGTTCATTACAGGTTATGTATACTGGTTTTCTTCACATATTGCATTCGAAGCAATTGAATATACGTATCAATACAATTATGTACGATTTTTAATTGACTTTGTATTTAAAGTATTAATTTTAATCATTATTGGTGTTGCATTTTTCGTGCAAGTTATTTGGTTGTATGATCGTGTAAATACAGTGAACAAACTAAGTCAAAATGTACAAGATAGTTATTTGTGGGGAATAGGGGAATCGATGACTGATTTATTTTTAAATCGATCAATCGCTTTACATTCAATTGTTTTAGTCGCAGCTGCCTTTTTTGGTGGTGGTAGTCTTGTTGCTAGTATGATGTGGGGGGGTGGATTCCCAATTCTCGTATTAGGAATATGTACGATTGTCGGCATTCCAGCAATGATTGTTTTCCTTTCTAAAATGGGCTATTTAAATCGCATTATGAAGGATACAAAGGATATGGCGGAAGGGCGCCTAAACCAAGATGTGAAAGTAAAGGGGAAATCCCCGTTAGCAGCGCATGCAGAAAATCTTAATCATTTACGTGAAGGTGTTCGCACATCAATGCATGAACAGGCAAAGAGTGAACGTTTGAAAACAGAGTTAATTACAAATGTTAGCCATGACTTACGTACCCCTCTTACATCTATAATTACGTATACAGATTTACTGAAAAATCCAGATATTACGGAAGAGGAGCGTAAGCAGTATATTCATATTCTCGATAAAAAATCAGACCGATTAAAAGTATTAATTGAGGATCTGTTTGAAGTATCCAAAATGGCGAGTGGCAATATTGAGCTTCATCGAAGTCGTGTTGATGTAACACAGCTTGTTCAGCAGGCGGTAGGAGAGCATGAGGAAGATTTAAGTAAAGCACGCTTAGATTTGCGCATGTCGATGTCTAATGATCCTATTTACGCTTATGTTGATGGACAAAAATGGTGGAGACTTATCGATAATTTAATTGTCAATGTATTGAAATATGCCTTAGAAGGTACACGTGTTTATGTTACGTTAAAAAGAACGACTAACGGTGATGCTGAATTCACTGTGAAAAATGTTGCGAAATATGAAATAAGCGAAAATGCTGATGAATTATTTGAACGCTTTAAGAGAGCAGATGCTTCACGTCATACAGAGGGCTCAGGGTTAGGTTTAGCCATTGCACAATCTATTGTCGATTTGCACGGAGCACGTATGAGCATAGACGTAGATGGAGATTTATTTAAAGTAATCGTTCGGATACCAGCAGTGTAAGAAGCAGCTAGGACAAAAGAGAAAAAGTGTTAGATTGACTGCAATCAATCTAACACTTTTTGCTATGCCGTTGTTGTCCGCTACGGCGGACGCTTTCCGCGGGCACACCGTAAGCCGCAACCCTCGCTAACGCGCGGTTTGTTGCGTCTTACGCAGCGTGCGTTCCCGCAGGAGTCGCCGCCTCCGCTACCAACAACTAGTTCTCACTTCTAATTATTTATTGATCTTAAAAGATAAATTAATCCTTCTTTTAAAATTTTCAAGTTTATCTCTGCCTCTTATTAATTGTGGTCACAATTCCTCGCAACGACAATGCTTTTTATAGCCCTACATTTTTGGCAATAATCATTTTCATCACTTCATTTGTGCCAGCGTATATAGACATTACGGGAATATCACGATAACGTCGTGCAATTTTATATTCCTCCATATAACCGTAGCCACCGTGCAACTGCATGCACTGAGTAGATATCTCTCGAGCATTTTCAGTAATCCAGTATTTCGCCATAGAAACCTTTGTTACAACGTCTTTACCAGCAATATGTTCTTCGATTAAAGATTCTAAAAACGTTTTGCCAAGCTCTATTTTTGTCGCCATTTCCGCAATTTTAAATTGCGTATTTTGGAAGTCACTAATGGATTTTCCGAAAGCTTGACGTGATTTAACATAATCAATTGTTAAAGCGAGCATATCTTCGGCTGCGGATTGGGCTGCGACTGCTACAGCTAGACGTTCCTGCTGTAGCTTTTCCATCATGTAGGTGAAGCCTTTTCCTTCCTCACCTAATAAATTTTCTACTGGAACACGACAATCCTCAAAAAATAGTTCAGCCGTATCTTGCGCATGCATGCCTACTTTTTCAAGTTTACGCCCCTTTGTAAAGCCTGGTGTTCCTGCCTCGATAACGAGAAGGCTAATTCCTCGATGTTTTTTCTCTGCATGGGGGTTCGTTTTTACCGCGACAACGACTAAATTTGCATGAATCCCATTCGTAATAAAAGTTTTTTGACCATTAACAATATAATAATCGCCATCTCGAATAGCAGTCGTTTGTATATTCGCTAAGTCGGAGCCTGTTCCGGGCTCTGTCATTGCAATTGCTGTAATAGTTTCACCTGTGACACATTTCGGGAGCCAGCGTGATTTTTGTTTAGCTGTCCCATATGCCTCGATGTAAGGGACAACGATATCATTATGCAAACCGACACCGATAAGGCTTGAACCTACACGTTCTAATTCTTCTTGGATAATGACACCAAAGCTAAAATCTAACCCGAGACCCCCATATTGTTCTTCCACTTGTGGACATAGATAACCTAATTGTCCAAGCTTACGCCAAAAACTAAGCGGAATAAGGTGATCTTTTTCCCACTGATTATAATGGACCTCAGCTTCTTCTGCTAAAAACTTACGGAACGTTTTGCGGAATAACTCATGTTCTGTGGATTCAAATTTATACTTCCCCATCTGAGACAACACCCCTTTATTTGCTCGTTTATGCATAAATTTTCTAGTACATCTATAATGTTACTGAAATATTGCCTAAAATAAAAGAGCTTTTAAAAATACGATTTCCATCTGTAATGCTATAATCACTATGAATATATGAAAGTAGAGGACTAGTATATGGCAAAAATAAGCATGGGCGTTCTTTTTTTAGGTATATATAGTGCTTTAACGTTCTATTTAGGGTGGGGCTTAAAGCAGTGGCTTGTCGCAATGAATTGGTTTTACTATCCAGTTTTCTATTGGCTGTTACTTTATATCGTTTCCTTTAGTGTTCTTATAGGAAGGATACATGAATCTTTACGAGTGTTTTCTGTAATCGGTAATTATTGGATGTTTATATTTGAATACGGCTTATTGTTATGTTTAACAGTACAAGTTGTTATGTGGGTAACGCCATTCAATAATATTCGCATTATTGGAAGTTTGGCTGTCTTTACGTTCTTTGTACTGTGGGTTGTCGGTACTTATCTGGCATATTCTCCAGTTGTCCGTAATTTAGACATTACAATGGATAAAAAAGATAGTGAGTTATCGTCGATGCGGGTTGTTATTGCTTCCGATTTTCATTTAGGCGTGTTATCAAATAAAAAGCATTTACAACGTTTTGTAAATTTATCGAATGAAGCGAAGCCAGATGTTGTTTTTTTAGCAGGAGACATTGTTGATGATGACCCAAAATGGTTTGTTCAAGACGGAATGGCTGATGTGATGAAACAGCTTACGGCTACTTATGGTGTATATGGTGTGCTTGGTAATCACGAATATTATGGTAAGAAAATTCCTGAATTTGTAGAGGAAATGAAAAAAGCTGGTGTGGAAATTTTACGAGATGAAACAATTCGGGTTGGCAATGCGTTTATAGTAACGGGCCAAGAAGATATTACGAATAAAGAAAGACAACAACTCGATGCTATAAAATTGAAAGATCATTTGCCTTGGTTTGTGATGAATCATACACCGGATGATTTGGCAACACCAGAGCAGGCAGGGGTAGATCTCCATATGTCTGGTCATACGCATAAAGGGCAATTATGGCCTAACCAGTATATTACAGCTCGTGTTTTTGAGCTGGATCATGGTTATAAGATGAAGGGACAAATGCATACACTTGTTTCATCGGGCTTTGGATTTTGGGGACCACCAATGCGTATAGGTAGTCGTTCTGAGCTATGGGTTGTTGATATTACTTTTCAGTAAAAGAGGTAGTATATGAAAAAAGAGTAGCTTATAATAAGTTGGTGCGTGCAAAAAACGATTATGGCTAAGTATTTAATGTTATCGTCATAATTAAAGTGAATTCGGATTGTGAAAGAAGTACACAGCAGCTTATTCAACATAAAGGCTGACTGTTTCCAACTGAGGCTAGCTTTCGTATGAGGTACTAGGAAGTTTATGAAAGCTACCTTACAATTGGTATCTATTGTAGAAGCTTCATTTTCCGCACATAGAACAAAAGAAGAATAAAGTTAAAAGGTAAGGTGACAATGTGGATATAATAGAATTATTGAAGGCACTAATTTTAGGCTTTGTCGAAGGAATGACAGAGTTTGCACCAGTATCTTCTACAGGTCATATGATTATTGTGGATGATATGTGGTTAAAGACAGATGAGTTTTTAGGAAAGTATCCGGCTAATACTTTTAAAATCGTTGTTCAGTTAGGGTCGATATTAGCGGTTGTAGTGGTCATGTGGAAGCGTATGCTAAGCCTCGTGGGTCTATATAATATTAGTGGGCAATCACGATCAATGAAAGGTCGCTTTAACTTAATGCATGTAATTGTCGGTATGTTACCAGCAGTTGTATTAGGATTTGCGTTTAAAGATTTTATTGACGATCATTTATTTAAAGTAGAGCATGTTATTTATGCATTAGTAGCTGGTGCAATTTTAATGATTGCTGCCGATAAATTTGCACCAAGAAAACCTAAAGTCGAATCATTAGATGATATTTCTTATGGCATGGCGTTTAAAGTAGGTTTAGTACAGTGTTTATCTTTATGGCCAGGATTTTCTCGTTCGGGTGCAACTATTTCAGGTGGTGTCCTTTTCGGAATTAGTCACCGAGTAGCTGCTGATTTCACGTTTATTATGGCTGTTCCAATAATGGCAGGTGCAAGCCTTGTATCTGTGTTGAAAAACTGGGATACCCTTTCAATGGATTATTTAGGATTTTATGTAGTTGGTTTTATTAGTTCATTTGTATTTGCATTACTATCCATTAAGTTTTTCTTAGCTCTTATCTCAAAAGTAAAACTAATGCCATTTGCGATTTATCGTTTGGTATTAGCTGCTATACTAAGTATTATTATTTTTATGTAAATGAAAAAAGTCACTCATTTGTCACAATAATGAGTGATTTTTTTTTTGAACCTAGAGCTATTCATTAAGTTAGTGAATATAAAAACGTTATGATTAACTAATTATTGGTAATGTTGCGATAGTAAAATAGATAAAAAGTATTATAAAATCAGTGATAATGAGTGTCAATAGGTGGTCTAATAGATAATTTTTACTGAACTATTGTATCTATTAATCAATACACTTTATAATCAATTATAGATAAGTTGCGTACGAAAAAATAGAATGGCACAATATATTACTTTATGGGGTGGAAAGATGTTTCAATTTAGGAATAGACCTAAGCAAAATACAATTGTTATGAATGATGTGTCAAATACAGGTGTAACTATTCAAGATCCAGAACGTCTGCTACAGCTACAACTCGTCAATCTAACAAAACAAGATTTACAGTTAATAAAAAGTTTAAAGCCATATGTTGAGCAAAGTGTTGTGGAAGTGGTCGAAACATTTTATAAAGCAGTAGAGAGTGTACCAACTTTACGAGATGTTATACAAAAGCACAGTTCGAGTGAACGCCTTCGCCAAACACTTCGCCATCATATAATTGAAATGTTTGAAGGGAAAATCGATGACAACTTTTTAGAAAAGCGTCGGAGTGTAGGAAAAATGCATGTAAAGATTAATTTATATCCGAAATGGTATTTAGCTGCGTTTCAAAACCTAGAAAAATCTTTGCGGAAGATCGTCTATAATTTGCATCTATCAAAAGAAGAAGAAGAAAAGTTATGTGATGCTATTAGTAAAATGTGTAATTTTGAACAGCAAATTGTTTTGGAAGAGTATAACAACTATTCTAATTCTATAGTAGAAGAGCAACGAAGTAGTATCCGTGCACATGTAAAAGATATAGTTGGTGGAATTTCGACGCAGTTAGAAGCCCAGTCTCATGAAACAAATGAATCGGTAATGGAGCTTATTTCTAGTACGAAGCAAGTAGATGCTTACTTAAAGGAAAGTATTGATGAAGCCAAGACGATGCAAAAAGTTTCATCTGAAGGCTATTCGAAAATAGTATTATTAAATGAGCAAACTGGAAAAATTAATGATAAGACTGCTGAAATGGCGATAATGGTAGAAGAGTTGAACCATTCTTCTTCCAAAATTAATAAAGTAATCGAGATGGTGAAAAGCATTTCTGGACAAACTAATTTACTAGCATTGAATTCAGCAATTGAAGCTGCACGAGCTGGGGAACATGGAAAAGGTTTTGCAGTAGTAGCCGATGAGGTACGTAAGTTAGCAGATCAAACGAAAGAATCAGTGGAACAAATTGCAGATTTGATCGGCATGTCTAATGGCATTACGAAACATGTAGTTCAGGCAATTCAAGAAATACAAGAGCTCGTAAATAATAGTATCGAGCAAAATTTGAACTCATTAAAAGCATTCGATGCGATATCTGGCTCAGTAGAGGGCTCTATCGTAAACTTCCAAAATGTTGGAAGTCAAATTACTGAGTTGGCAAATGTAATTGAATCCATTGGCGAATCTTCGGAGGAACTAGAACGAGTTGCAAGTCGTCTTGATACGACGATTAAAGATTTCTAATTAAAATTACCGGTAGATAGTACTTAAAAAGAGTACGTGAGACACTTTTTGTGCTCAAGCATAACGTATGCGGACGCCCTTGTTTTTTTATAGTTATATATCCCATTTTAAAATTACTGAACTTCTTGATAACTGTTATGATAACTCTGAACTATGCATATAAAAGTGCATAGTTTTTTTATGGATAAAATTGTTGAAATAGAGGGTAGAGAAGTTTAAAAAAGGATAAAATCCCATAACTGAAGGATAAAATTACTGATATGAAGGATAGATTTAAAAAAAGCAGAAAACCGTATTTTTTTATCGTGCAAAATGGAAATATTGAATATAAAAGCTTGCTTGTGACGTTAGCATATTAGTGTTACGCTAAAGGCAAAATGGGGAATTGACTCAAAGGGGTGTTGGAATATGAAAAAGAAATTGTTTATTACACGAAAATTTCCGGCTCAGTTTGTTGAGCCTTTAGAAGAGCATTATGATATAGAACAATGGGAGGAAGAAGAAATCGTTATTCCGCGAGACAAACTTCTAGCAGCAGTAGCGGATTGTGAAGTATTGTGGGTAACGATTGCAGACCAAGTCGACGAAGAATTATTAAAACACGCCCCCAATTTAAAACTAGTGACAAATCTAGCAGTTGGTTTTAACAATATTGATGTACCAGCGTTGCGTAAAAGAGGCATAATGGCTACAAATACGCCAGGCGTATTAACAAATACGACAGCTGATTTAGTATTTGGCTTATTGCTAGCAACAGCACGTAGAATACCAGAAAGTGAGCGTTATTTACGTGATGGTCATTGGAAAAGCTGGTACCCTATGCAATTAGTTGGTAAAGATGTATCGGGCTCAACGATTGGCATTATCGGCATGGGACGTATCGGGCAGGCTGTTGCGAGACGTGCGAAGGGCTTTGATATGAAAGTTTTATATCATAACCGTAGACGTCGCCATGAAGCGGAAGAAATGTATGGCTTCCGTTATGCATCCCTAGAGGAGCTTTTAACGAAATCTGATTTTGTTGTTATAATGACCCCTTATAATAGCGATACAGTTGGTTTAATCGGCGCGAAGGAGCTTGCCTTAATGCAAGAAGATGCAGTATTGATTAATGCCTCTCGTGGAGGAATTATTGATGAAAATGCCCTTTATGACACGTTGAAAAATGGCAAGCTATGGGCTGCAGGGCTAGATGTTTTTGAGCATGAGCCAGTTGCATTGGATCATCCTCTGTTAACCTTACCAAACGTCGTTGCGCTTCCGCATATCGGTAGTGCGTCGTTAAAAACAAGAACAGCTATGCTAATGCTCAATGTCAATGCACTAATGGCATATGGAGAAGGCAAGCCAATATCGAATAGAATTGACTAAACAACTATTAAAGGGCTGCTTCCACTCATGAGAGCGACCTCCATTCAAAATCAACTTCAACTTTAGTTGAGATAGTGACAATAGGATAGCTTTTTAATTTTAATATTGCATAACGTAGGCGCAAGATCTAATGGATCGAGCGTCTTTTTTTGTACTAGATGGAGTAATGCTGCGCACTATTATTGAGAGCCATAAGAAATTGTGCTTATTAATAAATTTCATTTGCGTGAATTTATTTCATAATACATTGAATATTTAGCTTAAATGTATTATATTATTCACAATTATGAAATTTAGAGGAGGTGAAGGAATGAATATAGGGATGGAAATCAAGAAATTAAGAACTGAAAAAGGAATTACTTTGAAAGAGTTAAGTGAAAAAAGCGAACTTTCTGTTGGGTTTTTATCTCAATTAGAAAGAGGTCTTACTACTATAGCAGTTGATTCACTTGAAAAACTAGCTGATATTTTGGAAGTACATTTAACACATTTTTTTGATTATCCACATAAAAAGAAAGATGTCGTTTTAAGGAGTTATGAACAAGAAATAATAGACGCCGTAGATGGTGGCTTTATTAAGTATAGTTTAAGTACAAATTTGGAAAATAAACAACTTGTTCCTAGGCTTATCGAAATACTACCTCAAAAGAAAGATGAAGAAATATTATCCTATAAGCATGAGGGAGAAGAGTTCATTTATGTTTTAGAGGGTATATTAACGGTTTACATAAATGGCAAGAGCTATGAAGTGTATCCTGGTGATAGTATTCATATGGACTCAAATATTGCTCACAATTGGGCAAATTATACTAACAAAAAGGTTAAGCTCATCGCTGTTAATACGCCTAATTTCTATAATAGTGGGTTAAATAATATAGCTTCCGATTAGTCAAAACGTTAAATAAAGTTAATAGAAAGTGAAAATAAAAATGGATAAATTTGTATTGCTCCTAATTGGCTCATTTTTTGTAATCGGAGGTATTGATTATATTACCGGTAATCATTTAAAACTGGGTCGGAAATTTGAGGAAGGCATAAAAACCATGGGGGCTTTAGGGCTTGGTATGATAGGAATACTTTCTTTAGCACCTATCTTAGCAAATTTTTTATCCGCTAAGATTATTCCACTATGTCAAGTATTTCATTTAGATCCTTCTATCATTCCTGCAGCTTTTTTAGCTGTAGATATGGGGGGCTATCAAATGGCTGAGGAGCTAGCAATGACAAAGGAAATGGGAGCATTCTCAGGAATTATCATTGCTTCTACTTTAGGAGCCACAATTAGTTTTTCAATTCCTGTCGCTTTAGGAATGCTTTCGAAAGAAGATGAAAAATTTTTTTCTAAAGGTGTTTTGGTTGGAATTATTACGATACCAATAGGATGCCTTGCAGCAGGCTTATGGCAAAAAATGAATTTTAATCTATTAGCATGGAATCTGGTACCTATATTTGTTTTTGCCATTATTTTAGGGGTTGGATTATTAAAAGCTCCGCATGTGTTTATAAAAGTTTTTAATGTATTTGGCAAGCTTATAATGAGTCTAAGTGCTGTAGGATTACTTTTACAAGGTGTAGATGTAATATTTGGTGTTAAGCTCGTTTCAGGATTAGCACCTCTATCTGAATCTATGGTAATAGTAGGAAAAATCGCATTTATTTTAGCTGGTGCATATCCTATGCTAGAACTGATTAGTCTAATTTTTAAAAATAGGTTTAAAAAAATAGGGAAGAAATTTGGTATTAATTCTGCGGCGGTAGCAGGCATTATCGGAAATTTAGCTAGCAATTTATTAATATTTGGCACATACAAGGATATGAATCCTAAAGGAAAAGTAGTATGTACTGCCTTTGGAGTAAGTGGAGCGTTTGTATTTGGTGGCCAATTTGGATATGTGTCAGAAGTAGCCCCAGAAATGTTAGGAGCGTTTATAGTTTCGAAACTTACTGCAGGCTTATTAAGTATAGTACTAGCCTTATGGCTGTTTGATCGTGAAAATAAAAAATTTAGTCTTAAGAATAATGGAGGTATTAGTAATGAATATTAAAAATAGAGTCGAAAAGCTAAGAGAGCTAATGCAAGAAAATCAAATGGATGCTTATATAATTCCAAGTTTTGATGCACATCAGAGTGAATATATAGCAGAACATTGGAAATGTAGAGAATGGATATCAGGATTTACAGGGTCTGCAGGTACAGTAGTGATTACGTTAAATGATGCTGGATTATGGACGGATGGCAGATACTATATTCAAGCTGAAAAGCAGCTTGAGAACTCGGGAATTAGATTATTCAGAATGGTAGATCCAGGGGTACCATTTTATTCAGAATGGCTAGCAGGTGTTCTGAATGAAGGAAGCGTTGTTGGCTTTGATGGAAATGTTTTTTCAATAGATATGGTTAAAAAGATGGAAGAAGATTTAAAAGCAAAAGGTATCGAATTAAAAATGGATCAAGATTTTATTGGTGATCTGTGGGAAGATAGACCGGAGATTCCTAAAGGTTCAATTTTTATGCATGACGTAAACTATGCAGGGAAATCTCGAGTAGAGAAATTAAATGAAGTAAGAGCAGAAATGAAAAATAAAGGGGCAAATTATTATATTTTAACTTCCCTTGATGATATTGCGTGGCTTTTAAATATAAGAGGTAACGATGTGCCTAACAATCCAGTTGCCATAGCCAATGTAATTGTAGCGGAACATAAATGTTATTTATTTATTAATTCGTGCAAGGTTCCAGCTTTGGTTAAATCGGAACTAGAGGTAGAAGGAATTGAAGTAAGAGAGAATGATGAAATACAAACATTCTTGGAAAATCTTTCGCACGAAGATGTTGTGATTTTAGATACAAATAAAACAAGTATCAGATTATTTAATGCCATTAATAAAAAAACAAAGAAAATTGAAAGTCCTAACATTACGACGAATTTAAAAGCGATTAAAAATGACGTCGAGATAAAAAATTTAAAATGGTGTGAAATAAAAGATGGTTTAGCTATGGTGAAATTTATAAAGTGGCTAAAACACTTTGTAGATAAAGAAGAAATTACAGAAATTACGGCAGAAGAAAAATTAGAAAATTTCAGAAGTGAACAAGAAGGTTTTGTTGGACCTAGCTTTGATACGATTGCAGGTTATAAAGAACATGCAGCGATGATGCATTATAAAGCTAATCAAGAATCCCAACATACTTTGAAAAACGAAGGACTATTTTTAATTGATTCAGGCGGGCAGTATTACGATGGAACAACAGATATTACACGAACGATCGTTTTAGGGAAACTTACCGAAGAACAAAAAAGAGATTTTACTTTAGTGTTAAAAGGCTTTATAGCATTAAGCTCAGTAAAATATTTATACGGAGCTACAGGCTCTAACTTAGATGTTTTAGCAAGACAACCAATTTGGCAGTATGGTTTGGATTATAAGTGTGGGACAGGGCATGGGGTAGGATTTTTCCTAAATGTTCATGAAGGGCCACAAAGCATTCGCAGTACTAATCATGTTACATTAGAAAAAGGCATGATTGTTACGAATGAACCGGGAATATATCTTGAAGGTAAACATGGAATTAGAATTGAAAATATGATGTTAGTAGTTGAAGACGAGAAAACAGAATTTGGTCAATTTATGAAGTTTGAAGCAGTTACGTATTGCCCTATTGATTTAGCGGGTATCAATAAAGATATGTTAACAGAGAGTGAAAAGCAATGGTTAAACAATTATCATCAAGAGGTTTACACAAAGCTAGCGCCTTATTTAAATGAAGAAGAGAGTGCATGGTTAAGAGAAGAAACGAAAGAAATAGAATAGACAAACAACATGGGTGCCAGGCACTCGGAATAAGTGCCAGGCACTCAAACAATTTTGAAAAAGCCTCATTAAATATAACTATAGGGTTGCTTGATTCTTACAAAAGAACAAGCAACCCTACAAAGTAATCTATTACATTTTGAATAACCATGCTAAGTGAAACGAAACAGAACATGGACTGCAACTATAGGATGCATGAGTCCTGTTTAGCTAGCTATTTTCCTATTTTTTGTGACTACGCTCTAGTTACTTATTGAACATATCGAATAGTCCACCGATACCACCTTCACCTGCTGACTGGCCGCCACCGCCTTGTGAAATCGGAGCAGCTGCAAAGACGCGACTTGCTAAACGGCTAAACGGTAATGATTGAACCCAAACAGTACCTGGACCGCGTAATGTTGCGAAGAAGATTCCTTCACCACCAAATAGCGCAGTTTTTACGCCGCCAACCATTTCGATATTGTAATCAACGTCAGAAGTCATCGCTACTAAACAACCTGTATCAACACGCAATACTTCGCCAGGCTGTAAAGTTTTTTGATGAATTGCACCACCTGCATGTACGAAAGCCATACCGTCGCCTTCAAGTTTTTGCATAATGAAGCCTTCACCACCGAAGAACCCTACGCCAATTTTTTTCTGGAATTCAACACCAACTGAAACGCCTTTAGCAGCCGCCAAAAAAGCATCCTTTTGACAAACAATTTTCCCTTTTAGTTGACTTAAATCCATAGGGATAATTTTCCCAGGATATGGCGATGCGAAATAGACATGACGTTTACCTGAACCAGCGTTCGTAAATGTAGTCATGAATAAGCTTTCACCTGTCACAAGACGTTTACCTGCTCCAAGTAATTTCCCCATAAAACCGCTTTGTGAACTACCTCTTGAGCCATCACCAAAAATTGTTTCCATCTGAATAGCATCATCCATCATCATTAAGGCTCCTGCTTCTGCTACTACCGTTTCTTGCGGATCTAGCTCAACTTGCACATATTGCATGTCATCACCAAATATTTTGTAGTCGATTTCATGGTTATTCATAATGTAATTCCTCCAATATCATTTATTGTTATTGTATACGATTATTAGACAGGATAGTTTCAGTACATAATTAATAATTTTAGAAAAAAAGGGAATAAGCTAGAAAATGTCGAATATAAAAAACTAGAATGTGTATTATTTATCTTTGCATCAGTTGTTTCTATATAGTGATGAAAGTATGCACTATCTATTTGAAATTGCTGGACAAAGATAAAGCCTTTGGCAATTGTCACCGATATTTTTCACCAACGTTGCTTCGTGATTAGATTTAAGAATCATGGGGTTGCTTTAAAATGAAAATTCGGAATTTTGACACTTTGTAACTGCATATATGTTATGTAGTGCACATAGGAAGCAATAGCGGCAGATATTTTCTGTAGCGAAAGCAAAAGGTACGTGGAAGCCAAAGCATCATAGATTTATCAGGGGGTGTTTGTAATGGAAATTAAAAACTATATCGGTGGTAAATGGGTTACACATTCGCATTTACAAAGTATAGCAGTGACAAATCCTGCAAACGGAGAGCACTTAGCAACAATACCGCTTTCAACTGCAAATGAAGTGATGGAAGCGGTAGCTGTAGCGAAGGCTGCACAAAAACAATGGGCACTTGTGCCAGCACCAAAGCGTGCAGATTATTTATATGCCATCGGTCAACGGATGAAAGAAAAGAAAGAATATTTGGCGACCGTTTTAACAAAAGAAATGGGTAAAGTGATTGAAGAAGCAAGAGGGGAAGTACAGGAAGGAATTGATATGGCTTATTATATGGCAGGGGAAGGGCGAAGGTTGTTTGGGGAGACAACACCGTCTGAGCTTGCTAATAAGTTCGCCATGAGTGTGCGAGCACCAATAGGCGTAGTTGGCCTAATAACACCGTGGAACTTCCCTGTTGCTATCGCTACATGGAAATCTTTCCCTGCCCTTGTCGCGGGCAATACGTTCATTTGGAAGCCATCTAATGAAACACCAATGATGGCGTATGAAATGGGGAAAATTTTTGAGGAAGTGGGCTTACCGGAAGGGGTAGCAAATATTATTTTTGGTACAGGGCCAACTGTAGGGACAGCATTGATTGAGCATCCAGATGTTAAAGTGATTTCGTTTACTGGCTCTACCACAACGGGAAGTAAGGTGGCGGAACTTGGTGGGAAGCATTTAAAGAAAGTGTCACTAGAGATGGGTGGAAAAAATGCTGTAATTGTCATGGACGATGCAGACTTACAGCTTGCTACAGAAGCGATATTATGGAGTGCATTTGGTACAGCAGGTCAAAGATGTACAGCATGTAGTCGTGTGATTGTGCATAAAGATGTAAGAGAAGAATTAGAAAACCGTCTATTAGAAGCAATGCAGTTTTTAACAATTGGAGACGGTTTAGATGAAAGTGTGAAAATTGGTCCGGTGATTAATAGAGCGGCATTGGAAAAAATTAATCATTATGTACAGATTGGTAAACAGGAAGGTGCAACCTTATTAACAGGAGGCAAAATTTTAAACGAGGCTCCTTATGATAAAGGGTTTTACTATGAGCCAACATTGTTTACCAATGTCAAGCCTCATATGATTATTGCACAGGAAGAAATTTTTGGACCGGTCGTCTCTCTTATTGAAGTTGCCAACTTAGATGAAGCAATTGAAGTCAATAATGGTGTGAAATTTGGCTTATCAAGCTCTATCTTCTCACAAAATGTTAATACGATTTTCCGCGCTCAACGAGACTTAGATACAGGGATTGTTTATATCAATGCAGGTACGACAGGTGCTGAAATCCATTTGCCTTTCGGGGGAACGAAAGGAACTGGAAATGGACATCGAGATTCTGGTGTAGCAGCATTGGATGTCTACACAGAATGGAAGAGCATATACGTTGACTACAGCGGCAAATTACAAAGAGCACAAATCGATACAAAGTAACAGATCAATGAAAGGGGATGTTCATGATGAAAGTTGTTGTATTAGGTGCAGGATTGATGGGGAAAGAAGTAGCTCGTGATTTAATAAAAAATAACAATGTTGAACGTGTTATTTTAGGAGATATCGACGTAAATACAGCTCAAAAATTTGTAGATACATTAAATACAGATAAAGTTGAAGTAGTAGAGCTGCATGCGGAAAGTGATGACTCATTAACATCTGTTATTGCAAAAGGTAATGTTGTTGTGAATGCACTGTTCTATTCGTTCAATGAACGTGTGGCAAGGGCTGCGATAGAGGCAGGTGTTCATTCCGTAGATTTAGGAGGACATATCGGTGGTGTAACTGACAAGATTTTGGCATTACATGAAGAAGCAAAGGCAAAAGGTGTGACAATCATTCCTGATTTAGGTGTAGCACCAGGTATGGTGAACATATTAGCAGGCTATGGCGCAACAAAACTAGATGAAGTAGAATCTATTAAACTATATGTAGGAGGCATTCCTACAGAGCCGAAGCCACCTTTGCACTATACGCGTGTCTTTTCTCTTGATGGTGTATTTGACCACTATACACAGCCTTCTAAAATGATTCAAAAAGGCAAGCTTGAAGAAGTTCCATCATTATCAGGAATTGAACCTATATATTTCGATGGTTTTGGTGTGCTTGAGGCATTTTATACATCGGGTGGTATTTCCACTCTTTATAAGACATTCCCAAATGTCCACACATTAGAATATAAAACGATTCGTTATAAGGGGCATGCAGAGAAATTTAAATTATTGGCAGACTTAGGATTTTTAGATGCTAGTAATAATGTAGAGCTGGAAAATCAAGAAGTGCCTGTAAGAGCGGTTGTCAGGGAAGCACTGAAGAAAAAGCTTGAACTTGGAACGAAGCCTGATGCGGTGCTATTACGTGTAATAGTAGCAGGTGAAAAGGCGCAACAGCAGGTCACATATGAGTACGAAATGGTCGTACGTAAAGATATGACAATTAATGAGACAGCGATGGCTCGTGCTACAGCGAATACAATTTCTGTAGTAGCACAAATGATTGGCGATGGGCTTATTACAGAACGTGGAGTATTTGCTCCAGAAACCATTGTACCAGGTGAGCCGTATATTAAAGAAATGGCTAAGCGTGGTGTTGTCATTAAGGAAACATCTCATAAATCTGCAATGATTGTGAAATGGTAGGTGAAGGCCTTGAATTTCGAATTTACAACAGAGCAGGAAATACTAAGAAAAACTGTACGCCAGTTTGTTGATGATGAAATAATGCCACATATTGCAAAGTGGGATGCAGAGGGGAGCTTTGATGCAAGCATATGGTCAAAGCTTGCTGAGCTCGGATTTATGGGTGTATGCGTACCTGAAAAGTACGGTGGCAGTGGCATGGATTATAATGCACTTGCTATCGTTTGTGAGGAACTTGAACGAGGGGATACAGCTTTTCGAACGGCTGTATCCGTCCATATAGGTTTAAATAGTATGACGTTAATGCAATGGGGCACTGAAGCGCAAAAACAGCAATACCTTGTGCCACAGGCGAAAGGTGAACGTATTGGGGCATTTGGGTTGACTGAGCCTGGTGCAGGTTCTGATGTAGCGGCAATGACTACCACCGCAGTTCGAGATGGTGATTGTTATGTGTTAAATGGGCAAAAAACGTGGATTTCTTTATGTGATATAGCTGATCACTTTATTGTTTTTGCCTATACAGACAAATCGAAAAAACATCATGGCATCAGTGCCTTTATTGTTGAACGCTCAATGGAAGGCTTTTCATCCAAGGCGATTAAAGGGAAGTACGGAATTCGTGCAGGAAATACAGGAGAACTTTTTTTCGAGGACTTGCGCATTCCGGTTGAAAATCGTTTAGGTGAAGAGGGAGAAGGCTTCAAAATTGCCATGTCTGCATTGGATAATGGCCGCTTTACAGTAGCAGCGGGTGCAGTTGGTCTTATTCAAGCGTGTATTGAGGCAAGTGTGAAATATTGTCATGAGCGTGAGACATTTGGCAAGCCAATCGGTGAGCATCAACTTGTCGGCCAAATGATTGCCAAAATGGAAGCAGGCTATCAAATGAGTCGTCTGCTTGTTTATCGAGTTGGTGAGTTGAAAAATAATGGAATTCGCAACACAAGGGAAACTTCGTTGGCAAAGTGGCAGGCTTGTGATTTTGCCAATAAGGCAGCAGATGACGCGCTGCAAATTCATGGTGCGTACGGCTATTCAGATGACTATCCTGTTGCGCGTTATCTTCGTAACTCTAAAGCGCCAGTAATTTATGAAGGTACACGAGAAATTCATACCATTATGCAAGCCGATTATGTACTTGGTCGACGGAACGATAAGCCGTTAGCCAAAATGTTACCTAAATGGCCATTTGATGAGTAAAAGAGAGGTATTATATTTTTTAATGTTAAGCTAACCAATTAATTAGTTTAGCTGAGATGCTCGACAAAAGGCGTCAAGATTATTTCTTGACAATGCCTTTTGTCATTTTTTTATTTTTAGGTGCCAGGCACTCACGCAATTCTCAATTCTCAATTCTTACTCAATTTTATGTATTGGTAAGAAAAAAATCTACGGTTTGTAATAGAAATCAACGGCAGTAGCCATCTACAGTCTGAACTGAACTTCGAATAGGAAATATTTTATCAACCTTTATTTAAATGCCACAGTAAGATATTTATAATAAAGTAGAATGTTCTTCCAGAAGGAGCGCATTAAGTGGATTTGAATTTCGGAGAAAGGAATCTTTGTATATGTCTAAAATGGTTAATATGCTTTCTATATTATGGCTCCTTAAAACAAGGAAACAATTGACTGCAAAGGAGCTAGCTGAAGAATTAGAAATCAGTATCCGCACGGTATACCGTTATATTGATGCTCTATGTGCAAGTGGCGTACCAATCATTTCAGATGCAGGGCATAACGGTGGGTACAGTTTACTAAATGAATTTACAAAGGCCCCTTTATTTTTTAACCCGGATGAGCAGAAAGCGCTTGTACACGCTGCAAAATTTGCAATAGATGCCGGGTATCCTTTTAGTGAAACTTTAGATGAAGCCATTTCTAAATTGAAAATGTATACAAACGAGGAACAACTGAATCATATTAATAATCATTTAAGAGGATTTGAAGTTATACATCCGACTGTTGCACCTTCTTTAAAATCTATTCTTCAAGATTTAGAAATGGCTGTTGCAGACAGTTATAGTGTAAATATCGTTTATCATAAAGAAAGGGAGATTGAACCTCAATCTCGTTATATCGACCCTTATGGTATTGTATATTGGAAAAGTAAATGGTACACAGTAGCTTATTGCCATTTGCGGAAAGAAGTGCGGAGTTTTCGAATTGATCGTATTCAATCATTGTCCAAAACGGATCGAAAATTTGATCGGCCTTTTGGATTCTCAGCACGTTCTTACTTTTTAAAAGACCTTTTACCTGATTCGAATCAGCTTGATAAACTCGTTTCAGTCCGTATCGAAGGTAATGCACATGTGCTAGATGATTTATGTCAGCATTGGTTATTCAATCATGCTTTAATAGAACGAAAAAATAATCAGGCTCTATTTAAGGTCGATAAAGAGTCCATTCATCGTTTTGTACCTTACTTTCTTCTTCCCTATGGTAAATCACTTACTATTTTGGAGCCAACTTTATTACAGGAAAAATTGAAAACTATTAGCTTTGAGTTATTCAAGCATTATCAAAATACTTCACTTCACTGACCGTAGTTGTCAGTGAAGTTTTTTTATACTGTAAATGTTCAAAGCAAAATTATTAGGAGGTATAAAAATGATGAATGATTTAAAATATCAATTTTTTATTGCAGGTACACCTGAGGAAGTTTGGAAAGCACTTATCTCTCCAGAAGGTACAAAACAAATTTATTATGGTTCTGTCATTAACTCTACATTTCAGGTTGGCGACCTTTTGGAATATGTCGGCCCAGGTGTAGATGGAGATAAAACAGTACATGTATACGGCAACGTATTGGAATATGAACCAAATCGGTTACTGCGTTTTACTCACTATCCTGGAAAGTCTTATGTAAAGGGAAATAAAGCATTGGAATCAAGAATTTCTTATCTTTTAGAGACTGTTGGATCATGCACGAAATTGACGCTTATTCATGACCAATGGAAAGAAGGCGATACCTCCTATGACAACAGTGACATAGCTTGGTGGATGATTTTAAGTAATACAAAAACTTTAGTAGAAACAGGTAGCACGCTAGATTTTGGTGAAGGTTTATAAGAGGAGAAGGAAGGACAGTCCTTATTATCAACCATTAATAAATAATCCATTTTGATAATACTTTTATCAAAATGGATTATTTTTATTTACCGACAAGCTGCTCGAAGTTTTGTTTCAATGTATCGCTTTTATTTTTTTATAAAATTTTTTCTTTAAATGTAACTTTATAACACTTCAGTAGTCTAATTATAAAACAAGTATATGAAGGAGTGGAAAATAATGAGAGGTAAATGGTTAGCCATAATGATTATCGTTGTTTTAGCTGTTTTGCCAGGGGTCTTCACATTTATGGTTTCCCCAGAAGCGCATGCTAAAGCAACAAGTACAATTATATCAACGCAAAGTTGGACAGCATCCTTTACACAAGCTTTAAAATCAAAAAATATAACGGATGAATTTGTCTATGTTACCGATGAAGCGGGGCAAAGAGTGACAGCAACAATTACGTTGGGAGAAGATAAAAAATCACTTATTGTTAGTAAACTTTCTCCTGGTAGTTATCGATTACATGTAAATAAAGAAGCATTCGCTTATAGTACGCTTAAGACGACATCCCATGATATTGCATTTACCGTTATTGAAAAACTAGAGCCTGTAAAATCTGAAAAAGAATTGCAACAATATTTTGAAGCTATTATGGCAAATGGTAATAGGGAGCCCGAAATGGGCATTCTTGAGGATAGTGCCTCAAGCAGTAAAGATAGCGCACCTTCAGCTAATAGTTCTTCTACGACAAATAACCAAGTAGAAGGTGTCGAAGAGGGCGATATAGTAGTTGTGAAAGATGGTTTTATTTACGCTATAAAAGACCAAAGTATAACTGTTGTTGATGCAAATAATCCTAAAAACTTGAAGCTGGCAACGACAATTAAACAAAAGGAATCTCAATATATTGTGAAGTTAGCATTATACGATAATGTATTAATTGCAATAGGAGAAGACTACATTGAAAAATCAGGCACAAGCATGTCGACGGCCGTTTTTTATGATATTACAAATCCGAAAAATCCAAAATTTATTCGTGAAGTTGCTCAAGAGGGCTATTTACAGGATATGCGAATTACAAATGATACGCTGTATTTAATCGGCAATATGCATCCAAATTATTGGATTCTTCAAGAGGAAGGAACGCAAGATTTAAAGCCAAAAATGTATGATAGTGTAGACAGTGAGGAATACAAAAGCTTACCTCTTGATAAGATTTCAATTTTACCAAACACAATGGATGGCACGTATAGTTTAATTACAGCAATTAATTTAAAAAATGGAGCTAAAACTTCTGCTAATACTAAAGGTTATTTAGGAGGTAGTAGTGGACTTTATATGTCAGAAGATGCGCTATATTTAACTACACCAATTTATGATGGCAATCAAGCAGTTCCATTCGGAGGTATCATGGACAGAATCTGGATGCCTCTATCAAGTAATACACAAGTATTTAAATGGGATTTAGATGGAACAGCCATGAACTTTGTTGGTACGAGTGAAGTTAAAGGCTCTGTGTTAAACCAATATTCAATGGATGAGTACGAGGGGAATTTCCGCATTGTTACGACTGAAGGCAACATGTGGGATGAGAAAAATATTTCCCGAAACCATTTGTTTATTTTAGATAAAAGCTTAAAGGAGATTGGTGCAGTAAAGGATTTGGCGCCAGGGGAAAAAGTGTATTCAGCACGCTTTATGGGAGAGAAAGCATATGTCGTAACATTTAAACAAGTTGATCCACTATTTGTTATCGATGTAGCAAATCCGAGAAAGCCAACAGTACTAGGTGAATTGAAAATCCCAGGGTTTAGCAACTATTTACATCCATTAGATGATACACACCTAATTGGAATTGGTTATGATACGGAAGAACGTTTTGATCCTTATACGAAGCGTAATTTCACGGTAACAACTAATATGAAAATGTCGCTATTTGATGTTACAGATTTTAAAAACCCAAAAGAGCAATCTACAGTGAAAATTGGTGGAAAAGGCTCTTATTCAGACGTACAATACAATCCAAAAGCATTGTTCCGCAATAAAGAATATCATTACTTCGGCTTCCCAGTCGTGCTTTATGAGGCAGGGAAGGACGATGAAGTTGTATACCAAGGTCAAGGTGCACAAATTTATGAAATTACAGCGGAGAAGGGCATTGCACTAAAAGGAAATATCATTAATAAAAGCACGGGTGAGCCATATGAAAATTGGGAGCAAAACGTCCAACGTGTAGTTTATGTAGAGGATACTTTATACACAATTGCACGCAATGAAGTAAAGAGCTACCAATTAAAAGATTTCAAACCGCTTGATACACTAAACATCAATTAATGGTAGCAAAGGTGGTGACTCCTGCGCCGAACAAACAAAACGTAAGACGTAACAACCCTCGCGTTAGCGGGGGAGCGTCTTACTGTTCTAAGCGAGAAGAAACCACCAAAACGGACATCAATGGCATAGCAAAAAAGTGTTAGATTGATTTTAGTCAATCTAACACTTTTTCTATTCATTGACGATATGGAAGAATTTCAGATACTGTAACAAATTCATAGCCCTCTCCTTGTAAATAGGCGAGTACAGCATCGAGTCCATCTGCTGTTGATTGATGAATATCATGCATTAAAACGATGGAGTTATTGTGCAAATTACTTTTAATATACGTTAGTAATAATTGTGAATTACGATGTTTCCAGTCCAATGTGTCAATACTCCATAGTACTACAGGAACTGGTATTTTTTCATTTATTTCATCATTGGTCGCTCCATATGGTGGTCTAAAAACGGTTGCGCCCTGATTAATTGCTAATTCAATTTCATTAGCTGTTGATGTATATTCTTTTAATACTTGTTCTAACGGCATTTTTGTCAATACAGGATGGTTCCATGTATGGTTTCCAATTTCATGACCACGTGCAAGAACATCTCTGGCGATATCAGGATAGTGTTTTACGCGACTGCCAAGCATAAAGAATGTAGCTTTAGCATCGTATTTGTCGAGCGTATTTAAAATTTGCTCTGTAACTTTTGGATGTGGACCGTCATCAAATGTTAACGCAATACGTTTAACATTTGGATCTCCTGGGGAAACAGGAGGTTTAGTTGGTTCCATTGTCTCCATAGCAATTTGGAATTCAGAGGCTAACAATGGATTGATAAGTGAAAGTGAAAGCTTCACTATAGGTGCACCTGCTGATCCACTTGCAATTTCATATTCGTCAAAGTAAAAATGTATCGAATCATCGACAATGGCAAACCGATTAAAGTTTTCCCACTTTGGCTCCGTCACTTTAAGTAGCTCATCTTCATTTAGTACTTCTTTTAACTGAAGGTTTTGTTGTAAATCTTTGCGAACATAGGCTGCTAAAGTTGATAAGTTATTGTTATCGTTTTGTAATAACGTTTGTATATTAATTTGTTCACCTGTCTCGTTATTATAGAAAAATGTTGTTGTTGAAACGACATGATTAGCTCCGCCTAAATACTGCATTTTCGTCAAGACAAATGAATAGTAGTGCTCGTGATATGGGAAGGTCTCTAAATTTATAGTAAGCTCACCCTTAGCCTCTTTATTCTTATTATTTTTCATAGATGACAGATAGTTGTCTTTAGCATCCGTAATATATTGTAGTACGGTCTCGTTAAAAACTTTATTTTCTGTTTGTGGATAGTGAACGGCAAAAGGTGAGCGTTTATCGTTAGAAACGTCAGATACAATACGTATGCCAGGAAACGCAGAGTTTTCTGTGGATAAATTAGATTCACTATTTGTGTCTTTCGAGGCACTTATTTTTTGAAATTTAAATTCGTCCTTAGATAGTATAATAACAAGGATGATGGATATTAATGTAACAATGAGCCCAATTAACAATAAATCAATTATTGGGCGGCGTCTTTTTCTGCGCTCCTCTATCAATGTTGGTTTGCTCCTTTCTATAATTATTCTTCTATAAAATCAGACGTACGAGACATTGGAAAAGTTATAGAAATCTACAAATATTTTATATAATTAAATAGAAATATAATAAAAAATAGAATATGTAACAGTTTTTTATAACCACCACGTGAATAACTTATAAAGACTCGATTTTGCAAACTGTATTTTTCAGTTTTTAGCTCAATTAAATTCGACTAATAAATGGATTTTGAACTGAAGGCATTGTATCATTTAGCGACAGATACAATTATTCCAAAATATAATTGATAATATCGAAGATTTTTGGTTGAGTTTTTATTTGCAGTTCGTTACTATATGCAAGGAACCTTTTGAAGGAGGTAGATAACTGGAATGCTATCACATGAAGTGGATAATGAATTTACTATTGACTGCTTGTTACTTGCAGGGCGAATTATGATTGAAAGTGGTGCAGAAACATATCGTGTTGAAGATACGATGCTACGTATGGCACAATCTCAAAATATGCTAGATGCGCAATGTTATGCTACACCTACAGGTATCATTTTTTCGTTAGGCAAGACACAGCCGACGAGAATCACTTCGATTTCCAGTAGGGTTACTGATTTACAAAAAATATCCATGGTAAATTCAGTATCTCGTAGACTCACATCTCACATAATATCATTAGAAGACGCTTATGACGAGCTAAAGACGATACAAAAAACAAATTATTTTTTGCCGATGTATATACAAGTATTTTCAGCAGCACTTGCGAGTGGCTGTTTTCTAATTATGTTTAAGGGTGGATGGTCTGATTTCCCTGCAGCATTTATAGCAGGAGGGTTAGGGTTTCTTACTCTTATTCTAATGAACCATTTAACAAAAGTGAAGTTTTTCTCGGAGTTCACAGCTTCGTTAATTATTGGTACGATTGCTTTTTTTGCGGTGAAATTTAACTATGGTACAGAAATTGATAAAATTATTATTAGCTCTGTTATGCCACTAGTACCAGGTATTTTAATCACCAACGCGGTAAGGGATTTAATGGCAGGTCATTTTATGTCAGGGATGGCAAAGGGAGCAGAGGCGTTTTTAACAGCTTTTGCTATCGGTTCAGCAATTGCCGTCATCCTATCATTTTAGGGGGCGGGAAAAATGGATATATTCGTACAATTAATTGTGAGCTTTTTTTCAACGGCCGGAATTGCAATTATTTTTAATGTTCCTAGAAAAACCTTGTTCCATTGTGGTTTTGTAGGTGTGATTGGCTGGATGATTTATTATTTATTAACAGAGCACGGTATGGATGTTGTAGACGCTTCGTTTTTTAGCTCATTTATCATAGCAATTGTTGCGCATTTATATGCACGTCGTTTTAAAATGCCGATGATTATCTTTATTGTAGCGGGAATAATTCCCCTTGTACCAGGGGGGATGGCTTACAATGCAATGCGAAATGTAGTGGAGGATGATTATTTACAAGGCTTACAGTATGGACTGAAGGCGTTTTTAATTACAGGTGCGATTGTTATGGGCCTAGTATTTGCAGAAGTATTAATGCAGTTTGTGTTTCGGGCTGTACGTTCGAGCAAGTCAAAGCTGAAAAGGACTTACAGAAAATAAATGCTATGTAACTCTAGATTATGAAAAGTAATAAAAAAAGAGCTGCTCCGTAAGTGATTGTATCCTTAGGAACAGCTCTTTATCTTGTTTTTTATTTTACAAGTAGTGCTTCGATTTCTTCTGGTGTAACAGGTTTGCTAATGTGAAATCCTTGAATAGTATCGCAGCCATAAGTAATTAACAGATTAGCTTGCTCAGCCGTTTCAACACCCTCAGCTACCACTTTTAGTTCCATGGATTTGCCTAACTGTATCATACCATGCATAAGCTTTTGTGATTTTTCGGATTTTAATAACGAACTAGTAAATGCTTTATCAATTTTTAATGTATCAATCGGTAAAATTTGCATATAGCGGAATGAACCATAACCTGTACCGAAATCATCTAAGACGAAAGCGATGCCCTCGTTTTCAAGCTTGCGCATTTGTTGTGTAATAAAGGTTGCAGCTTCAGCTTCCAATGCAAATTTCTCTGTAATTTCAATTTGAATAAGGTTTGCAGGACAATTTGTTTTTGCTAACATTTCAAGAATTGACTTGGCCATGTTTTTGTCACGGAATTCGCGGACAGACGAGTTAATCGCCACCTTTAAATTGAAACCAGCCTTCTTCCAAATAAGCGCTTGTTCGCAAGCCTTTTCCAGCATAAACGAACCAATATTGTTTATTAGCCCTGTTTCCTCAGCAATTGGAATGAGCTCATCTGGTGAAACTACGCCAATAACTTCATCTTCCCAACGAACTAGTGCCTCTACAGCTGTAATTTTACCCGTGTAAACGTCAACTTGTGGTTGATAAAGTACTTTTAGGTTTTTCTGATCAAGTGCTTGTAGTAGACGTTTTTCAATTAATGCTTTACGATTTAAAGCTTTATGTGTTGCTTTTGAAAGGGAGACAATTTTGTCGCCACCAGCTTCGCGAACCGTTGTAATCGTTGCGATAGACGCTTTCATTAGCTGTGAGAAGGTAGTTTGATCCTCAGGGAAGCGTGTAATCCCGCAACTAATTGAAATAGGAACTGCAATATTGCTGCTATAAATCGGATGCTGTTGTAAATAGGACAAGAAGCCTTGAATAAACCATTCACTTAAAGGTGTAATGACAACGAAATCATTTTCGTTAATACGTGCCATTGTACTGTCCTGGAAGTACATTTTGATACGATTTGTAAATTCAATAATAAGACTTTGGTTTATTTGTTGATCATGTAATTCTTTTAATGTGTAAAACTTATCGATACTTAAATAGACGAAGGAGAAGTGTTTTTCTTCCTCGATCATTTTGGAAATTACTTTTTCTAGTCGATGAGCATTCATTAAGCCTGTTTCGGTATCTATGTAAGCAATTTTTTCAAGCTGATGTTGTATCGTCTTAGATTTTGTAATATCCTTTTCAATTAAAATAAATTGTTGCTCATTAGCTTCTAGATTAAATGTTGGGATAGCTGTGAGAAGCACCCAATAAGACTGCCCTGTTTTCGTAACTTTTTCAATTTCGCCTTGCCATGTGTGACCATTATTTAAATTGCGCCAAATTGTATTTGTAATTTTTTCACTTACTTCATTTTCAGGGAACAACTGCCAGAATGTTTTGCCGATAACACGCTTTGGTGTCCATTGGCTAATTTTTAAAAACTCTGCATTACATTCTAAAATAAATCCATCACGATCAAGCGTTACGGTCATAAAAGTAGAGTCTAAACCTTGCTTTAAGTCTACATAAGTACTACTGTTTGAAACCGAATTAATCATTAACTCTGGTAACATAAACATAATGAGAATAAGGTGTTCACCCTGTTCAAAGTATGGCTTAGCTAGCATTGCTGTAGTGATTTCTTCATCTGCTTGGGTGCAAACTTGAACCTGATCTATATATGTACTTTCTTCATTTTGTAAAATCGATTGAAACGTCTCATTTGAAAGATTTCTTAGTAGATTTTCATGTATGGATGGAGTAGTATGTCCTGTAATGTCATTGACTGAAAAACCAAATAATTCTTCAGCGTGTTTTCCTGAAATAGTTGCTTGTCCATTTTGTGTTATAACAATTGCAGGAAAAGGAAGTGAATTTATATAATGCTCATCTATCGTAAATGATTTGTGCTTAAGACTCATGATTATTCGATCTCCTTGGGTAATCTATATATACTAATATTATAGAGAATTATCGGGAATTAGTCATTATGAATATATTTGTAAATATTTGATAATCGGAAAAGATAGGACTTTTCTAATGAGATAAATGAAAAGTTTTGAAGAAAAATAACAATTTTTAGTACGTATATAGGAAGCGGGAATTGGATGGAACGATTAAAAGGTATTCTTTTTATTATCTCTGGAGCGATGCTATGGGGGGCAACTGGACCATTAATGGAATGGTTACTCAATCATACAGCATTGACAGTTTCTTTTATGCTGACAATTCGGTTGTCAGTTGCAGGTATTGTCTTACTTACATATTTGTTGCTAACGGGTAAAAATATTTTTTGTATATGGCAACAAAAGCTTTGGAGTAGGCAGCTTGTCATCTTTGGTATCGTAGGGATGCTCGGTGTGCAATACGCTTTTGTCGGAGCTATAAATGAAAGTAATGCAGTTTTAGCTACGTTACTTCAATTTTTAGCGCCAATATTTGTTGTTGCTTATGTCTCTCTTAGTTTAAAGAAATGGCCACCTAAATATCAAGTGTTAGGTATTATTGGCACGTTAGTAGGATTATTTCTGCTACTAACGAATGCTTCATTTGATTCTTTATTAGTTAGTAATAAAGCCTTATTATGGGGAGTAGCGGTTGGATTAACTTTTGCATTTTACACACTATATCCTGCACGTCTTATGAAGGAATGGAATGTGCTCCTTGTTGTAGGATGGGGAATGTTAATTGGTGGTGTAACATTAGGCATATTAAGTCGTGTATGGCAATCAAATCAGTGGATTGTCTTTGCAGATTTAAAAATTACTGGGTTAATGATGGCGTTAATTTTTACAGGTACTTTAGCATTTATACTATTTTTAAGTAGCATGAAGTATATTACAGCTGTCGAGACGAGTATCTTATCTAGTATTGAACCTTTAACGGCGATGGTGATTTCAGTAATTGTATTTGGCACATCGCTAGGATTGTGGCAATTAGTGGGAGTTTTCGTTATGCTTGTATGTGTAACGTGGCTATCTATTGCAGGTGAAAAAGCATAAATTTATTATTTGTGTAGGTTATTTTAACTACCTTCAGTGTAAATGATAGTTCTTCTCAAATAAGGGGGAGAGAATGTGAAAGTAATTTTTTCGTATGTAAAACCATATAAGTGGACTGCAATTTTTGCATTATGTTTGATGTTGATTGAATTATTTGTAGAGCTTGTTCAGCCACTTATCATGGCCAAAATTATTGATGATGGTGTTCGCGGTCAAAATAATGACATGATTATTCAATGGGGAGCCATTTTACTTGTTTTATCTTTTATCGCCTTTATATCAGGCGTCGTCAATTCTTATTTTTCATCACATACTGCGCAAAGCTTTTCTTTTGATTTGCGCAATGCTTTGTTTGACAAAATTCAATCCTTTACATTAGCTACATATCAAAAGTTCTCTACGGCTTCGCTTATTACTCGACTAACTAATGATGTAACGCAAGTTCAAACAGTACTGTTTATGAGCCTTCGGATTATGCTCCGCGCACCACTAGCTGTTGTTGGGAGCATCGTCATGGCTTTTGTTGTCAATGCAAAGCTAGCACTGTTTTTAGTTATTGGTACACCGCTCATTTTCGTTTTCCTTATTTTTATGGTTGCAAAAGGTGTGTCATATTTTGGGCGAGTACAGAAGCGTGTGGACCGTTTGAATCGTGTCCTTCAAGAAAATTTGCAAGCGATGCGTTTAGTGAAGGCTTATTTACGTGGGGCATATGAGGCTACGCGCTTTGAGCAGGTTGCTTCACGATTAAAGGTGGATACTGTCAAAGCTCTGCGTACGATGGAGTATATTATGCCTGTATTATTGTTTGTAATGAACATGAGTTTATTGGCTGTACTTTGGTTCGGTACAAAGCAAGTTGCTGCTGGAACGACACCGCTTGGTGATATTGTAGCTATCGTCAATTATGCAATGCGTATGACAGGTTCATTTTCAATGTTTGCTTTTATTATAATTTTTTATGCACGTGCAAAAGCCTCAGCAGAACGTATGACAGAGGTGCTTGCTGTTGACAATGAAGTAGAAATTACTTCGTCATCTAAAGAAGGTGCAGCTAACGACTTGAAATTAGGCGAATTAGCATTTAAAAATGTAAGCTTCCGCTATCCAGGTACAGACACTGCTGTATTGTCTAATGTCACTTTTCATGTGAAGTCAGGTGAAAAATTAGCAATCATGGGGGCTACAGGAGCTGGTAAATCAACATTACTACAGCTTATTCCACGCTTTTATGATGTGTCGGAAGGACAGATTTTTGTAGAAGGAAAAGATGTTCAGCAATGGGATCTACAAGAGCTACGTGACATTATAGGTTATGTACCGCAGCAATCTTTATTATTTACAGGGAGTATTGCTGACAATGTTCGATGGGGCGATACAGAAGCCGAAATGGACGAGGTGCTCAATGCAACAATGCAGGCACAAATTCACGCATCTGTAGAAGATTTCCCAAGTGGTTATGATACCCGAGTAGGGCAAAAGGGCGTTAATTTATCAGGTGGTCAAAAACAAAGATTGTCTATTGCTAGAGCGTTATTAAGAAAAGGACATATATTAATGCTTGATGATAGTACAAGTGCACTTGATGTTAAAACAGAGCAGGCACTATGGGATGCGCTTAGTGAAGAAAGAGCAACGATGCTCGTGGTCACACAAAAAATTCGGACGGCTAAAGGTGCAGATCATATTTTGTTAATTGATGCAGGCGAAGTGGTCGGATATGGGTCACACGAAGAGCTTCTGCAAACTTCTGAACTGTATAAAAAAATCGCAATCTCCCAACAGGAGGTGGAATAATGGGATTTTTCCAAAAACCTTTTGGCTATGAGCCGATTTTATCGAAAGATGATGTAAAGCAGGTCGTAAAGAAAAAGAAAGGTCCACGTGCAGCAGATTGGAAAAGTACACTTTGGCGTTTATGGAAGATTGTCGATGAACAACGTATGCTATTAATTGTCGTCCTGTTACTCGTAATGGCAAGCTCGATTTTGGCACTTCTAGGACCGTACTTAATAGGCAAAATAATTGATATATATGTGATGCATGGTGAGCTTAAAGGATTAGGTAGTAAAGTTATGTTGCTTGTTGGTATTTATTTACTTTTAGCGGTCGCTTTATTTTTACAAAATTTTTGGATGATAGGGATTGCCCAACAAACGATTTATCGACTGCGCACAAGTGTTTTTGCTCATTTTCAAAAGCTACCGATTTCGTATTTTGATAGACGACAACATGGCGAATTAATGAGTCGTATGACAAATGATATTGAAGCAGTAAGCTCGACTTTGAATAGCTCTTTTATACAAGTATTTTCGAGTGTGTTAACGCTTGGCGGCACGATTATCATTATGCTGAGCTTGAGTCCGTTGTTAACGATCTTAACAATGACAATTATTCCAATTATGTTTTGGGCGATGCGCTGGATTACCCGTCGAACGGCTCCGTTATTTAAGGAACAACAAGCAGCCATAGGAGCGCTTAACGGCATGATCGAAGAAACAATATCAGGGCAGCGAATTGTTAAAGCCTTTTCACAGGAAGAACGTGTAAAGGCAGAATTTCGCGACAAAAGTTTACGGTTGAAAAATACGGGCTTTTGGGCACAGACGTACTCGGGTTATATACCGAAAGTCATGAACTTTTTAAATAATATGAGCTTTACAATTGTTGCAGGTATTGGTGGAGTACTAGCGCTATACGGTCATGTGTCAATTGGGGTAATTGTTATTTTTACAGAATATGCTCGCCAATTTACACGACCATTAAATGATTTGGCAAATCAGTTTAATACGGTATTATCAGCTATAGCAGGAGCTGAACGTGTATTTTCTTTACTTGACGAACAGCCTGAAAAGGAAATGGCTGCTGCAAAAAAACATACATTATTAGGACAGGTAACATTTCAACATGTGTTTTTTAAGTATGATGATGCACAGGAATCCTACACATTAAAAGATATTAATTTTACGATTGAGCCTGGGCATACTGTTGCATTGGTAGGTGCAACTGGTGCTGGAAAAACAACTATTCTACAGTTGATTGCTAGGTTTTATGAGGTGGCAAAGGGCGATGTATTATTCGATGGTGTAAATGTACAGCACATTGATCGGGAGGCACTTCGCTCACAAATGGCCTTTGTGTTACAAGATCCGTTTTTATTCGAAACAACAGTAATGGAGAATATCCGTTATGGTCGTTTAGATGCTAGCGATGATGAAATTGTCGAAGCAGCACAGCTTGCTAATGCCCATGATTTTATTATGAAACTAAAGGATGGTTATGACACTGTTCTTACGGCAGATGGACGTGAGATTTCCCAAGGACAAAAGCAATTACTATCGATTGCACGTGCACTAATTGCTAATCCGAAAATTTTATTGCTTGATGAAGCAACAAGTAGCATTGACACAGTAACAGAATTAGCAATCCAAGAGGCGCTCGATAGGCTTATGCAAGGACGAACAAGTTTTGTAATTGCACATCGGTTGAACACTGTACACAATGCGGATGTTATTTTAGTTATGCAAAAGGGCGAGCTAGTTGAAGCTGGATTACAGCATGAGTTAATTGAATCTGGTGGGATTTATGCCCAAATGCTAAATTCCTCAACACATCATTTAGATGAGTAGTGTGAAGAGAGCCGTGTAGCACGAGTTGTTGGTAAAAAAGGCAGTTAACCTGTCGACCTAGAAAAATCACCGGTAAACCTTTGGATTGCATCGGTAGTAGTTTCGCTTATGTGTTGTCTATAGTGTAGAGTGATTTCTTTTATGAAATCGCTCTTTTTTACAATGGGAGGCATCCTGCCAATAGTAACAGTACATGATTATTCAATATAGTCATTCTGTTTTTTAATAATGTAATTTATTTGAATAAATGTTATAATAATTACAGTAAATATAATTATTTAATTTCTTATAAGGCATCCTATATAATAATTTATAACTAATGCCTTCTAGTAAATTTCATTTACTTTGAAGTACAATAGTAGTATAAATCCTTCTGTTTTTTCTGTATTTGAAGTAAAATTGCTGATTATTAGAAAAGGGTATTATAATTTGTTGCCAGTTTATTTTCTTTCTTGCTACAATAGGGCAATAGTCTGGTTTAAGAACGGAGTAAACAATGAACATTTCAGTAATTACAGTGTCATTCCCGCTGGACAAGGAAACACTGAATGAATTAAAAATATTATGCGAAGAAGCAACCTTAAATGATTATCGTGTATATGAAACGATTATGAATATTCCATTAGCAGGCTCATTTGAATCAAAAGGTTTTATGGTGCTCGCTTATGAAGATGATAATGATGAATTAGTTGGTGCTGCAAGTGCTATTGATTTAATGGGGCTACATACGTATGAATGGTCGTTAGTAGTTTCTCCAGCTTATCGCCAAAAAGGAGTTGGGACAGCATTAGTAAACGTATTACAAGCTGGTCTACAAGAGCGAGGAGCGGAAGGTCAATTAGCAGTAGTTATTGATGGATCTCCCTTTGGACATACATTTATCGAAAAGTGTGGTTATTCATACAGTTTTTCAGAAGCGACGCTGGAAACGAAAGCAGAGTCAGTTGAACTACGAAATGATATTCATATAGCCCCATTTGCAGAAGAACAGACTGAATTGATCACTATTTATAGTGAGGCGTTTGGAGATTTGCCATCAGAATCGGAGGAACTAATTGCCTTTAATACGTCAACGAATGGTCGGAAATTATGGGTAGCACATAAAGACGGTCAAGTTGTAGGTACGGTGGCAACAGTTAAGGAAAATGAAATACAATGGGTGACAGCCCTAGCAGTTCATCCGCAGTATCAAGGGCAAGGAATCGGTACAGCTTTATTGTCTTTTTCAAAAGACTATGCAAGTAAACAAAACGCTAAATTTGTCATGCTTGATGTAGAAATCGAAAATAGAAAAGCGATTTCGATTTATGAGAGAGCAGGCTTTATGAAAGCACAGCAACTAGACTATTATGTGAAAAATTAAATGATGGGTGAGGAGTGAGCAATAAGCTTCACTTCTCACTTTTTTTATTTTTAAGAAACTGTTAAAAACTTCTTTTTTATCATAAATGTGTACTATGTCCATATAGTATTAATAAGCCTGAAGAAAGGGGTCGTTCTCATGCGTATACCAGCATTGCCGAAAAAAAAGTCTCCTCCTAGGGAAGCACCTCGCTCATGGTGGAAAGTTGTTAAAGCGTACTTATCAAAAGGAAAGTTTTACAGACTACCACCGCGACATAAATAATTTTGTAGTTTTATTTATCTAATATGATTGAGCAAGGCTATCCAACGTTAAAATAGCATTTTAGGGGGCTATATCCTACTGTGCTATTTTTTTAGCTTATATGAAGAATTTTAATTATCTAATAAAAATGTTTTTTTTGATGGACCGATTAAATAAAGCTCATGCATTGCACGAGTTAGTGCAACATAAAGTAGCTTTCTATCAATTTTAGTATTAAAGAAAGGGGTATCAAATGCAGCAACAATGACAGCATCAAATTCCAGTCCTTTTGCTAAATGGCTTGGTACTACAAGTAATACTTGCTGATTTATAGACTCATCCTCAGTGAGAAGTTGACAAGGGATAGCATCGTTCATCAAAGCCTGTTGCATTGATTTGGCTTCAGCTGTAGTTTTACAAATTAAAGCAATCGACTGATGCCGGTTTGCTCTAATACGATCAAAAACTTCTTTAATTTGCTGCGTATTAAAAGAAGCTGCCTGTATAAAAGTTGGCGCATCCCCATGACGGACTACAGGCTCGACTAAAGGTAGCTGCTCATCCATTTGCATTAAAATTTGGTTAGCGACCTCCATAATTTCAATGGTTGTTCGGTAACTTTTTTGAAGTGTTCTGAAGCTGGCACGAGGGAATAAATTTTGCACAGGCTCCCAAGCTGTTAATGAGCGGTAGCTATGAATTCCTTGTGCTAAATCACCTACCATTGTAAACATATCGGTTTCTAACCCTGCTTTTAGAGCGGCTAGCTGGAATAGACTGTAGTCCTGTACTTCATCGATAAAGACAACGCGCATTTTCCACTCATCTGCAATCCCTTTTAGTCGTGCCTGTAAATAATAGAGAGCAGCTAAATCTTCTAGCATCCATTGCTCTTTAGCATGTGATTGTAAAAACTGCTGTTGCTCTAAATAATGCCATTCTGGTGCGACTTCTGCTAATAACTCAGCATTTGTTAAAAGTGTACGATAGAGCGTTTTTACATTATATTTTGCAAAGCGGCGCATATAGACAGATACAGTCGATTTTGCTTCTTTTTCAATTGCTGGCATACGTTCATCACGTTCATCTATAAATTTAGTGACAATGTTTTTACGCTTCTCTGCATCACGAATACCATTAAGTGCCTTGCCAAGTGCTTCATCGTACTTTGCATGTAACATATTTAAAACAGCTTGTTTCTTTTGCCGAACATGGCTGGCTAGCACCTTTTTAATGTGTGCGAGTCGTTTTTCAATTGGCATATAAGAAAATTCATATAAAAACAACTTTTTTAAATGTGAGGCACGCATTATACGATATTTTTCAATAAATACATCTTCGAATTGTTCAGCGATTTGCAGTTCGATTTTTTGTAAATAGCGTTCTATCATATCGCGATAATAGAGGGAACCCTTAACTTCAGAAATCCACGCAGTAGGCTGATCAGCGCCACCTATTACTAATGATTCCAGCTGTTCGTTAGGATTACGAAGCTTTAGTTTTAATTTAGTTGCTGCAAGGACATAATCTGAAAACGTAGTTTGGCATATTTTATCAACACCAAGCTCTGGTAGGACATCGCCGATATAATCGATAAATAGCTTATTTGGTGCTAAAATCATGAGCTGCTCAGGATTAAAATGTTCGCCCATTGTATATAAGAAGTACGAGATACGGTGCAAAGCAATTGTTGTTTTTCCACTACCAGCGGCACCTTGAACGATAATTGGCTGACGAAGATGTGCGCGGATAATATCATTTTGTTCTTTTTGTATGGTGGAGACGATTTCTGTTAGGCGTACATCTGCTTTTCCTGCTAATGCCTCTTGGAGTAATTCATCATTTGTCGTTAAGTCAATATCCCGAATATCGAGTAATTCTCCATCTTCGATTTTATATTGTCGCTTGGCAAACAAATGTCCTTTATGAATTTCTCCACGTACATCATATTCCATATCTCCCAGACGCCCATCATAGTAAACGTTTGCCACAGGTGAACGCCAGTCTACAATAATTGGTTCATGCGTATCGCGGTGAAACAAGGATGTTTTTCCGATATACAAAAATTCCTCAGGATCACCAGTCTTTTGGAAATGAATTCGAGCAAAATATGGCTTTTTTTGTACGGCTTCTAAGCCTTCTTTTTGATTTCGAGCCATTTCAAAGAAGCGGGCGTTTGTTAAAATATTCAAATAACTTAAACTAGAATCTAAATAATCAAGATCTGCCATGGACTTCCGAATATTTTCTTGCGCAGATTGTAAATCACGCTGAGATTCATTTAAGATTTGTTGCATATAATTTTGGGTGTATGCTAGCCTCTCCAGCTCAGCCTGAAAATCCGGGTGTTTTACAGTCATTTTTAGCACCTCCTAAGTACTTACAAATTCAAGTAGATTCTCATACTACTATACAAAATTTTACCTATCAAGTGTAAATATCGTAATTCACTTATTGTTATACTATTAAGTAAAGATTAGAAGGAGGTTTTGCATTTGGATCTATTTGCACATAGAGGTGTATCTGCACACTATCCTGAAAATACAAAAGCTGCTTTTTATGCGGCTTCCAAGCTACCAATTGCGGGTATTGAGTTGGACGTTCATGTCACTGCGGACGGGGAGGTAGTAGTCATCCATGATGAAACGATTGACCGTACATCAAACGGTTCAGGCTATGTGAAAGACTTAACGCTTCAACAGCTTCGTTCATATGATTATGGTTCGTGGTTTGCAGAAGAATATAAAGGTGAGATTATTCCAACATTAAGTGAAGTATTAGAGCTTTTCGTTGCTACACATCACCGTATCAATATCGAGCTAAAAACAGATATCTTTCCTTATGAGGGAATTGAGGCGCTTGTGTTAAAGGAAATAGCGAAGCACCAAATAACTGAGCGAGTAATTATTTCTTCCTTTAATCATGAATCGCTTCAAACTGTATCTCAGATGGCGCCATACATTGAAACTGCGGCTTTATTTGCTGAAATTTTAGTTGATTTTACAACATATACGGCAAAAATCCCTGCAAATGCTATCCACGTCAGTTTACCAACAGCATTTAGGAGATCGATAGGTGTAGCACTTGAACAAGGGGCGACGATACGTGTATACACAGTTAATGACCTAGAGTATGCGAAACAATTGCAACAGCTTGGTATACAAGCTGTTTTTACAGATGACCCAGAAGCAATACTAGCAGGCTTAACAAAGTAAAGAGGCTAATAAGCAAAAAAATTCGCGATACTTTTTGAAAAGAGGGCGAATTTTTTTGCAGCACATATGAACTTAATAAGTATTTTAGGCACTTACCATTTTGCTTGATGTTCCTCGATACAACCAAGCATTTGCTTAATAACGAGTGTCTCACCATTATCTAATAGAACAGTACCGTCATAATAGCCAAACATCTGGTGGACTTCCGATTTGACGAGTTTTGCATTTGTTGCGGCAATACGTTCAAAAAATGGGGAAAACGTTAGAGAGACTTGATTTGTGAATTTCGTCTTCACTTTCCAGCGTTGCATATAGTCCTCACGATCATAATCGAATAGTAAGTCCTCATGTATTTTTGTCATTTTTCCATCAACAAAAACCGCATTTTCAGTCATTCCAGTACCATCAGTCCATTTACCACCTAAGTTGAGTCCAATGCGTCTGCCACGAACTCGCTGAGATGCCATTCCCCAATTCCATGTGGCTTCTCGAGGCCAAACACCCCGCCCGTAATCAAGTACAGCAAAACTTTCCTCGGGAGTAAATGTAAAGTGACGATTACCGATAGTCACATCTCCTGATGTAGGGAGTATATGATGCTTCCCTGTAAATTGGAATGTTCTACGATTCCATGGAATGACGACATTCAACGATTCGTCCGCAGGTGGATGCTGAATAATTAAATTCGCACTTAGGGCATCGCCATCAAATGTAGGGATTGAAACAGATAAATGTGTTTCGTTTTGAATATAAGTCATATCAATCGACATTTCACTATTACTGAAAGATACGGATTCAAGCACGTGTGTCGGCATTTTAAGCTTGCCACCAAGTGGAACTGTTATTGTCTTTTCAAAATAGCGCTGAGTTTCATATTCAAGGAAATATACGAAGCAGACTGCTGCGTAATCGAGATGACTAATAGTTGCGGAGAATAAAATCTCATCACCATAGACACACCAATAATTCCATTTCTTTTTACGCATAATATGACCACTTAAATTGCTATTTATGAGAGGTTTTCGTGCAAATCCAATAGCAGCTGGATTTAAATTACCTTTTTTATCGCATAAATGAGTAGGCTGTAAGATTTCTTTCTCAGCATGCTGCTTCACATTCAACATCCCTTCTGTTCATAAAATAAAAAAATGCCAATTTGTTTAATCTTATTGTAGCAAAAACTATCTTGAAATTGGAAAAGATAGCGCCTGATATAACCGTTTTCAGCAATAATACGATGAAGGACCTAATTAATAGAACGAATGATGTGGTCATATGATGGTCATAAGGAGGGGAAGCGTGGCCAAAATGTATAACAGACAGGCAGCTGTTCAATATGCGAATTTATGGTGGAATAGACGCAATCCAGCATTTCCAAACTTTGATGTCGATTGTACGAATTTTATTTCGCAATGTTTACTTGCTGGAGGGGCACCGATGAGAGGTGCGCCAAATAGAGAACGGGGTTGGTGGATTCAGCAAGGCAACTGGAGTTTTAGCTGGTCTGTCGCACATTCTCTTAGATGGTATTTAGAAGGCTCAAAAACTGGTTTGAAGGCTACACGTGTGCAATCTGCAGAAGAGTTAGAGCTTGGGGACATCATATTTTACGATTTTCAAGGAGACGGCAGAATCGATCATTCTGTTATTGTCACGAGTATACAAAATGGAGTTCCTTATGTGAATGCACATACTTCCGATAGTATTAACAGGCCATATCTTTATCAGGATTCTACGGCGTATACCCCTAATATGACCTATTACTTCTACCATATAGATGATAGTTTTGCTTAGAGAGTTGGCGGTTTTAAAGCTCATCATTTTGTGATAATGTTGGAGATAGAACTAATGACGAATAATCAATATTCTAATATAAATAGAAGGAGATAATAAAAAATGAGTGAACAATTATTATCAGTAAGAGAAGCAATTATAAACCGCCGTTCTATAAAGAAATTTAATGGGAAGCCGGTAAATCGTGAAGAATTATTGAGCATTATTGATGATGCTATATGGGCACCAAACCACGGTAATCGTGAGCCTTGGCGTTTAGTTATAGCTTGTGATAATGAGTTAGTGGCAGTTCAACATTTATTGCGTGATATAGCTATCCCAAAATGGCAAGATCTTTCTAGTGAAGATTTAGCTAAGCAAACGACGAAATTTACACTACCAGGTGGCTTTGCTTTTGTCATTGTGCCAGAGGATGCGCGCCAAAAAGAGCGTTTAGAAGATTATGCTGCAGCGAGTATTTTCATTCAAAATATCCAGCTGTTAGCTTGGGAGAAAGGCATCGGCACTTGCTGGAAAACACCAGGCTTTTTAGACAATCCGAAATTCCGTGAGGCATTGAAAGTACAGCCAGGTGAACGTGTAATTGCAATGCTACAAGTCGGATATTTTGATGAAGTTCCAAAAGGGAAAGAACGAAAAAAATCAGCAGAATTTGTAACAAATTTCGGTGAATAGACGATTGAAAAACCCCCCTGCCAAACTGAAATAACCGTGTCTAACTTTTAGGGGTCACTTCAAAACTGGTGAGGGGGTTTCTATTGTGTTCAAATGCATTGTGAGTAATTCTAAGAAAAACCGTCGTGCTTCGTGGAAAACGAAAGTGGTTGGTGCATAATTGCATAATCTTACAGGAATTTAGAGGAGGGCACTAGTTGTTGGAAGCGTAGGTGGCGACTCCTGCGGGAACGCATGCAGCGTAAGCCACAACAAACCGTGCGTTAGCGAGGGTTGTGGCTTACGTGTGTGCCCGCGAAAAGCAACCGCCGGAGCGGACAACAACGGCATAGCTAAATAGTGATAGATTGTCTGAAATCAGCAATTCTTTCTTTTGCAGGAATAATAAATTGCAGCGTGTACTAGTTGTTGGAAGCGTAGGTGGCGACTCCTGCGGGAACGCACGCAGCGTAAGACACAACAAACCGCGCGTTAGCGAGGGTTGTGGCTTACGGTGTGCCCGCGGAAAGCGTCCGCCGTAGCGAACAACAACGGTCGCAGTAAAAAAAGTGTTAGATTGATTGCATTCAATCTAACACTTTTTCTCTTTTGTAATAGCAATTGTCTTGTTTATTTTTGTAACGCAGCAACCTCGTATAAGTAGTCGCCTAAAACGCGTAGGCCTTTATCAAAGTTCTCTAAATGGAAGTGTTCGTTTGGTGCATGGAAGTTTTCACTCGATAATCCGAAGCCCATTAGAACAACAGGTAAATCTAAAATTTCATCAAATGCAGCAACGATTGGAATCGAACCACCGCCACGTGTGTAAGCAGTTGGGACATTATAAACTTTTTCATATGAACGACCAGCCGCTTGAATAAATGGATGATCAAATGGTGTTAAGAATGGACGTCCTTTATCGAATTCTGAAATCGTTACGTCTACACCAACAGGCTTATGTTTTTCAATATGTGCTTTTAATAATGCAACGATTTCTTCTGGATCTTGATTTGGTACTAGTCGGCATGTAATTTTTGCACCGGCTTCAGCAGGAAGTACAGTTTTAATGCCTTCGCCAGAGAAGCCACCAAACACACCGTTTACTTCTAGTGTTGGACGAGCCCAAGTGCGTTCTAAATAAGAATAGCCAGCTTCACCGAATAATTCTGATACGCCAACTTCCTCTTTTACAGAGTCTTCGTCAAAGCCTAGCGCACGGTAAGCTTCACGTTCTTCTTCTGTTAATGGTAATACTTTGTCGTAGAAACCTTCTACTTGAATTGTGCCGTGTTCATCGCGGAAGGAAGCTAAAATTTCAGCTAATGCATGGATAGCATTTTGCACGCCTCCACCGTAAAGACCAGAATGTAAATCGCCTTTTGCTCCACGAACATCAATTTGTACGCCTGTAAGACCGCGTAAGCCATAGCATACTGCAGGTTTACCAGGACCATAAAGACCTGTATCTGAAATTAAAATTAAATCTGCAGCTAATTTTTCTTTATGCTCTTCGACATAAGCAGGAAGGTGTGGACTTCCGATTTCTTCTTCACCTTCATAGATGAATTTGACGTTCACTGGTAAAGTACCTGTTGTAGCAAATAGTGCTTCAATCATTTTTAAGTGCATAAACACTTGGCCTTTATCATCACTTGCGCCGCGTGCAAATAATTTGTTATCACGAATCGTAGGATTGAACGGCTCTGTTTCCCATAAATGTAATGGATCAACAGGCTGTACATCGTAGTGGCCGTAAAATAGAATCGTTGGTTTGCCTTCTGCATGTAACCAGTCAGCATAAACAACAGGGTGACCAGCAGTTTGCGTAATTGAGATGTTTTCCAAGTTTAGTTTCTTGAAGGCATCGGCTAGCCACTCGGCAGCGTGTTGAATATCTTCCTTATGTTCTGATAACGAACTAATACTTGGAATACGTAAAAATTCATTTAGTTCGTTTAAGTGTGCCTCGCGATGTTCTGTAAAGTAAGCATTTAATGTCTCTACTTGCGTCATATTAGCATCCCTCTTTCAATATTTCGATAATAGAAATAGTATAGCATAATGTGGTTGGGGAATCCTGTTATTGCAAAGGTTTTTCCAGTATTTATTAATGCTTTGCTCCACTAGCCCTTGCTAAAGATTATGCCTTAAACATCCATAGTCTTCTTTTGAGTATTGCCTAACCTCTCTGGTCGATAACTTTCACATAAGTCCATCATTTCTATAAAAAAAGATCTGATTTCGTTGTTTTCTCGAAATCAGATCTTTTTATAATAATTAATGAGCAGTATAACCGCCATCGACTAGAAGTGTAGTGCCATTAACAAAGCTTGCGTCATCACTTGCTAAGAATAAAACGGCTTTTGCGATTTCTTCTGGTTTACCAAGACGACCTTGTGGATGAAGGGATGCTAAGTATTCTTTCTTTTGAGCATCTACTTCAGCTAATAGAGGTGTTTCGATATAGCCAGGACATACCGCATTTACGCGAATGCCTTGTTTAGCATAAGCAGTACATAGGTTTTGTGTTAATAATTTTACGCCACCTTTTGCAGATGAGTAGGCTGTAGGATTCGGTAAGGAAACAAAACTATGAATGGAACCAGCGTTGACAATAACGCCACCTGTACCTTGAGCAAGAAACTGTTCAATTGCATATTTATCAGAAAGAAATACACCTGATAAATTAATATCAATTGTTCTTTTCCATTTTTCGTAAGATAACTCATGTGCTGGTGCATCGTCAGCTACGCCCGCATTAGCATACATAATATCAAGTTTACCGTATTTATTTACAGTTTCATTAATCATGTTTTTAATGTTTTCTTCGATAGTGACATCTGTTTTCACGAAGAGTGTATCAAAACCACTATTATTTAATTCATCTGAGATACTTTGTCCACGCTCAGAGAAATCAGCAATGACTACTTTTGCACCCTCTTGTGCAAAAAGACGAACGGTTGCTTCACCAATACCGCTAGCACCGCCTGTTACGATTGCTACTTTATCTTGTAGTTTCATATAAATGACCACCTTTATTTTTATTTTGCTGTTGCTCCGCCATCAATGACGAATTCTGCACCTGTTGAGAAGGAAGACTCATCAGAAGCTAAAAATAATACTGTTTGCGCTACTTCTTTAACAGAGCCTAAACGTCCTAATGGGAAAATGCTTTTTCCTAATTCATCTTTAGAGCTTCCAGTTGTTGCAGACGCATAGTCTGCCATTCCAGTGTCAATGTAGCCTGGATGGATAGAGTTTACACGTACGCCATATGGAGCATATTCCATTGCCGCATCTTTTGTCATAATGCGAACAGCTCCTTTACTAGCTCCGTATAATACGTGCCCAGCAGCACCTGTTAAGCCAGCGATAGAAGAAGCATTAATAACAGAGCCTTTATGTTGTTTAGCCATAAGTGGCATAATATGTTTCATGCCTAGGAAGACACCTGTCACATTGATGGACATTAAGCGATTCCAATCAGATAGTTCGATTTCTGCAAGTGGTTTAATGATATAGATACCTGCATTATTGAAAAGAATATCTACTTTGTTAAATGTTTTAATTGTTTCATCTGCAACTTTTTTCCAGTCTTCTTCATTGCTAACATCATGGCGTACAAATAATGCTTCACCGCCAATAGCTTGAATATCACGTACTGTGTCGTTACCAGATTGTTCGTTTATATCTGTAATAACTATTTTTGCTCCTTCTTTGGCAAACAATAGTGCAGTTTCTTTCCCGATTCCTGTTCCTCCACCTGTAATAATGGCTACTGCATTTTCAAGTCTCATTTCATGCATGCCCCTTTCATTATTTCTGGTTATATAATTACCTAACGATCCAAAAGTATTCGCATTGTTTAGCGATACCTTTATTTTACTATCGTCAATTTGAAATACTATCCTATAAGATGCTGTATAATATAGTGAGTGAATATCCTCCATTTATAGGGGTATTTTAGTGTGAAGGAGAAGAATTTCCTATGACGCATCCATTTCAGCCAATTGAAGAAGTAACACTTCAAGAGTTTGTGTTATTTATTAAAGTTCATCATAAACAAATTAAAGAGAATATGAATATTTACCTCAATCTAGAACCTGCTATAGGCGAAACAGAACGAAATAGAGTAGCGTTGCTATTAGATTCATTTTTACGTTTACTGACACATACAAACATTGATGAATTAAATGGTGATGAGTATTTTTTTAATACGTGGCTACAATCACAATTATCCATTATTGATAGGAAGAGCTTTAATTTATTCCAATTAATATTTGAAAAGTCATTGATTACGTTTATGATTCAACAAAAGAGTAGTCGAACGAATGCTGTCTTAATGTATGTATTATCATTATTTATGTCTCTAGTACAGCTTTACTATGACTGTGAGGGAGAAGGCAAAGATAGTAATAGGCCTACTGAAAATGAGGGATTGAGACATTTACAGTTATTAGATAAGCTCGATAAATTGCTTATCAGTTCCTCAGGCTATCAAGATTTAGCCTATATTTTAAAAAAATGTGAAGAATATTTTAGCTACAAGAGATGTGTATTTTACGCATATGTCCCATGGTCCAATCAATTTTATGGAGTTATTGGTGCAGAGCTTCCTAAGGTGCAAAGCATGAAAGGGGAGCTAACAGGAGAAAACACTATACTTAGTTCAAGAAAACCAATTTATTTAAAAAGCCCAAAAAATTACGTGAAGGAGGAGCATATCCAATTATTTGGTTTATCCTCAATTATTTTTATTCCTATTGTTGGAGGGGATCAGTTATTCGGCTGGCTAACATTTGATCAGCTAGGCGAGGAATTCGATTGTACAAAGGAAGAATTAACGCTTCTTGAGGAAGTAGGAAAGCGTTTAGGCTTATTTTTATCACGCAAGAGTGAGAAGGTAGAGAAAAATACAGAACTTCATTTAACGGAAAGGGAGTCGATGATACTCGGCTTACTTGCTGAAGGATATGATAATAAAAAAATTGCCAGTTTATTATTTTTAAGCGAGCATACGGTCAGGGATTATGTAAGTAGCCTCATGACAAAGCTCAAAGCAAAAAATCGAACACAGGTCGTAGCCTCATCTTTTCGTTTAGGGCTGTTAAGTTAACAATAAATGCGCTTCTGCTAGGAGTGCATTTTTTTGTTTTTTTCATATCAATTAATGCCTAATAAATTTTCTGATAATAAATATTATTAAAAATATAGAGATAAAAATAGAGGAATATGGTTTTAAAGTGGTCTTTTGTTGGGAAAGTGATATAGTAGTAAAACAATTTTTACGAATATTACAAGTGAAAGCAATTAAGCTTACACGATTGTAATGAAATTGAAAGCCAATACGATAGAGTGTAATACATTATTTTGCGAGAATGTGTATAGAAGCAAGAACAAGAAGCGGAGGAATACACAATGAATGAAAAATTAGAAGGCGTATATGAGGAATATAACCGTTATATATACCATTTATGTTTGAAACTAACTCGCAATAATGTAGAAGCAGAAGATTTAATGCAAGAAGTTTGGGTAAAAGTCGTACGCTATGAAGATAGCGTTGCCGAAGTTGAACATATTAAAGCTTGGCTAACAACAATTACAATGAATACATTTAGAGATCGCTATCGAAAAAAAGTACGACGCAGTAAGTATATGATGAACCAACCTGAAACATTAGACGTACCGATTTTAGATTTGGTTCCCAATAATGACATTTCTACAGAAGAAAAAATTGAAAAAGAGATTGTGACGAAGCTAGTACAGGACAAAATGGGTCAATTAGATACAATTTATCGTAAAACATTATGGTATTTCTACATAGACCAATATTCACTTGCTGAAATCTCTACTATTATGAAAGTATCAATCGGTACGGTGAAATCTCGTTTATTCCGTGCGAAAGCGCGTTTAAAAGAAATGCTAATGGCCGATGTGTCAATCGTCGAGGCTGTGCTGCCAGCGTAATCAATATATTGGTCGCACAACCATAACTACTTAGACGGAAGTATTCGTTCGGCCAATCCAAAAAAGGATGCACTGCAAACAAAAATTTGCGATGCATCCTTTTTCGTGTTTCCACACAAAACAAAGATGAAAATTTAATCTTGCCGATTTGTATCAACAGATAGTAAGCATTTGGCGAAAATATCACGCAACGTTTGCACCTCTTCAGCTGAGAGCATGCCAAACATATTATTAATAATTTCACTTACTTGTTGACGGGATTCTTCAAGTATTTCTTCACCCTCGGTAGTAATAACTAATTGTGAGGCTCTACGATCAGTAGCATGCTGCGTCTTTTCAATAAAACCAGCATTAATCAGTTTGGTCGTTAATACCGTGACACCACCAGTTGTTACCTTTAAGCGTTCTGCTATTGCAGAAGGGCGCTTTGGTCCCTCCTGCGATAAGTAGTCTAAAATTAAAATATGGGATTTTGAAAAGCCGAGTGCATTATGATTATTCCACTCGTTTGCCCATTTACGCTCGATAGAAAAGACAACTTCAAACAAAGAGGTAATGGCTTGTTGTTTTTCTTGATCCATATAAGGTCATCTCCAAAACTGTTTTAACTTTCTTGTGCCAATCTTGTCATCGCATTTAATTCGTAAGCACGTACTTTACGTGGAATAAAACGACGAATGTCCATCTCATTGTACCCAACTTGGATACGTTTTTCATCTATAAGGATAGGACTACGTAACATTCTAGGATGCGCTTGAATAATTGCGTACAACTCTTGAATAGAAAGCTGATCAATATCAATATTTAGATTTTTAAAGTCATTTGAGTTTGTTGCAATAATTTCATCAGTACCATCTTCTGTCATGCTTAAAATTTCTTTAAATTCAGCAAGTGTAAGAGGATGTGATGTAATGCGTTTTTCTTTATATTCGATGTTGTGATCTTTTAACCATTTTAGTGCTTTTCTGGATGAAGAACAGCTCGCTTGTGAGTAGATAGTAACTGTCATTCTTCATTCCCCGCTTTCTTTGTTGGATTATATTTTATGAATAGCTTATTAGTAAGTAAAATAGGTTATACATATATCTTACTAGTAAGCTATATATAAATCAATAGTTAATTAAAAAACTTTTAAGAGAACATAATATTTTTAATCTATACTAAATATACGCTGGAAAGTGCGAAAAGTTTCATTAAATAAGCTTACAATGATGTAAGTTTAGAAGATTTTAAAAATAGAGAATATTGAATGCGTGCCAGTCACCCAAACAATTCTGAATTTTCATGGGTATGCCAGTAGAGTAGACTCCCGCAGAAAGCGGTGAGGATTTTTACAATATAGAAGGTGCGAGGCTTTGCCAAAGAGTGACCACCTATGAGCGAGTCAAAAAGTTGTCGTATATAGCAATATCAGAAGGATATATTAATTTCAAAGGAAAAATCCACCTAGCATCCTGCGGGTCAGCACAAAAAGGAAGACGCAACAGCGGTAGTTGCACCTCACCTTGTGCCCGCGAAAAGCGAAGTAGATTTTTACTCTTTAGAATGACACATTATTAGTATTTAGCTTTGTTGACCAGAAGTGAACCAGTCTTGCACATCCCATACTTTTGTTGCTAAGCCTTCATAGAAATCAGGTTCATGGCTAACGAGTACAATTGTGCCTTTAAATTCTTTCATAGCACGTTTTAACTCTTCTTTGGCATCGACGTCCAAGTGGTTTGTCGGCTCATCAAATAGTAACCAGTTAGCTTCTTCCATCATTAGTTTACATAATCGAACTTTAGCCTGCTCACCACCAGATAAAGAATTAAGTGGGCGAGTAATATGATCTGTTTTTAGACCAGCACGTGCTAATGCAGCGCGTACTTGTGCTTGCTCCATAGAAGGGAAGGCATTCCACACATCATCAATTGGAGTGATTTTATCTGCCTTTACTTCTTGTTCGAAATAAGAAGGAGCTAAATAATCACCACGAATTACCGTACCACCTAGCGGATTAATTTTACCAAGCATCGTTTTTAGTAAAGTAGATTTACCAACACCATTCATGCCGACTAAGGCAATTTTTTCACCGCGTTCGATCATAAATGAAAGAGGTGGTAGTAGTGGTTTGTCTTTATCGTAACCGATGACTAAATTCTCTGCTTCCACAACGTAACGGCTTGGTGTACGTGCTTCTTTAAAACCAAATTCAGGTTTCACTGCTGTTTCTGGACGGTCGATACGCTCTAAACGATCAAGCTGCTTCGCGCGAGATTTTGCACGACCAGTTGTAGAGTAACGCGCTTTATTTTTCGCTATAAAGTCTTCTTGTTTTTTTATGAACTCTTGTTGCTTTTCATAAGCATCAATATGTTGACGTTTATTGATTTCAGCAAGCTCTAAAAACTTTTCGTACGTAGCTGTATAGCGAGTTAGCTTTGAAAACTCCAATTGGAAAATAACATCAACTGTCTCATTCATAAATTCCGTATCGTGGGAAATTAATAAGAATGCATGTGGATAATTTTTTAAATAGTTTTTCAACCAATTAATATGCTCTTCATCGAGATAGTTCGTTGGCTCATCGAGTAATAATACTTTTGGCTTCTCTAATAATAGCTTTGCCAGTAAAACTTTCGTACGCTGACCACCAGAAAGGGCAGCTACATCGCGTTCAAGACCAATAGCATCTAGACCTAGACCTCGTGCAACCTCCTCGATTTTCATATCGAGAGTGTAGAAATCTCCAGCATCAAGAGCATCCTGAACCTCTGCCATTTGTTCTAATAAAACTTCTAATTCTTCAGGTGTTGCTTCAGCCATTTTACCTGTAATTTCGTTTAGCTCTTCTTCTTTCTTATATAGTGGGAGGAAGGCATCACGTAATGCATCGCGCATAGAACGTCCTGCTGTTAGCGCAGTATGCTGGTCTAAATAGCCATAATGTGTTCCAGGTAGCCATTCAACTTTTCCTGCATCGTGAATTGTTTGTCCTGTAATGATTCCCATAAGAGTAGACTTACCAACACCGTTTGCGCCGACAAGGCCAATATGATCGCCTTCTACTAAACGGAAAGAAACATCTTTAAAAAGTGTACGGTCACCGAAAGAATGACCTAAATTTTCAACTGTTAATATTGCCATATATGTTGTTCCTCCAAAATAATTCGATTAGGTCTGTATAAATAGATGAATCACAATGCTACTGCTACAACATAACAGTTGGCACGATGTGAATTCATTATAGCTCTGCTAGTTGTTTATTTAATTCTGCTAGCTTTGCTTCCATGTTAGCAAGGCGTTGCTCAGCATTTGCGACTTGGTCGTTATGGCCTGTAGATTCAAGTTTTTCGATGTCACCTTGTAAATTTATATAATCCATTTTTAATTCTTTGATTTGATATTCAATATCGCTTTTTGATGGCATGATACTTGGCTCCTTTATTAGTGTATTTTTTATTACGAAAGCGTGTAAAAGCGATGGAGGTTTTGTCATCCCCCACCGCTCAATTGTTAAAATTAATCGGGTACTGATGCGTTGAGATTCCTCAAATATTCTAGCCTACTTTGTAATAGATACATTCAACTAGAAGCAGGGGAATTACGAAAGTGAAAAATTCTAATATATTGTATCATATTCACCTTAAAAGAATCACTAAGTTGAAGCGATATTATGTCGATCATAAGCGAAATCAAGTAATAAAGATTCAAGCGTTTTGTTATTGCTAGCGACATTCAGCTGGCGCTGTTTTTTCACAGCACGTTCACTGCGCGCCTCATGCAATAAAAACTCCATAACAGCATTTTGTATTTGTGATTGTTTCATCTTACGCCCGAGGCCAAGATGTATAAAGCCATTATGCTCACGAGGGAATGCGTGTAATAGCTCATTTTCTGTCTGTGCGAGCGTAATACATGGCACGCCATAGGAAGCAATCTTATATGGTGTGTAATTAGCATTGCAAATTATGACATCAGCTTTGGGTAATAATTTAAGGAGTGCGTCTTTATCACGCAAAATGGCAGTATTCCGACGACTTAAAACCATCATTTGCAAGTCATCAGTAGCATGTCTATAGCTTTCATCAATCATTACTGTAATTTGTAGTGGGATTTGTAGCTGGGTTAGGTGTCGAAGAGTACGATATGTTAAGTTATGCTCGTCCCCATCCTCGAAAGCAACAACAATATGAGGAGGATTTTCTGGTGTTTTAAGATCAGGTAATTGTTCTGCATGCTGATAAGCTTCAGGTAATGCAAAGACGAAACTGCCACCAATATAATGGGAAGGCATATAATCTTTAACTTCTTGATAGAGTGCTAGTAATACACAGTCACAGGCTTGGCCACCATCACCAAAATCATCAAAATGAATAATCGTTTTGCAAAATGGCCGTAAATTCTCCACTTGCCAGCTTTCTGAGTTACGACCATCCCTAACAATTAAATCAGGTTGTATCGCTTTTATTTGCTTAGGTAATTCGTCGAAGTGATCGAATAGTATTGGTGAAAGATTGTGATTCATTAAAATTTGAATCCCATCATTTGAAGGGGTTTTTACGAATATGAAAACTTCCTCTTGTCCAAGCAACTTAGCTAATGTTGCAACTCGTTCAAAAGGATACAGCCCTTTATCAATACAGCTTTCAATTATGAAAACAATCGATTTTTTCGGTTTAATTGTTTGTGTTTCGTTTTGCAAATGTATCCCATCCTTTCATCTGTCTATTTAAATTATGGTGAAAATTGGGCAAGTATGTGTAAAAATTAACATTAGATAAATAATGTATGAGATGAAACTTTAAAAATTGACTTTGCTATACCGATGAATAGTAGAGAGGACATGCAAAATGAAGCTAGTTCTCATTATTGATGATACATACATAGAAATCGTCTTTGTGGAGCAAATATAAGACTTTCTCAAAGGGGGAATGAAATTGGGCATGCGTTCGGCAATTGTTGTAGGGGCTACTGGATTAACAGGTAGTTCACTAATAGAACAGTTATGTGACAATGATGAATATGTTTCGGTCATCGTTATAGCACGACGAGAGCTACAATATAAGCACCCGAAGTTAGAGGTGAAAATTCGAAACTTCGATACATTAGAAGAAAAAGATATTGAGTTTGCTCATGAGCTATTTTGTTGTTTAGGTACAACGATTAAAAAGGCTGGCTCACGTGAGGCGTTTGAAAAAGTTGATTTTGAATATCCACTAGCCATTGCCTCATTGGCGAAAAAGCAAGGGATTCCGCATATGCTTGTCATAACAGCTATGGGTGCCAATGAGCGATCTCGATTTTATTATAATCGTGTGAAAGGGAAGCTTGAGCATGCATTAATAGAGCTAGGCTTACAGCGTCTATCCATTATTCGTCCCTCTCTTTTAGTAGGGCAGCGCGATGAATTTCGTTTTGGCGAAAAGGTAGGAGAAAAGCTATTAAAACTTGCTAAACCTTTATTAATAGGACCGTTAAAGCGTTTGCGTTCTATTGAGTCCTCGCAAGTTGCCAAAGCAATGATTGTTATTGGGTTACATGGAAAGAAACAGCCGGTGACAATTTATCCATCACAGGACTTAGCGAAAATGGATTTTCCTACTGTGGCACAAGATGAATTTACGAGTGAAGAGTTATTTAATTGGCAAAAGCTTAAAGGCTCAGATGTGTCTGATGCAGAGCGCAAGGTAAATCGAGAGGTCATTATTAATCGAGATAAATTTAAAGTGGAAGAAACTGTAGTAGACAAAGAAGTGACATTTAATCGACACGATGAAAAATAGTCGTCTTTCCATTAAATATAGCATTCCGTCTAAAGACTGAATTTATTGTTTTGACTATTACAATTCTTCCCGAGCCACTATTCATTTGTTACAATATTATTGTAGAAGATGAATGTGGAGGCAAAATGAATATGAAAATTTTACTCGTTGATGGCACAATGTTTGGGCGTAAAACTGGTGCTATTTTAGAGCAAGTAGAGCGTTATATTAAAGATTTCGATGCTAGTTTCGATTTAGAAATTATGCATTTTAGTGAATATAAACATCAAATTGTCGATGGCTCACCATTAAATGAAGATATGAAAAAAATGATTCAAAAGTTTGAAGAAGCGGATGCGTATATTATTGCAACTCCGATTTTCCAAGCTTCAATTCCAGGTGTATTGAAAAATGCTTTTGATTTCTTACATCCGAAAACAATGCGTTATAAGCCAGTATCTATCGTAGCGAATGGTGGCACATATCAGCACCATTTAGTAGTTGAGAACCAATTAAAGCCTATTTTAGATTACTTCCGTGCACTTGTGACGCCAAACTATGTATATACGCATACATCACATTTTGATGCAAATAATGTAATTGTAGACGAGGATGTTCATAATCGTTTACGTGAAATGGCACGTGTTTTCGTTCAGTACTGTGAAATGAGTAAAACATTACCGAAAGAAACAATAGACCAGCATTAAAGATATGTCCTATTGTCGGTACCAATAAGTATTGATCCCTTGTACAGTGGAAGGAAATCACTGTGCAGGGGATTTTTCTTTGCAAGATTCCATTTACGATATGATAAAATAATACTTTAGTGAATTCGGAAAGGAGGGCAGCTCATGCAGAACATCGCTTTACTAGAGAAACAACGCTGTAATTTAATTTTGACGAATAAGGCAAAGGAGGCGGTAGAGGAATGCTCAGCAAACGAGCATGCCTTTTTTGCGTTACAAAAAACAGTTACTGTCTATATTGAAAAAAGAAAAGCCAAAACAATTGGCGAAACGTTTTTATCGATTTATTTTAATGCAGAGCACAATGAAAAGTTAGATAGTGTACTTGCCGGAAAAACGGCAATTATGGATTGTGTGCTAAAAGTGGAAGGGTTATTAGCAACAAATATTCGTTTTGTACATATGCGAGGTCCAATAAGTACGAATCGCCGCTTACCGGCTGCATTGCAATTTGTAACAAAGCCTAATAATGGCGCAGGTATCCCGCTTGACCTTCATACGAAAATAAGAGAACTACCGATTGCTGAAGAACGCACCGAATATGTGAAAAAGCGTATTGCTAGTTGGGAAGGCTATTTAAAAATCCAAGAACGTGATGCAACAATTGATGATATTCATACGGAATTTAAGCAAAGCTACTTCAATGAAGACTTTTCACGTTTAACACTTGTATGTCCATATGTAAAAGCGAAGGAATGGAAGCAACTCGAAGGTTTAAGTGTTAGCATCCAAGGGGTACGTGGCGAAATCGGACAAGTATTAAAATCGAATGCTGGCAAGCAAACAGTGGAAATTGATTTAAAGCCTTTTGCACAGGATCAGGCTCGGAAAGATCAGTTAAACTTGCGCTCAAAACAAGCAAGCTTTAGTAACTTTGCAACACTAAGTCAAATTCGACGCTTACGCAATGGCTTTACGAAGCTAGAAAAGGGCGAAGCAGTTAATGCTAGTCTAGAGACGATTTTATTTGAAAAACGCCCAACTGTCCGCACTGCAAAGCTGCGAGATGATATTGAGTTTCATAATAATTTAAATGAATATCAACGTAAAGCGGTAATCGGAGCCCTATCTGTTGAAGATTTATATGTGATTCAAGGGCCACCGGGGACTGGGAAAACAACGGTTATTTCAGAAATATGCCAGCAAAATGTAAAAGCAGGATTGAAAACACTCGTTGCATCACAGTCAAATTTAGCTGTTGATAATGCATTAGGGAGACTTCTCTCCAATCAAGAAATTCGAATTTTACGGTATGGTCGAACAGAAAGTATTGAAGAAGAGGGAAAAAAATTCATTGAGGAAAATGTTGCCCTTCATTGGCGCCAACAAACATTAGCTTCTGTTGAAGAAGAAATTATCGCTTTTGCTGAGCGTGAACAAGAATTGAAGGCAAGTATTTTAAAAGCAGTGGACGAGCGGCAAAAGCTTGAGACATGGCTTGAGGAGCTAGTTAAGGAAATCGCTGCTAAGGAACAGGCGGCAATAGACGAACCAATTTTGCAAAAAGAGATTCAATCGTTAAAAAAGGATTTGAAAACGGCAAAAGCAGAAAAAGAATCTAGTGAAGAGCAAAAAGAGCTTCTTGAGAAACAGCTAGCACAACTAGAGTCTGCTATACAATCGCAAGAACAAATTTTATCTGATTATGATTCGCTTGAACAGCTACAACAAACGATTCAAGATTGCACCCATAAAATAGAACAATGGCAAGCCGCTATTCAATATAAAGAATTACTTGTAGAAAAGCAGGAGCTGACATCGCAGTTTCAAGATATTCAACTAAAATATGAACAAGAAAATAAGCGATTGCTTTTAATGAAGGAAGGACAACAATATATTGGTACGTTAACGTCCTTTGATCGTATTCAACGCTTTTTAGAGCATTATCAAATACGTCCTACGCACATTTTAGCTCAACAAATTGGACGACTAGAGCATTTAGAGGATGCGAAAGATTTAGAAGCCTGGGCAACAATAAATTCCCGATTACAAAAAGCGATTGCAAAGCTTGAAACATTGGTATCGCCTGAGGAGAAAGAACGAGCGTTAGCTAAAAGTCGTCAACAGCCTGTTCAATCGTTCTCATTAAAAAATTTAACGGGTGTATTTGCACAGCTAAATGAGTCGTTTCAAGAAGGGCAAACACCTCCTATTGAACAGGTAGAAAGCTATTTACTAGGGCTCTATATGCGTCGCGATTTTGTTTGGCAAAAGGGGATGGCGCTTCGACAACAACAGGATCATAAAGATCGGGAATTTGAGTCACTACGTAAAAATATTAGTAGTTTAATACATCAAGAATGTGCCATAACAAGCTTCGATGTACAAAGCTTGCAACGCCAATTACAGCCATATATTAAACATACCGAGCGACTACAGCAACTCGCTGATACATTCCAAGCTGATATTATGCCAGAAGAATCAGTGGAACAGTTGAAAATGCTAGTATCTAATACACAAACCGCTCTACAAACAGCCCGTCAACAGCTTCAGGCCGTTGAGCAAGCTAACACACAACTTGTGCCTAAGAAAGCAGCACAACAAACAGCAAAGGCAAGCTTAGTTGAGGTTGAGGAACAGTTAGCGCAATTAGAAGAAAAGATTAAAGCTATAAATGTAGATGGGCTAAAAAAGGAAAAACAACTAACTGCGTTAACAACGTTGCTACAATCTACGCCAGAGCGCACATATGAGGAAGTAAAAGAAACTATTCAAACGACAAATGAAAGCTTAGAAGAGCTACATCGTAAAGAACAGCAGCTACCTCTACGTAAGAAATTGCAAGAGCAATGGCGTGATAAGTTACAAAACGCAACAGAATATGATTTAGATGAAATTCGTAAATTATATGTGCGTCATGCCAATGTTATCGGAACAACATGCGTTGCTTCGGCAAGTAAGGAATTTATGGAAAACTATCCGACTTTTGATGTTGTCATCATTGACGAAGTATCCAAGGCGACACCTCCAGAGTTATTATTACCAATGCTTAAGGGCAAAAAAGTTATTTTAGTTGGTGACCATCATCAGCTACCACCACTTCTTGGTGATGATACGCTAGAGGAAACATTGAAGGGCATGTTAGAAGAAAATCCAAACTTCGATGGTGCACAAGAGCTAAAAAGCTTGCTACGTGAATCGTTATTCGAGCGGTTATTTAATAACTTACCGCCAACACATAAGCAAATGCTCGCATTACAATACCGTATGCATGAAAAAATCATGCACAGTATTACACCTTTTTACGCCAAGGAAGAGAGTGGTCTGCAATGCGGTTTACCGGATTCTGATTTAGCACGTGACCATGGCTTAGAAGGACATTTCGTCAATCGAGATGATCATTTACTATGGATTGATATGCCAACGGAAAAACCATTTTTAGAGGAACAAGTTAAAGGTGGTACGAGTCGTTATAATGAGGGGGAACTACAAACAATCCGCCGAATTTTAACAGATTTAAATGCTGCTGTTTTAGAGGCGAAAAAGGCAGGGCGCATACCACAGGATGTACAGAAAAGTGTAGGCGTTATTAGCTTCTATGGCGAGCAAGTGAAAAAAATTAATCGTCTACTTCAACAGGAATTACAGCTACCCCATTTACAGTTTAGAACGGGAACTGTCGATAAGTTTCAGGGGATGGAGATGGATGTCATATTAGTGAGTATGGTACGTAATACGCCAAAGGGAGGAGACATTGGCTTTGCGAGAGATTATCGCAGGTTAAATGTTGCACTTTCTCGTGCACGTGAATTGTTAATGCTTGTTGGCAGTGCAGATATGTTTGCAAAACGTGCTAAGCATCAAGATACACGTGACATGTACAGCAATCTTTTAACGACGGTGAAATCCTACAACGGTTTACGTAATCATGAAGGACAGGTGATGTAGGGTGTTAAAATTACAACAGCGTTTAATACGAGAGTTACAGCAAAATCGTCATGTGAAAATAGTGAAATCTACTGAATGGTGTATTCCGGTTCGCACGATTGAAGTGACATATGAGCCAATTCGTCGCTCAACGATGGATGTCCTAATGAAAATGCTATTAATTAGCATGCAGGAAGCAAATTTTCAAAATGTACAGGAATTGAGTGAGCTATTATTAGTAGATCCACTGTTTATTGAGGACTTAGTGACGTTAATGTCTCGCGTGCGACTTATCGAACAAACGGATGGTTTCTATAGACTAACCTCTAAAGGGGAGCAACAATTGGAGCATGGCATTTTCGAGGAAGAGCTAGAGGTCGAAACGGCAACGCTATTATTTAGTCCATGTCACCAAGCGATTCTTCCTGTAGGAGAAGAGGCTATAGAGGAATATGATGAGTTACCAGAGCCATATCGTTATGTCGATAAGGACGCTGAGCAGCAAGAACATTTTGATGAGGAAATGATGCTTGCAGCTTTACAACAGGAAGAGGAAGAATCTAGCTCACAAAAAATCGTAGCTACTATTGTTACTTCAGATGCGAAACAGATTAATGATATCCCCTGTTTAGAATTTGTTCTTTTTAATAAGGAGCAAAATATTGTATATGCCCGAGTATGGAATACATTGCTAAACCAATGGGATGAAAAGCTGGAACAGCAACTTACAGAAAAAGAGCAACTACAATGGCGTGAACAATATTTATAAACGACAGAACGAGCGGTAAAGCAATGGTGGGCTTACCGCTTGTTTTTTGTACTTAAAAACGATTAGTTATGGAGAGGATTTCGCGAAGTGAGCTAGTGATTCGGAGCGATGGGATGATTTTGCAGAGTGAAGGGCTGATTCCGCGAAGTGAGGGTGTGATTCCGCGGAGAGAGTGGTTGATTCCGCGAAGTGAGGTGTTGATTCCGCGGAGCAGGGGTGTGATTCCGCGAAGCGAAGGGTTGATTCCGCGAAGCAGGGGTGTGATTCCGCGGAGCAGGGGTGTGATTCCGCGGAGAGAGGGGCTGATTCCGCGAAGTGAGGTGTTGATTCCGTGAAGTGGGGTGTGATTCCGCGGAGCAGGGGTGTGATTCCGCGAAGTGATGGGTTGATTCCGCGGAGCAGGGGTGTGATTCCGCGAAGTGATGGGTTGATTCCGCGGAGCGAGGGGATGATTCCGCGAAGCAGGGGTGTGATTCCGCGGAGCGAGGTGTTGATTCCGCGAAGCAGGGGTGTGATACCGCGGAGCGAGGGTTTGATTCCGCGAATTGAGGGTGTGATTCCGCGAATTGAGGTGTTGATTCCGCGAATTGAGGAGGTAATCCTGCAATAGAAAAAAGAATCCTCTCTACGCCCACATGGTACAAGGGGACGTTGAGAGGATTCTTCGTTTTACTCTTTAACTCTAAATAGTATATAGATAGCCTTTATGGTAATAATTCCGCTTACATATTTACTCTGCCACCAACAACTAAGATACTAGATATGATTTCATAATGTGTATTTAAAAAACCTCAATATAATTTACATAAATCGAATGCCCAATTATTAGTGATAAAACAACAATAATCGTAATAATAATCACATTTCGAGGTCTAAAGTCTTGAGCTTGCATTTTCTACTCCTCCTTCATAATTTAGTGAATATTATGACAATTCAATATATGTTAAGGGAATAAGAGTATGCAGTTTTAAACGTACTTTTTATGTAAATATTCAATAGTTTTACTAGCAAATTTATATTGTATTAGAGATGAAAAAAACTTAAGCCACACCCCTCGCTATGCTTGGTGTGCGGCTTAAGTTATTAAAAATATCTTGCTAGGGCGAATTCAGAATTGTGTGAGTGACTGGCACTCTTAATCGAGTTTTAGTCCTTTTAAGGCATCAGCCATTGCGTTGTTTACTGGTTCATCATTATTTTGTTGCTTTAAATATTTTTGAACTGAGCGTTTATCGACTTTACCGCCGCCTTCTTTTTTACGGCGCGCTTCAAATGCAGATAATTTTTCGCGATGCCCACATTTACATACAAAGATTTGCCCATCGCCTTCACCACGAAGTTCGAGTTTTTTCTTACATTGAGGGCAGCGAGCATTTGTCACACGTGCTACATTTTTACGGTGACCACATTCACGGTCCTGACAAACAAGCATTTTGCCTTTTTTGCCGTTGACTTCAAGCATCGGTTTACCACAATCAGGGCAAGATTTAGTAGAAATATTATCGTGCTTATATTTTTTATCACTTGCCTTAATTTCAGAAACAATTTCCTTCGTATAATTTTTCATTTCGCTAATAAATACATCTTTTTTCAGTTTTCCATTGGCAATCGCTTCGAGCTTTTGTTCCCATTCAGCTGTAAGGGTAGGGGATTTTAACTCCTCTGGAACTAAATCAAGCAGTTGTCTGCCTTTTGAAGTGATGTAAATATCTTTAGCACCACGTTTTTCAATTAAAAATGAATTAAAGAGCTTTTCGATTATATCAGCGCGAGTTGCTACTGTACCTAAACCACCTGTAGATTTTAAAGTATCGGCTAATTTTTTATCGTTCGTCCCCATATATTTCGTCGGATTTTCCATCGCAGATAATAGTGTTGCCTCGTTAAAGCGGGCTGGTGGCTTCGTTTGGCCAGATGTTTGTGCAATCAGTTTAATCTGAAGTGTGTCACCCTTGTCTATGCGCGGAAGGATTTGTTCTTGCAAATCATCTGTTGTATCCTCATCGTCAAAACGATTTTCATATACTTCCTTCCAGCCAGCTGATAGGATTGTTTTCCCGCGTGCGACAAAGCTTTCATCAGCGATTTTTGCACGTAATGTCAGTTGTTCATATTCAAAAGCAGGGAAAAGAACAGCTAAAAATCTTTTCACAACAAGGTCGTAAATTTTACGTTCCTTATCGGAGAAAGCAGAGAAATTGACATAGCCTTCTGTCGGAATAATTGCATGGTGATCAGAAACTTTACTATCATCGACAAATGCCTTCGACGTTTTAATTGGTTTATTTAAAAGCTTATTTGCAAGTGAACGGTATTCACCAATACCACAAGCTTTTAAACGTTCTGGTATAGTTGCAACAATGTCTTGTGAAATATAGCGAGAGTCTGTACGTGGATACGTTAATACTTTGTGCTGCTCATATAATTTTTGCATAATATTCAGCGTTTCTTTTGCAGAATAACCGAAAATTTTATTCGCATCACGTTGCAACTCTGTTAAATCATATAAACCTGGAGCAAAAGTTTTCTTCGGTTTTTTTTCAATGTCAGTAACAGTTGCATTGTTTCTACCAAGCTTTTTAACGATAGCGTCAATTTTATCTTTATCAAAGCTGCGGCTATTGCCTTTTGCATCTTGCCATGTCAGTTTTAAATGGTCGGCAGTCTGAGCTTCAATACCGTAATAAGTTTGCGCTTTAAAATGTTTGATTTCATCTTCGCGCGCCGCAATAATTGCCACTGTTGGTGTTTGTACACGACCGCAGTTTAGCTGTGCATTAAAACGCGTTGTTAAAGCACGAGTAGCATTTAGTCCGATATACCAGTCTGCTTCTGAACGGGCAACAGCGGAAGCATATAAATTATCGTAGGCCTTGCCTGGTTTTAAGTTAGCAAACCCGTCTTTAATGGCTTTATCAGTTACAGAAGAAATCCATAAACGTTTAATCGGCTTATTTATCTTTACTTTATCAATAATCCAACGTGCTACGAGTTCACCTTCGCGGCCAGCATCAGTTGCCACAATGATTTCTCCTACATCACCGCGCGTCAGTTGGCTTTTTACCGCATTAAATTGTTTACCTGTTTGTTTAATAACTGTCAGTTTTAAGCGTTCAGGTAACATTGGTAAATCTTCTAAATTCCACGTTTTGTATTTCACGTCATAGCTTTCAGGGTCTGCTAATGTTACAAGATGACCTAGTGCCCATGTAACGATGTATTTATCCCCTTCAAGATAACCGTTTCCTTTTTTATTGCAGTTCAATACACGCGCAATATCGCGAGCTACTGATGGTTTTTCAGCTATTACTACACTTTTAGCCATAAATAACATCCTTTCGTAAATCCTTGTTTTTACTATATCATAGAGCATTATTATTATGCTAAAGAAGAAATCAGCGGTGTATACGAAGGGGGAATTGGACTTTAACTTAATTTAAATTGTTTGAGTGCCTGGCACTTGTTAAGGTGCATCTAATTCGAAAGAAAAAGTAGGGGAATATACAAAATGATTAAGTGTCAGGCACTGAAACGATTCTGAATTTTATAAAAAATACAGAAATAAACTCAGATTTTTTGAGTTTACTTCTGTCTGATTTTTTTAAAAATGACTTTATTAATGATCTTAAACAATAGAAGTACTAGAAGATTTTCTCACGATAAGTTTTGGTTGAAGATTAATTTTGCGATATTCGCTTGGTCCGTTTCCTTCAACTCGTTCAATAACTAATTGTGTCCCCATATAACCAAAGTCATATGCGGGCTGTGAAGCTACTGTGAAGAAAGGGTCCAAATTTGAATAAGGCTCTAAGTCGTCGAAGCACACAACGGCAATATCTTCTGGCACTCGGATATTTTTGTTGCGCAGTGTTGTAATTGCGTTAATCGCTATAAAGTTATTAGCTGCGAAGATGGCAGTAGGTCGTTCTTCCTCAGGTAATAGCAGTAAACCATTGATAGTGTCCCATTCTTCTTCTTCTTGTTTATAATGTGTTTGGATAACCAAATTTTTATTAAAAGACAGATCATTTACTTTCAATGTGTCTACATACGTTTGATAACGCTCTTTGGATGTGGAAATATCTAACGGTGCATGAATAAGCGCAATCTTCTTATGTCCTCGATCAATTAAATGCTGAACTAACTCTCTTGTTCCCTCATGATTATTCCCCAATACCATATCGCATGGAAGATCATCTATCATCCTATCAATTAACGTAAAAGGAACTTTGTTTTTCACAAGCTTTTTTAAGTTTTTTTTAGACTGATTTCCAGTAGGCGCAATAATGACACCGTCTACCATTTTCGAAATAAGAGCATCTATATAGCCACTTTCTTTTTCTGGATCTTCGTCAGTATTGCACAACATAAGCTGGTAGCCTAGTTGATTAGCCTTATCTGCTGCACCTCTAGCAACCTTTGTAAAGAAAGGGTTTGTAATATCAGGAATAACTAATGAAAGGAGCTTCGTTTTTTTAATATTTAAACTTCTGGCAGCGGAGTTGGGGATATAGTTTAATTCTTGAATAACAGCTTCTACTTTTTTTCTTGTTTTCTCGCTAATATTGCCTTTATTGTTAATAACTCTTGAAACAGTCATAGGAGAAACATTAGCTTTTTTTGCAATATCATATATTGTTGTCACCTATCGTACCTACCTTACATTGTTAATTTTTTTGTATTATTCCTACTGCTGGCGCAACGATTCTACGCAAAAAACATCTCGAATGAAGATACATTTTATTTCAAAATAAAGTCATCGTGATTACCATGTTGTGGTTTATTTTTACATAAATAATTCAAATATAATTGTACTTCTTCTAACTCTACACTTTCCAATTGTTGAATCCAATAGGGAAAGCGCTTTAAGTGAGCCAAAAATAAAATAATACAATTAGTTTTCCGTTTAAAGCTCCCCGATGTTCATCCACCATTTTTCTCAAGTCATTATAGCATGTGGTTTAAAAATCTACATCACCATCCCATTTTCTAACCTACTCAAAATTAAAAGTTTTTAACATTTGAGCTTGGTAAATGTAACATTCAAATACGTCAATGCATCTAATGAATAGCGTTCATTGTCGCTATTCTACTTCACTAAGTATGAAATATTCTTATAAATACCATCTATTTACCTTGGTTTTGAATTTTGATTATTTTCAGAAATTAGTATTGACATGTAATTTTTTGTTTGTTATTTTTACGTTACCGGTAACATAAAAGTTAACAAAGGTGGTGTTGAATATGATAATCGATTCACATCAACATTTTTGGAAGTTATCAAGGAATGATTATAAATGGTTAACCGAAGATTTACCAGAGCTTTATCGTGATTATATGCCTAACGATTTATATCCAATTTTAAATGAACATCAAATTGAAAAAACAATAGTAGTCCAAGCGGCCCCTACAATCAATGAAACTTTATTTTTATTAGATTTATTTGAAGAGCATGAATGGATTGCAGGTGTGGTCGGCTGGTTAGATTTTACAGAATTAAACTTTAAGCAACATTTAGAGGAGTTGCTACAACATCCTGGTTTTGTAGGTGTTCGACCTATGTTACAAGATTTGGATGAGGATGATTGGATTTTAAGAAAAGATGTATTAAAGAACATTGAACTTCTTGTACAGTATGATGTTCCGCTAGATCTTTTAATAAAGCCAAGGCATTTTCCTTACATACTAGAATTATTAAAAACATTTCCTCAATTAAGAGTAGTAGTAAACCACATAGCTAAGCCAAATATTGCAAAGCAACAAATAGATGGCTGGAAAGAAGCTATGGGTGAAATTGCGATGTACCCGAATGTGATGTGTAAACTTTCAGGATTAGTGACAGAAGCAACTCATAAAAACTGGGCGATTGAAGAATTTCAGCCCTTTATCAACCATGTGGTAAACGTCTTTGGAACGAATCGAGTAATGTTTGGAAGTGATTGGCCTGTATGTAATTTATCAGGTACATACAACGATGTGCTGGCGATACTTATGGAAAACTTACCTACAAACTTACTTGGAAAAGATTTAGAAATGATATTTGGAGAAAATGCCAAGCGTTTTTATAAATTATAAGAGGGAGGGCGAAGGAATGGCAGAAATGGTGTATCAACAAGGGATAGCTTGCATTGTAATGGATGAAAAGGATAATGTAACAACCCTTTTAACGGATGTAAAAAAAGGTGAAAGTGTGATTTACACAAAAGGTAATCAAACATATGAATTAACTTTGCAACAAGATGTTAGCTTTGGACATAAAGTTGCGATTGCTCCTATCCATAAGGCTGAGGAAATTGTGAAGTACGGTGAAGTAATCGGAGCAGCAACTACTGCTATTCAGATAGGGGAGCATGTACATGTTCACAATATCGAGGGCATACGCGGACGCGGAGATAAAAGTGCAGGAGGTGTGAAATGATGACAGTTATTAAGGGCTATCGAAGAGACAATGGAAAATTTGGTATTCGAAATCATCTTTTAATTTTACCAACAGTTGTATGTGCAAATCAGGTTACTTCAAGAATTCAACAACAAGTTCCGGGGTCAGTAGCTATACCTCATCAACATGGATGTAGCCAAGTAGGTGCTGACAAAGAGAGAACACATAAAGTATTAGCTGGAATGGGGAAAAACCCGAATGTTGGTGCTGTATTAATTGTTAGCCTTGGCTGTGAAGTAATCAATGCACAAGACATAAAGCAAGAAATTGAAGAGACTGGTAAGCCAGTTGTTTGGATTGACATTCAAAATGAAGGTGGCTCTGTTAAAACGATCCAAAAAGGTGTGGAAGTAGCACAGGATCTTCTGAAAAAAATAGAAGATATTCCGTTAATAGATATTCCACTTTCAGAGCTAATTGTTGGTGTGAAATGTGGCGGCTCTGACGCTACATCAGGATTATGTAGTAACCCTGCACTTGGTAGAGCAGCTGATACTATTTTGAATGCAGGTGGCACAATTGTCATGGGCGAGACTACAGAAATCATTGGTGCTGAGCATCTTGTTGCTGCAAAGGCAATCAATCAAGATGTACAACAAAAATTATATAAATGTGTTGAACAATTTGAACTTGAAGTAGAACGTATGGGTGTCGATATGCGTGGAGGAAATCCAAGCCCAGGTAATATTGCAGGGGGCTTATCGACGATTGAGGAAAAATCTTTAGGTTGTATCAGTAAAGCTGGAACAGCAATGCTTCAAGGGGTTGTAGACTTCGCAGAAGAAATTCCAGGCACAGGTTATTATTTCATGGATTCACCAGGGAATGATATTGAATGTGTAACAGGCATGGCGGCAGCGGGTGTTCATGTTGTTTGCTTTACAACAGGAAGAGGGACACCGACAGGAAATCCAATTATTCCTGTCATTAAAATAACAGGTAACGAAATTACTGGAAGTCGAATGGCAGACAATATCGATGTAGATGTCAGCCCTGTTTTACAAGGGAAAGAAACGTTGGACGAATCGGGTAAACGCATTTTTGAATCGATTGTAAATGTAGCAAAAGGTCAGGAAACAAAAGCCGAAATTTTAGGCCATCAAGAATTTAGTATTAGCAGAATTGGTATTAGTCTATAACAAGTAAAGTTAGGAGAATAAATATGAAAAAACTTGAAAACCGTGTTGCTCTAGTAACTGGAGCAAGTAGGGGGATAGGGGCTGCTATCGCAGAAAGATTAGCAGAAGAAGGAGCCCATGTTGCCATTAACTATACATCTCAAAGTTCATTAGAAAAAGCCGAAATGTTAAAGGAACAAATAGAGAATCGTTTTAATGTCAGAGCGATGGTTGTAAAAGCGAATGTAGGTATTAAACAAGAAGTCAATCACATGATTGATGAAGTGGAGAAAACGCTTGGCAATGTAGATATATTAGTGAATAACGCTGGTATAGCGCCATTCGAGTCATTTATGAAGTTAACAGAAGAAACTTGGGATACGACGTATCAAACAAATGTAAAATCAATTTTCTTAACTTCACAACGGGTAGCTAAAAAAATGATTGAAAAACGGTACGGCAAAATCATTAATATTACATCTACAGCAAGCCTGCTTGTGACAAGTCCTGTTATCCCACATTATATTTCCTCCAAAGCGGCGGCTAGTCATTTGACTAAAGCTTTAGCGATTGAATTAGGTAAATATAATATTAATATCAATGCCGTCGGTCCAAGTACAGTAGCTACAGATATGTGTCAGGAATATCTCGAAGATCCAAGTATTTTAGAAAAAGAAATACAAGCCAACCCAATGAAAAGACTGGGCACTGAAAAGCAAATTGCTGATGCTGTCGTATTTTTAGCTTCTGAGGAAGCGATGCAAATAAACGGACATTTACTAATGGTAGATGGAGGACTAACTGTGAAAGCCGCACAGCCAGAAGACCATTTAGAACAAGAAAGGGAATTGTTGCTATGAGATTACAAGGTAAAGTAGCACTCATTACCGGGGGTGGTAGTGGTATTGGTCGTTCGACAGCCCTTCTTTTTGCAGCAGAGGGAGCCCACGTCATCATTAACGATGTTCACAAGGAAAATGGTGAAAGTACAGTAAAGGATATTCAACATAACGGAGGAAGCGCAACATTTTATCATGCAGATGTGACTATTCCTGAAGCTGTAAAAGAGATGGTTGAACATATTACAAAGCAATTCGAAAAAATTGATATCCTTTTTAATAATGTAGGCATTAGTAATGTTGGGCGGATAGATGAGGTAGAGCCAGACGTATGGGATAAAGTGATGAGCGTAAATGTAAAGGGAATCTATTTGCCAACAAAATATATTGTCCCTCACATGATGGAGCAAAAGAGTGGATGCATCATTAATATGTCTTCATGTGCTGCGGAAATAGGCTTAAAGCAACGCGCATTATATTCGGCAACTAAAGGAGCCATTTTATCGTTAACAAAGGCGATGCAGGTAGATTATGCACCTTACAATATACGAGTAAATGCTTTATTACCTGGAACAATTTTTACACCATTTGTAGAAAATTATTTAAAGAATGCATATGACAATCCACAAGCTGCCATCGCAAGTATTAAAACAAGACAGCTAAGTGGCGAATTAGGAAAACCTGAAGATGTTGCGAAAGCGGCCTTATTTTTAGCATCTGATGAGTCCAGTTTTATGATGGGTTCACCGCTTTACATAGATGGTGGTGTTGTCTTTGGGAAAAATGCGTAATATTACGAAATGACATGAGGAATGATTATGAAACTATTAACATTTGAAAAGCAGGGCAACTATCAATTAGGCGTTCAAACGACGCAAGGCATTATAGATATAGCCGCATCGATTAACAAAAATTCGAATTTTAATAACTTACCAGATGTAATGTCTTTATTTTCTTGTAATAAAGAAGAGATTGCAAAGCTTCAAAATTTTATTCAAGCAATAGAAGTAGAAGAAAGTGCAGTATTTGTAGATGACAGTCAAATCAGCTGGGGACCATGTGTTACAAAACCACATAAAATTATTTGCGTAGGTTTAAATTACCGTAAACATGCAGATGAAACGAATGCGCCATATCCAGAAGTGCCTATTTTATTTAATAAATTCGATAACACATTAACTGGACATCAAAGTGATATTCAAATTCCAAATGTAACAAAGCAACTTGATTATGAGGTAGAGCTTGGAATTGTTATTGGTGAAAAGATAAAAAATGTCAAAGAAGAAAATGCATTAGATCATGTTTTTGGTTATTGCACTGTAAATGATCTATCGGCGCGCGATTTGCAAATGAAAACACAACAATGGTTGTTAGGTAAAACGTGCGATAAGTTCAGTCCTGTTGGTCCTTACTTAGTGACAGCAGATGAAATAGAGAACCCTAATAATCTAGCATTAAAAACATATGTAAATGGAGAAATAAGACAAAACTCAAACACAGCAGATATGATTTTCAATTGTGCTGAAATTATTAGTTATATTTCCCGACATATGACATTAGAGCCTGGAGATATTATTTTAACAGGTACACCTGAAGGCGTAGTGTTCGGATATCCTGCAGAACAGCAAGTGTATATTCAACCAGGGGATGAAGTAACTGTAGAAATCGAGAAATTAGGTTCTCTTACAAATTACTTCGTAGCAGAAGATTAAAGAAATGAGTGTGAATAACTATGCTAAAAGGGATTCCTCCAATTATTTCACCAGACTTAATGAAGGTATTAATGGAGATGGGTCATGGAGATGAAATTGTGTTGGCGGACGGAAATTTTCCTGCTGCCAGCCATGCCCAACAGCTAATCCGTTGTGATGGACATACAATTCCAGAATTACTAGAAGCGATATTGGCGTTCTTTCCTATCGATACGTATGTGGAACATCCCATTCAATTAATGGCTGTTGTCCCAGGAGATCCAGTGGAACCAACGATTTGGAAAGAGTATGAGCAAATCGTTCAACGTCAATCCGAATATCCAATTCCATTTGAATTTATGGAGCGCTTTGAATTTTACGAGCGCACAAAAAAGGCTTTTGCCGTAGTAGCAACAAGCGAAAAAGCTCAGTACGCTAACATCATTTTAAAAAAAGGTGTCATCAAATAATCGGTATTTCGAGGATGAACATTAACTGCATGTTCACCGTAAACTCGATATGAATACAAGCGTATCGGGAATTTGGTCATTCTAATGTATCGGGGGAAAGCGAATTATGAATTCTGAAGTGTTAGTAGAAGAAACAAGAGCGAACTTACTGGAAAATGTTCATTCTGGTGTCGTTTGTGGTGTTAATGACAGCAAGGAGGCTATCTATCAAGTTGGTAATATCCAACATAATACATATTTCCGATCTGCTGCAAAACCGATTCAAGCACTACCTGCATTTTTATCTAAAATTGATTTAAAGTATGGCTTAACTGATAAAGAAGCAGCGTTATTTACTGCTTCACATCGCGGAGAAACGTATCACATTGAAGCGCTAGAAACGATGAAAGAGAAATTAGCCATTGATGAGAATGAATTATTTTGTCCTTTTTCGTACCCTTTAAATGCGGAACCAAAAGAGGCAATGTTAAGACAACATATAGAGAAAAGACGACTTTTTCATAACTGCTCGGGAAAACATATGGGCTTTATTGCAACTTGTCGTGAAATGGGTTTTCCAACGGAGGGTTATTGGAATATAAATCATCCCCTACAACAGCTTATTTTGAAAACGCTATCTTATTTATCAGAAACACCGCTATCTGAAATTCATATCGGAATAGACGGATGTGGTGTGCCTGTGTTTGCTATACCATTACACAATATGGCTATTACAAGTTTGAAATTAGCTTGTCCAGATTTAATTGAAGATTTGGAACTTAGAGAAGCAGTAGAGCGAATGACAACAATTATGAACAATGAATTCAACATGGTAGCGTCTGAAAACTTTATTTGCTCTGTATTATTGCAAGATCGAAATATTGTAGCAAAGGGCGGAGCAAAAGGCGTGTATTGCTTCGGCTTGAAAAAAGAACGTTTAGGTTTCGCTTTGAAAGTTTTAGATGGTTCAGAAGACGTTTGGCCAAATGTAATTGCTTCGATTTTAGAGCAAATAGACTATGAAAATAAAGAAACAATTGCTAATATTCGCTCCCTTAGACCAAGCATCATTAAAAGTGATGGGGGCATTGAAGTAGGATCAATCCATGAGGTATTTGCATTAACACCAAATACAAAATAAAAATTTGTTACAAAGGGGATGAAATTTATGAAGAAAAAGATGCTAGTTGTATTGATGGTTTTATTAGCTACTATACTTACAGCGTGTGGTGGTTCGAGTGATGCTAGTGATAATGCAGATGGTAAGGTAAAAATCAGATTGCTAACAAGAATGGCAGGGACAAGCAGTCAGGCACAAATCTACAAAGATATTATTAAAGAATTCGAGGCAAAGCATTCCGATGTAGTTGTTGTTGATGAATCTCAAGGTGATGAATCAGCATTTAACAATAAGCTGAAAACAGATCTTGCATCTGGCACTTTACCTAACATTTTTAGAGTTCAAGGTGTTGCAAATTTAAACGAGTATATTGAAAGTGGCTTACTTATGGATATGGACCCAGTTTTAAAGGATGATCCTGAATGGGGACAAAATTTCACAGAAGGTGCATTAAAATATTATCAAGTGCCAGGTCATGAGGGGACATATGGAATTCCAATGGAGTCTGGTTTAATTGGTGTTTATTATAATGAAGAACTACTTAAAAAAGCTGGTATTAATGAATTCCCTGAAACATGGAGTGAACTAACAGCAGCTGTTAAAAAGTTAAAAGGCATCGATGTAACACCTATTGCACTTGGTGCAAAGGCAACGTATATGGCAGGACATTTACACAACCAAATTTTTTATAAATGGATGGGGACAGAAGCAGCAAAGAAACTAGGTACTAGAGAATTAAAATGGACAGATTCAGATGTTGTGAAAACACTTGAATATGTTGAAGACTTAAATAAGTTAGATGCATTTGGTAAAAGTGCTGCTGGTATAAGCGATGAAATTGCTGTGGCAGATTTCCTTGAAGGTAAGGCAGCGATGATTATTACTGGTCCATGGAACATTGGGAAATTTACGAATCCAAGTGAGACAGAATACGCTGATGCGATTAAACTTGCTAAATTCCCATACTTTGATGAAAAACCAGAGTTTAAAGATGAAGATATGCAAATTATTAGTCCATATATGGTGAATGGCAAACTAGAAGGAAAAGAAAAAGAATATACAATTGAACTACTAAAAATGCTTACTTCTGCTGAAGCAGCTAAACGATTTGCAGAGGAAGCACAGTTCTTAATTCCAAGATCAGATATCGCAATTGATAACTCGAAAGTATCTGATTTGTTCTTACACAATATTGAATTAGGTGCTACGTCAACAGGAATTGCAGTAGATGTGTTCGATTTTGATCCACTACCATCTATGCAAGATAGAACAAGAAACTCTATCGTAAGTATCTTAATCGGTGGTAAGCCTAAAGATGCAGCAAAAGAAATTCAAGATGAAATTGATAAATCTAAATAAGTAGTTTTCCATAACGAATATTAAGGTGGAGCGGAAGGCGGCGACTCCAGTGGGAAATGCAAGCATCGAGCGTAGCGAGGGAAGCGGCTCGATGCTTACCCGTGGAATGCGTCCGCCTGTTGCATATGCGAATTAGATTGAAATTGATTAAGATTACAAAAAAATTAAGAAATGGAGGGGAATAGATGAATGTAAAAACAAATAGAGATAAGTCAAAAATTTTTCTATTTACTTTACCGGCCTTAGTAATCTATATTCTATTCCTTATTATACCTATGATAGGCGCCCTTTATTTTTCCGTTGTCAATTGGAATGGCATTAAAGGAGCACCATTAAATTTTGTAGGTTTAGAAAACTATCTAAATGTGTTTAAAGATAAAGACTTTCTTATTTCTTTAAAAAATATGTTTGGCATGGTGTTTTTTAGCGTTTTATTCCATACACCAATCGCTTTATTATTAGCAGTTGCAATTAATACGAAATTTAGGGGACATCGATTCTTTAAAGTAATCTATTTTGTACCTACTATTTTTCCACTAACAGCTATCGGTCTACTTTGGTACTTTATTTTTATGCCAAATGGCTCTTTAAATAGCTTATTAGAATTTATTGGTCTAGCAGATTTAGCTAAAGGCTGGTTAATTGACTCATCTACTGCTATGGGTGCAATTATCTTTGTAAACATTTGGGCAGGTGTTGGATACTACATGGTAATCCTATTAGCGGGGTTAACAACGATACCAGAAGAAGTATATGAGGCGGCAGAGATGGATGGGGCTTCATCTGTACAAAAGTTCTTCCATATAACAGTTCCTATGCTAAAGCCAATTATTACTTTATGTATTTTAATGGATATTATTGGGACCGTGAAAGTATTTGATTTAATTTTTGTTATGACTGAGGGAGGGCCGAATGGTCTAACCAATCTGCCGACTACTTTAATGTATTATGAAGCTTTCAGATACAACAACTATGGCGTTGGTAGTGCATTAGGGGTCATCATTTTTGTTATTGCGCTCGTATTGACTATCGGTAGTGAAGCCATCATGAATAGGAAGGAGAAGAACCAATGAAAAAGAAAATAATATTATATGTTTTTGTAATAGCAATGGCTTTAATGTTTATTGAACCGATGCTATTTACATTAGTTTCTTCTCTTAAAGGAAATAAAGAAATATTTAGTTCACCCTTTAGTTTGCCTGAGGTTTTTAGATTTGAAAACTATGTAATTGCTTGGCAAGAAGCGAATATGAGTAGATATTTTTTAAATAGTATACTTATTTCAATGGCAACAGTTATTATCCTTGCGATTGTCTCTTCTATGGCGTCATTTACATTATCAAGATTTAACTTTAAAGTGAATAAATTTTTAGCTCTGTTTTTCCTGTTAGGTATGATGATACCTATGCATACAGTTCTTGTACCAGTTTCATATATTATTGGAGCACTAGAATTGAAAAATAACTTAGTGGCATTAGTTCTACTGTATGTGGCGTTTTCTTTGTCATTTAGCATTTTAGTTTTGACACGGTTTATGAAAGGGATTAATGCCTCTTTAGAAGAAGCGGCACTTATGGATGGCGCAAGTTATTTCCAAATATATTTCAAAGTTATATTGCCAATGTCTGTTCCAGCAATATCGACTGTTTCTATTTTTAATTTTTTAGGCGCATGGAATAACATTCTGTTCCCACTTTTATTTATTAATGATGACCGCTTAAAACCAATTGCATTGGGTCTATTAAACTTTAGTGGTGAAAGAGGATCAGAATACGGGCCATTAATGGCTGCAATCGTCATCACGATATTAGTTCCTTTAGTCGTTTATCTTCTATTCCAAGAGAAAATTGAAAGTGGTCTTGCGGCAGGCTCAGTCAAAGAATAACAATGAAATAGAAATAGTGAATATTATTGGGGGTTATGAATATGAGCGAATTACGTTATAGACAGGTACATTTAGATTTTCATACGAGTGAAGATATTCCTGGTGTTGGTAAGGACTTTGTTGCAGAGGAGTTTGTTGAGACATTAAAAGAAGCGAATGTAAACTCGATTACTTGTTTTGCTAGATGTCATCACGGCTGGTTATATTACCCTTCACAGCATCGTCCAGACTTAATCCATCCGCATCTTGAAAATAAAAACCTTTTATTAGAACAAATAGAGGTTTGCCATAAAAATAATATTAAAGTTCCGATTTATACAACTGTGCAATGGGATGGTTATATTAGTAAACATCATCCTGAGTGGTTATCGATTGATGAAAACGGTGAATTCATTAACAGTCAAGGTGTTCCTGAACCACATTTCTACTATACAATTTGTTTAAATAGCGGCTATAGACAATATTTTAAAGACCATTTACAAGATATTATCGATACAGTGAAAAGCGAAAATATTGATGGCTTCTTTTTAGATATTTTATTTAAAGTTGATTGTAATTGTAAAAATTGTTTTGAACAAATGGAACATAAAGGGTTAAACACAGAAAATAGAGTAGATAGAATCTATTATTCTACGCTGATGCTTGAGGAATTTAAAGAAGAGATTAGTGATTTTATTAGAACTAGAGTGCCGCATGCAGGTATTTTCTATAATAGCTCTCATATTGGTCCAGGCAATAAAAGTAGCTTAAACAATTATACACATTTGGAGCTAGAGTCTTTACCAAGTGGTGGATGGGGCTATGATCATTTCCCTGCAACAATGAGATATTCTCGTATTTTGGGTAAGGACATCATCGGTATGACGGGTAAGTTTCACACGTATTGGGGTGATTTCCACTCATTGAAAAATAAAGCAGCTTTAGAATTTGAGTGCTTCAATATGCTTGCTTTAGGTGCAGGCTGTTCAATTGGAGATCAACTTCATCCAAATGGTAAATTATCGAAAGCTGCTTATGAATTAATTGGCAGTGTTTATGGAAAAGTGAAAGAAGTAGAAAAGTACTGTATGAATACAAAACCGGTTACAGAAATCGGGGTATTAACACCTGAAGAATTTTATACACCAGGAGATCATAATTTAGGTATCCATCCAGCATTAATCGGTGCAGTTAGAATGTTACAAGAGTTATCATATCAATTTAATATTATCGACAGTCAAATTGATTTTAATGACTATAAGTTAATTATTTTACCTGATGTGATTGACTATTCTCCTGAGTTACAGCAAAAGCTACAAGCTTACGCTAACAATGGCGGGAAAATTATTGGTACATTTGAATCTCTAATTAATAAAAATAGTAACGAAGAAGATTTATTTGGAAATGTGTACGTTGGTGAATCAAAGTATGACCGTGATTTTGTTTTACCGAATGATATAATTGGGAAAAAATTGCATAAAGAAGAGTATGTCATGTATTTAAAAGGTTTAGAAATGAAACCTGTACAGTCAGAGGTACTGATGCAGACAGTAAAACCTTATTTTAATAGAGAAGGCACTACGTTTTGTTCGCATCAACATGCCCCATCATCGCATACATTTGGACATGCTGCAGTGACAAAACGCCAAAATATCATTTACTTCTCACACCCTATTTTCAAACTATATCGAAAAAATGGCCTAGCTTGGTGTAAATGGATGATGAATGATGCGATTGATCATCTTCTCGAAAGAAAGCTCATTACTCATAATGGTCCATCGACATTGCTGACATCATTAAATGAAGATAAAGAAACAGGGGCAAAGATTTTGCATGCACTTCATTATATAACTGAGAAACGCTCAGAGGATATTTATACGATTGAAGACATTATCCCACTTTATAACACAGAAATTAGAATGTTTGTTGGTGATACAAAGGTGACATCTGTCAAAAAACTGCCTGAATTATCAGAGGTAAGTTACAGTGTTGAAGGACAGTATATACAGTTTACTGTGGAAAAAATCGAAGGCCATTTAATGCTACATATCGATTAATGTTATGAAAAAACTATAAAAAAGGGAAATAATCTAAGAACAAAAAACTTAGATATTTTCCTTTTTAATATAGTTAAAGGCTCTTGCGGGTGTCATCGATTTGAAGAGAAGCTTTTCGAGCCGGCTCGAAACTTAATGACGATAAATGAAAGATGTGATGATAAATGGAATTTCATTTTGGGCAACGGAACAAGGATATCGTTGTTGTAAATCCTGTATTACAATCAGCTCATCAATCCATCCAAATTCCTAAATGGATGATTGAAAAACATAAATGCCACTGGTTAAGACATGAAACAGAGCAGGGCGGTCAGGATTATTTAATCATTGGATTGGGAAGCGATGAAACAGTTACTTATGAAAGCTTAAGAGAAGCAGCAGGAGAAGTAGCACGAGTGGCTAATGCCAGTGAAAATAATGACATTCAAGTATCATTTGATTTTTTAAATGCAATAAATCTCAATCATCTAGATGCTGTGACTGCTTTTGTAGAAGGTTGGATACTTGGGGCCTACCAGTTTCAAAAATACCGCAAAGAAAAAATAGTCGTAAAACCTTGTAATGTATATTTTCTATTAGAAGAAACAGAAGCTTTAAAAAATGCTATTACCGTTGGAATGTTACGTGCAAACAGCACTAATATAACGAGAGACTTATGTAATACAGATCCGATTGACCTTAACCCAGACACATTTACTGAAACGATTCGTCAGCATTTCGGTGAAAAAAATCTGTCCGTCAATATTTATAATACTGACGACTTGCAACAGCTCCAATTAAATGGGCTACTGGCAGTTGGAAGAGGCAGTCAATATTCATCTTATTTAGCAGAGATTAAGTACTGTACGAATGTTAATAAGCCACATATCGTGTTGATTGGTAAAGGTATGACTTATGATAGCGGTGGTATTAGCATTAAAACGGGTCTTAACATTAGCGATATGCGGATGGATATGGGCGGAGCAGGTGCTGTATTTGGTGCTATGGATTTAATCGCTTCAAAAAATGTAGATGTAAATGTCACCGCCCTGTTGCCGATTGCTGAAAACTTGCTTAATGAAAAGGCATTTTTACCAGGTGAAGTTATTCGTTTCGCAAATAATCTGCATGTTCAAGTTGGCAATACAGATGCTGAAGGAAGACTTATTTTAGCGGATGCTCTACTATATTCTGAAAGGTTAAAGCCAGATGTAATTATTGATATCGCTACGTTAACGGGCTCAATTGGTGCAGCATTAGGCTTAAAATATGCAGGTGTATTCGGAGATGAGTCGATTACAGAATTAATGAAAAAGCTAGGCGGTCAAAATGGTGATTTTGTATGGCCGATGCCACTTATTGATCAATATGAGGAATCATTAGCGAGTGATTATGCAGATATTTGTAATATTAGCTCAGACAATCTAGCAGGCTCTATTACGGCTGCACTCTTTTTAAGAAAATTCGTCCCTAAAGGTACTAAATGGGGGCATATTGATATGGCGGCACCTGTTCAATCGCCGAAAACGAGAGGCTATCATGTGCGCGGTGCATCAGGTTATGGCGTTCGATTATTGGCAGATTTTATAGAAAGCTATAGTAAACTAGAAAAAGGGAATGACTAAATATGGTTATTGAAGTGATTGCAATTTCTTTAACAGATGCGAAAGCGGCACAAAAAGCAGGAGCAGACAGAATTGAATTAGTCGCAGGTATTGCCGAGGGAGGATTAACACCGAGCTATGCAATGATTGAAAGTGTTTGCGGTGAATTAACGATCCCTGTAAATGTAATGATTCGTCCTCACAGCCGTTCATTCTTCTATGATCAAAACGATTTACAAATAATGTTAAAGGATATTCAAATATGTAAGCAGCTAGGTGCTAGTGGAATAGTTGTTGGTGCACTTACTGAAGAGCATGATATTGATGAACATACTTTAAAACAATTAATAGAAGCAGCGGATGGATTGGATATTACATTTCATCGAGCATTCGATGAAGTAAGGGACCAATCAAAGGCATTAAATACGTTAATGTCTTATAAGGAAATCTCACGAATTTTAACATCAGGTGGCAAAAATAAAGTACTTGATGCAGTTAGTGAAATTCAAGCTTTAGAACAACAGGCAAGCCAATCTCACATTCAAATAATGCCAGGTTCTGGTCTATCACCTAATACCCTTCCATCCTTTTTGAAACAGGTTAACGTTTCAGAATTTCATTTTGGATCTGGTGTTCGGCATCAATCGAGCTTTGACCATTTTATAGACGAACATAAAATTAAAGAAATAAAGGATATAATTTTATACCGAGCATAGACACAGTGACCATTGGGGGAAATAAAATGCAGCAAAAAGAGTACCTAGTTGGGGTAGATATGGGTGGTACAAAAATTGCCGTTGGATTATTAAGTGTTGATGGGAAAATCATGAAGGAAACTCGTATGGATACGAGAGGGCATGATGGTCCAGAGATTGTTGTTAATAGATTAGTAGAGGCGATTAATGCTCTTTCAGAAGGTTACGAGATAAAAGGTATAGGCGTCGGAGTGCCAGGGATAGTTGATACAGATAATGGAATTATTCACTATTGGTCTACTTTCAATTGGAATAACGTACCTTTAGGGCAGATGTTAAATGCACAGTTAGATAAGAAAATTACAGTAGTCAATGATGCGAGTGCAGCTACTTGGGGAGAATTTAACTTCGGTGCTGGTCGGCAATCAAAGAATATGCTTTTTATGACGATAAGCACAGGAATCGGTGGAGGCATTATTTTTGAACGACAATTGTTTACTGGCAGTAATATGTTAGCTGGTGAAATAGGGCATGTCACTGTTAATCCGAATGGCCCAACATGCAATTGTGGCAAATTGGGTTGTTTAGAAGCATATGCATCAGGAGTATCCATTCAACGACGTGCAATGGATGCAATTAAAAGTAGTACATCCATTTTGCTCGAAATGGAGAAGTATGAAAGAAGACCAATTGATACAAAAATGGTGTTTGCTGCATATGAGTCAGGAGACTTAGTTGCACAAGAAATTATTGAGCAAGCAGCTACATATGTAGGGATGGTTTTGGCGAATTTTATACAAACATTTAACCCGGACTGCATTGTATTAGGTGGCGGTGTTATGAAAACGAATTCCCGATTTATGGAGAAAATTGAGAAAGAGACTCAACACTATGTTCTACCTTCCTATCGAAACACATATGAAATTAGACGTTCGCAATTGTTTGAAAATGCAGCATTAATAGGTGCGGCAAATTTAATTGTTTGAGTGCCTGTCACTTTTAAAAACCCACTTAGCTTTCCGCGCGCAGCACTTTGTAAGCGCAGAAGTCTTCGTGGGTTTTTACTTGGATATATAAAAATTCAGAATTGTTTGAGTGCCTGTCACATAAAATTCAACTAGAGAGCATACAGTTAGTGTAGGAAATTTGCGGAAAAATGCTTCTGGGGAAAAGAATGCTTCAGACATAAAGGAAGTACAGTATTCCACATGTGAATTCACATTTGATATTGTGTAGATTCATATTTTTTGTTAAAAACGAATGGTTTATATGCTGTTTAAAGTAAAAAAATTCTCGTTAATACTATTAAATTGTTTTATGGAACTAGACACCAATTTTTGAGAATGCTATATTAAAGGAGTCATAGTATTTTTATAATTAGGAAAATTAAGAGAATGTAAGTCCTAGTTATAAGGAACAAAGGGGTAAGTGTTATAAAGAAGGATGATAGATGCTTATGGTAAAAAAAACGTTAAAACAACGAATTGTTGACGCTTCTGTAGTGCTGTTTCAGCAAGATGGCTATCATAATGTAACTGTTGATCGCATTGTAGAATACATCGGTGCATCAAAAGGTGGATTTTATCATAATTTTAAATCGAAAGATGAATTGTTATATGAAGTTCATGATGTGTTTATTTCCCATGTTATTAAACAGTCACAGGAAGCTTATGACAAATATGATACGCCGATTAAACGCTTATGTGCAATGCTTCAAACACTGACACAAGTGTTTGATGTGTATCAAGCCCATATTACTGTGTTTTATGAAGAAAGCCGTTCGTTGTCAGAAGAATATAGTGCAATAATTCATAAAAAGCGGGACCAATATCGGGAAATATTACAAAAGGTGATTGAAGAAGGACAGCAAACTAAGGATTTTCGTTCTGAATTACCTTGTACGATTGTAACAATGGCCATTGTGGGGATGATTAACTGGACATATATGTGGTTTAAACAAACCGGTCCGTTGACAATGGAGGAAATTACAGAAGTATTTACGGATATGATATTACGAGCAATTGTTACAGAGCAAGCTATGGAAGAAGCAACTCAATTTATGGTAAAGGTGAAGCCAGAAGAAAAAGCTGGTTTTATTAATCTTTAATACAGACCGACTAGTCGGTCCAGATTTATGTAACTGTCGTCTGAAAGAAATCCGCTATGGCAAATTGGATATTAGGGGGAAATGGGAATGAACTTTGAACTAACGAAAGAGCAAGCGATGATTCGAGACATGGTACGTGATTTTGCAGAGAAAGAGATTAAACCTTACGCTCGTGAAGTCGACGAGACATCAACAATGAGAATAGAAAGCTTTGAAAAAATGGCAGAGCTAGGCTTATTGGGTATCCCGTTTCCTGAGGAATATGGTGGTTCTGGAGGAGATACGGTTTCCTATGCAATTGCTGTTGAGGAAATTGGGCGTGCTTGCGGTGGTACAGGTTTAAGCTATGCAGCAGCAGTGAGTTTAGGCGCGGCTCCAATTTATAACTTTGGAACGGAAGAGCAAAAGCGTGAATGGCTTGTACCTTTGGCAAAGGGAGAAACATTAGGTGCCTTCGGTTTAACGGAGCCAAATGCAGGATCTGATGCTGGCGGAACACGTACAACAGCGGTAGTTGACGGTGATGATTACGTTATTAACGGTGAAAAATGCTGGATTACAAATGCAGGCCATGCACGCCAAATTATTGTTACGGCAGTAACAGGCAAACGTGAAGATGGCAAAAAAATCATCTCATCAATTATTGTGCCAACAAATACACCTGGTGTCACAATCAATTGTAATTACGACAAAATGGGTGTGCGTGGTTCCAATACATGTGAAATCATTTTGCAAAATGTTCGCGTTCCAAAAACGAATTTATTAGGGGACGAAAAACGTGGATTTAGCCAATTTTTAAATACGTTAGATGGTGGACGTATTTCCATAGCGGCTTTATCAGTCGGCATTGCACAGTCTGCTTATGAAAAAGCATTAAAGTTTGCGAACGAACGAGAGCAATTTGGAGCACCAATTTCCAAGTTACAAGCAATACAGTTTAAATTAGCAGATATGGCAATGGAAATAGAGCTTGCTCGTACACTTGTACATAAAGCAGCATGGCTTAAAGACCAGAAAAAACCATTTGCTAAGGAAGCTGCTATGGCGAAATTATTCGCATCTGAGATGGGCTTCCGAACTTGCAATCAAGCTATTCAAATTCATGGTGGTTCAGGTTATATGAAGGAATATGATGTAGAGCGTCATTTACGTGACATTAAATTAATGGAAATCGGCGAAGGTACATCTGAAATTCAACGTCTCGTTATTTCTCGTCTAATTGGCTGTTAAAAACATTATATAGCATATTTAAGGGGGATTTTCATGGCAGAACTTGTGTATCAAACAATTGGTCAATTGCTCGATGAACAGTCTAAAAAATATCCTAAAAATGAAGCGCTAGTGTATGCAGATAGAGACTTACGTATGACTTATGAGGAGTTAAATCATCAAAGTCGTTTAGTTGCGAGAGGATTAATGGCCCTTGGTATTGAAAAGGGAGATCATATCGCAGTGTGGACGACAAATGTTCCTGAATGGGTACAGTTACAGTTTGGCACAGGAAAGATGGGGGCGCCAATCGTTACTGTAAATACAAATTATCGTGCGCATGAATTGGAATATTTACTAAGACAATCCGATGCTAAAACGATAATTTTAATCGAAAATTATCGAGACCATTCTTTTATGAATACACTCCAAGAAATTTGCCCGGAGCTTGAAAATTGTGAACCTGGTAAATTGCAATCGGAGCGACTACCTCTATTGAAAAATGTTATTTTAATTGGCGAAACAAAATATCCGGGAGTACTTAACTGGTCTGATGTACTAGCAGCTGCTGAGCAAGTTACAGAGCAACAATTAGATCAAATACAGGCCTCACTCCATTATGATGATGTCATTAATATTCAATATACTTCTGGAACAACAGGGTTTCCTAAAGGGGTTATGTTAACACATTATAACTTAGTCAATAATGCGGTTAACATTGCGGAATGTATGCGCTTAACGTCGATAGATCGCTTATGTATTCCAGTGCCTTTCTTCCATTGCTTTGGCTGTGTCATCGGTACATTAGCTATTACTACAAGTGGTGGAACAATGGTACCTGTGCAAGAATTCTCCCCTGTGGAAGTGTTACGAACAGTAGAAAAAGAGAAGTGTACTGCATTACACGGAGTACCAACTATGTTTATAAGCGAGTTGAATTTACACAATTTTGCGTCATACGACTTATCGACATTACGTACTGGCGTAATGGCAGGTTCTAACTGTCCTATTGAAGTCATGAAAGCTGTGATCGAGAAAATGGGTATGACTGACGTAACAATTTGTTATGGTCAAACGGAATCTTCTCCTGTCATTACACAAACGAGAGCAGATGATCCATTCCATCTAAAAGTAGAGACTGTAGGTAGAGCATTACCGAATCTAGAAGTTAAAATTGTCGTTCCTGGTACAGATGTAGAAGCTGAAACAAATGAGCAAGGCGAGCTATGTACAAGAGGCTACCATGTGATGAAAGGTTACTATAACAATCCTGAGGAAACACAACTGGCAATCGATCACGATGGCTGGCTTCATACCGGTGATTTGGCAACGATGGATGAAGAAGGTTATGTGAGAGTAACAGGCCGATTGAAGGACATGATTATTCGCGGTGGTGAAAATTTATATCCACGTGAAATTGAAGAGTTTTTATATACATTTCCAAAAATCGCAGATGTACAGGTAGCGGGTGTCCCTGATCCTAAGTACGGTGAAGAAGCCGCAGCATGGATTATATTGCGAGAAGGGGAACAGGCGACAGAAGAGGAAATTCGAGCTTTTTGCCGAGATAAAATTTCTAAACATAAAATTCCGCGACATATTTTCTTTATCGATGGCTACCCAATGACTGCTTCAGGAAAAGTGCAGAAGTTTAAACTACGCGAAGATTTTGTGGCAGCAGTGAAGGTGAATTAGGGAGGGGGCAAGACAATGTTCAAGAAAGTATTAATTGCAAATCGTGGTGAAATTGCTAGACGTATTATTCGCACATGTAAGCGACTTAATATTCAAACGGTCGCGGTATATTCTGAGGCGGATGCTGAAAGTTTACATGTCAAAGATGCTGACGAGGCATACTGCGTTGGTAAGCCGCCTGTTGTTCAAAGCTATTTAAATATTGAGCGGATTCTTGAAATTGCAAAAGAAAGCGGGGCTGACGCTGTCCATCCGGGATATGGCTTGCTTTCGGAAAACGCTGATTTTGCAAAACGTTGTACGGAGGCTGGCCTAGTATTTATTGGACCTAGTGCTACAGTGATCGCGTCCATGGGCAGTAAATTAGAAGCGCGAAAGACGATGAAATCTGCAGGAGTACCGATTGTTGAAGGGGTTGAAGCGCCTGTCAAAGATGTTTCAGAAGCAGTTGAAATCGCTTCTCGTTTAGGTTATCCAATTATGCTAAAAGCCTCTGCTGGAGGTGGTGGCATCGGCATGCAACTTGTGTCAGATGCTGAGGAGTTAGAGAAAGCATTTGAAGGTAATCAGAAACGTGCACAATCATTTTTTGGTGATGGCACGATGTACATGGAACGATTCATAGCCAATCCACATCATGTCGAAGTACAGATTATCGCGGATTATGAGGGCAATGTAGTTCCGTTATTTGAACGAGAATGTTCAATTCAACGACGCAATCAAAAAGTGGTGGAAGAGGCCCCGTCTCCATTTATTTCTGAGGAAACGCGAGCGCGAATGCTAGAAGCTTCTGTGCAAGCGGTGAAGCATATCGGTTATGTAAACGCAGGAACGATTGAGTATTTAGTAGATGCAGAGCAAAACTTCTATTTTTTAGAGATGAACACGCGCTTACAAGTAGAGCATCCAGTAACGGAAGAAATAACGAAATTGGATCTTGTAGAAGAACAATTGAAAGTAGCAGCGAGACAGCTATTAAGCTTTACACGCGACAGCATTGACAAGCAGGGGCATGCCATTGAGGTACGAATTTATGCAGAAAACCCTACAACGTTTTTCCCGTCTCCAGGCAAAATTACAGATCTTGTATTGCCAACAGGTGAGGGTATTCGCCATGAATGTGGTGTAGAAGCGGGTTCAACTGTGACCCCTTTCTATGATCCAATGATTAGTAAATTAGTAGTGTGGGGAGAAACGCGAGCAATTGCGTGTGAGCGCCTTATACAAGCATTGAAAGAATATAAAATTGAAGGCATTCAAACAAATATACCGATGCTTTTGAAAACGGTAACCCATGAGCAATTTTTAAAAGGGCATACAACAACGAAATTTGTCGAGGAATTTTATTTACCACAATTAACAGAAACAAAATAAGGATAAGTTCATATTATGGACATTCGTAGCAACGAGCTTATAAACAAATGGCTCGTGATTACTAACAGATGTTTTCATACTGAGGAGCTTATGCAAAGCATGTGCGAGTATGCATGCGTTACAAAGTGAAAATATGTGTGTTGTTTTGAGTGATACGTTTGTCACTTGAAACAAATACACCTAACTATTTGGAGGGATTTATATGGCAACAGTAAAAGCGAGCATGGCGGGAACAGTATGGAAAATCGTAGTGGCAGAAGGCGATAAAGTAACAGCAGGGCAAGACGTAGCAATTTTAGAGTCAATGAAAATGGAGATTCCGATTGCTGCAGAAGAGGACGGCGTTGTAACAAAAATTATTGCGAACGAAGGCGATTTCATTAACGTTGACGATGATATTTTAGAAATTGAATAGGGAGGCATTTCTATGCAATTACCAAAGCATGTTACGTTAAAGGAAGTTGGGCCTCGTGATGGTTTGCAAAATGAAAAGGTACACATCGCTACTGCAGATAAAGTAGAGCTAGTAAATTTACTTAGTCGGACGGGATTAAATTATATAGAAGTAACATCTCTAGTCCATCCGAAGTGGATTCCTCAATTAGCAGATGCAGTAGAAGTGCTGCAAGCTATTAAGCGAGAAAAGGACATAACGTATGCGGCACTTGTGCCAAACATGCGAGGATTAGAACGTGCATTGCTAGCGGGCATCGATGAAGCAAGCATTTTTATGTCTGCCAGTGAAAGTCATAATCAAAAAAATATCAATAAAACAATCCACGAAACATTTCCAATAATGAAGGAAGTAGTTGAGGGGGCAAAGGCCGCAAATAAGCATGTACGTGGTTATATCTCAACGGTAATCGGATGCCCTTATGAGGGTTACATACACCCAGAAAAAGTTTTACAAGTAACAGATAAATTATTGGAAATGGGCGTTGATGAAATATCGCTAGGAGATACAATCGGCGTTGGAGTTCCGACGCAGGTTGAGCATCTATTAGAAGAGCTGTTAAAGAGATATCCGGCTGAAAAATTTGCGATGCATTTCCATGATACGCGTGGTACAGCACTTGCCAATATTATGAAATCGTTAGAAATGGGTATTACGAAATTTGATAGTGCACTCGGTGGCCTAGGCGGTTGTCCTTATGCAAAAGGAGCAACAGGTAATGTAGCTACAGAGGATTTGTTGTATCTATTAGAAGGAATGGGCATTGAAACAGGCGTTAACATGCAAAGGCTGTTAGAAGCGGTACTATTTATCGAACAAAAGCTAGGGAAGGACGTTGCGTCTAAACAAATGGCCATTGTTCGTAATGAAGGGAGTGCTAATGTCACATGACACAACAACTCGTTCAATTTGATTTGTTACCAGGTAATATAGGGCTCATTACACTATCTAGACCGGAAGCTGCCAATGCCATGTCAGTACAATTATTAAACGACCTTAGTGCTACGCTAGATAAAATAAATGCTGATCCAGCAGTGCGTGTTGTTTTACTAACAGGTGCAGGGGAAAAGGCATTTTGTGCAGGAGCAGATTTAAAAGAGCGTAAAGGGATGTCCGATCAACAAGTAAAGCAAATTGTGCATTTAATCGGAGCAACGATTGCAAAAGTAGAGTCATTAGCTCAACCTGTTATTGCTGTTTTAAACGGCGTTGCATTTGGAGGCGGACTAGAACTCGCTTTAGCTTGCGATTTACGCATAGCAGCCACACATATCAAAGTAGGTCTTACTGAAACCTCACTTGGCATTATTCCAGGAGCAGGTGGGACACAACGCTTACCGCGACTGATTGGAATTGGTAAAGCGAAGGAACTAATTTATACAGCACGTCGAATCGATGCCGAGGAAGCGAAACACATTGGTATTGTGGAATATGTATATGAAGGGCATGAAGTGCAAGAAAGAGCGCAACAGCTTGCACTCGAAATGGCGAAAAATGCGCCGCTATCATTAATTCAGGCGAAAAATGCCATTAATAATGGTGTTGAAGTAGATTTAGCTACAGGCTTGAAAATCGAATCACTTGCATATAGTGCACTTATTCCAACGGAAGATCGCTTGGAGGGCTTACAAGCTTTCCAAGAAAAAAGAACACCGCAATATTCAGGAAAGTAATGGACTGCAAAGGGGGAATTGGACATGAGCAATATATCCACAGAAAATACATCAAATGCGATGAAGGAACAAATTTTAGCAGGGGGTCTGCCGAAATATCACGATAAAAATGCACAACAAGGCAAGCTATTTGTCCGAGAGCGACTAGAATTATTATTAGATGATGGTCTTCAATCGGAAGATGGACTGTATGCAAACTGTTTAGCAGGTGATTTACCAGCAGATGGCGTTATAACAGGTATCGGTAAAATCCATGGTCGTACAGTATGTGTTTTAGCCAATGATTCGACGATTAAAGCAGGGTCTTGGGGAAAACGTACAGTGGAGAAAATGATCCGTATTCAAGAAACGGCGGAGAAGCTAAATTGTCCATTATTTTATTTAGTTGATTCAGCAGGTGCACGTATAACAGATCAGTTAGAAATGTTCCCTGGACGTCGTGGAGCAGGACGTATTTTCTACAATCAAGTAAAACTTTCTGGTAAAGTACCGCAAATTTGCTTGTTGTTTGGTCCTTCTGCAGCGGGAGGCGCATATATTCCTGCATTTTCTGATATTGTGGTGATGGTGGAAGGCAACGCATCAATGTATTTGGGGTCACCACGTATGGCAGAAATGGTCATAGGTGAAAAGGTAGATCTAGAAACAATGGGTGGCGCTAAAATGCATTGTTCAGTATCTGGTTGTGGGGATGTGCTTGTAAAAACAGAGCAGGAAGCTATTGCCTATGCACGCAAATATTTGAGCTATTTCCCGAGTAACTATGCTGAGCGTAGTAAAGTGGAAGCGCCAAAGCCACCAGCAACATTTGAAAAATCAATTGAAGAATTAATTCCTAAAAATCAAAACTCGCCTTTTGATATGTATCAATTAATTGATCGGTTGATTGATGAAGATTCTTTCTGTGAAGTAAAAAAATTATTTGCATCAGAATTAATAACTGGGCTTGGACGCATTAACGGACAATCAGTTGGGATTATAGCCAACCAACCACGTGTGAAGGGCGGCGTATTGTTCCACGATTCAGCTGACAAAGCGGCAAAATTTATTTCATTATGTGATGCTTTTAATATTCCACTTATTTTCCTTGTAGACGTTCCAGGCTTTATGATTGGAACACAAGTTGAGAAGGCGGGCATTATTCGCCATGGCGCGAAGATGATTTTTGCAATGAGCGAGGCAACTGTACCTAAACTAACTGTAATTGTACGTAAGGCGTATGGTGCAGGGCTTTATGCAATGGCAGGTCCGGCTTTTGAGCCTGATTGCTGTATTGCGTTATCAAACGCACAAATAGCCGTAATGGGTCCAGAGGCAGCTGTAAATGCAGTATATGCCAATAAAATTGCCGAACTACCAAAAGAAGAACAAGCAAGCTTTATTGCTGAAAAGCGAAAAGAATACCAAGAGGAAATTGACATTTATCGCTTAGCATCTGAGCTAATTATTGATGATGTCATTGAGCCGAATGATTTACGGAAGGCACTGGAAACACGTTTGGACTTGTATATGTCTAAATACTTGTTATTCTCTCAACGGAAGCATGGTGTAAATCCAGTATAAGAAGAAATATTTTATCCGAAAAATGCACCCAGTTTATGCTGGTGTGCATTTTTTGATATATTTCACCCCTTGCATGAGCACGGTCAGACATATTAAAATATGGGATGGATAAGAGGAAGTGGGTGAATTAGCATGGCAAAAAATAATATATCTAGTATCCAAGGTGATGCCAAGCTACCATTACCATTTCGAGCGTGGATTGATACGTATTATATGCAGCTAAAAGTAATAGGCTGGGTGTTTTTTAGTTTTTACACAATTATCGCCTTTTACAAATTAGTGATTAATCGTTTAGTGGATGTTTGTATTATGTTGTTCCGTGGCGATTATTCTTTAAGTGAGATTGGTTTGTTTGATTATAGTAGCTGGCGAGTAACGACAAATTTTATACCGTTTGAAACAATTTTACGTTATATCAATTACTCACAATATTTTAATTTAGATTTGATTGTCGTAAACTTATTAGGCAATTTGTTAATATTTACACCGATGGGCTTTTTGTTACCACTACTGTCAAAGAGGTTTCGAAAGGCATGGGTTATTATTTGTATAGGCTTTTTCTCTAGCCTTGCTGTTGAAACCGTGCAGTTTATTTTTACAGTTGGTTCTGCAGATATTGATGACTTGATTTTAAATACGCTAGGCGCATGGTTTGGATACTTAGCTTATAAATGTGTGCTTATCATGCCGAAAAAACGTTCATAAAGTTCGATTATAGAAGAAACAGTCCATTTAATAATGGGCTGTTTTTTATTCGCTATAAACACTATTTTACAAGTGTTTAATGTGATAAATTTCAATGAAAATAAATGAAAAAGTAATAAAGAAATATAATAATAATAAAAACACTCTTATTAACAAGGTGTTTTTACCTATATAAAATTCGGGGTATTGTTTCTTTAGGAGGTTAGTAGTAATTATTGCTTGAATTTAAGAGAGAAAATTCCGATAATAAAAGTACAGAAACCATTCCGTTTGAATAAAAATAGTTAATAGAGAGTTGTTCATATTTACTACTAAACTTGCATATTAAAAAGAAAGTCGAGGTGATGATATGAAACTATCAAACATGATGGAGCAAGAAAGACAATCTGCTCATTATAACCGTAAGAAAATCCTTCAGCGTAAAGAGGCTGGTGATGCTTATCGAAAAAATGCACAGTACTTCCAACCAGAAAAAAATAAAATATTGCTAGAGCTCGAAAATTTATTATTAGGCCGCCAAGATCAAGATTTATATGAGCAACATAAAGAAGAATCTAAGGAAGTAACGCCACAGCAACAGGCTATGATTCAAGATTTACAACAAACTGAAAAAAGTGTAAGAGCTCATGAGCAAGCATATAAAACAATCGGCAGTGATATTGGAGAATCTCCTTCTTCATCACGGCTAAAAGCATCAGATGACCGATATCCAGCATTAGATGATTTGCCTGAAGCAGTAATGGATACGGATACTGAGGCCGCGGACACATTGCAAATTTTACAGCAGGTTCGAAGTGCTGCGCTAACACCAATAGTTCCATCTCCACAAGATTTACGTATAGCGGCTAGTGCAGATGCTCAAATGCAACAAATTCAGAATGGTACAGAGCTAGATGAAACAGTGCTTAATGAGCTTGAACCACCTTATGTTACGGAAACAACTGATGTAAAGGTGCCAGAACGATTTTCGAAGGAATTGAATTTGGACCCATTTGCAGATACAATTTTCGGTAAGAGTTATGATGAGGCAATGAAAGCACGGACATTTAAAATAGCGTCTGCAAAATATGCTACGCATATTCAAATGGCAAAAAGCGGCTATCTATATGGAGACAACTCGACGTTTTCAATGACAGCTTAATGGTATAGATTGGGGATTTTAATTGTGGCAAAGGCGAAGCATACAAAAACAAATGCAATTAGACTATTAGAGCAACAAAAAATACAATTTGACGTTTTAGAATACGAGACAGGTGACGGTCAAGTAGATGGGGTGTCAGTAGCTGGGAAAATCGGACATCCTGTATCATCTGTATTTAAAACATTAGTGGCAAAGGCGAGCGCCCAAAAGCTTTTTGTTTTTGTCATACCCGTTGCGGAAGAACTTGATTTAAAAGCTGCGGCTAAAGTCGTTGGTGAGAAAAAGATTGAGATGCTAGCAGTTAAGGAGCTACTTGGTTATACAGGCTATGTCCGTGGTGGATGCTCACCAGTTGGCATGAAAAAGCTGTATCCTACGGTTGTTGATGCATCTGCAAGTGCGCAAGGAAGTATTATTGTTAGTGCAGGGAAAATTGGTATGCAAATGCACATTCAACTAGATGATTTACTTGCAGTGACTAAGGCACAACTTGCTCCAATCACAACTATCCAAGAATAATCCTTGGGTAGTTTTTTATTTGGAGAAATTTTATGTTCAGATTATTTTAAATTATTAACGAAAACTGAGATTTCGGAATAGAAATGATGATAAAGTTAGAGCAATATCATACATAGAGAGAAGGATAGTGAAATGCGAAAAGTCACAGGATGGCGCTGGGTGTTTTTTGTGGTGGGCATGATGATTATGTCATTAGGTATTACGATGTCAATCAAGGGGAAAATTATAGGAACAAGCCCATGGGATGTGTTACATGTAGGGTTATTTCAAAATTTCGGCTTAACAATAGGAACTTGGTCTATTTTAACAGGATTTTTAATCGTCGTATCAACCTCGATTGTATTACGGCAGTGGCCTAAAATAGGTACATGGCTAAATATGCTACTTATCGGCTCATTTATTGATGTGTTTAATTGGCTGTTGCCATCAACTGATATTTATAGCTTACAAATAACCTATTTTGTATTAGGTTTATTTGTTTTAAGTTTCGGCTGTGGAATGTATATTGCACCAAATATGGGGGCAGGTCCACGTGATACTTTAATGATGATACTCGTTGAAAGGTTTGGAGGGACGATTAAAACAGCACGTATGGGCATTGAAGTTCTCGTAACCATTCTCGGATGGTTGCTCGGTGGCCCTGTTGGTGTTGGTACTGTCGTTATTGCACTAACATCCGGCTATATTGTGCAATTTTCCTTACCGTATTGTCGGAAAGTTTTAATGAAATGTATCGGAAGCATGGAAGGCATCAAACCATTTTAAGTTATGGTGTCAGGCACTCAAACAATTCTGAAATTTTTAGTAATATATATCGAAGTAATATCCACGAAAATGCGTGCGGGAACGTCCGTAACTTAAGATGCAACAAACTGTGTTAGTGACAGATGCGGATTACATTGTGTCCAAGGAGAGAGAAGTGGATTTTTACTACAATGCAGGGAGCCTGTATTATGTTAGGTGTCCATGCCAAGTGCCAGGTACGCACACAATTAGTGCCAGTCACTCAAACAATTCTGAATTCTGCTAAAACTATTTATTAATACCCCAGTAAAAATCCACGAAGACTCCTGCGGCTTACATTGTGCCCGCGGAAAGCGAAGTGGATTTTTACGATGTAAGGAGCCTGTATTATGTCAGGTGTCTATGCCAAGTGCCAGGTACGCACACAATTAGTGTCAGGCACTCAAACAATTTGCCTCCCCTTTCATCTTTTGGTGTGATAGTTCATATAATGTCATGGCATAAAAAAAGGGGGAGCGACATTGAACGGAAATGTGACCTATTACTTTGGACACGCACTTACTGGGCAAGGAATTAAACATTTATATAAAGAAATGATGGATGAAGCGGAACTAGTTTACATTCTGCAAGGCCCATCAACATATAAAGGATCAGAACTTCTGAAGGAGCTCGGCTATTATTATGTAAAACAGGGCTTTGCGGTAGAGTGGTTTCAACACGCATTGTTAGAGAACGTAATAGAGGGAGTATTTATTCGAGGCTGTAATCGACTCTATGTTTGGTCTTCACAGTGGGGGATTGAACCAACTTTATTTGGTACGAAGCATCGTGTGCTGTCCTTTTATGATTGCTTAGAAGAAGACCGACTTGAAGAGATTGGCGAAAAGCTAGCCGTTGCAATAAAAGAGCGAGAATTGTGGCGCGAGAAGTGTATTACAATGCTTGAAATCGCAAAAAAAATACATGATGACTGGGAGATTGTTACACAAAGTTGCATGGACTGGCAAGCGTTAGATGAACAAGTTACCAACTTAAAGTCGAATATTTTTCAATCCATCGTTTTAAATAAAACAGGCAGACGGACACATCGACTATTAGGAACACTTACACCTCGTGGTGCAGAAAATACAGTAGAAAGCATGACGAAAAATTTAGCGAAAAGATTGATGATAAAAGGCAAGCCAGGTACAGGGAAATCCTCATTAATGAAAGGATTAGCTGACGAGGCAAATGCTAGAGGGCTAGATGCGCAAATTGTTTGGTGTGGCTTAGATGCTGGTTCAGTGGATATGGTCATCGTTCCAGAATTAAACTTTTGCATATTTGATAGTACAGAACCACATGTATTTGAGCCACAGGATGGAAGATTAGGGGATGAAATTTTCGATATGGGGCAACATTGTATTTTGTCCGAGGAAGCGGAAGCTCAAATTGAAGAAATCCGCGTGAACTATAAAAGTGCAATGCAAGATGCAATCGGCTATACGACGCGTTATGCAGAAGCAGAGAAAACAATTCGCCAGCTAATGGATCAATGTTTATCGACTGCAATTTGGCGTGAAAAAACGGCTCCTTTATTTGAAAGATTAGCAAAGTAATTTATTCTAATTGGTTGCTTATGCTACACTATGAGTAGACTAGTCGATCTTTATTCAATAGCTACTTGCTAAAGCGAATTGATGCAAATGACCCCTTATTTGCATGAATGTCAAAAGCAAGCTGAATGAAGACAATGCCTCTGGCAGAAGCCGTGGATTTTGAATTGTAGGATGCATGCATAAATTAAAATCCGAATATTATGACGCCGAGACAAAACTAATCGTAGAAAGGATGATACTCTTGTCAAAAGTACTAAATGCATTTTTAGATGAAAACTTACAAGCCTTACGTGATCAAGGCTTATACAATGAAATTGACGCAGTAGAAGGCGCAAATGGGCCAGTTATTCAAGTTCGAGGTCAGAATCTTATTAATCTTTCCTCTAATAACTATCTCGGCTTAGCAACAAATGAGCAATTAAAGCAAATTGCTAAAGAAGCAACAGAAAAATATGGTGTGGGTGCAGGTGCTGTTCGTACAATTAACGGCACACTTGATTTGCATGTTAAATTAGAAGAAAAGCTTGCCGAATTTAAAGGAACAGAAGCAGCTATTTCCTATCAATCAGGTTTTAACTGTAATATGGCGGCTATTTCAGCTGTTATGGATAAAAACGATGCAATTTTATCAGACCAATTAAACCATGCATCTATTATTGATGGATGCCGCTTATCGCGTGCAAAAATCATTGCGTACAATCACTCAGATATGGATGATTTACGCGCAAAAGCAAAAGAAGCTACAGAATCAGGTTTGTATAATAAAGTGATGGTAATTACAGATGGTGTCTTCTCAATGGATGGGGATATCGCCAAACTACCGGAAATCGTCGAAATTGCGAAAGAGTTTGATTTAATTACTTATGTCGATGATGCACATGGATCAGGTGTTACAGGTAAAGGGAAAGGCACTGTAAAACATTTCGGTCTAGAAAAAGAAATCGACTTCCAAATCGGTACACTTTCAAAGGCAATTGGTGTAGTCGGTGGTTATGTTGCCGGCAAGAAAAATCTAATTGACTGGTTGAAAGTCCGTTCTCGTCCATTTTTATTCTCAACAGCGTTGCCGCCAGGTGATGTAGCTGCTATTACTGCAGCAGTACAAATGCTTATTGATTCAACAGAACTACATGATAAGCTATGGGACAATGGGGATTACTTAAAAGCAGGGTTAGCGAAATTAGGCTTTAATATCGGTGAATCTGAAACACCTATTACACCATGTATTATTGGTGATGAAAAGCTGACACAAGCGTTTTCACGTCGCTTATTTGAGGAAGGCGTTTATGCAAAATCAATCGTTTTCCCAACAGTACCAAAAGGCACTGGCCGTGTTCGTAATATGCCAACAGCAGCTCATACAAAGGAAATGCTAGACAATGCATTGGCGATTTATGAAAAAGTAGGTCGTGAATTAGGCGTAATTCAATAAGGAATAGAAGGCACTTTTTGTTCAATTTGAACAGAAAGTGCCTTCTTTTATTTTTATATTACGTATAGTTTTACTGCGAAAATTCGAGATATTGCTAAAGTTATAACCATTTAATCGGAAAATAAATAATCGGTGATATGATAGATTGTCAAAAGAGATTGACAAATAACATAATTCGAACTATTCTATAAAGCATATTGAAATAGTAGGTTATAATTGTTATTGAATAATTGAGTAAGGAGAACAAAATGCTCGAATATCGTAATGTATCAAAAGTTTATAGCTCAAAGAAAAAAGAGGTTGTCGGTGTTGATGATGTATCCTTAACAATTAATCGTGGCGATATTTTCGGAATAGTAGGTTATTCGGGAGCTGGCAAAAGCTCGCTTTTACGTTGTATAAATTTACTCGAACGACCTACTAGCGGTGAAATATTAATTAATGGTAAGGATTTAACAAAACTATCACGAAATGAACTACGTTTAGCTCGCTTAAAAATTGGAATGATATTTCAACACTTCTATTTAATAAGCCAAAAAACAGTAGGCGAAAATATAGCCTTTGCCCTAAAGGCAGCGAATATGCCAGCAGCTGATATTCCTGCAAGAGTGGATGAATTGCTTAAAATGGTCGACTTAGCAGAAAAAAGGGATGTTTATCCTGCGCAGCTAAGTGGTGGTCAAAAGCAAAGAGTAGGAATTGCAAGAGCTTTAGCAAACAATCCAGCGATGTTGCTCTGTGATGAAGCTACATCCGCACTCGATCCTAAAACAACCGTGTCAATTTTACGACTGTTAAAGGAAATTAATAATAAGTTAGGTATTACGATTGTTCTAATTACACATGAAATGGATGTAGTGAAGGAAATTTGCAATCGTATGGCTGTTATGCAAGATGGTAAAGTCATAGAGGAAGGCGAAGTATATGATATTTTCGCTAGCCCTCAAAAAGTATTAACGCAGGAGTTTATTAGTAGTGTTGTATCGTTTGATATTCCTGAAACGATTTTAAAAGATGTACATGGTCAAATCGTCAAAATTTTATTTAAAGGAAATGTAGCAGGTGAAGGCGTTATTGCAGACACAATGCAACGTTTTTACGTAAAAGGGAATTTCCTTCATGGCACAATCGAATACATACAAGAACGACCACTTGGTATTTTTTTAATGGAGCTACAAGGTGAGCAGAGTGAGTTACAGAAAGCTGTTGCTTATATGACCGAACGTGGTGCGATTGTGGAGGTGGTTCAGCATGTTTGATGTAACGCATTTTATGGAGATGATTCCGGATATATTGAAAGCCTTTCAGGAGACAATTATTATGATTGGCATCTCGCTAACTGTGTCAATCGTGGTAGGTTTACCGCTTGGTATTTTATTATTTGTCACGGATAAGGGGCTATTTTGGGAAAATCGTTTAATTAAAAGTGTGTTCGGCTTTGCGGTGAACTTTATTCGATCGATTCCATACATCATTTTATTAGTCGCGTTATTCCCATTAACGAAATTACTTGTTGGACAAACAATTGGGCCGATTGCAGCGAGTGTTTCCTTATCGGTTGCAGCCATTCCATTTTTTGCACGATTAGTGGAAACGTCATTACGTGAAATTGATAAAGGTGTTATTGAAGCGTCAATAGCGGTAGGAGCAACACCGTGGATGATTATTAAAGATGTTTTAATTCCCGAAGCAAAATCAAGCATCATTCAAGCAATGACAGTTACAGTAATTAGTTTAGTTGCTTTCTCTGCGATGGCAGGTGTAGTAGGTGGCGGTGGTATCGGTGATTTAGCTATCCGATTCGGCTACTATCGTTATGATAATACAATTATGATTGCTACCGTTGCGATATTAATTTTGCTCGTGCAAGCGATACAAATTGCTGGCGACTGGTTTGCAAAATCAATTGATAAAAGATAAGAAGAGGAGAGAAAGAAAAGATGAGAAAATCATTACTGGCATTTTTAACAATCATTCTTGCTGTCGTTTTAGCAGCATGTGGTTCAAGCGACAAAGGATCCGATTCAAAAAAGGGTTCAGATGCAGCAGGGGAAAGCAAATCTATTAAACTAGGTGCAACAGCAGGTCCTTATAGCGATATGCTTAAAAAAGCAATTATTCCACAGCTTGAAGAAAAAGGTTACAAAGTTGAATTAGTAGAATTCAGTGATTATGTGCAACCAAACAAAGCTTTAGATAATGGCGATATTGATGCAAACTTATTCCAGCATACGAAATACTTAGAAAACTTCGAAGAGCAGAACAACATGGATTTAGAAGCATTAATTATTGTACCAACAGCACCAATGGGCTTTTTCTCAAACAAATATAAATCAATCGATGAAATTCCAGATGGCGCAACAGTGGCAATTGCCAACGATCCTTCAAATGCAGCACGTACATTATTATCATTGCAGGAGCAAGGCTTAATCGAGATTGACCCTAGCATTGAAGAATTAAAAGCATCAGAAAAAGATGTTGTGAAAAACGACAAAAATTTAGTATTCCAACCGATTGAGGCAGCTGCACTTCCGCGTACAGTAGAAAGTGTTGATTTAGCTGGCGTACCTGGTAACTTTGCTTTAGCAGCGGGGCTAGATTTACTAAATGCAGTATTTTTAGAAAACATGCCTGACCAATTCCGAAACGTTATTGCGGTGAAGGCTGATAACAAAGATTCACAATTATCAAAGGATCTAGTTGAAATTGTAGAATCGGCTAAATTTGAAGAAGTAATTGATGCAGACTTCAAAGGCTTTGGTAAACCAGAGTGGATGGAAAATCGTAAATAATAAAGAAATAAGAAGCACTCGTCATATGGCGAGTGCTTCTTACTTTATATTAGTAAATTATCGTTTAAATAGATTAAGCTTTTCAATTCGGCCAATAGCTTCACGTAAGCGTTCTTCACTAACAAGTAAGCCGACACGTACATAGCCTTCACCGAACTGTCCAAAGCCATTGCCAGCAGCTACTGCAATATCAGCTTTATCAAGTAATAAATCGGCAAATTGTTCACTTGTGTAACCTAATGGAACAGGGAGCCATGCAAAAAACGAACCTTTTGGAGCTGTTACTTGCCAACCAATACGATGAGCTTCTTCAATTAGGACGTTTCGACGGCGCTCATATGTCGCGTTAAGTTCCTGAGCACAAGTTTGTGAAGAAGTTAAAGCGACAGCTGCTGCCTGCTGAATAGCGGGAAATTGGCTACAAAATAAATGATCTTGAATAAGATTAATAGCTTCTATAATTTGAGCATTTCCAACTGCGAAACCGATGCGCCAGCCAGCCATATTATAGGTTTTTGATAACGTATACAGTTCAATACCGACATCTTTAGCACCGTCTGCCTGCATGAAACTCACTGGTTTATTGCCATCAAAGCCAATCGCACCGTAGGCGAAATCGTGTGCTATGATAATTTGATGCTCTTTAGCAAACCTTACTGTTTCTTCGAAAAATTCAAGTGTTGCTGTTCCACCAGTAGGATTGTTCGGGTAATTCAAGTAAAGAAGCTTAGCTCTTTCTTTTACTTCATCAGACAATGCATCATAGTCAGGTAAGAAATCATTTTCTGCAAAAAGTGGCATCACATCATATTGAACTTCACCTAATACAACACCAGATAAATAATCTGGATAACCGGGATCGGGCAATAGCATTGTGTCACCAGGATTTAAAACGGCCATTGGCAGTTCCACAAGTCCAATTTTCGTTCCGCCTAAAATGGCTACTTCTGTATCAGGATTAATATCCACATTGTATTCACGTTTATAAAACGCAGCTGCAGCTTGGCGTAATTCAGTAATACCACGGAACGGGGAATATTTATGATGCTGAGGGTTTTCTGCTGCCTCTTGAAGCGCTTTAATAATGTGTGGGGGCGTCGGTTGGTCGGGATTGCCTTGTCCAAGATTAATAATGTCGCGCCCTTCCGTTAGTGCCGCATTGACCTTTTGTACAAGTGCTGCAAAAAATTGAGTTGGGAGTTGCTGTAGTTTTTTTGATAATTCCATGTATGCTCACCTTTTTCAGAATATAATAATTATTATAGATATGTTGCAAATACTATTACTTTTTCAATAGATTGTCTATAGTCTTTCTTTATCAAGGGTAAAAAACGTAAGAAGAAGACTAAAAAGAGACTTATGCGGAAGGCAAAGACCAGGCCTCATTTAATTTTGAGCCTGGTCTTTATTTAGATGACGATCAATAAATTTGTTGATTTCATCTTTTAATCGATAAACTTGTGTGAAGTAAAGATGTTCAGGTACTTCGTCACGTATTTGCCATTCTCGTAAAACTTTGTGATGGAAAGTTACAAAATACTCTTCTAATACACTTCTGTCAATACCTTGTTTTATAGCCATTTCTGCAATATAAAGCCCTTGTTGCCAATATAAATTAAATTCCTCTTCAGTCAATTTTAATAACGCATATATCTCCTCGTAATTATATTTGAGGCTATATTCATATTGTTTTTCTGTTGTAGAGTAATTCGTATTTTCTTCAGCGTTAACTATAGCGCTAAGTGATACCGAATTAGAAATAAATAAAGTAGATAATATAAGTGTTAATTTTCTCACAAGTATCTCCTCTCATTTTTCACTTGTAATTTATTTTGTGAGAATTATTTTTATGAGGATGGAGTTGTCTATGTAATATATCAACTCCAATGAAAACAAAGAATGCACCAAGTATTCTTAAAAGAATATTCTTAATCAGAACATCATCTATGGTGATAGCAATGAGCATACTACCAAAAGTCATCATTATGAATCCTAAAAACCCTTTTATATATTTCATTTTACCTCCTAAAAATGCCACTCGAATGAGTGACATTAGTTTAAATTTAGTCTCTTTAAGCTATCTCACATGTTTTATAAATCCTGAAGTTCATTCACAGTAACAAATGTATAGCCCTCATTTGACAGCTCTTGTAAAATGCCTTCAATTGTTTCAAGTGCTTTATCGGTTTTATCATACATTGGATGGATTAAAATAATCGAACCAGGTGTAACATTCTCTTTCACATAATTCACTTTGTCTGAAGCCGAGTCGTAAAAGCTGTCTGGCTCGAGATTCCAAGTTATCGTGTCTCTATTATGTTTACTTAAGTAATACGGGAAGCCTATAAGTTTTTTTCCGTTAGGGGGCCGAACATCAATTTCGCCTTTAAATCCAGCATTTCGAATTAATAGATCTGTTTTTTTAATTTCATCCTTATAGTAGGAAAGGGTTTTGAAAACCATTCGATTATGAGAATACGTGTGATTGCCAATTTGATGTCCTTCTTCTGCAATTTTTTTTGCTTCGTCTGGATGTTTTTCAAGTTCTTCACCAATTAGAAAAAAGGTCGCTTTGGCATGATACTTTTCTAATAGTGGCAAAATCATTTTTACGTTATCTGTTGGTCCATCATCAAAAGTTAACGCAATCACTTTTTGAGTTGTTTCTACTTTATTCGTTATATTCCCAAACAACTGATACGCTCTCGAATTCATTAATTTATATGTGCCAAATAATAGGAGAAAAACTAACAGAAATCCTGTCGCAATGATTGTTACTTTCTTTTTCATAACAAACCTTCTTTCCGTTTGGAAGTTTTAATACAGTTTATAATTCCATTCGAAAGCCGCTTTCCCTCTAGTCCAAAAGAGTTAATCGAAAAAATAAAAAAGATGGGAATTCCCATCTTTTTTTAGCGCTTATCTAACTTATCAGAAATACTTTTAAGGATTTGTATTTGCTCTTGTTGTATTTTAAGAAATTTAAGGAGAAACCAAATGATAAAAACAACTGGAGCTATGTAGATTAATAAGCTTAAGAGAGGTAAAAAAACGAAAAATGCGCTGTCCATAAATGATAATACCTTCCTTCTTGATTAAGATTTTTATAAAGTTAAAAAGGTCTGCCTAGAAAACGATTTTTATTCATTCTATGTATGTAATAAGTATATCAGTATTGATTATTATTGTCATTAAACGATAAATATGTATATTTATAGTGTTCTAAGTAATTAATAAGACATTAAATGATGGACATTGTGCGAAATCAATTATAGTGCAAGGTTTCCTTCATATCATCGACAAGCTAAGATCGCTCAATGATATAATGGGGTATAGAAAAATGTAATGTAATAAGCTAAATGCTTTTGGAAGCGTTTGGAATTACTTGTATCTTGAATTATAAAACTATTTTTTAACTATTGGACGGGGGAATGAAAATGAAAATAGGTTGTATTCAATTAAACGTAAGATTTGGCAAAGTAGAAGAAAACTTCGCGAGAGCTGAAGAGAAAATACGCGAAGCGGCAAGTTTAGGTGCGGAAATTATTGTACTTCCCGAAATGTGGAATACTGGCTACGCGCTTGAAAAATTAGCTGAACTTGCAGATACAGACGGAGAGCGAGCAAAGGCGTTTCTACAAGGCTTAGCAATCGAACTTGGTGTACATATTGTGGGGGGCTCTGTCGCAACGAAGAAGGGCGATAAATTTTACAATACGATGTATACGTTTGATAAGGGAGGAAAGCAAGTTGGCGAATATAGTAAAGCACATTTATTCCGTTTGATGGATGAACATCTATATTTAGAAGCGGGTGATGAAATGAACCGCTTTGCATTAGGGGATATTGAAGCGGCGGGTGTTATTTGCTATGATATTCGTTTTCCAGAATGGTTACGTGCGCATGCATTAGATGGAGCAAAGGTTCTATTCGTACCAGCACAATGGCCAACACCTCGTATTGACCATTGGAAAACATTATTACAGGCACGTGCAATTGAAAATCAATGCTTTGTCATTGCTGTTAATCGAATTGCCAACAAGGTAGAAAACTTCAATGGACAATCCATGGTTATTCAACCTTGGGGAGAAGTATTATGGGTTGGTGCAGACGATGAGGAAGTAGCAGTTATTGATGTTGATTTTTCAATTGTCGATGAAGTACGTGGAAGAATTCCAGTTTATGATGACCGTAGACCTGGATTGTATAGCGGCGTTGTTGAGAAATAAGTGCCAGGCACACAAACAATTCTGAATTCTATATCCAAGTAAAAATCCACGAAGATTCCTGCGGCTAACAAAATGCTGCGCGGAAAATCAAAGTGGATTTTTACGTTAAGTGCCAGGCACTCAAACAATTTTAGGATGCTTACTCAATTTTGCGTTTTATCTTCAATTAGTGAACTGGCAAGTAACATAAACTCAAGTGTAATACGATTGTGGCCCTTCATAAAATTTTCACCTAGCAAACTTTCAAGCTTCTTTAGACGATGATAAAGTGTTTGCCGTACAATAAACAATTGATTGGCAGTTTGTTGTTTTGAGCCATTCGTTTGTAAATAAACTCTGAGTGTTTCTAGCAGTTTACTGTTGTATTTTTTATCATATTCAATAACAGGCTGTAAATAATCTTGAATGACTTCTTGCAAATCCACTTGCATTTGTAATTTGTAAATAAGGTGGTACAAGTGCAAGTCATCATAAAAAAACGATGTCGTTTGAACTTTGCGACAAATATATAATGTTTCCAAAGCTGTTTGATAGCTCTTTGGAATTTCCTCGACATCCGAAACAACCTTACCGATCGCTAGCTGATACCCTTGCGACAATTGCTTTTTATAAAAATCCGTTTTTTGGAGCGTAGAAAATAGCGTATTTAATAATTCGCGACTCGCTTTACAATCTTTTGTGTGGAGTAGAATGAATATAACATAGCTTTTCCTTTCGAATAAAAAGGGGATAAAGCCATTTTGTTCAAATAGATTCCGATAATAAAGCTTGCTATACACAATATCCTCTTGTACCTTCATGATTGTATAAGGTGAAGATAAAATAAACACCGCGCTACTATAATAAGTAAAGTTAGAATGATGGGACACGATAAATTTATAGATTTCCTCTTTCGTCAGCTTGTGATCGATCCAATCCGCTAAAATCGTTGCATCCTCAATATCTCTTTTCTCTTCTATATAAAATTCACGCATTAAAAGCTGTGCTAGTGCCGTCGCTGTACGGTCTAAAATAAGTAATTCAAATTCTGAGAATAATCCATCTGCTCGATAAAGGGATAAATCCGCATAATGCTGATCGACAATAAAAATGGGCTCATGTTTAAGTTGTGTTGCTGATTTTGGCATCTTTAATAAATGCTGTCTTTTCGCTAGGGGCATATTTGGGAAAAAGATAGCATCCCGACCTTTAATAGAAAAAATGATTTGTGTACGTAACGCTTGATAAAGAGTTTGCAGAATGTCATCCACTGTTTGTCCTAAAAGAGCGTTTTTGTTTAAAGTCTGGGAGTAAGTTTCTAATGAAGAAATCATAAAATATTGTTGATTCATGATCTGGTTATGTAAATCTTGTGTAATCCGAACAAAAGGCACTGTCTCATGAAAAACGATGATTGGGAAGTCATGGCGGTTAGCTAGTGAAAGAATAGATTCTGGTATTGTTTGTAAATAGGTGCCGTATTCTATGCAAAGTGCTGCACAGTTTTTTTCAATTAGAGACTCTACGAAAAAGGTAAAGTCCTCAATATGCTGTAAACTAATCCCCGTCGTTAAAACCAATTCGTCCCCTGCTAGGAAATTATCAACTTGTACAATTTCAATAACATGTGCCCACTTTACAATGCGTAATAACCCATCCTTGCCTGCAACGACCTCGGCGCTTTTAAAGTGTGCATTCTCTAATACATCCTTTACCTGAAGCTTATATTGACTCATCGTAGCCCTCCAATCAAAGTTCGTATTGTATATGGGAATTATGGACTCATAAGTAAAAAGTGATAATTTAGCTAGTAATTTACGTCATATACTTTTTAAAAACTATTTATTCTATTTTACATTATGTTTAAAACAAAATCATAGAATTATACAGAGTGTCTATTACATTCCTTTTTTAGAAGATGTAAAATTTTTGTAAGAAACAATTCAATCAAATGGGGTGACACAAATAATAACCATGCTTGGAAATGGAGTTTTGATGTTTACAGGAAGTGGAATGCAGCGCAAAAAGTCAATGTAACTGACTGACTAAATAACATCCATTTTTGAACGTTGGAAGATGAAACATCAAACAGGTTCATTTGCCTTTCCAAGTAATAGCGATACCAAATTACATTAGGTGGAACAGTTCAAGCTGCTTCAATAATAGAACTTAATATAATTAAAGGGGTGCATGTAAATGGTTCAAACAAATCTTAAGAGCGATGTATTAAAAAAAGATGAACAGTATGTCTGGCATTCAATGAAGCCCTATAATCCGCAAGCCACATATGTTGTAGAAAAATCGGATGGTGCAAGAATCGTTGATACAGAAGGTAATGAATACATTGACGCAATGGCAGGGTTATGGTGTGTAAATGTAGGCTACGGGCGTAAAGAATTAGCGGATGTTGCACATGAGCAAATGATGAAAAATGCTTATGCGCCTCTGTCACAAGGCCATTTACCCGCTGTTGAATTAGCAGAAAAGATTAACCAAATGCTTGGCGGTGATTATGTCGTTTTCTTTTCGAATAGCGGCTCTGAAGCAAATGAAACGGCATTTAAAATAGCGCGTCAATACCATCAACAAAAAGGGGAAAGTACGCGCTATAAAATTGTCTCACGTTATCGGGCATATCATGGAAACTCGTTTGGGGCTTTAGCTGCGACTGGGCAAGCAGAACGAAAATATAAATATGAACCGTTATCACCAGGTTTTATTCATGTAGCGCCACCAGATCAATATCGTGAACCAGAAAATGACTCGATAGCACCAACTGACTTAGCGAGTGTAATAGCCGTCGATAAAATGATGACTTGGGAACTCGGCGATACTATTGCCGCAATGATATTAGAACCTATTATTACAGGTGGTGGTGTTATCATGCCTCCAGAAAATTATATGAAGGGCATTGAGGCAGTCTGTAAAAAACATGGGGCTTTAATGATTGTCGATGAAGTAATATGTGGGTTTGGACGTACAGGGAAGCCGTTTGGTTTTATGAACTATGATGTGAAGCCTGATATTATAACGATGGCTAAAGGTATTACAAGTGCTTATTTGCCTCTGTCAGCAACTGCAGTGAAAAGAGAAATTTATGAGGCATTTACAGGAACAGATGCATACGGTTATTTCCGCCATGTCAACACATTTGGTGGCTCTCCTGTAGCCTGTGCTGTCGCTTTGAAAAATATTGAAATTCTTGAGCGAGAAGCGTTATTTGAGCGATCTAAGGAAGTGGGAGCTAAAACACTACAAACACTTCAAAATGCTTTAAACACGCATCCAAATGTAGGAGATGTGCGAGGTAAAGGCTTATTGATTGGGATTGAATTAGTTGTAGATAAAGTTTCCAAAGAACCTTTACCATTGGAAAAAGTGAATGCTGTCATTGCAGCATGTAAAGGGCAAGGTGTCATCATTGGAAAAAATGGAGCTACCGTAGCAGGGTTTAATAACGTCTTAACGTTATCACCTCCACTTAATATTGTACAAGAAGATCTAGACCGCATACTAAAGGTGGCTGTCGATAGTATAAATACGCTATAGACTATTCATGAAAGTTCTAAAAGCCGTGTAATAAAGGCTTTTAGAACTTTTATTGTGGCATTTTGTAGCATAAATGAACTTTGGGTTAATTATTATAGCCTAATAATAATAATTTAAAAATTCTGAATTTTATTAAAAAAACACTGGAAATATTAGATTTCATAGTTTATAGTTGTAAAAAATAATTAATTTTCTGATAATTAAAACGATATCCTGGAAGGGAATATTTTTTTAATCACTTATTTTCAGCAGTGGAATAAATACATCTTGTTATTTGAACTATATTTTCTGATTAAAAGCAATTGTGATAGTTGAGGAAGCACCGTCTTTCCTGAATTGAATTGTCTAATCGTAAGAAAATATAGTTTTATTTTTTGCCTATTTATTTTCAGCAGTGGAGAAAATAAATGTTTTTAGTAATTATATTTCTTATTTTAAGTTATAAGAAATATTTTTATATATTTTTACAAAGGGGGAAGATGAGATGAATTATGTTAAAAAGTTGGTTTTTGTCATACTATGTACGTTTCTTTTAGCAGCATGCGCAGAGAAAGACAATTCTAACGCATCAAATACTGGGGATAAGTCTACTACAGAATCAGGCACAGCTAGTTCAAAAAATGAACTTGTCATCGCTGTAAATGAAAATTTTATTTCAATGGATCCGCATAACACAGGGGATACTAATTCGAATTCTGTTCAGGAGACGATGCTAGAAGGATTGTTAGGCTTCGATGCAGATGGACAAATTATTAAGGTTTTAGCAGATGATTATTCAATAAGTGAAGACGCTCTTGTATATACGTTCAAACTTAAAGAAGGGGTTACTTTCCATGACGGGGAACCGTTTAATGCAGAGGCTGTAAAGGCCAACATTGAACGAATCATGAATGATGAAAGCTTACGCTTGTATTCTCGTGGTTTTAGCTTAATCAGTAATGTTGAAATTCTAGGTGACTATGAAATTAAAGTTACTTTAAAAGAACCATATGGACCAATGATTACTCGCTTCGGGGTTGCCAAAATGATTAGTCCAAAAATGATTAAAGATAATTTAGCAGATATACCTAAAAAACCTGTCGGCACAGGTCCTTATAAATTTGTTGAATGGGTACAAGGAGACCATTTAACAATTGAAAATTTTGATGGCTATTGGGGTGGCGGAGAACGTGTTTCTAAAATCACCTATAAACCAGTACCAGAAAACGGATCACGAGTGGCGATGCTAAAAGCGGGTGATGCACAGGTTATCTATCCAGTGCCATCTCAAAATATTGAAGAACTTTCTAAAAGTAAAGATGTTGAAGTTAATAAAGTTCCTTCTACAATTGCACACTACGTTTCATTAAATACCTATAAAAAACCATTGAATGATATTAAAGTTCGACAAGCCTTTAACTATGCGGTGGACAAAGATGCTTATATAAAAGTGGTTAATGCGGGTCTAGGTTTACCATTAGACTCCATTATTCCTTCTAAAACGGTTTATTATAAGCAACAAAAAATGTATGAACACAATATTGAAAAGGCAAAAGAATTATTGGCTGAGGCTGGCTATCCTGATGGCTTCGATATTGAAATCTGGGGGAACACAAACTCAGATACGATGAAAGGTATGCAGTTTATTCAACAACAGTTAGGTCAAATCGGTGTAAAAGTAGAAATTAAATCAATGGAAGAAGGCACTTTATCAGATGAAATCTATGGTGCACAAACACCAGATGACGCGAAATTACAAATGTGGTATGTGAGTTGGTCAGCATATGCTTCGGATATAACGAATGCGACAAAGCCTCTTTTCCATAGCGTATCCTTCCCACCAAATGGTGCAAATACAGCTTACTATAATAACACAGAGGCAGACCAATTAATGGATGAAGCTAACTCCATTTCAGATGTAGATCGCCAAGCTGAACTATATGAAAAATTGCAGGAAATCGTATATCAAGATACACCTTGGATTTTCTTAGGGGTGGATGAGGTTGTATATGGTGTTCGTTCAAATGTTAGTGGTGTATTAGTAAATCCTACAGGTGGACTTGATGTGAAGAACGCCAAAGTCGAGTAATGCACAGTAAAAGGAATTGATGCTAGTCAATTCCTTTTCTAAAAAATAGAAAGGAGGAAGGTGCCATGTGGAAATATGTAGCAAGAAGAACTGTTGAAATGATACCGATTTTAATTGTCATTTCCGTATTAACATTTTTATTTATTCATTTCATACCAGGTGACCCTGCGCGATTAGTAGCTGGTAAGGATGCCACGCTAGAAGATGTTGAAAATGTAAGACATGAGATGGGTCTAGATAAACCCATTCTTAAACAATATGTAGATTATATGAAAAACCTTGTGACGGGTGAGCTTGGAACATCTTTAACAACAGGACTACCTGTCATTGATATGTTTAAAACAAGGTTTATGCCTTCTCTGCAACTTACTTTCCTTTCCATGTTTTGGGCTACATTGATGGGTTTGGCGATTGGTGTTTTTTCTGCCATCAATAAAAACAAATGGCCTGATTATTTTGGAATGGTAACGGCTGTATCGGGCATTTCGATTCCAGGTTTTTGGCTGGGCTTATTATTGATTCAATTATTTTCAGTGCAACTAGGGTTATTTCCGACAGGTGGATTAGATGGCTTTTCTAGTTATATTTTACCTTCCTTAACTTTAGGGGCTGGCATTATGTCAATGATTGCTAGATTTACTCGATCTTCTATGCTTGAAACGTTACAAGCAGATTATATAAGAACAGGGAGAGCAAAGGGATTGAAAGAGCGCTCCGTTATTGTGACACATGCTTTAAGAAATTCCTTGATTTCGGTGGTAACAGTGGCAGGCTTGCAATTTGGATTTCTATTAGGAGGATCGGTGGTAGTCGAGACCGTGTTTAGTTTTCCAGGAATGGGACGACTTTTAATCGATTCTATCGCATTTCGAGATTATCCCGTTATTCAATCAGCACTGCTGTTATTTGCATTAGAATTTATTTTAGTGAATTTAGCCGTAGATGTGCTTTATACAGTGTTAAATCCAAAAATTCAATTAGATTCTTAAGGGAGGGAATAACATGACTTCACCAACTGCTGTGCAAAATAGCGAAGTGCAAAATACACAAAGAAAATACTCTCCTCTTAAAGAATTTTGGAAGTCTTTTAAAAAACAAAAGGCTGCATTAGTAGCAAGTATCTTTATAGGATTGTTAATTGTAGTCGCTATGATTGGTCCTTATATCGCGCCGTACGATCCTTTCGAACCAAATTATGATGCTTTATTAGAGGGACCAAGTGCAAGTCATTTGGCAGGAACGGACGAGTATGGTCGAGATATTTTTAGTCGTCTAATAGTGGGAGCAAAAATATCCTTGATGGTGAGTTTTAGTGCCGTATTTTTAGGCTTAATACTAGGCACAATTTTAGGTTTAATTAGCGGTTACTTTGGTGGATGGATTGACAAATTGATTATGCGTAGTTGTGATGTATTATTTTCATTCCCTGATTTATTGTTAGCCATTGCCATTGTAGCCTTATTAGGTCCTGGTATTAATAATGTCATTATTGCTGTGATGATTTTTAGTGTACCCTCTTTTGCCCGTTTAGTAAGAGGCGCTACATTGAATGCGAAAGAGAATGTATACGTAGAGGCAGCTCAATCAATGGGAGCTTCGCATGTTAGAGTGCTGTGGAAACATATTTTCCCTGAAACGATGAATGAATTAATCATTTTTGTCACAATGCGAATAGGAACAGCCATTTTAGCAGCTTCTGGTTTAAGTTTTTTAGGCTTAGGTGCCAGCCCTGAAATGCCTGAGTGGGGGGTAATGCTAAGTAGCGGGCGTGACTATTTAGGAACATCTTCACACGTCGTCATCATGCCAGGCATTGCTATATTTTTAACCGTACTAGCATTTAACTTAATAGGTGATGGATTACGAGATGTATTAGATCCAAAAATAAAAAATAATTAAGGAGAATGCCTATGTCAGAACATGTATTGCAAGTAACTGACTTAGAAACGTCCTTTACACGTGATAAAAAGGAAATCAAGATTTTAAGGGGTGTCAATTTTTCCATCCGTAAAGGAGAAATATTAGGCTTAGTGGGAGAATCGGGTAGTGGGAAAAGCTTAACATCGTTATCCATTATGCAATTATTCCATGGTACTACAGGCAAAATTGTCAATGGCTCTATACATTTTAATGGACATGACTTGACGAAAATGTCCGAATCAGAAATTCGGAAGATTCGTGGCAAGCAAATGGCGATGATTTTTCAAGAGCCTATGACCTCTTTAAATCCTGTCTTAAAAATTGGCAAGCAGTTAATGGAAGCAATTGAGATGCATTTGAAGCTGCCAAAGAACGAAAGCAAACATCATGCAATCCAAATGTTAAAAAGTGTAGGTATAGGAAGAGCCGAGGAAATCATTTATGAATATCCACATCAGCTATCAGGAGGAATGCGCCAGCGAGTAATGATTGCTATGGCTATGGCCTGTCATCCTAAATTACTCATTGCTGACGAACCAACTACTGCGCTTGATGTCACGATACAAGCCCAAATTTTAGAGCTAATGAAAAAGCTAAAGGAAGAAAATGAGACAGCTATTTTATTAATCACACATGATTTAGGTGTTGTTGCTGAAATGTGCGATAAGGTAGTTGTAATGTATGCAGGGCAGGTTGTAGAGGAAGCAGATGTCTTTGAGTTATTTGCTAGCCCAAAGCATCCTTATACAAAAGGTTTAATTGCATCTGTACCGAAAATTGGTGATAACAAAGAAATATTAGATTCCATCAATGGTCAAGTGCCATCCCCGCAAAATATGCCAAATGGTTGTAAATTTGCTCCACGATGTAATGAAGCAATGTCCATATGCCATCAGGAGAGTCCACCGACAGTGGAAATTTCAGCTACACGGCAATGTAGCTGCTGGCTATACGCGAAAAAGGATGTGAAAGTAAATGCCTAACACGATTTTAAAAGTGGAGAATCTAAAAAAAAGCTTTCAAACAGCAGGTGGATTATTTCAAAAAAAGCAATTTGTTAACGCGGTCATAGATGTTTCCTTTGAAATAGAAGAAGGTACGACATTTAGTCTAGTTGGGGAAAGTGGTTGTGGAAAATCTACTACAGGCAGGTTAATCACTAGATTAATAGAACCAACAAATGGAAGTATTGTTGTAGGCGGAAAAGAAGTAGCTACTGCAAAGCAATCCGAATTAAAGCATTTAAGGCAAACTGTTCAAATGATTTTTCAAGATCCATATGCCTCATTGAATCCAAGAATGAAGGTAAAGGAGCTTGTTGGAGAGCCTTTAGAAATTCATTCAAAACTTTCAAAAGCTGAGCGTGAAAAACTAGTTCTTGAAATGCTGGAAGTCGTTGGATTAAATGCTGAACATGCCGACCGCTATGCACATGAGTTTAGTGGTGGACAAAGACAGCGTTTAGGTATTGCACGCGCATTAATAACGAAACCAAAATTAATTATTGCTGATGAACCTGTGTCGGCATTGGATGTATCTATACAATCGCAAATTTTAAATCTATTAAAGCAATTGCAGCAAGAATATAAAATATCTTTTCTTTTTATTTCTCACGATTTAAGTGTTGTAGAACATATTAGCCATTATATAGGTGTTATGTATTTAGGGTCCATTGTAGAAATTGGGCGAAAAGAAACTATTTTTAATGAACCTAAGCATCCTTATACACAAGCACTCATTGCTTCCGTGCCGATAGCAGACCCAACATTACGAAAAAAGAAAATCGTTTTAACTGGTGACATTCCGAATCCTAAAAACCCGCCAAGTGGTTGTACCTTCCACACAAGGTGTCCCCTTGCATCAGATATATGTAAGCAAGCTATTCCTGAAATGAAAAAAATTAACGAAGAGCAAAGTGTTGCATGTCACTTTGTCACTAATAGAGAGGGTGTTCATATATGAAAATAGGGTTAAGCACATACAGTATGGTCAAAAAAATGAGGCAGGGGGAAATGAATGTTCTGGATGTTTTGCAATGGGTGGCAGACAACGGAGGACAGCATGTAGAATTAGTGCCTTATGAATTTACTGTTGTAGATAACTATGAACTTGCAACACAAATTAAAGAAAAAGCAGCGGAGCTAGGACTAGCGTTATCAGCCTACTCATTACCAGCAAACTTTATTCAGGATACGGAGGAAGCTTTTCTAGAAGAAGTTGAGCGCTTAAAGAAACATGTTGATGTAGTACATCATATGGGCATTAACATTATGCGCCATGACGTTACACTTTTTACTTTACCAAAGGAGCTAACAACTATTCATTATTACAATGAGCATTTTGAAGAAATGGTTAGAGGTTGTCAGTTGATTGCAGATTACGCAAAACAATTTGATATTACGACAACGATTGAAAATCACGGCTTTAATGTTCAAACAAGTGATCGTGTACAACAATTAATTCATGCGGTAAACAGAGATAACTTTAAAACAACTTTAGATATCGGAAATTTTTTATGTATTGATGAACAACCTTTAATTGGTGTCATGAAAAACATTCCATATGCTGCTACAGTGCATTTCAAAGATTTTTATATTCGACCTTACTATGAAAATCCAGGAGAGGGCGAATGGTACCGTACAGTTCATAACAATTACATCAGAGGAGCTATTGTCGGACATGGCGATATAAATATTCGAGAAATTATTAAGCTCGTAAAAGGCAGTGGATATGATGGCTATATTACAGTGGAATTTGAAGGCATGGAAGATTGTCAAGTTGGTTCAAAAATAGGGATGGATAATGTACGTCGCTTATGGGACGAATGCAAGCTCTAAAGGGGGAAGAATATGAATAAATTAAAAGTTTGTGTAATCGGTACAGGTTCTATTTCCGATTATCATTTAGGCTCTTATATGAAAAATCCTGCGGTTGAGTTATATGGCGTATATGATGCCTCTATTGAACGAGGCAAGGCAAAAGCAGCTCAATTTGGCGCAACTCATGTTTTTTCTTCTAAGGAAGCGTTATTCGCAGACAAAAATATAGATGCAGTAAGTATTTGTACATGGAATAATACGCATGCCGAATTGGCAATTCTTGCATTAGAAAATGACTTACATGTGCTGATTGAAAAGCCTTTATCCATGACCTATGCGGAGGCTTTAAACATTCAAAAGATTGCCCAAAAGCATCAGAAAATATTTCAAGTGGGCTATGTTAGACGGTTTGCAACAAATACTAAAGTGCTGAAAAGCTTCATCGACGATAACAAACTAGGCGATATTTATTATGCGAAAGCTTCATGTCTAAGAAGATTAGGTAATCCAGGGGGCTGGTTTGCAGAAATAGATAAGTCTGGTGGCGGCCCTTTAATTGATTTAGGAGTACATGTGATTGATATTTGCTGGTATTTAATGGGTAGACCAAAGGTGAAACGTATAACAGGTCATACGTACAATCAATTAGGAAATAGAAATCATGTTGAAAATTTATCCTTTTATAAGGCAGCAGACTATGATGCTACTAAAAATACAGTAGAAGACTTAGCAAATGCCCTTATTACATTTGAGAATGGCGCGTCGTTAATGGTAGACGTTTCCTATACACTACATGCTATTAAAGATGAAATCAGTATTAAGTTATACGGCACGAACGGTGGAGCAGAGCTAGAGCCTGAGTTAAAAATTGTCAGTGAAGAGCATAATACGATTTTAAATATTCATCCTCAAATTAACGATTTAACATTTGATTTTGCGAAAGCCTTTCAAAATGAAATCAATTCATTTGTTGACTGCTGCCTTCATCAATATGATTCAGTTGCACCGGTGGAGGATGGCGTAGAAATTATGAAAATTTTAGAGGGCATTTATATATCTGCAACTGAAGGAAAGGAAGTTGTTTATTAAATGGTGAAATTGGACAATAAAATCGGTGTGATAGTAGATAGCTTTCGTTTGCCTATTCGTGAAGGTTTATTAAAAGCGAAAGAAGTTGGTGCACAAGGAGTACAAATGTATGCAGTTTCAGGTGAGTTGGACCCAGATAATTTAAATGCTGCACAAAGAGCAGAATTGAAGCAGTACATTTCAGAGTTAGGTCTAGAAATCTCCGCATTATGTGGAGATTTAGGAGGACATGGCTTTCAAGATAAAACAGAAAATATTTGGAAAATAAAAAAATCGAAAGAAATTATGCAATTAGCCAAGGATTTGGGAACATCCATTGTTACAACCCATATTGGTATTATTCCTGAAGATGAAAATGATCCAATTTATCAAACAATGCTGGAAGCCTGTGAAGAATTAGGCCAATATGCTACGTCATTAGATGCGTACTTTGCGATTGAAACGGGTCCAGAAACGAGTAAAACATTAAAGGGGTTTTTAGATAAACTATCGACAAATGGTGTATCGGTTAATTTTGATCCTGCCAATATGGTGATGGTAACGAGTGATGACCCTGTAGCTGGCGTTAAACTTTTAAAGAATTATATCGTACATACACATGTAAAAGATGGTATTCAACTGCAGCCAACAAACCCCAAAGATGTGTATGGGTACTTAGGATACGATTCTGGAACATCTCATGATAAAATAGAAGAAATGGTGGAAAATGGGGAGTTTTTTAGAGAACTTCCATTAGGACAAGGAGATGTCCATTTCGAGCTTTATTTTTTAGCTTTGCAGGAAATCGGCTACAATGGCTATTTAACTATTGAACGAGAAGTGAGATTAAATCCTGAAAAAGACATCAAAGAAGCTGTTCATTTTATAGAAAAGTTTAAATAGGGGTTGAATCGATTTTGAAAAAGCAAGATCAAGTTCAGATGCGAAAGCAAAATAAATATATTGTGCTTGACGCAATAAGACAGATGGCGCCAATTTCAAGAATTCAATTATCAAAATATACAAAAATGAGTCCTACGACCATTACTCGTATTGTGCAGGAACTAGAAGCGGAAGGCTTTATTCAAGAAGGGGTATCGGAAGAAACAGCCATTGGTAGACGTCCTACGTTAATTCATATGCGTGAAGATGCTTTATATACTATTGGGATAGAAATTGATTGCTTTACTATTCGGATAGGTATATTAGATTTCTTAGGGAAGCTGATTGCCTTTCAGGAAGTCAAATGTAGCATTAGGCATCAATATGAAGAAGCTTTACATCTACTGAAACAGTCTATCGATAATATCATGACGGAATATCAGATTGTTCAAGATAAATTACTAGGCATTGGGATAGGAATTCCAGGAGTAATCAACAACGAGGAAGGAATAGTCGTTTCCTCTGAGCAATTGAAGTGGGAAAACTGCCACATAAAAGAAGATTTAAATTGTATTTTTGGTTGTGAAGTCATCGTAGATAATGAATTAAAAATGCAAATCAATGCTGAAATTGGTGATATTTATACACCAATGTATTCAAATTGTATTTTAGTCGGAATTGGAACGGGCATAGGTGCATCTATATTATTAAATGGAGAAGTCTATCGTGGCATTCAAAATAAAGCGGGAGAAATAAGCCATATCACGATTAATCCCTTTGGTGAAATATGTCATTGTGGTAAAAGAGGATGCTTATCCATGTATGTTTCTGAAGTAGCGTTGTTAAAAAGAACGCCTAAAAATCTTAATATTCAATCAATAGAAGAGGTTTTGCATTGTGTTGATCATGGTGAGCAATGGGCAATTGATATTCAACAAGATGTAGCTACATTTTTAGCTATTGCCATCAATAATCTAGTTTGTTTATATGAACCGGAGGCTGTCATAGTCAGTGGAGAAATTATTGAGCATAATGTAACATTTCAAAAATTACTTAGTGAAAAGTGTAGACAGTATATATGGAAGGAATTACAACCCTTTGATTTGCAGTTTTCAAATCAATTAAAAGAAGGGGTTGTTAAAGGAGCGGCATTACAAGCACAAAAGCAGTTGCTGTCTGTTTAAAGAAAGGTTGGTTCATTCGTGGCTTACTCAGAATTTTTAAAAGAGTATCGTTCAGGATTAATGGAAAATGTGCATTATGGACAAATGAGTGCTGTGAATCTAACGAAGGAAGAATTCGTCTCTGTAGGTCAAGATTATGAGCCTGTGTATTTTCGTTCTGCAGCAAAACCATTTCAAGCCATTCCCATTTTTATGACCGATTTTATAGAAAAGTACGGGATTACTTCAAAAGAAAGTGCATTATTTCTGGCTTCACAAAGAGGTGAAATTTATCATCAAGAGGCGTTAGTCTCTTTGTTAGAAAAAATACCTATTAATGAAAATGAGTTAATTTGTGCTGCATCCTATCCATTAAATGAGGAACCTAAAACACAGTATATTCAACAGGGCTTTGAAAAGAGAAAACTATTTCATAATTGTGCGGGCAAGCATTTAGGATTTTTAACTGCCTGTCTAGCAAATGGCTATGATGTTAAGCAATATTGCCATCCAGATCATCCACTGCAGCAGATGATAAAAAAATACATTGCTTATTTAAGTGAATATGATGTGGAGAAAATTCATACAGGGATTGATGGCTGTGGTGCGCCAGTCTTTGCGATTCCGCTAAAAAATATGGCATTAGCCTATTTAAAGCTAGCACGACCAGAATTAATTGATGATCAACAGATTCGTGAAGCAGTAATAAAGCTTACTGAAGTAATGAATCAACATAATCAGATTATTGCATCTCAAAACTTTATTTGTACGGCATTATTGAAGGATCCTAATATTGTGGCGAAGGGCGGGGCACAGGGCGTATACTGTTTTGCTCTAAGGAAAGAAGGGGTAAGTTTTGCTTTGAAAATTATGAATGGCTCAGAAAGTCCATGGCCACATGTAATTGCTTCTGTATTGGAACAAATTCAATATACAAATCGAGAAACAATTGAGCGTATTAAAGCGTTGTCACCTTCATCTGTGCGTAATGACGCAGGGGTTGAGGTAGGAGAAATTGTTTCTACAATTAAAATTGTATAGAGGTGAAGGCACTTGTATGTTTTGGCAATTGACGGTGGTGGAACAAAAACAATTGCAACAATCTCAACATGTCGTGGCCAAATTTTGGCGCTAGCAGAAACGGGTAAAAGTAACCCCACATCCATGAGCATGGAGCAATTTACAGAGACGATAACAGAACTAATAAATGATTTAAAAAGACAGGGACTTCACGAATTTCAACATATTACAAAGTGCCATGCGGGTCTATCGGGAGTAACAGAAAATAATAATGAGAAAATTACCCGTGAATTATTATCCTCGCTTTTACCTAAAGACTGTCAACTATCACTATCGAATGATGGGGTGAACGCGCTATATGCGGGAACATTGGGCCAGCCTGGTATTGTACAGATTTCTGGTACAGGTGCGATTACACTCAGTATAGATTCGTCTGGAAGAATTGAGCGTACAGCAGGATGGGGTTATATTTTTGATGATGAGGGCAGTGGCTATGATATTGGCATTCGCACATTAAAAGCGGTATTTAAAGCATTTGATAAAAGAGGTCCTGAAACGCTCCTAACAGCAGCAGTATTAGAATATTTTCAATTACAATCCGTTCCGCAGATAATTGAAGTAGTGTATGGTGAAGGACATCCACGTGATACAATATCCCCTCTAAGTAAGATAGCAATCGAATGCGCTAAACGTGGTGATGGAGAAGCCAAAACAATTATTGATCAAGTATGCCATGTTTTTTATCAAAGTATAGATGCTTGTTATAAAAAAAATTCGTTTGCAAATAAGCGTGTCAAAGTAGTGCTAGCTGGAGGAGTTTTTAACGAGTTGAGGCTATTTATTGAAAAATTAGTCGCAATTGATAAAAAGAATAGTAATCTGTATGACTTCATGGGTGCCTATAGCTTACCAGTGGGCGGTGCCGCTTTAGCTGCATTAAAATTATCTAGTGATGAAGCTAAAATTTTTATCGATCAATATAATGCAAGTATAAAAAGGTTTTTAACTAATTAATCCCCCTTTAACTTAGCAAGTAGAGAATGGTATGTACTAATCTCTACTTGCATTTTGTTAATCCCCTACTTTAAACATATATCCCTTATAAGAGTTATGGATAATCATGACGATACCCATTAACATGAAATTTGAAAGTAGTGAGCTCCCTCCATAGCTTAGAAACGGTAACGTTACTCCTGTTACAGGTAAAAGTCCAATCGTCATACCAATATTTTGCGTAATTTGAAATGCTAATAAACTGGAGATGCCTGCACCCATAAGTGTCATAAATGGATCCTTTGCTTGAACTGTAATTAGGACAATACGGTAAATAACAAAAAATAATAGCGCAATAACAAAAGCCCCTCCAATAAAACCTACTTCTTCAGCGATAGCAGAAAAAATGAAATCGGTATGCTTTTCTGGGACATAGACATTATTGTGTAAATAGCCTTTCCCAATGAACTCTCCTGAACCTATGGCCATAAAGCCTTGTCTAGTCTGAAAAGATGAATCAGTATATTCATAAGGTTGTAGCCACCCATAAATACGAGAAACCTGATGCCCAGATAATTTACTTAATAGTTTTTCTGTAAAAAAATCATTAAACTGTATATAAAGAGTGGCAATAACAGTCACAATTGAAACTGGGATGGCTGTAAAGATTACGAGTAACTTAGTTTGAATGCCTGAGAAGTAAATCATCGGTATAATCATCGCCATGTATAACATAACCATGCCTGTATCAGGTTGCTTATAGACAGCAAGTGTCGGTGGAAGAGTAATAATGCCAATCGTAAATAGTAGGCGCATATCTGATAGAAAGGAAGGGCGTACATATTTTGCTTGATGGGCGACAATGACTTTACTGACAACAATTAAAAATGCAAATTTCAAAAACTCTGATGGCTGAAATGATCCTAATAGTGGAACTTGGTACCAAGATTTCGCCTCATTTATCGTTCGAGCGATGCTCTCTGGAGCAATAAATAAGCCAAATGTGAGGGCTACGATCATCCAATAAAATGGCCAGCCTATTTTTTTAAGTTGCTCAATATCAAGTGTTGCAACGCCGTACATAATTAAAAATCCAAGGCTAAAATAAATAAATTGCTTTACAATAAACAAGCTTGCATACTGTTCAAATGCGATACTGCTAGAATGTACGAAAAGACAACTAATAATTCCTAGCAATAATAGACTAATTGCTAAACTATTATCTAATTTTTTTAGCTGCAACAGTTTCACCTCCTTTCGTTTTTGGAAAAACCAACTAGTAATAGGGAACGAATGGAATTAAAGAAGGTTCCGTAAGAGCATATGATAATTTCTTCAGATTTCTAGAAAATTTTACAAAAACATAACACTGGCTTTATATCTCCATACTATGATTAATGGTAAGAGTTGGAGAAGGAGCCGAAGATGATGCAATTTTTTCGTTATATTAAGGTAAAAGATAAGCTGCTTGTACTCATGATTGTTTGTGTACTATCAAATATCCTAATCGGTATATTTAGTGTAGATTATTTACGGAAAATGTCGTGGCATGCAAGTGAGAGTTATACCGAGGGGCTTGTACCAATTGGATGGCTAAATGAGTTAGAAGAAGCACAAAGACAATTGGATTTTTTAGTGGATTCCAGTGGTGATTACCAAGAGATGGCGGCTATTCTAAATAATATTGAACAGCCTTTAGGTCATTTAGAAAAATTAACGATTGATAAAAAGATGAATCATCAGGTAAAGAAGTATAATACAATATTCACGCAGCAGGTAGAGTTAGTTGAAAACTATCAGCAGTTAAATTCGGAAGAACGTCAGCAATTTTATGAGCTGTCCTATTTCCCTGTAAGCCAACAAAGCCATTCAATTTTAGAAGAAACACAGAGCTACTTAGTGCAAAGAGCAGAGGAACAGCAGCAGGCTTACCAAAAGGATGTACAATTTGGTTATTGGTTATTAGGTAGCGTCTGTATGTTTGTGGTACTATTAGTTATTTTCATTGGTTTAGTTGCAACGAAAGCAGTCAATGTACCAACTCGGCAATTAAAATCACTATTAAAACGAGCAGAACAAGGAGATTTTACAGCCAATGCGAGCTATGTGGCACATGATGAGCTAGGGGAAGTTATACTGTCTTATAATCAGATGGCAACAGAAGTAAAGCAATTACTACATACGGTTACAAATAGTGCGCAAGAAGTAGAAGGTATGACAGAAAATTTGCAACAATCCTCTGAGCAATCTTCTACAACTACGCTTAAAATTGCCGAAGATGTGCAAAATATTGCGGAGTTAACTACTGCGTCAACTACTAAATTAGCGTCCAATTCAGCTTCATTAGAAGAAGTACTAAATGGTGTACAGATTATATTAGAAAAGGTGCAGCTTGTAGAGAGTTTTGCACATGATACTGCACACGAAGCAGAGAGTGGTACAGAAATTGTGCAGGCAAACTTAACACAAATTCAAGCTATTAAACAAGCGGTAGAAAAATCAAATACAGCTATTTTTAATTTAGTTGAACGTGCCGCTACAATTGATCAAATGGTTGAAGTAATTGAAAAAATAACAGCACAAACAAATTTACTTGCTTTGAATGCGTCCATCGAAGCTGCTAGAGCTGGCACGCATGGGCAAGGGTTTGCAGTCGTTGCGAATGAGGTGCGCAAGCTAGCGGAGCAAACAGTTCATTCAACTAATACGATTACGTCTATTGTGCAAAACATCCATACAGATTCTCATTATGCTGTTAAGATGATGGAAGGTGTATTAATTGCTACCGAAAAGGGTGTAAATGTAACTTCAGAAACAGCAACAAGCTTCAATCAAATATTAGAAAAAGTGAATAATATCCAGCCTTATATAGTTGAGGTATCGTCGACAGTTCAAGAAATAGCTGAGCATACGAAAAAGGTTAACGAAGATGCCGTCATGTTAACATCTCTTTCAGATACGAATGCTGCCTCGACCAAACATGTGGCTAAGTTAACTGCAGATCAATTAAATGCACAGCAACAATTTCATAATTATATAAAAGAATTACGAAAAGTTTCAAAGGTATTGCAAATTGCTGTGAAACGCTTTTCAATCTAATGAAAAAATAAGAATTAAGAACCTCTTGACATTAAAAGGTCAAAGAGGTTCTTTTATTATGTAAAAAAATAGATATTTGTATTTATGGAAAGTACAAATGTATTTTTAATGAATGCATCAGAACACTTTTAATACAAAATCATATACTGGTAACAAGGCGTTTTATGTTCTTTTTTAGAAAATTGCACATATTATTGTTGTATTTTTAATATGAACACTTTATAATAAAATTCATCAAAAGTGTTATTAAATCAATGTTTTAGTATAAAATATTGTACTTATCAGGAGTACAATTGTTCATATGTGGAGGTTTGGAGAAATGGAAAAGATTATGGTTACAGGTGCTCTTGGTCAAATTGGCTCTGAGCTAGTAGAAAAACTTCGTAGTATTTATGGAGAGGACAATATATTGGCGACGGATATACGAAAGCTTGAACATACTAAGGGTCCATTCGAAGTACTGGACGTGACAGATGGACAAAGGATGCATGATTTAGCTAAGGATTTTGGGGCAGATACGATGATGCATTTGGCAGCATTATTATCTGCAACAGCGGAAAAAAATCCGTTACTTGCCTGGAATTTAAACATGGGTGGTCTGATGAATGCGTTAGAAGTTTCCCGTGAGTTAAATTTACAATTTTTCACACCAAGTTCAATCGGTGCATTTGGACCATCTACACCTAAGGATGATACACCACAAGATACGTTACAGCGCCCAACAACTATGTATGGTGTTAACAAAGTAGCCGGTGAATTATTATGTGACTATTATTTTAATCGTTTTGGTGTAGATACACGTGGGGTACGTTTCCCAGGTTTAATTTCTTATGTAACTCCTCCTGGAGGCGGTACGACAGACTATGCGGTTGAAATATTTTATGAAGCAATTCAGCAAGGGAAGTATACATCGTATATTCAAGAAGGAACTTACATGGATATGATGTATATGCCGGATGCATTACAAGCTATTGTAGATTTAATGGAAGCTGACAGTAGCAAGTTAATTCACCGTAATGCATTTAATATTACTGCGATGAGTTTTGAACCATCTCAAATAGCGGCTGAAATTAAAAAGCATTTGCCACAATTCCGTATGGATTATAAAGTAGATCCAGTGCGTCAGGCGATTGCTGACAGTTGGCCAAACTCTATAAATACAGAGGCAGCTAAAAATGAATGGGGCTTCAAAGCGGAATATGACTTAGCTAAAATGACGGTTGATATGTTAGAGAAATTAAAAATTAAGCTGCAAAAAAAGGCTATTTCTTAAAAAATATATATTAAACCAGAAGTTTGTACTATAAAGCAGGTGAGGAAAACAATTTTGTTTTCTTTGCCTGTTTTTTTGTCGAGAAAAGATATGAATGGATGTATTGAAAAAGATGGATAGGAAAGAAAAAGTGAGCATGAAAAAGAAAATTTTTGGAATATATAGCATCGTAATTAATTTTTTAATATAATCATATTCAGAATATTAATATTATTCTGTTAAAATTGATGTTAATATTCTACAAAGTTTGGGGGAATTCACAAGAAGAAGGGATGATGTTTTATGATGCAAGCACCGTTAGTATTAACAAATTTTTTTAAGCGAGCAGAAAGTTATTTTGCTAGAAAGACAATCGTGTCACGTACAAGCCCACATAAAATTCACCGTTTAACATATGGAGAATGGGCGAAGAGAACCCGTCGATTAGCAGATGCGCTTACAAAGCTGGGGATGGAAAAGGGAAAGAAGATTGGTTCCTTCGCTTGGAATCAGCATCGCCACTTAGAGGCGTATTTTGCGGTGCCATGTGCTGGTGCTATATTGCATATGGTCAATATTCGATTATCAGAAGAACATTTAATTTATATTATTAACCATGCGGAAGATGAAATTTTAATGATTGATGAAGATCTTGTCCCTATCATTGAAAATATTGCATCTGAGTTAAAGACAGTAAAACACTATATTATTATGACAGATGAAGATACTCTACCAGAGACAACATTACCGAATGCTTTGTCTTATGAGGAATTATTAGCATCTGCGGATGAAAACTTCGAATTTCCGGATGATTTAGAAGAAGAAGCACCAGCAGGCATGTGTTATACAAGTGCAACGACAGGGAATCCAAAAGGAGTTGTTTATTCTCATCGTGGCTTAGTGCTACACAGTATGATGCTTAGCATGTCCGATTCCATGGGTATTGCTGAACGTGATGTGGTAATGCCGATTGTGCCGATGTTCCATGCGAATGCATGGGGTTTACCATTTGCGAGTGTTAATGTGGGAGCAAGTCAAGTATTGCCAGGCCCTCAATTTACATCTGATTTAATTTTAGATTTAGTAGAGCAAGAAAAGGTGACATTGACGGCAGGTGTACCGACAATTTGGATTGGTGCATTACAGGAACAGGAGAAGCGTGAGCGAGATATTAGTTCACTACGTGCGATTTGTTGTGGTGGTTCGGCATCACCAACACGTTTAATTCGTACTTTTGAAGAAAAGTACGGTATTCCGTATATCGTTGTCTATGGGATGACAGAGACGACACCAATCGTTGCATTATCGAATTATATGTCATGGATGGATGAATGGCCGATTGAAAAACGAATTGAAGCGCGTGCTATGCAAGGTATGACGATGGCTGGTATTGAGTCTAGTATTGTCAATGATAATGGAGAGGTGCCGTGGGATGGTGAGACGATGGGGGAATTACGTCTACGTGGTCCTTGGATTTCACATGAATACTATCGTGACGAGCGTACGAAAGATGCATATCGAGATGGTTGGTTATTTACGGGAGATATTGCGGTACGAACAGCGGATGGCTTTATTAAAATTACCGATCGCACAAAAGATTTAATTAAATCTGGTGGGGAATGGATTTCATCCGTAGATTTAGAAAATGCATTAATGACACATGACGCTATTTTTGAAGCAGCAGTAATTGCAATTCCACATGCCAAATGGCAAGAACGTCCGCTTGCTTGCGTAGTTTTAAAGGAAGGGATGTCAGCAACAGAAGAAGAATTGTTAGCATTTTTAGAAAGTCAATTTGCGAAATGGTGGGTGCCAGACGATATTGTATTTCTAGATGAAATACCAAAAACGTCTGTCGGCAAATTCTTAAAAGCTAAGTTACGTGACAATGTGGCGGAAATTTATCCGAAATTAAATACGCTTGTGTAACATGATATAAGGCATCGAGAATACATTTCTCGATGCCTTTGTCTTTTTCAGCCTTATAATTGTAGCCGTTGATTGGAGTGGAACGCATCCACGTAACGAAACTCAACCGCTTTTGGAGCTATTATTTATTCAACATATTGAAAACTTGTTCAACGTCTTTATCTCCGCGACCTGAAATATTAATGATAATACTCTCTTCAGGTGATAAAGTTGGAGCTAATTTGAATGCATGTGCAACAGCATGCGAGCTTTCCAATGCAGGAATAATTCCTTCAACTTTAGAAAGTATTTGGAATGCTTCAAGTACTTCTTCGTTTGAAACTGTTACATACTCACCGCGACCGATTGTTTTTAAATAACTATGTTCAGGACCTGCGCCAGGGTAGTCAAGACCAGCTGCGATAGAATACGTTGGCAGTGGATTACCTTGTGCATCTTGCAGTAGTAAGCATTTGAAACCATGTAATTCACCTGGAGTACCTTCATTCAATGTCGCTGCTTTATCGGGCTCAATGCCGATTAAGCGAACTCCTTCATCAGCGATATATTCTGCAAATGCACCGATTGCATTACTGCCACCACCAACACAAGCAAGCACGGCTGCTGGGAGCTTACCTTCTTTTTCTAAAATTTGTTCACGACTCTCGCGGCTAATTACCGATTGGAAATGCTTCACCATTGAAGGGAAAGGATGTGGTCCTACCGCAGAGCCTAATAAATAGAAAGTTGTTTCATAGTTTTCTACTAAATCAGCAAATGCCTCGTCTACTGCATCTTTTAAACGCCCTTGCCCTTTATCAACCGCAACGACTTTTGCACCGAGTAGCTCCATACGGAATACGTTTAATGCTTGACGCTTTGTATCTTCTAGCCCCATGTAGACTGTGCAATCCATGCCAAACATTGCACAAGCTGTTGCTGTGGCAACACCGTGTTGACCTGCACCTGTTTCTGCTATTACACGATTAGCACCCATACGTTTTGCAAGTAATATTTGACCTAGTACATTATTAATTTTATGAGAACCAGTATGATTAAGATCTTCACGCTTTAAATAAATTTTAGCGCCACCTAGTTGCTTTGTTAAGTTCTCAGCAAAATATAGTGGCGATTTACGACCTACATATTCACGGAAATAATAATCTAGTTCATTATTAAAATCTGCATCATCCTTATATTTTTGGAAATTCTCATCTAAAATATTTAAAACATTTTGAAGTTCTTCAGGAACGAAGCTACCTCCAAATTCACCAAAATATCCTTTTTGCTCGACTGTTGTACTCATCTGTTCTCGACTCCTCTATTCTAATTTTCCATAAAAAAAAGCCACTTCAATCCCTCTATAAAAAGGACGAGTAACCGTGGTGCCACCTTTATTCGCAAAATTGCGCGCTTGTGTACTCCTGTAACGGGGAGTTAGTTCGGCCTCATTTTACTGAGGCTGCTCCAAAGTCCATTCACAAGTTCATACTACTGATTTGCACCAGCCATCAGCTCTCTAAAAGTACAAGTTCTTGCTACTATTCTTTTTCTTAGCATTTATTATTGAAAAATTTTAAAGTATTTTCAAAATAGTGTCAAGAGAAAGAAAATGGATTTTTGATGCAAGGATTAACGAAGTCACAAAAGCTTAGAGAGGACAAAAAAAGACGAATCTAAAAAGACTCGTCTGTTAAATCAAGTTTTTGAAATTTAAGCGCTTATTAAGGATATACATAATCGGCGCACCGACTGCTAATACAACAAATTCACCTGCTGCGACTGTTAGCCATGTCCAAAAGAATGGTAATTCCAGTGCTAAGTTCAGTTCGAAGGCGATGATAAACATCGTGCAAGTAAATAAAAAGGTGTTAATAATTAACCGTGCCCATATATTTTTTACAAATTTACAAATAACAATAAATAGGCCAAGCGTAATCATTGTCTGCCCAACGCCGAAAACTAAATCGTAAGCACCGAGTGGTGAAAATAAATTGGAAATAAAGACACCCATAATAATCCCAACGGCAAAGCGAGGGTTAAAGGCAACTAAATGATTAAAAATTTCCGAAACGCGGAATTGCACCTCTGTAAAACCGAATGGTGCGACTAGCAAAGTAACAGCAATATAAAGCGCGGCAATAATGCCACTTGCTGCTAAAAATTTAACTTTCATATTCATTTCTCCTTAGTTTTTTTTCGTGGGATGGTTACGAACCACGTAGAGCAAGTGCAATCATATCAGTGTTCATGAGGGTTTGTAAATAGCTGTGTGTTAAATACAAGACAACCGGAATATTCGCAGTATTGCATATATTCATCAATTACTAAAATTTCTAAATGTGCCGACAAGAAAATGTCGGTTGAAATGGCGGGAAAGCTTCAACTATAATTAGTTTTAATTAGAGAATAAGTGAATTTGTAAAGTCACTATAACAGATAACGACATCAACTACAGGAACTACTGGTGCCACTTATTTAGTTGCCATAACGAGTAATTATTACACACAAAACGGGAAGTGTTAGGTATTAGTGAGAAACATTATAATATCAACTATCTTTAGTGTAATTGGAGGTGTAGCTTTGAAGAAAATCTTACCACTGTTATTCGGGATGTTGATTCTACTAGTTGGTTGTAGTAATAAGGAAAAAAATTATAATGTATATACAGGAAAAGATTTAAAGATCGGTGTAATTGGTACAAATCCTGCGATAAGAGAAGAAAATATAATCTTTCAAAAAATTACCTTTGAGGATTTGAAAAATAACACGGAATATCTTTCTAAAGAATTAGATGCAATTATGATTATGAAAAAATTTCTAAGTGAAGCAGCTGATGATCAATATGTGCTTTCTTATAAGACGTTAAAAGTTCCGATATTTTTCATGCAATCTACGAAAGCCCATGTACCATTTGTCAATGAAGGTGTTCAGTATGACGATGTTATTGATATTCAACCTTCAAGTTATGCAACTGGGTTCTTATATTTAGGAACAGATCAGGAATATAAGGACAATACATGGAGATATGAGTTAAAAAATAAAGAGAATATTCAAGATGTATTTTCGCGTATTTTTTCTACAATTGAATCTGTTAAGCTTTTAATTTATATATAAGTTTTAAGATCGGGTTATGTTAGCTCGTTCTTTTTTTGTGCCATGAAAAAGAGGCTTAACCAGTTTTACGCACAACAACATATGGAGGCGCACTTTAACTTTCGAAAAATTGCCATACAATTATTTATTATATTACAAAAGAATTATAGTACTAGAAATGTAGCAGTTTAGCGGTTTAAAGCGCCAAATTGAACGAAAAAGTAAAATATTTTGTCAAATATAAAAGTCAGAACATTCATAATGTTGTTGACGAATATCAATAATAACGATAATATAGCGATACATTCACACTTTGCTAGAGTGAAGTGTGATAGATAATAGAGATATTAGTCGGGGGGATTAATTGTGAAGCGCAATATGACAAAGCTTTCGTTCCTATTATTTGGATTAGTATTACTGCTTGCTGCTTGTGGTAGCGGGGGTTCTAGTTCATCTGATTCAAAAGGCGACGAAAAGAATAATGCAAGTGAGAGCGGTAGTGTAGATCAAAAAACATATAAAATCGGGATTACGCAAATTGTTGAGCATCCATCTTTAAATGCGGCAACAGAAGGCTTTAAAAAAGCGATTGAGGATTCTGGCTTAAAAGTGGAATACGATCCACAAATCGCACAAGGTGATAACAGTCTGAATACGACAATTGCCAATAACCTAGTAAGTGCAAACGTAGATTTAATTTTTGCTAACTCTACACCTTCTGCACAAGCGGCAGCGACTGCTACAAGCGATATTCCAATTATCTTTACTTCGGTAACAGATGCAGTTGGTGCGCAACTAATTGAATCAATGGAGAAACCAGGGAAAAATGTAACAGGTACGATTGATTTACATCCTGAAACGATTTCTAAAACGGTAGCATTCTTAAAAGAGCTAGGTGCTAAAAATGTAGGTATGGTCTACAATGCTGGTGAGCAAAATTCGGTAGCACAAGTAACAGAAGTGAAAAAGGTAATGGCCGAGCAAGGTCTTGAAGTAAAAGAAGCTTCAGCTGCAACTTCAGCAGATGTAAAACAAGCTACTGAATCATTAATTGGTAAAGTAGATGCATTCTATATCATTACAGATAATACAGTAGTTTCTGCATTAGAATCTGTCATTGATGTTGCTAATGCAAATAAATTACCACTTATTGTAGGAGAACTTGATTCTGTGGAGCGTGGTGGCTTAGCGGCATTTGGCTTTGAGTACTATGATATCGGTTATGAGGCTGGTCAAATGGCTGTGAAAATTTTAAAAGGTGAGGCTACGGCAGCTGATACACCAGCTCAATATCCTCAAAACTTAAAATTAGTAGTGAACAAAAAAGTAGCTGATGATTTAGGAATCGAAATTAAAGATTCTTGGGGCGCAGAGCTTTTAGAGAAATAATGTATAAGTGAAGTCAATTTTAAGCTGAAGCGGGGGAGGATTAACCCCGCTTTATCTTCATTTTAATTTGCTTCCGAAGAAGTCTATTGCTCCTATAGTGGGAAATAAATGCCAAAGTGCTACCAATGCAGTGGGGTTTAAAACCTAGCTGAGCCGAGATAAAGCCCATGGTGGATGTTATAGATTATGAGGTACTTTTCAAGCAAACTCGAAAAAATAAAGACGCGATTACGACGAGACGTGAATGATACGATAATTTTTAGGAGATGATTCAACGATGTTTACAGCAATATTTGGCTCAGTGGAGCAAGGAATCATCTATGCAATTATGGCACTCGGTGTGTACTTAACATTCCGCGTGTTAGATTTTCCGGATTTAACGGTTGATGGAAGCTTTGTAACAGGGGCGGCAACAGCAGCGACAATGATTCTGCTTGGCTACCACCCAATCTTAGCGACTTTAGTGGCAATTGTTGCTGGATTTATTGCAGGATGTATGACAGGAATTCTTCACACAAAAGGGAAGATCAATCCGCTATTATCAGGGATTTTAATGATGATTGCCTTGTATTCTATTAACCTACGTATCATGGGGTTAACTGCAGAAAGTACGATAGGTCGTCCGAATATTCCATTGTTAAACTCTGAAACATTGTTTTCAAAGTTTCAAACATTTTGGAGTAATTTAGGTATCGATGATGCATTAAATAACGTATTAGAAAGCATCGGCATTCAGCAAGTACCGTCAACTTGGGGTACGTTGATTGTAGTTTTACTCATCACGATTTTAATTAAATTTATTGCGGACTGGTTCTTAAAAACAGAAGTCGGGCTTGCTATCCGAGCAACAGGAGATAATAAACGAATGATTCGTAGTTTCTCTGCGAATACAGATACACTTATTATTCTTGGGCTAGGTCTTTCAAATGCACTTGTCGCATTTTCTGGAGCTTTAATCGCACAATATTCGAAGTTCTCAGATGTTAGTATGGGGATCGGTATGATTGTGATCGGCCTTGCTTCTGTCATTATAGGTGAAGCAATCTTTGGCACAAAAACAATTATGCGAACTACTTTAGCTGTAATCGCAGGTGCTATTATTTACCGCATTATTTTAGCGTTAGCATTACGCGTTGATTTCCTTGATTCAGGCGATATGAAATTAATCACGGCGATTATCGTTATTTTAGCGCTTGTCGTACCGCAATTTGTCGATAAAAATAAAGAACGAAAGCGCAAAGCAAAGCGTGCAGCAGAACGTACTCAAGTAAAACCGGTAGAGCAGGGGGGAAAAGGCCTTGCTTAAATTAGACGGCATTAACAAAATTTTCAATGAAGGTACACCTGATGAAAAAATTGCACTTGCTGAAATAAACCTGCATTTAAAACCAGGTGATTTTGTTACAATTATCGGTAGTAATGGTGCCGGTAAATCAACGATGATGAATATGATTTCTGGGGCGTTAACACCTGACTTCGGTTCTGTTTTAATAGACGGTAATAACGTGACGGGGTTGCCCGAATATAAACGCTCGCATTTTATTGGGCGAGTGTTTCAGGACCCTATGGCGGGTACAGCACCAACAATGACGATTGAAGAAAATTTAGCACTAGCGTATTCTAGAAATAAGAGTCGGGGATTGCATATTGGTGTGGATAAGAAGCGCCGACAAGTTTTTAAGGAATCATTAGAGATGCTTGGCTTAAACTTGGAAAATCGTCTATCGGCAAAGGTTGGTCTTCTTTCTGGTGGTGAGCGTCAGGCGTTATCACTTCTCATGGCCACGTTTACGAAGCCATCGATTTTATTGCTAGATGAGCATACAGCAGCACTTGACCCTTCGCGTGCTGAGCTTATTACGCGCATTACGAAGCATTTAGTTGAAAAGGATAACCTTACAACGCTGATGGTAACACACAATATGCAACAAGCATTGGATTTAGGAAATCGCCTCATTATGATGGATAAAGGTCAAATCATTTTGGAAGTCGGTGAGGATCGTAAACACGAACTAACAATTCCTGATTTAATGGCTGAATTTGAACGCATCCGTGGAGAGAAAATGAATTCAGACCGCGCGTTGCTAGGATAAAGATTTAACGCCCCTACATGAGTATGGGCGTTTTTAATGTTCTTGTGAAAATTCAGAATTGTTTGGGTGACTGGCACTTTAATATACAATAAGGAATGATTTAATGAAAAAAATTTATTTTATCCTCTTGGTTGCAGTTGCTATAGTGATTGTCTTTGTTTTAAACAATAATGAGGATAAGCAGGATCAAGCTATTTACGTTGCGACAAATGGAAATGATCAAAATGATGGTACAAAATCAAAGCCATTTCGCACATTAAAAAAAGCGTCTTCAGAAGCAGATGCCGGTACTACCGTCTTCATACGAAAAGGAAATTATCATGAAAAACTTGTTGTAAAACAAAGTGGCACCAAGTCAAAACCAATTACATTTAAAGCTTACAACAAGGAGAAAGTTGTTCTTAGTGGAAAGGACTTGAAGGATGTTGAAGAGGATACGGCCTTAGTGGTGATAAATAATAAAAATTACGTGACCATCAGTGGACTAACTATTCAGGATTTATCTACTCATTTAGCAGATGAAACGGTAATGGGGATTTATGTAACAGGTTCTAGCAGCCATATTACACTAGAAAATAATCATGTGCAGCGCATTGAAACCTATGCAGATGAAGGGAATGGCCATGGGATTGCTATATACGGAACTGGCACAATGCAAGATATACATATTTCAAATAATACATTAGAAGACTTGAAACTAGGGGCAAGTGAATCTCTTGTTCTAAATGGAAATATTGACGGTTTTAAAGTAGAAAATAATATAGTTCGCCGTAGTGATAATATCGGGATTGATCTAATTGGTTATGAAGGCATTTCAAATGATATAAAAGTGGACTTTGTGCGGAATGGCATCGTAAAGAATAATATAGTTTATGACATATCCTCTTACGGCAATCCAGCTTATGGGGAGGAGTATGCTGCTGGCGGAATTTATGTAGATGGTGGGAAAAATATAACCATTGAAAAGAATACCGTTTATAAAAGTGATATTGGAATAGAAGCAACCTCTGAGCATGCTAAAAAATACGCTGATAATATTAAAATAATAAACAATATTGTTTATGAAAACTTTTACACTGGGATAGCAATTGGTGGGTATGATGAAGATCGGGGAGGTACGATCAATTCGACTATCTCTCAAAATATTCTTTATCGAAATGACACGAAAGGGCTTGATGGGGGACAGCTATTATTACAATATGATACAAAAAACAATGTGATAGAAAGAAATGTTTTAACCGCTGGACCATCGCGGATTTTTATCTCCAACTATTTTACAACCAATCAAAAAAATAAACTACAAAAGAATGTATTCCATAAAGAAAAAGGAGAAACGGGTATTTGGATATGGAAAGAGGAAGAATATACTTCTTTTTCTAAATTTCGAAAAGCCTCAAAAAGTGATGAGAAGTCAAGCTATATAGACCCGAAATATCAAAATGCAAACAAATATGATTTTCGGTTAAAAGAGGATTCGCCTGCCAAAAAAATTGTATACTAATTTTTCTTCTTTGTAGTGTGGGTCTATGCTATGTTCTTGGGGTGCATCCTACTGTCAGAATTCAGAATTGTTTGTGTGCCTGACACCTAATCCACTACGCCTTCCACGGGCACAATGTAAGACGCAACCGTCGCTGTCGCGCTGACTGTTGCGTCTTACATTTTGTTCAGTTCCCGCAGGAGTCTATGTGGATTTTTACTTGGTGATTAAAAAATATGCTACTGGTAGAATTCAGAATTGTTTGAGTGCCTGGCACTACCAGAAAGAAGAACTTATACGAGTAATCCAAATAATTGGATATCATTATTTACTTCTTTGTAGTTGAAGCCAAACTCTTTCATCCGTCTTAGTAAGCCATCATAGTCATCACGATTACCGAGCTCAATGCCTACTAAGGCAGGGCCGCTTTCCTTGTTGTTTTTCTTTGTATATTCAAAAGTAGTAATATCATCATTTGGCCCTACAACACTTGTAAGGAATTGGCGTAGTGCACCTGCACGTTGAGGGAAACTTACGATGAAGTAGTATAGTAAGCCTTCATGAATTAAAGATTTTTCTTTAATTTCTTGCATACGCCCAATATCATTATTACCACCGCTAATAATAACGACGACAGATTTGCCTTTAATTTCTTCTTTATAGCTGTCGAGAGCAGCGACTGATAATGCGCCAGCTGGTTCAGCGATAATAGCATGTTTATTGTACAAATCTAATATTGTTGTACATACTTTTCCTTCGGGTACGAGTACGATATCGTCTAAGTAACGGCGACAAACATCATATGTGTGGTGACCGACGCATTTTACGGCAGCGCCATCAACGAATTTGTCAATCCAATCAAGAGCCACTGCACCGCCCTCTGCAAACGCGGCTTTCATACTGCCTGCGCCAGCTGGCTCTACACCGATAATTTTACTGTTGGGGGAGAGGTTTTTCACATAAGCTGAAACACCTGACATTAATCCGCCACCGCCGATACTACCGAATACATAGTCGATTGGTTCTTCCATGTCATTCATTATTTCAACAGCGACAGTTCCTTGTCCAGCGATGACGTCGAAATCATCGAAAGGATGGATAAAGATTTTACTTTGTTCCTCGCAGTAGACCATTGCACTTTCAGCAGCATCATCAAACGTATCTCCTGCTAAAATAATTTCAACATAATCGCGGCCAAACATTCGGACTTGGTCGATTTTTTGTTTAGGGGTAGTTTGAGGCATAAAAATGCTAGCTTGAATCTTTAGTTGTGCACAGGCATAGGCAACACCTTGTGCATGATTGCCGGCACTTGCACAAACAACACCTGCTTCGCGAGCTTCTTCCTCAATTTTTTTAATTTTATAGTAAGCACCACGTAGTTTAAAAGAGCGAACATGTTGTAAATCTTCACGTTTGAAATAAATGTGGGCTCCGTATTTCTCCGATAAATAATCGTTTTTCTGCAGTGGCGTATGCACCACTACATCTTTTAAAAAGTGATGTGCAATTAAAATATTTTCTACTTGCACAGTTTTAGTATCAGCTACTTCCATAGTATTCATCCTCCGTTTTACGTATAAAACATTCATCTATGATAGCATATTTTTCTCGACTTTTGTTATAAATTTTTAGTAAATTCTAAATTTTCGGTGTCTATTTTTATCATAGCGTTTTATTGAGGTAGCATAATCTGTTATGTTCGAGAAAAAACGTCTATTATTCGAGTTTAGTAGTAATTAAATTGTTTAGAATTTTTTAAAAATGATAAGTGGATGACACCTCATAACGATGATTGGCGAGCATATACTAGATTAGTTTAGGACAAGTAGGGGGGAAGCAGTTGGACATTATTCATGGAATACTATCTACATATATGCAATTTTTCGATTGGGACATGTGGAAAAAAGTATTGGCAGATCCAGTATCGTGGGGATTAATTTCATCGCTTATTGTAATTGAAGGATTACTATCAGCAGATAATGCCCTCGTACTAGCGGTACTTGTCAAACATTTACCGGATAAGCAACGTAAACGGGCATTAATGTATGGTATGCTTGGCGCTTATTTTTTCCGTTTTATATTTATTGGAATTGGTGTATATCTAGTAGAATTTTGGTTTATTAAAGTGTTGGGGGCTTTGTATTTAGGGTGGATTAGTATCGCTCATTTTTTACAACTAGGACAAGAGGATAGTGTTAAAGAGGTAAAAAAATCTGGATTGATGGTACGTGTTTTTGGCGTATTTTGGGCAACGGTTATTTCTGTAGAGTTAATGGATATTGCCTTTTCAATTGATTCAATATTTGCTGCCTTTGCGATATCTGATCAAGTTTGGGTACTATTAATAGGCGGAATGTTAGGTATTTTAATGATGCGAACAATAGCAGGTTTATTTTTAATTATAATTGAAAAAATACCAGAGCTAGAGGCGACTGCTTTTATCATTATTGGCATCATTGCACTTAAGATGTTAGTAACTGTATTTGGAATATATGTGCCTCATTATTTGTTTTTTGTTATTTTAGTGATTGCATTTGTTTTAACGATGATTGTACATGTAATCAATAAATTGAAAGTAGCTAAATAAAAACGGTTGTGACCTCTTTAGGGCACAACCGCTTTTTGTATTATTTTATATAATTGTCAGGGTTAACAATGTAGAACTTTTCAACATTAAGCCAGCTTTCGCTCATTGGCTCGCCGTCGTCAATACGTTTTTCAGTTTCTTGCATCATCCAACCTGTTTGAGAAGCGTGAGCTTGTAATGCTTTTAATTTATCCATCTTCATTTCGCGAATATCGATTTGAACGTGTGGCTCGCCGTTTTTAGCGAGTGTATCATTGGCGAAGGCACATCCGAAAATTTGAGGTCGCGCTGCTTTAGGCATGCGGCGAACAGCCTCAACAACAGCACGTGCTGTTGCTTCATGGTCAGGATGCACTGCAAAGCCTGGAAGGAAAGTGAAAATAAGTGATGGCATTAATTCTTCAATCAAGCCTTCCATGAGCTTGACCATTTTTTCATCATCTTCAAATTCAATTGTTTTATCCCGTAGGCCTAGCATACGTAAATCTTGAATACCCATAGCATCCGCTGCATCAACTAGCTCCTTGCGGCGTATTTCTGGCAACGATTCACGCGTAGCAAAAGGTGGATTTCCTAAATTACGACCCATTTCACCCAATGTTAAGCAGGCATATGTAACAGGTGTATTCATCTTCTTTGTATAATAAGCAATCGTTCCAGCAACTGAAAAAGCCTCATCGTCTGGGTGAGGGTAAACAATTAAAATATGACGTTGTGGTTGTAAATTCAAAAAGTTGTCCCCCTTAGTAAGTAAACGGCGTTTCGCTAATTTCAAGTGCTATCGCCAATTTACCTGAATAGTCTAGTCCAGCCATTAATAAACGGCCTAATTCATCTAATTCATAATGTGTAATACCTTGAGCATAAACCCAACCATGTGCCATTTTTAAGCCAACACGATGTGGAGAGGCATCTACCACTTTAGCCAGTTCGTAATTAATTTTTGCATTACGAATGAATGCACCGGCATTAAAAAACTTTTCATCATAGTGTGCTGCGTAAGAACCGTTTGTCGTCTCAAGATGGATATAAACGTCTTTGTTGGCGAAAGAATTTAGTAATTCTTGCAACGTCTCTACTTGTACTTCTTGCATCTTAACACTCCTCTCGATTATTTCTTTCTTAAGTATAGTCAAAAAAGGTCACAAAGGGAAATTGAATGACCTTTTTATGACAAATTTTTGTTGAGGTAAATGTTCATATTTTAAAATTGGGTAAAATAGTGAAATCGCAAAAGTTTATGATTCACTTGTTATTTTTTTAAGCAAAATCCTTGAAAAAGTTATTGTAATGTATCAATATATAGAGTGTGAAAGCAAATATGTACAAAAAGTGTCGCTTGAATTTGTATGCGGTTTCACAAAATAAAAAGATGTTGCATATTTGACTTCTCTCACGTAGAGTGACAGTTTACCATGCAGAAGGGGATTTTAAGTAAGACAAAAACGATTTCTATCTTGGTACAATAGATGACGTCCTTCTACATAATTTGGTTTAAAGCTGTAGCGTGAAGAGAAGACATGAAAGCTCATTATCATAGTATAGTAAAAAAGCCACAATTCTCTTTATGACGGAGAATTGTGGTTTTTTTACATGTATGCGCATCAAAAATAAGACTACTCTTAGCGGAGTGAATAGGATATGTACCTTTTAATAACGATTGAGCTTCTTTTCAATGGAATCTAAACGACTATTAACGGATTGTAATTGTTTGTACATTTGTTTAAATTGTTGATTTTGATCTTGTGAATTGGAAGCAAGTAATTGTGCATCATCCTCCTCCTCCTGTAACGCTAATATCGTGGCAAGGGTGGATAGTGAGTAACCGAGAGTTAATATAATTGATGCGATTACTTCAACTTTAGAAGAAGTTATTTCTCCAGCTAACAAGCGTGATTCTTCAGTTGTTTCCTCAGATTTTTGTTTTTTCATACGTCTCCCTCCCATATACAGCTAATATATGGCATATGCAGCGATACGGTATCTTGTCCTATTTTATTGTGTAAATGTAAAAATTTTTAATTTTCAGATAATAATGTTGATTTTTCAATTAAAATATTGCATTATAATAGGAACAAAAAATAAGTAATGGGGGAATTGATGGGATGAAGGATTATAAGTTTTGTAAAGAATCTAGAGTTATGCGGACAAGTCGTGTTTTTCCGAATGATGTAAACAATCATAATACTCTTTTTGGTGGTCGCTTAATGAGTGATATCGATCAAGTCGCATCAATTTCTGCAGCCAAACATAGTAGAAGAGATTGTGTCACTGCTTCAACAGATTCGGTCGATTTCTTACAACCAATTCGGCCTACTGACTCTGTCTATTTTGAGTCCTATGTGACATGGACAGGGACTTCTTCGATGGAGGTATTTGTGAAAGTTATTTCCGAAAATCTCAAAACAGGGGAGCGAAAAGTTGCCGCAACAGCATTATTAACCTTTGTCGCACTTGATGAACATAATCAGCCTACTGCAGTTCCGCGCGTTATACCTGAAACAGTAGAGGAAACAAAATTGCATGAGACTGCTTCTGAACGAGCAAAAGCACGTGCGGAGCGTAAAAAAGAAAGTAAAGCATTAGCTAGTTTTATCTCCATGAACGATCCATGGGATTATCGGCTCGAACTAATGGTTAACTATATGTAAAAAAAGGTATCTAATTAGAAAAAACCTGACCTGTAGGCAAGATGTGTAGGTCAGTTCTAATTAGATACCTTTTTATATTCTATAGGGGATGAGAGCACTTTAATTAGTGCTCTATCTACTATATTAAATGTACTTTTACATTCATTAAACTTCAGTTACAGTCACTTCTGGTGCTCCAAAGCGAGATTTTGCACCGTGCATTACTGGTCCAACATAGTCGTTTAACGCCCAACCATGAGCGATGGCAGCTGATACAAATTCCTTTGCTTCAATAACAGCTTCTTTTACAGATAGACCATTAGCTAAATTTGCTGTTACAGATGCAGCGAATGTGCAGCCTGCACCATGGTTATAGGTAGAAGCTACTTTTTCTGACTCTAACAAGTAGAATGTTTCACCATCAAAAAATAAGTCTGTAGCTTTTTCTGTTGCTAACGCTTTGCCACCTTTAATGACAACAGCTTTTGCCCCTAGCTCATGAATTTTACGCGCTGCTGTTTTCATCTCATCAATTGACTTAGGTGTACCTGTGCCAGCTAATTGACCAGCTTCAAAAAGGTTCGGTGTTGTAACTGCAGCTAGCGGTAGAAGATATTGAATCATAGCATCAGTGTTTCCAGGATTTAATACTTCATCATCACCTTTACATACCATAACAGGATCAATGACAACATTAGAAGTACCAGATTTTGCGATTGCTTCACCAGCTATGCGAATGATTTCCTCTGTTGAAAGCATACCTGTTTTAACTGCATCAATGCCTGTAGATAATGCTGTATCAATTTGTTTTTGAAGAAGCTCCGTTGGTAATGGTGTTACATTATGTGTCCAACCATTAGGATCCATTGTAACAACTACTGTTAGTGCCACCATACCGTATGTGCCATGTTCTTGGAATGTTTTAAGGTCTGCTTGCATGCCAGCGCCGCCAGATGTATCTGAGCCTGCAATAGTTAAAGTTTTTTTAAGAGCCATGTTAAAGATCTCCTTCGTTTTTGAATAGTTTAATCTACCGTTAAGTATAGTCCTATTCTGATTCTGTAAAAATAGTCAGAAATCAATATTTTTATAAGGTCAGTTTAAATTGAAACTTGAATAACGCATTATTTTTTTGTACCGTTGTAAGAAAGAAAGGGGCTTGTAATTTCAATGAAAGAAGTATTCCCAAATGATTGGCAAACAATACTAGCAGATGAATTAGAAAAAACATACTATCAACAGTTACGTCAATTTGTGGCACATGAATATTCGACACAGACGATTTATCCACCGATAAACGATGTAATGAATGCATTTACCTGTACGGCTTTTCGTGATGTAAAGGTTGTAATTTTAGGACAAGATCCATACCACGGTCCGAACCAAGCTCATGGCTTAAGCTTTTCTGTAAAGCCAGATGTTCCACACCCGCCAAGCTTACGCAATATGTTACAAGAATTACAGGATGATATAGGTTGCCCAGTTCCTCAGCATGGTACATTAACGAAATGGGCACAGCAGGGTGTATTGCTTTTAAATACTGTACTAACAGTAAGAGCAGGACAGGCCAATTCCCATAAGAACCAGGGTTGGGAACAGTTTACGGATGCTGTTATCGAAAAACTTGCAGTGAGACAAAAACCAATTATCTTTGTACTATGGGGCAAGCCGGCACAGCGCAAAAAGCAAATAATTTGTCAGCATTCAACATCCCATGTGATTTTAGAAGCACCACATCCTAGTCCACTAAGTGCCTATAGAGGATTTTTTGGAAGCAAACCGTATTCAAAGATTAATGAGCAGTTAATTGAATGGGGAGAGCAACCAATTGATTGGTGTTTAGGATAAAGTGGCACAAATCGTTTGCTTTATACACTATAAAAATAATGATACAGTTAATAATAGAAGAAAGAGAGGCACACAATGCAGGTAAATTGTTTTAAATGTCAATATTTTAAAGTAACATGGGACCCGCAAACACCGCGTGCTTGTGTAGCATACGGCTTTAAAACAAAGCAAATACCATCAGTTGTTGTCAAACAATCATCTGGCACGGACTGCCTAAAATTTGTACCAAAAGTAGAAGGTGAGAGAGCGCAATGATTTCATATGAAGCTGTCATACAGCAACTTGAAAAACAACTAGCCAGTGCAAAAAATACATCGAATGACCAGCAAATTCGGGAGGCATTGACAGCCATTCGTGCATTATGTGATGTGGTACTGGATTTACCAACAGATAGCGCACAAATTCAGCCAAAGCATTTACCGCAAATGTTAAGTACAGAGCAAATGCCATCTACATTAAACACAGCAAAAATAAAACATGACGATGGCGCAAACGGAGATTCAATTTTTGATTTTTAGATTGTTTGCTAAACGTTCCTAAAAACTAGCGATGTTGAGCATTAAGATGAAAAAAGGTAGGGTAAATGAGATGAAAAAATTTATTGTCACAGGTGCACTTCATGGTTTTTTAGCAGTAGCATTAGGTGCATTTGGTGCACATGCATTAAAAGATATAGTAGATGAATATGGTCTGGGCATTTGGGAAACAGCTGTGCAATATCAAATGTTCCATGCTACCGGTCTACTTATAATCGGTCTATTAATGAGCTCGAAATTGCTAGGTGAGGTTAAACAATTAAAGTTAGCAGGTATCTTCTTTAATCTAGGGATTGTATTTTTTGCCGGAAGCCTATATGTGTTAGCGGTCAGCGGCATTAAAGTTCTAGGGGCAATTACACCAATTGGTGGAGTGTTATTTTTAGCCGGCTGGGTACTGATAATCGTTAGTGCCTTAAAACATGCCAAATGATTAACGGCTATTTTTCACACCGCTTTTGTAAAGTAATATTCCATTAAAATCGAAAAAATTAGTATGCTAGGTAATACTGGCATGCTATTTTTTTATAGATAAAACAACCACTGTTTGTTTATATTTTAATTCCTATTGTTTTTGTAAGGATTTGTAGGGTACACTAGTATTACTAAAAAAAGGAACAAAAAGAAAGCGGGGTTAAAGTTATGGAGAAATTATTTACATTACTTGATGAGAGCTATGATGAGATGGTAGCAATTCGCCGCCATTTACATCAGTATCCGGAAATATCCTTTGAAGAAGTGGAAACACCAGCTTACATAGCAGCTTTTCATAGAGCATTAGGGCATGAAGTACGAGAGCAAGTAGGCGAACGAGGAGTTGTTGCAACGTTACGTGGTGCCAAGCCAGGAAAAACTGTGGCGCTACGTGCTGATTTTGATGCATTAGCTATCCAAGAAGAAAATGATGTGCCTTATAAGTCTATGGTTGACGGTAAAATGCATGCTTGTGGACATGATGGACATACCGCGACTTTACTTGGACTTGCCAAGGTGCTAAATGCCATGAAGGATGAGCTTGCTGGCAATGTAGTGTTCATTCATCAGCATGCAGAAGAGGTTGCACCAGGCGGAGCAAAGCCGATGATTGAAGATGGTTGCCTCGATGGGGTCGACGTGATCTTTGGTACGCATTTATGGGCACCAACACCACTAGGGGACATTTTAGTGAGAGAGGGAGCTATAATGGCAGCCGCTGATAAAGCTGAAATTCTTATTCAAGGAAAAGGAGGGCATGGTGCAGAACCACATCATTCCATCGATGCGGTTGTACTAGCGTCTCAATTTGTTATTAATGCACAGCAATTAGTTGCTCGTCGTATAGACCCATTAAAATCTGCTGTCTTAACAATTGGCCATTTTGAGGCGATAAATCCATTCAATGTAATAGCTGATCGAGTAGCTTTAACTGGTACTGTAAGAACATTTGAGGAAGAGGTACGTACACAAATGGAACAGGAGCTTGAGGCAATATTAAAAGCTACTTGTCTTGCCTTTGGGGCAAGTTATGAATATCGTTATACAAGAGGATATCCACCAGTTTATAATCATGCGAAAGAAACAGAATTTGTTGCACAGCTTGCAGCGGATATTCCAGGAGTAGAAAATGTTATTACGTGCCCACCGTTTATGATTGGGGAAGATTTTGCGTATTACCTTGAGCGCATTCCCGGCACGTTTTTCTTTACGGGTGCCAAAAAACCTGAGTGGGAAACAGCCTATCCACATCATCATGCACGCTTTGATTTTGATGAACGTGCAATGCTAATCGCTGCAAAAACGTTAGGGAAAGCGACTTTGCAATTTTTGCAGGAAAATAACTAGTTAAAAATGAGACTTAGACATAGCTTTATACTTAAAAACAACAAAATTGTTAATAAATTTCTGCCATAAAAGATGAAAAGTTGTTGGTAGCGAAGGCGGTGATTCCTGAGGAGGGCATTCATCGCGTTCGCGACGGTTACGGCTATACGGTGTGCCCACGGAAAGCAACGGCGTAGCGGACAACAACTGCACAGCAAAAAAGTGTTAGATTGATTGCGGTCAATCTAACACTTCTTCTCTTTGGTTCAAACCTCATTTCAGTTATGGATTTTGATTGAAATAAGACATTTCCTCATCGAATTCAGCGAAATCAAAGTAAATCATTGGGAATAAAAAGCGATGATTTGATTTAATTTCTCTTAAAATAACGTGATCCCGACCTGCAGCTTCTACCACACCACGTACTGTCTTTGTATTTTTCCCTTGCTCAACAGCATGTTCAAAAGAAAAGTGGAAAGTACCAGGTTTTCCTCGATTCAAACGTAAGATATTTTCAATGTACGACTCCTCACGTCCAGGTGGCCGTCCGCTTGGAAGCGTCACTGGAGGAGGTGTCATTTGTTGTTGAGTTGTCGGTGTCCAATAGTAAGGCATCATAAGTATCGACCTTCTTTCATTTAAATTTGAGGACAATCTTCTTCGGTTGGTGAGAAGAAGCAATGCGATTTGTAACGCCCCGTATTCCATTGACCATACCATTGTTCAGGGCAATCACCCTCAGGTCTGAAAAACCACAGCGAGCGAGTAGCCGGATGGAACCTTTCACCTTCAATAACTCTTTTTGCTAATCGAATGTCTTGATCACGTGCCCGTTGATAAAAATAACTTTTTGTTGTTGCTTCAAACCCCCCTGGACGTTGATAAATCATTTGTTCGAGTGTTCGAATATCACCAAAATCTAGACAATCTGCTCGTACACGATTGACGCCAACATTGCCGACCATTAGCATGCCTAACTGACCTTCGCCTTCAGCTTCCGAACGCATAAGCCTTGCAAGCAAAGCTGTTTGTGCATCATTCGTTTTTATAACAGCGATTTTCAAACCTCCTCGCAACCAGTATATGCATGAAGGTATTGGAGACATGTTTAATTTTGATAAGAAAGAAATTCACATTTCAAATTGCTGAAGCATATATTAGTAATAACGAATAGTCCGTGGAAAAAAGGGTGTTTATAGATAGTTTCCATCTAAATGGGGTAAAGAAAAAATAGAAAAAGTTTAACTTGATTCAGCAGAAGTCCTTCACTTTTTAAGTTGGAGATGAATGCCAAATAGCCACATAAGCGAAGTGGAGAGCAAACTCCTGCTGAATCAAGTTAAAGGCGCTGGCTGATGTCGCAGATTTTTATAAGCATACTCGAAAAATTCTGGACTTAAATACGCCGAGGCGTTATTGATGAGGGGAATGTAGATAGAAAATTGCATGTGTATTAATACATGTGAGGTGGAAGGGCATGGAAATTGGTGTTTGGGTTGGGATTTTATTGAGTGCTGTACTAGCTTTTTTGCTCGGGAATATCTATGGTCAGCCTCTCCATTGGTATCTTTTTATATTAATAATTGTAGTTGGCTTTTTCATTAATACGATTATTATAATCTTAAAAGTTAAGGATGAAAGCTCGTAAAGTTTAATGTAGGTGAAAGCAAAGTAGTAGGTTGAACATTGTTAATAGGGTGCTTCCAGTTCAGTTTTGAACAGGAAGCACCCTATTTTATTGTCGTATTGAAACGCATTAAATAATTTCAATGATGATATAGGATTAGTGTAGTTTATGATAGATATTTGCGGATATGTTGTGAAAAAACTTATGATTTGCAAGTATATTGAAATTTATTTGAGCCATACTAAATTGGATGAGATAGCTTTCATAAAGGAGTAGTACTATGCGTATTTTCAGTATGTTTGTAGCAATTATCGTAAGTGCATTCATGGCTGTTGGAATTGCTGAGTATTACCATCAGCCATATAATTGGTATTTAGTATTTCTAATGATCCTTATAGGTTTTTTTATTCATACCATTATTTTAATAATAGAATCGGAAAACAGTGAGGAACATGAAGTATAAAAAAATGCGAGCCCATTTTAGATGGACGCGCATTTTTTATTTTATTTAACTGATAGGAAGTTCACTAATTTATCGTTATCAAGTAGGTTACCAACAAAGAATGCACCGAACTCACCGTAGCGAGCAGATACTTCGTCGAAACGCATTTCATATACTAATTTTTTAAATTGTAATACATCATCTGCGAATAAAGTAACGCCCCATTCGTGATCATCGAATCCAACAGACCCAGTAATAATTTGTTTTACTTTTCCTGCATAGCCTCGACCAATCATGCCGTGTGAACGCATTAAAGACTTGCGCTCATCCATTGATAACATGTACCAGTTATCATTACCTTGACGACGCTTGTCCATTGGATAGAAGCATACATACTTAGAACGAGGAAGTTCAGGGTATAAACGTGCACGCACATGTGGATTTTGATAAGGATCTTCGTTTGATTCACCAGCTAAGTAGTTTGAAAGCTCGACAACAGATACATAAGAATATGTAGGAATTGTAAAATCAGCAATTGCTAATTTGTTAAATTCCGCTTCAAGCACTTGTAATTCATCCATCGTTTCGCGTAATGTCATAATCATAAAGTCGGCCTTTTGACCAACGATTGCGTAAAATGCATGAGCACCTGTTTTAGCAACATCTGCTTCATTTAGCTTTTCTAAATAAGCAATAAATTCCTCAACTGCTGCTTGACGTTCTTCAGCAGAAACAAGTTTCCAAGAAGCCCAGTCGATTGAGCGGAATTCGTGTAATGCGTACCAACCATCTAATGTAATTGCTGCTTCATTCATTATTCAAAGCACTCCTTTATAAGTGAAAATCATTCTTAATTTAGTTTATCATAGTTTGTACGAAATCCCTAAATTGATGAGTGAATTTCACGAATTTGACACCTTCGTCGGATGATGTATGCTAAAGAGAAGAGATGTAAATAGAGGAGCTTCAAAAAAAATGAACAGTAATTTACTACAGCCGATTTGGCGTTTATATGATCAATCTATTAGCTTGAAAAACAGCACACCACTTGAATCATTTGCAACCGATGATACGCTGTGTCAATTAGTAGGACAGCTTGTATCGCCGCCGACTATACGAACTTGGGTACATAATGCCTCTGTGGTGCTCGGGATTCAAGATCATCGTTTACCATTTGTACAGCAAGGAATGGAGTTGCTTGAGGAACGAGGCTATCACCCAATCGTACGCAACTCAGGCGGGCTAGCCGTTGTGCTGGATGAAGGCATACTAAATATTTCACTTATTTTATCTGAACAAGCAACGGCAATTGGTATTAATGACGGCTATGATGTAATGGTAGCGCTAATCAAAGCATTACTACCAGAAGCTGCCGATAAAATTGAAGCCTATGAAATTGTAGGCTCTTATTGCCCAGGGTCCTATGATTTAAGTATTGAAGGTAAGAAGTTTGCCGGCATTTCACAAAGACGACTACGTCAAGGTGTTGCAGTGCAAATTTATTTATGTATTGAGGGAAGTGGTGCAGAACGTGCTGCACTAATTCGTGATTTTTACACTGAGAGTTTACGAGGAGAAGCAACGAAATTTACGTATCCCCAAATTATACCGGATGTAATGGCTTCATTAAGTGAACTGGTCGATGCCTCATTAACGGTAGAAGACGTTGTGATTCGTCTACAACAAATTGTCCAGACATTTGCCGATGAAGTTCGTATGGAGCCTTTTCATGATGAAGAATTACAACTATATGCATTTTATTTACAGCGTGTGTTCGAACGCAATGCTAAAATGCTTGAATTGAAATAATAGTAGCAAATCCTGAAATAAAAAAAGGCGATTGTGCTAACTAAGCACATCGCCATTTTCTTTTTGATATGTTGGACCGCTAACAACTAGATTACCGTTTTTCTCCATTTTGAAAACAGGCGCAATACGTTCTTCCTCTTCATCTAGCGTTACAAGGCGTCTAGCACGGTTCATAATTTGTACAAACTGCTCATAATCTTTGCGAATCGCTCGATTTTCCTCTTCTAGCTGAGCAATTGTTTTCTCTAGTTTTTTATTTTTCTCAGAGGTTACGTGTACAAGTTGTCTCCATTTTGAAGACTCATTACCTATTTCACCAGAATGTTGTAAACGTAGTAAATATGCTATGACAATATCAAGAGATAGTGCAGATAGTGGAATTGACTTGCTATCTGTATCACTATTATTAATTGTAAACATATTTGTGGAACGACGTCTTGCTGGTGCGCCCAACACTCGCATTCTCTCTTTTCTTTCTTTTTTCGCTTCTGCTAATTGCTCTTCATAAGTTTTACGAACAACTGCATTCCAGCGAAAACCACATGCTGCAGCAGTACGATTTAACGCATCACCAGCTTCTTCAAAGGCATTTAACTGTGTGCTACCTTCTGTTACGTGACGAATTACTGCCTCTGCTAGCAATTCATCGTTTTCTTCTAACCAAGCATCTTGTCTTACTTTACTCATCATATAATCCTCCCACCTTTATTTGGAACTTCCTTATTTATGTCTAGCATGACCAATCTTTTAACCTTTTATTCATCCAAGTGGAAGGAATTATGCTTGAATACAAGGGGAAAAATGCGATACAATACCGGATGTAGGATTGTGCGTATGCTGCATACTTAAATATGTGAAGGTTATGCGGACATTAGAAAATGTTATTTAACAAAATACTATATAGAAAGGGTTGTTGACAAAATGGCAAACGAATTTAAAGTTTGCGATGAATGTCAGGCCGTTAACTTAAAAACGTTAATTCCAAAATTAAAGGAAATCGATCCTGATGCAACCATCGAAATTGGATGTCACTCTTATTGTGGCCCGGGACGAAAAAAAACATTTACATTTGTAAATAGTCGCCCTGTAGCTGCATTAACAGAAGAAGAACTAATGGAAAAAGTTTTAGCTAAATTAAAAAATAGGTAATAAAAAACTATCTTCACATAGCTGAAGGTAGTTTTTGTTTTAGAGCGATAGTAACCTATTTAAAGTAAAAATTGCGTTCAATTAGGTTAATAGTCTCTATAGTTACAGTGCAATCCCTATGCTAGTTCTATATTGTTTGCATATAATAGAAGAAAGATGAAATGGAGGTGCTGTACAATTGACACATTATGCAAAGGCAAAATTACAAGAGGAAAAAGTATTTAAAGATCCAGTACATCGTTATGTACATGTCCGTGATCAGGTTATTTGGGATTTAGTAGGGACAAAAGAATTTCAACGTTTGCGTAGAATTCGCCAACTTGGCACTACGTTTTTAGTATTCCACGGGGCAGAGCATAGCCGCTTTAGTCATTCACTTGGTGTTTATGAAATAGTGCGTCGTATTGTCGATGATATTTTTGTAGGTCGTCCGGATTGGGATGAGGACGAGCGGCTACTAGTGCTTTGTGCAGCCCTATTACATGATCTAGGGCATGGCCCATTTTCACATGCATTTGAAAATGTATTTGAGTTAGATCATGAATTTTATACGAGGCAAATTTTACTTGGCGATACAGAAGTACATGCAGTGCTAAAAAAAGTAGCACCAGATTTTCCTGAAAAAGTATCACAAGTGATTGAAAAAACGTATCCGAATAAGCAAGTCATAAGCCTAATATCAAGCCAAATAGACGCTGATCGTATGGATTACTTACAGCGTGATGCTTATTTTACAGGTGTAAGCTATGGGCATTTTGATATGGAGCGCATATTGCGAGTAATGCGCCCACGTAAAAATCAAGTAGTCATTAAAGCAACAGGTATGCATGCGGTTGAGGATTATATTATGAGCCGCTATCAAATGTACTTACAAATATATTTCCATCCTGTATCTCGTAGCGCAGAGGTTATTTTAAATAATATACTAAAACGAGCGAAGCAATTAAGTAAAGCAGGCTATAAGTTTAAACATGAGCCTACACATTTTTTAGCATTTTTCCAAAACTCGATTACGTTGGAAGATTATCTTGCTCTTGATGAAAGTATTCTTTTTACATATTTTCAACTATGGATGCAAGAAGAAGACGCGATATTAAGTGATTTAAGTCGCCGCTTTGTCAATCGTAAGCTATTCCAGTACATCGATTTAGATCCAGGCGTGGAACTGGAGAAATATCAAAAGCTACAAGAGTTATTTAAACAAGCGGACATAAATCCAGAATACTACCTTGTGCATGATACTACGGCAGATCTTCCATACGATTTTTATCGCCCAGGGGAGGAAGAAGTACGTGTTCCTATTTTTTTAGAGATGAAAAACGGGGAATTACGTGAACTATCAAGGGAATCTATTATTGTCGACTCCATTTCTGGTCGAATGAAACGAGATCATAAAGTATATTTCCCACTCGATATTTTAGAGGATGATAGTACAAAAGTGGGAGTTAAACAACAGATTTTAAAGTTATTACAAATTCAATAAAAGAAAAACTGAGGAATTATATCTATTTTAAGAATATACAAAACCAAATTGTATATATATAATATAAAAGCACTAAACTCACTTGAATATAGTGATAGTTTAGTGTTTTTTATTATGTACAATTTCTTATTAGTTTGAAGCGTTGGTGATATATCTAGGAAAAGATAATGAAAAAATATGGTAATGTTTAGAATTTGTTTAGATTTGTTTTTTATAATGAAGTAAAACCTAAAAGGGGGTGAGGCCATTATATTTGTAAAGGCGTCACATCAGCTTAGGATACATACAACTGTTTACAAACACAATGACTAGGCAGCATGAGAATTGACCGCGTGTAAGACGGTTTTAAATGTATTCGTAACGACGACGAGTTATTTAAGGGGAAGAGGGGCAAACCGAATGTTTGAAGTGAAGCTTTCGAGGTTGAGAAAGCATGCAAAGTCGTCAGCAAACGCCTATAGGAATCTCTCTGAACTTAGAAAAGGAGAGAAACATGAAAAAATTAAATTTAGCAATCATTACATTATTGCTTGTGTTCCAAACCGTACTTTCACCGATATCCGTATTTGCGGAAGAAGGAGATTCTTCTTTACCTCCATCAGTGGAATCCGGAAATGATGGAACTACTTCTGATACGACGGGCACAGGCGACCCAGATTCAACAGTGACAATACCTGGGGAAACGGGGGAAGCTGGTGGAGCAGATTCTGGTAGTGACTCAACTGAAATACTTCCAGATGAAACAGAAAAAGATGATGTGACTGAAGGTGAAGAAAAGCCAAGTGGCGAGAAGCCTGAGGAAAATACACCTGTCGAAGAAGCATTGAACGTGGCGCCATTAGCATTAACTGCGGGCGATATGCAAGGTGATGTAGTCGCAACATTAGCAGGCATTCGTCTAACTGGTCCATCTGGCGATGTTATAACTGAAGCATCAGCAATTCCAGCTGACACTGCACCTAAAAAAGGGGACAAAGTATATTTAAATTATGTATTTGAAGTCAAACCTACGCAAGATTATGGTGTAGGCTCTACATTTGCGTTTAACTTACCACAATATATGATTGAACAAGTAGATAACTCTTTTTCTGGATCGAAATCAACGGATTATGCTACTTATTCTTATAGCTATGCTGCTGGTAAAATTATCGTAACTTTAGAAAGTGAGATACAAGATGGGGTTGATGGAGATATTGACTTCAACTTCATGGCCCAGTTTGGCAATTTCCAAGACGAGTCAACACTTGATCAAGTATTAGAGATGCCTGTTTTAGGAGAAGCAAATATTACATTACCATTTAAATTTAAACCTAAAGGTAGTGGTGATCCAATTACTAAAACTGCTGGTGCAATTACACGTGCAGCGGATGGCGCTGAAATGGATTGGACAGTCTGGGTAAACACAGAAGGGAAAACAATCGTTTCAGGTGCTACAGTAGCGGATACGCCAGATGCAAACCATGCATTTAAGGCAGGAAGCTTGCTAGTGGAGAAATATCCAATTGGATTAAATGGTATTGATAAAAATAATCCAGGAACGCCTGTAACTTATAATAGTGCTTCAATAGCGTTTCCTGTCAATTTAGATGCTGGAGATTTTGCATACAAGCTGACGTATAAAACGAAAGTAACCGAAGATCCAACAAGCTCAAATATGACGTATAGAAATACGGCTGAATTTACAAACAATGGCGTTTCTAAAACGAGCCCAGGACAAACGAATATCACTTATGGACCAGCCTTACTAAAAACGATTACGTCTAATGATAAATACGAAGCATCTTGGGAAATTAAGTATAACTGGTTAGGAGAAGATCTTAGCAAAAAGAACGCCCAATCTTTAACGGATTCAATTCCAGCAAATAGCAAAGGTGCAAAGCACAATATACAATATGATGCTAATTTCCAAGTGTACCGTGTAACATTAAATGACAACGGTCAAACAGCCGCTTCAGAAACATTGTTAACAAAAGGTACAAATTACACTTTAAGTAATGATACGGCACAAGGATTTACAATTGATTTTTCAAATGACGTTGCCTTGAATCCTCGAGCAGCCTATTTGATTAAGTATAATACGAAGTTTGATCAAGAATTCGTGACAGATGCGAACGCAGGGAATATCCAAAACACTGTAACGCGTTTAGACGATAATAATTCAGAATCAGCAACTGTCAATATTGCATCGAATATCTTTAAAAAAGAAAGTGGTGCAATTGATTATGTCAACAAAACGATTACGTGGAAACTGACAATTAACGCTGAAAAACCTTTAACAAACTTTGTGATTGCAGATACTATTTCGACGAAAAATGCGAACGGTAAAACGTTAAAGCATAAATTAATGTCGTGGGATGGTACAAGCAAAGTATTCGAAGTAAAAGGTAGTACCGCTCCAACAATTAATAGTGGTGGGCAAGTAGGCGATGAAGCATTTACTATGACATTCGCATCTATCCCATCAGGAAATGTAACGATTGAATACAAAACAAAGTTTGATATTGAGTCAAACGGTGGCGTGGCACTTAGTTATGACAACGTTGCAGACGCTACATGGGATGGACAAACAAGTACAAATAATGAAGCGCAAAAAAGCGCTACCTATAAACCATCTGCAACGTCACCAACAAGTAAAAATGGCTATAAAGATAATGCAATTGTGGATAACGACAAACAAGAGTTTTCTTGGAAAATTGGTGTAAACATCAATAAGCAAAACATCGAGGGTGCAGTACTAATTGATACATTAGGTACAGGACATCATATTGTTATTCCAGAAGGGCAAACATTAAAACAAGTTATGACTGTAAGCAAATTAAAATTAGGTGTGAATGATGAACGAGGAAAAAAAGACGGTTCATTAGATCCTGCTAAATGGAATGCAGTCCCTGTTACACAGGATGCTAAAGGGAATGTTACAAGCTATAAACTAACATTTACAGGGTTAACTGCCGCAGAGAATAACGAAGCGTATTTAATAGAATACAAATCAAAAGATTCAGATGACGTTTACGGGAATGGTAGTACGAATTCTCAAAAATATACGAATCATGCTGTTTTAGATACACCTGATAATGGTAGCTATTCGTATGATGCAGAGGCAACAATTACAAATAATGCAAATAAGTTAATTGAAAAGTCTGCTAATCCTCAACCTGCATCAGATACGATTGAATGGACAGTGAAAATTAATGAGTCTAACTCAAAGCTAGGTAACATTACGTTAACGGATAAGCCTTCAGCTAACCAGAAGCTATTAACAAACACATTTACAAAGCAAGAAATTAAATTAGATGCAGCAGGGAACACGCAAAATGTTGGGCTAGCCGTTGAAATTAGCCCTAATGATATTAAAATACAAGCCGATGGTTCATTTACATTTGATTTAGGAAATGTCGATGGCAAAGGTTACATCATTAAATACAAAACATATTTTATGGGTGATCCTAATGCGGGTGAACAAGTTTCAAATGAAGCATCCATAAACTATGCAGGTGCAACTTCAGCGGGTACTTCGTCCTCGGGCGGAGATAACAAGTTATTTAAATACAGCACATCTGATACAAATGCTTCAGGTAAAAAAGGTACATTTAAAATTAAGAAGCAAGGTGTTAACCCTAATACAGGTGTGACAACAGCACTTAATGGCGTTGAATTTAAGTTATATAACCGTGATGGATCAATTGTCTTAGCAGAAGGTACGACAGTTGATGGTGAGCTTTCATTCGAAAATTTACGCTATGGTATTTATAAATTGGAAGAAAAAACTCCTACAGGCTATAAAGCAGTAGCAACAGTTGATGTTAGGTTCAATGATACGAACAACTTCGAGGTAACAAACAAACCTTATACAATTATTAACGTTGAAGATGTTGCTCCACCAGCGAATGCCTGTGCGGAATTTGAATTAACTATTAAAGATATTGATGGTGCTTTAATAGCTGACCAAAATGTAACATTTAAAGATGCAAATGGTACTGTTAAACATACAGGTCCAACTATTGATGGAGTTGTCAAAGTTCCGAACACTGTATTGGCGGGTCAATACGATGTTTATGATTCAAATGATATTTGGCTAGGAAATGTGACTGTAAAATATACAGATGGCTGTAAAGATGAAATTGCACCATTACCGGCATGTCCAGTATTTACAATTACATTGAATGAAAACAAAGCAGGTGTTGACGTACCTCGTCCAGGTGTTACGGTCACATTGAAAGATTCAGTAGGTAACGAAATCACAACAGTAACAACAGATAAAGATGGGAAATTTACTGTACCATCAATTCAAGTAGCAAATGGAGTTAAAGCAGGCGAATACTATTTATATGAAGGTAATCAATTCTTGAGTAAAGTTGATATTTCATATAAAGGTAATTGTGAGACTTCTCTTACACAAGCACCAAAATGCGAATCGTTTAAACTAACTGTAAAGGATGTTGACGGTAACTTAGTTGCTGATGGTACTTCTGTAACAGTTAAAGATGCTGGTGATAATAATGTTGCTACTAAAACTACAACTAACGGCGTTCTAGAGTTAAAAGATTTAGATCCGGGGATTTATACAGTAGTAGTAGATGGCAAAGAAATTGGCAGTTTCCAATCTAATATAGATTGTGAAGCAACAGTGCAACCAGCACCTTCTTGTCCAGAATTTACTTTAACGGTAAAAGATGAAAATGGAAATGTACGTCCTAATGTAAGCAACATCATTATTAAAGATAAAAATGGGGCAACTATTGCTGCCAATAAAACAACAAACGCATTAGGTCAAATTACAATTCCATCTACAAATATTCCGTCAGGTAAGTATGATGTATATCAAGGGGACCTATATATTGGTCAAATCACAGTTCAATATTCAATTTCTTGTAACGCGGAAATTTTAGCAGCACCTACATGTCCTTCATTTACATTGACTGTACAAACTGCATTTGGCACACCTCTTGCAAATGCAGAAATAACAGTAAAAGATGCTAATGGTAATGTCATTAAGGATGCAGCGAACAATGAAAATTTAACTACTAGCATTGCAGGAACAATTGTTTTACCAAACAAGGCAATTCAACAAGGAACGTACAATGTATATGAAGGCGGTCGTTTAATTGGCTCATTCACAGTTAAAGATACATGTTCTGCACTTGTAAAACCGACATTACCAGGTGGCGGCGGAGGCGGTGGAGGCGGTGGCTCGACACCTGATCCAGAGAAACCAGTAGATCCAAACAAGCCAACACCAGATCCAGAGAAACCAGTGGATCCAAACAAGCCGACACCAGATCCAGAGAAACCAGTGGATCCAAACAAGCCGACACCAGATCCAGAGAAACCAGTGGATCCAAGCAAGCCAACACCAGATCCAGAGAAACCAGTGGATCCAGATAATCCGTCAACAAATCCAGTTGACCCAGGTAATCCAGAAAATCCGTCAACAGATTCAAAAAATCCAACGACACCTGGAAAACCAGAAACGTCTAAACCATCTGTCCAAGATGTTATTGATCAAGGTAAAAACTTACCGCCATACAATCCTTCTACTGCAAATAAAGACACACTAGGTGCGTATAAGGATTTCCTTGATAAATATAATAATTTATCAAAAGAGGATCAGGCGAATGTTGCAAAAACACTTGATATTAATAAAATCAAGGAAGATGCGAGACGTTTGGAAGCTCAATTAAAAGCACAAGGTAAACTGCCACAAACAGATGGAGCAAATCAAACAGCACTTACTCTAACAGGTGTCATGCTTGTTTTAGGTGCATTGTTCTTCTTGCGTCGTCGTAATGCAGAAATGAAATAATGTACAATAATAACCCCCAAGACAATGAAGTCTTGGGGGTATTTCTATACTAAAAAGCTTCCGATAGTTTTGCAGGAGCATTATTCAATGGATATTGCTCCACAAAATCTGCTTGGATAGCAAGGCGTTTTGTGCCATTATCCGCACATGTAATAAGGGTCAAAACAGTTTGATTTGGGATATCATCAATGACATACACATCTGTTGCTGCAATCACTTTTTTTATTGTTAATTTGTACTCATAAATATTTTCCAAATCCGTTATGTAAATTACATCACCAATGTTTGCTTTATATAATGGACTGAATAATATATTTTTTTCTTCAAAATAATGACCAGCTAAGGCGTAATTGCCTTGTCCTAATGTTTGATTAGACTTCATGGTACCTGCTCCGACTGCAAGAGAAGCATTGCCGACTCCTTTGATAATAGGAAGGTGCATGTCTACATTAGGTATGGCAATACTTCCGATGACAGGTAAATGATCGATCTGTGTCTGTGCTTTTAAAACTTCTGCGATGGACAAAGATTGGACATCTTCGAATTCAAAATTTGCACTTGCATTATTGTTCATTTGCAACTCTTCTGCACTGTAATCAGTCGTATTTAGCTGTTTACTTAAATGAGCGATAACTGCATTCTGGATAGGATTGATAAAAATAAGTAATAAACCGATAATTAGCATACAAATGAGTAGTGTCATTTTGATTATTTTCATATTTTGTGGGATCACTTCCTTTAGTATTTAAGAATCGCCGAAAGAACACGAGGAATCGCTGGTAAACCTATGTAAATCGCCGATAAATCCCTGATATCAAACACGGTATATTTATTTATACTAAAAAAAGGGTAGAGCGGTATGTTGCTCTACCCGGGTTATTATTTATCGCTGAAGCGGACGCCTGCAACGCCGTAATGGTTTTTAGACATTTCTTCGATAAAAACTGTTACGTTTTCAACTGGTGCGTTTACTGTGCGTGAAACGGCTTCTGTTACTTCTTTTACTAGTGCGCGTTTTTGTTCTTCTGTACGACCTTCAATCATTTTTACTGTTACGTATGGCATAATAGTGCCTCCTTTTTGAATTATGTTGTATAGTTAGTTTATAAGAAATAATAAACTTCTTACTTATGCACAAAAGCGCAAGAATATGCTTTACTTTATAATAGCAGAATGGAGGGAATTAAAGTATGGCAAATGAAGAGAAACCGAAACAAAAAATGGGCTTTACAATTATAAAAAATGACCCGACAGATGGCCATAAAGGATATGGTATTGGTTCGCTTTCGTTAGAAAACGTATCACCGGTCATTATTGATATAGAAGAAGGTAAGGCTTCAGTTGAAGTAGGTGCGATGCATGCACGTAGCGATATAGAACGAGGCATCAAATTTACGACAAATCGTGCTGATTCAGAGGGTGGAAAACCTTACTGGTTAATATGGGTAACGATTGATCATAAAGCAGACGGCCCTTACTATGCAGGTGTAACTGCATGTGAAATGGTAGTAAATCGTGAAAAACGTCGTGGTTATAAAATTTTAGCTGACCACGTGAATAAGATGGATAAGTCGATGAAACGACAAATTATTGTTGATCATATGGATGAAGCCTCTAAAAAAGTGTTAGCTTCTTTCTTAGCGGAACTAAATCCGGAACTTTGGGAGCGCAGTGACAATCAATTACGTCAAGACTTATTTGTATAAAAGACTATCAATGATTGAACAATCTGTGACATTTTGCAATCACTTTCGATATTAGGTTGAAAGTAGATATGAAAAAAAGTACACTTGATTCAGAGCTTACATTTTAGTAAGCTAGGACACTTGGTTCCAAGAATGTGATGAGGGCTATGCGACATTTGACAACCCAAACCCAAGCCAAATGCCCCATGATTCTCATCCTTTCCCGGGCCAAAAAATAAGAAAAGCTTTCTGTTCCCACGGACACGTCTCCGGGGAAGAGAAAGCTTTTCTTTTTTCGCTTTATGTCTATAACTTTGTCGAGAGCTTTTCAATAAAATAAAACGATTATTCGAGAAAAAGGTTGCGCATTATTGTTTATTTTTGAAGAACGGAATCATATTCCAAAATTCTCCCCACGTATTGCTATCCAGAATATCGAAGTTAGTACATTTTTCAGTTGGTACATCTTTGGTATCTAAATAAACGAGACGTTGTTTAGGGCACGCATCTGTAGCAAGCTTTCCTGTTTCAATATCTATGACCACGCCTTTCACACCTTTTGGTTTTATGAAGTCCTCGTTTTTAGTACCTTTATTTACGCTTTCCATAAAGTCAATCCATATTTGCTTTGTAGCAGCTGTATCTTCTTTCGTAGAAAGGTTTTTACCTTGATCGTAGCCGTTCCAAACACCAGCCGTTAAGTTTGGTGTAAATCCGATAAGCCACTGATCACTATTTGTCGAGCCAGACTTTGCAGCATACGTATGAGTCATGCGTGAACGAATGCCAATCCCTGTAGCAGGAGAGTAATCACTAAATACAGGATCGAAAATACCAGTCATCATTTCTGTTAGAATATAGGAATTTTCTTTTGAAATCACCGTTTCATCCTGTTTTTCGACGTTCTTATTATCGTAAATAATGTCCCCATTGGCATTTTTAATGGAGATAATAGTTGTTGGAGCTGTTTCTTGACCTTCTGACGCTAAAATATTATACGCATTTGTCATTTCGTACAGTGTCGTTTCCATTGTTCCAAGAGCAAGCGATAAATTGTCCTTCGTACCAATCGTTACTCCAAAGCGGTCCGCCATATTATGAAATGCTTTAAATCCGATATCTTCTAATGTTTTAACTGCATAAATATTATCGGAAATCGCAATGGCTTGTGCCAACGACATATCATGGTCGGCAAATTGACCGTTTACGTTTTTAGGAGAGTAAGTTCCACGTCCATTATCATAAGTAAACGTTGTTTGTCCTACATCTAAAAACGTTAAAGGCGTATAGCCATTTTCTAATGCTGCTGCATATAAAACCGGCTTAATGGTTGATCCCGGTTGACGTTTTGCTTGTGTTACGCGGTTAAAAGAGCTAGTGGCATAATCCTTACCGCCAACAAGTGCAGTGACGGCGCCTGTTTTAGATTGCATACTAACAAATCCTGTTTGCAGATCATTAGCGGGCATATTTTTAGCTACTGCTTCTTCCGCAGCTTTTTGGTGGCCAAGGTTAAGTGTTGTTTGAATAGTCCAACCACCTTCGCTAATGTCTAGATTTTTTGCTTTTAAAATTTCACTTGCTTCCTGCCAAGCAACATCTAAGAAATAAGGTGCAACAGATTTGGAAGCAACCCACATATCATTCTTTAAGACAAGCTGCTCTTCCTCAGCACGTGTTTTTTCGTCTTGCGTTATTGCTCCTTGGTCTGCCATCAGTTTCAAGATTACGTGCTGGCGATTAGTAGCTTTTTCAATATTGGCGATTGGCGAATATATACTTGGACCTTTAGGTACGCCTGCAAGCATAGCAGCCTCTGCTAGCGTCAAGTCTTTTGCAGATTTCCCGTAATAATAACGACTAGCCGCTTCGATTCCGTACATTCCGTGTCCATAATATACAGTGTTTAAATAACCTTCTAATATTTCGTCCTTGTTATAAAAAACTTCTAATCTATAAGCATACAACGCCTCATTTGCTTTTCGAGTCCATGATTTTTCATGAGATAAATATAAATTTCGAGCATATTGTTGGGTGATAGTACTTGCCCCTTGAACTTTACTTCCGGCTTTAATATCAACTAATACGGCACCAGCAATACGAGAAAAGTCAAAACCGCTATGTTTGTAAAAGTCTTTATCTTCAACGGCCACTGCTGCTTTTACTAAATAGGGTGATATTTCATCAAGACCAACCCAATAGCGACGTTCATTCGTAAAGTGGTCTCCAATTTGATTCTCGTTTTCATCTAAGAAAATAGAGGCTTTCGGTACAGTTAATGGCGGTGCACCAGCCACTTGAACATAGACGCGTAGTGCAATAAATGCTACTACTATTGCAGATGCAAAGGCGACAAAAAGTGTAAGCGCTTTGCGTGAACGCTTCACACGCTTTTGCTTACGTTGATAGATTTTTCTTTTCATCCGACTTCACCTCGTTTTCTAACAACTTGAGTTTAGTATGTGTCTGAATATTCTTCTTTAATCGGAATTCTAAGCAAAAACTATTGCACTTTATTCAAAAACATCTATACTTTTTTTGTACTGATATGAAACGCTAGCTTTCGACAAAAGTATTGCACTTTGTAGATTTTAATTGAAATTTGCTAGTCGTTCCAATAATGTATACGAGGATTGAGTAAATGAGGTTTCATTACAAACCTGTAAGTCCTCAATAAGTAACAAATATAAAAACTGAATTTCATAGGAAGTTCAGATATTAATGGAGGCAAAATATGAGATTTGATGAAGCTTATTCAGGGAATGTTTTTATAAAAAGTCATCCTACATATGAGGATGCTCAAGCAGTTATTTACGGCATGCCGATGGACTGGACAGTTAGTTATCGCCCAGGTTCACGTTTTGGCCCTCAACGTATTCGTGAAGTATCAGTTGGACTAGAAGAGTATAGTCCATATTTAGATCGCGAGTTAGAAGAAGTGAAGTATTTCGATGCAGGGGATATTCCGTTACCGTTTGGTAATGCACAACGTTCTTTAGATGAAATTGAGAAATTCATTGTGAAGCTTTTAGAAGACGGTAAAATTCCTGTCGGCATGGGCGGCGAGCATTTAGTATCTTGGCCTGTTATGAAGGCAGTTTCTGCAAAATACGACGACTTAGCAATCATTCATTTTGATGCGCATACAGATTTACGAGTTGAATATGAAGGGGAGCCACTTTCACATTCAACTCCAATTCGTAAAATTGCAGAGCATATTGGACCAAAAAATGTCTATTCATTTGGTATTCGTTCAGGTATGAAGGAAGAATTTGAGTGGGCGAAGGAAAACGGCATGCACATTTCAAAATTTGAAGTACTAGAGCCGTTAAAAGAAGTGCTACCAACTTTAGCGGGACGTAATGTATACGTTACAATTGATATCGACGTACTAGATCCAGCACATGCGCCTGGTACTGGTACAGTAGATTGTGGAGGTATTACATCTAAAGAGTTACTAGCTTCAATTCATGCAATTGCTGCAAGTGGCGTGAACGTTGTAGGCTTTGACTTAGTTGAAGTTGCACCAATTTATGACACATCAGAAATGACAGCCAACACAGCGAGTAAATTATTACGAGAAATGATTTTAGGCTGGGTAAAATAATAGGAGCTTTGTATTAGTTGATATGAAGCGGTTTTAATGGGGTTAGCGATGAGCTAGCCCCATTTTTTATGTAAATTGTTTGAGAATTGTTTGAGTGACTGGCACCCCAAAAGACAAATGTTAATAGTGAAATATTAACATTTGTCAGTATTTTAAATAGAGACTCCCTTTTATAATTAAAAAGATATTTTAAATAGTAAAATATTGAGGGAGATTTTATGTCATTTGAATAATGTGTATGCCATGAGAATAAAGGATTAAACAAGGAGAAAAAAGCGATTGAGGAAATAAATTGGAATTCAATTTAAATTATTACCGTAGTGATTTTAGAAAATTTAATAGAAAGGGAGTTTGTATGATGAGAAAGAAAATAGCTTCGATTGTTAATTTATTGCCTTTGGTAGTTAGTTTGGGCATAATCTTTATTTTTAGTAATCAAGATGTAGCATTTGCCAATAACAGTTTGGTACCAATTTATGCAACTGAGGACACGACAATGGTATACGAAGGTATTGATGCTGGATTTACTTATGAGGATGGGAACCTGGGATATCTTGATGTAGGCTTTCAGGGAACATATGGTACGCCTTTGGAGGTTCAAGTATTGCTTAAGTTTCAGTTACCACCAATTCCTGTAGGGTATAAGGTTGAAAGTGCAAATCTTTATATTCCTGTAACAGGTGGTACTCTCCAAGCAACTACTAATTTTTCATTAAAAGTTTCTACAAGTACTAATCATAACTGGATTCAAGATACTGGGATAACATCACCACCAGCTCCTACTTCAGGATCTACCCAAACAAGAATTCTAGCCAATGATGTCACGATGCTTAAACCTACGCTAGCGCCATTTGATTTTACTAGCTATATATCAGAGGAGTCCACGAAAGTTAATTCTAGAGCAACCTTTATTCTTTCAGGAATGACTGCTCAAGAAGCTGCTCAAAACGGAATACTATCTATGGACCATTATATAAAAATGACGGAATCAAATATGCAGGGCGGTAGTCTGGGTCCATATTTAATTATTACATACTCCGAAAATGTCGAAATTCAGGTAACAGGAGTTCAAAATGGTGGCCTATACAGCACGAGTGTAACGCCACAGTTCAACATTGGCACAGCAACTTTGAATGGAAGTCCATTTACAAGTGGGACACAGATTACTGCTGAAGGTTCATATACATTAACAGTTTCAGCAGGTAGCCAATCAAAAAACATCCAATTCCAAATTGATAAGACCCCTCCGACAGGGACGGTAATTGTAAATCAAGGTAACCAATATACGAATAGTACAGGTGTATCCGTTTCAATAACGCCAAATGTGGGTGTAAATGATATTACGCATATCCGTTATTCGGTTAATGGAAATCCATTTACACAAATGCCTTACGTACCAAACTTTATGCTTGCTATAGGAACTGTTAACGGAGAAAAAATATTGTCCTTTAAGCTTGTTGATGGAGCGGGAAATGACTCTCCAGAATATCAAAGAGTTATAACACTGGATACGGTAGCACCAACAGGCTCTGTTGATATCAATAATGGGAATCCGTATACAACGAATCGTGTTGTAACGCTTAATTTATCCTTAGACAGTGGTGTGACAGATGTAGTAGGAGTACAGTTTTCTAGTAACAATAGTTCTTGGTCGGGTGTCGAAGCCTTTAGTCCAACTAAAAGCTATACATTACCAGCAGGAGATGGAAATAAAACGGTGTATGTACGTTTAATTGATCGTGCGGGCAATGTAGGGTTAGCTCAAAACAGTATCACTGTGGATACGATCGCCCCTGTTGTCAATGGTGTAACAAACGGAGCGAGCTACAATGTTAACCAGACAATAACGTTTAATGAAGGTATAGCAAAATTGAACGGCACTTTCTTTACAAGCGGCTCGTCTGTAGACACGGAAGGCTCCTATGTACTTGTTGTTACGGATAGCGCTGGTAATACTACAACCATTGCATTTTCTATCGATAAGACCGCCCCAATTGTCAGCGGTGTAGCGGAAGGAGGAAGTTACAATTCCTCAAAAACCATTACATTTAACGAAGGTACTGCAACACTAAATGGGCAATCGTTTGTGAGTGGGATGTCTGTGGACGCGGAAGGCTCCTATGTGCTCGTAGTTACGGATGACGCTGGTAACTCAATTACCGTAACATTCAGTATCAATAAAACAGCTCCGATTAAATATACAGTACAATACGACGGAAACGGAGCAACTGGAGGACAAGCACCAGTCAATAGTCAAACTTATGAAAATGGACATAGCGTTACAGTAGCTGATAATACTGGCAATCTAGTAAGGACTGGATTTACGTTTAATGGTTGGAATACAAAAGCAGATGGCAGTGGGATAAACTATGTGGCAAATAACAAGTTTACTATTAACGCCTCCAATGTCACATTATATGCCTTGTGGAAAGTTAATCGTTATACATTATCATTTGAATCAAATGGAGGCAGTGGTGTCACGCCTCAAAATGTATCATACAACGGAAAAATAACAGAACCAACTGTACCGACAAAACTAGGTTATACATTTGGTGGTTGGTATAAAGAGGTTACTCTTATTAATTCATGGGATTTTACAAAAGATACGGTAGTAGGGAATACAACGCTATATGCGAAGTGGATAGAAAATAGTTCATCAGGTGGAGGTGGTGGATATATTCCAACGCCGGAAACAAAACCAAATCCTAAACCAACACCAGAAATTCCAGTAGAGCCAGAAAAGCCTACAGAACCTGAAGTACCCGAAAATCCAACACCAACAATAACATTCAGTGATATTTCTACAAACTGGGCAAAAGAAATGATTGAGAATATAGCAATGCGTGGAATAATCAATGGCTACCCAGACGGAACATTCCGTCCAAATGATTCAATTCAACGTCAGCATGTTGCAATTATTATCGCTCGTGCCTTTGAGTTAGTACCAAGTCGCGAGATAACACCATTTAATGATATTGCAGCAAATCATCCATACTATGAGGGCATTATGAAGTTGCAGCAGGCAGGGATTATAGACGGGTCCAATGGATTCTTCCATCCAAGCGAATCATTAACACGAGCGCAATTGGCGAAAATAATAGTGTTGGCATTTGGATTGACTTCAGAAGGGACAAGTCATTTCGAAGATGTTCCTACAACACATTGGGCTCATGATTACATTGCCATTCTCGAAAATTATGGGATTGCGTTAGGGGATAATGGTAGTTTTAGACCGAATGAACCTGTAACACGTGCGCAGTTTGTTGCTTTCTTATACAGGGTACTTCATTTGTAATAACCATTCGTTTGGTCGCAAAGAAATTATTCTTTTTAGTAAGTTTTGATACAGCTTAAAGGCGAAAGAGCATCCACAGTTTGCATTGCGGATGCTCTTTATTAAGTTACCTAAAAAAGAGAGTGGGGTTAGCTATGAGCTAGCCTTATTTTTTATTTAAATTGTTTGAGTGCCTGGCACTGAGCCTTCTATATTGTAAAGATCCACTTCACTTTCCGTGGGAACGTTGTAAATCGCAAACCTCCCAACACGTGGTTGGTTGCGGCTTACGTTACGTGCGTTCCCTTAGTAGTTTCAGTGGATCTTTACTTTGATAGTAATAAAGTTTTCAAAATTGTTTGAGTGCCTGGCTCTTAAGATAATTGTATTTTTCGGCCATGCCATTTAAAGTTTGTGTTCGCGTATCTTGTTGTCTTAGCGACAGGTATTGATGTGCGCTGAGCAAGACTGCTTGAAGAAAGTCATTTTCGTTGCAAACACCTTTAATGATTTTTCCCATACCATGCTTTGAAGAAAAAACTACTAAATGATTTGGTTTCGTAATAATTTTTTCTAAAGTCCATTGAATATCATTCAATGATATAGCAGTTTCACCAAAACCATCATGTAAATAATCAATAACCATTGTTAAAAACCCTGGCCATATTAAGTCACAATCATCCCAATCAAACAACGACGTAATTTGAACACCATCAATTTCTACAATAATAGCCCCGTGTAAAAAATGACCTTTACTTTGCGTTAGATTTTTTGAGATAATCTGTAGCGCATTTTTACTTTGAATACTAGTAAATTCATGGTGGAGTTGTTCAACCGTATGTGAATAGAAACTTTTTGTTTCGATTGCAATAAATGTATCAATTTTAATCATATAGCTCACCTTCGTACTTTAAATGGTAGCCTCCTTATAAATTGTGTAATTGATTTAACCCAATATTGCCGCCTGAAATAAGAAAGCAAACATGATCATTTTTAGTAATAGGTAAATTCCCTTGAAGAGCTGCCCCGATTCCGATAGCAGAGGATGGTTCGGCCACTACCTTGCCTGCTAGTAGTAATGTTTTCATCCCGCTTTCAATAGAAGCCTCGTCTACCCGAACAATATCATCGACAAGCTTTTGAACAATGGGGAAGTTTCGCTCACCAGGTTGTAAAGTTAAGAGTGCATCTGCCAAAGACTTTTGCTCTTTTAAAAGTAATCTTTCACCGGCAATTAAACTATCAGCATAGCGTGATACAACAGCTGGTTCCGCGCCGATGATTTTAATATGAGGTGCTAAAGATTTTACCGCAGTTGCGACACCACTTATTAGCCCACCACCGCCAATTGGTATAACGATTGCATTAGCTTGAGGGAATTGTTCTAAAATTTCTAATCCTACCGTTCCTTGACCAGCCATAATGTCATAATCATCATAAGGGTGGATGATGGCATAGCCGTGTTCTAAGCTAAGTTTTTCCGTTATATCGTGTCTTTCAGCAAGCTTACATTGTACAACGTTTGCACCTAGTGCTCGAATACCTTCAACTTTAATACTTGGTGCTGAATCTGGTAAAACGATTGTTGCCGGAATATTTAATAGTTTAGCTGCGAAGGCAACACCTTTACCATGATTACCTGACGATGCCGCAACAACGCCCTGTTGTAATTGTTCAAGTGGCATCGAGAGCAGTTTATTCAGAGCACCACGCAATTTGAAGGAGTTTGTTTTTTGCATATTTTCGGCTTTTATCGAAACATTGCAATTTAACAGTTCATCGAGTCCATGTAAGCGAACAACAGGTGTTTCATAAATATAAGGCGCAACTTTCATTTTAGCAGCTTGGATATTCTCAAGTGTTAACATACAGCAATCCTCATTTCTATTATTAGATTGAAAATTCTGAAATTATAATATAAATGTAGTGTTATAGTGAATAACTGTCAACGACTATTAGTGGAGGGGAAAAGAAAAAGAATCTGCGTTACTTTCGCAGATTCTCGTGTATTAGACCAAATATTAGTTTTCTGTGCCGAAGTCAATATTATTGGCGTGTAATACTTTGTTGCCACCTAAAGCTTTTATATCGGTTGTAACTTGTGCAGCAATAATGGCAAGTTCATCAAACTCTACACCGTTATCAGGACTTGAGCTAATACCGATGGAAACCGTTAATGGCGTAGTTTGCATAGTATTGATGTTGAAAGAATGAAGTGCAATTTGATGTCGCAGTTTCTCGGCATGATATAGAGCAATAGCTGGTGGGGCATCCTTTAATATAATATAAAATTCCTCCCCTGCAACCCGTGCAGCAATACCGTTTATAGCTTCTACATAGTCATTAATGATTGTGGCGAGTTGTTTAATAACCCCATCACCAGCTAGATGGCCATACTTGATATTAATTTCTTTCATATCATCGACGTCAAAATGGAGCACTGAAAAATGGTCCGTTTCTAAAACCATACCTTGCGCAAAGGATCGAATTGCCAAATTGTTTGGGAGCTGCGTTAAATAGTCCTTTTCTTTAAGGTGGTAGGTGAGTTGTACTTTTTCACTTGTCGCTTGTAAACGTTTAATAACAGTGAAAATTGTAAAAAATGTAAAAAGTGCATAGGCAACGAACCCTAATATAATCTTTATTTTTAGTATAGCTGGTAAAGTAACAATAAGAACTAACATCACAGTGATTTCAATCGTCAGGCTATAAAAATAGGCTGTTAATGTGTGAAAAGTAATTGGTTTTTTTAATGCAAAAAGCGCAAGAACAATGGAAATTACTAATAAATTAATATTTGATAAGCTTGTTATCGATAGTACTTCTTGTGTAGGGATGATGATTAAGCTTCCTATTGCCATGATTATGCCACTAATAACAATCGACCACGGGCCACCGATAAGTCCGCTAAAAAGAAGAGGGACAATATGGATGTTTATAAGTGTTCCATTCAAATAGTTTAACGAAATGCCACTTAGTATAAGACCTGTTAGACCAAAAGAAATACCTACCAAAATGGGTTTAAATTCTTTAATTAGTGATTGTCCTCGAGCCGGATGGGTAAATGGCCAATACGTTAAAATGATTAATGTAAAGGTAATACAAAAGCTGACAAAAATGTGAAGTAACATCTATAATAGTAGTTCCTTTCTCGAAGATCTATAAATAATAGTAAATCTTTTCACTTTGTCTGCCAATGCTTGAAAACAATACTCACTTCTATCTTGAAATAAAGTAGACATTCATCCTATAATAAAAAGGTTATAGTAAAAAGAATAAAAGGGAGCGTCCATGATGGTGAACGAAGAAAAATCGCAGGTGAACATTAAGCTCATTTCGACGATTCGTCCGATTGATGGGGAGTCCGAAACCCTTGAAATGTGGTTAAATGGGCAGCTAATAAATAAAGCAGATTCCCTATATTTAAAATATGAAGAGATGCAGGATGAAAAAACAATCCGCACGACGATGAAGTTAGACAAAGAACGGGCACTTATTATGCGCGCAGGAGCAGTAAAAATGCGCTTACCACTCAATATTTTTGAACAACAAATAGGCCATTATGAAAGTGAATTTGGTTCGATGCCACTCGTGACTCAAACTAAAAATATGTTATTTACTAGACATGAAATGCGTGGAGATTTTCATGTGCAGTATGATTTATTAATGGGTGGACAAAATGTTGGCAATTATACATTAGACATTACATTTACGGAGGTACAATGATGAACGCAGTAGAACAAGTACAACAAGCCATTAAGACGGCGATTGCACAGGCTGTTGAAAAAGCTGGCTTAGTTGAAGCTGGTACAGAATTAACGATTCACTTAGAAACACCAAAGGATAAAGCAAACGGTGATTATGCAACGAATATTGCAATGCAATTAACGAAACTAGCTAAAAAGCCACCACGTGCGATTGCAGAAGCAATTTTAGAAAACCTTGAAACTGAAGGTACTGATATCGAGAAAATTGATATCGCCGGTCCTGGCTTTATGAATATTACTGTCCGTAAAGATTTCTTAACAGGTGTTGTAACAGCTGTCCTTGAACAAGGTGCAGATTATGGACGTTCAAAGGCAGGAGCTGGTGAGAGAGTACAAGTTGAATTTGTGTCAGCAAATCCGACAGGTGACCTTCACCTAGGTCATGCACGTGGAGCATCTGTAGGGGATTCATTGTGTAATGTTTTAGATATGGCTGGTTATGCAGTATCTCGTGAGTACTACATTAACGATGCTGGTAATCAAATTAATAACTTAGCTTATTCATTAGAAGCGCGTTATAAGCAAGCTTTAGGTCTTGCTGCAGATATGCCAGAAGATGGTTATCACGGTCAGGATATTATCGATATTGCAGGTAAATTAGCGAGTGAGCATGGCGATTCGATTTTATCAAAATCTGATGAAGAGCGTTTTGCATTTTTCCGTCAACATGGTTTAGCATTAGAATTAGATAAATTGAAAACAGACTTAGCGAATTTCCGCGTGAATTTTAATGTATGGTATTCTGAAACATCATTATATGAAAACGGCAAAATCGAAGTAGCATTAGATAAATTAAAAGCAAATGGCCATGTTTTTGAAGAAGATGGTGCTACTTGGTTCCGTTCAACAACATTTGGCGATGATAAAGATCGTGTATTAATAAAAAATGATGGATCTTTCACATATTTAACACCTGATATTGCTTACCATGAAGATAAAATTGTCCGTGGCTTTGATAAACTAATTAACATCTGGGGAGCTGACCACCACGGCTATATCCCACGAATGAAAGCGGCTATTCAAGCACTTGGTTATGACCGTGACACGCTTGAAGTAGAAGTTATTCAAATGGTTCAGTTATATAAAGACGGCGAGAAATTTAAAATGTCGAAACGTACAGGGAATGCTGTAACGATGCGTGAGCTTGTTGAAGAAGTAGGATTAGACGCAGTACGTTACTTCTTCGTGAAAACAGCTGGTGATTCACATATGGACTTTGACCTTGATCTTGCGGTATCGCAATCAAACGAAAACCCGGTATATTATGCTCAATATGCGCATGCGCGTATTTCTTCAATTTTACGTTCAGCAACTGAACAAGGCTTTGCTACATCAACAGCGAATTTAAGCCTGTTAACTGCTGAAAAAGAAATTGATTTATTGAAAAAAATCGGTGATTTCCCGAAAGTAGTGGCGGATGCAGCAAAACACCGTACGCCACACCGTATCGCCAACTATATTCAAGATACGGCAGCTGCGTTCCATAGCTTCTATAACGCTGAAAAAGTGTTAGATGCTTCGAATAAAGAGCTAACAGAAGCACGTTTAGCACTTATTACGGCTGTACGTACTACTATTGCTAACGCATTACGTCTAATCGGCGTATCTGCACCTGAAAAAATGTAATATGATTATTAGACCCCGACACAATTACGTGTCGGGGTTTTTTATTCGGTGGAAATTGTTTGAGTGCCTGGCACTTACTCGTGGTTTTTTTGCGTCTACGTTACGTGCGTTCTAAGTAGGAGTTTCTAAGCAAAATTCAGAATTGTTCGAGTGCCTGACACTGAACTTACTCCTTTGTGTATTAATTTTTCTGTTTATTTCTAATTTTCTGTTGAAGTTTACGTTAACGTTAATGATATACTGATGAAAATTGTGAAGGGGGAGCTTGCTTGAAAACGATTCAGGAGGTAGCGAAGCAATTTAATGTGTCTACACGTACAATTCGTTATTACGAGGAGCTTGGGCTTCTATGTCCTCATCGTTCGGCTACGAATCAGCGCACCTTCTCAAAAAAAGAAATGGCGAAGCTCAAGCTTATTTTTAGGGGGAAGCGTTATGGTTTCTCATTAGAAGAAATCAAGGAAATGGTGTTGCTTTTTGATTTTGATCGCTCAGGAATTCAACAATTGGAACGTACTGTGGCATATGGAGATCAAAAAATTCAAGAAATTGATAGTAAAATAGCCGAGCTTACACAAATGAAAAATGAATTACTGCAATTACATGGCATGTTTAGTGAGAAATTATTAACTTTAAAGGGAGAGATGCACGATGAATAGTTCAAATTTATTAGCACGAAATGCCCGAAAGTATGCTGGAAAAGAAGCTGTTGTTTGTCATGGAAGAAGAGTGACTTATCGTGATTTAGATGAGCAAGTGACTCGACTCGGTCATGCTTTGATAGAACTGGATATTCGTCCAGATGATAAAGTAATTATTTTTATGCCAAATGTTGTAGAGTTTGTTGTTAGCTATTTTGCGATTCAACGTATTGGTGCAATTGTCGTTCCCGTAAATGCAAAATTTACATTGCAGGAGGTTGAATATGTTGCACAGCATGCAGAAGCTAAAGCCATTTTAGTGCATGAGGCTATTTTTGCTGCGGTCGAGCATATCAATGTCGTGCCGTTGAAAATTAAAACAGGACATGTGGAGGCAGGGTGGCTTCATTATGAAACGCTAATACAACATGCCAGTACACAACCAATAGATTGTCAGCTAAATGAAGACGATGCATCAACGATTTTATATACATCAGGCACAACAGGAAAACCGAAGGGCGTCCTATTTAGCTATCGTAATATTTTAACTGTAGCCCAGATGATTGCAGTAGAAATGGAAGTTAAGCCTACAAGTCGCATTCTCCTTATGATGCCATTAACGCATTCAGCACCATTACATTTATTTTTAATGGCTGGCGTACTTGTTGGCTCAACAAATGTACTAACGCCAACATTTACACCAGATTTATTGATAGATTCGATTGAACACGAAAAAACGACGCATTTTTTCGGGGCTCCTGTTGCCTATTTATTAACTGCCCAAACAAAGAGATTGCAAACAGCGGATTTATCTTCGATGAAATGGTGGGTTTACGGAGGTGCACCGTTATCACAAAATGAAATTCGCCATATACAAAAAGCTTTCCAAACAGAAAATCTAACATGTGTTTATGGATTAACAGAGGCTGGGCCAAGTGGTTCCTTAATGTTCGGACAAGAGCATGAAGAAAAGGCAGGGAGTATAGGTCAGCGTGCACCTCTAGGGACGGAGCTTCGTATTATTAACGACAGCGGGGAAGATGTCGGAGTGAATGAAGTGGGCGAAGTTGTGTTATTTGGTGAAGGCAATATGTTGGGGTATTACAGGGATGAAGTAGCAACAAAGGCAGCGTTTATAGATGGCTGGCTGAAAACAGGAGATTTAGCTCGAAAAGATGAAGACGGCTATATTTGGATTGTCGATCGCAAAAAGGATGTTATTATTTCGGGCGGTGTCAATATTTATCCAAAAGAGATTGAAGATTTACTTTTAAGCTATGAAGGAATTTTTGAGGTGGCTGTTATCGGTGTCCCTCACCCGCAGTGGGGAGAAACCGTAAAGGCAGTGTATGCTGCAAAGGCAGAGATTGATGATAGTGAACTAAAGATATATTTAGAGGAGCATCTAGCAAAATATAAAATTCCACGCTTATTCGAACAAGTGGAAGCGCTACCAAGAAATGCATCAGGAAAAATATTAAAACAATCTTTGAAGGAACAAGAGGTGAGATAAATATGAAAGTATTACAGCAAGATGCAAATCGGACGACTAACTTTTTCACAGAGGATGAAACACTACACAAACTACTAGAAATGATGCTAGATAAAGAACTTCTAGTCTATGCTAAGCGAGAGTTAAAGGATTTCGGTGAGCTTTGTGCAAATGACATCGACGTGAGGGCGAAGCATACAGACAGAGAGGGAGAGCCCAAACTGCAGCGATACAATGCTTATGGTGAGGATATTTCGGAAATTTGGGTCAATGAAGGCTACAAAAAAACGATTGAAGAAACATATAACACAGGAATCGTTGGCTATGTGCATAAGGAAATTCCGCAGTTAGGTAGAAAGGGAAATTATGTGTATAGCTTTGCACAAGGCTATTTACTTTCACATGCAGAGCCTGGCTTCTATTGTCCAGTTACCTTAACGATGGCAACAGCTTATTTGCTTGATCATTATGCGAGTGATGAGTTGAAGGACAGGTTTTTACCACATGTTTGTGCAACAGGCGATACAGAGCTATATGAAGGAGCAACATTTTTAACGGAGCGGCAAGGAGGCTCAGATGTCGGCGCAAATGTTGTAGAGGCTGTCGAGGAAGGAAGTCATTATCGTTTGTATGGAGAGAAGTACTTTGCATCAAATGTTGGAATGTGTGGTGTGGCGATGGTATTAGCACGTATAGAAGGCGCCTCAGCAGGTTCGAAAGGTTTAACATTATTTGCTGTACCTTGGCGTCAAGATGACGGCAAGGTTAACCACCTTCGCATTCGGCGTTTAAAGGATAAACTCGGTGTCAGAGCAGTACCATCAGGAGAGGTGGAATTCGATGGTGCAGTAGCGTATATCGTTGGAGAGCCGAATAAAGGAATTTATTATATGTTAGAGGCACTTAATTTATCTCGAATTTGTAACGCTGTTGCTTCCATTGGTATTATGCGTCGAGGTTATTTAGAGGCGAAGCATTATGTAACAAACCGAAATGCGTTCGGTCAACCTTTAATTCAATACCCAATGATTCAGGATACATTAGGAAAATATGCTGCTAAGCTACATGTAGAGGTCGCTACTGTTTTTGATCTTATTCAATTATATGACAAGGTAACGAGTGGTCAGGGGGACGAGGAGGACATCATTCTTAATCGTTTAAATATTGCCATTATGAAAAAAGAAACGGCTGAACAGGCGGTACATTACGCAAGCGAAGCCATTGAATTGCATGGAGGAAACGGTTATATCGAAGATTTTGTAACACCACGTTTACTTAGAGATGCTCAAGTACTTACGGTGTGGGAAGGAACGGCTAACATTTTAGCACTTGAGCTAATTCGCTTAGTAGATAAATTTAATGCCCATGAATTATTTGTACATGTGATGCGCGAGCGTTTGACGAAGTTAACTGATTGTTCCTTAGTACAAATTGTAGGCAAGCAATTGAAGAAAATCGAAGCTACTTTGCAAGTCTTTAGTCGTTTGGATGAGGCTACGAAGTCGTATGAGGCAAAGGGGGTAGCAGAAAAAATGGCTCATCTATACGAAAGTGTAGTGGCAGTCGAATGGGCAGTCCAATTTGGTGGCAAGTATGAAAAGCTAGCAGATATTTATTTAGAAGATACATGGGCATTGCGCGAAATAGGTGCACCAATGAAAACTGTTCAATATTTTTCGGAAATTATGTAGTGGGTGCCAGGCACGCAAACAATTTTGAAAATTTTATTATTAGTAAAAATCCACGTAGACTCCTGCGGGAAAGCACGCAATGTAAGCCGCAACAAACCAGGCGGGTAGCGACTTTTGCGGCTTACGTGTGCGCCCGCGGAAAGCGAAGTGGATTTTTTCGATTTAGATCTCGACATTATATTAGGTTCTATGTAGTGACAGGCACTCAAACAATTATACTAGTTGATTGAAGTGGAAAGTGTCCGCACGCAGCGGAATTCAACGATCATAAACAAGAGACACTAACTTAGGGTCTCTTTTTTTATCGTTATCTATTTCTATTTTCATGTATAATAAAATCAACTAAATATTATAAAGGTTCTTTACTAAAGTAAAGTGAAAAGGGAAATCGGTGTAATTCCGATGCGGTCCCGCCACTGTAAGTGTGAGTTTTTTCAATCTATGCCACTGAATTTTTTTGGGAAGGCATGAAAAAGCATTTGGAGCACGAGCCAGGAGACCTGCCTTTATAGAACGATACATTGCAGCCTACGAGGATAGGATGGTGGTTTATTTGTGCAAGCACCGCCTCTCGTTATGATGACGAGAGGTTTTTTTGTTTTGGAAAGCTACTGACGATAAATAATTGAACATAAAGGCAATAAGTTCGGGTAGAAATGCCAACATTATATCGATCAATCAAGTGAACAGAGCTGAAAAATGCACATACAATCTAAGGAGGTCTCACAATGAAAAAGTATTGGAAAATAGGGTTATCAGCATTTTTAGCAATGGGCATTCTAGCAGCATGTGGAGAAGAGCCGAAAAATGACAAATCAACAACAGAACAGCAGGAGCAACAGGATACAAAGCAGCTAGACGAAGCAACGTTCCCGCTAACAATAACAGATGCTACTGGCAAAGATATTGTACTAGAAGCACCGCCAGAGAAAATTATTTCTCTTATTCCAAGTAACACAGAAATTTTATTTGAACTTGGCTTAAATGATAAAATCGTTGGCGTAAATGATTATGATGATTATCCGCCAGAGGTAGCTGACAAGGAAAAGGTCGGCAGTATGGAATTTAATATAGAACAAATTATTGCTTTACAGCCTGATATTGTTTTTGCACATGAATCAGGTATAGCTTCTTTAGGGGGAGCAATGGATCAACTAGAAGCAGCGGGTGTTAAAGTATTTGTTGTGACAAACGCTAGTGATTTTAATGAGACATATACGACGATTGAGCAATTAGGTCGCGCCACCGGTAAGCTACCAGAGGCAGAAAAAATAATTGCCAATATGAAAGCGAAGGTTGAGGAAGTCCAAGCAAAATTACAGGGCGTGAAGCCGAAAAAAGTCTTTGTAGAAACGTCAGATGAACCAGAAATCTACACACCTGGCAAGGACACATTTATGCAGGAGATGCTAGAGATGATTCATGCCGAAAATATCGCGGCTGATACGGATGGCTGGTTCAAAATTGATGCAGAACAAATTATTACAAAAAATCCAGATGTCATCGTGGTTACTTATAATTATGTGCCCGATATTTTAACGAAAATTCCACAACGTGCAGGCTTTGATACAATTACGGCTGTTAAAAATAAGGCTATTGTGCAAGTAGATGAAAATACGACAAGTCGTCAAGGCCCGCGGTTAGCAGATGGGCTTGAAGAGTTAGCGAAAGCCATCTATCCTGAGGCTTTCGAGTGAGCAAAACAGTTTTTGCCTATGTAACAGCCATTACGTTACTTATCGTTAGCATCTGGTGTGGCGTATCAATAGGCTCGGTTCATATTCCGTTAGAAGTATTTTGGAATAAAGCGGCAGATGAAACTGCTGCCAATATTTTATGGAAAATTCGTTTGCCACGTGTCTTGCTCGCAGGTCTTGTAGGAGCATCGTTGGCGATTGCAGGGGCAGCCTTTCAAGGATTGTTAAAAAACCCGTTAGCAGATCCGTATACGCTTGGTGTATCGTCAGGAGCGTCAGTCGGTGCTGTCATGACATTGTTTTTCGGCATTTCTATACCAGTTGTCGGTTTATATGCATTGCCAACGCTCAGTATGGTAGGGGCCGTACTAACGATGGTAGCTGTGATGAGCTTTGCCAGAATAGTAGACCGTTCATTGAAAATGGAGACGCTTATTTTAACGGGGGTTATTTTTAGCTCATTTTTAGGTTCACTTATCTCATTAATGATTGCGTTATCAGGTGAGGAGCTCCGCCAAGTGATTGGCTGGTTACTAGGCTCAGTCTCGATGCGAGGATGGCCGTATGTGCAAATGATTACCCCATTTGTTGTCATTGGCTCTGTTATTTTGTGGACGCAAAGACGCGAGCTAAATGTTCTGCTATATGGAGAGGAACGCGCGAAGCATTTAGGTGTCAATGTAAAGCGCAGTAAATATTTAATTTTAGTAGGCGGCTCCATGCTTACTGGGGCGGCAGTCGCTGTTTCAGGAACAATCGGCTTTGTCGGCTTAGTTGTACCGCATATGACGCGTATGATATGGGGTTCAGATCACCGTCATTTATTGCCGTTATCCTTTTTGAATGGTGCAACATTACTGATCATTTGCGATTTAGTGGCGCGTACGATAATTATTCCACGTGAGCTACCGATAGGTGTTATAACTGCATTTATTGGTGCACCTGTCTTTTCTTATATTTTCTATAAGCAGCGTAGAAGCAAGGGGGTACGTGTATGATTATCGTTGAACATCTATCAGGTGGCTATGAGGACGTACCAATCGTTAAGGATGTAAGTTTTACGGTAGAAAAGGGGAAAGTACTTGGCATTTTAGGGCCAAATGGAAGTGGCAAATCAACATTATTGAAAGTAATTAGTGGCGTATTACCAGCAACGGCAGGGACTGTTTTATTGGATGGCAAAAATATTAAAACATATAGTCCGCGCACGTTGGCAAAAAAGATGGCCGTACTACCACAATTACATGCCAATGCATTTTCAAATACAGTACGTGAGGCAGTATCGCTCGGTCGTTATCCACATCAAACTGGCTTTTTTTCTCATTGGTCAGAGAGGGATGAGCAAGCAGTTCAATATGCCATGGAGCAAACGGGCGTCACGCGCTATGAGCATACATCCATGGAGTTTCTATCAGGCGGTGAGCAACAACGTGTTTTTGTAGCACAAGCTTTAGCGCAAACAGCGGAAGTATTATTGCTAGATGAGCCGACAAATCACCTAGACATTGCGCATCAACGTCAAATTTTAGATATGGTGCGTAAGGAAGCAATTGAATGTGGTTTAACTGTTATTATGGTACTGCATGACATGAATTTAGCCTCCCTCTATTGCGATGAATTGTTATTAATGGAAAGCGGCTGTGTACGCGCTTTAGGTGCACCACATAAAGTATTAATAGCGTCTCAAATTGAGGACGTATATCAGGCAAGAGTGACAACCTATGCCCATCCAGAAATACCTAAACCGCAAATTACAATCATGCCATCATCAAGTGAATATCAGCAACGAGCTGTCATTGTAAAAGAAGATTTTAAAGTAACAACAGATTATATCCAACTGAAATCAAATGTCCCGCTAAAAACAGTTTCTTCAGCTGTTCATAATCCTGGCATAGGGTGGTATGACTGCCTATTGAATCGCTCTGTACCAGGAGACTATGTTGTTAATGATGTGAAACAAGAGGTCGCAGATTTTTTACAAAGAGAGCATTTTTCGCCGACTAGCACGGTTGTCATGTTAACTGCTGTTTCTACACAACTCTATGCACTAAATGAATATAGCACTTCTTTCGGTAGTGTGTTTGTCGTTGTCACTGCGGGTGTTGGAAATGCTGTAGATGTCTCTCGCACACACGAAAGACAGGATACGCCATATATTGGTACTATTAATACATGGGTCATCATCAATGGTTGTTTGTCGGAAGAGGCATTTTTTCAAGCATTGATGACTGCAAATGAAGCAAAAACAAAGGCATTGCAAATGGAAAACATTCGCGATTACCGTAGTGATACAATTGCAACGGGCACTGCGACAGATAGCTTGCTTATTGCGGCAACGCAAAAGGGTGAGGAAATGCGCTACGGTGGGCCGATAACAGATGTCGGTAAGATTATTGGTAAAGGCGTTTATGAGACGACGATACAAGCGATACAAAATTATAAAAATAAAGCATAGGAGTGAAAAAAGGGATGAAACTTTACACGAAAACAGGCGATACAGGGAAAACAAGCTTAATTGGTGGGCGTGTCGACAAAGACAGTCTACGTGTTGAAACATACGGGGCAATTGATGAATTAAATTCTTTTATCGGCAAGGCAGTGAGCGAACTAGATCGCGAATTATTCAAAGATATTTTAGTTGATTTAGAAACAATTCAACATGAACTTTTTGATGCTGGTGGAGATTTAGCCAATGTTATGAAGGAGCGTCATTACAAGCTAGCGGAAGCACCGATTGAAGTATTGGAGGCGCGTATTGATGCATTGTCTGATGAAGCGCCCCCATTAGAGCGATTCATATTACCAGGAGGGGCTCCTGCAGCTGCAACATTACACATAGCACGAACTGTTGCCCGTCGAGCAGAGCGTCAAATGGTAACGCTAATGAAAGAAGTTCAAGATGTACCTACTATTGTGCAAAAGTATTTAAACCGTTTATCAGATTATTTATTTGCCGCTGCACGTGTTGTTAATGCTCGTTTAAATTTACCTGATATTGAATATATTCGCAGTGGGAAAGTGTTTAAAAAATAAGTTAATTTTCTAAACAATAGTGACTCGAGCCTCCCTGTGGCAAGCATTTGCACGGTGCGTAACGATGTGAATAATCATTTTTAAAAATAAATATTTTAAATGAAACATATTACAGAGAACACTAGTAATTGGAAGAAAAAGTGCTAGTTACGTTAAATTAATATACAAAAAAGCTACTTTGAAGGAAAATTCAGGGTAGCTTTTTTTCTTATAAAATGTAAGAATATAAAATTATCAGAAATATTTTTGTTTTAATGTTGACTGAATGCTCACTCATTTATTAAAATGTGAATATAGTGGTGGAATATCATACATTTACGTATGAGCTAGAAAATTTAACACAAAGAGAGAAAATTCACGACAAACTAAAAGGGGGGACCAACCATGAGTCCATTAGTTATTGCAAACATTGTTCTAACAATCGTGGTTGTGCTTTATGCAGTAGGGTTATTTATCTATCTGTTAAAAACACGCTATAAATTCGTACAACTGGGGAAAAAGGTTGAGTTTGATGAAAGTGTCCAAGAACGTATTCGTTATTTAATGGTGAATGTGTTTGGTCAAAATAAGCTATTAAAGGATCCTAAAAGTGGTTTAATTCACGTTATGTTCTTTTACGGCTTCTTAATGGTTCAGTTAGGAGCCATCGATTTAATTTGGAAGGGGTTAGCTCCTGGGTCGCATTTACCACTTGGCATGTTCTATAGTGTATTCACTTTCTTCCAAGAGCTAGTAGTATTAATGATTTTAGTAGCGGTAGTATGGGCATTTTATCGCCGCTATGTAGAAAAACTAGTACGTCTAAAACGAGGCTGGAAAAATGGTCTTGTCTTAATTTTTATTGGAGGCTTAATGCTTTCAACATTATTAGCAAACGGTATGGGCCTTATCTGGCACGGAGAAGGTTTAACGTATACTGAGCCTATTGCTTCAAGCATTGCAGCTATTTTTGGCTTTTTACCAGCAACGGCAGCAGCCGCTATTTTCTATATTTCATGGTGGGCTCATTTATTAATTTTACTAACGTTCTTAATTTATGTGCCGCAATCGAAGCATTTCCACTTGATTGTCAGCCCACTTAATGTGTACATGAATCGTTTAGATCGCACAGGTACATTGACACCGATTGACTTCGAGGCACTTGAAGAAGCAGGTGAAAATGCTGAAAATGAAGAAGATATCCCATCTATTGGTGTAGGGCGTATTCAAGATTTTACACAAAAGCAAATGCTTGATTTATATTCTTGTGTAGAATGTGGGCGTTGTACAAATATGTGTCCTGCAACAGGAACAGGGAAAATGCTATCACCAATGGATTTAATCGTTAAGCTTCGTGATCATTTAACGTTCACAGGTGCGGTTGTAACAAAGCAAAAACCGTGGGTGCCATATCAATTTTTTGCAAATACAAAGGGTAATCAACTTGCGATGGCAGCTGGTGCTGAAGGTGCAGTTATTGAGGATATTTATAGTCCTTCGTTAATCGGTGACGTTATTACAGAGGAAGAGATTTGGGCATGTACAACTTGCCGTAACTGTGAGGATCAATGTCCAGTTATGAATGAGCATGTCGATAAAATCATTGACCTACGTCGTTACTTAACGATGACAGAAGGAAAAGTAAACTCGGATGCTCAACGCGCAATGACAAATATAGAACGTCAAGGAAATCCTTGGGGTCTAAACCGAAAAGAAAAAGAAAACTGGCGTGACTTAGATCCAACGATCAATATTCCAACAGTGAAAGAATTGAAAAAATCAGGCGAAGAAATGGAGTACTTATTCTGGGTAGGCTCTATGGGTGCATTTGATAATCGATCACAAAAAATTGCACTAGCGTTCTGTCGTCTATTAAACGAGGCGGGCGTGAAGTTTGCTATTTTAGGAAATAAAGAGAAAAACTCTGGAGATACACCACGTCGTTTAGGAAATGAGTTTTTATTCCAAGAGCTAGCGACAGCAAATATCGATGAATTTGAGAAAAATGATGTGAAAAAAATTGTAACGATTGATCCGCATGCATACAATATCTTTAAAAATGAATATCAAGATTTTGGTTGGAAAGGCGAGGTTTATCATCATACTGAACTACTAAATGAATTGATAGAGGAAAATCGTTTAGTACTGAATCATGAAGTGGATGAAACAATTGTATTCCACGACTCTTGTTATTTAGGTCGTTACAATGATGTGTATGATGCACCACGTGAAATTTTACGAGGCATTCCAGGTGTCAAGCTTGTGGAAATGGAACGTAATCGCGAAACGGCAATGTGCTGTGGCGCAGGTGGTGGCTTAATGTGGATGGAAGAGCATGTCGGTAATCGCATCAATGTTGCGCGAACAGAGCAAGCTTTAGCAACAAACGCTTCCGTAATTTCTTCTGGATGCCCATACTGTTTAACGATGTTAGAGGATGGTACGAAGGCAAAAGAGGTTGAAGATACGATTAGTACGTTCGATGTAGCAGAATTATTAGAGCGCTCTGTGTTTGGTGAAAAAGTTAAAGCAGTGACAGAGAGTGATGAAGAAGTAACAGAAGAGATGCTAGAAGAGGTAGTAGCTTCAGTGGAGTCTCTGGAGCAAAACAAGAATGAAGAGTTAAACGCAGAAAAATAATAATTATTGTAGAAATATTTTCTTTATCTGAAAAATATAAATTGCACAATAATTAATTGTTTTGTAGAATAAGATTAATTAGAAATGGGAGTTGCTTAATAACTCCCATTTTTTTATCGGGAAGAGTCGAGCGAGCGTTCAGTCAATGGAGATTGCTTTGATGCTTCATCGATAAACGTAAAACAAAAGGGGTGTTTTACTTGAATAGAGCTGTAATTTTAGCAGGAGCAAGAACGGCATTTGGTAAATTTGCTGGATCACTTTCCGCACTAAACGCAAGTGATTTAGGTGCGATTGCCATTAAAGGTGCACTTGAAAGAGCAAATATAGCACCAGATGCAGTGGATGAAGTAATTTTAGGTACCGTTTTACAAGGTGGGCAAGGTCAAATACCGTCAAGACAGGCTGCACTAAAAGCAGATTTACCTGTAGCAGTCAAAACAGAAACGATTAATAAAGTTTGTGCGTCGGGGATGCGCGCTGTAACTTTAGCCGATCAGTTAATTCGTTTAGGGGACGAAGAAGTGATTATTGCTGGTGGTATGGAGTCTATGTCAAACGCGCCTTACTATCTTCTAAATGGTCGAACTGGCCTACGTATGGGTGATTCTACAATGGTAGATGGAATGCTTTATGATGGGTTAACTTGTGCCTTTAATGAAGCAAGACCACCGATGGGGAGCTATGGCAATAAGGCTGCAATCGAATTTTCATTAAGTCGTCAAGAACAAGATGCATGGGCTGTTCGCAGTCATGAACGTGCTCTTTCCGCAATCGAACAAGGCTATTTTGCAGAGGAAATTGTACCTGTACAAATTGCACAACGTAAAGGTGAGCCGCTCATAGTAGATACTGATGAAGCGCCAAGACCAGGTACTACACAGGATGTGCTTGCTAAACTTAAACCAGCTTTTGAAAAGGATGGTTCAATTACAGCTGGCAATGCTCCTGGCGTCAATGATGGAGCATGTGCACTCGTTGTAATGAGTGAAGAACGTGCAATGCGTGAAGGTAGAGAACCACTTGCCGTAATTATCGGGCATGCAGAGATTGCAATTGATCCGGAAAATTTCCCGCAAACACCAGGTCTCGTTATTAATAACTTGCTAAAAAAGACGGGTAAAACATTAGCTGACATCGATGTCATTGAAATCAATGAAGCCTTTGCAGCAGTGGCTCTTATTAGTAACCAGCTTGCTGACCTAGATGCAGAAAAAGTGAATGTTAATGGTGGTGCAGTGGCACTTGGCCATCCTATAGGCGCTTCTGGTGCTCGCATTATATTAGCACTAGCACATGAGTTAAAGCGTCGTGGTGGAGGAATCGGTATTGCTGCAATCTGCTCTGGTGGAGGGCAAGGCGATGCAATCATGATTGAAGTACCAAAACAAAGGGGACATGAATGATGGGAATCCAAAAGGTAATGGTGATTGGTGCTGGGCAAATGGGCTCAGGAATTGCACAAGTTTGTGCGCAGGCAGGCTATGATGTTTTATTGAATGATATAAAACAGCCGTTTTTTGAACGTGGCATAGGCGTTATTACGAAAAACTTAACGCGTGATGTCGAAAAAGGCCGTAAAACCGAAGATGAAAAAACGGCTATTTTAGGTCGTATCAAGATGTCACTAGATTTAGAGGATGCTAGTGATGTAGATATTATTATCGAAGCAGCTGTTGAAAACATGGAAGTAAAGCAATCCATATTCAAGCAATTAGATGCAATTGCACCGGCACACGCCATTCTTGCGACAAATACATCATCACTTCCAATTACAGAAATTGCAGCTGTCACAAATAGACCAGAGCAAGTGATTGGCATGCACTTTATGAATCCAGTACCTGTCATGAAGCTTGTCGAAATTATTAGAGGTTTAGCTACAACTGACGAAGTATATAAAGCTGTGGAAGGAATGACTGTACAGCTATCCAAAACACCAGTGGAAGTAAATGACTTCCCAGGCTTTATTGCAAACCGTATTTTACTGCCAATGATAAATGAAGCAATTTATGCGTTGTATGAAGGTGTTGCAACGAAGGAAGCAATCGATGATGTGATGAAGCTTGGCATGAATCATCCAATGGGACCTTTAACATTAGCGGACTTTATCGGTTTAGATACATGTTTATCAATTATGGAAATTTTACATGAGGGCTTAGGTGATAGTAAGTACAGACCTTGTCCTTTATTACGGAAATATGTAGCAGCAGGCTGGCTTGGTAAAAAATCAGGAAGAGGCTTTTACGTTTACGAATAGTCCTATGGGGATGGGAAGATTCAGATTAATTACTTACGTCTCGGCGTAATTTTGTCCAGATTTTTCGAGTTATTCGAAAAGCTTTTTAAAATCTGTGACGACCGCCGAGGACTGTAACTTGATTCAGCTAGAAGATGAATGCTAAATCAAATTAAAATGTAATGCTACGTGACAGCATAGAGGGGTGACATTATAGATGCATTTACAATTTACAGATGAGCAGTTAATGATGCGTGATATGGTGCGAAGTTTCTCACAAGAGAAGATTGCACCGTGGGTAGAACGTATGGAGGCAGGAGAGTTTCCACGTGAACTCCTGCAACAGATGGGTGAGCTAGGTTTAATGGGGATCACAACGCCAGAAGAACTAGGTGGCTCTGCGATGGATTTTACATCATACATCATCGCTATCAATGAACTATCAAAAGTTAGTGCAGTAATGGGAGTTATTTTATCAGTACATACTTCAGTAGGTACGAATCCTATTATTTATTTTGGTAATGATGAGCAGAAAAAGCGTTATGTTCCGAAGTTAGCTGCGGGTGAATATTTAGGCGCATTTTGTTTAACTGAGCCTAGCGCAGGTTCAGATGCAGGCTCACTACAATCAAAAGCGATACGCGATGGTGATGAGTATGTTATTAACGGCTCAAAAGTATTTATTACAAACGGAGGCGAAGCGGATGTTTATATCGTTTTTGCCTCAACCAATCAAGCTGAAAAAACACGTGGCATCTCAGCATTTATTGTTGAAAAGGGCACACCGGGCTTAATTATTGGTAAGGATGAACATAAAATGGGCCTACACGGTTCGCGTACAGTCCAATTAACATTTGATAACTGCCGAATTCCAGTTGGAAACCTTCTTGGGGAGGAAGGGGAAGGCTTCAAAATAGCAATGGCTAATTTGGATGTTGGACGGATAGGAATTGCAGCACAAGCTTTAGGAATCGCTGAAGCGGCACTTGAAGCAGCAACTAGCTATGCCAAAGAGCGTGTGCAATTTGGTAAACCTATTTCAGCACAACAAGGAGTTGGCTTTAAGCTTGCTGATATGGCGACTGCCGTGGAAGCGTCAAAACTGCTTGTGTATCGAGCAGCTGATTTACGTGCAAAAGGTTTACCATGTGGAGCAGAAGCTTCGATGGCAAAGCTCTTCGCTTCACGTACAGCCGTACAAACAGCGATTGAAGCTGTACAAATTTTTGGAGGCTACGGTTATACGGAGGATTATCCGGTAGAACGTTATTTCCGTGATGCCAAAGTGACTGAAATTTACGAAGGTACAAGTGAAATACAAAAACTCGTTATTAGCAAACATTTAATTTAATAGAGAGCACCATTGTAAATGAGTTAGTGCACGCGTGTTTATTAGGAATCCAATGAAGTCTTAGATGAAATTCATTAAAATTAAAGGGGAAATGGACAATGAACTTTCAATTAACAGAAGAACATGAACAATTACGTGAAATGATTCGCGACTTTGCTTTAAACGAGGTAGCACCATCAGCAGCGGAGCGCGATGAAAATGAGGAATTTGATCGTGCAATTTTCGACAAAATGGCTGAGTTAGGCTTAACAGGGATTCCGTGGCCAGAAGAATACGGCGGTGCAGGTTTTGATTATCTTGCTTATGTAATTGCTGTTGAGGAATTATCGCGTGTATGTGCTTCTACAGGCGTAACATTATCTGCGCATACATCTCTTGCTGGTTGGCCATTATATAAATTTGGCAATGAAGAACAAAAACAAAAATATCTTCGACCAATGGCAGAGGGTAAACATATAGGTGCTTATGGCTTAACAGAGCCAGGATCTGGATCCGATGCGGGTGGTATGAAAACATATGCAAAACGTGATGGCGATGATTATATTTTAAATGGTTCAAAGATTTTTATTACAAATGGTGGAGTAGCAGATACATATATCGTATTTGCTGTAACAGATCCAGAAGCGAAAAACGGTACTTCTGCTTTTATCGTTGAAGCTGGCTACGAAGGCTTTTCTGTTGGTAAAAAGGAGAAAAAGCTAGGGATTCGTTCATCACCAACAACAGAAATTATTTTCGATAACTGCCGTGTGCCAAAAGAAAACCTACTTGGGGCTGAAGGAGAAGGTTTTAAAATTGCTATGACAACACTTGATGGTGGTCGTAACGGCATTGCTGCACAGGCTGTGGGGATTGCTCAAGGTGCATTAGATGCTGCGGTTGACTATGCAAAAGAGCGTGTACAATTCGGTAAGCCAATTACGGCAAATCAAGGTGTTTCCTTTAAATTAGCTGATATGGCAACACAAATCGAAGCATCTCGTCTTCTTACATACCAAGCTGCTTGGTTAGAGACGAATGGTCTTCCATATGGTAAGGCATCGGCAATGGCTAAGTTAATGGCTGGTGATACAGCAATGAGCGTCACAACTGAAGCGGTTCAAGTTTTTGGTGGTTATGGTTATACGAAAGATTATCCAGTAGAACGCTATATGCGCGATGCAAAAATTACACAGATTTACGAAGGTACACAAGAGATTCAACGTCTTGTTATCTCACGTATGTTGACGAAATAATTTATGACAGAAAAAAACAAAAGGCCCCAAGTCCAGTCAACCGTGAAAGACGAAAATCTCATTGCCATTCGCCGAGAACAAATGATTCAAGGTGCCATTAAATTATTTAAAGAAAAAGGTTTCCATCGTGCGACAACAAGAGAAATTGCAAAAGCAGCAGGTTTTAGTATTGGTACATTGTATGAGTATATTCGTACGAAAGAAGATGTACTTTACCTCGTCTGTGATAGCATCTACCACCATGCGATGGAGCGACTATCAAGCTATGAAATAAAAGCAGGTACGATAGAAGAGTTAAAAGAAATGATTCGTGAGTATTTTTTACAAATTGATAGCATGGTTGATGAATTAACAATTATGTATCAGGAAACGAAATCATTATCCAAAGAAGCACAGCGTTATGTTTTCGGTAAAGAGTTTGAGATGGTTGCCACTTTTGAAAGGCTGTTGCAACGCTGTGTGCAGTCAGGGGAACTAACAATGACTGATAAGCAAATTCATTTGGCAGCGAATAATTTAGTTGTTCAAGGACAAAGCTGGGCGTTCCGTAAATGGGCGCTTCATCGTCAACATTCACTTGACGAGTATATCGAAATGCAAACAACATTGTTCATTTCAGGCATTAAGGGGTTTTAATAAGTTCCAAAGGGGTTCGTCGGTAATTGCATAAAGCGACATTGCAATTACCGATTTTTTTCATGATTTTGTATGGCAGAAAGCTCATAATAACGTCAAAACCATACAAACGGGTCAATTTCATAAGTAGTTTTTCTAAAAAGATATATGAACAAGTGAAGCGGAAGTAGCTCGGTGCTTGCCTGCGGGAAGTGTCTGCATTGAGCAAAATGATGCCGTTTGAAAATAATATGAATTGAAATTAACTTAAACATCAATGAAAAGGTTTACTAAGGGGAGAAAGTGGGGGTTTCATATGACAAAGGTAGAAGTGTATCGTCCAAAAAATCACGTACGTTTTGTAACAGCATCAAGTCTTTTTGATGGACATGATGCTTCGGTCAATATTATGCGACGTATTTTACAATCAAGCGGAGTGGAAGTTATCCATCTAGGACATAATCGCTCTGTAGAAGAAGTCGTTAATGCTGCGATTCAAGAAGATGCTCAAGGTATTGCTTTGTCTTCTTATCAAGGTGGCCATATGGAATACTTTAAATATATGTTTGATTTACTGCGCGAAAAAGGGGCACCGCATATTAAAATATATGGCGGCGGCGGTGGTGTTATTTTGCCACGTGAAATTAAAGAATTACATGCTTATGGCATTGCGGGTATTTTCTCACCTGAAGATGGTCGAGTTCTAGGGCTACAAGGAATGATTAATGAGCAAATTAAAGGAACTGATTTTCCAACTGCAACAGGCGACTATCTAGCAAAGCTTGATACTTTAACGACAGAGACACCAGAATTATTGGCGAACTTAATAACTGCTGCTGAATCGAATGACGATGAAGAAACGAAAAAGATGTTAGTGGAAGCACGTAAACGCTCAAAAGGAACACCAATTTTAGGGATTACAGGTACAGGTGGTGCAGGTAAATCTTCTTTAACAGATGAGCTTATCCGTCGTTTCTTAAAAGAATTCCCGGATAAACGTGTAGCGATTTTATCAGTCGATCCAACAAAGCAAAAAACGGGTGGAGCATTACTAGGGGACCGCATTCGTATGAATGCCATTTTCAATAACCGTGTTTATATGCGAAGTTTGGCGACACGTGGTTCTCGTACAGAGCTCTCTGCTTCTATTGGCGATGTGTTAGATGTCGTGCGTGTAGCAGGCTATGATTTAATTATTGTTGAAACAAGCGGAATTGGTCAAGGAGATGCAGAAATTACAAATTACACGGATCTATCCATGTACGTTATGACGAGTGAATTTGGTGCACCGACTCAGCTTGAGAAAATAGATATGATTGATTTTGCAGATGTTATTGCCATTAATAAGTTCGAACGAAAAGGCTCAGAAGATGCGCTACGTCAGGTGCAAAAGCAATACCAACGTTCACGAGAACTTTGGGATGAGCCAATTGATAAAATGCCTGTGTACGGTACGATTGCTAGTCAATTTAATGATAAAGGGACGAATGCTTTATTTGCTGCATTAGTTCACATTATTAATGAAAAAACAGGTAGTGACTGGGAAACAGGCTATGAGCAATTTGCTAAAACGCAAAAACAAGATGTTATTATTCCGAATGATCGCCGTTATTATCTACGCGAAATAACAGATACAGTGCGTGGATATCATAAAAAAACAGAACAACAAGTTGCATTTGCCCGTCGCCTATTCCAACTAGAGGGCGCCATCGTAGCAGTGAAAGAAAAGGCACCAGATGATGCACTTGTCGCATCGCTTACATCTTTAGCGGAAGGTGTCCGTGATGAATTAACAGCAGAGTCTAAGCGTATTTTAGATAATTGGCAAGCTTTGAAAGAAGCGTATGCTGGAGATGAATTTGTAACGAAGGTGCGCGATAAGGAAATTCGCACAATTTTAAAAACTACGAGTCTTTCAGGGACAAAAATACCGAAAGTTGTACTACCGAAGTTTGTTGACTATGGAGAAATTTTACGTTGGGTGTATCGTGAAAATGTACCAGGCGAATTCCCATATACTGCAGGTGTGTTCCAATTCAAACGTGAAGGTGAAGATCCGAAGCGACAATTTGCTGGAGAGGGTACACCAGAGCGAACGAATAAACGCTTCCATTATTTATCGAAAGACGATGATGCAAAGCGTTTATCAACAGCATTTGATTCGGTTACGTTATACGGTGAGGACCCAGATTACCGTCCAGATATTTACGGAAAAGTTGGAGAATCAGGTGTCTCAATTTGTACGCTTGAAGATATGAAGAAGCTCTATGCAGGATTTGACCTTTGTGCACCTTCTACCTCTGTATCCATGACAATCAATGGACCTGCGCCAATTATTTTGGCGATGTTTATGAACACAGCGATTGATCAGCAAGTAAAGCTGCGTGAAGCAGAACTTGGTAGACCTTTGACAGTTGAAGAATTTACAGAGACACGTGCGAAAACATTACAAGTTGTGCGTGGTACAGTACAGGCTGATATTTTAAAAGAAGACCAAGGGCAAAATACATGTATTTTCTCAACGGAATTTGCTCTAAGAATGATGGGCGACATTCAGCAGTATTTTATCGACAAAAAAGTACGTAACTACTACTCTGTTTCCATTTCGGGCTATCATATTGCAGAGGCTGGAGCCAATCCAATTTCACAGCTAGCGTTTACACTCGCAAATGGCTTTACGTATGTTGAATACTATTTAAGTCGTGGTATGAATATTGACGATTTCGCACCAAATCTATCATTCTTCTTCTCAAATGGATTAGATCCAGAATATACAGTGATAGGCCGTGTTGCTCGTCGTATTTGGGCAGTTGTTATGCGCAATAAATACGGGGCAAATGAACGTGCTCAAAAGCTGAAGTATCATGTCCAAACTTCTGGACGTAGTTTGCATGCACAAGAAATTGACTTCAATGATATTCGTACAACGTTACAAGCGCTTATGGCATTGCAGGACAATTGTAATTCATTGCATACAAATGCATATGATGAAGCAATAACTACTCCAACAGAGGAATCTGTACGTCGAGCTATGGCAATTCAAATGATTATTACGAAAGAGCATGGTTTAGCGAAAAATGAAAACCCATTACAGGGGGCATTTATCGTTGAAGAATTAACAGATTTAGTAGAGGAAGCTGTGCTAGAGGAGTTTGATCGTATAAATGATCGCGGTGGTGTACTAGGTGCTATGGAAACACAATATCAACGCGGAAAAATTCAAGAAGAATCGATGCATTATGAAATGTTAAAACATTCGGGTGAATTACCGATAATCGGGGTAAACACATACTTAAATCCGAATCCACCAACGGATGATGCAATCGACAACATGGAAATTGCACGTGCATCGTCAGAAGAAAAAGAAACGCAAATTCGCAATTTGCAATTGTTCTGGCAACAACATGAAGGACAAACAGAAGCAGCAATTGCCCGCTTACAAGAGGTAGCTGTCAACAATGGTAATATATTTGAAGAACTAATGGAAACCGTAAAAGTAGCTAGCCTAGGACAAATTACAAAGGCTTTATATGAAGTTGGTGGACAGTTCCGTCGCAACATGTAAAACAAATAGATGTTAATTTGCTAATTTGTGGAACGTAAATGCTAGTTTATCCGACATGCTGCTGTATTTTAAAGTGTCTAGTCATACGATTAGGCACTTCTTTTCATTTTCGTTATAATAGAAATGTAAAAAAGAGGGGGCGCAGTAGAGGATGAAATCAATAATTCACTACATTATTGTTTTAGCTTTAGTATTGGGAGTTATTTTCCTGTATAATAAGCAAATTGGCGCTATTCCTTTATTGTTATTATCGATTTATTTATTTTTTCTAGGGATAAAAAAAATGTGTAATATAAAAAACAGTAATTGAAGCTAGCAAAGAGACTAAAACATTGTATATAATGGGTATTATGCTTATGGTATGGAAAGTTACTTTTGTGCGGTCTTTTTTAGCTGCGCTCCGAAAATAAAGCACTATTTAATTTTAAAACGTCCATTGTGATGAGAGGAAGGAAGTGCACGAATTGAATTTTCGTGAAATGACAAAGGAACAATTAGCGGAAGAATCGTTAATTAACTTAGCTTATGCAATTTTAACTGAAAAACGTGCTTCAGTGTCATTTAATGACCTGCTTACAATTATTAAAGAGCTAGTTGGCTATAGTGATGAGGAAATTAAATCACGCCTACTACAATTCTACACTGATATGAATGTTGATGGACGTTTCTTATTTAATCAAGAAACTGGTTGGGGCTTACGCGAATGGTTTAAAGTAGAACAAATCGAAGAAGAAACAGCTCCATCTGTGAAAACACACAAGAAAAAATCTAAAGCTACTCTTGATGATGATGATTTAGAAGAAGATATTGAAGAAGATGAAATTGACTTCGATGAGGATTATGAAGAGTTCGTTGAAGAAGAGGAAGAAGAAGAAGAAGATATCGATGGAGAAAAAGAAGATATTGACTTCGACGAAGAAGATATAGAAGACATCGAGGATGAAATTGATGAAGATTTCATTGAAGATGAGGAAGAGTTTGAAGAAGAAGAAGAGGAAGAAGTGTAACACAAATACACTTTGAATTTTCTTACTTTTGTACTTGTATTAAAAATTCTTGACTTATTTCACGGTTCCGTTTAATCTTTTACTTGGGCTCCTTAAAAAAAGGAGAAAGACCGTGTATATAATACGCTCCCCCTGCAAACCTATGCAGGAGGGGCGTTTTTTTTGTTTTTAACTTGCTGAATCAAGTTAAAGATCAAGGCGAATATCAATGATTTTAAGAGGAGCTTTTTGACCAGGCTCCAATAAAATTTGGAAGTACTCGCCGAGATGTAATGAATAATCAGTCAAGCTCTCCCAGCTAATAAATAATGATTTGAATACGAAAGTGGTAAACTAATCATTATGTATATTAATCGGTGACTGAGTTATATGGTAAAGCTTCTCATAGCGATAATAATTAGATTGCTTATAGGCGATGCTAACTATGAAAGTTTTACTACGAAGAACAATTTAGAAAAGTAAAAAAGATATAGAAACGATTACAGCTTCGAATCGACTGCATTTACATGTAGGCATTCTCGGCTTTTCTTATTTTAGGGATAGGAAAGCATCAAGTTTCTTTTTCATGTCCATACAATTGTGTTGTTAGTTTACATTTCCTTCCTGCAATTAGGCGATTGGTAAGCGGTATGATGACAGAATGGATGGACGCAATATACTTTTTTTACTAACAAGATCTAGTACAACATAAGGAGGAATTTTTCATGACAAAGTATATTTTTGTAACAGGTGGGGTTGTGTCATCACTTGGAAAAGGGATTGTAGCAGCATCTCTAGGACGTTTATTAAAAAACCGTGGGTTAGAAGTAACGATTCAAAAATTTGACCCGTATATCAATATTGACCCAGGTACAATGAGCCCATATCAACATGGTGAGGTTTTCGTTACAGATGATGGCGCTGAGGCTGATTTGGACTTAGGTCACTATGAGCGTTTCATTGACATTAACCTAGGCAAACATTCAACTGTAACATCTGGTCGCGTATATCAATCTGTATTACAAAAAGAACGTCGTGGTGACTATAACGGCGGAACAGTTCAAGTAATTCCTCATATTACAAATGAAATTAAAGAACGTATCCAACGCGCAGGACGTGAAACGAATGCAGATGTTGTTATTACTGAGGTTGGAGGAACTGTAGGGGATATTGAATCACTACCATTCCTAGAGGCTATTCGTCAAATGAAAACCAATTTAGGCCATAACAATGTAATGTATGTTCACTGTACGTTAATTCCTTACATTAAAGCTGCCGGTGAATTAAAAACAAAACCAACACAACATTCTGTTAAAGAATTACGTTCTTTAGGGATTCAGCCAAATATTATCGTTGTGCGTACAGAACAAGAAGTGCCAGAAGAAATGAAAGAAAAATTAGCATTATTCTGTGACGTTCAACCTCATGAAATTATCGAATCTCGTGATGCAGAGCATTTATATGAAGTTCCATTAAATCTTCATGCGCAAGATTTCGATGATATCGTACTTGATCATTTCGGTATTGAAGCACCAGAGGCAGATATGGAAGAATGGCGCGACCTTGTTGCAAAAGTGAAGAGCCTACCAAATAAACGAAAAGTGGCATTAGTAGGTAAATATGTAGAATTACAAGATGCTTATATTTCAGTTGTAGAGGCGTTAAAACATGCAGGTTATGCGTTTAACTCTGATATCGAAATTGATTGGATTAACGCAGAGCATGTAGATGCTGACAATGTTGTAGCATTACTAAAAGATGCTGATGCTATTTTAGTACCAGGTGGCTTTGGTGATCGAGGCGTTGAAGGTAAAATTTTAGCAACTCAGTATGCTCGTGAAAATAACGTACCGTTTTTAGGTATTTGCTTAGGTATGCAACTAGCAACAATAGAATTTGCTCGTAACGTACTAGGCTTAAATGGAGCGCATTCTACAGAACTTGATGCGGAAACACAATATCCTATTATTGATTTCTTACCAGATCAAAACGATAACGTAGATATTGGTGGTACATTACGTTTAGGTTTATATCCATGTAAGTTAAAAGAAGGCTCAAAAGCAAGTGATGCTTACGATAAAGAGCTTGTGTACGAACGTCACCGTCATCGTTATGAATTCAATAATGAATACCGCGAGGCAATGGAAGCGGCAGGTCTTGTATTCTCAGGTACAAGCCCAGACGGAAAATTAGTGGAAATTATTGAGCTACCAGAAAACAACTTCTTTGTAGCTTGTCAATTCCACCCAGAATTCGTATCACGTCCAAACCGTCCACAACCATTATTCCGTGATTTCATCGGAGCAACATTTAAATAAAACTAAAAAGGATGTCTCGTTATTTCGAGGCATCCTTTTAGTCTGTAGGCAAACTCGAAAAATTTTGATTTTGCCTACAATTTTTTAATAACACTATGGAAAACGCCGAAAATCTTCCTGAATTGCTGAAAGCATGGAAATGTACGTTTCAGCGAGGAGTCGGTATCTTCTGCGTCATTCTAAATAAATTCCATTTTAAGGCATGCTAAAAGGCACCAAAAATGAACTTCTCGATGCCTTTGTGTATAGCGGTTTAATTTTTATATAGTGAAGCTTTATAGCTCTTCATCATCAAATCCGAGCATTTCATCATAAGCGATTTTTATAGCTTCATAAATGAATAGGGCAGCTATTGCATGCGGTACAACAATGCGCTCACCTAAATCATTAGGTAACAATCCTCCGCGCATACGAGTAGAGATATATGTATACGCTAAATCGGCTAATGGATTTTCTGCATTTGCTACTTCACTAGCTACGGCTGCAAATGGAATAAAGTGTTCGTTCAATTTTTTTGCTAATGCTAAAGCTTCCTGATCGTGTGCACTACGGGTAAAAATACAAATACGATCGGCTTCACTAACTTCAGTATGCTCTGTCCAAGGGAGTAGCTTAGCGAAACGCTCAACACCTTGAAGTGCATTTAACTCGACAACTTGCATTTCGCCAAAACAAGCAAAGTAAACATTTCCTTCGCCTATTGCTGCTTGTGCAAGTAAACGTGCTGTTTCTTCAATAGATTCTTCTTCGCTTTGTGTTATTCTTTGTAATAATCCGCTCAGCTGTGTTGTTAATATTTTTGACATGATTCCACCTCAATCAATATTATATGTATGTGTGAAGCATAAAGCAAAAGTAGATAATTTATAATACTAGAAGGTATTAAGCTGTAAAAGGAGAATAATACATAATATAGATATCTTTGTGCAAAATAATAATTCAAAAAGGGCGGAATGCAATGTGAAACGATTACTAATTGTTGATGATCAGCAGGGAATTCGTTTGCTATTAAATGAAGTTTTGAAAAAAGAAGGTTATGTTACATATTTAGCAGCTAATGGCGCTGAAGCACTACGTTATGCAGAGGAAGAATCAATGGATTGTGTATTGCTAGATATGAAGATTCCTGGCATGGATGGCATAGAAATTTTAAAATGTTTAAAAGAGAAATGGCCGCAATTACCTGTCTTTATGATGACCGCTTACGGTGAATTAGATGTAGTACAGGAAGCATTGGAATTAGGGGCAATTCGTTACTTTACTAAGCCATTTGATATTTTTGAAGTACGTGATGCAGTAAATAAAACATTAAACACATAAAAAAACAGGCAGTGGCAAACACCGCCTGTTTTTTACATATGCTCGAATAGTTGATGCTGATGATAATTTTCGCTGCGTTGCTCTCCGCTATCGGTGCTTTTGATAAAAGGGTACCTGTCGCTGCGTGGCCCTCCGCTATCGGTGCTAAAATATAAGCACCTGAAATTTCTTTTCAGGTGCTTTTGATAAAAGGGCACCTGTCGCTGCGTAGGACTACGCTATCGGTGCTAAAATATAAGCACCTGAAATTTCTTTTCAGGTGCTTATATTTTTGCTATGATTAAATAGCACATTTATGTATAAAGAATAGTCCTAAAAGGAGGATTTTTAGTATGGCATTAGTATCTATGAAAGAGATGTTAATTAAAGCAAAGGCAGAAGGTTATGCAGTTGGTCAATTCAACATCAACAACCTTGAATGGACACAAGCAATTTTACAAGCAGCGGAAGAAGAGAAATCACCTGTAATCCTTGGCGTATCTGAAGGCGCAGGTAAATATATGGGTGGATTTATCTCAGTAGTACACATGGTAAAAGGATTAATGGAATCTTATGGTATTACAGTTCCGGTTGCTATTCATCTTGACCATGGTTCTAGCTTTGAAAAGTGCAAAGAAGCGATTGATGCAGGATTTACTTCTGTTATGATTGATGCTTCACACCATCCTTTCGAAGAAAATATCGCAACTACTTCAAAAGTAGTTGAATATGCACATGCCAAAGGTGTCTCTGTAGAAGCTGAGCTTGGAACAGTTGGTGGGGACGAGGATGGCGTAATTGGTGGTATTATGTACGCTGACCCAGAAGAATGCCGTAAAATGGTTGAATTAACAGATATTGATTGCCTAGCACCAGCACTTGGCTCTGTACATGGTCCTTACAAAGGAGAACCAAACTTAGGCTTTAAGGAAATGGAGGAAATCTCAAACTTAGCAGATCTTCCTTTAGTATTACATGGTGGTACAGGTATTCCAACAAAAGATATTCAACGCTCAATTTCATTAGGTACTGCTAAAATTAACGTTAATACTGAAAATCAAATCGCAGCTACAAAAGTGATTCGTGAAATTCTTGACAATGATAAAGATGTTTACGATCCTCGTAAATTCTTAGCGCCAGCTCGTGAAGCGATTAAAACAACAGTTGTCGGTAAAATCCGTGAATTTGGAAGTGCACAAAAAGCATAATTTAGCTTCTTATATTGTACAAAAGCAAAGATGAATACACATAATAAGAGAAGTGTTGATGCTAGCAATCGACCTTCTCTTGTTTTTGACATAATAACTTTTTTGAAAAAAATTAAAAATATAAACAAATACGGTTTAGGAGGAAATATTATGAAATTCTTTATTGATACAGCAAACTTTGACGAAATTAAAGAAGCACACGCATGGGGTATTTTATCGGGTGTTACGACAAATCCATCATTAGTTGCGAAAGAGGAAAACGTTTCTTTTCATGATCGACTACGTGAAATTGCAGAGCTTGTAGATGGCTCAGTAAGTGGAGAGGTAATTGCATTAGATGCTGAAGGAATGATTAAAGAAGGTCTAGAATTAGCTGCGATTGCACCGAATATCACAGTTAAATTACCGATGACACCAGCTGGCTTAGAGGCTTGTCGCTTCTTTGCAAACAAAGGCATTAAAACAAACGTAACACTAATTTTTAGTGCAAACCAAGCATTAATGGCTGCGCGTGCGGGTGCTACATATGTATCACCATTTATCGGCCGTTTAGATGATATTGGTCTAAATGGTGTAGAGCTTATTGAAACAATTTCAGATATTTTTACAATCCATAACATTGAAACGCAAATTATTGCAGCATCTATTCGTCACCCTCAACACGTAACGGCGGCAGCACTTGCGGGCGCTCATATTTCAACAACTCCTTTTAAAGTGTTAAAACAACTTTTCCACCATCCATTAACGGAAAAAGGAATTGAAGGATTTTTAGCGGATTGGAATAAGCGAAAAGGTGAATAATAAGATTATAAAGTGAGTCAAATGCTAAAATTACTTTCCAATCATGAGGGAGAACGCAAAATGGATGTTTATAAAATTACAGGCGAAAATCGTCTAAAAGGTACAATTAAAGTTAGTGGTGCAAAAAATAGTGCAGTCGCCTTAATACCAGCATCAATTTTGGCGAACTCTCCAGTGACAATTGGAGGGATTCCAGAAATTTCAGATGCTTGGACTTTAAAAGCCTTGTTAGAAGAGATCGGTGGAGAAGTACAATTTGAGAATGGCAAAATGATTATTGATCCTTCCGAAATGCTTGCACTACCTTTGCCAAATGGTAATGTAAAAAAACTCCGTGCCTCTTATTATTTAATGGGGGCAATGCTTGGTCGCTTCAAAAAGGCTGTCATTGGCTTGCCAGGTGGTTGCTTCTTAGGACCGCGTCCGATTGATCAACACATTAAAGGCTTTGAGGCACTTGGTGCTAAAATTACAAACGAGCACGGTGCGATTTATTTACGTGCAGAAGAATTAATTGGTGCCAAAATTTATTTAGATGTCGCAAGTGTTGGCGCTACAATCAATATTATGTTGGCAGCAGTACGTGCAAAGGGTCGTACGGTTATTGAAAATGCAGCAAAAGAACCTGAAATAATCGACGTAGCAACACTTCTTACAAATATGGGTGCCAATATTAAAGGTGCTGGTACAAGTGTAATTCGTATCGAAGGTGTTGATGAGCTGCACGGTACGGAGCATACAATTATTCCTGACCGTATTGAAGCTGCAACTTTTATGATTATGGCAGCAGCAGTTGGCGACGGCATTACGATAGACAATGTAATTCCGCTACATTTAGAGGCAATTACTGCAAAACTTCGTGAAATGGGCGTCAAGATTGATATAGGTGAGGAAAGCATTTTTGTTCCAAAAACAGACCTATCTACATTGCAGGCAGTTGATGTTAAGACGATTGTGTATCCTGGATTCCCTACAGATATTCAGCAACCACTTTCTGTGTTAATGACACAGGCATTTGGCTCCTCAAAAATTACAGATACGATCTATTCGGCTCGGTTTAAACATATTGATGAGCTACGTCGTATGAATGCCAACGCACGTGTAGAAGGGAATACAGCGATAATTACCGGTCAAAGTAAATTACATGGCTCAAGCGTAACTGCAACAGACCTTCGCGCGGGTGCAGCATTAGTATTAGCTGGACTATTAGCAGAAGGTGAAACTGAAATTCACGATATCTATCATATTGAACGTGGCTATAGCTCACTTATTGAAAAATTACGTGACTTAGGCGCAGATATTCGACGTGAAACAATTATGGTCAGTGTTGCAGAGGCAAAGGAATAATGTGAGCTAAAAGTTTCGAGCCAATTATGTTACAATAAAGGTAATTTGAATGTTTCGGCACAATGAAACATGCCGATAACGGGAGGCAAAACAACAATGGAACGTAGTTTATCGATGGAAGTAGTACGAGTAACAGAGGCAGCAGCAATCGCATCCGGGAAATGGATGGGTCGCGGTTTGAAAATTGAGGCAGATGATGCAGCAACGACAGCAATGCGCTCAATGTTCGATACGATTCCAATGCATGCTACAGTAGTTATTGGGGAAGGTGAAATGGACGAAGCGCCAATGCTCTATATCGGTGAAGAACTTGGCCTTCGTAATGGCGGTCCTCAAGTAGACATAGCAGTCGATCCTTTAGAAGGTACAAATATAGTAGCAAAAGGTACAAATGGTGCAATGACTGTATTAGCAATTGCTGATAAGGGCAATCTGTTAAATGCACCAGATATGTATATGGAGAAAATCGCTGTAGGGCCAGAAGCTGCAGGAAAAGTTGATATTAATGCCTCTGTTACTTATAATTTATTACAAGTAGCAAAAGCAAAAAATAAAGATATTTCTGATGTAGTAGCTACTCTATTAGATCGCCCTCGCCATCAAGCAATAGTAGATGAGATTCGTGAAGCGGGAGCACGTATTAAATTTATTCAAGATGGAGATGTAGGTGCTGCTATTAACACAGCATTCGATGAAACAGGCATCGACATTATGTTTGGAATGGGCGGCGCACCAGAAGGTGTTATTTCAGCTGTTGCATTAAAATGCCTAGGCGGAGACTTCCAGGCCAAATTAGTGCCAGAAGACGAAGATCAGTTAGAACGCTGTAAAAAAATGGGCGTAGATGTAGAGAAAGTTCTTTACTTAGATGACTTAGTAAAAGGTGACGATGCAATTTTTGCAGCAACTGCAGTTACAGATTGTGAGCTTTTAAAAGGTGTTCAGTACAAAGGAGCTTACGCATTAACACATTCAGTTGTTATGCGAGCGAAAACAGGTACTGTACGATTTGTAGAAGGTCGTCACGCGCTTGATAAAAAACCTAGCTATTAATAATATTTTCTTCTAAAATATACCTAGTGCAACTTATTTGCACTAGGTACCTTCTTCTTCATTAAATCCATCCATAGTTTTACTTAAAACTTCTATGTTTACCCCAATACATGCATTATATTTTGAAAAAGACTGGAGTTGTGCATATGTCTGCATTGACAATCGCTCAATTAGAAAACATGACGTTAAAAGAGCTTTACGCCCTCGCACGCCAATACAAAATTTCGTATTATAGCAAACTAACGAAAAAGGAATTAATTTTTGCTATTTTGAAAACGCGTTCAGAGCAAGAGGGTTATTTCTTTATGGAAGGGGTACTTGAAATTGTTTCGCAAGAGGGCTTCGGCTTCCTTCGTCCAATAAATTACTCACCGAGTAAAGAAGATATTTATATTTCAGCTTCTCAAATTCGTCGTTTCGATCTTCGTAATGGGGATAAGGTGTCTGGCAAAGTACGCCCACCTAAAGAAAATGAACGTTACTATGGCTTACTACAGGTTGATGCTGTAAATGGAGAAGACCCTGAAGTAGCAAAAGAACGTGTTCACTTCCCAGCATTAACGCCGTTATATCCTGATCGTCAAATTAAGCTTGAAACAACACAGAGCAATCTATCAACACGAATTATGGATTTAGTAGCACCAGTAGGATTTGGTCAACGTGGTTTAATCGTCGCGCCTCCAAAAGCCGGTAAAACATCTTTACTTAAAGAAATTGCCAATGCCATTACAACGAATCACCCTGAGGCTGAGTTAATCGTCTTACTTATTGATGAGCGCCCTGAGGAAGTAACGGACATTGAGCGTTCTGTTAATGCGGATGTCGTGAGTTCTACGTTCGATGAAGTACCAGAAAATCATGTTAAGGTAGCGGAAATCGTGTTAGAACGAGCTCGCCGTTTAGTAGAACATAAACGTGACGTTATTATTTTAATGGACTCTATTACGCGTCTTGCACGTGCGTATAACTTAGTTATTCCACCGAGCGGTCGTACGCTTTCAGGTGGTATTGACCCTGCAGCCTTCCATAGACCAAAACGATTCTTCGGTTCTGCTCGTAATATCGAAGAAGGTGGTAGCTTAACAATTTTAGCTACAGCTTTAGTAGATACTGGATCACGTATGGATGAAGTAATCTATGAGGAATTTAAAGGGACTGGTAACTTAGAGTTGCACTTAGATCGACAACTAGCAGAGCGTCGTATTTTCCCTGCGCTTGATATTCGTCGTTCAGGTACACGTAAGGAAGAATTACTTCTTGAACCAGAACAACTTGAAAAACTATGGGCAATTCGCAAAACATTTTCAGATGCACCAGATTTTGCAGAGCGTTTCTTGAAAAAAATACGCACAACAAAATCAAACGAAGAATTTTTCGAAAAGTTAAATGAAGATATGAAAAAGGCCACTAAAGGTAAAGGGCTACTTTAAAATGCAGACACCATTGACTAGTAATAGTTAATGGTGTTTCGTTTTGATTACTGCCGTTAATTTCCCCCATGGGAGGTGCCAGGCACTCAAACAATTTTACTAGTTGATTGGAGCGGAGGCGGACGACTCTTGCGGCTTACGGTGTGCCGGCAGAAAGCGTCCGCTCGTAGCGGAAATCAACGAAGCAAGTTTATCCCTACTCTGACACCATTAACTAATAATAGTAATTGGTGTTTTTTTCTTGCGCTCTAAAAAGTATAATGAAATTGATAATCATTATCAATATAATGATGGTATGTCTTATTAGTTGAGGAGAACGCAATGAATTATGATGCCTACATGCTTCTATGGGAAAATGCACATATCAAGGTAAAACACATTGAATATGTATTTAACAACGAGGTGCAAAAAAAAGAAGTAATGAATTACAGTTCGTTATTAATCATCACAGTTGGTGAAGCAGAAATTATTATTGGAAATAATCCTTATCATGTGCAACAATTTAGCATTTTTCATATTGGAAAGTCCCAAACACTACATATAAAATCAAAAAAGCCTTTGAATTATTTTCTAATTCACTATAAAGGGGACGTCATTTATGTTGATGCATTTATGCAACATTTACAAATGCAATATCAACCTTTTCAAACAGAGTTCTCATGTGTACCTGCTAATCCTATTGTGATACAAAAGTTGTTGCACGACATGTTTAACAAGTGGCAGACAGGTTCTATTCATGAGCATGTATTTGTAAAAGCATCCTTTTATGAGCTCATTTATCGTGTGTTTCAAGAGCTTGCTGAAGGGCAAGGTAAACCACATGAAATGGATAAGGTAGAATTAGCACGTTTATTTTTAGAAGAACATATTCATGAGCCGTTATCAATACAAACGCTAGCAGATTCACTTCAAATTAGTACACGACATTTATTACGCATTTTTAAAGCTCGTTATGGAGTAGGGCCACAGATTTATTTGCAGCAACTCAAAATTAAACGCGCAAAACAATATTTAATGGCCAATCAATATGACATTAAAGAAATCGCTATTTCTCTTGGATATGAAGATGAATACTATTTTAGTAGAGCCTTTAAAAAGGAGACAAGTATGGCGCCAACTATTTTTAGGCTGAAATATACAGCCGCTATGTCCGAAATTGCTATTACAAATGAGAATCATTTTCAATACAATAAGAATCAGCTCGAGCAAGCAAAACGATTTAAGATTGGGGAAAATGAAGTCATGATGAAAAAAATGCTTAAACATATAAAGACGCCCTTTTTGCTAAGTTTGTTAGTTTTACTAGCAGCATGTGGTGAGGATACAAAACAACCAGCTGAAAATAATGATAGTGTACCTAAAACAGAAGAAGCAGAGACTAAAACTATTACGGACGACAGTGGCCGAGAAGTAGAAATTCCAGTAAAAGCACAGCGTATTGTGACAGACTGGTATATGGGACAAATCCTTGCATTGGATGTTGTGCCAGTAGGAGCAATCACAGCCAATTTAAACTATGCAGCATTTTTAAAACCGTATTATAAAGACGGAGAAATTACGAATGTCGGAACAGACGGTAATGCATCATTAGAAAAGATTTTAGAATTAAAGCCAGATTTAATCATTACATGGAATCCAGAAGATGTTGAAAAATATGAAAAAATTGCACCGACAATCGTTTTTTCTGATACAGCCTATAATTCAGCTACTGATGAGGTCAAAGCAATGGGCGAATTTTTAGGAAGACAGGAAGAAGCAGACGCATTTGTCAAAGATTTTGAAAATCGTGTAGCGCAAGCACAACAAAAAATAAATGCGGCTATTCCAGAAGGTGCTACTTTTACGATTTTTGATTTATTTGAAAAAAATGCAACTGTTGTTGGAAATTCCAGTGTGTCAGGAGGACGAGCACTCTATCAAATTCTTGGTGTAAAACCACAAGAAAAAATTCAGGAGCTACTTGATACAAAGGAATCAAATGGCGGTCGTTATGAAATCTCCTATGAAGTAGTCGGTGACTATGTTGGTGATTACGTCTTCGTTATTAATTTCTTTAATAAAGACGGGAAACTCCCTCCAACTTGGACAAATCTTGATGTTGTCAAAAATAATAAAACAATTCCTTTAGAAGCGGAATACTATTTTGCTTCCGATCCTTTATCTGGACTACATCAAGCAGAAGATTTAGCTGACAAAATAGTAGAGTATACAAAGTCTCAGGAAAAATAAAAAGTAGAAATGTGGAGAACACATGAGGTGAGCTACCTGATTTGCAATTAGGTAGCTTTCATTTAATAGAGCATAAACAATGCATGTTTATTAGGAGGTACATCCATGTTACTACAACGTTTCTTTACTTATTACAGGCCATATAAAGGATTATTTATATTAGATTTCTCCTGTGCAATTTTAGTTGCCCTAATTGAGCTGGCATTTCCATTAGTTTTAAATAAAGTAATTGATGATATTCTTCCAGATGGTGAATTAAAGTGGATAATGATGGCAAGTGGTATGCTGCTGTTGTTGTATGTTTTTAATTCAATTTTAGATTTTATTGTTTCATATTGGGGGCATATGCTTGGCATCAATATTGAAACGGATATGAGAAGGGAAGCGTTCAATCATATTCAAAAGCTCTCTTTCCGCTACTTTGATAACAATAAAACAGGCCATCTTGTCTCACGATTAACAAATGATCTAATGGACATCGGTGAGCTTGCACATCATGGTCCAGAAGATATGTTTATTGCAATGATGACGATAATCGGATCTTTTTGCGTCATGTTTTATATTGATCCTACATTTACGCTATTAATCTTTATTCTTGTACCAATTATTCTTTTGCTAACTATTGTTTTTGGCAAGCTTATGTCGAAAGCATTTCATCAAATGTTTAGCGATATTGCAGACTTTAATGCCCGTGTAGAAAATAACGTCAGTGGTATTCGAGTAGTACAAGCATTTACAAATGAAGATCATGAAAAGAACCGCTTCAAAAAGAATAATGAAAAATTCCGCGCAACAAAATTGTTTTCTTATAAGGTGATGGCATGGAATGAAGCTCTTTATGGCATATTAACAAAGGTTTTATCATTATTTACGCTATTTGTCGGAGCATACTTTGTTTTAAAGGGCTATTTAACGAATGGTGAATTTATTGCTTTTATTCTTTTATCTGGCATTTTAATTGGACCAATTAACAAAATAAATATGTTTATTGAGAGTTATCCAAAGGGCATGGCTGGTTTTAAACGCTATATTGATTTTTTAGAAACAGCACCAGAAATTGCAGACCGCCCAAAAGCTAAGCTAATAGAGTCTATTGATGGCAATATTACATTTAACCAAGTTTCATTTGGTTATACCGATACAGAACGAACATTAAATAATATTAATCTTACAGTTCAGTCTGGAGAAACAGTAGCACTTGTTGGTCCATCTGGAGCGGGGAAATCGACCATTTGTAGTTTACTCCCGCGCTTTTATGAGGTGAGTGAAGGATCAATAAAAGTTGATGGAATAGATATACGAGACTTTAAGCTTCATTCATTACGCTCACATATCGGCATTGTGCAACAGGATGTTTTTTTATTTGATGGTACGATTCGAGAAAACATTGCATACGGAGATTTACAGGCGAGTGAGGAAGATATTTGGTATGCGGCAAAACGAGCACAGCTTGAAGAGATGATACAAGCATTACCAGATGGTATGGATACGTTAATTGGTGAACGCGGCGTGAAATTATCAGGTGGACAGAAACAGCGATTATCTATAGCACGTATTTTCTTGAAAAATCCTAAAATTTTAATTTTGGATGAGGCAACATCCGCTCTAGATACAGAAACAGAACAGGCTATTCAGCAAGCTTTACATGAACTTTCCAAAGGACGCACAACGTTAGTCATTGCACACCGCTTGGCGACAATAAAAGATGCAGACCGCATTGTCGTCGTATCGAAAAAGGGCATTATAGAAGAAGGAACACATGAACAATTAATGGCTATGAAAAATGCCTATTACGGTTTGTACACAGCACAATTTGGTTTGCAAATCTAAAAATGAAAGGAAGTTTTGTATGTCAGTATTGGAGATCGAACATGTGGCGATTGGTTACTCCTCGACGCTTATTGTGGATGATTTAAGTGTTGCCATTCCTAAAGGTCAAATCTCAACAATTATTGGCCCAAATGGCTGTGGAAAATCTACTTTATTAAAGGCTGTTGCGCGTGTATTACGAACACAAGATGGTGCTGTTTATTTAGATGGTAAGGCCATTCATCAATTAAAGACAAAAGAAGTGGCAAAAAAGATGGCAATTTTACCTCAAACAGCAAGTGCTCCAGGAGGATTAACTGTTTTTGAATTAATATCATATGGCCGTTTCCCTCATCAAGGAGGGTTCGGTACATTGCGCAAGGAAGACTACGAATATATTCATTGGGCAATTGATGTGACAGGACTAAGAGAGTTTTGCGATCGTCCCATTGAGGCATTGTCAGGTGGTCAACGTCAAAGAGTATGGATTGCGATGGCATTAGCTCAAGGTACGGATATTTTAGTACTGGACGAACCGACAACATATTTAGATTTAGCACATCAGCTAGATATTTTATTATTGCTTGAAAAGCTCAATAGGGAAGAAGGACGAACGATTATTATGGTTTTGCATGATTTAAACCATGCGTCTCGGTTTTCTCATTTTATGATGGCTATGCGAGACGGAAAATTAATCGTAAGTGGCAGCCCTCATGAAGTAATGACAAAGGAGAATTTACAAACAGTATTCAATATCAACGCAGAAATGGCTGTCTGTCCATATAGTAAAAATCCAATTTGTCTATCTTATCAGCTATACAACATGAAAGATTAAGCGGAGGAATGGAAGTTAAGAGGAGGAAGTAGAATGACTGCGTCGACAGGAGTAGAAGGGCTCAACGATATAGATGAGCTACAGAAACAATCTCACCCAATACGCGGAATGGTAGCTTTGATTTTAGGAGTAATTGCATTAATATTTGCCATTGGCTTTGCCATTTCTTTAGGAGCAGCAGATATTTCATTAAGTACTGTTTGGACGGCAATTACACAATTTTCACCAGAATTAACAACACATCAAATTATTCATGATATTCGTTTACCACGAGTACTTGGAGCAGCGTTAGTAGGTGCAAGCTTTGCAGTTGCTGGTGCGATAATGCAAGGTATGACGCGCAACCCTTTAGCAGACTCCGGGTTATTAGGATTGAATTCTGGAGCGGCATTTATGCTCGCTGTTTGCTTTGCCTTTTTTCCTGGCATGCCCTATATGTTTTTAATTTTATGGTCGTTTGTAGGTGCAGGCCTCGGTGTTGCGATTGTCTATGGTGTGGGCTCCTTGTCTAAAGGGGGCTTATCACCGATGCGTCTAGTTCTTGCTGGCGCTGCTGTTAGTGCTTTACTTGGTGCGCTCGGTGAAGGAATTGCACTTTATTACCGAATTGGACAGGACCTAGCATTTTGGTATGCTGGGGGTGTTTCGGGGACGATGTGGAGTCATCTTCAAATATTATCGCCATGGATACTAATTGCGATGATAGGTGCGCTTATACTATCCCGCTCTATTACGTTGCTAAGCTTAGGTGAAGAAATTGCGATAGGACTTGGTCAACGAACTGCTGCTGTGCGAGTGTGGGGGATGGTAATTGTTTTAATTTTAGCAGGAGCAGCAGTTTCAGTTGTAGGTGCTGTTGGATTTGTAGGATTAATTGTTCCCCATTTTACGAGATACATAGTTGGACACGATTATCGATGGATTATCTCTTGTTCATTAGTATATGGAGCATTACTCGTAGTACTAGCTGATTTAGTTGCGCGTACTATTAATCCGCCATATGAAACGCCGATTGGTGCATTAATTGCTTTAATTGGGGTCCCGTTCTTTCTTTATTTAGCACGTAAAGGAGGAAAGGAACTGTGAGTAACAATTTTTTAACACAAAATCAGCAAAAGGTTAGAAGAAAAAATTTCCTCATTATAGCTACACTGATTGTTTTAATAGTAATTACCTTTGTAATTAGTATGAATACTGGCGTAATTAAACTGACACCATGGGAAGTAATAAGTACTCTTTTTGGGCAGGGCGATGCGCAACAGCAATTAATATTATTTCAATTTAGGCTTCCTAGAATTGTAATTGGTGTTTTAGTAGGAATGGGTTTAGCTATGGCAGGTGCTGTTTTACAGGGCATTTCAAAAAATGCATTAGCAGATCCAGGTATTTTAGGCATTAATGCGGGTGCTGGGCTAGCTGTAATGCTGTATATTTCCTTTTTCTCAACGACTAAATCAGCACCCGTATATTTACTGCCAGTACTAGCCTTTTTAGGAGCAGGGATAACAGCATTGTTAATTTATACACTGTCTTATAAACGCTATGAAGGTATCACACCAATGCGTTTAATTTTAACGGGAATTGCGGTGGCCGCTGGCATTAGTTCAGCAATGATTGTATTAACACTTCGTCTTACCCCTGAAAATTATCAATTTGTGGCTACATGGCTAGCGGGTAGTATTTGGGGCTCGAATTGGAGGTTTGTCCTATCCCTATTACCATGGTTATTAATTTTACTACCATTTATCTATTCAAAATCTCGAGTTTTAAACATATTAAATCTGGGCGAAATAACATCGATTGGATTAGGTGCTTCTATTGAAAAAGAACGTCGTTGGTTATTAGCTGCATCAGTTGGATTGGCTGGAGCTAGTGTTTCTGTTAGTGGCGGTATTGGGTTTGTTGGATTAATTGCACCACATCTAGCTCGGCAACTTGTGGGAGCAAGCCATCAATTTATGCTTCCTACCGCGGCACTTTTAGGTGGCTTTTTAGTATTATTGGCCGATACGATAGGTCGCTCAATTTTAGAGCCTTCAGAAATACCAGCTGGAATTGTTGTAGCGGTTTTTGGGGCACCATATTTTTTATATTTATTAGCGCGATTAAAGGAATAAAATAGATTGCTCATATTGTTAATTGAGAATGAATATCATTGTTCTTAGGAAGAATAGGACATGCAAACTTTATTAGTAGAAAAGGGGAGAACGACATGCCAGAAGAATTGTATGATGTAACGATTGTTGGAGGTGGACCAGCAGGATTATATACAGCTTTTTATAGCGGGATGCGCGATTTAAAAACGAAAATTATAGAATTTAGCTCTCAACTAGGTGGACGCATGCTTATTTATCCTGAAAAAATGATTTGGGACGTTGGTGGGGTAAAGCCTATATTAGGTGAGGAGTTAATTCAGCAACTTATCCAACAGGCAAAAACGTTTGATCCAACAATTGTTTTAAATCAAAAGATAGAAAAATTAGAAAAACAGAGTGATGGAACATTTATTTTAACGTCAGCATCAGGAGAGAAGCATTATTCTAAAGCAATAATATTAGCAGTTGGTTATGGTGTACTTTCAATGCAAAAGCTTGAAATAGAAGGAGCAGACCGCTACGAAGTAACGAATTTACATTATACTGTGCAAGAATTAGACATTTTCCGCAACAAACATATACTTATTTCAGGTGGTGGCAATTCCGCAGTGGATTGGGCGAATGAGCTAGAATCTATCGCTGCTAGTGTAACAATTGTCCATCGTCGTGATGAATTTGGTGGTCATGAAAAAAATGTCTTACGTATGCGAGAATCCTCTGTCAGTGTTAAAACACCATACGAAGTGGTGCAATTACATAGTGATGGTGATGTAATACAGTATGTGTCAATTATGAATAAAGAAACAGATGAAATGGAACGAGTGCAAGTAGATGCGGTTGTTGTTAATCATGGCTTAAAATGTGATTATGGAGCTCTTGAGGAATGGGGATTAGAAATTCAAGATGGAGTAGCTATCGTCAATGAGAAGCGTGAAACCAATATAGAAGGCATCTACGGAGCAGGTGATTTTATCGATCATCCTAGTAAAGTAAGATTAATTGCAGGTGCGTTTACGGATGGCATTTTAGCGTTAAATAGTGCAAAATTATTTTTAGAGCCAGATGCACCAAAAGTGGCGTATGTATCATCACATAATATTCGATTTAAAGAGCGCAATAAACAAATAGGATTAGTAGATAACGATTATCGCGAAGTTCGTGGTTAAAAATTGTAATATAGTTTTTCAATATTTATTGCTTGAAAAAAATAAAATAACTATGCTATACTTCAAAAGTATGCAACGTGTACATATGTAGCCGACATATTCGGGCTATGTAAGGTACAGTTCGATAATACTCTGTTCCAGATGGTTCAGGGCGAGAGGAGAAAACGAATATGAAACAAGGAATTCATCCAGACTACAAAGAAGCAACAGTAACTTGCTCTTGTGGTAACACTTTCAAAACTGGTTCAGTTAAAGAAAACATCGTTGTCGAGTTCTGCAACGAATGTCACCCATTCTACACTGGCCGTCAAAAATTCGCGTCTGCTGATGGTCGCGTGGATCGTTTCAACAAAAAATACGGTCTTAAAAACTAATGTTAGTTTAATACCTGCCAAGCATGTGCTTGGCAGGTATTTTTTTCAGTATATAAAAAGTGCATGCGTTCATTGCGTCTCGACGCATTTGTATCTTTCACAACGTTGCACGTAACGTTCAATATAAAACAAAGACCGGATTTTGAAATGTGCTTAAGCTAGCGCTAGCGCAAATCCATTCGATACTGACAATAGGTTCGGTATAAAGATTAACACTATGGTGCAAGCATTTAAGCTAATTGCTAAAATAATTCCTTTCAAAATCCATAATTGCAAATAGAGAGGGAGAAGATACAATGGCACAGCTATACTATAAACATGGCGCGATGAATAGTGGCAAATCAATTGAAATTTTAAAAGTTGCACATAACTATGAAGAACAGCAAAAGCCTGTCATGATGTTTACATCTGGGCTTGATACACGAGATGAGGTAGGTTTTGTTTCAAGTCGAGTAGGATTACGACAAGAAGCCATTCCAATTTATGAGGATACGAATATTTTTGAACTTGTAAAAAACAATGTTGTAAAACCATACTGTGTTCTTGTAGATGAAGTGCAGTTTTTAAAAAAGGCACATGTGCTACAATTAGCTAATATTGTCGACCAACTAGACATCCCTGTCATGGGCTTTGGCCTGAAGAATGATTTCCAAAATGAATTATTTGAAGGTAGTCAGTACATGCTTACATATGCAGATAAAATTGAAGAAATGAAAACGATTTGCTGGTTCTGTCATAAAAAAGCAACAATGAATTTGCGTGTCGATGAAAATGGCAAACCTGTGTATACAGGCGATCAAATAAAAATTGGCGGTAATGATTCTTACTATCCTGTTTGCCGCAAATGCCACGCACATCCACCACTTTGAATTAGCTTTAATCGGAAAATGGCTTGATGATATTAAGCAATCTTCCGAAGAAAATGTAGCATACATGCGGAATTTTCCTTATACTAAGTAGTGGAAATAATGCATGACTATTACGCCTAAACAAATCCTTAGTCAGACTCTATTGTAGGCGGAATGATTAGTGAATAGAGTAAAAAATACGTCTCGCTGTCTTTAATGGAGGCGGATTCCTACTGGATATAGATAAATGAACTAAATAGAGGTGAAGCCCATGTTTGATAGACTACAAGCAGTAGAAGATCGTTATGAAAGGCTAAATGAGCTTTTAAGTGATCCGGATATTGTAAACGACAGTAAAAAATTACGTGAATATTCAAAGGAACAATCGGATATTCAGGAAACAGTTGACGCTTATCGTGAATATAAAAGCGTGAAAGAGCAACTAGTTGATACACGTGAAATGTTAGATAACGAAAAAGATCCTGACATGCACGAGATGGTAAAGGAAGAATTCAACTCGTTAAAAGCACAGCAAGAAGAGCTGGAAGAACGTCTACGTGTTTTATTAATTCCAAAAGACCCGAATGATAATAAAAACGTAATTATGGAGATTCGTGGAGCAGCAGGCGGTGATGAAGCGAATATTTTCGCAGGAGATTTATTCCGTATGTATTCTCGTTATGCGGAGACACAAGGCTGGAAAATCGACATTATGGAAGCAACGCCTAACCCAATGGGCGGCTACAAAGAAGTAATTTTTATGATTAACGGGCAAGGCGCGTATTCAAAATTCAAATTTGAAAACGGTGCGCACCGCGTACAACGTGTACCAGCAACAGAATCACAAGGACGTATTCATACTTCAACAGCGACAGTTGCATGCTTACCTGAAGTAGAAGAGGTAGATGTTGAAATCCATGAAAAAGATATCCGTGTAGATACTTTTGCGTCATCAGGTGCAGGTGGGCAATCGGTAAATACAACGATGTCTGCTGTACGTATGACCCACTTACCAACAGGTGTTGTTGTATCGATGCAGGATGAACGTTCACAAATTAAAAACCGTGAAAAAGCGATGAAAATTCTTCGTGCGCGTGTAGCTGATAAGTATTTGCAGGAAGCACAAAAAGAAATCGACGCAACACGTAAATCAGCAGTAGGCTCAGGCGATCGCTCAGAGCGTATTCGCACATACAATTATCCACAAAACCGCGTGACAGACCATCGTATTGGTTTAACGATTCAAAAGCTTGATCAAATCGTCGAAGGAAGACTGGACGAAATCATTGATACACTAATCTTAGAAGAGCAAGCATCTAAGTTAGAGCGACTTAACGATGACCTATAAAAATGTAATGGAGGCCCTTGATTGGGCTTCTTCTTTTTTAGTGGATAATGGACGTGAAGAAACCGCGGGTCGTATTGTGATGCAACATATACTGGGCACATCGTATTCAGGTGTTATGCTACACTTACAAGATTCGTTAACAGTAGAGCAAAGTCAACAGTTTATAAAACTGATTGAAGAGCATGCTAGTGGACGACCTGTACAGTATTGTATCGGCAGTGAAGAATTTTATGGACGTACATTTATTGTGGATGAATCGGTGCTAATTCCAAGACCTGAAACAGAGGAATTAGTGCTAGCAACAAGCAATCGCATCAAACAATTATTTAATAAGAAAACAATAAAGCTAGCAGATATCGGGACAGGTAGTGGTGCTATTGCTATTTCTATGAAGCTAGAATGTCCTGAGCTAACAGTAGTGGCAACGGATTTATCTGCAGCAGCATTATCAACGGCACAAAAAAATGCACAACTACTTGAGGCGGATATCGATTTTCGTCTAGGTGATTTAACAGCACCCCTCGTTGGAGAAACATTTGATATTGTTTTATCTAATCCTCCGTATATTGCAATGGAAGAAGCGAAGGACATGTCTAGCATCGTACTAGAGCATGAACCGCATAGTGCACTTTTTGCAGAAGAAAATGGGCTTATTTTATATCGCAAATTAGCACAACAGCTCCCAGCGCTGATGAATAAGCCCGCTTTAATCGGTCTTGAAATTGGTTATACACAAGGAGAGCAAGTAGCGAAATTTTTTAAAGAAAGTTTTCCACAAGCTACTGTTACCGTTGAAAAAGATATTAATGGAAAACCTCGTATGGTTTTTTGTGAAATTGATGTATAAAGAATCTCCTTCTTGACAACAATGTTGAGCAAGGAGGGATTTTTATGTTAAACGAATACAAGATTGTTAGATTTCCAAAACTAAATATTGTGCTAGCTTTTGCTAGACTAGTAATTATGGCGATAGCTTTACAACTATGTATTTTATATATTCCATCATTAATAGGTTCTGCAAAGGAAGCTACGAATAATGAACAAGAAAACGATTTTCGTATAAGAGTTATAGCTAATAGCAACACAACAGATGATCAGCTAGAAAAAGAACAACTTGTGCAAGATTTAAAACCTTATTTAATACAAGTAGGTTCAACTACAAATGTGGATAATAATAATTTTGTTATATTAAAAGAGAGTATTGAAGCAGAATTAAAAGAAAATTATCCACAATTGCGTACACAAGTGTTACTTGGGGATAACTTATTTCCGCCGAAGAGACAAGATGCGATGTTTTATCCACAAAATATGTACCATTCGATTGTCGTGAAAATTGGCGATGCACGTGGTGATAACTGGTGGTGTAGCATTTTCCCGTCTATTTGTGAACCGGAAAAAGAGGAAGAAAAGGCAGAAGAAAAAGAACATGTAACATTCTTTATTTGGGAATGGATAAAAGGATTTTTTGAGTAATTGTGCACAAATTCAGATAACTTATACACAATTATTGATAAGTTATGAACAAAATGTGGATAATTCAGAAAAAAACAACGATTGAAAGAAGGTTTTTCATATGGAAACCGTGTGTAAGATTGTGGATAGTAATGTGAATAGTCAAATAACTTATGCACAAGCTGTGGATATCTTAAATGCTGGAGAGGTTGTGGCATTTCCAACAGAAACGGTTTACGGTTTAGGTGCAGTCGCTACAAATGATGATGCAGTCAGAAAGATATTTAAGGCAAAAGGGCGTCCTTCAGATAATCCACTTATTGTCCACATAGGAACGAAAGAGGAAGTTTATCTTTATATCGAACATATTTCTGAGCTCGCAAAAAAATGTATGGATGCATTTTGGCCAGGTCCTCTTACACTCATTATGCCAGTAAAGCCAAATGTTCTGGCAGAAAGTGTGACAGCAGGATTAAAGACTGTCGGAATTCGTATGCCGGATCATCCAGTTGCACTAGCATTATTACAGCAAATTCAAAAACCACTTGCTGCTCCAAGTGCGAATCGTAGCGGGAAACCAAGCCCAACAGAAGCGATTCATGTAAAAGATGATTTAGAAGGGTACATACCGTATATTTTAGATGGAGGTTCTACAGGAATTGGCTTTGAATCAACTGTGCTAGATGTTACGCATGAACCACCAGTTATATTACGTCCGGGTGGCATTACAAAGGAAATGTTAGAGTCCGTAATAGGTCCGGTTATTCAACCGACTAAAATGGAGCAGACAATGGAAGAGACACCGAAAGCTCCAGGCATGAAATATACGCATTATGCTCCTAATGCGCCCGTATACTTAATAGATTGTGATGAACAAAAAGTACAGCAAGCCATACAACAACTTCAAGCCCAACATCATAAAGTAGCACTTCTAGCACCAGAGAGCTTTAAGCATATTAACATAGATTATTACTTTTCAATTGGTGAAGCAGGTAGTAAAGAAGAGATGGGAGCGGCACTATATCATGCGTTACGAGCATGTGATAAAACAGAAGCTACCGTTATTCTAGTGACGACGACATCTACAGAAGGTGTAGGCGCTGCTATTATGAACAGACTTGAAAAAGCGGCTGGTGGCAAATGGTATTCACTTTAATTTAGTGGATCTATCAGCGATTTTGCACTAAGTATCGGCGATTTCAATGTTCTTATCGGCGTTTCAAGAACTTCAACCGGCGATTCTCCCAAGTTTCCCCGCGATTTAATAAGACTATAATAAAAAACTCATCTATATAAGATGGGTTTTTTTATGTGCGTGTTGATATGAGTGCCAGGCACACAAACAATTTACCATGCTAGCATAACAACTAAGTAAAAATCCACGTAGACTCCTGCGGGACAGCACAAGTAGTAAGACGCAACAAACCGCGCATGAGCGAGGGTTGCGACTTACTCTGTGCCCGCGGAAAGCGAAGTGGATTTTTACGATTTAAAGTGTCAGGCATTCAAACAATTCACAAACAATTTTCCGTATTAGCATAACAACGAAGTAAAAATCCACGTAGACTCCTGCGGGACAGCACAAGTAGTAAGACGCAACAAACCGCGCGCTAGCGAGGGTTGCGGCTTACACTGTGCCCGCGGAAAGCGAAGTGGGTTTTTACAATTTAAAGTGTCAGGCACTCAAACAATTTACAAACAATTCACTATTAATCATTTAAAAATAGGATTTTATAATATGGAAAATGTCTTATCGTTCATTATGATAATACTGTATTTCCGAGCATAAAATGATAAAATATTAGGAAGCGAAGGAGTGCATTCTTGCAGGGTATTCTTGCAGGTATTTTAACGTCTGTCGATGTCGTCGGTTTATTTGTATTAATTCCAAATGTTAAATATCGATTATTTTTGTCAATGTGGACAGCAACATTACATATGCTTTTTCCACTACTCGGCTTTGAATTAGGAAATTACTTAGTGCGTTTTTTATTAGATTGGGGTCAATGGATTTCCTGTATTCTATTATTTAGCATTGGTCTACATTTACTTTTGTCTTCCAACAAAAATGAGAAAATAACCATTTCACCTGTATTATTAGCTGTGACTGCTAGCCTAGATACCTTTTCAGTAAGTGTTTCTTTTGGTATGCTTAACTTAGAAAAAACAATTTTTATTATTAGTGCTGGAATGAGTGCTTTCATTTGCGCATATGGGGCTTTAGTTATAGCACGCAGAAGTCAGGTTTTTTTTGGAAACAAAATTCAAATTATTGCAGGATTTGTTTTTATCATTATGAGTATTTTAGCGCTCCGAAAATAATAAGGAAGGTGATAAGTGTGAATATATTATTTGTTTGTACCGGAAATACTTGTCGCAGTCCGATGGCAGAGGTTATTTTAAAGCATAAGCAAATCAACAATGTTCAGGTTCGTTCTGCTGGTATTTATGCAATGCCGAACGCTGAAATGTCAGCACATGCGCAGCAAGTTTTAAATGAAGCGAATATGACACATCAACATTCAGCAACACAATTATCTATGGCTGAAATAGAGTGGGCCGATTTAATTTTAACAATGACGACAGCGCACAGAGATACTATTATCGCTTACTACCCGAACACAGAAAAAAAGGTTTTTACACTGAAAGAATATGCGAACGAAGGAAGTTTAGAGAATGTTGTAGACCCTTACGGCGGAAATAAAGCTATTTATGAAGCAACATTTACAGAACTAGAGAAATTAGTAGAACAGTTAGTTAAAATACTTGAGAAGAATTGAGGGGCACTATGAAAAAACAGTTTGGCTTACGACTTAAACTAGTATTATTTGTAAGTATTCTTGCACTGATCACGTATAGTATCAGCTTTGTATTCATTGAATTTATACAACCTACTTTTTTCCCGGAAATTAATCGTAAGCTATTTGAAGTGATTACTTATTTATTAGGGATTATATGGTCAGGTATTTTAGCGGCAATTTTCAGCGTTATTTTAATCAAGCCGTTACAGCGACTTGAATACTCTGCTACACGCGTTGCAGAAGGAAAAATTGGAGAGGATGTAGTGATGCCAAAAACGAATGATGAGATTCGTTCAGTGGCAGTTGCATTCCAACAAATGGTGTTAAATTTACGCCACATGGTAGAAAGTATCGATCAAAACTTTCAACAAACAAATCAATCGATTATCAAGTTATCCGATGAAACCGCTGTTGCGACAAAGAAAGCAGACGGTATTGCGGTGACGGTAAAACATATTTCCGCAGGAGCAGAAGCTTCAGCTACAGCAGTACAAGATACAGCAGAGGCGATTGAAGATGTGCGCACATTAGCAACAGAAGTGAATACTAGAGCGGAACAGTCAGCAGTACAATCGAAAGAGATTTTACATAATTTAACTAATACAACAAAAGCGATTGAAACGTTAGTCAATAGCATTCAACAAATTGCAGCTGGCAACAACGAAGCACTAGAAAGTATTCGTACATTAGAAGACAATGCTGGACAAGTTGAGCGTATCATTAGTTTAGTAGGTGATATTGCGGCACAAACAAATTTACTAGCATTAAATGCATCTATCGAAGCTGCCCGTGCAGGAGAACATGGCAAAGGCTTTGCGGTTGTGGCAGAAGAGGTTCGTGGCTTGGCCGATGAAAGTGCAAAGGCTGTACAAGGAATTACGACTCTTATTCAATCAATGCAACATAATGTTGAAGTTGTTGTGAAACAAATGAATCAACAAGTGTCATTTGCGACTAAAGAGGCAGCGCGTGTTTCTGAAACTACGACTGCGGTTGAAGGGATGTCATCAAGTGTCCATGAAATGGCAAACGCGATCGTAGAGATATCTTCATTAATTGAAAAACAAATGCACAATATTGAAACAACTGCTCGACAATCACAAGAAGTAGCAGCCATTGCTCAAGAAACATCGGCTGGTGCACAAGAAGTGAGCAGTGCAACAGAAGAGCAAGCACATGCAATTGAACAAGTAGAACAACTTGCACAAGACTTGAAAAAACAATCCGAAGCGTTGCATAAAATGATTCTACAATTTGATAGAGAAGCATAGTAAGAAAAAGCATTTAAATAATACATGTAAATGACAGACTGTGGACAGCCTTAAAAAAGAGCTTGTCCACAGTTTTTTCTATGGATTGACCAAATACTCGTTGACAGGAAGCTTGAACGTTATTAACAGGTCCAAATGAAAAAATATTGAAATAGTATGTCCACTGTAGTTGAAAAGGTAGAAAAACTTCAGAAGAGGGAATATTACAACAAAAGACCATTATCCGAATTTATTAACAGGATATTCACATTATCCACAGAAATAGTACTTAAAAATGAACGTTTTTCAATCGAAATACAAGAAATGTTCGTCTTTTAGGAGAAATCAGCATAAAATTGCAACAAAAATCATGTTATTCTTGAAAGAGAAGTGGTAAACTAATGTTGACTATATTTCGAAATGAGGGAACCCAGTGAGAATAGCAATTTCTTCTGATCACGGAGGCAATAATTTACGTCGTGAGATTATGCAACTGTTAGATGAGCTTAATATTAGCTACGAAGATTTTGGTCCACAATCTGCGGATTCAGTAGACTATCCTGATTATGCAAAGCCAGTTTCTGAAGGTGTTGCTAACGGGGAATTTGATAAAGGCATTTTAATTTGTGGCACAGGGATTGGCATGTCCATCGCTGCGAACAAAGTAAAAGGCATTCGTTGTGCATTAGTGCATGATGTATTTAGTGCAAAGGCAACACGTTGCCATAATGATTCAAATATTTTAGCGATGGGTGAGCGCGTAATTGGTCCAGGCCTAGCACGTGAAATCGCGCAAACATGGCTTGAAACTGATTTTGAAGGCGGGCGTCATACACGCCGCGTAGAAAAAATCGCTGAATTAGAACAGTAATACAAGAACGTCTTCAGCCGTTAACGCAAAAACAAATAGGTGGTGACAGTCTTGCACTGTCACTTTTACCTTAGCTTGACGCCTAACGTAAATAGAAGACATCAAAATAAGGGGCTGAGCTTAATGGTTGTGCAACAAATACAAACGCAATTGACTCAGTTACTCAGTGAATTCGAAGAGCAGGTAGTACTGCGACCAAAGACTATTTTTGTCGTAGGCTGCTCTACGTCTGAAGTGATTGGTCAGAAAATTGGCACAGCAGGTGCACTTGAAACAGCAGAAGCAATTTTTGCGCCATTGCAGGCATTTGCAAAGAAACATCAATTATTTTTAGCATTCCAAGGCTGTGAGCATATAAATCGAGCTATTACGATGGAAGCTTCAGTTGCAGAACAGTTGGGCTATGAACCTGTGGCTGTTATTCCTGTTCGCACTGCGGGTGGATCGATGTCAGCGTATGCTTATACAAAATTGGAAAGCCCGGTAGTTGTAGAGGCAATACGTGCACATGCAGGTATTGATATAGGCCAAACGTTAATTGGCATGCATTTAAAAGAAGTAGCTGTTCCAGTTCGTACCTCAGTGCGATCAGTAGGAGAAGCGGTTGTCACAGTAGCAACAACACGTCCAAAACTAATTGGTGGCGAACGTGCTGTATATAAATAACACTACTTCTGTTGTCAGAGGTACATGTAAATAACGATTATACTTAGGAGGCTTTTTCAAACATGGCATACGAAAAATTAGCAGTACAAGACAAAGCAGTATTAGATGGGATTTTAGCTGAGAAAAAACGTCAACAAGCGAATATCGAGTTAATTGCATCTGAAAACTTTGTATCTGAAGCAGTAATGGAAGCACAAGGTTCAGTTCTTACTAACAAATATGCTGAAGGTTATCCTGGAAAACGTTACTATGGTGGCTGTGAACACGTAGACGTAGTAGAAGATATTGCACGTGATCGTGTGAAAGAACTTTTCGGTGCAGAATATGCTAACGTACAACCGCACTCTGGTGCACAAGCAAACATGGCTGTATACCATACAATTTTACAACCAGGTGACACAGTTCTAGGAATGAACCTTTCACATGGTGGTCACTTAACACATGGTTCTCCTGTAAACTTCTCAGGTATCCTTTATAATTTCGTAGAGTATGGTGTAACAGAAGATACACATGTAATCGACTATGAAGACGTTCGTCAAAAAGCGTTAGCACACAAACCAAAACTAATTGTAGCTGGTGCATCTGCATACCCACGTGAAATCGACTTCTCAAAATTCCGTGAAATCGCAGACGAAGTAGGAGCTTACTTTATGGTGGATATGGCGCACATCGCTGGGCTAGTAGCTGCTGGAGAGCACCAATCACCAGTTCCTTACGCTGATTTTGTTACATCTACAACACATAAAACATTACGTGGACCACGTGGTGGTTTAATTCTTGCGTCAAAAGAATGGGAGCAAAAATTAAATAAATCTGTCTTCCCAGGTATCCAAGGTGGACCATTAATGCATGTTATCGCTGCAAAAGCTGTAGCATTTGGCGAAGCTTTACAACCTGATTTCAAAGACTACGCAAAACAAATTAAAGCAAATGCACGTGCTTTAGCAGAAGTGTTAATCGAAGAGGGTGTAGAAATCGTATCTAACGGTACGGATAATCACTTATTACTTTTAAACGTAAAATCTCTTGGCTTAACTGGTAAAGTAGCAGAGCACGCGCTTGATGAAGTAGGAATTACAACTAACAAAAATACAATTCCTTACGATACAGAATCTCCATTTGTTACTTCTGGTATTCGTATTGGTACACCTGCAGTTACATCACGTGGCTTTAAAGAAGAAGACATGAAAGAAGTAGGCGCTATTATCGCAGCTGTACTTAAAAACCCAGAAGATGAAGCGGTAAAAGCAGATGCAAAAGATCGTGTTAAAGTTTTAACTGATAAACATCCATTATACGCATAATCAGTATTGTTTAATTATAGGCTGTGTCTTAAGTGTGTTGTTCACTTTAGGCACAGCCTTTAGTTTTTAATTTTGTTTTAGCCCAATTTTTGGTTCACTACTATAGAAAGCTATGAAATGAAGCCGAAAGAAGATTTTCGAGCAAGCACGAAAAAATACGGAAGTGTAATTGATAGATTAAACTGCAAAACTATATTTTTTGCTTATATAAAAATAAATTAATCTTATTTTTGGATTTTTTTACATAAATATAGGATAAAAGGTTATATTATATTGAATAAGGACAATTAATGTCCCAAAGAAAAATTGTTTTTTTGTAAAAGTGACAATTTATTGAATTTTTTATGTACAATATAAAGGGGTAGAATTGATGGATATAGACGGGAGGGGTTGGATGGTTACTAAATCTATGGACGTACAAAAAAATATTTTATTAACTACAATTCGTAACTTAGGTGAACAATCTAAAGAAAGCTATGTTATTTTGGATGCTAAAACTAATTTCATAGTGGAATGTAATAATTCTTTTTGCACGCTTACAAATGCAATACGTTCACAGATTTTAGAAACAGATTATTTTGCGATGCTTTCAAGTGAGTTACCGACGACAATGCTTGAAAAAATAAAAGAGAACATACATAGTGGAGCAATGGTGACAGAAAAGTTGCACCATCATCGCTTCGAACAGCCACCATTTTGGGCAGAAATGCAAACCCTTCCTTTTCAAAATAATGATAATGAAACATTATTTGTGTTAATAATCGTGAAGGATATTACGTATTATCATACTGAAGATTTTATAGCGGAATTAGAGAAAACCGTTTATGAGGCAATTGAAAAGGACTATCCATTTTATAAAAAAATGGACACTATTTGTAGCAAAATAGATCAATTTTTCATGCCATATGTGTTTAGCTCGGTTCTTATCAAAATAGATTCAAATTATTTGCAAGTTTTTACTTCTAATAGTGCTCACCAACATGTACCTCAGCTTTTCGAGATGAATGACTTCTATAGAAAGGTGATGCAACAGGAAACACCGATAATAGCAAATAAACTAGAAGAGGTTGCTATTCCAATAGAATTTAAAAACTTTGCTAGTCTAACAAATAATCACTCGGGATGGTTTGTACCTATTCGCAATCAAAAGCAACAAGCGATCGGACTTTTTGCAATTTTTTCTCAATATCCGGGTGAAAGTGTGTTTTTTAACAATGTGTTTCAAAAAATTGGAGCGCTCGTTGCATTAGCGTATTCGTATGCGAAAACACAGAAAAAAATATGGGATTTAGCTTATAAAGATATTACGACTGGCTTGCCAAATCGACATAGCTTTTTAAATAAGATAGAAAAGGAAGAACAACGAGGGCGAATAGGTTTTATTAAAATCATAAAACCAAGTGAATTCCATCAAGTCGTTGAATTATATGGCCGAGAAGCGGGGGATGAATTATTAAGACAAATTGCTAGACGTCTTCAAGAACATAAGAAGGATTTGAATGAGTATATTGCTAGATTCACAAGTTCTAGTCTTATTATTTCACAAGTGACACCTAATGAAGACTTAAACGATTATGAGGTTCGCATAAAAGAATTAACACGCCAGCCGTTTATTATAAATGGTAAGCATATTTATATTACTTTAAAAACTGGCATATCTTCCTTTGATAAAGATATTAAAATTGCAGATGCAATCAGATTTGCAGATAATGCTTTATCTTATGCTGCCAACAAACCAGGAACGCATATGGAGATATTTACGAAGGAACGCAATGATTTACTAGAGCAACAGATGACTGTTTTAAATCATTTATCACAAGCGCTTAAAAATAAAGAGATTTCTGTAAATCTACAACCAAAAGTAGATTTACGAACAGGCGAAATTCAAAGTATTGAAGCGCTAGCTCGTTGGCATTCACCGGTTCTTGGCTTTGTATCACCAGCTATGTTTATACCAGTTGCCGAAAATGCAGGGAAGGTTCGTGAAATCGACATACAAATTTTAGAAATTGTTCTCGCTTGGCTAGCGGAGCGTCAACAATTGGGGAAGAAGTTAGTAGAGGTTGCGGTTAATATATCGCCTGATCACTTTTACTATCCTCATTTTGTTAAGGATATCCGGCAATTAGTTGAAAAATATATGATTAATCCAAGTAATATTATTTTAGAGGTAACAGAAAATATTGGCTTAGTTGATTTTCAAACTGCATTCGCCATTATTCAAGAATTAAAGAGCTATGGCTTTAAAACATCGGTGGATGATTTTGGAACAGGTTTTTCTTCACTTAGTTATTTACAAAGATTACCGTTCACTGAGTTGAAAATTGATCGTAGCTTTATAAATGATATAAATGATGCAGCAACATTAGCAATTGTCCGATCAATCATTCAGCTTGCATTAAATTTAGGTATGACATCTGTTGCAGAGGGAATCGAAAATGAGGAACAGGTAGAGATATTACGTGCGCTTGGTTGTAAAGTCGGACAAGGTTACTTCTATTATAAACCGATGGCGATTGAGCAACTAGATTCTATACTTGACGTATAATTTGCTTCTACATGTAGCAAACACTCTGGAAAAGGGGATATCTCGAATTTATTTTTGAGACAACTCCTGTTTTCTGTTATACTAGTTGAGATAAAAATGAAATCCGAACGGTTAGGAGAGAACCCCTTTGAGCAAAGTATACGTATTTGATCATCCACTAATCCAACACAAGTTAACTTATATTCGTGATAAAAATACAGGAACTAAAGAATTTCGTGAGCTAGTTGATGAGGTCGCAACATTAATGGCATTCGAAATTACGCGAGAAATGCCTGTAGAAGAAATTGAAATTGAAACACCAGTAACAATCGCGAAAACAAAAGTTCTTTCTGGGAAAAAACTTGCAATTGTACCGATTTTACGTGCAGGCATCGGCATGGTTGACGGCGTATTAAAACTAATTCCAGCTGCGAAAGTTGGTCATATTGGTCTTTATCGTGACCCTGAAACATTAAAACCTGTTGAGTACTATGCAAAACTTCCAGCAGATGTGGAAGAACGCGATTTCATTATTGTAGACCCAATGCTTGCTACGGGTGGTTCAGCAGTGGAAGCTATCAATTCACTGAAAAAACGCGGTGCGAAAAGCATTAAATTTATGTGTTTAATTGCTGCGCCAGAGGGTGTAAAAGTAATTCAAGATGAACATCCAGATGTGGACATCTATATTGCTGCACTTGACGAAAAGTTAAATGACCATGGTTACATTGTTCCAGGTCTAGGTGATGCTGGAGACCGTTTATTCGGTACGAAATAAAAAGTGGAGTTATTGCTTAAAGAGCAATAACGTTTTTCCTATAGCAACTTTATAGCATTTGAAAGCGTCCTTCATTATTGAAGGACGTTTCATAGTATGTTTAGGCAATTAAGTCTCTCTTCTTAGTAATGAATGTGGACCATTGCACTTGATATACAATACAACCAAAGGACGGTGCAAATCGTTTTGACGAAAAAATGGAAAGTGATGACGATTTTCGGTACGAGACCAGAGGCGATAAAAATGGCCCCGCTTGTATTGGAATTGCAAAAACATCCCGAGCAAGTGGAATCAATTGTGACTGTAACAGCACAACATCGCCAAATGCTTGACCAAGTATTAGAAACATTTAAAATTACACCAGACTACGATTTAAATATAATGAAGGATCGTCAAACTCTAATTGATGTGACAACCAATGCATTACAAGGTTTAGATAAAGTCATGAAAGAAGCGCAACCTGATATTGTCTTAGTGCATGGTGATACTGCTACAACATTCATTGCAAGCTTAGCAGCGTTTTATAATCAAATTGCCATTGGTCATGTTGAAGCAGGTCTTCGAACATGGAATAAGTATTCACCTTACCCAGAGGAAATGAATCGTCAGCTGACAGGTGTCATGGCTGATTTGCACTTTGCCCCAACAGAAGTATCAAAGAAAAATCTTTTAGATGAAAATAAAAACGCAGATACTATTTTTGTCACAGGCAATACGGCTATTGATGCATTAGCTACAACGGTGAGTGAGCATTATACACATCCTGTGTTAGAAAAAATAGCAAACGATCGAATGATATTATTAACAGCACATCGTCGTGAAAATCTAGGCGAGCCAATGCGTCATATGTTCCGAGCAATTACTCGACTGTTAGCGGAGCACGAAGATGTTCAAGTTGTCTATCCTGTGCATATGAACCCGGCTGTGCGAGAAATTGCCAATGAAATATTAGGCGATAATGATCGCGTGCATTTAATTGAACCTCTTGAAGTTTTTGATTTCCATAACTTCGCTGCGAATTCGTACATGATCTTAACTGACTCTGGTGGTGTTCAAGAAGAAGCGCCATCATTAGGAAAGCCAGTTCTTGTGCTTCGTGATACGACAGAGCGTCCGGAAGGAATTGCTGCTGGAACTTTGAAACTAGCAGGAACAGAAGAGGAAACAATTTATTCTCTTGCAAAAGAATTGCTAGAGGATAAAGAGGCGTATGAAGCAATGGCAAAAGCCTCAAATCCTTATGGAGATGGTCATGCTTCACAGCGTATCGTAGAAGCTCTCTTGAATTTTTTACAAAAAAGCAAGTAATACACCATTTTTAATTTTAAAAATAAGCAAAAAGAACTAAAATTTAATGTGTAGCTAATTTACGAGCAAATTTCTGTCGTAAATTAGCTTTTTTTTGCATTATTCCAAAAAAAAAATTGTAATCTATGAAAGTTCATACACAAATTTGTCAACAATTTGACAAGAGTATAGTAGCTGTGAAGTTTTTCTCCTTTACTAATTGACTTCAAATATCACCTATTGTATGCTTACAAAGGGTAAGAATGATAAGGGTTTCTAATCGTTGATAGACGTTGAAACACTTGTTATATCAAGTTTCTACTAAATTGACAGTTCAAACCATCACTGTCGATTTGCAACGTTTTGTGCGTTTCGGTTTAACACCGAATCAGTAAGGGGTGTAAGGCATTATTAGGAATTTACACCTGTAATTTCATTCAAATGACTCTCCCATTACTATTCCGCTGTGAGTAGTGTTTTTCACTGCTCTTTTCTGATTTCACAAAGTGGTAAGCAAACGTTTTCTTTACTCGAAAAAATGATTCAGGAGACTACAAACCAATGCTAGATTTGCATCACATTTTTGCTGTGCAGAAGAGAGCGTTATTTTTTTTGCTCGCACTTTGCGCATTAGGCTGGGGCTTTACGTCCTTTCAAACAGTTTTTGCGGGCATCGCAATCGGTGCATTTTTTGGTACGTATAATTTTTGGATTTTAGTTCGCCGTATGGAGAAGTTTGATCGTTCCATTAGTGAAGGGAAGAAAATAGGTTCACTTGGTACAGCACTGCGTTTTGGATCAGGTGTAGCGGCAGTCGCTATAGCCATTTCGTTGCCAAACTATTTTCACTTGATTAGCACGGTCATAGGGCTAATGATTCCGTACGTAGTTCTCTTTGTCGAGAGAATTGTATCTCATGTAAGGAACCACTAATTGTGCTTTATTAGAAAGAGAGGTGAAAAATAACAATGAATCATGAAGCTCCGTTAGTAACCATAGGTTTTTTAACATTTAACTTATCTACAGTTATGATGTTACTAGTTGCAGCAATAGTCGTATTTTTAATCGCTGTTATCTCTACTAGAAACTTAAAGTTAAAACCGACTGGTATGCAAAACTTTATGGAATGGATTATGGATTTCGTAAAGAATATCATCAAAAGCAACATGGACTGGAAAACTGGTGGACGATTCCACATTCTAGGTATCACACTTATTATGTTTATCGCAGTATCTAACTTATTAGGTCTTCCATTCTCTATCGTCTATGACCATCAACTTTGGTGGAAATCGCCAACAGCTGACCCAACGGTTACAATGACTCTTGCAACAATGATTTTAGTATTATCTCAATACTATGGTATCAAAATGAAGGGTACAGGCCATTATGTTGGTACATTCTTCAAACCAATGTCATTTATGTTCCCGCTAAAAATTATTGAAGAGTTTGCGAACACTTTAACATTAGGTCTGCGTCTTTACGGTAACATTTATGCAGGTGAAATTTTACTTGCATTAATCGCAGGTTTAGCAATATCAGGTCCGATCGGGTTCGTAGGTGCAATTGTTCCTATGATGGCATGGCAAGGTTTCTCTATTTTCATCGGCTTTATCCAAGCCTTTATCTTCACAATGTTAACAATGGTTTACATGGCTCATAAAGTGAGCGATGACCATTAATATAAAGCATAAATTTTATGCTTGAACCAAAAAAACAAACAATTCCAAGGAGGAAATTTTAAAATGACAGGTTCATTAGGTTTATTAGCAGCAGCAATCGCAATCGGTTTAGGTGCACTTGGTGCAGGTATTGGTAACGGTCTTATCGTATCAAAAACAGTTGAAGGTATCGCTCGCCAACCAGAAGCTCGTGGCGTTCTTCAAACTACTATGTTCATCGGGGTTGCATTAGTTGAAGCATTACCGATCATCGCAGTAGTAGTAGCATTCATCGTAATGAACAAATAATTCAGTTGTATACTGAATTTTACTAGTGGCGAAGCAGGATTCACCAGATGAAACTTCGCCCTTCATTTTGGAACAGATAAAAGCTATGTGCAAATATAGCTTTTTAAAATAGGTAAGTTTTTAAGTATTACAAACTAATATGTTGAAGTTAAAGCTCTTGAAGGGAGTGAAACAATCGTGTTTTTAGACAATCTTGTACTAGGTGCAGGTGGAGGATTCAATGGTGGAGATGTCATCTCAACATTAGTCATCTTCTTAGTATTAATGCTTCTACTTAAAAAGTTCGCTTGGGGTCCATTAATGGGCATTATGCAACAACGTGAAGAATTAGTAGCTAGCGAGATCGAAGCAGCTGAAAAAGCTCGCAAAGATTCGCACAAATTTTTAGAAGAACAAAAAAGTCTTCTTAAAGAAGCTCGTACGGAAGCACAATCGATTGTTGAGGGTGCTAAGAAGCAAGGCGAAATGCAAAAAGAAGAAATTCTTACAGCAGCTCGCAATGAAGCTAACCGCTTAAAAGAATCGGCTTTACGTGAAATCGAGTCTGAAAAAGAAAAGGCTATCGCAGCTGTACGTGATGAAGTCGTTTCATTATCTGTACTTGCAGCATCTAAAGTCCTTAGCAAAGAGATTTCTGAGGCAGACAACCGTGCTCTAATTGAAGAGACGATTGCGAAGGCAGGGGAAGCTCAATGAGTAATTCAACTGTAGCAAAGCGTTACGCTCAAGCTCTATTTGAAATTGCGCAACAAAAAAATATTCTTGCAGAAGTTGGGGCAGACTTAAACGAGTTAACAAAAGTTGTTACAGAATCTCCAGATTTTTTAACACTTTTAAACGCGCCTAAGTTCTCTATTGAACGCAAGAAGCAAATGGTAGCTGAAATCTTTGCAAGTGCAACGCCAGAAGTTTTACACACAGTTCAACTACTTGTTGAGAAGAAACGTGTAAACGAAGTGAAGCTAATTGCTAATGCATATGCTGAGCTTGCTGCACAGGCACAAGGTTCTGCAGATGCAACTGTATTCTCAACTCGTGAACTTTCTGCTGAAGAAAGCGCTAAAATTTCTGCAGCATTCAGTAAACTTGTTGGGAAACAATCGTTAAACATTACAAACGAAATCGATCCTTCATTATTAGGTGGTATTCGTGTTCAAATCGGTAACCATATTTATGATAGCTCAGTAGTGAACAAGCTTGAGCGTCTAAAACGTGAATTAATCGGTTAATAATTTAGAAATGTGAGAGGTGACATACATGGGCATCAAGGCTGAAGAAATCAGCAGTCTGATTAAACAACAGATTGAGAATTATGAATCTGAACTTAAAGTAAGCGAAGTTGGTACAGTTATCCGTATTGGTGACGGTATCGCTCTTGCTCATGGCCTCGACAACGCCATGGCTGGAGAGCTTCTAGAGTTCTCTAACGGTGTTATGGGTATGGCTCAAAACCTAGAAGAAGGTAACGTTGGTATCGTTATTTTAGGTCCATACACAGACATCAAAGAAGGCGATGAAGTTCGTCGTACAGGTCGTATTATGGAAGTACCAGTTGGTGAAGAACTAATTGGCCGTGTTGTAAACCCACTAGGTCAACCAGTGGATGGACAAGGTCCAATCAACACAACTAAATCTCGTCCAATCGAAAGCCCAGCTTTCGGTGTAATGGCTCGTAAATCAGTACACGAACCACTACAAACTGGTATTAAAGCGATTGACGCACTTGTACCAATCGGTCGTGGTCAACGTGAATTAATCATTGGTGACCGCCAAGTTGGTAAAACATCTGTAGCAATCGATACAATCCTTAACCAAAATGACCAAAACATGATCTGTATCTATGTTGCAATTGGTCAAAAAGAATCTACTGTACGTGGTGTAGTAGAAACTTTCCGTAAACATGGCGCTTTAGATTACACAATCGTTGTGACAGCTTCAGCTTCTCAACCAGCTCCATTATTATTCTTAGCACCATTCGCTGGTGTATCTATGGCAGAGGAATTCATGTTACAAGGTAAACACGTATTAATCGTGTATGATGATCTTTCTAAACAAGCATCAGCTTACCGTGAACTTTCACTTCTTCTTCGCCGTCCTCCAGGTCGTGAAGCATACCCTGGTGACGTTTTCTACTTACACAGCCGCTTATTAGAACGTGCTGCGAAGTTAAATGAAACATATCAAAATGGTTCAATCACAGCTCTTCCATTCGTTGAGACACAAGCTGGGGATATCTCTGCATACATCCCAACTAACGTTATCTCAATCACTGATGGACAAATTTTCTTACAATCTGACTTATTCAACTCAGGTGTACGTCCAGCGATTAACGCCGGTCTTTCTGTATCACGTGTAGGTGGATCTGCTCAAATTAAAGCGATGAAAAAAGTTGCGGGTACACTACGTCTTGACTTAGCTGCATTCCGTGAGCTTGAATCTTTCGCTCAATTCGGTTCAGATTTAGATAAAATCACACTTGCTAAACTTGAGCGTGGTAAACGTACGGTTGAAGTTCTTAAACAAGACCTAAACAAACCACTTAAAGTTGAAAAACAAGTTGCGATCCTTTATGCATTAACTAAAGGTCATTTAGATGATATTCCAGTTCAAGATATCGTTCGTTTTGAATCTGAATTCTTAAGCTGGTTAGATACAAACCACACAAACGTTTTAGATCATGTTCGTACTACTAAAGAACTTGCTCCTGACGCGGAATACGTAGCAGCTTTAACTGCATTCAAAAAAACTTTCGCTAAATCAGAATAAGCAAGAAAAATAGTCGCTTGATTAAAAAACAAAAGGTGGTGAAATACCAGTGGTAAACTTACGCGAAATAAAAGGTCGTATTAATTCAACAAAGAGTACGAAACAAATTACGAAAGCGATGCAGATGGTTTCTTCTTCAAAGTTACGTCGTGCAGAGCAAAACGCTAAAGCTTACGTTCCTTACATGGAAAAAATTCAGGACGTAGTAGGCGCTATCGCTTCAGGTACAAAAGACAGTGGACATCCAATGTTAACTGCACGTCCTGTTAAGAAAACAGCTTACTTAGTCATTGGTTCTGACCGTGGTCTTGCAGGTGCTTACAACTCAAGTATCCTTCGTCAAGTGCAACGTACAATCAACGAGCGTCATAAATCAAAAGACGAATACGTGATTTTAGCAGTAGGTCGTGTTGTTCGTGATTACTTTGTGAAACGTGATCATAATGTTATTAGCAGTGTAGTTGCTCTTCCTGACCAACCAACATTCGCTGATATTAAAGAAATCGCTCGTAATGCTGTTGGTATGTTCATTGACGGTACGTATGATGAACTTTATATGTACTACAATCACTTTGTTAGCGCTATCGCTAACGAAGTGACAGAGAAAAAACTTCTTCCATTAACTGATATTGCAACTGTAAGCAGTAAAGCTTCTTATGAATTCGAACCATCTGGTGAAGCAATTCTTGAAGTATTACTTCCACAATATGCGGAAAGCCTAGTTTACGGCGCATTATTAGACGGAAAAGCAAGTGAACATGCTTCTCGTATGACTGCTATGAAAAATGCAACTGATAACGCATCTGATCTTATCGGAGATCTTTCATTGCAATATAACCGTGCACGTCAAGCAGCAATTACACAAGAAATTACAGAAATCGTTGGTGGGGCTGCAGCCTTAGAATAGGCTTCAGCTCACCAATGTCGTATAAGAATACGATAGGAGGGTACACAGTAATGAATAAAGGACATGTTATTCAAGTAATGGGTCCGGTTGTTGACGTAAAATTCGACAATGGCCAATTACCAGCAATCTATAACTCATTAACAGTTAAGATTGAACGTCCTAATGAAGAACCAACAACTCTTGCATTAGAAGTTGCACTTCATTTAGGTGATGATTCTGTTCGTACAATTGCAATGTCATCTACTGATGGCTTACAACGTGGAGCAGAAGTAACAGACTCAGGAAAAGCTATCTCAGTACCAGTTGGTGAAGTGACTCTTGGTCGTGTATTCAACGTATTAGGAGAAGTAATCGACTTAGGTGAAGAAATTCCAGCTGATGCTCGTCGTGATTCAATTCACCGCGAAGCACCAACTTTCGATGAGCTTTCAACTTCAGTTGAAATCCTTGAAACAGGTATCAAAGTAGTAGACTTATTAGCACCATATATCAAAGGTGGTAAAATCGGTCTATTCGGTGGTGCCGGTGTAGGTAAAACTGTATTAATCCAAGAATTAATCAATAACATTGCACAAGAGCACTCAGGTATCTCTGTATTCGCTGGTGTAGGTGAGCGTACTCGTGAAGGGAACGACTTATTCTTCGAGATGAGCGATTCAGGCGTTATCAAGCAAACAGCGATGGTATTCGGTCAAATGAACGAGCCACCAGGTGCACGTATGCGTGTAGCTTTAACTGGTCTTACAATGGCAGAATACTTCCGTGATGAGCAAGGTGCAGACGTACTTTTATTCATCGACAATATCTTCCGTTTCACACAAGCAGGTTCTGAGGTTTCTGCCCTATTAGGTCGTATGCCTTCTGCGGTAGGTTACCAACCAACACTTGCAACTGAAATGGGTAAATTACAAGAACGTATCACATCTACTAACAAAGGATCTGTAACTTCTATTCAAGCGATCTATGTACCAGCCGATGACTATACTGACCCGGCTCCAGCTACAACTTTCGCCCACTTAGATGCAACTACTAACCTTGAGCGTAAATTATCTGAAATGGGTATCTACCCTGCGGTTGACCCATTAGCTTCGACTTCTCGTGCATTATCACCAGAAATCGTAGGCGCTGAGCACTACGCAGTAGCAACTGGCGTACAACGTACAATCCAACGTTACCGTGAATTACAAGATATCATTGCTATCTTAGGTATGGATGAGTTATCTGATGAAGATAAACAAACAGTTGAACGTGCTCGTCGTATTCAATTCTTCTTATCTCAAAACTTCCACGTTGCGGAACAATTCACTGGTCAAAAAGGTTCTTACGTTCCTGTTAAAGAAACGGTTCGTTCATTCAAGGAAATCCTTGATGGTAAACACGATCACCTACCAGAAGATGCTTTCCGTTTAGTTGGATCTATTGAAGAAGTAGTTGAAAAAGCGAAAAGCATGGGCGTAGAGGTTTAATACTAGGGACGAGGAGGAAAAAATATGAAGACAGTTACAGTCAATATTGTCACTCCCGACGGCCCAGTATACGATTCTGAAGTATCAATGGTAATCGCGAAAACAACTTCAGGTGAGATCGGTGTTCTTGCTGGCCATATTCCAATGGTTGCTCCACTTGCAATTGGTGCAGTGAAGCTGAAAAAAGAAGACGGTTCAACAGAAGTTGTAGCTGTAAGCGGTGGTTTCATTGAAGTTCGTCCAGAAAAGATCTCAATTTTAGCACCTTCTGCTGAAATTGCTGAAAACATCGATGTTCAACGTGCTAAAGAAGCCGTTAAACGCGCTGAAGGACGAATTCAAAGCAAACAAGATAACATTGATTTCAAACGTGCTGACCTAGCATTAAAACGTGCGTTGAATCGTATCAACGTTCATGAGGGTAATATCTAATTCAATTTTTAACGGGCAGATTCAATATCTGCCCGTTTTTTAAATGGAGGAACACGATGTGGAAATTTATGAAGCAGTAGGGCAAGAAGCTTTAATGGGGATTCTATCGCATCTATTTTTTATTGCTATCACATTTTACGCTTTGCAGGCCTTCATGCTAGAAAAACTATTTAAGAAAAATAAAGTTTTTCAAATACAGTTGATTTATATTTTGCTAAGCATTGCGATAGGCACAGCAGTTTCTAATTTCTTTCTTCAAATTTCAGGATGGTCTGGAAAACTTCCGTACTTATTTTAAATTTAGCGAAGTTAACATAATATGTAGACGGAAGCATAATTTTATAGGTACATATTTCGAAGGGCTCCATAAGATAACTTATGTGGTCCTTTGAAATATGTACAAAAGAGGTTTAACAATCCATATAAACGGATATATTTTAGTCACGAACTTTCGTTATGTATAAGAGAATTACATTTTTTTCCGTGTTATTGGTCATTCACAAAAAAAAAAATAATGCGTACAATAAATAAATAGCAAAATATCAATAAATGCATTAAAATAGTGATTTGGACGCTTGAACGAGCGTGTGAAAAGTTGTACTATAAAGTTGTTTGTTTACTGATTATGACATTATACATCTTTTTTTAAAATAAATTTTCGATAGGTTAAGAGATTGAATTCGGAGGGACGTAGGGTGGATAAAATTATAGTGACTGGCGGCCAAAAGCTACAGGGAAAAGTTCGTGTAGAGGGCGCAAAAAATGCAGTGTTACCAATCCTGGCAGCAGCTTTACTTGCTTCAAAAGGAGAAAATGTAATTAAAGAAGTCCCTAACTTAGCAGATGTTTATACCATAAATGAAGTACTTAAAAGTCTAAACGCTGATGTTACATATATACCAGAAGACAATATAGTATATATAGACGCAACAAAGGATCTTTCAAGTGAAGCTCAATTTGAATTTGTGAGTAAAATGCGTGCATCTATTTTAGTGATGGGTTCTTTACTTGCTCGAAATGGCTTTGCACGTGTAGCTTTACCTGGTGGTTGTGCAATCGGTTCACGACCAATAGAATTACATTTAAAAGGCTTTGAGGCAATGGGCGCAAAAATTTCATTTGGGCACGGATATGTGGAAGCGAAGGTAGAGGGTCGTTTACAAGGTGCGAATGTGTATTTGGATTTCCCAAGTGTTGGAGCTACAGAAAATATTATGACGGCTGCATCTTTAGCAAAAGGAACGACTGTCATTGAAAATGCAGCAAAAGAACCAGAAATTGTAGATCTTGCTAACTTCATTAATAGTATGGGTGGGCGTGTTATCGGTGCAGGTACGAATACGATTCGTATAGAAGGCGTTGACACATTATATGGAATAGAACATCATATTATTCCAGACCGTATTGAGGCAGGTACATTTATGGTAGCCGCAGCGATAACAAAAGGTGATGTAACGATAGAAAACGCTGTGCCAGAGCATATGACGGCTTTAATAGCTAAAATGCGAGAAATGGGCGTTGAAATTACAGAGCTAGATGAAGGTATACGCGTACATGTACCGCAAACATTAAAAGCCGTGGATATTAAAACAATGCCGCATCCAGGATTCCCAACGGATATGCAATCACAAATGATGGCCTTAATGTTAACTGCTGAAGGTACGAGTATTATTACTGAAACTGTTTTTGAAAACCGTTTTATGCACGTAGAAGAGTTTCGTCGCATGAATGCAGGAGCAAAAATTGAAGGCCGCTCTGTCTTTATCGAAGGGCCAGTAGACCTACAGGGAGCTGAGGTTATGGCAACAGATTTACGAGCTGCCGCTGCACTAATTTTAGCTGGTCTTGTGTCAGAGGGTATTACGAGAGTTACAAAGCTTCACCATTTAGATCGTGGTTATGTAGACTTTCATGGGAAATTAGCGTCACTTGGCGCTAATATTGAACGTGTAACAACGATGGAAGTTGTACAAAAGGAAAAAGCTTCATTGGAATTACCAACAAACTAATGATATTGAAATCTCTTTGCTTATAATAAGCAAAGAGATTTTTTGTTGTTAAATCAAAATCTACTCTTCAAAACAAGATAATAAGTCTTTTACGTTTAGTAGAACGCTCATATATTAAAGAGTTCTCGCATATTATTCCATATGAAAAAATGGATAATGAGTATTGGTGTTATTTGTTTAATTGGCGCATTATATATGCTTCCTTTAGCATTCAGTGAGAGACGAACGGAAGACAATTTTAACAATTCTCCACAAACGACGGAAAAAGCCTGTGAAATATTCATAGAAGTGGAGGGACAACAGGAAAAAATTCCTTTAGAAACGTATATAGTGGGTGTAGTTGCTGCAGAAATGCCCGTTTCTTTTAATAAAGAAGCTTTAAAAGCACAAGCAATTGCAGCAAGGACATATGCTCTGAAAACGACAAATTACGGCAAGAATACCATTGCACCTACAGTTGCAAGGCAAGTTTACTATAATAAGGAACAAAGAAAAGCAAATTGGACTAGCAATTTCCCGGGAAATGAAAAGAAAATTGTCGAAGCCATTACAGAAACACAAGGACAAGTACTTCTATATGATAATGAATTAATAACAGCAATGTTTCATTCAACGAGTAATGGGAAAACGGAAAGTGCTTATGGCTACAGCGGTAATGACTTACCATATTTACAAAGCGTTACGAGTATGTCCGATCAAGCATCTCCAAAGTTTGCAACAATAGAACAATGGACGCTAGCCGAATGGAATGCCTTGTGGCCGGTTAAATGGCAGGCGACAGACTTTGGCCGTATACAATTGTTCCTTAATGATTCAGGACGTGTTGAACGGTTACAGATGGGGAAAAACGTCTGGTCAGGTAGAGAGGTTAGAACACTCTTACAATTACCGTCAACAGATTTTAAGATTTCATATAGTAGAGATACTGGAAAAGTTCAAGTAGCAACGAAGGGATATGGTCACGGAGTTGGCATGAGTCAGTATGGTGCAAATGCGATGGCAGGTGAAGGAAAGACCGCCTCAGAAATTTTACACTATTATTATCAAGAAGTTGAGATAAAAAAAATAGATGCATGTTTAAAATAGCTTCTAGTTGTTCACACTGCAACTAGAGGTGATGAAAATGAGAGAGGATAAAAATAGTAAAACTTCTCAAAATGAAAAAGGACAATTGCAGAAAAAACCTTGGTTTTGGCCGGTAGTATACGGTGGGGGTGCGTTAGTGTTAGCAGGTTTGTTATTTGGTTACAATAGTCTCGTATCAAAAGAAGAGGCGCCATTACCAGATTTAGCACAGGTAGACCCAGGTCCAGTAGTTGAAACAAATGCACGAACAGAAAACATGAAGTATCCATTCAAAGAAGCTGACTTTAGTAAAGTACAAGTTTCACAGGAATTTTATGAGTTAGAAGCCAATGAAGAGTCACGTGAGAATGCTTTAATGGTATTCAATCAAACTTTTACAACTTCATCAGGCATTTCTCTTTCTATGAATGGAGAGGAATTTGAAGTAGTTGCTGCGTTGAGTGGTAAAGTACTAGAAGTAAAACTAGATGCATTCACAGGCAATAAAATCGTTCTAGAGCATGCAAATGGTATGCAAACACATTACAGCTCTGTGAAGGATATTGTCGTAAAAGAAGGCGATGAAGTTACACAAGGTCAGGCACTTGGAAAAGCGACTGACAATGAGTGGAATCAAGCAGCTGGCGTACACATGCATTTTGAAGTACTAGAAAACGGGAAATATATCAATCCTAAAAAATTACTAGCATTTTAAAAAAATCAGCATTTTAACGAGAAAGTGCCAAACGTGTTCTGAATAGCTTTGTCCTCACATAAGGTGAAGAAATGCGCAGACGTGCATCTGATGCCAAAGCCATTTTGTGAAATTGTGTGGAAAGGACGAAGAACGTGCACGAGCACATTCGGAAGCGCTGCATACGCCTCGGTGAATTATTGATTGAGACGCGTGAAACTGTGCGTGTCCTCGCGAAAATGACAGGTTACTCAAAAAGTACGGTGCATAAAGATTTAACAGAGCGATTACCAACAATTCATGAAGGATTAGCTGATCAAGTGAAAGAGATTCTCGCCTACCATAAAGCCGTACGTCATATTCGTGGAGGAGAGGCAACGAAAAACAAGTGGAAAGAAAGAGCGAGTCAATAATGATTCGTTCTTTTTTTGTACTTTGCTACTTGTGTACATATAATTGTAGGAAAACAAGCGGAATAACTAAATTTAGGTGAAATTACCAATGGGGTGTGATAAAATATTCTAGATAAATAGACAATAGGAACGTTATGTAGTTTGAACTGGCGGGAAGGAGAAATTTAAAATGTTTTCGAAGGATATAGGCATTGACTTAGGAACTGCGAACGTATTAATTCACGTAAAAGGTAAAGGAATCGTCCTTAATGAACCTTCAGTGGTAGCAATAGATAAAAAGACAAACAAAGTTTTAGCTGTAGGAGAAGAAGCTCGTCAAATGGTGGGTCGCACGCCCGGTAATATAACTGCAATTCGGCCATTACGCGATGGAGTGATTGCAGATTTTGATGTTACTGAAGCGATGCTTAGACATTTCATCAATAAATTAAATTTAAAAGGGTTTTTATCTAAACCACGTATCTTGATTTGCTGTCCTACAAATATTACAAGTGTAGAGCAAAAAGCTATTCGCGAAGCCGCTGAAAAATCTGGTGGTAAAAAAGTATATTTAGAGGAAGAGCCGAAAGTTGCGGCAATCGGTGCAGGTATGGATATTTTCCAACCAAGCGGCAATATGGTAGTTGATATCGGTGGTGGAACTACAGATATTGCAGTACTTTCAATGGGTGACATTGTAACAAGTGAGTCTATTAAGGTAGCGGGCGACGTTTTTGATAATGATATTTTGCAATATATTAAAAAGGAATATAAATTGCTAATTGGTGAGCGTACAGCAGAAGCAATCAAAATGACAATCGGCACAGTTTTCAAAGGTGGACGTAGCGATTCAATGGATATTCGCGGTCGTGATATGGTAACAGGCTTACCTCGTACAATTACGATCCATTCTGAAGAAATTGAACGTGCATTACATGAATCGGTAGCAATGATTGTACAATCGGCTAAAAACGTGTTGGAAAAAACTCCGCCTGAGCTATCAGCTGATATTATTGATCGCGGTGTAATTATTACTGGTGGTGGCGCATTGCTACACGGTATGGACCAACTGTTAATTGAAGAGTTAAAAGTACCAGTCTTTATTGCTGAATATCCAATGGACTGTGTGGCAATTGGCACTGGCATTATGCTAGAAAATATTGATCGTGTTCCAGCATCCCTATAAAAATACAATGAGGTGATTCCTTTGTTCAAAGGGTTTTATACAGTAGCAACAGGTATGATAGCACAACAAAGACGAACAGAATTACTGACAAACAACTTATCAAATGCAAGTACACCTGGATTTAAAGCTGATCAATCTACAATTCGTTCATTTCCAGATATGCTAATGTCGAGCGTAGGTAAAACAAATGCACCTGCCAATCAGCAATCCGGCTCGCAGTATATGAGCCAAGTTGGTGCATTAAATACAGGAATTTATATGCAAGAAACATTGCCAAATTACATACAAGGTCAAATCTACAGCACTGATTTAACGACAGATATGGCCCTTATTGATGGATACTTACCGCAAAATGAAGATGGTGTTACTGGCTCAATTTTCTTCCGTCTGGCACATCCAGACGGTGGAGAAGCCTATACACGTAACGGGAATTTTACATTAGATGGTCAAGGCTATTTAGTCAATGCGCAAGGTCTTTACGTATTATCAGACAGTGGACAACGCATCCAGCTACCAAATGATGATTTCCGTCTTGATCAGGATGGTACAATTTTTGTAAATAACCAGCAAGTAGCGCGTGTAGGTGTATCATTTGCTGCCAATCCGAACATGCTAGTTAAACAAGACAATGGCTTAATTCGTACAGAAAATGGAGACGCTTTACCTTCTGCTTACGGTGCGAATGGCGTATCGTTTACATTAGGTCAAAATTATTTAGAGCGCTCAAACGTAGACTCTGGTCGCACAATGACAGACTTAATGACCGCGTATCGAGCTTTCGAAGCAAATCAAAAAGTGTTACAGGCTTATGATCGCAGTATGGAAAAGGCTGTTAACGAAATCGGCAAACTATAATAAGCGAACAGGAGGCGTTTTCCCATGCTACGAACAATGATTACGGCAACGAATACAATGGGCCAATTGCAAAATAAACTAGATACAATTAGTAATAACATCGCTAATAGTGGTACGCATGGCTATAAGACACAGCAAGCTACTTTCAATGAACTAATGTATCAGCAATTTAATACTGATAAACAGGACCCTACTGTGCGCCAATCACCAGTAGGTATACGCTATGGCTCTGGCGCAATGCTTGGCCAAGTTCAAACGAATCATAAGCAAGGTTCCCTTCAAACAACAGATCGTGACCTTGATTTTGCTTTTACAAAGCCAAAACAATATTTCAACATTTTAATGCCAGATGGTGAAAATGGTACAAAAACAGTGTATACTCGTCAAGGTGACTTTTATTTATCACCTTTAAATAATGGGACGGTAATGCTTGTTAATACAGATGGCTATCCAGTAGCTGATGCAAATGGACAGCCTATAACATTACCTGATAACGTAAAAGGATTCGCTGTTCGCGATGGAGGCTCGTTAGAAGCAACATATCCAAATGGAGATATTATTCGTACGGATTTAGCTGTAACAGAATTCCAAAAGCCACAGCTAATGGAGCATGTATCTGGCACATATTTAGGCTTACCAAATAACTTAGCAGAGCTAGGATTTACACAAGCTGAAGTTGTAACAGATTTACAAGGCGCAAATCGTCAGCAAATCGGCATGCAAAATGGTACACTCGAATTATCGAATGTAAACTTGTCGAAGGAAATGACAGATTTAATTGAAACACAACGTGCTTATCAATTTAATGCAAGAGCCGTAACACTAGCTGACCAAATGCTAGGGCTAATTAATGGCATAAGATAAGTTACGTTTGAGTAAGTAATGAAGGGGTACAATATCTATGACAAACGATTCACGTCGACGTTCTGTGCCGACACAAAAAACCGATACGCCACCAGAAGAGAAGGGACGTCGCTCAAATGGAGAGCAACGCGAGGTTCGATGGGTGCAAATACGGCTGATTCCGATTTGGTTACGTGTTGTACTTGTTATTGTTTTAATCATTGTTGCCGCTATTTTAGGTACGATGGTCGGCTACAGTGTGATTGGTCAAGGAAAAGCAATGGATGTCTTTAATTTAGAAACATGGCGGCATATATTTGACATAATGAATGGTAAAGAATAATAATATTCTTTACCATACTTTGTGTTATCACATAAAAAGGTTTAATACTGCAATCTGTATATCAAATACGCGCTTTTGGATTAGAACAAAGGCGAATGTTATTTGAGACCTTCATTCTGTTGTCCGAGCTGGCTCGTTGCTTGCTAAATGGAGAGGATTCGGAATTGGAGGTTTAGTACGTATTTTATGTAAAAAGCCAACTTACATACTTAAGAGGGGGAAAAGAAATGTTAACAGCAGAACAAATTCAAGCAATTTTACCACACCGTTATCCTTTTTTATTCGTAGATCGTATTGTGGAATTAGAGGAAGGCAAGCGTGCGGTAGGTTTCAAAAATGTATCAATTAATGAGGATTTCTTTAATGGACATTTTCCCGGATATCCAGTTATGCCAGGTGTTCTAATTGTTGAAGCATTAGCACAAGTTGGTGGTGTAGCTTTATTAAAATCTGAGCAATATCAAGGACGTTTAGTGTTTTTAACGGGCATTGATAATGCACGCTTTAAGCGTCAAGTAGTACCAGGCGATCAGCTTCGATTAGAAGTGGAATTCATTAAATTGCGCGGTTCTATGGGTAAAGGACACGGAATTGCGACTGTTGATGGCGAGCTTGTTTGTGAGGCAGATATTTTATTTGCAATAGGGCCAGAACAACCAAAACAGCCTTAATTTGCAATTATAGGCTAAAAGTTATAAAATAATCTTGTCGAATAGTGTTCTTATTGTCAATTTTTTTTGACAGATATTAGTATAGTTTTAATAATACGATGGAATTGTATTGAAATACATGAGATTTTAGGTTTTTTAAAAAGTAGGAGGATTATATAGATGTATAAGGAATTGTCTTCAGGTGTTAAAATTAGCATTACGCGTTCGATTTCAACATCTTTCGAATCATACTTAGCAAGTATTGGTTGGGAAGAAGAGCGCTTTTCTATGGAAGACTTCATTGCTAGCTGGCAGTCTTATTTTCAGGAAAATGCCGCTTGGATCGAAAAAATCCCAGCCGATGTTTTGATGAGTACTGAATTCCATGAAGAAATGGCAAAAAAAATCGATGAAGTAATTGCAAAAATTTTAAATGAAGAACCAACCGCTAAACAGATTGAAACAATTGATGCTTTACAAAAAGAGTTAGGTACAAACTATTCTTATAATTGTAAAGCAGAAGCAGCTTATATTGAGCAGTTGCTAAAAGAAAAACAAAAATAGTTTTTGTACAAAAAATCGGATAGTTCCCTCCTTTCCCGGGCAATCTATGTAGGATCACAAATGCACAAGTTGTATTTGATGACATAGTACTCAAGAAAGGAGGTTTTTTAATATGTGGAAAATGTCATTTTTAACCATCATTCTTGCTACAGTATTCCTTGGAGGTTGTAACTGGGGTAACAATGCGGCTAATGAAACCCCAATGGAAAATGTGAAGAACGACGTTCGAAAAGGTGTTAACGATGTTGAAGATGTTGTAGATCCAAATAAGAACCATGATGTCTATGATCGCAACGTAAACAACAACACTCGTGGCACTGTGAACGAAGGTAGAGTAAACGAAGGCACAGTAAATGAAAACACTGTAATGCCTGAAGCGACTACACCAGGATCAAATGCGGATGTAAATGGCTCAAATGGCTATGATAACGTTCCTAATGCAAATGGTGTAAACGGTGTTGAAAGAAACAACAATGCTGTTAATGAACGTAATACCATGACTACTCCATAAATACAAAAAGTGATTCCGTCAATCGGAATCACTTTTTTTATATTGAGCTGGGTGAATCCTGCTGTGCGAAAGGTAGGTGATGGATTCCACGGAAGAAGAGTGTGATTCCGCGGAGCAGAGGTAGGATTCCGCGGAGCAGAGGAAGAATCCCGCGGAGCAGTGAGAGAATTCCGCGGAAGCGAGGAGTGTAATTCCGCGGAGCAGAGGAAGAATCCCGCGAAAGCGAGGAGTGATTCCGCGAAAGAGAGGTGTAATTCCGCGAAAGTGAGGAGTGATTCCGCGAAAGAAGAGTGTGATTCCGCGGAAGCGAGGAGTGATTCCGCGAAAGCGAGGAGTGATTCCGCGAAAGCGAGGAGTGATTCCGCGAAAGCGAGGAGTGATTCCGCGAAAGCGAGGAGTGATTCCGCGAAAGCGAGGTGTAATTCCGCGGAGCAGAGGTATGATTCCGCGAAAGCGAGGTGTAATTCCGCGGAGCAGAGGTATGATTCCGCGGAGCAGAGGTATGATTCCGCGAAAGCGAGGTGTAATTCCGCGGAGCAGAGGTATGATTCCGCGAAAGCGAGGTGTAATTCCGCGGAGCAGAGGAATGATTCCGCGAAAGCGAGGAGTGATTCCGCGGAGCAGAGGAAGAATTCCGCGAAAGAGAGGTGTAATTCCGCGGAGCAGAGGTATGATTCCGCGAAAGTGAGGAGTGATTCCGCGGAGCAGAGGTATAATTCCGCGAAAGCGAGGAGTGATTCCGCGAAAGCGTGGAATGATTCCGCGAAACAGAGGAATGATTCCGCGAAACAGAGGTATGATTCCGCGAAACAGAGGTATGATTCCGCGAAAGCGAGGAGTGATTCCGCGGAGCAGAGGTATAATTCCGCGAAAGTGAGGAGTGATTCCGCGGAGCAGAGGTATGATTCCGCGAAAGCGAGGAGATTCCGCGGAGTAGAGGAAGAATTCCGCGAAAGAGGGGTGCAATTCCGCGGAGCAGAGGAAGAATCCCGCGAAAGAAGGGTGCAATCCCGCGAATCACGCAACAAGCAGTCCTCAAAAAAATCTTATGCGGAAGTCCGCATAAGATTTGATCAAAAGAACTGCTTCATATATTCTGTTAAATTTTCAGGGAGATGGTAAACGCGATTTTTAGTCGTACCGATACCAGGGAAATTAAATTTTCGCAATAAGCGATTCGCTGCATCGCTTGATTCAATGCCGAAGAATTTGCGCAATTGACTATTGGTTATATTCCGATTCACAAGCAATTGATAATCTTGTAGTGCTTCTGCAAATATCTCCTTGCTTGTATGTTGGCATACAGAACATTTCCAAATGCCACGATAATAAAACATTTGATTTTTGTATTTGCATTTTGGACAAAGTACTCCATGGCGAAAGCGCGAGGAATCTATGCGAGTTAATAATTCTTGTGGTTGATGTTGAGCTCGAATAAGTTGCACAAAACGGGTTAGTTGCTCATCCGTTAATATTGGTTTGGGGTGTTTTTTATAAAGACTTTGAATATGACTCTGCAGTCCAGATACATGGAAAATAGGAACTGTATTCGGATGATTTTCAATGATAGCGGATGGATTAGAAAATATAACTGCGCCTTCTATAGGGAGAGAATAATTTTTAGATATAATTTTAATGAATCGAATATGCCGTTGGATTTGAGTAATAGCATTTGGAAAGCCTTCAACTGTTCCATCAGGTTTTGTCCGAGTGCATTGATATGTAATGCCATCGAAATCTAGCTTTCCACTTATATTCTTTATTTCCACAACTAACATGAAATGATTACAAATAAAGAGTGTATCGAGTTGATGAGAATGCTTAGCTGCATTCGCAAGCACAATATTATGCAATACAAAAAAAGTATTTGGACATATTATTTCATACCATTCTTTATCGACTCTTTGCTCACCGGCGAAACCAGCATCGAGCCTCCGAAATTGTTCAATAAAATAGCTAGCCTCAGGATCTCGCTCCCGTAACCGTTTCAATAAAGCTTCGAGCCACAATAATTTTAACGGTTTCTTACGAATGACAAAATTCATTTGAGTTCACCTCTTTTTTACACCATATTTTATTCAAAAATGACAACTTGTCCAGCACAAAAAAACGATACGTTATACAACGCATCGCTAAAATTAATCATTTTTAAGTTTTGGTCGTTCTTTCATACCTTTTGAGAAGCGGTCTAGTAACTCTACTTGCGAAACACCTTCTGTTAGGAGATCAGCGAGTAATTGTTCAGCGTATTTTGAACGCTTAATTTTTAAAGTACCTTTTAATAGCACAGAGATATGCTCGCCAATTTCTTGCACAGTATGAACGACAACTCGAAATGGCGCTGGTTCATTATCTGGAAATGAAATAACTGCTCGCACATTAAATACTGTAGCATTCGCTAATAACTCATCAAAAATCGGTCGATATTGTCGATCGATAAACAGTTCAAGAATCCACGATTGATGGCTGTTTTCCTGGTTAATAATAATGCCATCGACTAAAGGAAATGCTTGCATGCCCTCTTGAGTGACAAGGTCAAAGGAAAGCATTTTAAATGTTTTCATTATGTATCCTCCTAAGTCGGTCATTCATTTTAGTATAACATAATCAATTACAGCTTGTTGCTGATGAGTCTGTTACTTCAATTCTCCATTAAATATGCAAAATTTAATTTTTGTGGAAAGTACTATTTTACTTACAGCCATCAAGACTCTACTTGAAATAAAACCAAAGCTACAATAAATAAACGGATGAAAAAACGATTTTTCGGATTGAATAACGCCTTAAATATCAAAAATCGACTTTTGCCAATATGGACTGCCATCTTGTAAGATGAGAGCAATTAAAAGCAAAGGAGGTGAATTGATGAACCAAGTCGGACTGGTTGGAAGACTTACGAAGGATCCTGTGTTAAGGCAACTATCAAGAAATCGAGTGCAATCTCATTTTTCCCTCGCCATTAATCGCAATTACAAAAACAGTCGTGGGGAAGTAGAAACTGACTTTATACTTTGTACAGTATGGGGAAAGCTGGCAGAGCATATCGTTAGATTTTGCGGAAAAGGCTCATTGATTGGGATCAATGGCCGCATTCAGTCCAGATCATTTATGAATGAAGAAAGCACAAAAATTTATATTACTGAAGTGGTTGTAGAAGATGTCCGCTTTTATAGGCTGAAGCCGCCAGATAGTGACGGGAGCAAAGTACCACCATCTTCATCCGTCAATCAGGAGATTCTTAAGGATTTTGTATTACCAGAGAAAGAGTTGCAATTACCAGTAGTATAACCGACTATCGCAATACATACGGAGCAATGCTAAAACATTTTCTAAATTCGCCATTCTCCTATAAGAATGCTAAGCACTTGCGCCGTAATAAATTAATTAGAAGGGATTGATGTGTTATTTAAATAATACTTGTCATTGCTGAAGACCGCACAGCAATGAACATTTCACACAATTAAATATTAGAAGTAAGTAGGAAAGAAGAAAAACATTGTTCACTGAAATGTTGCTAATGAAAAGAGCGCCAAGAACGTTAAGCTCTTGGCGCATTTTTAAGATAAATTATAATCCAGTGACATTAGATCACGAAGTTCATCATCATCTAGCTCTGTTAACCACTGGCTCGATTGAATGAGTTCCTCTGATAATGCAGATTTCTGTGCCAGCATTTTATCAATTTTTTCCTCAATCGTCCCTATAGTCACAAACTTATGCACTTGCACAAATTGTGTTTGCCCAATTCGGTAGGCACGGTCTGTTGCTTGATTTTCAACAGCAGGGTTCCACCAACGATCGGCATGCAATACATGGTTTGCAGCTGTTAAGTTTAACCCTGTTCCTCCTGCCTTTAATGAGAGAATGAATATAGGGAATTCACCTGCTTGAAAAGCCTCTACTAAACGGTCACGTTGCTGTTTAGGCATAGCACCGGTTAAAAATGGTGCATCAACATTATAAATTTCGCTGAAACAATGCTGTAGTAATTGTCCCATTCCAATATATTGTGTGAAAATAAGACATTGTTCACCATTGTCCACGATTTCCGCTGCCATGTTTACAATACGCTCTAGCTTGACGGAACGTGTAAGCATCGTTGAAGCATCCTCGAAAGGTTCCTTTAAATAAAGTGCAGGGTGATTACATAATTGCTTTAATTTACTAAGCATCTTTAAAACACGGCCTTTCTTTTGAAAGCCTGTTAGTTGCTCTAGCTGATCAAGCGTTTCTAAAATATAACCTTCATACAGTGATGCTTGTTCTGCGGTTAATGCACAATAGGCATGTGACTCTTGCTTATCAGGTAAATTAAGCTGTAAATTCGGATCTCGCTTTGTACGACGAAGTAAAAACGGTTGAATTTTCGCACGTAGCTTTTGCTTATGTGACTCTGATTCATCGCGTTCAATAGGTAATATAAATTCTTCGTTAAAGCGTCCAAAGCTTCCTAAATAACCTTTATGAATAAAATCAAAAATAGCCCAAAGCTCCGATAATCGATTTTCAACAGGTGTCCCTGTTAGAGCTATATGGTGGCTACCATGTAATTTTCGTATCGAACGAGATTGTAATGTCTGCATATTTTTTATATTTTGCGCCTCGTCTAGTACAACAGTTGCCCAATTAATTTCTTGTAAAAATTCTGCATCCTGTGACACTGTACCATAAGTAGATAAAATAACATGCGGTTTTTCTTGTTCGATAAGTCTTACAAATGCATCTTCTTTCGTTCGATTTGCTTGATAATGCGTATGCACGACCAACGATGGAGCAAAGCGGGCAAGCTCTTTTTGCCAGTTACCAAGTACTGAAGTCGGACAAATAATAATGGTTGGCTCTTTGGCATCCGTTGTTTCATAGACATGCAGTAAATAACAAATAAGCTGCACGGTTTTGCCAAGTCCCATGTCATCAGCTAGACAGGCTCCAAAACCTTGTTCGCGCATAAAGATAAGCCATTCAAATCCTTCTTGCTGATAGGGACGTAAGCTAGCATTTAATGAAAGGGGCACTGGTACTGGTGGAAGACCTTTCTTTTCCTGAAGCTGCTCCATATAAGATTTTAAAGATTGCTGTAACTCAAAGGCGAAAAGTGGATCGTCACGCATTGCATCATCGGCATCTTCTTCTTCCTCAGGCACAGATAAATCTTCAGGTAGCTCGCGGAATAAAAGCTCACGAACAGTCCAACTTTCATCTTCAGCCTGTTGCATTAAAGCACGCATTTCTTGCATCCAATTGGCATCCACTCGGAACCATTCTGTACCAATGCGAATGAATTCTCGTTTTTCATCGACAAGCTTTTTAAATTGTTCGGCTGATATCGATTCACCATTCATTGAAAATTGCCATTTAAACGTCAAAATATCATCAAGCCCAGCTACTTTTTTCGTTGATATATTTCCTGTACTAACACGCACGCGAATTTTTGATTGTTTTAAATCTTTTAGCCACGCTGGTAGCACAACATCAAAACCGAGTGCCTGTAACCGTGCCAAGTCTTCACGTAAAAATTTGCGAACTTCTAAATCGTCTAGCGTAACATGAATAAAGACATCAGGTTGTAAATCTTCAATTGATAGCAGCTCCACAATCTGTGTTTGTTGTTGTTTAATATCAAGCGCAAATGCTTGCCATTTAGTCGGTAATGCATCTGCTAATGGTAATAATTTTTTACGAACAGCGGGTGTCCAGTAATTTTTTGTTGAAACAGTACTTAAAACAGTTTCCAAAAGCCAAACTTCCGAATCTTCCTCAGGCTCACTTAAACGTAGAGAAACAGTAACAGCGCCAGCTTGGCGATCCTGCTCTAGTGGCCAGCCACCACGTTCGAAAAATGGGAGTAGCTTAGGCACATCAGACACAAGTAATCCAGCGTGAGCGAGTTTTTGTTGCACGGCTATTTCAAGTAATTCAGTATCTTCACCTTCTATAGAAAATGACAGTGAAGAAAAATCATCTGCAATTACTGCATGGGACCAAAGTGAAGGTTCCTGCCAGTATTGCTGTAATTTTTGTGCTTGTTCTATCATCGTACTACTTTCATCATTAATCCCTTGCCAATGGATAAATGGGTGACTGTAGCGCGAAGAAAAGATATCGAGTAATTCGGCAGTAGAAATATCGATGGAAAGCTCTGTACGATTGGTCATTAAGCCATAAGTATTTGCCTCATAGGTGAAAAATAATGAAGAAATAAGTGTCTCTACCTCTATTGCGGTACCACTTGCAGTAAAGCCCTGCACCGTATAATTGCCATTCTGAGCTGATTCAATGCGAAGCTGTAGTCTTTTCGTAAACGGAGAAGGAGCATTTAATGTCATCATACTAAGTTTCCTTTCTCAATCTCTTCCTGTAGTGCACGAAGTCTTTTATATTCTGCACGGATTGTTTGCATGTATGTTTCAAAATAAGCAACTTTTCCTGCTCGTTTTGCTGCGCTTCGCATACTTTTCCATATACGTACAGCTTGCTTATAATTCATACGTGATTTTTGTGTAATCTCTGCCATCGCATAGACATGATACAAAGGTAATACTGCTGCAGGAGCTATGTGTAACACATCCTTTAGACCACACATTTCCAAATAAGAAAATGAGGAAACATTTAACTGATGTAACGCCGCCCATTCACGGTAGCGTTCTTTTCGAATAAGGAAGAAAGAATATGGCTGTAATCCGTATACACCGAACGCACTATATAATGTAGTTTCTTCCTCTTCGGTCAATTGTATATCTTCATATAAAAGTTGGAATTGTCGCACGTATTGCGCTCGCTGTACGACGGGCACAGTTTCTTGTAAAAAAGCTTCAGCAAATGGGAGCATAGCACGCAAAATTAATGCTTGTGAATGTGACTCGCCAGCTCGCTTTGCAAAAGTAGCTAATTCGAACAAGTCTTGCATCTGTGGTAAGGCAACGTGTGCAATGCTTTCCTGTAATAATTGTTCTTTTTGTAATAGCACATAAAATATAAGCTTTAATGATTGTAAAGAAATCTCGGGTGACAGATTGTCGAGGTTGCTAATAAGTATAAGCTCCTGTTCGCGTCTAGGCTTCTCATAAAAAAGCACTGCCCACAGCAGCATGTAGATTTGCAGTCGATTAGCAAACAGCCCTTCGCGTTCAAGTAAAAAGTTTCGGACGATTTGCTGAAGCGCATCATAAAATGGATCGGTTGCAAAAAGCCGAGAGCGATTCGTTAATTCTGTCAGTATACTTTCAAATGATTGCACACTTTGGTCGATAAAGTATTTCATATAGGGTGAATCTAATGAATGCCCCTGTGTATTGTTTAAATGACGCCAAATCACATTAAAAATGGACAGCTCTATAAATAGCTTATAGATAGGCTGCCACTCACGTTCAAATGGCATATGTTTGCGTAGTCGCTCCAATGCATCAGAACGAATTGCCGAAAGTCCGTAGCCTTCTAAAATGCGACCAGACGGTAACAGACGTTTCATTACTTCATCGACCATCAACTGCCAGCTTTCAGGACTACGTTCATCAGCCAATGATTTTAACTGCACTGATTTTTGGGAACGCCAAGCACTAGACCAGTTTTGTACCGAATCAAAGTACTGATAGAGAGCAAGTAGTGCGCCAACCTGATGTCGACACCATTTTTGTTGGGGACAGTTACAGCTTAAAGTCCCGTGAGCAAAATCAATTTCTACAGTTGCAGGTCTCACATCCTGTACGCTTGCATATAATATAGAACTTGCTCCATTAAAACGATCAAATACGATAGATTTGTTACGTACAGAAAAAACTGCACGACGCATAAGTTCCTCGTCTTCGCTAGAGGACGGATGTAAATCCTGCTCAGCTTCTTTTAATTTAGCAAGTATAAATTGTTGATATTCCTTAGCTAGTTGCGAAATAGACAAAGCCATAACCTCACTCCTCTCAATTGCATTGGCCAATGACTTTAGCTTTAATTTGGATGACAAAAAATGTCATACGTAGTATTAAGGAAAAAAGACTGTCTTTCCATTATACGATTAAAATGCGGACATGATAAGCTGAATGATCAGAAAGAAAAAATTTGAACATAAGATGGTTAACAAGTACGTTTATTTGTGTTAAAATCTGAATAATCAGATAACGAGGAGGGATGAAGGATGATGCAGGTTCAGTACATGAAGCCGTTCTACACGAAAATTTCTGGAGATAAATTGCGTCTCGTATTTGCTTATCAATATTTCTCAATATTAAAAGAGAATGAGATTTTTCATTTCATTCCAATTGAAGGGAAAGAAATGATTATCAACTTGCATACACAACAAATCGAAAATTTATCTGAGGTATTTGTTTTCCAAAAAGGGAATCGTTTTATTCGATTACCACTTTATCAATTACTACTCATTACAAATGTTCATGAACATTTAACGCCAATTCTTGAAAGCGCTACACCAAAACCACAGTTACCCCTTGTCTCTTCCGCAACTGTTGGTGAGATAGATCAGCTTATTACAGAAATTGAGCAAAGAAATATTGATTATTTAATTGATCAAGCGTTATTAGATTACAATGAAGCGCTCTTTTTTGAGCTATTACATCAAAAGAGCACACAATTCGGAGGTTAACAAAAATTGAATACTAGGTACAGCAAATGAGCACCCACTTTTCATGTAGAAGAAGCGGGTGCTTTAACAGTTTAATTGAGAAAGTTTTAATCGTTCAACCTTCAATTATTTGGATTTATTACCAATAGTACTTAAAAGCGATTGGCTGACACCGATATAAATAAAAATACTGTTCGCAAGGGGGTGGGGAGATGCTAGGAAAGTGGTCTGCTACGGGAATGTCGATATTAAATAATATGAATAACCATTATAGTGCAATGAGCAAGGCGATGTTGCGAATTTCTTCGGGCTATCGCATTAATAGTGCAGCCGATGATCCGGCGGGTCTTGCGATATCTGAAAAAATGCGTGCGCAAATCCGCGGATTGAATATGGCATCGAAAAATATTCAAGATGGAATTTCACTTGTGCAAACAGCTGAAGGTGCGCTTAATGAAACGCATGCAATGATACAAAGAATGCGAGAGCTAGCAGTAGAAGCGTCCAATGATACACTAACCGATAGTGATCGTCAGCAACTCGATAAGGAATTTCAAGAGCTAAAAAAAGAAATTCAGCGCCTTTCAAAAGATACCGAGTTTAATACGAAAACATTACTGAATGGTGATTATTCGACGAATGGCCTTAAAATTCAAGCAGGAGCAAATGCGGGTCAAAGCATTGAGTTGTTCATTAATGATATGGGAGCTGGGGCACTCGGTTTAGACGACACTACTTCTATTGCAACACGCGATGATGCAAACAAGGCAATTTCAACGATGGACGAGGCATTAAAGCGAGTATCATCTGAACGTTCACGACTAGGTGCATATCAAAATCGACTCGAACATGCATATAATGCGAACATGAATACAGCAGAAAACTTAACCGCTGCGGAATCACGAATTCGCGATGCTGATATTGCGAAGGAAATGATGAATATGGTGAAATCACAAATTTTGCTACAAGCAAGCCAATATGTACTGGCACTTCACATGCAACAGGCACAATCAATTTTAAAATTGCTAGAAAGCGGAACAATAAGGAATCCCAGATACTAATGGCGATTCCTTATTGTTTTTTGTTTTAGATGGAATCGCCGATAGAATTGCACGAATCGCCGGTAACCCGGAAGAAATCGCCGATAGAAGCCCACGAATCGCCGATAAACCATTTGATTTAACAAGTTTAGTACCTGTAAACCACAGTAAATTTTTAATTTCCAACACCCTATTTTTCTACAACTTTTATGCTGTTATAGTAAAAAGAAAAGGAGTGAAGTTATTGATTGTTAAACCTTTTGCGCCATCATCGCTGACATTGGGATTGCAAGCGTTTGTTCGACGATTGCATCCTTCACATCCACAGTTCACAACCTTACAGCAGGAGCTGAAAAATAAGGAAGCGGGCGATTTTGCAGAACATTATATTTTGAAAGAGCTAGAAAAGTTACCACAGCTCAGTGACTGTCACATCTTCCACAATGTTATGCTTCCTACGGTACTCCCCATGCAAATCGACATTTTAGTCATTTCATCAAGCGGTGTTATTATATTAGAAATTAAAAATATACGTGGTACTGTCCATTTCAAAAATGACCCGCGCCAGTTAATTCGTACTTTAGATACAGGAGAAATTCAAGTTTTTACGCATCCTGAAATTCAACTGGAACAGTATATTCAGGCAATGCACCATGTTCTTAACAAGCATGACATTATGATACCGATATATGGAGCAATTGTTTTTCCTTTTAATAATGTAGAAATACATCGTGAGGGTGAAGGGCTACCGATAGTAATGGGAAGAGAACTCCCAATGTATTTGCATAAGTTATTAGCGAAAAATAAGGGGATAGCTACGACTGAAATAACAAACATTATTTTGTCACAATTACAACACAGAAAGCCTTATCCGCTTTGCCGATATTATCAAATTGATCCTAATGCTTTACAAAGAGGCGTTTTTTGCGAAAATTGTGGGCACTTTGGGATGGAAAAGCTGAAAAGAACTTGGTTATGTCAGAGATGCCAGCACCAATGTACTGATGCACATGTACAAGCACTAAAAGATTATTACATGCTTGTTGGAGATACGATAACGAACAGGGACTGTCGTGAGTTTTTGAAAATTGATAGTGAGTATATCGCTAAACGATTATTGCAAAAATCGTTGCCAACACGATGTAACACAGGCAAATATACGAAGTACTACTTGTCTAGCTTGTTGGAATCGCCGATAAGAGTCTCGAAATCGCCGGTAAACCAGTATAAATCGCCGATAGAAGTCGATGAATCGCCGTTAACCCGGAAGAAACCGCCGATAGAAGCCCGCGAATCGCCGATAAACCAATCCAATCACTTCCAAAAAGCTACGATAAACCCAACAAAATGTAAAAAGCACACAGAAAATACTGCAAAATAACAAATTGATTCACACTTTCCCTTGAAAGATGTATACTATAATGCAGAACAAAAATGTGAAAATGCATTTTATTGACCATATAAAAATTTACTACTCGTTTTTGAAACGGAAGGAAGAATAGAGAATGACGAAATCAATTTGTGTCGTTGGACTTGGCTATATCGGATTACCAACGGCTGTAATGTTTGCCAACCACGGCATAAAAGTACATGGGGTAGACGTAAACCCAGCAGCAGTAAAAAGTATTCAAGAAAAAAAACTTCATATTGAAGAAAACGGTTTACAAGAACGCCTAAATAAAGCAGTAGATGAAGGATTCTTAACAGCGTCAACAACACCACAAGAAGCGGATGTTTTCATTGTGGCTGTACCATCGCCAATTAACCCTGACAATACAGCGAATTTAGAATATGTACGTCAAGCAACGGCATCAATTGTGCCTTATGTGAAAAAAGGAAATTTAGTAATTCTTGAATCGACAGTACCACCGAAAACAGTAGAGCATATTATGCTACCTGAACTAATTAAAGCAAACTTAGAGTTCGGCGTTGATTTATTTGTAGCACATTCACCAGAGCGCGTAATTCCTGGTCGCATTTTTGAAGAATTAGTGAACAACGACCGTATCGTTGGTGGGATTGATGAAAAATCTTCTCAAATGACAAAAGAGCTTTACCAAACATTTGTAAACGGTACAATCCATTTAACTGATGCAACAACAGCTGAATTAGTAAAAGTAATGGAAAACACATACCGTGATGTCAATATTGCTTTTGCCAATGAGCTTGCAAAAATGGCTGAAAAATTAGACGTAAACATTTGGGAAGCCATTAAATTTGCTAACTATCACCCACGTGTGAATGTACACTTCCCAGGTCCTGGTGTAGGTGGACACTGTATCGCAGTAGACCCATGGTTCCTAGTTGAGCTAGGTGGCGAACAAGCACAAATTATTCATATGTCACGTAATACAAATGACAGCATGCCAAGCTATACAGCACAAAAAACACAAGCGATTTTAAATGAAAACAAAATCGCAGGTGGCAAAGTAGCTGTGCTTGGACTAGCCTTCAAAGGAAACGTTGATGATATGCGTGAAAGCCCATCAACAATCGTAATTGATGAGCTACAAAATTTAGGCTTAGAAGTGATTTCTTATGATCCACACATTAAAGAAAACAAACATGCAACACAAACACAAAGCTTAGAAGAAGCAACAAAAGATGCAGATATCATTGTCGTGCTAACAGATCACAATGAGTTCAAAGCATATAATGCTACGGATATTACTGTAAAAACAAAAATCGTCTTTGATACGAAAAACTGCTTAAACCGTGAAAAATGGCAAGAGGCTGGCTTCCAGTTCCACTTACTAGGGGATGCGAAAAACCGATGAAAGAAACAGTACTTGGCATCAACGTCAATACGGAAGGCTACGATGAATTAATGGATATGGCATTTGAGCGCATTGAAAACAAACAAAAAGCGCTCGTCGTTGCTATTAATCCAGAAAAAATTATCAAGGCAAAAGAAGACCCAGCACTAAAGAAGCTATTAAATGAAGCAGAATTTCAAATTCCAGATGGTATTGGTGTTATTCTTGCTTCGAAAATTCAAAAAGGGCAAATTCGTGAACGTGTTACAGGCGTCGATATGATGATGAAGCTTTGTGAAGAAGCGGCAAAACGAAGCAAGCCAATCTTCCTTTATGGAGGCAAACCTGGTGTTGCCGATGCAGCAAAAGCAAAGCTAGAATTATTATTTCCTTCTATTAAAATAGTTGGCGTACAGGACGGCTATGAAAAGGATGAACAGAAGGTCATCGATCGTATTAATGAAGCCCAACCGGATTTACTATTTGTCGCGATGGGAAGTCCAAAACAGGAAAACTGGATTAACGCCAATCGAGACAGATTGTATCCAACGATTTATCAAGGAGTTGGTGGATCGTTCGATGTGCTCGCCGGAACAGTAAAACGCGCTCCGGAAATTTTCCAGAAGTTTGGTCTTGAATGGTTTTACCGTTTAATGAAAGAACCTAAGCGCATCAAGCGTCAGATCGCACTACCACTTTTCTTATTGGAAGTGGCAAGGCAAAAACGTCAATAATTTTTAAAAATTGGTATTGTCGTTTTAAATTGAAAGTGTTAGACTGTAGGTGTATAGGAATTTCCTCTATGAAATAATAGAATTCCCTGCAAGGAAACAACGGTTGGTAGCCCAAGCGAAAAAAGCTCAAGCATTTATATGCTTGAGCTTTTTTCGTTTTATCAAATAACTTAATTATCCAATATTTTATATCATTCTAGAAAATATGAACAATAGAATGGTAGAAAATTAGATTTTGTTGGAAAAGTTGCATATTTTCACTTGAAAAAAAACGCCTAATAGCCGACAATGGTAAAAGAGAGTTCGATGTCCACTATTTTCCGGAAGTGAATTAGTAATTTTCCCAAAATATGATTGACAACTTTTAGGGATACAACTATACTTTTATGTGTAGTTGTTTATTTACTACATAACTATGTAGTAGAGACATAATTTTTTAACTTAGAGGAGGAAATTTTTCTATGGCTAACCAACCAAAGAAATACAAAAAATTCGTAGCTACGGCTGCAACGGCTACTTTAGTAGCTTCTGCTATCGTACCAGTGGCTTCTGCAGCAGGATTCTCAGATGTAGCAGGTAACGACCACGAGGTAGCAATCAACGCACTTGCTGATGCAGGTATCATCAATGGATACGCTGACGGCTCATTCAAACCAAACCAAACAATTAACCGCGGTCAAGTGGTTAAATTATTAGGTCGTTATTTAGAAGCACAAGGCCAAGAAATTCCAGCTGACTGGAATTCAAAACAACGCTTCAACGATCTACCAACAACAGCTGAAGCTGAATTAGTTAAATATGCTGCACTTGCTAAAGATGCAGGCGTATTCAACGGTTCAAACGGCAACTTAAACGCTGCTCAAACTATGCAACGTCAACAAATGGCAGTAGTTTTAGTACGTGCTATTAAAGAAATCGCTGGCGTAGACTTAGTTGCTGACTACAAAAAAGCTGGTTTCGTAACTGAAATCTCTGACCTAGAAAAAGCTTACTCTGCTGAACAACGCAATGCTATCGTTGCTTTAGAATACGCTGGTATCACTAACGTATCTAACTTCAACCCAGGTAACAGCGTAACTCGCGGACAATTCGCTTCATTCTTATACCGCACAATCGAAAACGTTATTAACACTCCTGAAGCTGGTGTTGCTGCAGTTAAAGCTATCAATAGCACAACTGTTGAAGTAACATTTGACGAAGAAGTTGAAAACGTACAAGCTCTTAACTTCTTAATCTCTGATCTTGAAGTTAAAAACGCTGCTGTTAAACAAACAAACAAAAAAGTTGTTGTTTTAACAACTGCTGCTCAAACAGCTGACAAAGAGTACACTGTATCTCTTGGCGAAGACAAAATCGGTACATTCAAAGGTATCGCTGCTGTAGTTCCTACTAAAGTTGATTTAGTTGAAAAATCAGTACAAGGTAAACTTGGCCAACAAGTAACACTTAAAGCACAAGTAACTGTTGCTGAAGGTCAATCTAAAGCTGGTGTCCCAGTAACTTTCTTCATCCCAGGTTCTTCTAATGGCGTGAAAACTCCAGTAACAGTTGAAGCTGTAACTAACGACGAAGGTATCGCTTCTTATACTTACACTCGTTATGCTGCAACGAACGACACTGTAACTGTATACGCTAACGGTGACCGTTCTAAATTCTCAACTGGTTATGTATTCTGGGCAGTTGACCAAACTTTAGAAATCACTGAAGTTACTACTGGTTCTACAATTAACAATGGCGCTAACAAAACTTACAAAGTAACTTACAAACACCCAGAAACTGGTAAACCAGTATCAGGTAAAGTACTTAACGTATCAGTTAAAGAAAACATTGACGTAACTGTTGATAAATTACAAAACGTTACAGTTAACGGTCTTGCTGTAGTTCAAACTAGCGATAACAACACTAAAGCTGCACAAATCACAACTGACTCTAAAGGTGAAGCTACATTCACAGTTTCAGGTTCTAACGCTGAAGTAACTCCAGTAGTATTTGAAGCGACTCCAGTAACAGTTACTAATTCAAATGGTACAGTTACTACAACTGGATACACTCAAAAATACACTGCGGATACATTACAAGCTTCTGCTGCTAAAGTAACATTCGGTGCAGTTCAAGCTGCTTACTCACTTGAAGTAACTCGTGATGGTGGCGAAACTGCTGCAACTGGTGTAACAAACGGTCGTAAATATAACTTAGTAGTGAAAGATAAAGATGGTAAATTAGCTGCTAACGAAACAGTTAACGTTGCATTTAACGAAGATATTGACGGAGTAATTTCTACAGTTACTTCTGCACAATTCGTAAAAGTAGAAAACGGTAAACAAGTTGGTTATGAAGGTAAAAAAATCACTGTTAAAACTAACTCTAAAGGTGAAGCAAGCTTCGTAATTTCAGCTGATGCTGTAAATACTTATGCTACACCAATCGCTTGGATCGACATCAATAACCAAAGCGCTAAAGATGCAAACTTAGACAAAGGTGAACCATCTGCAGTTGCACCAATTTCATACTTCCAAGCTGAATATTTAGATGGTTCTAAATTAGCATCTTACAAAGGTACTGAAGAAACTGATAAATTTGCTGGTGGCGAAGTTGCAACATTCAAAGTAAAACTTACAAACCAAAGTGGTAAAGTTGTTGCTAACTCTGGTTACAAAACTGAAAATGTTTCTTACACTGTTTACAACACAGGTGCAAACAATGTAAAAGTTGGCGATGTAGAAATCGCTCCAAACCGTGTGCATACAGTAGTTGCTAAAGAAGGTGTAATCGAAGTTACTTCTGTAGACGGTAAAACTTCTTCTGTAAAAGTTCTTGCAACAGGTGTGGCTAAAGAAATTAACGGAAACAAAGAATTTGCATTCACTTCTAAAGAAGCAACTGCAACATTCACTGCTACTAAAGAAATTTCTAACCCATACACTGGTCTTGTTACTGAGTTCAACGTAGGTAAAGAAACTATTACTTTTGATGGTAAAGACCCAGTTAAGTATGATGGTGAAAGCGGTAAAACATACAAATACTACGGTATTGGTGGATCAACAATTTCTTCAGCAAAAGCATTTATTGATCAACTTAAAGCTGCTACGGGTGCTGTAACAGTAACTTATGAAGTGAAAGATGACGTTGTTTCACTTTCAATCATTAGTTCTGCTATGACTGGAAACAAACCAGTTGGTAAAGAAACTGTTGATAATAAAAAACCAGTTTCAATCGCTAAAGATTTAGAATACACAGTTGGTACAACTAACCAAACGATTGCAATTACTTCACTTGCAACTGATGGTGACAATGATGCATTAAGCTTCGTTGGTGCTGTAAATTCTTCTAATCCAAATGTAGCTCAAGCACTTGCTTCTGGTTCTAACTTAGTAATTTCAGTTGGAAATGTTGAAGGTACAACAACACTTACATTAAACGTTACAGATGGTAAAGATACTACTGAAGTTAAATTTAATGTAAAGGTAAGTCCAGTAGTTTATACAAGTGTAGTAAACAATGGTGCACCTTCTATTGACTATTCTGCAGGAATTAACACAGCACCAAAGTCTACTTTAACAATGGCTGCTAATGATGTAGTAACAACAGCAGGTAAACTATCAATTGTTGCTGATAAATCATTTGATGTTTCATTATCTCTAAATGCTGATGCAACTGCAATTGTAAATGCAATTAATGCTGCAGCACAATTACAAGTTTCTGATGTAAAAGCTACAGTAGTTGGTAATAATGTAGAAATTTCTCGTACAACATTAGGTGCAGCTTCTACATTATCTGTAACTAGTGATGCAGCTCTTAAAATTGCTACAGTTGCACCAACTTTAACTGCTGTTGTTGGTGTTGATGGTGTTGCTACACCAGCTTCATACTCATTCCAATTAAAAACAAAACCAGTTGCAGGTAGCACAATTACTGTTAAAATTGGTTCTGTAGAAGTTGAATTAGTAGAAGGAGCGGGTAAAGATTATGTATTAGGAGCAGACGTTAATGCAACTGCAACAGCTATTGCAGCAGCATTAGATACAAAATTAGATACTACTGCTACTAAATACGATGTAACTGCTAACAATGGAGTTATTATTATTACACAACAATCTCCAGCTGCAACTACAGGCGTAACTTTATCTGTAACTGTAAAATAAATAATAATTGAATACTTATAATGCGTATTCAAACTAGATTCCAAAAGCCTTGTAGAGATTTCTCTCTACAAGGCTTTTATTGTGAAATCAATAGTTTTGAGGAGCTATTTACCTACAGCACAATTGATGCAGGATAGGATAAGGTTTATAAAGAAACTAGTAGTTAAAAACTATTTTATTAAATCAATAGGTTAATGGAGGATTACACACAGACAGGTTTATATGTTTATATGGAATGTCGTAATTTCTGAGAAGCTCTTGGAGTAGGGGTTTCTCCATGGCTGATTTAAGGTCATCCAATATGCTTATATATTTCCTACATAGTTATGTAGAAAATATACTATTACATCTACATATAATTGATTGTTTAAAAGGTCGTACTAATATCTATGACTAACTTATTATAGAATATAGGTTTTAGCTACTTTAAATATAATAATTTGTTAAATAAAATACTATCATTTACTCTAATTAAATAATTTTTAAATAGTGTATTAACACAAATATGGTTTCATATATATATTGGGGTAATGGGTTTTAATACTATTGTTGATACGCCGTTTGCAAGAAAGGCGCATGGACGGTATAGGGACAAACCGATAGACGAGATAGAGAATAGTGGAGTAGACTTTCTTCGGATAAGAGGAAGTCTTTATTTAAGCAAATACTTAAAGAGGAGCTAACCGACAATGTCTAAAAAGAAATGGAGCAAGTCATTTAATGCTTTACTAGCAACAACTCTAGTTGCAAGTGTATCGATTCCGGTGATGCCTGCTAAAGCTGTAGCAGCAGGACAAGCAGCAGATTTAATTATCTCTGAATATATTGAAGGATCGAGTAATAATAAGGCGATTGAACTTTACAATGGAACGGGTTCAACGATTGATTTAAGTCAATATAAACTAGAACTTTATACAAACGGTAATACTACTCCCACGAATAAACAGACGTTAAGTGGAACTTTAGCACATAATGACACGATCATTATCTATAATTCTAGCGCAGTGGCAGCAATAAAAGATAAAGGTGGATTTGCATCAGCTGTTACTTCGTTTAATGGTAATGATGCTATTGTTTTAAAAAAAGGTGAAGAGGTTATTGATTCCTTTGGTCAAATGGGCTTCGATCCAGGGAAAGCATGGGATGTAAACGGTGTGTCAACTGTTGATAAAACATTGGTCAGAAAGAGTGCAGTTACTTCTGGTGACATAAATCCAAGTGATGCATTTGATCCTTCGTTAGAATGGCAGCCCTATCCAATCGATACATTCGATTATTTAGGCAGTCATTCTATGGACGGCGGAGAAGTAGGGCCAATTGTTAAGGTAGGCGCAGTAACAGCTTCTACACCTTCTGGAACGGTAGCGACTGGTACTGCAATTGCATTAGCATCAGCAACGGAAGGCGCAACGATTTATTACACAACTGATGGTACAGAGCCGACTTCGAACAGCACTTTATATTCGCAACCAATTGTTATTGATAAAACAACAACAATAAAAGCAATTGCTGTAGCAGAGGGATTAGATAATAGTGATGTACAAACTTTCAATTATACAGTAGTTGGACAAGAAGATATTCTTTCTATCGCTGATGCAAGAGCAAAAGCTAACGGAACATCAGTAACAATCAAAGGTGTTGTAGCAGGGAAACTGAAAAATACAATTTCTGTGCAAGATGCAACTGGAGGTATTGCAGTTCGTCCGACTAGCTTAAATGCGAATGTTGGTGATGAAGTAACGCTCAAAGGTACGTTAGCTGATTACAGAGGTTTATTGCAATTAGATAGTGCTCAACTCATCGATAAAGTAGCAGGCGTTGGTGAACCAACTGCAAAACTGGTAACAGGAGCAGAGGTAAAGGAAGCCAATGAATCACAACTTATTACTGTAAAAAATGTCACGCTTACGAATGTTCAAGAAGGGAGCGGCTGGGCAAACTTTACAGCTAGTGATGGCAGCAATTTCTTAGTACGAGATGAAACAGCTACGCTTGGCTTAACTGTAGGTACAACATATGAATCGATTACAGGTATTGTGCAACAGTTCGATAATGATTACCAACTGATTCCTCGTTCTGCATCAGATATTGTGGTGGATAGTACAGCGTTAAAGCCTGCCATCGCATCCCCTGGAAGTGGGACATTTGTGAATAAAACAGCAGTTACTTTATCTACATCGACAGCAAATGCAGAAATCTACTACACAGTAGATGGCTCAGATCCAACTGTAGGCGGTACGAAATATACAACACCAATCGAGATTACTCAAAATACAACATTAAAAACAGTTGTAAAAGCGAGTGATGGGAAATTTAGTGAAATTATGACCTATGACTATACTATTACAGATGCCTTGCAGATTCATAATATTCAAGGGGAGGGGCATACTTCTCCGTTTGCGGGTAAAACAGTTGAAGGTATTCAAGGAATCGTGACGTATTCATTTGCTTTAAACGGTAGTACGTATTATACGATTCAAACGCCTGATGAATTGGCGGACAATAATCCAAATACATCTGAAGCTATCTTACTTTATAGTGGGAAAAATGCTTGGCCGATTCAAGTAGGTGATTTAGTATCTGTAACAGGTAAAGTAGATGAATTTGCGTACGATGGCTATAGTGACGCCAACCAAACAGATTTAAAAACAACGCAAATCAATGTTCGTAATGATCAAGGTGGCAAAGTAGAAAAAATAAAGAGTAGCGTAGCATTACCGAAAGCCATTCAAATTGATAAATTAAAAATGTCATTTAGCAAAATTGATAGTGATAATCTGCAAGTATTCAACCCGACAATTGATGCTATTGATTTTTGGGAAAGTATTGAAGGCATGCGTGTAGAAGTAGGCGATGTCAAAGCTGTCTCTCCACAGGAACATGGGGATTTAGTGACGGTTTTAGAAAGTGAACCAACGAATACACTTCATGGTGGCGTCTTGTATGAGGAAGGAAAGACAAATCCAAATCGTATTCAATTCAGATTAGAACCAAACGGAACAGCTCGTGATTTCGAAGTTGCTACAGGTGATAAGTTTAAGGGACCTATTACGGGTATCGTTGGCTACTCTTATCAAAACTTTAAAATCTATGTGCCATTAGATGAGATGAAACAAGCACATGTAAAAGGGACTGCAAAACCTGAGACAACAAAGATTGTTAAAGCCGATGATAAGTTAACAATTGCATCCTATAACCTAGAAAACTTCTCGAATAATAAAACGTCGACATCAGATGATAAAGCACGTAAATTAGCACGCGCAATCGGTGTCGATATGAAAACGCCGGACATTGTTGGGGTTACGGAAGTACAAGATAATAACGGCGAATCGACTGGTGATTCGAAAGCAGATCAAAGTTATAAACGATTGATTGATGCCATTAAAGCTGCAAGTGGCGTTGAGTATAAGTATGTCAATATTGATCCGGTGAATAATGCAGACGGTGGTGCACCTAACGCAAATATTCGTGTTGGATTCCTTTACAATCCAGAAAGAGTGAAGTTGAAGGAAGGTATCCCAGCAGGCGATGCGACTACTGCCGTTAGTTATCAAAACGGTAAATTAACGCTAAATCCAGGTCGAATTGATCCTACGAATGAAGCATTTAATAGTAGTCGTAAACCGTTAGCTGCACAATTTGAATTCCAAGGTGAAGATGTGGTCGTTATCGCTAACCACTGGAATTCTAAATCTGGTGACACGCCATTATTCGGAGCAAAACAGCCACCGGTTTATGGAAGTGAAGTGCAACGTAAAAAAATCGCAACGATTGTAAATAACTTTGTTAAAGACATTAAATCAAAAAATGCAGATGCAAACATTGTATCTTTAGGTGATTTTAACGACTATCAATTTGCTGAAGCTCTTAAGATTCATGAAGGTGCTGAGATGACAAATATGATTAATAAAGCGGAAGACGCTGATCGTTACACATATTTATATCAAGGGAATTCGCAAGTATTAGATCATATTTTGGTTTCTAATAACCTTAAAGACAAAACAATCATTGATATTCTTCATGTTAATGCTGACTTTACAGATATGGCAGGACGTGCAAGTGATCATGACCCTGTAATGGTGCAAATTGACTTGAAAAAAGGTTCTACTGTTGAACCGATTGTGCCTGAAATCACATATTACTATGAGAACTTTAAGAAAAATATATTAAACATTACTAAGCCTAGTGTGGCATTGCATTTAGATGCTGCGTCGTATATTACGAAGGGCGTCCACCTAAAAGGGAAGTATGTAGAGCTTCACGGAGAAGGCTTTAAAAACACAGATGTTATCATCACGCCAAATCACCCAGGAGCTATTGTGGACTTAAAAGGTAATATCTTTAAAAAGATTACAATTGAAGGCAAAAATGTGAGTGAAATTAGAGGCGCAGACAATATCGACTTAAAATTGATTGAACTGAAGAAAGGCGCAACATTAGAGAAAATTAAATTTACGAATTCAAAAGGGGAAGTTATTTTACCTTCTGAAAACAAGCAACCCGTCGTTAAAAATCCTATTCCAAATAAAACAGTAGCTGTAGGAACTGCAATTACAATTGATTTAACGGAACATTTCGCTGATCCGGATAATGACACACTGACATTTACAGCTACAAAAGGTACAATTGATGGCAACATATTAACACTAAATTTAGAAGCGGGTAACCATATTGTTGGCGTTACTGCATTCGATGGCAAGAAAAGTATCACTACCAACTTTAGTGTTACAGTAAACGCTAACGACTATTATGCAGCTGCCTATGACAAAGAAGGTCAAGCGCTAAAAAAAGCACTTCACGATATCATTTCTAAACAAAAGGTACTGTCATATGATGATGCATGGGAGGCATTAAGATATACAGATGAAGATCCAAATAATTTAAATAATGTACTGTTATTTTACTCTGGGAAATCAAGCCCTAAATCAAACAATGGCGGTAAAGTAGGAAACTGGAACAGAGAGCATACGTGGGCAAAATCACATGGTAATTTTGGAACGAGCAATGGACCAGGAACAGATATTCATCATTTACGCCCTACAGATGTTTCAGTGAATAGCTCGAGAGGAAATTTAGATTTTGATAATGGTGGCAGTCCAGTGGCGGGTTGTAATGGTTGCTTGAAAGATTCGGATTCATTCGAGCCGCCTAATAATGTAAAAGGTGATGTAGCACGTATCTTATTTTATATGGCAACTCGTTATGAGCCAGGTGATAAAGTTGACCTTGAATTAAATGAAAAAGTTAATAATGGGACAGCTCCTAATCATGGTAAACTTTCTGTCCTTTTACAATGGCATCTACAAGATCCCGTAGATGAATTTGAAAAACGAAGAAACGACAGAATCTACGAAGTTCAAGGTAATCGCAATCCATTTATCGATCACCCGGAATGGGTAGAAACGATTTATGGTAAAAAAACGGCATTACAGATGGCAAATTAATCAGAATAATATATTGGTAGCCCACTTCAATTGGATGTGAAGTGGGCTTTTAGTTTTTTAGGACAAGTACCTGACTGTTATATGGATGGAAAAGTATAAATCCAAATCTTTTGGAAGATATGGAGAGCTTCAAATTAAGCGATTTAACAGGGATATGAGCGGCAGGTAGAAGCACAAATGAAGTGAATTTCTCAAGGAACAGTGTTGGGAATTTTCTATACAGTTCCTTTTGTATTATATTTTAAAAGAATTTCAGAATATGATATATTATGGGCAAAATACGAGTGGCTAGCGTTCGTAAATAAACGTTTATTATAGGGTAGAAATGAGGGAAGCTTATTTATTTTGCTATCACGGTACAACTAAACGAGATGGAGTAAATATTGAGCAGAGTATAGATTTGTCGAAAGAGCGTTATCGTACAGATTTTGGGAAAGGCTTCTATGTAACGAATAATTTGAAGCAAGCTAAAAAGTGGGCAATTGGAAGAGCTAAAGATGAAATGGTTGATGGACGATTGCCGGCTGGTACTGAACCAGTAGTTGTGTATTTCCATTTAGATATTAAAAAGTTAATGAGTTTAACTACTAAGCAATTTGAGCAACCTCCAAAGGAATGGGCTGAATTTATTTTCAATTGCCGAAGTACTGGTTTCAAGAATGAACTATATCACTCTTTTGATTATACGCTCGGACCACTTGCAGATGGGCGTACCAATATTTTAGTGCGGAAAATGCTTAACGGAATAATTACTCTCGATGAATTTTTTGATAGTATCAAGCCATTGTATATAAAGAATTCACAGTTAGTGCTACATACAGAAGCAGCAATTGAATGTTTAAAAATTGTGGGGGTGAAGGAAATTGAAATGGATTGGTTATACATTTAATGAACTAGATTTGGAGCTTGTCTTTTTGATTCGAGATGAGTTAAAAATAGTTTTAGGTGAGCAAGCTGATGAAGCGCTCACGACATCTGGTTTCCTCCATCGTTTACAGGAGGATCCAATCTATGTTCATCACTTTGACGAAGACTATTGGGTGAGCCATATTATAAAGCGATTTCAACAATCGATAGCAGGTTAGATGAAAACAAAAGTATAAAAAAGTGTTAGATTGACTACAGTCAATCTAACACTTTTTCGTTCTCTTTTAATGTAATAGTGACTGGCACGCTTATCGCGCTTCTAATAATTTCTTTAAATAACTTCGACGGATAATGAAGAAGCTTCCTATAAATAATAGTAAAAATATACTGATGCCGATTGCGGTCATTTCATAAAATGACGTTGAAATCAAACTACGCATTGCCAACATCACGCAAGCTAATAGAATGCTAGCAAATGTAAAAGGGATAAAAACGAGCATTGCCAATTCTTTTGTCACCACGGAACTTACCTCTTTCACAGAAAGACCAATTTTTCGAATGCCGATATATTTTTCTTTTTCTCCTTCAAGTGACGTTTGTAAGTAGAAGTATAGAATGCTCATTGCCGCACTTAAAAATATGAGACTTAGCATAAATCCGATAAAGAACATAATACTTTTTACAAACTTTTCTGAAGCGTATAAATCAATTTTCGATGAGATTAAATGTTCTTGATTCGAGGTGATTTTAGCTGAAATATTTTCCGCTAGATCGATGTTGTTTGTCCAATCTTGAATCTCAAAAGCAAACACTTTGTAAACAGGGAATTCAAGCGTTTCATAAATGGCATCAGGCACTATAAAATAAACATTTTGTAAGCCTGTTAGTAATATGTTTTGTTCTTGTAAACCGGCAAATTGCATCTTTGGCACTGCGTAGTCATGAATTGTGTCAATAGCAGGTCGTACGCCTTGATGACCTGCTGCAACAAAATATTCATTGTCCTTCAATGAGATTTTTTTGTGCAAACCGAGTGCATTATAATTGCTAACAGACATAAAACCTATTCGTCGATCTTCATCAGTTTTAAATGCGGAATAATAGGCATCGTAATGACCTGCTTTGTCTAAAGTCGATTGGATATAGGTAATATCTTGTCGCTCTTGGGCAAGTGTATTCCCAGGAAGGGAAGTATATTGAAAACTATAAGGGTACAAACTTTCCGTTTTTTCTTTAACATTGTAGTAAGAGCTATATAGTACACTTGTACATAAAAATACACCAAGTAATAAGATTGTTAGTAAATAGATAAGGTGTGCATGGGAGCGACTCTTTGCCTTTAAATTGGAAACAAAAAGCATATTGGTTTTTCTATAATAGGTAGGACGTTTTACCAAAATGCGAATGACCCATCGTATACCTTGTGTAATGATGAAGTAGATAGTTAAAAGTAAGCTACCAATTAAGGCGATGTAAAAAATTATGCCTAACGAGTTCACCCAATTTAGTTCGAATTTCAATGAAATCAATAAAAATCCACTAACGATGATTGCAAGCAACAATTTTATGGGCGTGAACGCAATAACTTTCTCCGTTGTTACATCTGCTTTTAATAATTGAATGGCTTCTTCTCGATTGATAAAGCGTGCTATAAATTTCGATACGATTACAAACAAAATGGTGAAAAGTATGACTGTTAGCAGGATGGATGTAATCGGTACATACATACCAAATTCATCAGCTTGAAGAACTCGTTTTGCGACCATTAAAAATAATGGCGAAACAATAAGTCCAAGGATGATTGCTGTAACAATAGCAGCAGCACCAATCAGCATATTTTCTCTGAATATCATTGTACGGATTTGCTTCATGGATGCGCCTGTAATCATAAACGTGCCGAGCGTCTTTGTTTTCTTTTTCAAAAACGCAAAAATGGAGTAAATGATAAAAACAAAAGAGAAAATGTAAATAAATAAACTAGCAAACATCATCGTAATGCCAAGTGTACTATTCTGATCAATAGCAGCAAGCATCGGATGAAACGCTGTAATTGAAAATAAGAAGAACACTAAAATGGAAAATACACTACTTAAAAAATATGAAATATAAGTCCATTTATCACGTAAGATGTTTTGCACAACAATATCATTAAATTTCATGTTGTCCACCACCTAAGAAAGCAAGTGTGTCCATAATTTCTTGGTAAAATTGCTGTTTATTTTTGCCACGGTGTACTTCGTTATAGAGAGAGCCGTCTTTAATAAAAACAACACGCTGTGCAAAGCTAGCGACATAGGCATCATGTGTCACCATTAAAATAGCTGTCTTTAACGTTTTATGGATGTTTTCAAATAATGACATGACATCATTGACCGCTTTGGAATCCAAGTTCCCTGTCGGTTCATCGGCTAGCAATAAGCTTGGCTCATGGATAACAGCCCGCGCGATGGCTACTCGTTGTTTCTGCCCGCCTGAAATTTCAAATGTCCGTTTCTTTAAAATGCCTTCGATGCCCAGAAATTGTGCAACATAGGCTAAACGTTTGTGCATGTCGTTCATTCCAACGGAGTCTAGTGCTAGTGGTAATAAAATATTTTCTTCGACTGTCAATGTGTGGACAAGATTAAAGTCTTGAAACACAAAGCCTAGCTCATTGCGACGAAACTTCGCTAGTTCATCGTCGTTTAAATCATATGGATTTTTTGAACTAATTGTAATAACGCCACTAGTTGGACGGTCAATCGTAGAAATGCAGTTGAGCAATGTTGTTTTCCCGCTACCAGACGGACCCATCACTGCAACAAATTCATTTTCAGCTAATTGAAAATCGATTCCTTTTAATGCTTTATATAAAACTTCTCCGGCATATTCCTTGTGAAGCTGATGGACATGTAAGATTGTGTTTGACATGTATTCGTCACTCCTTGTGTATCTGATGTACTTCAAGTATAGATACTTTAGTGATTCGCATATATCGCTACACATGACAGCAGTATGACAAAATTGTCATATAGCTTTTTTTATACTGTTAGAGAAATCTATAGTGATGGTTGTTTCGTTATTTGCTGAATGTAACTGGAATGGGTGATCTAAGGTTGTCAGAATTCGTTTCACTAAATATAGACCAATACCAGTAGATTCGCCTTTAATACGCCCCTTAGTGCCTGTGTAATATAAGTCGAAAATACGTGTGATTTCATTTTCTGGAATGGTGTCACCTATATTTTTAATAAGTAAATGACCATCCTCAAAATAGATGTTGACCGAAGAGTGCCGCTCGCCATATTTTACAGCGTTACTTAATAGCTGATAAATAACGACCTTCAGCCACTTTCGATCGGAGTAGAGCAGTACATTGTCTTGGATTATACATTTTGGGAACATCTCTTCTTCTATGAAATAATCCTTTAAATCATTGATTACTTCTTGCACAATACCCCTTAGTTGTATTGGCTCTATCTTTAAATCAGCCATTAAATTTGTTGAGCGACTATACGTAAGTAGTTGATTTAAAGAATAATTCAGCTTATCACATTGGATTTTCACCTTTTGCCATTCTAAAAGTAAAGTCGCTTCTTTCCACTGGTTCGATTGAATGAGCAGTTGAATAACAGAAAGGGGCGTTTTCATTTGGTGCACAGAATGAGAAATCATAACTTGTTGCTCCAGTGAAAACTGTTTGTACTGTTCTTCTTGTGCTAGTAGTAAAGCTTGTATCGATTGTAATTGCTTTGCGTACGCTTTTTCATACGGGGCAAGCGGACGGTAAATAACAAAGTCGTCAGTTTGTTTTTCGATATGTGCATACATTTTTTTACGACGTAAATAACGAATATACAGTAAGATGACTAATAGTACAGTCGCTAAAAATACAAAATAAACGTAATGGTTCTCAAAGCCATCTAGTAGTTGCATTCCAATAGGAAAGCCCAAAAACGTCAAAATATAAACGACAATGATGCTTATATGGTCTTGTAAAAATAACTTCATATGTGTTTCTCCGCTAATTGATATCCTATGCCTCGAATTGTAATAATTTCTAAAGAGGAATGAATGGTTTCTAATTTTTTTCGAAGTCTTACAATATTGACTGTAAGCGTATTTTCTTCAACAAATGTTTCGTCATCCCAAATTGCGCTCAGTAACTGCTGTCTAGTCACGACATTAGGATATGCTTCAAATAGCATTGTACAAAGTCGCAGTTCTTTGACGGTTAGTAGGTCCTCAGTTTCGGTTGTGCTTAATCTGACCGTATCTAAGTTTAACGTTGTATTGCCCTTTTTGAGGATACGGGCTTGAGCATCCACGGCATATTCACCGTAAATACGTCGGATCTGTCCATTTATTTTGGCTAAAACGACTTCGAGTGAAAAGGGCTTGGTAATAAAATCATCAGCACCATTTTCAATTCCATAAACTTGATCGGCTTCACTCATCCGAGCAGACAAAATCATAATTGGACAGTTCGAAACCTTCCTAATCTTCCGAGACCAATAATAACCATCAAATGCAGGAAGATTGATGTCCATTAAAACAAGATGTGGTTGAAATTCTTGAAAACGATCGAGCACTTTGTCAAAGTTTTGCACGATAACGCCTTGATAGCCGTATTTATCTAGTTGGTTTTTTAATGTTTGTGCAATATCCATGTCATCTTCAACGATTAATATTTTATACATTTTATACCCCTCTTATAGCTAGAAGCTTTCTTCTATCTTTATCACTAAATGTTTTCAATATACTCCAATTTTTTCATATTTGCTATCCTAAACGAAAACATTTGGAAATGAGTTAAAAAGCTTGCTGTAGTAGATGCCAAGTACGACCATTGCATTAATCGACATTCTATGACATGCTTAATAGAGATATAAAGTACTAGGAGAATGTTGTAGTGATTAAAGAGTGGGATTTACTACGTGTGGTGGCATGTCTATCCATTTTACTATTGCATACATCATCGTGGGTTATTATGGAGGTTGGGGCAGAACCTGAGCAACCGTTGTATTTGTTTTTACGAATTGCGCTTTGCTATGCAACACCGACGTTTATTGTGTTATCCATTTTAATATTGTCGAATCGTTATCGTGAAAAGCTACCGACTAATTTTTGGTCGAGTCGCATTCAATATATTTTTGTGCCTTTTTTAGTGTGGGCTTTTTTAGATGCGTTATTGGTTGAGTCAATTTACCAGAAGGGCTTGCTATGGGACAAGTATTATCACAATGTTGTGTCTGGCGAGTTTGTTGGCTGGTTTGTCGTAGTCATTATGCAGCTGTATATGGTGATTGCGCTGATGAAGCGTTTCAAGTGGTCAATTGCGTGGTTTTTACCCATTAGTGTATTGATTACACTTGTGCATCATGCAATCATTTTATTGCCGTATCCAATATTTGAGGACAATGTGATGGTTATACGCTTACTGTTTACGGGTTGGCTCGGTTATTTTGCTGTAGCATATGCGATAGGTGTTTATTATGAACAATTAGCCGTGCTGGCAAAGAAGTATCGCGGAGCGACCGTTGTTTTTGTCATACTATCTGCGCTGTTCTTATATATTCGTGTGCAACTTGGTTACATAGATGTACACTCGAGACGGCTCGATTTAGTGCCACTTGTCGTAAGTGTTGTACTTTGTGTGATTGCTTGGGGACAGTTAATACCATCGACGAAAGTTGTACGGATAATTAGTCAATATGCATTTATGATTTACCTCATCCATTGGGAGGTTTTACGCCTATCAACAAGCTGGTTCGTGGCGCATTTTGATAGCACACTGACGCGTGTTCCACTGCTTATGCTGTGGACGCTAGTTGTTTGTATTGGGCTGACAAAGCTACTATCATACTTACCATTTAGTCAATGGATTGTCGGAAAACTAAAGAAACGATAAAAGCAGTGATTTCTAAAGTAGAAATCACTGCTTTTTTGTTTGTAGGGAGAGAAACGCCGGTAGCCTCGAGAGAAACGCCGATAGCCCTGTGCGAATCGCCGATAGACTCGAGAGAAACGCCGGTAGCCTCAAGAGAAACGCCGGTAGCCTCAAGAGAAACGCCAGTAGCCCCGAGAGAAACGCCGGTAGCCTCGAGTAAATCGCCGGTAGACCCGAGAGAAACGCCGATAAACCCGAGGGAATCGCCGGTAGCCTCGAGTAAATCGCCGGTAGACCTGAGTGAAACGCCGGTAGCCTCGAGTAAAACGCCGGTAGACCCGAGTAAAACGCCGGTAGCCTCGAGTAAATCACCGGTAGCCCTGAGTGAAACGCCTGTAGACTCGAGTAAATCGCCGGTAGCCTCGAGTAAATCGCCTGTAGACTCGAGTGAAACGCCACTAAACTCATGCAAATCCGCCACTAAACCCCGAGCAAGCACTGAAACATTATTGAATACGCAAAATGGGTTTAATTGCCTCGCCATTTTTTGATGCTAAAAATGCTTCATTGATTTGGTCAAAGTCATAGAATTTCACCAATTTATCGAATGGGAATTGGCCAGCTTTATAGTAGTCCACTAATTGAGGGATAAATACATTTGGTACTGAATCTCCTTCAATGACACCCATCATTGTTTTACCTTCCGCCATGATATCATTGTGCACATCGATAGTCATTTCTGGTGTTACACCAACTACTGCTGCAACGCCTAGTGGACGTAGCGCTTGTAAACATTGACGAACTACTGGAGGAACGCCTGTTGTATCGACTGCGTATTTTGTACCACCGTTTGTTAATTGTTTAATTTCTTTTACAACATCTACTTTTGTTCCGTTAAATGTATGTGTTGCACCTAGCTCTTTAGCTAATTCTAAGCGTGAATCGTGTACATCGACAGCAATAATTGTTTTACAGCCTACAATTTTTGCAGCCATAATAGCACTTAAACCTACAGCGCCAGCACCATAAATAGCAATTGTTGAGCCAAACTCTGGTTTGATTTTATTTAAAACAGTACCAGCACCTGTTTGAATACCGCAGCCTAAAGGTCCGAGTAATGCTAAATCCACATCTTTATCTACTTTGACAACATTACGTTCATGTGAGATTGCATAAGTACCGAACGAAGATTGACCGAAAAATGTTGAAAGTGGCTGATCATCTTTAGATAAACGATGTGTGTAATCATCATGTGTACCGCCGAAGTTTAAATCGTTGAATGTTTCACAAACTGTTGGGTGACCTGTTAAACAGTTATCACAATGTCCACAATGCGCAAATGAAAGTACAACGTGATCACCTTTTTCTAAACGAGTTACACCTTCACCGACTTCTTCAATAATTCCTGCTCCTTCATGTCCAAGAACAGCAGGTAGTGGGGCGATTGCGGCATCACGCGCAACAGCATCTGTATGGCAAACACCTGTACTAACAATTTTCACTAGCACTTCATTCGCTTTTGGACCTGCTAGTTCTACTTCTTCAATAATAAAATCTTGTCCTTGACCAGGCGTAACTGCTGCTTTAATTTTCATATATTCATTCTCCCTTTAGTACAGATTATTGAAATTCGCTATCATTGTAATCGTTTGCAAATATCGCTACAATATATTCAAATCTATATCTATATTCATTATGATTCATAAGGGGAAATACTATGCAACTTTTACAGTTACAATACTTTTTAGCTGTGGCGAGGACGGAGCATATGTCTCAATCTGCACTTTCTTTAAATATTACACAGTCATCATTAAGTAAAACGATTGCCAAATTAGAAGATGAAGTAGGTGTCCCTTTATTCGATCGAAATGGTAAGAAAATTCGTTTGAATCGTTATGGAAAGCATTATGCGCAGGAAGTAGAGAAAGCATTAAAAATCTTACAAGAGGCTCATGAAGAAGTACTAGAAATGGCTGATATAGAGGAAGATCGTGTATCTATTAGTGTGATGAGCTCTACAATACTACCGCCCATATTTAGAAGTTTCTATGATCGTAGACCGAATATTCGAATTCAGCAATCCATTCTCCCTGATTCAGTAGCAAAGGAACGTCTAATTAGTGGGGAAATTGAGTTGTGTGTTTCCAATACACCGATTATAGGAACTGATATTGAATGGCTTCCTGTTTTAAAGGAACGATTAGATTTGATTGTTCCTAAAAATCATAGACTTGCACAATTTGATGAAATTGATTTACTAGAAGCAAAAGACGAACGTTTTATAGGATATAAATCTGGATTAGAATCTATTAGTATGTTTGAAAAATGCTGTTTACAAGCGGGGTTTACCCCAAACATTGTATTTGAAGGAACGGAAATGTCGATTGTTTTACAACTTGTTAATGAAGGACAAGGGATTACATTTTATCCGCAGTATTCATTTTTAGGTGAACAATTAGCGAATACTAAAATCATTCGCTTGAAAAATAGCCACTGCTATCAAATGGTAGGTTTCGCTTGGTTAAAAAACAAAAAGTATTCATATGTATCAAAGCAATTCCGTCAACATATGATTCAAGCTTTTATAGAAATTAATAATAAAAATTATAGATAAGAAAAAGCCGAATAAAGTATTCGGCTTTTCTTAATTTATATATTGGATAGAACTCGGAGCATCGCCGGTAAACTGGAGGAAATCGCCGATAGAACTCAGAGCATCGCCGGTAGCCCGACAGGAATCGCCGATAGAACTCCATGAATCGCCGGTAACCTAGCAGCAATCGCCGCTAGAAATGAGCGAGTCGAACAATGAAGCTTATTCCGGCATTAGTTTTAGATTGCGATCGTTATAGGCAAGGACGACATAATCTGGTTGCATGTTTTGTAAGTATGAAATGATGTCCTTATCCAAATAACGTAAGTCTAAAATTGTTACGGTTTTAAAGTGACTTGCTACGTGAAATTGAATGGTGTTAAAGTATGAATCTTTAATGACGACGAGATGTTTGTCGCTGTCATAGTTTTGGTTGACGAGAGTAAGCTCAGCGAAGTCGCGACTGTAGGCTTCAGCGTAGTTCACGACTGCATCGGGACTCATCTGTTTTGCGCGACCGTATACTGCTTCGTATGGTGCAGTGACCCCACCTTCAATCGTACCGTCGTAAATAGTAAATTGTGTTGCGAACGAAGCGGGCTCGTTGTAGCAAATTTTTTCATTATTATCGACGGTCATATACAGTATTTTATTCCAAGAGCCGGCGAATTTATTTGGTAAGCAAACTGTATTGGCCTCATCAAATGGTATAGTTGGTATCGTCTCGCCAAGCCGTTTGCTTAGTGTATTGATAAGTGCTTCGTAGCCAGAGTATGCACCTTGTATTGTCCAGTGATGATCTGTTTTAAAGAAGTTGCGCTCTGCAGAAAAGTCGTCCTGCATTTCATCATATAGACGGATATTGTCTACACCAGCAGCTGTAACAAGTTCGTGCAGTTTGGTGTTGTTGGCAATACCAGCATCTTCAGGCATAAAGCTTGGACTTGGCTCACGAGAGTAGGTTGCCTTAGCTGGTAGTGAGTAAAATGTAAACGGAATATTTTTTTCGGCTAGCCCTTCGCTTAAACGTTTTAAATCGGAGGCAAAGGAAGCTAGCTCTTCTTCAGTTTTTGCTGCGGCTGGTTTAGAAATGATCCAGCCGCTTTTATCATCTACTGCGTACTTATCATTTAAATAAGTTTTGCCCACAACACGTTGAAAGTTAACATAATTGCGCATCCATGTATCTCGAGCAGGAAATTGATCGGAAATATAAGATTCTACCTGTTTGGACCATTGTCCTGAGAAGATTTCCTGTGGACTTGGCGTGATGTTGGCAGATTCTAATGGTCGGTTTTCCATCTCTGATTGTGGACGATCCACTGTTAATACATGCACGACAAAGCCACCGAAAATGATGCAAAAAAATGTAATTGGTAAAAGTAACGTTTGTATTTTTCGCATGATGTCCCACCTAAAATCTAAAGTAAATGAATGGATTATGTGTTGCGTTCACTAAAAACATCGTGATAAATAACAAAAGAGCGCCATAGTAAATTGTTTGCGTAATGCGTAGCCCCCAGTCAAATGATAGGGAAGCGGTAGCTTTTTGTTCGCTCCAATTTTGATAAAGTTTATAGATTGGCATTGCAAATATAATAGCGATAACAAAGTAAATAGCATAATCCTTCGTCAGTAAAATCGTTTCATAGTTATACAATGCTGCGTCTGATAACCCAAATAACGTTTTGATAAATGCAAATGCATATGTAAAGTCATTCGCTCTAAAGAAAACCCAGCCAATCATGACAATAATAAGAATATACATATGTCGGACTACACGTGGAATACGTTCCAACCATTTCAACAATACCCATTTTTCCAAGCAAATTAATATCCCGTAGTAAAAGCCCCATGCCATAAAGGTCCAGCTTGCACCATGCCAAAAACCAGTTAGTGTCCAGACAACAAGTAAATTACGATATAACTTCCACTCGTGGCTAACGCGACTTCCACCAAGTGGGAAGTAGACATAGTCTCTAAACCAACTGCTGAGTGAGATATGCCAGCGACGCCAGAAGTCTGTAACAGATTGAGCTATATATGGATAGTTAAAGTTCTCTTCAAATTTAAAGCCAAAAATACGTGCTAACCCAATTGCCATATCACTATAGCCTGAGAAGTCGAAGTAGATTTGTAGGGAGTACGCTAAAATTCCAATCCATGCAGTACCAGTTGTTAAGTCCCCACCAGATAAGCTAAATACGTGATCGGCTACTTCGCCCATTGGATTTGCGATAAGTACCTTTTTCGCTAAGCCTTGTACAAAGCGACGCGTCCCAATCATCCAATCGTCTGCTGTAGAGATACGTTTTTTTATTTGCTCAGCTACCGTTTGATAGCGAACGATAGGGCCTGCAACGAGCTGTGGAAATAATGTAATGAAAAGTGATAAATCCAAAAAGTTGCGCTGTGCCTTTACGTCCTTGCGATAAACATCGATAACATAGCTAAGTGCTTGGAACGTGTAAAATGAAATGCCGATTGGCAGTGGAACCGCCTGCCATTCAATTGGCTGTGCCAAATAATTGTTAACAATGTCCACGAAAAAGCCAGCGTATTTGTAATAGCCTAAGATGGCTAAATTACTAACAATGACTAACCAAAGGAGTGTTTTTCTCTTAGACTGTGAAACTGTATTTTCGATGACAATGCCTAGCACATAGTTGAGTACAATAGACAGCATCATTAAAAGCACATATTTCGGTTCACCCCAAGCGTAAAAGAACAAACTAGCCAACAGTAAAATCGTATTGCGTAGCATCTTCGGAGAGATGAAGTACACAATCATTACTAATGGCAAAAAGACATATAAAAAAATAAGACTACTAAATACCATTTCTGTCAAATCCCCATCTCTGTAAATGATAGAACTTAGCGAATTGCCGAGGTTGCTGTTAAAACCTTGAAGATGCCGGTACCGTGAGCAGAATCGCTAAAAGAAAGTCGTGAATCGACGATAGCCCCAAGTGAGTCGCAAATAGAACTGTGGGAGCCCCCGATAGCCCCTAAGTAAATTGCTTGTAAACCCAGTCATACCGCTGATTGAAGCCCATTATTTCTTAATAGAATATAGTGACTATCGCTAGATTCTGGTTTCCATAAAATCTTAATCCAATTTTCCAAGGGAATTAATGAATAAATTACCTATATTATTGTAACGTAAATTCATGATTTGTTCACTATTCCTTTAAGTGAGAAAATTGTCTTAGCTAAAAATATATGGAAGGGAAAAAGTCTCAATACCTATGGGTAAAATGGTATATTTTCCGCATAAAAGCAACGCTTGTCTACTAATTGTTGGATGGTAAAACACTATATAAAAAACTAAAAAATGTATGTATAACCAATTAAGTATTACTGTTACCACATCTTTCATTCCAGATATTTCACATAGATATGTATGTTCTACTTCTCTTATAATAGAATCGTAGTCATAAAAGTGGCTAATTTATCTAGGAGGTTTTTAGACATGAAACAAAAATATAGCAAATGGGTTGTCGGCGCAGCATCAGCAGCTCTAGTAGCATCAGCAATCGTACCAGTAGCAAGCGCAGCAAGCTTTTCTGATATTGAAACAAGTGATCACAAGGACGCTATCTTAGCATTAGCGGACGCTAAAATCGTAGGAGGTTACACTGACGGTACATTCAAACCGAACGCAGTGGTAACACGCGGTAACGTAGCAAAATTCTTAGGTAAATGGTTAGTTTCTGAAAAATATGAAATTCCAGCTGATTACAAAACAGAAGCTCGTTTCACTGACCTTCCAACTTCAGCTCCAGACCAAGAATTACTACAATATGCAGCACTTGTTAAAGATGCAGGCGTATTCAAAGGTTCAAACAACCAATTAATGTACACAAACAACATGAACCGTGAACAAATGGCAGTAGTATTAGTACGTGCTATCAACACTGTTTATGGTGTAGATTTAGTAGCAGATTACAAAGAATCTGACTTCAAATCTGCTATCACAGATTTAGACAAAACTACAGCTACAGAAAACCGTGAAGCAATTATCGCTTTAGAATATGCTGGACTTACAAACGTTAAAGCGTTCAACCCTAAAAACTCTTTAACACGTGGTCAATTCGCATCATTCTTACACCGTACAATCACAAACGTTGGTGAAGCAGTTTTAACTGTTAAAGAAGCTAAAGTTGTTGACGCAACTACATTAGAAGTAACTCTTTCTGATGACACTAAACACACTGTAAAATTAGAAACTCCACTTGTAGAAAACAAAGAAACTAAAGTAGAGTTCGAAATTGACGGTAAAACTTATTCAGCTGTAGTTACATATGAAGTAACTGAAGTTAAATTAGAATCAGTAAAAGCTGTTAACGCTAAAACAATCGAAGTACAATTCAACAAAGCAGTAGAAGATACTACTAAAGCTAAAGTTGAATTACTACGTGGTACTTTCAAACAAAACGTAACTCTAGTTTGGTCTGAAGACAAAAAATCAGTTCAATTAGTAGGAGCTACAAACTTCCAAGCAGCTGATTACACTGTAAACATTGCTGGTTTAACTGAAAATGTATTAACTAGCACAGTTAAAATCGAAGCTCAAAAAGTAACTTCAATTGAAGTTTTAGACGAAGTAGCTGTAGTTGACAAAGCAGTTAAAGCTGACGGCACTTTCGATGCTGGTACAACTGCAACTGTTGGTTATGTAGTTAAAGACCAATATGGTACAGATATTACAAAAACAACTTCTTTAAAAACAAATGATAATGCTAATACAACTGTTGTTGCTGATTCAGCTAAAGGTGTAATTAAATTATCAGGTGCTGTTGTAGAAGGTAAAAAAATCGGTGATATCGTACCAGTAGTATTATTCGATGCTGCTACAGGTACTTCAGTTTCTAAAACTGTAAAATTATCTGCTGAATCTACAGTTTCTTCTATTGAAGTAGCTGGTGTTTATAACGCTAAAGGTGAAGAAGTAGCTTTAAATGATTCTTCTAAAGCTTCTGATGCTTATATCGTATTAAACCTTAAAGATCAATATGGTAAAGAAATTACTGATGCTGCTAAAGCAACAGGTTTAGTTATCACAAACACAAACACTACAAACTTAACAATTGCTAACACTGTTTCTAAAGTGAAAATTGGCGATAAAGATAAATTAGTAGTTGCATTATCTTCAATCTTAAAAGCTGGCGACACTGATGTGTTATTAATTTCAACAACTAACGGTCAAACAGCTAAATATACTGTTAAAGTTGCAGAAACTTCTACAACTAATGCAATCTCTGTTTCTCAACCAGAAATCGCTGTTGCTGAAGAATCTACATTAATCCCATTAACAGTTACTGATAAAGAAGGCAACGTAATCACTAACAAAAAAGTATTAGCTGATGCTAACAAAGGTATTAAAGTTGGCGGTACTACAGTTGCTGAATCAGCTCTTGAAGTGAAAGATGGTCAAGTTTACTACAAAACTACATTCAACACTGCTGGAACACAAGCATTAGTATTCCAAACTTCAACTTACAAAGTTGCTACTATTACTGTAGATGTTAAAGCTAAAGCAGTTCCAACTGTAGTTCGTGGACTTAAAACTCCTTTAGTACTTTCAACTGCTCAAGCTCCAGTAACAATTACAGCTAAAGATCACTTAATCATCGAAGACCAATATGGTCGTGAAATGAAAAACTCTGCTGAACCTGTAACAGTTACATTAGTTGGAACTTCTGACGTAGTTTCTGTAAGTGGTAATCAAGTAACAGCTCTTAAAAACGGAACTGCAACATTAAATGTGGCACTTACAACTCCAAATGGCACAATTGATTCTGCTGTTGAAGTAAAAGTACAAGTTACTGATGGTACTGAATACAACGGTTATGAAATTGCTGAAATTGGTAAAACTAAAGTAGCAACAGACAAAAACATCACTATTAACGGTTTACTAAACGGTGGTAAAGTTGCTCTTGAAGCGAACGAATATACTGCAACAGTAACTGGCGGTAAATTAGCTGCACCTCAAGATGTAACTACTGGTAAAGTAAACATTGCTGATACAGCTTTAAACACTGATTCAGCAACACCAGCTAACAAAATTGACACAGAATTCACATTAAAAGTAACAATTAATGCAACTGGTCAAGTGTTAGAACAAAAATTCGTTGTTTCTGCTGACGCTGAAAAAACACAAGATTTCTTCTTCACAGCATCTGCTGCATCAGTTAATTTAGCTGATTACAACGCTGCTAAAGCTATTACAGAAGCTACTTTAGTATCTGGTTCAACTGTAGCAAACTTAAAATCTACAGGTGATGCACCAGTAGTAGTAAACGTTGCAACTGTTGACCAATATGGTAACAAAGCAATTTCTGCACTTGTAGCAGAAACAGTTACAATCGTACCTGAAAAAGTAACAGATGTTAAAATTTCTGGTAACGGTACTGCAGCTGCAACAGCTACATTAAATGCAGATGTTAAAGAAGCTAAAGTAACTTTAAAAATTAAAGTTGGTAACGCAACAAAAGAATTAAAAGTAACAATCGTTGCTGCATCTTAATAAATAGCGTAAAGCTATAAACTAGTTTACTAGTAACTAGCCTTGTGATTAGATGAAACTTTTTGTTTCATCATGGTCACAAGGCTTTTTTGATGGAGAGAAATCCCTGTAAATGAAGCAATACCTCTAGCATTGGGGTATTGCTATTTATAGTAAGTACAGCATCAAAATACATAACTATAGAAGAATATGAAACTTTTACTATTACCTCCACGTATTATCAAGTATGATAGATAAAATGTGTAGGGGGATGAGCGGATGAAGCGTAACAGTTTATTTCAAGGAGCAATCGTTGCGGCATTAGCAACAAGTGCCATTGTCGTGGTACCGACAGCGCAGGCAGCAGAAGGTTTTAGCGATGTTGATCTGTCGAAAGAATATGGAGCAGCGGTAAAAGATTTAGCAGCAAGAGGTATTATCAATGGATATTCAGATGGTACATTCAAGCCATTTGCTGATGTTACGCGTGGACAAGTTGCGAAAATTTTAGCTAACTTATTAGCGTTAGATACGCAAAACGTGATAGATCCACACTTTATGGATGTTCAGCAAAGTGATGAATACTATGGCGCAATTGCTGCTTTAGCTAATGAAGGAATTACGTCGGGCTTTGCGAACGGTAGCTTCGGTGTGAATCAAGCTATTACTCGCGAACAGTTAGCGAGTATGTTAACGTCTGCCTACCAATTAGTCAATAATGCAGAAGATTGGACACTGCCATTTACAGATGTTGTGAAATACTCCGATGCGTATTATGCAATTGGACCTTTGTTTGAACAAAACATTACAAAGGGGATTACAGCGACTACATTTGGTTTAAAAGAAACAGTGAAGCGTTCGCAGCTCGCATTGTTTATTCAACGCATAGAGGCGATGCAAGCGAATCGAGTTTTACAGAAATTTTCTGCAAGCGAACTTGGTGCAAGTCAACTTGATGCCTACTCTTATGACAATATTGCGACTGATGGTGAGCATGAATTTTTCAAAATTCACCAAACAACGAATGGTGTAACAGTAGAGGCATTGCGAGAAGGCTCGGGCTACTTCGTGTTAATTGGTTACAATATGGATAAGGAAGAAAACTATGAGGTCGTCGAGACACAAAAATATAAGATTGTTGTTACAGAAGTAGACGGCAAACTCCAGCTCAATTGCCAGCAAACGGATGAAATAACACCTGGTGTAGCACTCCTTTTTGAGGAAGAGTTAGGTTTTAATCCGGCTCACATTCAGCTAACAACTGCAAACGGTTATGAGGTAAGTGATAAAGTCTATGTGTATCAACCATTTAATTTTGATGGTTGGGAGGAAGAAAGCATTCCGAAAGGCGGCAATTACGAGTTAAGGTTACTGCAGGCAGGAGATTATATTGCTACATTATCTGATGGTAAAGGTCAATCTGTACGCGTCGGCATTCGTGCTGAAACGGATGGTTTTGATATGTATACTTCTGCAGCTGTTGAAATAAGTAGCGAATTCATTCCAACAAGTGAAATAGGCTTTACGGTTAAAGATGTTAACATCGAGCAATATACAGGAGCAACGATTGATCACAAAATTGTTGAGGTTGAAAGTTCAGCAGATGGTGTAACAATTAAACGAGTTGGAAAAGGAGAGGCCCTTTTTGCCATTCGCCTAAACGGCACAAATGGTGAGAAACTTTACGTACACGGCATGATGTACGAAGTAAGTGGTATAGCATCTATGTACTACGAGCTAGCAACGCAACAAGATATGGAAAATTCATGGTGAACCGCCGATAGAACCTTTGGAATCGCCGATAAACTATGGTGAATCGCCGATAGAACCTTTAAAATCGCCGATTAAATCCAGAAAATCGCCGTTACCCTAGGTAAATGGAGCTCTCTTATGTGATGATAAGTCAATTGTCGTTGACTTTTGCATCATATAAGAGGGCTTTTCTAATTTCAAGCCCCCGTAAAACCTTCATTACTGTAACAAATCAAGTGAAATATGAATATTGATATAACTATGACCATTGTTCCTAATTCACTTTAGTACAAAATAAATTGTTAGCATTATGTTTTCCTAAAGGATCTAATGAAGGAGGATTACATGAAACCTCATATTTTAATTGCCAGCCCTGTGCGACAAAAACCATATATTTTGGCGTATTTTTTAACTTCACTACAATCGTTAAATCAAGATGAACTTGTAGTGGATTTTTTATTTATAGATGATAATGACGATAAACAATCGACAGAACTTTTAACGTCATTTCAATCAAAAAACGAGCGTGTAAAAATTATTAAAAATGATCAACAAAATGATATTTATATGAAAGATGATAAAACACATTATTGGACAGATTCACTAATAGAAAAAGTGGCAAAAATGAAAGATTCTATCATAGATCATGCTATTGAATTCAACTATGATGGATTATTCCTTATCGACTCAGATTTAATGCTGTATCCGAATACACTACAAAATTTATGGGATGAACAAAAAGACATCATTTCAAATGTTTTCTGGACCGAATGGCAAAAGGATATAGAAGCATTACCTCAAGTTTGGATGATGGATGAATACACATTATATGAAATAAAAAATGGAGAAAAATTGGAACCAATAGAGATCGCAAATAGAACTGCTGCTTTCATAAAGCAATTAAAAGTACCAGGGGTATATGAAGTGGGCGGGTTGGGTGCGTGCACATTAATAAGTCGAAAAGCACTTTTAAAAGGTGTCCGTTTTAAACAGTTGAAGAATTTATCTTTTTGGGGAGAAGATCGACATTTTTGCATAAGAGCAACTGCACTAGATTTACAGTTATTTGTAGATACGCGTTTTCCTGCATTTCATATTTATCGAGATTCCGACTTACTTGGTGCTCAAAAATTTAATGATGAAATCCTCACTGAAAAAAAGGAAAAAGCAACAGTTAGCTTATGTATGATAGTTAAAAATGAAGAACAAGTTTTAGCACGATGTTTATCTTCCGTTCAAGGAACTGTTGATGAAATCATCATTGTAGATACTGGTTCATCAGATAAAACGAAAGAAATCGCAAGGCAATACACAAACGATATTTATGATTTTGAATGGATAGACGACTTTTCAAAAGCACGTAATTTTTCATTTAGCAAAGCAACAAAAGATTATATTTTATGGTTAGATGCAGATGATATTTTACAGGAAAGCGAAAGACTACATTTTTCGAGCTTAACAAAAGAACTAAGCTCTAAAGAAGTGGACAGTGTAATGATGGATTATCATTTAGCATTCAATCATAATGGGGAGCCGACATACAGCCTTAAAAGAAACAGACTAGTAAAACGTTCGTGCAATTTTACTTGGATTGGAGCAGTCCATGAATACTTATCTGTTCATGGCAATATAATACAGCGTAATATAGCGATTACTCATCGTAAAGAGAAAGCATATACAGACCGAAATATAAAAATCTATAAACAAAGAGAAGAGCAGGGAATGGAATTTTCGGCGCGTGATTTATTTTACTATGGAAATGAATTAAAAGATCACGCCATGTACGAAGAAGCGGTAGAAAAATATAATCAATTTTTATTAACAAAACAAGGTTGGATAGAAGATGAAATAGCAGCTTGCTTAAAGGTAGCGGAATGTTATGAAATGCTACATGCTCCTGATAAACAATTGCAATATTTATTTAAAACATTGTCATATAGCATGCCTCGTCCAGAATGTTGTTGTCGCTTAGGTGCAAGGTTTTTAGTAGATGAGCAATATGATCAAGCTATCTATTGGTATGAGCAAGCAACAATAGTAAAAAATGAGCCGAAGCAAGGCAATTTAATCGATCATGCAGCTTGGACTTGGCTACCGTATGTTCAATTAGCTGTCTGTTATGAGCGATTAGGACAATATCAAAAAGCTCAAGAATATAAAGAACTAGCATTACAATACAATGCTACAAAATAAGAAGTGCGTAGGAGTCGCAAAATTGTTTGAGTGCCTGGCACTTCGTATAGATACTTTCCATTAGGCTTTCCGCGGGTACAGTGTAAGCCGCAACCTTCACTGTTGTTCGTTTGTTGATGCTTACAACTTATGCTGTTCCCGCAGGAGTCTACGTGGATTTAATATAGTAAATTGTTTGAGTGCCTGGCACTTCTCGTGGACACTTCAAGCGACAAAAAAGTAACAAGAGTGAACACCTCTTGTTACCTTTTTAGGTTGAAGCTAGGTCTGGCTAGCTTCCTTAATTTTGTTTTAGAAAATAATGTATTTGACGTAGTCTTTCCAGCCAATTTCTTTGAAGTTTTGCCATTCTATTTTTTTAACAGGCATTGAGCAGAAGGAGCGTGCTAAAATGTTGCGTTGTTCATTAGCTAAAATCGGTGTGCCTTTATCGAAGTAACTTGTGAAAATCGTTGAATTTGCAGTTGAAAAGTCAACGTCAATATCTTCAAGGCGGATTTTTCCGTTTTCATCGATAATATATACGCTCTTGGCACCTTTTGCTTTTTTAACCCAAGAAGACTTTACTTTATAAGCATCGAGCGATTCGTTAACAACAATTGAAGCTTGACCGACTGTTGAAAATGGAATATTTTCTAACACATCGTCCTGCTGTAACGTTACTTCATAATTAGTTGGTTTCGGCAGTTTCGCCGATTTTGCTAATTCATTTGCCCATGTAGAGTCATGATTTGTTGCGATCATCTGTTTTTCAAGTACTACACCAGATAAATCATCTTTAAAATGTTGTAAATCAAAATTTACCGTTTGTCCCGCTAAAACCTTTTGCCACTCATCCTCAGATAAGTAAGCAAGCAATGCTTTTTCAGTTGAATAAATTTCAAATGTCACCGTACCAGCTTCTTCGATAATGTTGGAAATAACGCCATCAACAGGGCTAATCACTCCTTGCCGTGCTTGGATTTGTGCAATTTGAGCATCCATTACGGAAATTTGACGTGTCGCTTCCGCAATATGACGGTTTAAAATAGCGACAGCTGTTGATGGTGAATTTTGTTGGCCTAATTCTAATTTAACTGTGACATTTAATTTATCACTAATTTGGTCTGTATTGATTGAACTTTTCGGATTCGTTTTGTCTCCGAATTCAGATTCTACTTGTGATAAAGCAGATTCTAAATCACTCAATTCGGTTTCATATGCATCCCGTTCAGCTTCTAACTTCGTTAATTCATCGTCGACTTCCTCAGTTTTATAGGTAGCTAGAAGATCGGTTGCTTTAATATCCTGCCCACGCTTTACGTTTACAGCTGATAAAGTTTTTGCATCTGCAGAAATTGTATACGTTTCTGCTGGCGCAACAATTGCATCCTTTTTCACCGTTTCTACACGGTCACCAGCGGTAGCTCGTTGAAATTCATCAACAAAATAGGAACGCGCTACTTTACTATTATCCTTGAAAACGAAGAAGGCATTCACGCCAACTAATAGCGCTATCACGATGATACTAAGGCTTGTCCAAGGTCTGGATTTAATAATACGCATCATCCTAACCCCCTTGTAATCCATTCTTGTAGTGGTAACACGCTAATCATTCCAACAATAACAGCCATTATTACCTGGAGTACGATAATTTTTGCTAATAGTACTTTACGATCTGACGCTTCCTCCCATTTTGAAAGGAAAGTAAAGTGCACAATAATCGTCAGCACAGTAGTTACCGTTAACTGATTAATAATGAATAACACAACATCCTTATCCAATACTTGCTGTATAACAGGGGCAAGTGAAAAGAAGGAGAACGATGTAGAATAGCCAACTGCATAGAACACTGCAAATAAAATGGCCTTTTCAATAAGCAAAAATGCTACCACATATAACTGCACTTTTTGAATCCATTTGTAAGGAATGTCCGTTAATAGATGTAATATATATGTAACGCCATAATAGTGGAAGCAAAAATAAATGATTCCCCAAACAATGGCTCCGACCATTGATAGCAAACGGGCTGTATAGTATTCATCCTGGTGATTCATTGCAAATAAAGATGTTAAGTTTTCAGTGCCCATACCCCAAAACTCGCGTATCACAAAAAGGAGCAAAAAGAGTATGAAAACCGTGAATGTTCGTTTTTTATAGCCCCTTATTTCTCCTGACTCAATAGCCTGTGTAAAGTTCGTGGGGTGCGTTAAGCTATGCCAAAACTTGTAGTGATAAAACATATCTAGCTCCCTTTCTAGTAAATTAAATATTAAAGATGTAGTATACACCTAGTTACTGGTAAATGACATAGTATAAATGCTAGTTTTTTTAAGGAATTTTCTCGATATGGTGGGACTTTCATTAGGCTCAATTCCGTATAATCGATGCGGGATAAATGCGTCTAACACAATTATATAGTATCCTAACAATAACTTCCTTTAAAAAGTCTATTCTATCTAAAAATAGCAATTATCTGTAAGTTAGTAAAGGAAGTACGTGAGTTTACTAGATTAGCTTGAAATCAAGTTACAAATACCGATACTTAAGATAGTAGATTCGCGATAAATGATACATATCTATGTTCCTATATAACGTAATAAGAAAGGATGAGCAAGTTGAAGAAACCTTTAAAAGTGGGTGTCCTAACAAGCCTTTTATTAACACCGACTGCACTTGCAAATGCGCAAGAAGCACAACCACAAACAGGATCACAAACTGAGCAAATAGCCTATGTGAATACCGTAGCTGCAACTGATTCGAGAAGTAAAACAATTGAACAATTCGGTAAGCTTTCAGAAACATCAACAGCAAATGACATGGTCATTGCAGACGGAGATGTAAAAGTATTAAGCACTACTGATTTCAATGAAAATGAACGAGCATTTATTGAAGCGAAGTATGATTATGTAGTTGCACAACGAGAGTTCGTTAAGAAATTAACTGATATTGGTAAAAATATCAATGCATTATCTTATACAAGTAAAACATTTATAGCGGATGTTGCAAAAGTTCAGAAAGACTATGAAACATTTTTAGGATCAGATTCAAATGCCAATTCCTATCTTGCTGTTCAACAAGATTTTAAGGACGCCGTGAATACAGCATTAGAAGCTGAGGATGCAAAGGGCATTGTATCGGCTGTTCGTGGTACCTCTCTCCAATATGGCTATGACGAGTCCGAGCGTAACAATTATTTTAAAAAGAACGGTGCAGATATCGCAAAGCTTGTAAAAATGAATGACGATGCAACTGCGGCGAAAGTAACAACTGCTAAATTAGATGCTTTTGTTAGCGTACTAGAAAATACGTCATCAACTTCTACTCAAATCGCTGAAGCAGCAACTGAAGTAACGACAAGTTACAGCACACTGACAGCTGATCAAAAGAAAATTATTACTGCCTATAATCCGAACAATACAACAGCTACGCCATATAAAAAATATACAGATGTGTTAGCGAACTTATCATCAGCAGATAAGATTGTCGCAAGTATTACGCAACTGATAGCAAAAAAACCAGAAGATTTCCCAACGGCTGCAAGCTTTATTAGTGCTGTAACAGCGATAGAAACAGCATACAATAATTTAAAGGATGCAGATACAAAGCGCTTAGTATCAAATTACAATGACCTTCAGCCATATCAAGCAGCAGTCAATGTTTCTAAGCAAATTACTGCGTTACGTATTTCCAACACGGATGCGTATCGTACTGCAGTAACGGCGGCAAAAGCGGAATACGATCAGCTAACGAAAAAAGATTTTGTGAAAAATGTGACTGATTTACAATTGGCTGAAGCTAATATTGCAGCTGCAAAAGTAATTGAAACACTTATTTCTGACATTGCTACAGCGCCAGATGTAATCACTAAAATCGAAGAAGCACGTGCAGCCTATAATACGCCTGTAGCACCCGATGGTCAAAAAATCGATGCAGCCAGTGTTAAAAAAATCGTTAACAATTTGGCAGAGTTAACGAGCTGGGAAAGTTCAAATAAAGCAGTGTTAAATGTCATCACCCTTGTTGAAAAACTAGATCCAGCAGCGAAGGATTATACAAAAAAGGCAAAGGCAGCTAACACCGCATATTTAAAATTGGATACATCAAAGCGTGAGTTCGTAAAAAGCTATAAAGCTAATAAATTAAAAGACCAAGTAGATGCGATGAGCCTCATCGATCCTATATTGGCTTTAAATACTTCACGTAAAGATTTCAAAGAAACCGTTGCCGCCTTGAAAGCAGAATATAATAAACTATCACCTGAAGCACAAAAATTAGTAACGAACTATCCAGCTCTATTAACAGCAGAAAGTTACATCACAACAGCTCAACAGTTTGATGATAAAGTAATAGCGTTAGCTAATGAATCAGATGCTACATTTGTCGCAAAAGTAGTGGAGTTGTCTGCAGAATATAAAGCCATGGACAAAAATGCGAAAAAATTAGTGACGCAATATAAAACATTAACGACGTACGAGAAAAACAATGCCAATGTTGTGAAAGTTATTAATTTAATCGCTGCTTTAAATCCAACGAACAAAGACTATACGAAAAAGGTAGTAGCAGCTCGTAAAGCTTTTAATGCATTAGATACAGCATCCCAAAAGCGTGTGACAAACTATGAACAGTTAACAGCTGTTGAAGATGTGGCATCTTTAATTGGCTTAATAGAAACATTGAAGCCAACGAGTAAGACATTTTTAAACGATTTAAAAACTGCTCGTGCAAATTATGACGCACTGCCTCAAGAAAAACAGCAAGCAATCATCAACTATGAAAAGCTTGTGACAGCAGAAACAGAGCTAACTTCTGCGAGTACAGTCATTGCTTTAATCGATGCGGCAGTTCCTGGAGAAGAAAATTATTTAACGAAATTAATGAATGCCCGTGTTGCTTATGACAAATTAACAACAGGACAAAAAAAGCTTGTCTCAAACGTAAAGTTATTAACGGATCGTGAAAAACAAGTAAAACCAATTTTAAATGTCATGGTGCAAATAGATAACTTAGACCCAAGCTCAAATAGCTTTGTTAGTAAAGTCAATGCAGCACAAAAAGCGTATGAAAAATTGACAAAAGACCAAAAGGCGTATGTCAGCAATATGGCAACGCTACAAAGCTATGAACCGTTAGCAAAGGTTATAGAATTAATTGGCAAGCTAAAAGCTTCGAGTAAAACATTCCATAATGATACTGTACAAGCACGCGCATTATATGATGCACTAAGTAAGGACATGCAGCAGTATGTTACAAACTATAAGCAGTTACAAGCTGCTGAAACAAGTATTTTAGGTGCAGGGAATGTTCAACGTATGATTGAGGAATTACCATATATTGAGCCACATCAATATGTAAAACGCATTGAGGAAATTCGTGCAGCCTATAATGCATTACCTAAAGAGCAACAAATGGCAGTCGAAAATTACAAAGCATTACAAGATCAAGAAAAAATTATTAAGCCAGTTATTAGCGTTATCAATGAGATTGATAAGCTGATGACATCGAAAAATATGGACAGTCAATATCAAAAGATTTTAAAGGCGTATGATAATTTAAACGCTACACAACGCAAATACGTTTATAATGAGCAGTTGCTTCTGTCATTAGATAATGTCATTAAAGTGTACAAGAGTATTGCGGCTTTAAAACCAAGCGATAAAATGTACTTTGGTATGATTGAGTCAGTACGTAAAGATTACGATAGTTTAAATACAACAGATAAACAAAGAGTATCGAATTATTCCATCTTGCTAGAAGCAGAGAAAAACATGAGCGAAGTGAAAAAAGTTGTGGAGCTTATCGCTAGTCTTTCTCCAACATCAAGCACGTATATCCAAGATGTAGCGAACGCAGTAGCAGCATATAAGGCACTAGACTCCAAAGTAAGAGGACAGGTTATCAACTACGATAAGTTGAAAAATGCTGAAAAAGATATAGCTGCAGTTCTCAAAGTAGTAGATGCTATTGCAGAACTAGATCCTGATGCAAAGACATTTGAAAAGAAAGTGATTGCTGCACAAAAACTATATAGTTCACTATCACTGGAACAACAAGATTTAGTTTATAACTATCGTATTTTACAAGAGCATATAAAGGAATTAGGGCTGTAATAAAGAATGAAGAGAGGGCATGACCCTCTTTTCGTTATTTTTTTATAGAGGTCAATCAATGTAAAAAGGGGCGAAGGACAATGGAAACAAAGCAAAAATACGCATGGGCGTTTGCTACGGCTTTAGTTGTGGCACCTTGTGTTGCAGTCATCCCTACTCAAGCAGCTGCAATGCCATTTGTAGATATTAAAAAAAGCGATAGTGAGATGGAGCTATATAATGCAGTTAGCGAACTGTATAGCAAAGGAATCGTATTTGGTACAACGTCTACAACGTTTAGCCCTTATCAACAATTAACACGTGGAGAAGCAGCTTATTTTTTAGCGCAAGCACTTCATTTACAAACGAGCAATGTTGATAATCCTGGCTTTAGTGATGTCCCAACTTCACATCAATATTATGGACCAATTGCAGCGCTTGCAGCTAATGGTATTATCCAAAAAGGGACGCACTATAATCCAAATGCTTCAATTAAACGTAGTCAAATGGCCAAAATGTTGACATTGGGCTTTCATTTAAAACAAGCGACATCATTAACTGCTCCCTTTACAGATTTTACAAAGGATGCTGAAACCAATCATTATATTCAAACGTTATTAGATTATGGGATTACACAAGGTACAAGCTCTACGACATTCTCACCATATACGGATGTTCGACGTGGTCAAATGGCTTTATTCCTTTATCGCATATTACAAAAAAATGACGATGACTTATACATTATTGGAGTTGAATAGAAAGACAAACATCACTCTTAGGAAAGCAAAATCTTTTAGAGTGATTTTTTTAAAATCTTTGTAGGAAAAAACAGGTAATAATGGTATGTTTATATATAAGGCTTATGGGTAAAGAAAATCAATTATCCGATTCTCGATGGGAAGCCGGAACTTTAAAAAAACGCACGCCATACATATAAATAGGAGGTAGCTATGTTAAAAAAAGTATCTAGTATTGTCGGAATGTCGCTTATTTTGCTGGCTACTCCATTTGCCTTACCTCTACCAAATAGCTCAGACGTTGCATTAGCGGCAGAGACGGCAAAGGATGTTTCGCCTTCACATTGGGCGAATAGCTCGATTCAGCATATGTTAGATAAGCAATATATGACAACGTATCAGGATGGTACGTTTAAGCCAGAGCAAGCGATTACAAGAGCGGAGGCAGCAGCTGCCATAGCCCGTTCTATGCAACTGAAGTTAGATGTGCCTGCTAAGCCCAAATTTGTAGATTTACCAGCAGATCATCCTTATTATAAGGAGATTTGCGCACTAGTAGAATTAGGGATATTGCAAAATGGTGATTGCTTTAACCCAGATGCACCTTTGAAGCGCATGCAAATCGCTAAAATGTTAACGCTCGCATATAAAATTGAGGTAGATTCTCAAAATAATAGTAAGTTTAGTGATATTAATGAAGGCCATTGGGCGAAAGACTATATTGAATCACTTGCAGATGTCGGTATTATTAAAGGGGTCAATGCGAAACAATTTGCACCTAATCTGTTAGTAACACGTGCGCAATTTGCCTCCTTAGTGGAACGAAGCTTGGACTTTACAACGACACTAACAAATTATGAAATAGCCTATGACTATTTATCAAAGACTTATATTCCGACAAAAAACTACTCAGCGACAATGGCTAACGATGTGTTAAATTTAGTTAACATCGAAAGACAAAAAAGAAAGCTCCCGTTGCTTACCTATGATGGAGCTTTAACACAAGTCGCCGTTATTAAGGCACAGGATATGGTGAATCGACATTATTTTGAGCACGAATCACCTTACTACGGCATGCCCTGGGATTTAGCTACTTTATTCGATTATCCATATACTAGTTTAGGAGAAAATATAGGTAGAAATATTCCAAGCTCTGAGGCGGCTGTTAAAGCATGGATGGCATCACCATCTCATCGAGAAAATATTTTGCGAGAACATTATACAAATACAGGGGTAGCGATTGCAGTAGATAGCAAAGGAATTTACTATTGGGTCCAGCTATTTTCTAGTCAATGACTTTGGAATGGGTAATCGTCTGAGGCAAAACAAAAGCCCACACTATGTGGCTACTAAACGAAGCTCTACCAAAAATGGTAGGGCTTTTCTATTGTACTAAGGAGTGGGGTGAATATATCTATGAAATTTAATAAAACATATATTGATAACTTCTTTAACAATATCAATGATTATAATTCAATGGCTGAATTGTTTATTATTGCATATGGCGAATTAAAAGAACAAAGCAACTTGCCTGATTGGTATGTTGAATTAAGAGAGATGATAAATTGGCAATCACAGTCCAATAGGTCGGGAGTTTGGACATATTATGAAATAGTAAATGATTCTTCAGCTACCACACTTATAGGTAGACTGAAAGCAAAAGGAGAAAATGAAATCCTTACTATGTATATGATGGGGATAAATAAATATAGAGATGAAACCCTAATGGAGCATATTGATAAATGGATTTGGGAAAATGAAGAGAGGATTTACCGATATGTCACTGACGTATTTATAAGCAATAAAGATTGGTTTTATCGTATCTAACTCATAAAGAATATGTTAATCGAACTTCTACAGAAAGTGAAAATCGCAAAGTACTTCACAAATGTGGGAGTTATATTTTTTCCACATCATTACCCCTCTAATTCAAAATTAAAAAAACTATTTCTGATAATATTCGACTTCGAATGTCTGTATTTGTTGAACGATTTTTAAAGGAACGGACCTTTTTTTGCTGAATGTATGTATATATTAGAGATGGATGTCATGTCTAAAATAGCCGTATTAAGCGTTCCCACCAGTGAATGTAGAATTATAAAGTTAAGGATTTCGTGTAAAATTCCACTGACTCAATTTACTTCTGAGAGGGTGATGTTATGTTAAATGGTGAAAAGTTAGTACAATCTATAATTATTTTATATGGAGACTTGTTACAAGTGGAAGTAGCTTATTTTACTGCGAAAGGTAAAATTTTAGCAACGGATGAATATAGAAAAAGAAAAGGAGAGCAAGTACATTTACCCTTTTTCCAAAAGTACTATTCTGAGCCATTTCAATACGTGCAGAGACCTGGAAAAATGAAAACATGTTCTGGGTGTAGGTTCCAAAATAATTGTCCTTCCAAAGTAGAAATACTGATGAACTTAGTTAAAGATGATCGGCATTTTGGGTATTTAACATTTGTAAGTTTTACAGATGAAGGTGAAAAGAAATTATCTACTGAACAAAAGAAATATCAATACTGGTTAGCTCGTTTAGGTGAAATTGTTATTAATGTTCTAAATAATGAGGGATCTTATTTATTATTTGAAACAAAAAACGGATTTGATACAAAATATGTACTCGGGGATGCGCCTTATTTTCAATTTATTAAAACAAAGCTAAACAGCATTGCGAATAGTTCATCGTCAATTGTCATCACGGGAGAAACGGGGACTGGAAAAAGTTTGTTAGCTAATCATATTCATTCAAACAGTATTACGCATAAAGGGAAATTTGTAGAGTTAAACTGTGCTAGTATTCCCGAAACTTTATTTGAAAGTGAATTATTTGGTTATGAAGAAGGGGCATTTACTGGCGCTAGAAGAAAAGGAAAACAAGGATATTTTGAGATTGCAGATAAAGGTACGTTATTCCTTGATGAAATTACGGAATTACCATTGCACCTTCAAGCTAAACTATTATCTGTTTTACAGAATGGTCTTATTTATAGAGTGGGAGCAATTGAACCTAGAAAGGTAAACGTAAGAATTATTGCTGCAACAAATAGACCTTTAGAGGAAATGGTGAAAAGAGGAGAGTTTCGTGCAGATTTATACTATCGATTAAATGTTATTCCTTTAACTTTGCCACCATTAAAAGAAAGAAAAGGTGAAATGGAGTACTTAATTTTTACGTTACTAGAAAAGATTCAACATAAAACAGGTAAATATATTAAAGATTTTACAGACGAATTTTTAGCTGAATTGAATGCTTATTATTGGCCAGGCAACATACGAGAATTAGAAAATGTTTTAGAATACAGTATGGTAATGGAAGATTCTTTGCAATTAACGAAAGATAGTTTACCAAGCTATATTATTGAATATAATAGAATGCAAAATACTCACATCAGACCGCCTAAACTGTTAAGAAATATGGAAATGGAATTAATTAACCAAAAACTATCTGAATACGGAAATGATGCTGCAGGTAAGGAACGTCTTGCAGAAGAGTTAGGCATCAGTACAAGGACTCTTTATAGAAAATTAAAAAGTAATTAAGAGGGCAGTTGATTTCTGCTACGGACGGGCGCTTTCCACAGGCACGTATTGCGCTATTCCCGCAGGAGTGTCGCCGTGGATTTTTCCTTGGCAAGTGAAATTGTTTGAGTGCCTGGCACTCAGTAACTTTGTAAGTCACAAATAATCTAAAGCAAATGGGATATATGTAAGAATCATTCTTTGATTTTGTGTATATACTATGTATACACAAAAGAGAGGAGGCTTGTTATAATGGATGAAACACCGAAGAAGCCTGCATCGCCCAATAAACCGTCATTGAACAACAACAATGAACGTATCTATGACCAAAGTCAAACGAACAAAAGCGACCCACCAAAGGATGATAAAATGACAACACATAAATTAGATAAATTTATAGTAGGTAATGAATTAGCCGTGCGAACAGTAACTTCATCAGTGCAAAAATGGGGTAATAGCCTTGCTGTTAGAATCCCAAAAGACATGGCAGAAAATAAAGCATTCGAGCAGGGAACAGCGGTTGAAATTATTGAAACAGTCGATGGTTTAAAAATAGTACTCAAGAAGAAAAAAATAGAGTATCAACTTGCTGACTTATTAAGCCAATGTAAACCGGAAAACTGCCATGAAACAATAGACTTCGGTGTAGCTGGGAAGGAACTGATTTAATGAGCACCGTTCCAGACAAAGGAGATTTAGTTTTTCTAGATTTCAATCCCCAAACAGGGCACGAACAGGCAGGCAGCCGTCCGGGTATCGTACTATCACCAAAAGCATTTAATGAAATAACTGGATTCGCTACTATTTGTCCAATTACGAATACAAAAAAAGGATGGGGATTTGAAGTAGAGATTCCTGAAAACCAAGTTTTTACGGGCGTAATTTTAACTGACCAATTGAAAAATCTCGATTGGAAAGCTCGGAAATTATCTGTTCGTGGTCAAGCACCTATTGAAGTAGTAGAGGAATGTATGGCAAAAATTAAAGCATTCCTTTACTAGTAGCCTGTCGCGTACAGGCTTTTTTTTGTTTAAAAATCAACATACAACAATTGAAGTAGGGTAATGGAACAAGATTGCTATTTTAGCTAGGTTTGTTATGTTCCTTATAAAATAAGAAGAAACCCAATTTTGAAAGTAAATAAATAAGTAGTAAATTCTTACATATTACATATCCCTCAATTGCTAATTCATAGCCTCTTGGTATTTTTGGATTACACTTATATTATTGAAAGTCTATCATTCTATGTGATGTATGGTGTAGTCCGTATGTCTGCTGATAAGACAGCAATATTTTGGTGCTTGTGGCCTCCCCCTTCCTGAGCGGCACTATATAAGAAAGAAGACAAACTAGGAAAAGCATGTAGTGAGCCGTCTTTCAATATTTTGTTCGTTTCCATATTCTACTTCTAAACAGACATTCCTCTATAATTTAAAATTTCGTGCAGATTCCCTTTGTAAACGCCTTCCTTAATTATCAACTCAATAATAATTCAAATATTATGACAAAAACGGCATTTGAAATGACAGCTGTGTCAAAAAATAATGATTTATTATTTATGAATCTCGTATTATCAGCTTTTTAAAGTTGGCATGATTTTTGCATTATATAAAATGAGAAACAAAAAAGGGGGTACATTTATTTGCTAGATTACTTTGAATTAGGTGGAAAGATTGCAGTAGTAACAGGGGGAGCTTCAGGAATAGGTCTTGCAACCGCTAAATTACTAAGTGAGGTGGGGACTAAAACGATCATTCTTGATATCGATCAGCAGAAGGGCAAGGAAACAGAAGAAACACTGCGGGCTGAGGGCTTAAATATTGAGTTTGTAAAGTGTGATGTAACGAACTCGCAAGATTGCCAGCGTGTGGCGGAGTTAATAGAAGAAAAGCATGGAAAAGTCGATGTGCTCTTTAATAATGCAGGCATTATTCGTAGAAAAACAGTGGTGGACTTAGAAGAATCGGATTGGGATGCGGTAATTAATGTTTCTTTAAAAGGCGTTTATCTTCTTTCGAAATATTTAATTCCCCTTATGCGAAACCATGGCGGCGGCAGCAGTATTATCAATACCGGTTCTGGTTGGGGATTAAAAGGTGGAGACAAAGCTGCATCTTACTGCGCTGCAAAAGCAGGGGTTGTAAATTTAACAAAAGCTATGGCTATCGACCATGGATCAGAGAACATTCGTGTAAATTGTATTTGCCCTGGAGATACAGATACGCCGCTACTTCGAGGTGAGGCAAAACAATTAAATATAAAAGAATCTAGTTTTCTTCGTAGTTCAGCGGTTGATAGACCATTGGCAAGGTTGGGAACACCTGAAGATATTGCGAAGGGGGTACTATTCCTTGCAAGTGGTTTATCCGCTTGGGTTACAGGAACTACATTAACCGTTGATGGTGGCGGCTTAGCATAAAAAATTATAGGAGGTATTTTATATGAGTAAAAAAGTTCATCCATACATTCCAAATATGGTACCTGAAGTAAAACAAGAAATGTTAGACGAAATTGGTGTGCATTCTATTAAAGAACTCTATTCTTGCATTCCTGACGACTTACAGTATAAAGGAACAATGAATATCCCGAAAGCATTGAATGAATTGGAGCTACGACGACATATTGAAGGGCTATTAAATAAAAATATAAGCACTAATGAATATCTTAACTTTTTAGGGGCTGGTTGTTGGCAACATTTTATTCCGGCAGTATGTGATGAGGTGAATCAAAGAGCTGAATTTTTAACTGCTTATGCGGGTGAACCATACGAAGATCATGGTCGTTTCCAAGCTTTATTTGAATACCAAAGTCTTATGGCAGAACTTGTCGATATGGAAGTAGTGAATGTGCCAACATTTGATTGGGCACAGGCTGCAGCTACTTCGATTCGTATGGCTAGTCGTATTACTAAACGTACTAAAGTTTTACTTGCTAGTACAGTTTCACCTGAGAGAAAAAAGATTATTACAAACTATGGAACACCTCAATTAGCATTTGAAGATGTACATTTTAATCTTAATACAGGATTAATGGATTTAGCAGATTTAGAAAGAAAATTATCTAATGATGTTGCGGCGATCTATTTCGAAAATCCATCCTATTTAGGATTTATTGAATCACAAGGGCAAGAGATTTCAAATCTTGCAAAAAAATACGGAGCAATAATCGTAGTTGGGGTTGATCCAATTTCACTTGGAATACTGGCACCACCAAGTCAATATGGAGCTGATATTGTATGTGGAGACCTTCAACCACTAGGAATGCATATGAATTTTAGTGGAGGGCAGGCAGGTTTTATTGCGACACATAATGATCCGAAATTCGTAAATGAGTACCCATCACGATTATTTGGCATTATTCCGACTGTAAAACAAGGAGAGTATGGTTTTGGTGATATTGCATATGACCGTACATCTTTTGCAGATAGAGAAAACGGTAAAGAATCTGTCGGTACGCAAACAGCTCTATGGGGCATTACAGCAGGTGTTTATTTATCGTTAATGGGACCAAACGGGATGTACGAATTAGGTCAAGCAATTATGCAAAATAGTCAGTACGCAGTAATGCAACTTAATAAAATTCAGAACATTAGAGGTTCGAGAATTACATCGCCATTTTTCAAGGAATTTATTATCGACTTTAATGATACAGGCTTAACTGTCGAAGAAATCAATGCACAATTATTAGAGCACAAGATTTTTGGAGGGAAGGACCTTTCGAAAGAGTTTCCTCAATATGGTCAGTCGGCACTTTGTTGTGTAACTGAAGTGCATACGAAAGAAGATATCGACAAACTAGTAAGTGTTTTATCAAAAATTGTGACGAAATAATGAGGTAGAAAGGAGCATTAGCATGTTAAAAATTCAAAGACAGTCTGTCAATATAGATTTTCATCAAGCCAAGTGGAATGAGCCTATTATTTTCGAGCTACATCAACCAGGTGAAGTTGGAGTCGAAGTACCGCAAGCTTCACAAGAAGTTGTAGATGTAGTGGGTGATGGCGTTTCAGTTCTACCGAAAAATATAAAGCGAGCAAGTAAGCCGAACTTACCAGAAATCGGCCAAGCCCGTGTATTACGCCATTATGTTCGTCTTTCACAAGAAACATTAGGGTCGGATTTTAATGTAGAAATTGGTCAAGGTACTTGTACGATGAAGTACATTCCGAAAATTAACGAGTTACTAATTCGTAATTCTAAAATAATGGAACTACATCCGCTGCAAGATGTTAGTACTGTTCAAGGAATGTTAGAAATCATTCATAATATGGATTTAGCAATGCGTGACATTTCAGGTATGGATGCATTCTCGTTCCAACCGAGTGGTGGCACACAAGCACTATTTGCGATGGCATCGATTGTACGTAAGTATTTTGAAGTTAAAGGTGAGGCGGATCAACGTAATGAAATTATTACAACCATTTTCTCTCATCCATCTCAAGCTGCAACGGCAGTTGTGAAGGGATATAAAATTATTACTTTACATCCAGACGAAAATGGATTCCCTAATATTGAAAAGTTAAAAGAAGTTGTATCCGAACGAACAGCTGGCTTTGTTGTAGCTAACCCAGAAGATACGGGAATTTACAATTCAAAAATTAAAGAATTTACAAAAATTGTACATGAGGCAGGTGGTATTTGTTACTACGATCAAGCGAATGCAAATGGTTTATTAGGCATTACACGTGCTAAAGAGGCAGGCTTCGATATGTGTTTCTTTAATTTACACAAAACATTCGCAGCGCCACATATGTGCGGGGGACCAGCTACAGGTGCATTAGGCGTAACAGCGGAATTAAAACCATATTTACCTGGACCTATTGTCGAAAAAAGTGGTGATCAATATATATTAAATGATCAATTAGAGCATTCAATTGGGAAAGTACGCGCTTTCCACGGCGTTGCACAAACTATTTTACGTTCTTATGCATGGATTCGAGCATTAGGACAAGAAGGACTTAAAGCAGTTGCAGAAACTGCTGTGCTAAATAATAACTATTTATACAGTAAAGTATCGAAAATTCGTGGCGCAAGTGTACCTTATGTACAAGGGCAACGACTGGAACAGGTTCGTTATAGCTGGGAGCAGTTGGAGAAGGAAACAGGTGTCACAACAGAGGATGTACAGCGTCGTATGACAGACTTTGGTTTACATTACTGGACAAGTCATCATCCATACATTGTGCCACAACCATTCACACTAGAACCAACAGAATCCTACTCTAAAGCAGATTTAGATGAATATATCCAGGCACTTGAACAAATTTCAAAGGAAGCATATGAAAATCCAGAGGTAGTGAAAAATGCACCGCAAAATAGTACCATTCATCAATTAATCGAAGCAGATTATTTAGATAATCCCGCAAAATGGTGTACTTCATGGCGGGTATATCAAGAAAAGGTGAAAAATGAAACGGAATTAACAAGTTATAACCGCTAGGAGGTATTTTGATGACAACAAGGCATAGTAGTTTAAAAAAGAAGAGAGTAGTCATTACAGGAGGAGCAAGTGGTATAGGATTAGCCACAGCACAACGCTTTGTAGAAGAAGGTTCTGTCGTCACTATTTTAGATATTAATGAAGAAAGTATTGAAAAGTCTATAAAAGAAAACAAAGGAATTGCCAAAGGATATGTAGTGGATGTTAGTAACCCTGCAAGTGTAAACGCTGTCTTTAAAAAAATTAAAGAGGATTTAGGGGGAGTGGACGTTTTTATTGCAAATGCAGGGATTAGCGTTCGCTCTAAATTCCTTGATATTAATCCAGAACAATGGAATAAAGTTTTAAACATTAATTTAAATGGTGTGTTTTATACATCTCAAGCCGCTGCAAAAATCATGGTTGAACAGGGGAAAGGCGTTATACTCATGACTGCCTCTACAAATGGTGTTACGGGACATCCATTCTATGCAGACTATAACGCTTCAAAAGCAGGCGTTAATCTTTTAGCAAAAACGATGGCATTAGAATTGGCTCCAATCATTCGAGTGAACACAATATGTCCAGGGTATGTATTAACACCGATGCAAATGGCTGAGTATACTCCTGAAATGTTAGAGGTTGTAAATGAAGGTATTCCTTTAAAACGGCATGCAGATCCAAAAGAAATAGGGGCGTTGTATGCCTTCCTTGCTTCAGATGAATCTGCTTATATTACAGGGCAAACAATTGCCATTGATGGTGGAGAATTAGCTTAATCATAAAACGAGGGGGATTGGTATTTTATGAAGAAAAGTCTATTCTATTTTTTATTGGTGTTAGTTGCTTCATTGATGGTTGCGTGTTCAGAAAAAGATTCGAATGTACAAATTGAAACATCTGCAAGTAGTGAAGGAGAAACGAAAGCAGGCGAAGAAAAAAGCACAACATCAGATATGAAATTAGTGAATGATGGAAAGTTAACTTTTGCAATGAGTGGCTTACTAAAGCCATTAAATTATAAGGAAAATGAAAAATTAGTTGGTTTTGATGTAGAAATTGGCAATGAAATTGCAAAGAGAATTGGCCTTGAACCAAACCCTGTTACAAATCCATGGGAAACGATCCTCCAAGGGTTACGAGGAGAGAAATATGATGCAATTATAGGGAGTATGACAGCTACTGAGGAGAGAGCAAAACAGGTTGATTTCTCAGATCCATATTATATTTCGGGCGCTACAGTATTTATTTCAAGTAAAAATAAAGATATTAAATCGTTAGATGACTTAAAGGGAAAGACAATCGGTGTTATGCAAGCTAGTACTTATGTTGAAGATGCAAAAAAATATACAGATAAAATTAAAGAATTTCCTAGTGAGATATATGCATTACAAGACCTTCCTCCAGGACGTTTAGACGCAGTAATTACAGATAAAATAGTAGGGATTTCCGCGATGAAAGAATCAGGTTTAGAAATTCAAACAGTAGGAGAAGAAATTAAAAGAGAAGAAATTGCAGTAGCTATTAAAAAGGACAATCAAGTGTTATTAGAAGCAATTAATAAAGCAATTGCAGATATGGTTGCAGACGGAACGTATAAAGACATAAGTACAAAATGGTTTGGCAAAGATCTATTAGAGTAATCCAATCCTAAATTATTTTACCTAGTATTATAGATTAATTCTAGGTAAAATAATTTGAATATTCCAAAAACATTAATCTTCTATACCAATACACTTAAAGAGGTTAGGTGATTTATATGGAGTTTTTAACGAATATAGCATCGATATTCCAAAAACATGGCATTGAATTTTTAAAAGCAACTATTTTGACAGTTGAGTTAACAGTAGTTTCTTTATTAATTGCTTGTGTTATTGGTCTAATTTTTGCCTTCTTCAAAGTTTCGAATATCAAGATATTAGAGAAGATAGCAAACGCTTATATTTTTATTATTCGGGGTATGCCACTTATCGTACAACTTATGTTCCTATACTACGGTATTTCTAGTATTTTTGTTCTTTCCGATTTTGCAGCAGGTGCTATTGCACTTGGTATTCATTCTGGTGCCTATATTGCAGAAATCTTTCGAGGATCGATTCAATCAATCGATAAAGGACAAATGGAAGCTGGCCGCTCATTAGGTATGACGTATTTTAAAACAATGAGACGAATTATTTTACCACAGAGCTTTAAGCGAGCTATACCTTCATTGGCTAATCAATTCATTATTGGATTAAAAGACTCTTCTTTAGTAGCCTATATCGCCGTTTCAGAATTATTTAACCATGCATTATCTGCCCAAGCGTATAACTACATGCCTTTAGAAACCTACTTTGTCGTAGGCGTATATTACTTGATTTTAGTTCTAATATTCACACTGTTGTTCAATAAACTGGAAAGCAGAATGGATGTTGGAAAGGAGAAAAAGCATGATAAAGTTGAAGTCGCTTTCTAAATCATTTGGTAAATTAAAAGTTTTAAAAGACATTAACCTTGAGATCAATAAATCAGAAGTAGTTGTTTTAATTGGAGCAAGTGGTTCGGGAAAAAGTACGTTGTTACGTTGTATGAATTTTTTAGAGTTATTAGATGAGGGTACTATAAGTATTAACGATGAGATTATTGATATCGAAAAAACAAACTTAAATAAAGTCAGAGAAAATATGGGTATGGTATTTCAACACTTCAATTTATTTCCGCATTTAAGCGTTTTACAAAACATAACTGAAGCACCCATACAGGTGAAAAAGCAAAGTAAAGAGGAAGCGAATAAAAAAGCAATGGAGTTATTAACGAGAGTTGGGCTTGCTGATAAAGCTAACTACTATCCTGAACAGTTATCTGGAGGACAAAAGCAACGGGTTGCTATTGCACGAGCACTTGCGATGAACCCAAACGTTATGCTGTTTGATGAACCAACATCGGCGCTAGATCCTGAATTAGTTGGCGAAGTATTAGAAACAATGAAAAGTTTAGCAAGAGATGGTATGACAATGGTCATTGTAACGCATGAAATGGGCTTTGCAAGAGAGGTTGCGGATAGAGTAATTATGTTAGCTGATGGAAAAATAATTGAAGAAGGCCCTCCTTCAGAATTTTTTAAAACGCCAAAGGAAGAGAGAACAGCGAAGTTTTTACAGCAAGTTTTATAATCATTAACTTAAGTTAGGGGTTGTTATTTATGTTGAAAACGTATGAAGAAGTATTAAAAGTGACGAATGATCTTGTAAATATTGAAAGTATCGTAAATACCGAAGGCGAAATTGATATTTCCAAATCACTTGCTAAAACAATTGCTAACCTTCCTTACTTTCAAAAAAATCCAGACTATGTGTTTACTTCACAAACGGTCGATGATGAGATTGAGCGATATAACGTATTTGCTTTTGTAAGAGGGACAAAAGAAAGTAGCGCTAAAACAGTCGTATTAATGGGCCATACCGATACGGTTGGAATAGATGATTATAATAGCTTGAAAGAGAAAGCATGTTTTCCGAATCATCTTCAAGAAGCATTGAAAAACGAAAAGGTTCCTCCGTTAGTTAAGGCGCATTTAGAATCCAATGAATGGTTATTTGGCAGAGGAACATTAGATATGAAAAGCGGTGTGGCAAGTAATTACTATCTATTAAAGTATTATTCAGAGCATCCTGAAGAATTAAAAGGAAATATTGTATTTTTTGCAGAGTGTGATGAGGAAGATAGCTCGCACGGGGTATTGTCAGGTTTAAATGATTTAAAAAAACTGAGAGAAGCGTATGGATTTGAATATGAGGCGTTAATAAACTCTGATTTTGTAGCGCCTAGGTATGAAGGCGATGAAAATAGATATATTTATAAAGGTAGTGTCGGGAAGCTACTTCCCTCATTTTATATAACTGGAGCTGAAAGTCATGTGGGATCTAGCTTTGAAGGACTTGATCCTAACTATATCGCAGCAGAGTTAACTAGACAAATTGCATATAATCCTGAGCTATGCGATAAATCATTAGGCGAAACGCCTATGCCACCAGTAACGTTGAAGCAAACAGATTTTAAAGAAACGTATACTGTTCAAACAGCACTTGCTTCATATGTATATTATAATTTCTTTGTTCAATCATGGTCGCCTAAAGATGTTCTTGAAAAGCTAAAAAATCAAGCAGAAATTGCCTTTAATAATGTAGTTAATAATTTAAATAGTCACTATAAGAGATATTGTGAAATTAGTGAACAGGAATATACAAAATTGCCTTGGGAAACGAGGGTGGTATTTTATGAAGAACTAGAGCAATCGATTATTTCACAATCTGGTGAACGTTATAAAGAGCATATGAAGAAATTTAAAGAAGACTTACTAGAAAATAAAGAATTAGATGTACGTATGTTTTCTGCGAGAGTCGTAGAAGAAACATGGAAATGGGCAAAGGATAAGAGCCCTGCTATTATTATTTTTTATTCCTCACTTTATTCACCACGCGTAGAGGTGACTGGAAAAGATCAAAAAGAAAAAAATCTACTAATAGCTTTAGATCATGCTATCGAAAAAGTTCAACCACATTATAATAAGCCAATTGTACAAAGAAATTATTTTCCTTATATTTGTGACATGAGCTGTGTAGCGATAAATGACGATGAAGATAGCATTCAATCCGTTATTAACAATAATCCAAGTTGGGGAACAAAACATTTTGTCGATTATAATACTATTAGGGATTTAAATATTCCAGCAATTAATATTGGACCGTATGGTTATGATGCACATAACAGATACGAAAGAACTGAATTAAAATATACAATGGAAATTATGCCTAATTTAACGAAACATGTAATAGATAAACTACTTGATTAATGTCTACAGTTATAACCGTTGATATTGCATTTAGAAGAGCCCTAAGACTATAGACAAACTCGAACAATTTCAAGTTTGTCTATAGTCTTATTAAATTGTGTGAAAATTGTTTGAGTGCCTGGCACATAAAGGTTGTGATTTTGAAGATTATTTATTCTATATACTATAAGAATAGGGGGGATGAAGAATGACTATCTGCTTCTAAAAGAAATTGTGTAAATAATCTATGTTAACGAGTAAGAGTAAAACGTTAAAATAATTATTAGATGGGGAAACTAGGTTAAGTACAAATAGTTTATTTTTGAAAAAAAGAACGTACACTCTTTTTTTTTACCTAAAATAAGAACATATGCTCTATTTATTATTAGGAAGTGAATGTATGCTTCTTACAAAGGAGTGCTTTGAGTGTTGGAAAATAAATGGGATGAAGATAGAATTGAAAAATTTGAATGTGAAAATCGACAGCTATTAAAAAATGATTTGGTAATTTCCTTTTTGAAAATACCAACTAACAAAGAAAAGTACATGGAAACAATATCAAACCCTACTCCCGAGAATATGAAAGAATTAGATATATTATTTAAACATTTCTATTTCAAAATCCGCTTTATTTCTCATATTTCTTCAACTCTAAAGTTTAATTCAATTAATTTCGACAAAAGATTGAGGCTTATACAATCCAGATTTTCTCTTACTTTAGATGCCACCATTAATACTAGTGAAGGACAAGGAACATTTCTCGATTTAGTAGCGGACGAACAAGGAGAAGACCATTTTAGTGGGATGATTTTAAATAATGATTTACTTGAATATGTAATAAGCCCAATATTGTATGATGCATTAAATTCGTTGACTAAAAAGCAAAAGGAGATCATTAGTCTAGCTTATGCAGAAGGATTAAGCGATACGGAAATTGGACGAAGATTAAATAAAACGCAGCAAGCTGTCTCTAAAACCCATAAGAAAGCTTTGGAAAATATGCTGATTTACATTGAAAGGCAAAAGAAGAATGGGGAAAAAAGGGGGATTTCTGATGATAACAGAACCATCTGATTGGATTATGATAATCGGAAATTTTGGCTTTCCGATTGCAATAACAGTATATCTATTTATTAGATTTGAAAAGAAATTAGAAAACCTTGAACTAAGTATTCATAAGTTATCGGAACGTATTAAAAATTCAAGAAGGGACTGAAGGGAGATGTCACAAGAATTAATTGCCCTAGTAAAAAAATCGAAACATGACGATAAAGCTTTATTAACTGTAATAAATTATTTTGAGCCTATCTTGAAACAGTGCCTTTATCAAACGCATCCACATTTTAGAGAGGATTTACGTCAGGATTTACTTATTAAACTCATCCATACTATAAGAAAATATGATGTCAATTCCGTCCCAGGATTCTGGGATTTGAAGAAACGATATAATGGCCAATAAAATTAGGATGATTACAATTAGTTCTAAAGCGGTCAAATGGGTAAAAATTTTTGATCGTTTTAGTTCTAAACAGTTGTTTGCATCTTCAATAAATAAAATCGTGGTGGTATAGCCAAGTGGTAATGAACCAGTTTGTCCTCGGTTTAAATCCGAGTGCCCTCTAAAATTGTTGAAAATTGTTTGAGTGCCTGGCACTTTAAAGCACGCTCTATTGTAACAAAGCGTGGCTAATATTACAGGAATGTTACAAAAAGCCGGAATACCCATTAATTAATACCCATATTTTAGCGTTGGTAAACCACAAAACGTTGGTATATCAGCTTTTTTTTTACTTTTAAAACCGTTACACAATTGAAAAATTAAAATACCATCATTTGTGATAGTCTATGTATAGGCAAAAAAGTTCCTTGAGAGGGGTATAACAAACTTATGAAGAAAAAATGGTTATTACCGATTTTTGCATCTTTTATGTTATTTTCAACAATTCAAATAGATAACGCTGAAGCGGCAACTGCAAATGAAGTTACTGAAACAGCGACGAAATATTTAGGTATTCCTTATGCTTATGGTGGTACAACTACTAGTGGATTAGATTGCTCTGGCTTTACTTCTAAAGTCTTCAATGATTTAGGCATTAAATTGAACCGTACATCAAGCTCACAATATCAGCAAGGTACAGCGGTTGCGAAGAGTGACCTAAAAATTGGCGACTTACTTTTCTTTAACACGAGTGGTAGTGGTATCTCACATGTAGCGATATACATAGGTGATGGTAAAATGATTCACTCTCAAACAGGTAAAGGTGTTAGCTATTCTAGTGTAAACGATCCATATTATTGGAGTTCTCGTTACGTTGGTGCAAAACGCGTAGCGGATTTTGACGCTGAACAACAAGCTGAAGTGACAAAAGTAGCGACTGCTGAAGTTAAGGACGCTGCAATTGACTTTACAGTATATGCTTCACGTGCAGAAGTTGCTGTACAAATAGCAAAAGCTTTAAACTTAGATACAACAGATAAAAATACATCATTTGCTGACGTAAAACCTACTTATGCACATGCTGGTGCAATTGCTGCAGTAGCGAAGTTAGGTATTTTTACAGGTGATGATCACGGCAAATTTAATCCTTCTTCTCCAATGACTCGTGCACAAATTGCAAAAGTTTTAGTAGTAGCTTTTGGTCTTGAGCATAAAGGTGATGTGGTGACATTTGCAGATGTTCCTGAAAATTATTGGGCAACAGAATATATTTCAATTCTAGCATCAAACGGTATTACAGCAGGTAAAGATAACGGTAATTTCGGTTATGATGAAATGTTAAAAATTTCTCAACTTGAAACATTTATCGAGCGTGCTAAGCAAGTGAATAAGTAATCAATTTCTACTTCGCTTCGGACAAGGGCTACGTTTGAAGTGAAGCAATGCATGGAAGTTCTTTTAAATAATGTATAAATGGGGAGAGTTTGCACTTGCAGGCTCTCTTCTTTTTATGAATCCATATGAAATGGGGTGATATAAAAAAATGTCGAATAGTTACAATCTATGATAGTTTTATATGTGAATTTTTGTTAAAATGGACACAATAACACGAGAACATGAAGGGAGGAAATAAGACATTGTACTTTAAAAAAATCAGTCTTATATTATGCGTCTTATTCATTTCAGCTTCTATGTTTACGATACATAGTGCAAATGCAAGTGGTGGTTTTGAAGATGTTACCCCAAAGCATGAAGCTTATGAAGAGATCAATTATTTAATTAGTTTAGGTGTTATAAAAGGGTATACGGAAAATGGTAAAACGTATTATAAGCCTTATAATAGCGTAACGCGCGGACAAGTTGCAAAAATGGCTGTCGTTGCTTCTGGCAACAAACCATTAGTTGTCAATAAATCTAACTTTTCAGATGTAACGGTTGGTACCGAGCTTTCGGGTTACGTTGAACGTGCCATACAGTTAGGTTACTTTAAAACAAATACAACTGGACAGTTTTTACCGAACAAGCCTTTAACTCGTGATGAAATGAGTTATGTATTAACAAAGGCATTTAAGCTTGATGCAAGTGAATACGAAAATATGGATTCTCCCTTTGTTGATGTAGGTATTACACATCCTTACGTTCAATATGTAAATACGATTTACTATAATGGTATTACAAAGGGAAGCGGTCAAAATTATAATCCAAATAGCCAAGTGACACGTGCACAGTTCGCATTATTTGTTGCTCGTGCAAAAAGTGAAAAATATCGTTTAGAGCTACCTGTAAAAGGTGTTACTGTTCCAGATACAACACAGGTTATTGGTTTAATTCAAGTGACAACAGATGGCTTGAATATTCGTAAATCAAAAGACTCGGTATCTAGTTCGAACATAGTAGGTACAGTCGATAAAGGTGGAAAACTATCAGTCTATGCAGTTGAAGGTGACTGGTTAAAAGTAACATATAAAGGTGCATTTGCTTATATTTATAAAACGTACGCACAGTTTTTAGATGCGGACGGTAATGCATTAGGGAATATTCAAAAAGAAGTTAAAACAACACAAGGCATCAATCTCTACGTGAAGGCTAGTTCGTCTTCTAAAACTATTTCAACAATCAATAGTAATGTCAAACTGCCTGTTTACAAAACGGTTAATGGCTACTATTTAACAGTTGTAAATGGCTTGCCAGGATATATTGTTGCAAATAGCACAGAGGATGTGGAAGTAGAACAACCTTCAAAACCAGATCCAACTCCTCCGCCAGTTGCAGGAGACTTACTAGGTCGTGCAACTGTTGGTAGTCTAAATGTGCGCAAAGAAGCGAACTCAACTTCTACAGTATTAGGTAAATTAAATAAGGGCGACTATGTGCATGTTAATAGCATTAGTGGCTATTGGGCTCAAATTACTTTTGATGGACAAACAGGCTATGTGCATAAATCTTATTTAAAACTATTAAACCAAAGTGGTAATGCACTGAAAAATCGTATTATCATTCTTGACCCTGGTCATGGTGGTAAAGATCCTGGAGCTGTAGTAGGTTCCAATTCAGAAAAGGCTATTACTTTAAAAGTTAGCACACTTGTAAAACAGAAACTTGAAGCAGCTGGAGCAAAAGTGTTAATGACACGAACAGGTGACACATATCCTTCGTTGCAAGACCGTGTTGACTTTACCGATGCAAACTATGGCGAAATCTTTGTTAGTATACATGTCAACTCAGCAACTAGCACCTCTGCACAAGGTACTGAAACATATTATGCTGTGACAACTGGAGATATGTATCAAGAAGATATAGATCTAGCTACTTTTGTAAATAACCAAATTGTTAATAACTTAAACATGAAAAATCGCGGTGTTAAAGAGCAACAATATTATGTTATTCGCAACACATTAATTCCAGCGATTCTAGTAGAGCTAGGTTTCCTTACAAATAGTGAAGACCGCGGCAAAATGACAGATGATCAATATATCGAATTATTTGCTGAAGCTATTTATAAAGGGATTTCACAATACTACGCTAAACAATAAAAATAAAGAGCTACATCGTTTCTATTTAGAACGACGTAGCTCTTTTTTTATTGGATGAAAAGTTAGATTCCAGATAATCTATTAGCGCCATCCAAAAGTTATTTAGCGTTCGCGTGAAGTGTGCGATTAACAAATTGGGCAAAGTTTTGACGAGTTACCGTGTTGTTTGGTTTAAATGTTTGATCTGCATAGCCTGTAGTAATATCTAGTGCATAGAGAGCCTGGATATCTTTAAAATAGACATGAGATGTAGGGACATCGATGAATGTATGTTTAGTATAGCCTTGAAGCTTAAATCCCTTTACAAGTGCATGTGCCATTGCGGCACGCGTCATCGGTTGATGGGCGTTAATTTTGCCATCTTCTAAAGAAATTATTCCAAAGCGAACGCCTGTAGCTAGGACTGCATAGCCATAATCACCAGCTTTCATATCGCTGGCGTTCAAGGTAGCTGAGCTTGAAGGGGTGATACCAAGTGCACGTAATACCATTTCAGTAGCTTGTATTCGTGTGAGTGTGCCTTGAGGGTTGAATTTGCCATTACTCCCTTTCACAACACCTAATGCATGTAAGTTTTTAATATCATAATAAGCACCGTTTGTTGCTAATATATCCTGAAAGAATGGGGCAACCTCAATAGAAGCCTTGTTGGAACCTTTTGTACGTGTGAGCGTTTTAATTTCTGCAATGGTTGCAAATTTTTCGTCAACATTTTTACGATCATCGCGACCTTCTATGAAGGAAGTACGTATCGTATATGTTCCAGCGGCTAAATTTCCGGGCATGAAAATTTGATATTTTTCCGAGTGGGTACTAATATCTTTGCGGTCAGCATTAGTTGTTGTCGCATCGGCAGCAAGACCTGGTAAATAACGATCATGCCCTTTACCGACAACCTGATCGTTCGCATCAAGAATCTCTACTTTTAACGTACCACGAGCTGGCACATTACCATTGTTCTTTACCGTTACTGTGGAGTAGAAGACGAATTTACCAGACGGCGCTACATAACTTTGCACACTGTCAGAGTATAGCGAAAGATTATAGCGACGTGGCACATCACCATTGTGATTTTCGGCAACCCAACGTAAAGCGTGCTTCATAAATACTTGAGCGTCTAAGTCGCCTTGTGTTGTAGAGTAAGCAACACCGTTTTCGTTATCTTGCCAATTTGCTTTGGCATTAATAGTAATGTAATCATAAATTTTGAATCCGATTTGTACGACTCTACCTTTGCCGTATTGAATGGCATGTGCTGCTCCAAATTCATTTTTCTTCATTGTTTGTGGCTTGTCAGTATAATCGTAATTCGAGAAATATAATAGCGGTGAGGCGGAGCCACCTTGCCAAGGTTTAATGATTTCAACCCACTCTTGATCAGATTTTGTAAGATTTAATTTGCTTTTGCCGAGCTCATTAGTCGCGTTTTGGATAATTGGATGTACTGAATTACTATTGCTAATTGTTGCGTTACCCAATACTATATCGTCGATAAAGCGTGAGTTGAAAACTTCTGATAGGTTATCCCACTCCATGACCCAAGAGTCGACATCGTAGATTAATGGGGAGAGATCCATTTGACCAGCCTTTGGAAATTTTGCGGATTCGTTACGAGCTGTTTGGAACGCAAAAATAGCACCGCCACCGTTGCGTACGTACATTTTGACATTTTCGCGTTGTAGATGATTCATCATGACCGTATAAGGAAAGACGATTGCATCATATTGGCTTAAACTTTCTAAACTATTTAAGTCCTTTTCGTAAATTTTCTCTACATTGAAGCCCTGTTGCTGATATAAAAGGAAAGCTTTTAGCTCCTTGTTGTATGTAGAGCTATAATCGACCTTTGGAGATACTGTTTGTCCCTCATATGTACCACCAGGGTGTGTGGAGTTGGCATATTTCTCACTACTTTCAGAGAAAACGATGCCGATTCTTTGAGTTGTAGCTTGGGCTTGTGTCGGTAATAGGAATACAACAAGCGTACAAGCACAGAAAGTAATTAGTGAAATGAATATCTTCAATAAATCCACATCCTTGTTTTGTTTTTTTCTCAAAATGGTATTACTTATTTTCATCATACACCCAAATAATGACTGAATCGTAGAGATTTAGGTGAAAATGAAATTTTTGAGCTTTTTTATGTAAAATCCATAGAATACTTTCTATAAGTCTATCCGTATTTATGATATAATAACCTTTGTTTTTGTAGGGAAAACTAAAGAATGTAATAGTGAACAACAACTATTGATTCATGATAGAGGAGGGCAATAACATCTATTTAGATGTATTACATGTATGAATAAACTGAAGCAAGTTTTCACAAAGGTCAATAAGATTGATACGTTTTCACCGTATTTCTTTTTACCTTTTATATTAGTGCTATATTTCTTTACAAGTCTATTCGATTTCCATCGATTTGAATTATTTAACGTTCGAGTATCAATTTTGCCAGCGGTACTAGTAGCACTTATTTGCTATTATATCGGTGTTTATATTATTGATAAATTACAATGGACAATCCCATCATTCGGGTTATCGTTCTTAGGAAAATATGTTATTCACATTGTTGTGTTACTAACAATAATCGGTTTAGCTTCTTATTTAATGATGATTTTTGGTGGAGGTTTAGGAATTTCTGATGAATCTAATCGTCGTAATCTCGATCCAAAACTAAATTTCTTTAGCCAATTATTATGGTACGGAATTTTACTGTTATTATCTTACAAAATGATTTTAGAAAAGCATATGACATGGAAAAAGGCATTAGTATACGGCACGATTTTTGCTGTCGTTATGTTCTTGTTCCTATTAATGGGCTATCGTACACCATTAATTATTATGCTATTTACTGGAATTATTATTTTCCACTATGTTGTGAAACGTGTGAAATTAACGTGGTTCCTGACAGCGTTATTTGTAATCGGTGTTGCATTCTCGATGTTTGGTTTCTTACGAGTGGTGACAGAAGATACAACTAAAGAATTCAATAATCGCGATCAACCCGATGTTGAATTGACAGAAACAGAAAAAGAAAAACTGTTAACAGTTGAACAAAAAGTAAATTTAACACCTAAATGGATGCGTTCAATAAATGGTGAAAGTGTTACAGGTCATATCGTATTAAGTAAAATTATCGAATACACGCAAGAAGAGGGCTACTTAAAAGGCGAAATTCATAAAGGTATCTTTAATACGGTTCTTCCTGGTGAGCAAATTTCACCTCGTATGAAGGTAACGGAAGTTGTAAACTCATTGAGCGTGGAAGAAGGTAAATATATTACACGTCCAACAAGAACAACAACGCCTACCTTTATCGGACAATTATTCCTAGATGGTGGCTATGCACTTGTAGCGATTGGCTTCTTACTATACGGTGTATTAATTTCATTAATTTATAATAAAGTAAAACAAGGTGGTATCCGTAGCTTCCACTCAGTAGCATACGCATTTGTCATTACATTGTTTACTGTGTCGATGCACACAGGCTTACTTGATTTAATCTTTATTTTAATGTTAGGTTTTGTAGTAATTGCATCTGCAATTATAAAAACAGAGCAAAGAAAACTTCGATACTAACAGTAAAGGGCTGTCCTCAATAGGGCAGCTCTTTTATATCGCTTGCAAACCATGCATGTGGGAAGCCCGAAGTAAATCGCGGAATTCCTCCGCCATACCGCGGAATAAAGGTAGTGAATCGCGGAATTCCTCCGCCATATCGCGGAAAAAAGGTAGTGAATCGCGGAATTCCTCCGCTATATCGCGGAATAAAGGTAATGAATCGCGGGATTCCTCCGCCATACCGCGGAAAAAAGGTAGTGAATCGCGGAATTCCTCCGCTATATCGCGGAAAAAAGGTAATGAATTGCGGAATCCCTACGCCATATCGCAGAATAAAGGTCTTGAATCGCGGAATTCCCACGCCATACCGCGGAAAAAAGGTAGTGAATCGTGGAATGCCAACGCAATATCGCGGAAAAAAGGTAATGAATTGCGGAATCCCTACGCCATAACGCGGAAAAAAGGTCATGAATCGCGGGATTCCTCCGCTATACCGCGGAATAAAGGTAGTGAATCGCGGAATCCGAACGCTATATCGCGGAATAAAGGTAGTGAATCGCGGAATTCCTCCGCTATACCGCGGAAAAAAGGTAATAAATCGCGGAATTCCTCCGCCATACCGCGGAAAAAAGGTAGTGAATCGCGGAATCCGAACGCTATATCGCAGAATAAAGGTCTTGAATCGAGGAATTCCCACGCCATACCGCGGAAAAAAGGTAGTTAATCGTGGAATTCCTCCGCCATACCGCGGAAAAAAGGTAATCAACCGCGGAATCCCTAAGACATTCAGCGCGAAACCCCGGCTGCACAACGCTGTGTTTTAGGGAATAAAAAGGGACCCTCCAATAAAGTGGAGGGTCCTTTTTTTATTTCACTGTATCTATAAACTGAATATAGTCTTTACTAATGTAAGCTGAGCCTGGGTGGAGCTTATCAGATAGTACTTCATGCCAGCCATTAATGTTTGTATTGATAACAATGACAGGCATACCACTTCTAGCATATGTGAAGAGAGGACTATTGCTAGTAGAAGTGTCTGTACGTACATTTAAACCAGTAGTTGTTGTTAAGCCGATTGTATAAGGATTTTTTGCATCTTTAAAACCTAACGCTTTTTCAGCACGATAGTAGTGTCCAGCGATTTTAGCTCCCCAGTACGGGTCAGATGCATATTTTACGTTAAAGCCAAGTGCTTTCGAACCAACTACTGCACCGTTTGCATAGTTTTTCCCAGGGGCACCACCTGGTGTAATGTAGTTTGGTTGTAGGAACTTATCAACAAGTTCGTTAATATTAGCAGCTACACTGTCGAATTTTTTATTAAGTGGGTTAGTGTCATAAACATATAAACCAAATAGGTTGTTTAAGTTTTGTGCATGGTCACTCATACCATAAGCACTTTCATGCTGAGCAAGTGACAAAATTAACATTGCGTTAATATGTGAATTTGCCTCAACCTCTTTTAACGTTTGTCCTAAGCCGATAAGCTTACTTTTCGTTGTGGCATCTTTATAAAGTGTAATACCTGTACTTTCCATCTCCGCAAGTTTATCCATAATGTAAGCATCGATTTCTTCTGCTGTATATTGTGTTGTTGCACGAGCAGGTAAAAATTGATAATAATTATAAGCTTCCCCTTTAGAAGAGCCATTCCCATTTGTGAAGTAAATACCATTCCAGCTATAGTATTTTTCACCCTGCTTCATGAAGGCAGGTGCTTTTCCGTAAACATAGCTTGAAGAATATTTATTTGTTGCGTAATCGTATAGTGTATGTTTAATTTCGCCATTTTCGTTTGAATAGTAAGAACGTCCCTTACTTAGTGAAAAGGGAATTAACGTTACATCCGCTTGTTTTAAATAGCCAACTTGACCAGCTAATCGAACTTTCACTTGAGCTGCATCACTGCTGATATATTCCATTTCTGTATTACCAGCAACAGCGATTTGATCTTTAATCGTTTCAGAATAAAGTGCAACATAATTATTCGTCACAACATAGCCAGAAGTCATTTTTACAATTTTATCTTTTTGGACGATAACTTGCGTATTTTTTGTTAATGCTTTATCAGCAGCTTCGAAGCTTGTGAAGCCTTGATTGCCGACTAGTGTACCATTTGAAATTTCTTTAATCGCATAAGTAGAGAAGTCAGCACCAGCATCACCTGCAAGCAGCATTAAACGTTGTATAAACGTTGCAGCTTGTCCAATTGTGGCATTTTTTTCAGGCATAAAGTAGCCATCAGAACCGATAATGATTCCTAAATGAGCACCGATTGCTACGGCAGAGCGGTATTCTTTAATAATGGATGCATTATCTTTAAATGTAATGGATGAAGTACCTTTAGGAATCTTTAAATAATCAATAGCTCTCTCCAGCATAATTGCCATATGCTGTCTTGAAATGGCGGCATCAGGTTTAAATGAACCGTCTGTGTATCCTGTTATAATTCCAGCTGTAGCAGCCAATTGAATTTCCTTTGCATACACATATGTATCTGGAACATCTGTAAATGCCATACCGTTATTTGCTTCGAGATTCATTACCTTTGCTAAATAAGAAGCAAATTCTCCACGTGTGACATTGTCATTTGGTCGATAACTGCCGTTAGCATTCGTTACTAAAGCGTTTTTCGAAATTAAGTAGCGCAGACCATTTTCATGGGCATGCCCTGAAAGTTCATCAGCAGAGGCCATTTGGGGTTGCCAAAAGAGCAAGCTAACTACTGCCATAACCAATGCAATGATTGATAGTTTTTTCATTTTTTTCCCTCCTAAACTTTAACATCATTTTACCAAAGTTAGAGAGTCGCGATAAGGTCAAATATAAGTATTCTCTTAAAATGCGTCAATATAAATAGTTTTTTTACCAATTATATGTAAATGGAAAATAGCTTAAATGTTCCATAGCTATTTTGGCATATTTTTGATAATCTTATAGAAGTAAAACAAAGAAGGGAAGGTGAGGGCTCTACATTTCCTGAGGAGCGCGAAAAAATGAAAAGAATAGCAAAAATTTTACTGATTTTAGTTGTAATGATGTCGATCGTTGTTAGTCCACTAAATGCCTACGCATTTCAAACAGTAAAGAAGGATTACCCACTTTCAAAAGGTGTACAGTATAAACAATATACATACAGTAATACCTATACAAACTCTATTAATCATTTATCGATTAATGTTGGAGATCCGACGACAGAAGTACAATTAGGGATGCCCGCAGCAGTCAATGGAAAAGAATCGACAGTAGCAAATGCGAATCGTCTTTCTCGTGAGGGAAATAGAGTAGTTGGTGCTATTAATGCAAGTTTTTTTAATATGTCAGAAGGTTATCCATTATTTTTACTAGCTAAAAATAATGTTATTTTGAACGGTGGAACAGTTTCCAGCGGTTCCGACCAATATATGAATGTTCCGACGGCATTTGGGATGACATCTGATGGTCGCGGTGTTATTGATTATTTTGATTTTGACGTGACACTTTCCCATAACGGAACGAATTATGAAATGTCAGGCTTAAATCGTGTACGTAATATATATGAAGCTATTATTTACACACCACAGTTTTATAGTAAAACAACAGATACAAATGAATACGGTTTTGAAATAGTGGTAGACACTGGTTCACCGATTACAGAAAATACATTTGGACAAACGTTAACTGGTAAGGTAACACAAATTAAGCCTTATGGATCGAAAGAAAAATTAACGATACCTTCAACTGGCTTTGTTGTATCTTTACAGGGCGGTGAATGGCACAATAAATTAAGCCAAGTAGCTGTTGGTGATGAAATGAGTGTTAATTTTTCAATTGATCAGCTTTGGCAAAATGCACAATTTATATTGGCGAGCGGTCCTTATTTAGTTAAGGATGGTAAACCTTATATTATGATGAGCACTTCAAGCTCACGTGCAAAAGAAGTTGCACCACGTACAGTAGTCGCTACAAGTAATAATGGACAAACAGTGCATTTCATTACAGTAGATGGTCGTCAAAGCCATAGTAAGGGCATGAATATGGTGCAGCTTGCTAATTATTTAGTGGCACTTGGTGTCGACAGAGCTATTAACTTAGATGGCGGTGGCTCTACGACAATGGCTGTTCGAAACTACGGCAGTAATAATGTTGTATTAGCGAATTTGCCATCCAACTCAGGTAATACGCAGCGTCTTGTATCTGCCACACTACAAGCAGTAAGTACGGCACCAACTGGCAAGGCAACACATATTAAATTTACGAATAGTACAAACTACGCTACATTATTAGTAGGTGCTTCGTCGAGTGTAGCTGTTCAATACGTTTTAGATGATAACTATACGACACTACCACTAGATGGTCATTTATCGTTAGCATCTCAAAACCAAAATTTACAGATTAATGGCTTGAACTATACAGCAACGCAAGCTGGGGATGACCGAATCTACATCGGCTATGACGGCGCTGCTGTGCAATCATATCAAGTCAAGGTTGTAGATGCTCCTACTACAATGGCTGTTGCACCAAGCTCTAAAACGGTAGGTGCAGGTGAATCTGTTAGCTTTACGATTGATGCTAAAGACGACGCAGGTAAGCCTATTGTTTATAATCCTTCTCAAGTGAAATGGTCTGTAGAAGGTAATATAGGTACAGTTACGAGCGATGGTAAGTTTACAGCGCAAAATCCAGGGGCAACTGGTAAGGTAATCGCTACTTTAGGAACGAAGAGTGTAGCAGCTACAGTTACTGTAGCGAAACCAGCGTTGTTTAAGGACATTCCAAATAATTATGTCTACTATAAAGAGATTGAATATTTAACAACTCACAATATTATTACAGGTCAGGCTGATGGTACATTTAGACCGAATGACAAGCTAACACGTGCACATGCAGCAGTCATTATTAGCCGAGCATTAGATTTAGATACAAAAAATGTGAAAAACCCAAGCTTCAAAGATATTCAGGCAAATCACATATACTATAAGGAAATTGCAGCTGTTGTAGAAGCTGGTATTATGAGTGGACGTGAAGACAATACTTTTGACCCGAGTGCAACATTGACACGAGCGCAGATGGCGAAAATTGTGGCAATTGCATATAAATTAAAAGGAACAAGTAGTATTGCATTTAAAGATGTTCCAAAAGATCATTGGGCTTACACTTATGTGCAACAACTAGCAGCTAACAACATTACGACTGGCTACGACGGTAACATTTATAAACCGAACGAAGCAATCAGTCGAGCACACTTTGGTCTGTTCCTTTACAGAACGATTAATAAGTAAAAGATTTCAAGCCTCGGCATAATAGCGTCCAGATTTTTTCGAGCCTGCTCGAAAAGCACCTCTTAAAACTGTGACCTCGCCGGGGCTTTTAACTTGATTCAGCTAGTGAGTGGACTTGTGCTAAAGACAGTAAAAAATGAAGTAGTACTTTTCTGCTGTTTTATGCTATGAATAATGGCTGTAAGACGCTAGAAACAGGGAGAATCTCGTAGATATTCGAGGCTCCCTTTTTTTTTACTATTTTTAAAAAGAACGAATAAGTGCAATTGTGGTATAATCTCTGTATTAAAAAGTAAAAGGATGTTTTTTAATGAAAATAGGCATTGTGGGGAATTACGGCAATGATAATAATGGTGATGAATCAATATTATACGGCATTCTTCAACAAGTAAAACAAACATTTTCGGTAACGAGTGACGACATTACCGTTTTTAGCAATAACACAAAACAAACATCCGAGCGTTATGGGGTACATAGCTATCCATTGTATTATAAAAAGGGCAATCTATATAAAACGTTTATCCATACGTATAAAAATAACAAACAGTATGTATCGAACTTTGACCTCCTCATCATTGGTGGTGGTGGTATTTTAATGGATTTTTATAAACGTGAGGCTCATCTTTATGGAACATACGCAATGATGGCAAAACAAAGTAATATTCCCTACATTATTTACGGATGTGGCGCAGGACCACTAGATACAATTTCTGGTAAAATTAGTATTCGTATTATGTGTCGTTATGCAGCAAATATCTCTGTTCGTGATCCTCAGTCTAAAAAACTATTACAAAGTATCGGTGTCAAGAAACCGATTGAAGTGATAGGTGATCCTGCATTTACGTTAAAAGGTGATCGCAAAGATTATGCTGAAAAGCCAAGGAAAATTGGTGTTTCGGCCGTTCCATATTATAATGCAAACTATTGGCCGGAAGGTAATGTAGCAAAATACGATGCATATGTAACAGGTATGGCGAAAAATTTAGATCAAGTAATCTCTGAGCAAAATGCTCACATTACATTTTTTGCAACGAAATTTCCTCAAGATGTAACAGTGACACAAGATATTCAGAAGAAAATGCAGCATCGTGCACATACAGAAATAATTGAGGGAAATCTTGTGCCTGAGCGTTTATTAGAAGTTACAGGAGAGCAAGATATAATAATTGGTACGCGTTTACATTCGCTTATTTTGGCGACCAATTCAGAGACTCCCATTATTGCTGTATCCTATCATACAAAAGTGCAAGATTTTATGTCCTTTGTTGGTGCATCAGATCGTTGCTTACAGATGCAGGATATAGAAGATGATGAGAATGCTCTTTCTAAATTAGTTGGTAAACTAAGTAGCAATTGGGAACAGTCAATTGCAGAGACGAAACAAATTGCTACACATATTCATAAAGAGGCCATGTATGGTCAGGAATTAATGAAAAAGGCAGTGACACGTCTATGAAAAAAATACTCGTCATTAGTAATATGTATCCAACATCTGAACATTTATCATTCGGTATTTTTGTAAAAAATCAAGTTACAGCTCTTGAAAAAGCTGGACTAGACGTTGAAATAGCAGTGAATACAAACCCAGCTACAGGCAAGAAAAACACCATTGTAAAATATGCTAAATGGGGATTTTCTACTTTAATGAAGGGTTTGAAAAATCGAAAATCAATCGATATCACACATGCGCACTATGTGTTTCCTTCAGGGATGTTATCGCTACTTTTAAAGAAAATGTTTCGTATACCGTACATTGTTACTGCTCATGGTGGAGACATTGAACGTATGGCAAAGAAAAGTGCGAGAATTCGCAACTGGACAGCGAGTATTTTACGTGAAAGTGAGCATGTCATTGCAGTAGGTCCTGTGTTAGCACAACAAATTGAGCAAGACTTTGATATAGCTCCCGACAAAATCTCAGTAGTTAGCATGGGCGTGAATCGTGAAGTATTTTCACAAGGTAGACAAGCAGAAGTACGTCAACAATTGCAATTAGCCAAAGAGCCTTTTGTTTTTCTATTTGTAGGAAATGTCATTAAGCAAAAGGGTGTTGAAGAGCTACTGCAGGCATTCCAAATGTTAAAAACGAAAGTGGAGCGTCCTATAGAGCTAATTATTGTAGGTTCTAGAAGAGATGAGGGATTTTTCCAATCTTTGCAACCATTCTTCAGTGAAGACGTCAAATTTATAGACCCACTAAAACAACAGGAACTTGTAAAGTGGTTCCAGGCAAGTGATGTCTTCGTTTTACCATCACATTTAGAAGGATTCGGACTTGTAGCATTAGAGGCATTAGCGACAGACACACCTGTTATCGCTTCTAAAGTAGGTGGCCTCGTATCACTACTTGGTGAAGGTGCAGGGCATTTAGTGGAGCCTGAAGACGCAATCGCTTTATCTGAGGAGATGCTGCGTGCAGTGAACACCCCGAAAGAACAATATATGAATCGTGAGGCGATCGAAAAAGTATTAGACGTTCACGATGAAAAAAATATAACAGCAAGATGTATTGCCATTTATAAGTCGGCCATTAAAGGTAGGGATGACTTATGAATAAATTTATAAAAGTTGTAGGGGCCGTTGCGATCATTAATATCGTTGCCCGTGTATTCGGCTTTTTACGTGAAATGATTATCGGTTACCAATATGGTAGTACACATATTGCAGATAGCATCTTCACAGCTTATACCATTCCGAATTTTTTATATTTAGTAGTAGGTGGGGCTTTTACAACGGCCGTTATCTCGATTTATAATCGGGAAACGACAGACCGAGCATTATTTGTAAAACAGTCCTTTACGATTGTATTGTTAACAGTTACCATTATGACTGTCATCTTGTTAGCTTTTACAAACCCAATTATGGACATATTTAACCAAGATAAAAATACGAATGATTATACTCCAAGTGAATTAGGCTTATTAAAAAACTTGTATTTCTGGATGATGCCGTCATCTATATTACTTGTTTTATCATCTTGGTATAGCGGCTTACTGAATGTGAATGAAAAATTTCACTTATCAAGCTTTGCCATTTTAATTTACAACGCCATTTTCTTAGTAATTGCTGTTGGATTATCTTTAATTCCAAGTATCGGACCAATTGGTTACGGTATTAGTGCTTTAGTTAGTGCGGCGATTATGGTGTATTTCCTAATAGTCGGCTATCGTAAATTAGATTCCCATAAAGTTGGGTTTTCATTTGAACAGAATATGTCCTCAAAGCAACTTTGGCTTATGGTTTTACCAATTATGCTTGGAGGAGCAACGATTCAACTTTATGCATTATTACAGCGTGTATTTGCTGGAATGCTTTCAGAAGGGGCAGTTGCAGCTGTGAACTATTCTTCCAAGCTGATGCAATTTCCGCAAGCTATTTTAATTACAGCTGTTACAACGGTAATTTATCCAATTCTGAGCCAAAAAGAAGCTAACAATGATCTTGCTTCTATTAAGAACCTATATTCAAAAGGTTTACATTATCTATTGTTGCTACTTATACCAGTAACAATATATTCTTACTTCTACTCAGAAAACCTGATACAAGTTATATTCCAATATGGTAAATTCGATGCTGACTCGACTGCCATTACAGCACCTGTCTTAGCAATATTCGTATTATCCATGTATTTCTTAGCTGCGAATACGTACATTACGCGTTTTTACTATGCAAAAGGCGACTCGATAGCACCAGTTATTTTCAGCTTAATTAATGTCTTTGGTGTCAATATTGCCGTCATTATGCTAATGGTGGACAATTACGGTGCTGAAGCAATTGCTTGGGGTACATTAATTAGTTCCATTACAAACTATATTATGTTAGTTATTTATGCGATACCTAAGTATGACTTAAAAATGGGTATATTCAGCAAAGAGCTGCATTTTTTCAGAGCGCTGCCGCCAATGATTATCATTACAATAGTTATGTATTTCTCAAGCCATTATTTAGTGTTTGAATACAAGTGGTTAACATTCATTGTAGGACTAGCTATTTTTATCGCTGTCTTTGTTGGCTCTTACTTAGTATTTGGCATTACTGAAGTAAAAGAATATATAGATAAGCTAAAAAAGAAGTTATTAAAACAATAAAAAATGATAAGGCTGTGTAAACAGTCAGATAATAAAAATTACCATTTTTTATTTATTAAAAATATGCTTATTTTAGACAGATTATTTTTTTAAAAGCATGCCGAGAATACTTTCGGCATGCTTTTTATATTGTATCTAAAGCCTGTAAAGGTACATTTGTAAAGGGTTTTAATGATGATTGGGTTGAATCTATTAATCGATTGTATTTATTTTCAAAAGGCAAGAAAAGTACCAAACATCATATTATTGCTAAAAATGCATAGTGTAATTTTTTGAATTGTATTATAATTAACATTATTCAGGTAGTGAAAAGGAAAATGATAGGTTACTATATGGTATTAACTATTTTAAATACCATAATTAAACAAAATAATGAATATTTATTAATAGAGTAAGGTGACAATTATGGCAAGAGGTAGAAAGATTAATTCGAATGGTGAAAGAAGTAAACAATTATTACTTGAAAAAGCTGTGGAGCTTTTCTCTGAAAGGGGATATTATGCTACGAAAATAAGCGATATAGTGAAAGCGGCAGATGTAACGCAGCCGACATTTTATTTATATTTTAAAAGTAAAGAATCGCTCTATAATGATTTGAACATAAGATTTCAGCAGGGATTTAATGAAATCATGTGCAATCAAAATGAAGAAGTAGAAAAGGGCATAGAGGGCTTTATTCAAATGCTAGAGCAAAAGTTATATATGTTGTTCCTTTATATAATTGAGAATCCAAAGCTAACGAAAATAGGCTTTTTTGAATCAAAACAATCGTCATGCGTTAAATCTCAATTGACACAGCAATTGATTGAGCTAGTTTATCGTCATGATTGTGCATGTCTTTTTCAATACCAAAATATCGATATAAAAATCGTAGCAGATAGTTTAGTTGGCTCATTTGAACGTTTAATATTGACAAATTTACTAGAACAAAAAAGCAAGCCGTGTGAACTTGCACGAAATTTAGTGCATGTATTTTTTCTCCTAAAAGAATCTCCCAGTCGTGATAATGGATGTAGCTATACTAAATAGTATTAAAACCCCTCTCCGCATAGCTTGGAGAGGGGTATTGTGCTTTCCCGTAGGTAGTCAATGTCTTCGCTCCATTCTAATTGTTTGAGTGCCTGACACTTATAAAACTCCACTCCGATTTCCGCAGGCATGGCTCCAACTATTTTTAGCTACGAACGTCCACTAAAAAGAAAAGCGTTTGATTTTCGCAGCAAGCATCCACTTGAAGCAAAGATCAAACGCAATCTATTATGGGGTAGCCCCATTTTTATTTAGTTACTGTTATATGGAGATAAATCCCCTTTTGTAGTTTGCCACCTGTAGGTTTTTGAATAGTTGGATGAACAAGTAGCATATATTCTTGCCCTTCAACTAAAGGATCAGTAGGTGTAATCATTAAGAAATTATCTTTTTTTACCTTTGTTGTAAATGAAATTTCGTCTCCGCCTAAAGCTACTAGCTGTACGCTGCCTTCAGGGATTGGTGTAGTGAAAGCTTGTGAAAACTTAACAGTAAACGTTTTAGTAGTAGGCACATTTTTTAAGCTAACTAGTTCTTGATAATCTTTGTATTGCGCTTTAATAGCATCATAGTGAGCTTGGAAAATTGGTGCAGTCTTCGTTTCGATGTTTGGTTTCACACCTACTTCATTAATAGTGTGACCTGCAGGGCCAGTAAATTTACCGACAGTAAGCTTTAAATAACTACCGTCATGCAATTCATAGAAGCCTTGCATTGCCCCTTTACCGTAAGTAGTTTCACCATACAGAATTGCGGATTGTTGATCTTGTAACGAAGCCGCTAGCATTTCAGATGCACTTGCACTATAGCGATTTACTAATATACGAGTATCTGCTGGGAATTTAACGTTTTGTTGTTTGGCACGAACTTCGTAAGAATCATGTGCTTCTTGCAATAAATAAGCGATTTTTGCCTTTGGGAATAAACCAGTAAGCTGTTCTGCTGTTGCAACATAGCCACCGCCATTATTTTGTAAATCCAAAATAAAAGAAGTAGCGCCACGCTGTTTAAGCTGAATCATTGCCTCTTTTACTAGTTGCGCACCATCCTCAGAGAAAGAAGACATTGCTATGTAGCCAACATTACCAAATAATAAAGCAGACTCTACGTTTGGTAGTGTGAATTTTTTACGTGTAATTGTTTTCGTGGAAGTGGAACCGTTCTCGTGTAATAGCTTAACCTGTACTTGTGTACCTTCATTACCGATTAGTAGGGAAGAGGCTTCTTCTATAGAGTTACCTACAATGGATTGACCGTTAATGGCAATAATGATATCTCCAGCCACAACACCTGCCTCAGAGGCTCCACCTTCGTCGATTACTTGTAAAATATGAATACCATCCTCATGCTCCTCAATTACGACACCAATACCAATCGTGGATAGATTGATGCTATTCATAAATTCCTCAAATTCTTGTTTAGAAAAATATGTTGAATAGGGGTCTAACATATTAATAATGTCAGGAATGGTTGTTGCCTTTTGTAGGTCTCCATTAATTTTACCAACATAATTTTCCGTAATAATTTCTTTTATTTCTTCAACAAGTTGCTGGTCATTATTTGCAGCAGAAGCGTTTGATAATGGAAAAATGACAAAGCTCAAAATGAACAAGAAGGACCATAATACTTTTTTCATAAGACACCTCTTTTCAGAATTATTTACATATATTATACATGAATTTCCATATTGACGTCGAATAAAAACAGACACGTCTATAAATAGAACGTGTCTGTAAGCGATTCATATTTAGTTTTTCTTGAAAAGCTTATGAATAATGAAACCTAAAATTGCTCCTATCATTGCAGGTACAAGCCATCCAAGACTTTGCTCGTACAGCGGTAATGCTTTTAGGATATTTTCATAGGAAGGAACTTTAATTTCCATTTGTTTTAAGCCATCGTAAAAACTAACAAAGAATGTCGGGATTAACGCTAAAATATAAACAATTCGTCCACCTTTAAAGAAATGATCGGCAAGCGATAACACCATTAATACCATAGCTAGTGGATAAATAATCAATAGTACAGGAAGTGATGTGCTAATGATTGTTGATAACCCAACATTTGTAATGGCTACACTTAATAACGTAAATACGATTAAGAACGTTTTATATGAAATTTGCGGGAATAGCTTATTAAAAAATTGCGCATTGGCTGTCAATAAGCCGACAGCAGTAGAAATACATGCTAATAAAATGGTAAGCGATAAAATAATACTACCGAAGCTGCCGAAAAGGTATTCTGCAGATTTGGCGATGATGACGCCACCATTATCAGATGTACCAATTGCTCCTATACTTGTATTGCCGATATAGCCAAGTGAAATATATACGAAGGCTAAACCAATTGCAGCTACAATTCCTGCAAAAATTGTTGTTTTAACTTGTTTTTTAGTGTCTTTCATTCCCATATCGCTTAAGGCTTGTAAAATTACAATACCGAAAACGAGTGCACTTAGAACATCCATCGTTAAATAACCTTGAACAAAGCCCTCGGAAAATGGCGAAATATTGTATTTGCCAACAGCCATTCCTGATTCACCCATAGGTGTAATAAAGCTTTTAACAGCAAGTAGTAAAATAACGATTAAGAGTGCAGGGGTTAAAATCTTTCCTACACGATCTACTAGTTTAGAAGGATTGAATGCTAAATAAAGTATAAACGCAAAGAATACTACTGATGTAATGAATAGTGGAGCCCAATGTTCTTGTGCTGCCTCTGAAAGAAATGGTGCAATGCCAATTTCATAAGACACAGAGCCAGTACGCGGAACTGCGAAAAATGGCCCGATTGCTAAATAGACAATTGACGTGAATATGATACCGAAAACAGGGTGAACACGACTTGATAGTAGCTGTAAGTCGCCACCTGCTTTTGCAACGGCGACAATAGCAAGTAAAGGTAAACCGACACCCGTTATTAAAAAACCAATCATCGCTATTGTAATATGTTCACCGGCTTGTTGGCCAAGTAACGGTGGAAAGATAATATTGCCTGCCCCTAGGAACAATGCAAAAAGTAGTAAGCCTACTGCTAAATTCTCTTTGATGAAAATCAAGATGCTTCTCATAAATACTAAAAACTCCTTTATAATTGAAAAAATAAAACTTTCTAAAAATTTTAAATACAGTCATGTATGTTATCATAGGACTATAAAACTTGCAATTATTATACTAATAGTAGATAGTCGGATTCTGTAGTATTCTATAGGATTCATAAATTGTTTGAAAAATAGTCAGTTTTTCCGATTTTTGTTTAGTCACTTCTTTAGTATGATAGACACACAAGGAAATATTCTACCATGAACGGAGGCTATTTGATATGCTAAAATCACAAAAGTGGAGAATTCTCGCTTTAAGCACTATTGCTACTTCATTTTTCGCAATACAGACCGCAGAAGCTGCAACATATACAGTGCAAAAAGGCGATACATTATCCAAAATCGCACAAACACATCAAGTGACAATACAAGACATAAAAAAATGGAATAATCTATCGAAGGATACGATTTATGTAGCCCAAAAACTAGAGATTACGAAACAGGCGGCAACCGAAACAGTAAAACCGTCAAAACCTACAACGGATACAGTAAAACCGTCAAATCCAACAACAACGACACCTTCTAAGCCATCGACTGCCGTTCATACAGTTATTAAAGGTGATACACTTTCAAAAATAGCAAAGCAATACAATGTGACATTAAAAGAGCTTAAAGACTGGAACGGAATAGAAAACGACACGATTTATATTGGACAAGTGTTAAAAATTTCTCCAGTAGCTGTTATACCCGAGGGTGATACAATACATAACAATGTGACTTCAGATACGGGGACGCCATCAAAAGTAACGAATCAAGATCCTACAGCGAATGGACAAGCTATATACAAAAAAACGGTGGAAATGGCTAATAAATTAATTGGAACACCGTATCTTTATGGCGGAAACACACCAGAAGGTCTTGATTGCAGTGGATTTATTTTCTATGCTTTCAATCAAGGCGGTTTGAAAATAGGGAGAGATAGCAGCGAAGGCTATTTCAGTAGCAGTACAACGCAAGTAAAAAATCCTGTGCCAGGAGATTTAGTATTTTTTGAAAATACGTATAAAGAAGGCATTTCTCATATGGGTATTTATCTCGGTAACAATAAATTTATCCACGCAGGTACGGATGGTGTAGAACTTTCGGATGTTACGTACTCTTATTGGTCAACTAGATTAGTAGCTTATAAACGATTCGATTCAGTGAAATAATAACGAGGCGATTTTTGCATTGCGCAAAAATCGCTTTTTTAGATAGAATGACGGTTTGTTTACACTAAAAAATCCTTCTTTCTAATAGAAAGAAGGATTTTATTAATATTATTGAGTTACTCGTGCTGTCCAGCGAGAAAGATCAGCTTGTTGAGCATCAACAAGTTCAGCTGGGAAGATGAATGTCCAAGGTTTTGTTGAGTTCGGTTGGACAGTCAGGATTGGATCCATTGTAAAGGAACCTTTTGCGATTTGTTTACCTGTTGCATCGATAATTTCTAACGGTAATTGCTCTAGATTAATCGCTTTATTGTGGCCATTACGGATAAAGATTGAAACATTCAGGTTACCATTATCAGCAAGTTTTGCTTGTAGACCAGTGAAGTTGACTTCCGTTTCGCCTAACTTTGGTAATGTATTCACGATTTTTGCAAGCTCTTCTTTTTGCGCTGCTGGTAATTGTTGCTCCCATGAAGGGTCTAATTCTAATTGGTGACCACGTAATGAGACAAGGTTAAAGGCGATTTTCCAACCGTCTTCTGGTACTTCGTCTACTTTAATAGTTGATTTTTCAAATTCAAATACCCATGGACGTGCACTCTCAGCTGGAATTGTGCCAAGTGCTTTAAAATCGAATTTTTTAGATGCTATTAGCTCATCATTTTTATCCATAATGAATAATTCGATTTCACCAAGCTCAATCGCTTCAGCTAATGAAGAACGGAAAAATGCGCGAACAAGCCATTTGCCTGTGCGTGGCTCATCTTCAATACTAATAGAAGATAGCGATAATTGATTTGGTTTTAATGGCTCTAGCTCATTTGCTAGGAAATTAAAAATGTATTTTTGCTCTTGTGGTACATCCCATTCAGGGTGGAATGAAAGTTTTGTTACAACATCACGATTGTCACCTTTATTAGTAGAAACTTTCCCTAGTAAATCTTTAGAGTCAATTGTGTTCTCTTGTACGATTTTGTCTGATTTCTTAAAAAATGAAAATAAGCCCATTATTGTACCTCCTGTTGTCCTTCAACCATTTTCATGAAGCCTGTAATTTCGATAATAATAGAACGGCGTAATTCTTGGAAGTTCTTTCCAAATAATTCGAGTCCTTCACGTTGATAAATGCGCATTGGATCTTCCTGTTGGTAATGACGTAAGCCAATACCTTCTTTTAAGTGAGCCATTGCTTCTAAATGTTTCACCCAACCACTATCTATATAACTCAACATAACTTGTGGAATAACAGCCATTACTTGCTCATTTTCTGCGAATTTCTGCATATGATCAAGAAGTTCTTGTTCAGAAGGCTGTATATCAGCTAAAATTTCTTTCACTTTGCCTACTTCACGATCAATCGTGACAGGAGTGATGAATAATGAATTAAGTGACTTTTCCATTTGGTCATAAGCCCATTCTACAGAAGGGAGCTCTTCAGGCGCAGCATCGCGCACTGCGAAATCGACCGTTTCGCTTAACATTTTTTTCAGCTCACTCATTAAATCCTCGCCAGCTAAAATTTTGTCACGTAAACCATAAATAACAGTACGTTGATCATTAATAACATCGTCTAATTTTAAATTGTACTCGCGCATGCCATATTGTGAGCCTTCAACAATGCGCTGTGTACGATTGATTAGCTCTTGTACATCTTTGTTTTGAATGACATCATTTTCATCCACAACCATTTTTGCAGAGAATTTTTCAACCTCTTCTTTTGCATAGCGGCGGAACATATCATCTTCAATAGAGAGAATGAAGCGGCTTTCGCCTACGTCACCTTGACGGCCAGAACGACCTCGCAGCTGATTATCAACGCGTCGGCTTTCATGCTTCTCGGTACCGATAACATAAAGTCCACCAAGTTCATGGACATCATCGCCTAGCACGATATCTGTACCACGACCAGCCATATTTGTAGCAACGGTAATACGACCTTTTTGACCAGCTTGAGAGATAAGCTCAACTTCTTGTTCAACCGTTTTAGCATTTAACAATTGGAACTTTAATCCCTCTTTTTTCAAATGATCTGCAACCGTTTCGGATTGTAGAATGGATGTTGTTCCAATTAACACTGGCTGTCCTGTTGCATGGCGTCGTTTTGCTTCAGCAGCAACGAATTTATATTTGGCTGCTTGCGTTTTGAAAATCATATCAGGCTGGTCAATGCGTTGACGTGGACGGTTTGTTGGAATTTGAATTACTTCCATACCATACACTTCACGAATTTCTTTTTCCTGTGTTTTCGCTGTACCTGTCATCCCAGAAAGCTTCGGATACATACGGAAATAGTTTTGAATAGTAATTTGCGCTTGTGCTTTATTTTCTTCGGTAATCGTTACGCCTTCTTTTGCTTCGATTGCTTGGTGCAAGCCATCAGAAAGAGAACGACCTTCTAAAATACGACCTGTGAACATGTCTACAAGCTCGATTTTATCTTCTTTAACGATATAATCAACATCACGCTGGAACATGACATGTGCACGTACAGCTTGGATCACATAGTGATAAAGCGTTTGATGTTCTAAATCGTATAAATTATCAACATCGAATGCAGCCTCTACTTTTTCAATGCCTTTATCTGTTAATGAAGTTGCCTTTGTTTCATCATCGAAATCATAGTCTTCTTCAGCTTTAAAACGTTTTGCTAACATTGCTGCAATGCGGTGTAATTCATCATTTGCAGGCATTTTACCAGCAATAATTAACGGTGTTTTTGCTTCGTCAATAAGTACACTATCGACTTCATCGATGATGGCGAAATGATATGCACGTTGCACTTTATCGGCTAAGCTATGTGCCATGTTGTCACGTAAATAGTCGAAACCAAATTCTGTACCAACACCGTACGTAATATCTGCGTTATACGCTTGCTTTTTTTCAGTTGGTTCCATCATCGGAATATTTAACCCGACTGTTAAACCTAGGAAACGGTGAATTTGACCAACAAGCTCAAAGTCACGTTTAGCTAGATAGTCGTTTACTGTAATGACATGAACACCTTTACCTTCTAATGCACGTACATAAGAGGGCAGTGAAGCGACAAGTGTTTTACCTTCACCTGTAGGCATTTCAGCAATATTGCCTTCTGTTAATACAAGGCCACCAATCAGTTGTACATCAAAATGACGCATACCTAAAACACGCTTTGAGGCTTCGCGTACAACAGCAAATGCGTCTGGGATAATTGATGTTATTAGTTCGCCTTGTTCTAAGCGATCCTTGAAAATAAAAGTCATTTCTCTTAATTCAGCATCTGACTTGTTGACATATTTTTCTTCTAAATTATTAATTTGCTCTACTATTTTATAGTAGCGTTTTAATTGACGAGCACTTGTTTGCTCGTTGTTGCGTTTAAAAATTGAGAACATGAATTTACGCTCCTTTAAAGTTGTCTAAATGCTAGACACCTCATTATTCTATCAAATTTTACGAATGATGACTACATTTGACATTAAGTAATACAAGTAGAATAATAGAGAAAAATGTAAATTGTGAAAAGGTGGAAAATGAATAGAAAAAGTATATTTCAGAGCTTGTTCATGCTATAATCAAATTGGATTCAAATGTAGATTATTTTTTTGAGGGGGAGAGACATGCTTTACGTGTCTTTAATAGCAGCATTCGTTGCTTCCATTTTGTTAACTCCACTAGTTAAACGTTTAGCGTTTAGAATTGGTGCCGTTGACGCGCCAAACTATCGAAAAGTACATGCACGCATAATGCCAAGGCTTGGTGGTCTTGCGATTTTCCTTGCGTTTTTAATAGGGTTGGCGTTCATACAGCCACAAGGTGAAAATAGTTTAGCGATTATTATCGGAGCTTGTATCATTGTAGCAACTGGTGTCATTGATGATATGCGCGAAATTTCCGCAAAGGCAAAAATGCTTGGCCAAGTTGTTGCTGCCCTTGTCGTTATTTTTGTAGGCGGTATTCAAATTGACTTTATTAACTTGCCATTTGGTGGGCAATTAGATTTTGGTTTCTTAAGTATTCCATTTACTATATTATGGATTGTTGGTATTACAAATGCGATTAACTTAATTGATGGCTTAGACGGTTTAGCTGCAGGTGTTTCTTCTATTGCACTAATCACATTATCAGGTATGGCTTTTATAATGGGCGATATGTTCGTATTAGCCTTTGCAGCAATTTTAGCTGCTGCAACAATTGGTTTCCTATTTTATAACTTTCATCCAGCAAAAATCTTCATGGGTGATACTGGGGCACTATTTTTAGGATTTATGATTTCTGTATTAGCATTATTAGGATATAAAAACTTTACAATCATTTCGTTAATTATCCCGGTTATTATGCTAGGTGTACCGATTTCTGATACATTCTTTGCAATTGTTCGTCGTTTACGTATGAAGAAAAAATGGTCAGATCCAGATAAATCGCATTTACATCATCGATTATTGGATATGGGCTTTACTCATCGTCAAACAGTACTTATTATTTATGGCATTGCGATGATGTTCGGCTTAGCTGCCATTATCTTCTCAATGGCTAAATTATGGGGAGCAATTTTGCTTATTACGGTTATTTTAATCGCCATTGAAATTTTCGTCGAGATTATTGGCCTTGCAGGTAAAAACTATAAACCGCTATTAAATTTCATGCGGATTTTTAATAAATAACATTAGAACCAACCATACTGTGTGGTTGCTCAGACTGAAGACAAACTCAAAGGGATTTTGAGTTTGTCTTCAGTCTTTTTTTGCGGAGATTTTTCCATGTATCGCTCATGTATTGCTATCGCGGAAAAACCTTGTTGCTTCGCGGAAATATGGATCTAAAGCGCGGAAATAATCCCTTGAAACGCGGAAAAACGATGCCGAAGCGCGGAATCAGTACCTTGAAGCGCGGAATTACCTCCTTGTATCGTATGACTATCAAAGGCAATAATAAAAGGAACTACCATGAGCAGACAAAAAAACAACCAGTCACCGGTTAAATACCGGCAACTAGTTGTTTTGAAAGATTTATTGTGCTGACTCGTTAGTCGAACTGTCGTCGCCAGCTGCATTATCTTTATCTGTATTATTATTTGTTAAAGTAGAAGATGATTTTAAAGCAAGATGGTTTTTAAGAATTTGTGACACATCATCAACTGATTGTTGGTCTAATTGATAATAGTAAACGCCTGTAGACATATCATCGCTACCATCTAAAGTTAACGAATCGATGCGTGGTTTACCTTGTTTTAAATAAGACAGGAATGATTTCATTTCACTAAATGTCATATTTGTTTTCATATTATCGCCAATCGCCTTAATGACGTCGTCATACTTTGTAATCGAACCGACTGAAGCTACTTTATTTGTAATTGCTGTTAAAATTTCTTGTTGTCGAATACCACGTTGGATATCATTATCTTGTTTACGTGTACGAGCTAGTGCAAGTGCTTGACTACCACTTAAATGTTGTAAACCTGGTTTTAAATTAATCGTATTACGATCAAATTCATCTTTTTCATGTAGAGCATATGGTACTTCAGCTTCAATGCCACCTAATGCGTCGACAACATCAATAAATGCATTGAAGTTCATGCGCACATAGTAGTCGATTGGAATATCTAGCAGTCCTTCAACCGTTTCAATTGTTGCCAGCGTACCACCTAAAGCATGTGCATGCGTGATTTTATCTTTATATCCTACTGAAGGAATATTAACGTAAGAATCACGAGGAATGCTTAACATTTTAATCGTTTTTGTATTGTTGTTTAATGTAGCTAAAATCAGTGCATCTGAACGTGAATGATCAGAACCTTGTCCACGATTTTCACTATCATCAACACCTACAAATAAAATAGAAACATTATCATGAACCGGTTCTACTTTTTCTTCTCTTAGTGTAGAAACATCGCGACCTTCTAATTCTTCATGTGCTGAGTTTGCAGCGTGTTCGGCTTGCTTTGTAATATAGACTCCGTAGGCCGTAACGCAAATTAGGAAACTAGCAACAAGTAGTAATGCTACTTTTATTATTAAAGAAGCTTTAGAAGTCCTCTTTTTCCTTTTTACATTCGTTCTTTTCATGTCTGGTATATTCTCCTCTTGATTTTGGGAATAATTACGTGATTGAACTAAAATTTATTCAAATTAGCACAGTGGCGTAACTGAGTAAGTTAGCTCAATATTAAAATTATACTATGGACCTTCAGCATTAGACAATTAAAACTATTTATTTCACAATAAATTCGATAAATTGCGCGCTCTCGAATGAGATGGATGCTTGTCCATTTGTAAGTTCTGTAATCCAATTTATAAATTGATTTTCTTCCTCTTTTAACACGGAAACAATGATTTCGACACCTTCCAAGTAGCGAATTTCCTCTAATGCATAAGCGGAGTTACGAATCTCATTTTCTACTTTTCCGAGCCAAGTGTAGTCGATTACAATTTTCATTAGATGGTGTAGCTTGCGTTCGACAACTTGTGCAGCGAGTAATCCCTCTGTTGTTGCTTTACCATACGCACGAATAAGACCGCCACCGCCCAATTTAATGCCACCAAAGTAGCGTGTGACGACAACGACCGTATCTTTTAAGCCTTGTTTTTTTAATACCTCTAACATTGGGACGCCTGCTGTGCCACTAGGTTCCCCATCATCATTTGCCTTTTGAATATGATCATGCTCTCCAATTATATAAGCTGAGCAATTATGTGTCGCATTATGATGCATTTTTTTTATGCGCTCAATAAACATCATTGCATCCTCTTCGCTTTCAGCGCGTTCTATATAAGTGAGAAAGCGAGATTTAGAAATTATGATTTCACTTTCTCCATAGCCTTTTACAGTTAAATAGTTATCTCTCATATGTGTCATTCTCCTTTAAAGTAGGGTTGTATGCTATAAATTTCATAAAGAAAAAGCATTAATTTTTAGCATTGTGATGCTATAATAGGTTTAGACTTAGATTCTATGAAATTGGTCTTTCAAAATACTATGTGGTAATAAGGACATTAGACTGGGGAGTACACTATGTTTTCAAATGATACCTTCGATTTAAAGTCGCTTGATGACGTATTCAATCGAATGTTAGAAACAATAATGAGCTCTAAAGACGATATTTTCATTATAAGTGAACAAAGCCGTAGAAGCTTTGAAGATATGCAACAAGAGCTAGAAATTGTTCGAAAACAGATTTCAACTGTCATCGATGAAGGCGATGCTTTAGAAAAAAGCACGCAACTTGCTAAGCAAAGACTTGTGTTAGTGAGTAAAGCTTTTGATAATTATACCGAAGAACAAGTTAGAGATGCATATGAAACGGCCCATGATTTTCAATTGAAGCTCTCCGTCATTAGAACACAAGAAAAGCAACTTCGCGACAAAAGAGATGATTTAGAGCGACGTCTAAGAGGATTACTCGATACAATTGAACGTGCTGATCATATTGTCAATCAAGTAAATGTTATTTTAAATTATTTAACTTCTGATTTAAAAAATGTTGGGTTAGCGCTTGAACAAGCGAAAATGAAACAAGATTTTGGTATACGAATAATCGCAGCGCAAGAAGAAGAGCGAAAACGTTTATCAAGAGAAATTCATGATGGACCTGCCCAAATGTTGGCCAATGTCTTAATGCGTACGGACTTAATTGAAAGAACGTATCGTGAGAAGGGCATTGAATATGCTTTGGCTGAAATTGCTGATTTGAAGAAAACAGTGCGCAATGCGCTATCAGAAGTGCGACGTATTATTTATGATTTACGTCCTATGGCACTAGATGATTTGGGAATTGTGCCGACATTAAAGAAATATTTGTCGACTGTGACCGAATATAATCCTGGTGTTGAAATCCATTTTCAGTCAAGAAGCACAGAGCAACGGATTCCATCAAATTATGAGGTATCCATTTTCCGATTAGTGCAGGAATGTGTAACAAATGCTATGAAACACGGAAAATGTAAGGATATTTGGGTAAAACTTGAATGGTTGAACAATGCGGTAAATATTGTCGTAAAAGATGATGGCGTTGGATTCGACCAGAAAGTCGTAAAAGATCATTCCTTTGGTATTTTAGGAATGCGAGAAAGAATAGAAATATTAAATGGTACAATCTCAATTGAAAGTGAGATAAATCGTGGCACCACGGTATTATTTAAAATTCCGTTAGAAGTAGATTAAAGAAAGAAATGTGTTGCAGAATTTTAGGGGGTAAAGACTAATGACGAAGATTATTATTGTAGACGATCACCAGCTATTCCGAGAAGGAGTTAAACGCATCTTAGATTTTGAAGATACGTTTGATGTAATTGCAGAAGGTGACGATGGCACAGATGTCGTGAACTTATACGCGGAAAATCAACCAGATGTTGTTTTAATGGATATCAATATGCCAGGAAAAAATGGTGTTGAGGCAACAGCTGATTTAATTGCAGAATATCCAGATGCAAAAGTAATTATGCTATCTATCCATGATGACGAAACATATGTAACACATGCACTAAAATCAGGTGCACTTGGCTATATGCTAAAAGAGATGGATGCTGACGAAATCGTAGAAGCGATTAAAGTAGTAGCGAATGGCGGCTCATATTTACATCCAAAAGTAACAAAAAATTTAGTAGCAGAATTCCGTCGCCTTTCTGAACATGAAAACAAAGGTAATTTCCACCAAACAGAGATTCGTCGTCCATTCCATTTACTAACAAAACGTGAATGTGAAGTTTTACAATTACTAACAGATGGCCAATCTAACCGTACAATCGGTGAGACACTATTTATTTCGGAAAAAACAGTTAAAAACCACGTTTCAAGCATTTTACAAAAAATGAACGTAAACGACCGTACGCAAGCTGTAGTAACAGCCATTAAAAATGGTTGGGTTGAAGTACGATAACTGCATAGTATAGAATTGAAGGCTGTTTTTAAAAGCTACTTTGACAGATAAAGTAGTTTTTAAGGCAGTTTTTTTGTTGTGCAACATTTTAAATTAAAAGACGTCTTAAGAATGATATAAGCACCTAAAAGTAGAAAATGCGCAACAAAATTCCTACTAATGCATTTATATGCTACAATATTGCGCGGGAGGTTTTATGATGTTAAAGAAAAGTATTCTAGCAGTTTTAACCTTATTAGTGTTAACTGCCTGTGGCAATAAAGAAGATGATTTAACTGCAAAAGAGCGTGAAAAGGTTATTGAAGATGGTACAGTAGGCTTTGAAATGATGGGTGGAGAAGTCGAAAAAGCAACGAATGTACCAGCTAATGAGGAAAAAGCAATTATAGCGGCGTTTGATGAATATATTGCCGCATTCAATGATAAAGACATCCATCGTTATATGAATACGATATCTAAGAACCCAAAAGGATTTAATTATGATGAAGATAAAGTATTTGCAGAGAAAGTATTTGATCAATCCGATACGAAACGCGATGTTGCAAATGTGACTATTGCGAAGTATGAACAGGAAGAAGCTCAAGTATTTGCCAATGTGACAACGCACTCACTCCAACTTGAGACCAATGTAGAACACGAAAGTGCAGGGCGTCAAGTTACGGTGTTTGTGAAAGAGGATGGAGCTTGGAAAGTGACGAGCGTCTTTTACATTGGCGATGACACAAAGTCTAGCACCGGCAATCAATAAGGGGAAATCTTTCCCTTTACTATACATAGAAAATGAATGTGAAGTGGACGTCATCGTTTGAACAGCGATTCAATCCTGATGCAATTACGTTAGGTCGTAATTCAATTCACATTCATTTCTTTTTGAGGTAAACTTGGAACATAGGAGAGTGGACATGAATGAGGACGGCAATCGTAACAGATAGTACTGCATACATTACGCCAGAAGAACGCGCGCGCTTAAACATTCGTATGATTCCGTTAAGTGTAAACATCGCAGGTGAATTATTCGCAGAGGAAGTAGATATTACTGCTTCTGAGTTTTATGATAAAGTACGTGGGGCAAAAGAATTCCCTAAAACAACACAGCCACCAATTGGTGAATTTGCTTCTCTCTTTGAAGAGTTGGCAAATGATTATGACGAAGTAATTTCCATTCATTTATCGAGTGGTATAAGTGGTACATATCAAGGAGCTGTCCAAGCAGGAGAAATGGTGGAAGGTATTGATGTGTACGCATTTGACAGCGAGATTTCTTGCGCTGTTCAAGGCTTTTACGTGCTACGTGCAGCTGAAATGGCGGCAGAAGGTTGCTCAGCACAAGAAATATTAGCAGCATTAGCGGACATGAAGCAGTATATTCGTGCTTACTTCATTGTAGATGACTTAGCGCACTTACAACGTGGGGGACGTCTATCTTCAGCAGCAGCTTTAATCGGAGGCTTATTACAAGTAAAGCCTGTTTTGCATTTTGTAGATAAGGTAATCGTACCATTTGAAAAAATTCGCACACGTAAAAAAGCACTAAAGCGTGCAGAAGACTTACTAGCTGAAGATGCAAACAAGTATGACAAGATGGATGCAGTAGTCATTCACGGCAACTGTCAAAAAGAAGCTGAGGAATGGTTAGCGCAGCTCGCTGCGACATACCCAAACGTAAACTTTAAATTGAGCTATTTCGGCCCAGTTATTGGCACACACTTAGGTGAAGGCGCAATGGGACTAGGCTGGACAAAAAAATAATAAGAAAAAGTCTCTACAACTTGTTGTAGGGACTTTTTTTATTGCGTTTATGGCGGGCGGTTGGTCGATAGCATGGTGAGGTGGAAATCGCCGGTAACCGGGTTGAAACCTCAGATAGGGTGCTAAGTCAGCGAAAGCCAGGTATCTATCCTTGGTTGGAGTGAGAATCGCGGATAGAAGCGCGTGAATCGCCGGTAAAACACGAGGAATCGCCGATAGAATTGCTTAAAACGCCGATAAACCTGAGTAAAACGCCGATAAACCTGCAGAACCCCCTGCTAGAACCATTATCACAAAAAGAAAGGAGTAAATTAGAATGAAATATAAAGGATGGCTGTTGCCTCCTGCGTTGCGGGACTTTCATGAAGGTCGTATATGGCTAAGGGAGCATTCACCTTTTGCCAAACGTGATATACAGCATGCCATTGATAAAAAGTATCTTCATATAATAGGCGGGATTCAAACAACACCACGAATGAGATGTAATCGTTGCTATAATGACAAGCCGCAGTTCTTTACAATGTTTAACTGTTCAAAATGTCAGCAACAATGTGTGTATTGTAGACATTGTCTGAGCATGGGCAGAGTGAGTAGCTGCACACAATTGCTAATATGGAGAGGGCCGAAAGCGTATAGAAAAAGACAGCATCCACTCCAATGGACAAGCCAACTGACGGAACTTCAACAACAGGCAGCTGATGAAATGCTTGAGAGTGTCAAAGTAGGTCGATGTCATTTAATTTCAGCAGTATGTGGGGCTGGGAAGACTGAGCTGCTCTTTCAATCTGTACATTATGCGTTGGAAAAGGGGTTACGGGTTTGCATCGCTGCGCCACGAACGGATGTGGTGCTAGAGTTATTTCCGCGCTTTCAACGGGTTTTTCCAAAAACGGTCATTCATGCTTACTATGGTGGAGCGCCGAGGCAGGACGGATATGCGCAACTAATACTGGCTACGACTCACCAGCTATATCGCTTTGAACAGGCATTTGATGTGATGATTATTGATGAGGCGGATGCTTTCCCATATTCATTCGATGAAACATTAGCAAGAGCCGTGAAAAAAGCCAAAACTGCAAAAGCCTCAACTTACTTTATTACAGCTACACCATCACAGTCATTAATAAAAGAGTTTAATCATTGCTCATATATTCCAAAAAGATATCACAACAAGCCTTTGCCAATGCCACGCTTCAGCTCGCTATGGGGTTATGAAAAAATTTTAAAGCGTGGAAAAATTCCTCGGAAGCTAAAAGAATGGACAGAGGAGCGACTTACTAAAAAAGAGCCTTTTCTTATATTTTTCTCGAAAGTTGAATTGTTGAAAATTGCAACGCCACTTTTTCAAAGGCTACATGCAAGTATTTTAGCCGTTCATGCTGAGGATCCAGAAAGGAAACAGAAAGTACTTCAGCTACGTAATGAAGAAATTCCTGGGTTACTAACGACGACTATATTAGAAAGAGGTATTACGATAAAAAATGTACAAGTCGCTGTTGTTGGGGCAGAATCGTCTATTTTTACTGCAAGCGCATTGATTCAAATTGCTGGACGAGTAGGGCGGCATGAAAATTATGCAGAGGGAGATGTGATGTTTTTTCATCATGGCATTACAATAGCAATGGATGAAGCACGAGAGAAAATAAAATATAACAATAAGGTAGCGTTCTCGCAATGAACAAAGTAGAAATGTTTTGTTTATTATGTGCACAGCCTTTGCGTATCGTTCCTAGCTGGAAAACACTTTTAATAAGAAACTTCTCACCTTGCCTTTGTGAAAAATGTGCCTCCAAATTTGAGCGTACATCTACACCAACAGCACTTTATCAATATAACGATGCAATGAAGAAGTATTTGCATCAATTTAAATTTCTTCAAGACGTTGCACTCGCTAAAGTATTTCGACAGGAGTTACATGCACAATTTAAACGTGAGACAGCAACAATTATTCCGATTCCTATGCACCCTATTAAGCAACAAGAACGTACCTTCTCACATACGGAGGAGCTTCTAAATGCGGCTAATATTCCTTATAAACAACTATTAGAAAAAACAACTATAGAAACACAAAGCTCAAAAAATAGGGAGCAACGTATAAAATCAGCTCCACTTTTTCGACTAATGCCTACAGCCCAAGTTGAGCATAAAGATTATCTCCTTTTTGACGATATACAAACTACAGGGACAACACTAAGGCATGCGAAACAAGTTTTACTAGAAGCGGGCGCCCGAAATGTTCGAACCTTCACTTTAATTAATGGATGAAAATGCTAAAACATCATGTATAATAGATTACGAATTTAGGATTCGTGTAATTAAATAGTGATCATGCAAGAGGAGGAAGAATAGATGGCTGAGGTTCGAAATTGTCCAAAATGTAATGAGTTTTTTAATTATACAGGGGTCAGAGACGTATGTCATAAATGCGCGCAATCAGAAGAGGAATTATATCAAATTGTTTATCGTTTTTTACGAAAACGTGAAAACCGTGCGGCTACAGTAGAACGAATTGTGGAAGCAACGGGTGCTGAAGAGGAACTATTGTATAAGTGGGTTCGTAAAGGTCGTTTACAGCCAGCAATGTTCCCGAACTTAGGCTATCCATGCGATAACTGCGGTCATTTAACGACAACAGGGAAACTATGTACAAAATGCCAAGATGAATTAAAATCAGAACTTCGTACATTTGAGGCAGCTAAAGAGTTCCGTGAAAGTGTAGCTGAGCATGATCGTGTAACATATCATGCTGAACGTAAAAAATAACAAGATGAAAAGAGTTGTCTTACACTAGAGTTGAGCTTCCTTCACTTACACATGTTCAATGCTCATGCGAATCAGCAAGCAAATTGTAACAGGAAATTCAAAATGACGAAGTTAAATTATACACCTTAAAGATGGTTGATAAGCGAAAGTGTGTTAATTTTAAACAAAATTAGCACACTTTTTTATATTTGAAAACTTAACATTGTTGGAGACAATCCGAAATAATAGTAAGATAAGCTTTTAAGATAGGGGGACGAACATGAAAATCACATCGTATGGTGTTAATGCTGTTAACGCATATAAAAATCAAGTACGCAATGTCAAATCTGGCGACAACAAAGCGTCATTCGCTGACAAAATTGAAATTTCAAAAGCGGCGCAAGAAATGCAAGGTGTAACGACGTACAGTACTGAACGTGCTGAACGCGTGCAACAATTAAAAGCAGATATTGATTCTGGAGAATACAAGGTCAATGCTCGCAAAGTTGCTGAAGATATGCTGAAATATTATCGTTTCTAGGAAATACAGAAAGGGTGCTTAGTAATATGACTGTAGAAACAATTTGTTCTACATTAACAATATTAGAGAGAATGCATAAAAGCTTACTCGAACTAGCCTTTAGAAAAACAGAAATTATTAAAGCTGGCGATATCGAAGCACTAGACCAAATGCTCAAGGATGAGCAGGCACATGTAGCGGCCATTGATAAGCTCGAGCAACAGCGCCAGGTACAGGTAACCGAATACCTTGGAGCAAAAGGAATTGCTTCAACTGACAAAATGTCTGTTGCTGATGTCATCGAGGCTGCTGAAAAAGAAGCTGAAAAAGAAGCACTTTCAGCTGTTCGCAATCGATTAATGCTAATCATCAATGATTTACGCAAACAAAATGAACTCAATCAAAAATTAGTATTCCAATCATTACAATTTGTCAATCTAACATTAGATGCACTACGCCCACGCCCAGAGCAAATGAATTACTCTGGCCGTGAGGTACGCGGTACGAATACAGTAGCCAAAAAATCGTACTTCGATTCACAAGCTTAATTTTTAATCGTTACTAAAGGGAGGAATAATGATGCGCTCAACATTTATGGGCTTAGAAACAAGTAGAAGCGGTTTATTTACACAACAATCTGCTTTATATACAACAGGTCATAATATTTCAAATGCCAACACACTTGGTTACTCGCGCCAACGAGTAAACATGCAAGCTACACCAGGTTTCCCAACGGCAGGCTTAAACACGCCGAATTACCCTGGACATATGGGAACAGGGGTAGAGACAGGTTCCATTCAACGTATTCGCGATGAATTTATTGACCGTCAATACCGTCAGGAAACAAATAAGCTAGGTTATTGGGAATCACGTTCAAATGCAATATCTCAAATGGAAGATATAATGGACGAACCTTCTCAGTACGGTTTAAACGCAGCATTAGAACAGTTCTGGAAAGGTCTGCAAGATGTTAGTACAGGTCCGGAAAACGCTGCATCACGTAAAGTTGCCATTGAACGTGCCAATCATTTAGCACAATCATTTAACTATATCGATACGCAATTAAAAACAATTCAAGGCAATTTAGGTAACGAAATTAGTGTTTCAACAAACCGCATCAACTCCTTACTAAAACAAATTGCTTCTATTAATAAACAAGTGCAAGAGGTTGAACCAAATGGTCATGTTCCAAATGATTTATATGATGCTCGTGATGTGTTAATCGATGAATTAAATAGTTACATCCCGGTCTCAGTCGAACGAGTTCCTTCTGGTGGACTTGCTTCTAGTGTAGCTGAAGGCAGTGTAACTATTACATTTAAGCCATATGGCACGAACACAGCTATTAAATTAGTGAATGGTAAAGATGCTGCGAGCATCGAAGTAAATAGTGGTGCTACACAAATAGATGGAACGGATTTATCGAAAGTATTTACGAGCATCAATGTTACTGGCGCAGGTACAGCAGATTCAGGAACTATTACATATGACCAGTTAGAGCCTGGCAAAGGTAAATTATTATCATTGATCAACTCTTATGGATATCAAGATGGGGCCGATGTTAAAGGCTATTATCCAGAAACGATGGCTAGCCTTGATAAACTTGCCTCTGAATTTGCAAATGTCTTTAATGCGATGCATAAGCAAGGGTATGATTTAACTGGTGCTCAAAGCACAATCGATTTCTTTGAACCGATTGATAATACAAAACCGATGTCAGCAGGAAATATTAAAGTCAATGCTGACCTTTTGAAAGATTCTTCAAAATTGGCTGCTTCGAGCAAGCCAAATGAAGAAGGGAACGGTAAATGGGCACTTGAGCTTTCAAATATCCAATCAAAAGTTCAAGCAAATTTAGACGGTGCAACATTTAACTCATTCTATCAAGGAATCATTGGTAAGCTCGGTGTCGATGGAGAAGAAGCAGCGCGCTTAAATGGAACTTCTGAAACACTTCTTGTGACAATTGGCAACAGCCGTGCTTCAATCACTTCGGTATCGCTTGATGAAGAAATGACGAATATGATTACATTCCAACAAGCATATAACGCAAATGCTCGTATGATTACCGTTATCGATGAAACATTAGACAAAATCATTAACGGCATGGGCCGTGTAGGAATTTAACTAAAAACTAATTGAGTACGACTAAAGGAAGGAGCTTTTACAAACATGCGCGTAACACAATCCATGTTATCGAATAACATGCTTCTAAACTTAAATAATAGCTACGGAAAAATGTCCAAGCTACAAGATCAAATCACTTCAGGCTCTAAAATCACGAGACCTTCAGACGACCCTGTAGTAGCAGTGAAAGGAATGGGCTATCGACGTGATTTAGGGCAAGTTGAACAGTACACACGTAATATGAATGAAGTGAACAACTGGCTCGATACATCTGATGAATCATTAAATCAAGTAGGCGAACAAATGAAACGAGTACGTGAGCTTGTAATTCAAGCTGCGAATGATACAAATACACCAGATGAGCGAGCGAAAGCGAAATCTGAAATCGACCAAATTCGTAAACAAATTCAAGATGTAGCGAACACAAAAGTAGGAGATCGCTATATATTCAGCGGCACAAAAACAGGACAACCATTATTTATAAATGGCGCACTTAACAATGCGAATGTCAATTCCGAAGATGTTAAAATTGAAGTGTATGATGGTATTCAGATGACAGTGAATACGGCTGGCATGGATTTATTCAAAAGTGTAGATGACATGATGGCCAAAATTTCAGGTTTGTTAGATCCGAATCGAATTCCCCTTGCAACAGGTGAAGAAATCAGCTCTACATTAGGTGGCGTTACAAGTAATAGTACAACCGATGATATTACAACAATGCACAACAAAATTCTCGAAGCGCAAGCAGATGTTGGGGCACGCCAAAATCGTGTGGAATTAATGGAAAACCGCTTATCTATTCGCGAAATTAGCGTAACGAAACAATTATCGAATAACGAGGACGTTGATTATTCAAAAGCTATTACAGAAATGGTAACGTCAGAATCGATCCATCAGGCAGCATTGTCTGTTGGCGCTAAAATTATTCAACAATCTTTAGTTGATTTTATTAGATAAATACAATTGATTTTCCTGCTAATAAAACCAAGCGTTTGAACATTTTGTTCAGACGCTTTTCTTGAAAGGAGAAGTGTACATGAGACTCCCACAAATTCAAATTCGTACAACGGACGCACAAATCGACCTTAATATTGCTAAGCCACAGCAATACATTAAACAACCAAGTGCTACGCAGCACATTGAACAGCCTGCCGCTATACTCGAGATTAATACAACACGCAGTGTGCTGAAAATTGATTCATCTCAAGCAAGGCGTGATTTAGGCTTAATTGGACCATTAGAATCAAGTGCAAATTATGCGCAAAAAGGGAAACAAGAGGCAATGAGGGGCATGGCACGAAGAGCAAGGGAAGGCCGACAAATGATGGAGGGTGCCGGCAAAGATCAGGGAAGAGCAACAATCCAAAATATCGCCAAACAAAACCATGGCCCACATCGTGTGCAATTTAATATAAAATTTGTGCCATCTGTTGGATCTGTTAAAATTGACTATACGCCAGGTACAACCGACGTCAATATTCAGCGTAGAGAACCAATAATTGACGCACAAGTAAACAAACCTATCCATGAATACACACCAGGTAAAGTAACTGGTACAATGATACAAAGACCAGATGTTGACATTGATGTCATCGTTTAAAGGAGTGCACCCGAAAATATGAAAATAGCTACTAAATTTTTAGGAGAAGTAGAAATCGTTGAACAAGATATCCTGACTTTTGAACATGGCTTATTAGGATTAGAAGAAGAAAGAGAGTTTGTTTTACTACCAATCGATGCCGACCTGCCACTAGCATTACTTCAGTCTGTTCAGCATGTCGAAATCGGCTTTGTCGTTGCCTATCCATTTGCTTTCAAAAAAGATTATAGCTTTGACATAAGTGAAGAAGATCGCGAGCAATTACAGATTGATAAACAAGAAGATGTTCTTCCATATGCTATTGTCACAATGAAAGAAACTTTCCAAGAATCTACAATAAACTTATTAGCACCAGTTATTTTAAATATAGATAAAAAACGTGGTAAACAAATCGTTCTCCAAGACAATAAAGCATATCCATTACGCTATCCGATGCTGCCATTGGAAGGAAGTGCGAAATAATGCTAGTCCTTTCTCGAAAAAAAGATGAGTCTATTATGATAGGCGATCAAATCGAAATTAAAATATTAGCAGTTGAAGGTGACCAAATTAAACTTGGCATTGTTGCCCCGAAAACGGTAAAAGTACATCGCTCAGAAGTTTTTGAAGCTATTCAGGCGCAAAATAAAGAAGCACTTGCTTCCTCTTCGAGTTTTTTAGATCAGCTGAAGAAAAAATAAAATAGTATCTATGAATCTATTACATAAAAAAATAAAAAAACTTTTAAAAAACTATTAAACTTTTCCAACTACTAACGATATATAGAGTGTAGGGTAAGGGAAGTACATACATACAACCTAAACCGACAATATTCCACACGGACGTGGAATAACAAAACAAACATTCAAGGAGGAATTCCAAATGAGAATTCAACACAACATTTCAGCTTTAAACACACACCGTAACTTAGCTTTCAACAACACTGAAGCTTCTAAAAACCTTGAGAAGTTATCTTCTGGTTACAAAATCAACCGTGCTGGCGATGACGCTGCAGGTTTAGCAATCTCTGAAAAAATGCGCGGACAAATCCGTGGTCTTGACATGGCAACTAAAAACGCTCAAGATTCAATCTCTTTAATCCAAACTGCTGAGGGTGCTCTTAACGAAACTCATGCAATCCTACAACGTATGCGTGAATTAGCAGTACAATCTGCCAACGATACAAACGTGTCAGGTGACCGTGGAGATTTACAAAAAGAAGTAGATGCATTATTATCAGAAATTGATCGTATTGCAGGGAATACTGAGTTCAATACGCAAAAATTATTAAATGGCTCTTTCTCAGCTAAAAAATTCCATATTGGTGCGAATGCAACTCAAGCAATTAGCTTAACAATTGCAAATACTAATGCAGCAACTTTATCAATCAGTGCATTAAAAATTAATACTCAATCTTTAGCAGATGCAGCTATTACAAAAATTAATACTGCAATTACAACTATTTCAGGAACACGTTCTGATTTAGGGGCAGTACAAAACCGTTTAGAGCACACAATCAACAACTTAGGTGCTACTTCTGAAAACTTAACAGCTGCTGAATCACGTATCCGTGACACAGATATGGCTAAAGAAATGATGGGCTTCACTAAGAACAACATCTTAATGCAAGCTGCTCAATCTATGTTAGCTCAAGCTAACCAACAACCACAAGGCGTACTTCAATTACTACAATAATTGCAATTGAAGCACAATAAAATTATGAGGAGTCTGTCCAAAGTTTGGATAGGCTCCTTTATTTTTTTAAGCTTTGGCCGATATACAGTATGAGGTGAAATAAATTGTCAAAGTACCAAATAGAAATATTATCAACAAAAACTAATTTAGAAACTGTAAAGGTAAATGGTTATCTATTACATAGTAAGTATGACCCTATTAGAGAAGCTAAGATGGTTGCAGAAAGAGAATATGAAGTGTTGGATGTATTAATATTATTTGGTTATGGGTTGGGATATATCGCTGAAGCTATAAATAATAAAATAGAAAAATCTCAGAAGTTAATAATAATAGATCCATTATATAAATATTTGAATTCTTCAATATCAAAAACTAATTTTAATATAATATATGAATACGATCAAAAAAGCATAGAATATATAGTGGCTAATTCTATGAATAATTTAAGTCAAAAAATTAAAGTTATAGTATCACCAAATTATGAAAATATTTTCAAAGAAGAATTGCTAGAATTGTTGAAAATTATTAAAAATATTCAAAACGTACATAAAGTGATGGAAAATACTATTAAGGAATTTTCGGATTCTTGGCAAGAAAATTATATTCATAATTTAATTCATTTAGATGAAGATTCTTCTTTGGGGAAATTAAAAAAAATGTATAATTGCCCAGTTATTTTAATTTCAGGTGGTCCCTCCTTAACTAAACAGCTGCAAATCTTAGATAAAATAAAGAAAAATGTTATAACCATTGCAGCAGGATCTACTATTAATACCCTATTGGAATATGGCATTGAACCGGATTATATAGTTACAATTGATGGAGGTGAAGTAAATTATCTCCATTTTAAAGATATTAAAAACATAAAATCAGAATTAATTTTTTGTTTAAGTAGTTATTATAAAATTCAAGATCGATATCAGAATACCAAGTATGCATTTTTAACACCTGACGATGAAGATATTCAGAAATATATAAAAAAGGTATTTGATATTGAATTGCCGATATTTTCAGGTGGAGGATCGGTAGCTAATTTTGCACTAAGCATCGCTAGTTATATTTCTACTGGACCTGTAGCAATTATTGGACAAGATTTAGCTTATACAGATAGTAAGTCTCATGCAGAAAACAATAAAAATTTTTTAATTATAGACGGAAAATTTCAAGAAGAAAATGAATTATTTGAAGTGGAAGGTTATTCTGGTGAGAAAGTACTCACTGATTATCCGTTATTTTCCATGAAGAAGGACTTTGAGAGGTTAAATGAAATATTAAGTCAATCTACGATGATATTCAATTGTACTGAAGGTGGAGTGAAAATTGAAAGAATGCAACAAATGAGTTTTATAGCATTCTGTAATAAATATGTTAATAGGGATGTTCAACTGAATAAAATCCAATCAAAACAAAAATTTAATACCTATAATAATAGTAAATTAATAGATATTCTATTACAAGAAGTGAAAATTTATGATGAATTAATAAGAAGTTTGAAATTATCTTTAAAAATATTAGAAAGGAATAAATCGAATGTTTTATTTGATAAAAATGTATTAAAGGAATTAAATAAAGTTGATAAAGAGTTTATTAGTAAGAAAGATTTTACCTCAATAAATAGAATAGTTGATCCAATTACTATAGATGTTTTAAGAAAGTTTCAACCAATTTCAAATGAAAATCCAGAAGAAAAATATAGAAGAGTATATAACCAAAATAAAGAATTGTATTCAAGGTTGCAAGAAGCTATAGAAAAGACAAAAGGATATACCCTAGACGTAATAGAAAAAGCAAAAAAATATGAGGTGTAAAGATGGAAAATATATTGAATGATACAATTCAGAGTTATAATGAATACTTAAAAAAGTTACCTGCAGGAATTCTGGTAATTGCTGATAAACTTCGAGAAAAACATATAAATGAAGCTTTAATTAGTATTAAAGATTTAACAGAGGGAATTTTATGGCTAACTAATGCAAGTGAATTATTAATAAAAAATAACGTATTAGCTTTATTAAATATAGGAAAAATACAAGAATTCTTATTAGAAGTTAATGAAGGATTAGAAAAGCAGGATTATGTACTTATAGCTGACATTTTTGAATTTGAAATTGCTCCCTTTTTTGAAGAAGTAGAGCCAGTTAATATTAAAAACTAGCTTCACTATTTTAAAAAAGATAGTTTAAATAATTTTGCATGATAATAAAGAATTACTTAAAAGGTATTTTATATACGAGATCTAAAATTAATCTTATGTAAATCTTTTAATGGAGGAAGTAAAATGAATTATTGCAAAAAATGTTTACAACCTGATACTAGGCCTGATATTAAGTTCAATAATGAAGGTATTTGTTACGCTTGTATTTATGAAGATGAAAAAAAGAATATTGATTGGGATATGAGAAAAGATGAATTACAAAAGATTGCAGATTGGGCAAAAAGTAAAAATAGAGATTATGATTGTGTAGTGGGTGTTAGTGGAGGTAAAGATAGTACTTTCCAGGCCTTTTATGCTAAAGAAAAATTAGGATTAAATGTACTTTTGGTAAATTGTGAACCAGATTGTTTAACAGAAATAGGTAAATATAATATCGAAAATTTAATTAATCATGGGTTTGATTGCATTAAACTAAGACAAAATCCCCGAATTTTGAGAAAGTTGACAAAATCGGCCTTTTATAAATGGGGTAATCCTATTAAACCTTCTGAATATCCTTTATATGCTTCTGCTAATAAAGTAGCAATTAATTTTAACATACCGTTAGTTATTCAAGGAGAAAACGCAGCATTAACATTAGGAGTATCAAATGGATTGGGTTCAGATGGAAATGCCCTTAATGTAAATAAAGGTAATACACTTGCTGGAGGAAATGCTAAAGATTTATTAGTAGACTCCCTGACTGAAAAAGATTTATCAATGTATCAATACCCTGAACAAGATTTATTTATGCAGAAAGATATTAAAGGTATTTATTTGCAATATTATACAAAAGAATGGTCTCAAGTTGGAAATGCAGATTTTGCAATAGCAAGGGGATTAAGAGGAAGATCAACAGAAAGTCTTTATGATATTGGTAGATATAGACGTTATACTGCTCTTGACTCGGACATGCAAATACTTAATCAAATGATCAAGTATTATAAATTTGGTTTTGGTTTTGCTACAGATGAGGCTTGTTATGATATTAGGGAAGGAAGATTGTCTAGAGAAGATGCAATTTGGTATGTAGAAGAATATGATGGTAAATGTGGAGAAAAATACATTGAAGATTTTTGTGAATATATAGATATTAGTATTAATGAATTTTGGGAAGTTGTGGATAGTTTCGTTAATAAAAATTTATTCTTTAAAGATAAATATACAGGAAGATGGATTCCAAAATTTAAAGTAGGAGTAGGAATAGTATAGAGTGGGATTATTAGGTATCTAGTAGTTAATTTAATGATTATAAAGTAAGGTGAAAAAATGAATATTTTAAAAGATAAAACAGTATTAGTAACAGGTGGTACGGGCTCTTTTGGTAAAAAGTTCATCGGAAAAGCACTTTCATTAGGTGTGAAAAAAGTGATTGTTTTTAGTCGCGATGAGCTAAAACAATATGAAATGAAACAAGATTTCCAAGACGAGCGCATTCGTTTCTTTATTGGCGATGTACGAGATAAAGACCGTCTATATCGCGCATTTGATGGTGTGGATATTGTCATTCATGCAGCCGCAATGAAGCATGTTGATGCATGTGAATATAACCCATTTGAGGCGGTAAAAACAAATATCCACGGTGCACAAAATATTATTGAGGCTTCTATTGACCGCGGTGTTGAGAAGGTCATTGCACTTTCAACAGATAAGGCTTGTAGCCCAGTTAATCTATATGGTGCGACAAAACTAGCATCTGATAAATTATTCGTTGCGGCCAATGCATATGTAGGTGAAAAGAAAACTAGATTTTCAGTTGTTCGTTATGGCAATGTAGTGGGAAGTCGAGGTAGTGTTGTACCATTTTTCAAAAAGATCAAAGATACAGGGAAGTTACCTATTACAGATGAGCGTATGACACGTTTTTGGATTACTCTTGATCAAGGAGTTCAATTCGTATTAGATAATTTAGAGCGCATGTATGGTGGAGAAATCTTTGTACCGAAGATACCTAGCATGAAAGTAACAGATTTAGCAAAAGCGATTGGTCCCGAATGTGAAATAGAAGTAATTGGAATTCGTCCTGGTGAGAAACTTCATGAAGCGATGATTATGGAAGACGATGCTCGTCATACATTAGAGTTTGATGATTACTACGTTATCCAACCGGAGCTTGCTTGGTTTGCTAAAGACCAACTAAATGGCGGAAAAGCTTTACCTGATGCATTTGCTTACACAAGTGATAACAATTCGGAATGGTTAACTATAGAACAATTAAAAGATTTAGTAGATGAAATGTAGTCTTTGACTGCATTTTTTCTTTAAAGGAGTTAATAGCATGAGAGATACATATTTACCGTATGGACAACAATGGTTAGATGAAGAGGATATTCAGGCTGTGGTAAATGTATTGAAGGGCAGTTACTTAACAACAGGTCCAACAATTGCGAAATTCGAAGAATGCATGGCAAAATATGTTGGTTCTAAATATGCTGTAGCATTTTCAAATGGGACGGCAGCGTTACATGGAGCATGCTTTGCGGCAGATATTGGTGAAAGTGATGAAGTTATTACTACGCCGATTACTTTTGCAGCAAGTGCAAATTGTGTACGTTATTTAGGTGGCACAGTTGTATTTGCAGATATTAAAGAAGATACGTATAACATTGACCCTTTGGAAATTGAAAAAAAAATTACACCTAATACTAAGGCAATTATCCCTGTTCATTTTACAGGTCAGCCCGTGCAGTTGGCTGAAATCCATGATATTGCGAAAAAACATAACTTAATTGTCATTGAGGATGCAGCACACGCATTAGGAGCTGAATATAAAGGAAAAAAAATAGGTTCCCTAAGTGATATGACAATGTTCAGCTTTCATCCAGTAAAGCATGTTACCACAGGTGAGGGTGGCGTTATAACAACTAATAATGAAGCTTTTTATAAAAAACTCTTACAATTTCGTTCTCATGGAATTACAAGAGAGGCAAGCAATCTTGCGAAAAATGATGGTCCTTGGTATTATGATATGCAATTTTTAGGGTTCAATTATCGAATGACAGATATTCAGGCTGCTCTAGGTATTAGTCAGCTAAGGAAGTTAGATCAGTTTGTATCACGTCGCCGTGAAATTGCCCAACTATATAATGAAGCATTTAAGAATAATGAATGTTTATTTGTACCAACTCAACAATTAGATGGAGTTTCAAGTTGGCACCTTTATATCATTAAATTAAATCTAGAAAACATAAGCGTAACTCGGAAAGAAATATTTGAGGCATTATTAGCTCAAAATATTGGTGTGAATGTCCACTACATTCCAGTTCACACTTTGTCATATTATCAAGAGTTAGGGTACATCAAAGGGTCTATGCCTAAAGCAGAAGAACTATATGAAGCAATTATTACCTTACCATTATTTCCGAAAATGTCTAATGAGGATGCAAAGGATGTAATCAATTCGGTGATTATGGAATTAGAAAAGGTGAAAAAATGAGAATTGTAGCAATTATTCAAGCAAGAATGGGTTCAACTCGACTACCTGGGAAAATCTTAAAAAAAGTAAATGGTAGACCTTTATTATCATATCAATTAGAGCGTTTACAGCAAAGTAATTATATCAATGATTTAGTAATAGCAACTACCATTAATGAAAAAGATGATTTAATAGTAGAGTTTTGCAAAAAAAAAAATATTTTGTGGTTCAGAGGATCTGAGGAAGATGTATTGGCTAGATATTATGAGACAGCTAAAACATTTAGAGCAGATACAATTGTCCGCATCACTTCAGATTGCCCGATAATTGATGTGCAAGTGGTAGATAAAGCAATACAATACTTTGTAGATAATAATTTTGAATATGTATCAAATACGGTGGAAAGAACTTATCCAAGAGGTCTAGATACGGAAGTATTTACGTTTGCAGTTTTAGAAAAGGCTTATAAGGAAGCTGTTATGAAGAGGGATCGTGAACATGTAACTGCTTATTTTTATACGAATCCTGATGTTTTTAAAATAGGTAGTGTCCGAAATGAAGTAAATTATAGTAAATATCGATGGACAGTGGATACAGAGGAAGATTTTCAGCTAATTAAAAATATAATAGAAAAGCTGTATAATGAAAATCCCCAATTTACCTTATATGATACAGTCAAACTTATGAAAGCTAATCCAGATTGGATTTATATTAACGCTCATATTGAACAAAAGAAGTTATAGGTGAAAATATGGATACAATTATAAGAGTGGATGCCTCATTTGAAATTGGCACTGGTCATGTGATGCGTTGTTTAACATTAGCGCACAGGTTAAAAAAAGGTGGACAAAAGGTAGCTTTTATTTGTAGAGATGCAAAGGGTGAATGTATAACATTAATAGAACAACAAGGGTTTGTTGTTTATACTTTACCTCCTTGTGATGTTTCTTTATGGAACTTTGTAACTGAATACTGGGAAGAAGATGCTAATGAGACAATTGAGGTTTTGAAAGAATACAATGTGGAAAAGCTTATTATTGATCATTACTCAATTGATATTAAATGGGAACAATTAGTTCGACCTTTTGTTAAGAGTATAATGGTTATTGATGACTTAGCAAATCGTAAACATGACTGTGATATATTGCTGGATCAAAATTTTTATTTAGATATGGAAACAAGGTACGATGGGTTAGTTCCTTCTTCCGCTAGAATGCTACTAGGGCCTAGTCATGCTTTATTAAGAGATGAGTTTATTGAAGCGAAAAAACATATAAAACCTTTTAATGGGAGAGTTGAGCATCTATTTATTTTCTTTGGTGGTAGTGATCCAACGAATGAAACTGAGAAGGTTCTTTTGGCAATTAAGTCGATTATAGAACAATATAAATTAGTTGTAGATGTAGTTGTAGGAAACTCAAATCCAAACAAATTGAAAATCAAACAAATATGTGACGAAATTGAAAATACCCATTACCATTGCCAAGTGAACAATATTGCAGAATTAATGGCACAAGCAGATTTAGCAATTGGCGGGGGCGGAGCTACGACTTGGGAAAGGGCTTTTTTAAGATTACCTTCGATTGTCATTGCCGTTGCGAAGAATCAAGTAGAAGTTGCAAAGGCAGTTGCGAATACCGGAGCAATTGTTTATTTAGGAGTCTCTGATGAAATAAAAGCTAATCAAATACTAATAAATTTTAAAATTCTCTATGGAGATTCGGTAGAATTAGGACGTATGAGAAAAAGTTGTGAAAATTTAATATCATGAAGGATTGTAATATTATGTTTAATGCCTCACTTAGGGATATAGTTGAAGATGATTTAAATAAAGTATTAGCATGGCGTAATCAAGAACACATTAGATCTGTAATGTTTAACAATGACATTATAGAATGGCAACAACATATGAATTGGTATAAAGACATAAAAAGTAATAATAATAAAATTTCTAAAATTTTCTCAGTTAATAACATTGATTATGGAATACTAAATATTAATGATATGGATATTTATTCAAATAAATGTTCATGGGGTTTTTATATAGGGGATAAAAATGCTCCAAAAGGAACTGGTAAATTATTAGGATATACTGCTCTCGAATTTGTTTTCAAAGAGTTGAAATTTCGAAAGTTATGTGCGGAAGTAATTGAAACAAATCAAGTAAGTTGTAATTTTCACGAAAAATTAGGATTTAAGTTGGACGGGGTATTGCGAAAGGAAATAAAAAGAAATAACGAATATGAAGATATTTATGTTTACAGTCTGTTTGCTGAAGAATGGGAAAAACATAAAGTATATTTAAAGCTAGAGTTAGAGGGGACATCTAAATGAAACAAATACAAGTAGAGAACTTTAAAATTGGATCACTTTCTAAACCTTTTATTATTGCAGAAATGTCAGGGAACCATAATCAATCTCTTGAACGTGCTTTAAAAATAGTAGAAGCTGCTGCGGCCTCAGGTGCACACGCATTAAAAATTCAAACATATACAGCGGATACAATGACATTAAATTTAGATAATCCAGGTTTCCAAATAAATGATAATACAAGTTTATGGAATGGACAAAATTTATATAATTTGTATCAGCAAGCATATACACCTTGGGAGTGGCATAAACCAATTTTTGATCGTGCTAAGGAATTGGGAATGATTGCTTTTAGTACGCCATTTGATGAAACAGCAGTTGAGTTTTTAGAGGAATTAGATGTACCGTTATATAAAATAGCTTCCTTTGAAAATACTGATTTACCGCTTATCAAAAAAGTTGCTGCAACAGGTAAGCCCATGATTGTATCCACAGGTATGGCAACATTGGCGGAATTAGATGAATTAGTAAGAACAGCAAAAGAAGCTGGTTGTAAAGATTTAGTATTATTAAAATGTACAAGTACATATCCTGCAACGCCTGAGAACACAAATATTTTAACCATTCCACATATGAAACAGTTATTTGATGATGTCCAAATCGGATTATCTGACCATACACTCGGTATAGGCGTGGCTGTAGCAAGTGTTGCACTAGGTGCAACAGTCATAGAAAAACATTTTACGTTAGACAGAGATGATGGTGGTGTTGATGCAGCATTTTCAATGGAACCAGTTGAAATGAAGGCGCTAGTAGAAGAGACGGAACGTGCTTGGTTAGCTATGGGGAAAGTTACGTATGGCCCTACAGAAAAAGAAAAAGTTTCATTAAAATTTAGACGCTCTATATACGTTGCTAAGGATATAAAGGAAGGAGAGGTACTTAATAAAGAAAATATTAGAATAGTTCGTCCGGGATATGGACTTAAACCTAAATATTATGATCATATACTTGGAAAAAAAGTTAAGTGTTCAATACATAAGGGAGAACCATTTAAATTTGATTTCATTTAATTTTAGAGGCAATTTTAGAAGGCAGAGAATGGAGAATTTTTAATGAGTTATATAAACAAACAATACTGGGAAGAATTTTATAAAGATAGAGCGGATTTAACTGAATCATCAAACTTTAGTGAGTTTATTTTTAAGAAAAATGAACAATCTATAAAAAACAAAATTCTAATTGACTTAGGATGTGGAACTGGAAAAGATACATTTTATTTTGCTAAAAATGGTTTTGAGGTTATCGGTATAGATGGATCAGAAGAAGTGATAAAAATCAATAATAATATAATGGATAAACATTTTAATGCAAATAAAAATATTTATTTTGCCTGTGTTGATTTAAGTGATGTTAATGAAGTTCAAAAATTAATGTCAAAATTCAATGAAATTTCAACATCGCAAGACAAAGGAATTTTGTTTTATACTAGGTTTTTCTTACATGCAATTACAGAGGAAACGGAAAATTTGATTTTAGAAAGTATACTAGAAAATATTCAAACCTCATGTGAAATAGTAGCTGAGTTTAGAACCAAAGAAGATGAGGAGTTAGACAAAGTTTTTAATGATCATTACAGAAGATATATAGATACAGATTTACTAATTACTAAATTAATAAAACTAGGATTTTCAATTCAAGAATTTTCAAAAGGGAGAGGATTTTCTATTTACAAAAATGAAAACCCATATTTAGCTAGAATTATTCTTAAAAAGAATTAGAGGTAGTAGAATAAAATACTGAAAGAGTGATGATTTTGAAGAATGCTAAAATTACTAGTTTTAAAAAAGTAGTGGAGGAAATTTCTTTTCTATTAAATGAAGGTCTATTAGCAGAGGCGAAGGAAAAATTAGATGGAATAAGTATAAGAAATGAATCGTATTATTCTTTATTTGCTAACTATTATTATTTAATTAATGAGTTTCAACAAGGAATAACATTATTAGAGGAAGAAGCACTAAAAGAGTTTCCTTTTTCATTTGAAATAGTTTATAATTTGGCCACTTTAAAGAGTGCAGTTGGTGAGTTAATTGAAAGCTTATGGATGTTCGCAAGATGTGTGAATTTAGCAGGTTCAGACAATGATCGTGAAATAGCGACAAAGCATCTAGATCAAGTGATAGTGCTATTAAAAGAAGACGCTTCATTAATTCCTGACCAATTCCGTGCAGCTTTAGATTATACCGAAATGATTCTTCTAGAAGGAGATGAAAGAACTTATCCAGTTAGCCGCTTCAATGAAAGTCTTGTGAAAAAGGTTGTAAAAGATTCTGCTGGCAATGAATTTCTTACAGAAATGTATAAATCTATGAATGTAATGGATATTGATACAAATTCACGGTACTTTTTTAAAACTGAACTCTTACAAGGAAAAACTACTAATTCTTTTTCATTTGAAATTAATAATGAAACAACATTACCGATAAGTTTGTTTGGACAATATGATGATATCGAAGTGCAAGGTCCTAAAAGTAACTATCTTTTTCCTAAAAATGTACTAAGCCCTAACCAATTTAATTATTTTACATTTAATGATGTAGGTGAATATAAAGTAACGTCAAATAGACCTTTTTTTATTGCTAAACCAATTAATATGAAGCCCATATTAAAAACACCACAAATTATCATAACTATTTTTGTAGATGGTTTAGCTAATAGTGTAATCGAAGAAAAGTTACATAGTTTAATGCCTCATACATATAACTTTTTCTCAAATGGTTATATAAATAATAATTGCTATACAACTGGAGATTGGACTTTGCCGAGTGTTGCAAGTATGTACACTGGAAAAACTACCTTACATCACGGCCTTTACCATCCCTCAAATCATTTCGAGTTGAACAAATATAATCATTTGTTTACAAAGGATTTTCAGAAAAATGGATATTTGACTGCCCAAATTAATAACGACTGGCGAGTTACACCAACCTACGGTTATTTAGAGGGTATGGATCGAATTCTATATCAAAATTACGCAGGTGGGTTTACAGCAGGAGAAGTTGTTGTAGAGGCAATCGAGCACTTAGAAACTTTCAAAAATAATAATCATTTTTTATGGATAAGCTTAATGGACTTACATGATGTGGCTGATGAAATAAATAATGATTTAATGAGTCAAGTGAACGTTTCAGCTAAATATAGACAAAATAAAAATCTTGGGGCAACATCCGTATTATCTTCTTATGACCCCAATAAATTAAAAAAGTACGAATCAGAATTAAAGCGTGTAGATTTACATCTATCCTCATTATATAGTTATCTTGAATCAAGCTTTGGTAAAGAAAATATCATTGTTGCATTAGTTTCTGATCATGGACAAACTTATTTAAAAGAAGACGACTTTCTTTTACATGAACCGAGACGTAAGGTCCCATTTATGTTGGGTGGGGCAAATATTGAAAGAAAAGTTAGTTATGAATTATGTTCCATCATTGATATTTTCCCTACAATTTCTAAACTCGCTGACATTAAGGCAGAAAGTTATGAAGGTGTTGTATTAAAAGACTTTGGGGGTATTGGGCGTGATACAGCAATAACAGAGACAATACACCCTAATCAGCCTTACTTAGTTGCTATTACAGATACAGAACATATTTTTAGATTTAAAACCAAATCTAATGTTTCTGAGAATGGATTAGTTGATTTAGAGCATTATGAAGCACAGTTACTAGACATAAAAACATTTGACGATGTATCAGTACAATTTAAAGAAAAACTTGAGATATATATTGATACAACTATTCAAAGAGCAATAAAATTGCAGCCATAAAATAACTTTACAGTGATAAGATAAAGTTTAAATAGAATAAATTGAAATTACCTCTTGTTCAAAGCATAACTATTGATCGAGAGGTTTTTCTTTTGAAGAAATACAACCGATTCAAAGTACTTCAACAGAAAAAGTGAAACATTCCTAAAAACTTCCGATACTAAATATAAGAACAAGAAATGTTTAGGAGGTTTACATATTATGCGTATTGCAACTCAAGGACAATCTACAGATGTAGGTACTATAACTTCATCAACATTTGCTAAGAAAGTTGATTCAGAGGAACTACCAACGACAACTGTTAAATCGCAATCTGTAATGCAATCAAGAGAATTACCAGCTGCTGAAGATCAAGAAATATCAAAAGATAAGCTGCAAAATGTAGTAGACACTGTAAATGAGTTTTTACAAGTAAACCATAATGCTTCTAAATTTGTGTTACATGACGGACTAGATCGTTATTTCGTACAGGTTGTGGATACGCAAACAGAAGAAGTGGTTAAAGAAATACCACCTAAAAAACTTTTAGATGCATTTTATGAGATGCAAAAGTTATTAGGAATGATTGTAGACGAAAAAATATAAACAAATTTAGGAGGAAATATAATGGTAAATAGAGTAGGCGGATTAGCTTCAGGAATGGATATAGATGCATTAGTAAAAAAATTAATGACTGCGGAAAAAGCACCATTAAACAAGTTATATCAAAAGAAACAAACTTATGAATGGCAACGTGATGCATATCGTAGTGTAAATACAAAACTTAGAACATTTGATACTTATATTTCTGATAATTTAGTATTAAAAAGTCTCATTTCTAAAACTGCTGCTAGTTCAAATTCTAATTTAGTATCTGCTACTGCAACAGGAAGTGCTGCTGGTTCACTTTCAATTGAAGGGGTTTCACAATTAGCTACAGCAGCGCGTAAAGTTGGAGATCAAGTAAGTGCTGTAGGTTCGACAAAAATGTCCGATTTAGGTGCAACAGGGATTATTGAATTTAAAGCAATCCAGAATAATGGGAAATTAGCAAGTGAAGCTACGAAAATTGAAATTACTTCTGATATGACTGTGGATCAGTTTATTAGTAAAGTAAATACTAGTAATGCTGGGATTAGTGCTGTATTTGAAAATGGTCGCTTCTCATTTACTGCCAAGAACACTGGTGATGTTAAAGGCGATGAGGAAATTAAAGTTACAGGTGGAGATGACATTTTTGCAAAGTTAGGATTTAGCGATCCTAGTAAAGTACAAACTACTGAAGGTAAAAATGCTATTTTCACCGTAAATGGGATTGCAACAGAAAGAACAACTAATACGTTTACGATTTCGGGTTATAATGTAACATTAAAAGATACATTTAACGGTGTTCAAACTATTGCTGATAAATATAAAGCTGCTTTGGAAGAATTTAAAAATGCTACTACTAATTTAGCAAATAAACAAGCAAACCTTGCAACAAAAAAAGGAGCTTATGGTGCTAGCGATATTAATAGTTACACAACAGCACACAACCAGGCTTATACAGATGCTTTCGGTGGTTCTTTAACTTTGTCACAACAAGTGCAATATAATAAACTAGGAAGCGCTTTTTGGAAAGGCTTAGCAAACGATGAAGCTAGTTTCATCAATGATAAATTATCTGCAGGTCAATCAGTTGAGGAGATTAGGAAGGCAATTGAAGAAAGCGGTATGAGTCCAGAGAAAATAGAAAAATTCCAATCTTTAAAGGATGATGAATTACTAGCTTTATCTTCTCTTGATACAACGCAACTAAAAGCATTTAAAAATCATGCTGATTACGCACAGTATGGGACAATCTTAAAAAACTTTGATCAAAATGCCATTGATGCTCTAAAGCGGTTCTCATACGACAGTAATGATTCTATTGAAAAAATTCATAAAGATATTGACGATAATACTGAATTTACTCAAGAAGTAAAAGATGCATTAAAATCATTAAGTAAAGATGATTTAACAAATTTAATTGCAACGGATTCAGCAACGTTAAAAACGTATGCGGAAAAAGCGCAAGGAGATGATTTAAAACTAAAGTATAGTCAATTTGGCGATGCTGTATTAAAAGGTTTACAAAATGGTACTGTAAAAGAAGAGAATTTAACAGATGATCAAAAAAAGATTTGGAATGACTTATCAGCGGATCAAAAAAATAAATTTTACGCACTAGCGGATCAAAATATCCTGCGAACAGAATACTTAACTGCAGATGCTGAAGAAAAAGCAGCTGTTACACGCTTAAATGAAGCTACTAGTACGCAAAATGCGGCAAAAGCAGATGCTGATGCAGCTGGCATTTTAAAACCTGATGGTAGTGTAGATGATACGATAGTAAATGCCGCTCCAAAAGCGCAAGCAGTGAAAATGACATCGTCAACAAATGTTGATGATATCTTGGCAAAGATTAAAGAATTTGTTGCTACTTATAATGGTTTTGTAAAAGATTTAAATGATCAGACTAAAGAAACTAAATATCGTGCTTATACACCGTTAACCAGCGAACAAAAAGAAGAAATGTCTGAGAGCGAAATCAAATTGTGGGAGGAGAAAGCAAAGAGTGGTTTACTTCGAGGAGATACTCTTATTCGTGAAGGAATATCTAGTATGCGATCTATAATTTATCAAGCAAACCCAGCAATTGATGACTCAAAATTTAATACACTCTATAGTATAGGAATTACAACTTCTAAAAATTATAATGAAGGCGGAACGCTTGAAATTGATGAAACTAAATTACGAAAAGCTTTAGAAGAAAATCCTGATGCAGTCGAAAAACTCTTTAAAAACAGCGAAGGAAAAAAAGAGGATGTAGTAGATGGCAAAACAGTAGATACACGTGGTTATTTAGATAAGTTACGTGAATCGATGAAATCATTAGAGATCAATATAGAGAAAAAAGCTGGGCGCACTACGATGACCGACACTCAATATGCAATTGGGAAAAATCTTATTGATACAGAAAGTCGAATTAGCACTTGGAAGACAAAACTCGAAAATATTGAAGCGCGTTATTGGAAGCAATTCACGGCAATGGAACAAGCGATTAATAAAGCTAATTCACAATCAAGCTTGTTCGCTCAAGGTTGATGAAGTTTTTATGAAGCAAGGTAGGAGAAATTTATGCAACTAACAAATCAACTTTTACAGGCATCTGCAAATCTATATAAATTATTAGGTGATATCCCAAAAGGCGAAGATCGTGATGACTATGTGGATACTATAAATACTATGTTGGACAAGCGCGGAACGATTATCAATGGTTTGAAACAAGAAGGTTTTCATTTTGATGAACAAGATCGTGTTCATCGTACCTTGCTTGAATTAGATAATGGGATTAAAGAACGATTGGCTGCTGTAATGAGCGCAGTAAAGCAGGATATGGCAAACCTTCAAAAAACGAAAAAAAGTGAAGTGCAATATTTTAATCCTTATGGTAATGTCCGTGTGATGGACGGGATGTATTACGATAAGAAAAATTAATTTCTCTATTAGCTTTTCTTCGTTTAATGGTTTAAAATAGTAAATAAGTAACATCTAAAAGGAGTTGTCCTTTATTGGCAGCAAATTTAACAGCACAAAACGCGTATAAGCAAAATAGCGTCACAACTGCTTCACCTGGTGAGCTTACATTAATGCTTTATAATGGATGTTTAAAGTTCTTAAATAAAGCTAAACTTGCGATTCAAGAAAAAAATATTCAAGAAAAGAATACAAACTTGATAAAAGCTCAAGCGATTATTAGTGAGTTTATGGCTACACTTAATATGGATATTGAAGTGTCGAAAAATATGTTAGCACTTTATGAATATATGAATCGTCGTTTAGTAGAAGCAAATATCCAAAATGATGTTAGCATCATCGAAGAAGTTGAAGGCTTAGTGACGGAATTTCGGGATACTTGGAAAGAAGTTATTCGCATTAATCGACAACAACAATTCGGTAATGGGAATAACGGACATGTTTAATAAAAAATTAGAGACCATCGCTTGATGATGGTCTCTTTTGTTTATTAGACAAATTATGCAAATGAAAAAACGATAAAGTTATTAAGATTATACAAAAATAGACAAGAGGAACTTTACATATAGTCATAAATTAGGTGATTTAACGGTAAAATATGTTACTAATTCCCTCTGGATGAAAATCATGTATTCGTGTCATAATCAAGCTAACTAAATGTTTGAAAAGTATTGGGGTGGGGAAAATGATATTTAAGCGTCAAGAAGGCTTTCGTTTTAAATTTGACGAGCCGGTTAATATGACCTTTGCTATATATGAGAATGGTAAAGTGAATCATGCGCAAACGGCAATGGCTGATTTATTGGATATTAGTCCGAGGGGATTAAAGATGTTTACTGAGGTTGATTTAGGTGTACGTCCTTCTCCTCTTGATTTGCGCTTTGTTCTAGATACAAGAGAAATCCGAGTATATGGCGAAGTAATTTGGAGCCGTCCTCATGGTAATGGGAAACAATACGGCGTATTTTTCAATAATCAAGGCGCTATTGAGGATTTGATTGTTGACGAGCTGAAATTACGTCGTAAAAAAGAAACGGCTGAAGCAAAACAGAAAAAAATAAATTCATAAAATTTTATTGAAAAAAGAATTATTTTAGAGGAATTTCACACACTTGTGTAGAAATAAGAAGTATAGCAGTCATAAAGGAGGAGTTTACATGTTAAACTTTAACATTCGTGGTGAAAATATTGAGGTAACGCCAGCTATTCGAGAGTATGTAGAAACTAAAATCGAAAAAGTTGAACGTTATTTTAACGAAGATGTTAACGCCAATGCTAACGTAAATTTAAAGGTTTATAATGACAAGCAAACAAAAGTGGAAGTTACGATTCCAATGAAGAACTTAACACTTCGTGCAGAAGAACGTCATAATGATATGTATGCTGCTATCGACTTAATTGTTGATAAATTAGAGCGACAAATTCGCAAGCATAAAACAAAAGTAAACCGTAAATTCCGTGAGCGTGAAGGTGCAGGACTTTATTTTGCTATAACGCAAGCTGCAGCTGATACTGTAACAGAGGAAGACGAATATTCCATTGTACGTACTAAACAGTTTGATTTAAAACCGATGGATCATGAAGAAGCTGTTTTACAGATGAACATGTTAGGCCATGATTTCTACATTTTCACTGATGCTGAATCAAACGGCACAAACATTGTTTACAAACGTAAAGATGGCAAGTACGGCTTAATTGAAACAACTTAACTAAATGATTAAGAACCCTCAATTATGAGGGTTCTTTTTTTTTATTCCTATATAAGGTAGGAGGGCCTCAGTAGGATTAAGAGTACTCGTAAAGTTTTAAAAATAATCCAATGGTCGATAGGGTGCATTTCAACCTAAAATGAGTGCGGAAAGCGCCCTAATTCCAAGAATATATAGTAGAAAAATAAAAAAAGAAGATTTTTAATAAGTTTGTTGACTAATCTATAATTAACATGATATTATTTAATCCTGTCGTCAAACACCAATTGTATTAATGAAATATTAATCAAATATAATGTTGACAGATGAAATGTTATCGTGGTATATTGTAAATCCTGTCACTTCGACAGCGAAAATAACTTTTAAAAAAGTTGTTGACAAACACAATAATATTTTGATATAATAATTTTATTGCTGCTGAAACGCAGTGCAACATGAACCTTGAAAACTGAACAAGCAAAACGTAATCAATATAGTTTTTATTAACTAACTTCGTTAGTGAACGAAACAAAATTTTGGACATCAAAATTGATGCCAGCAAAACAATTTGAGCTAATCAAATTTCTTTTATGGAGAGTTTGATCCTGGCTCAGGACGAAC